>NZ_JAKNQY010000052.1 GCF_024494355.1 Pseudomonas sp. Q11 | reverse complement strand
TTTTTTCATTTTTTGTAGGCGTATCAGCTAGTTAGCCGTTAAGTAAGTGCCATTCGGGTCAAGCACCTTACTGGAGCAAGGCCGAAAATCTCGTTCGTTGGTGGCCTGCGATAATTCAACAAGCAAGTCTGATTGCTGGTGGTGCTGCATTCAAGGTGGCATGGAAGTTTTCAGCCCCTGGAAAATTTGAGCAGTTGAAGATTTAGCCTTACCTAGTGTTGTACTTTTTCGAGCGGCTGAAGGTCTGTAGGTGGCCATCTACCGCTTCTCGAAAAGCCCTTTCCAACTCCTCCACCGTTTGTCCCTCATAGCTCACCAGCGCCCGAATGAATAAGAGCTTTCCGAACAGGCATTCGTCCTGGGGGCTTGCTTCAATTGAGCCGACATAGCCCTTGTATTGCAATTGACTGCTCATAGAGTCTCGACCCTCACTGCTGAAGTCGTGGATATTTATACGGGGTGAACCCCCACGCATGGAACCAAGAAACTGTAACCGAGCACATACCTCACCTCTCCATTCAATTGCGGTTGTTGCACAGGCTTGCGTCTCTGTTAGGATTCCCTTGTCCCAGAAAGGAAATACATTTGTTTTCAGATGATCCCCGAATGGTTCTGAAGGCCAGATAAACCGGGCTCCACACGGTTTTTTGCGTCAGAGAGATCCTTGATGATCCAGATCCATCTTCCATTCCCCAGATCAACGAGAACGCCATGACTGTGAAAGAGTTGACCCAGGAAGCCAGGCACGAAGAAGCGCTGAAGAAGTACGTGCTGGATGCGCCCCAGTTGCTGGAAGAGATCAAGGAACTGAGCGCCGACGATCAGAAAGACCAGATCCAGTGGGCGTTCGAGGACGAGGCCGAAGCCCAGGGGTTGCAGCCTTGGGAATTGACGCTCAAGTACACCAGCACGCCTGAAGAGTTCGAGGAGCAGCGCCTTGCCTTGCACAAGGAAGCGGCCGAGGTGCTGGGTGTGGAATGGGATGAATACTGCGAGATGAATAATCTTGTAGTTTGAGAGCAGCTGCAAGTCACAAGCTGCAAGCTGCAAGGCAAGCGTCGAACCGCTTGAAGCTTGCAGCTTGAAGCTCCCCGCTGCTCCTCAGAGACTGAGCCGCATCGACAAGTCCACCGCTTTCACATCCTTGGTCATCGCGCCGATCGAGATGTAGTCCACCCCGGTCTCGGCAATCGGGCGCAACGTGCTTTCGTTGATCCCGCCGCTGGCCTCCAGCTTCGCCTTGCCGCCGTTCAGGCGCACGGCTTCGCGCATGTCGTCCAGGCTCAGTTCGTCGAGCATGATGATGTCGGCATTGGCCGCCAGCGCTTCTTTCAATTCGTTCAGGCTTTCCACTTCGATTTCCACCGGTTTGCCTGGTGCGATCTTGTGGGCGGCGGCGATGGCCTGGGCGATGCCGCCGCAGGCTGCGATGTGGTTTTCCTTGATCAGGAAGGCATCGTAGAGGCCGATGCGGTGGTTATGGCAACCGCCGCAGGTAACGGCGTACTTCTGGGCCAGGCGCAGCCCAGGGAGGGTTTTGCGGGTGTCCAGCAGCTTGACTTGGGTGTCGGCAACAAAGTCGGCCAGGTAGCGGGCCCGGGTGGCCACGCCAGAAAGCATCTGCAGAAAGTTCAGCGCGCTGCGTTCGCCGGTCAGCAGCGAGCGGGCCGGCCCTTCGAGGTGGAACAGCGCCTGGTCAGGGCGTGCCCGGTCACCGTCGCGTACTTGCCAATGCACGGCGACGCGTGGGTCCAGTTGCCGGAACACCGCATCGACCCAGGCCGTGCCGCTGATGACCGCGGCTTCACGGGTAATGATGGTGGCTTTGGCCAGGCGTTCGGCGGGGATCAGTTGCGCGGTGATGTCGCCGCTGCCGATGTCTTCGAGCAACGCGCGGCGCACGTTGGCCTCGATTTCGGCGGTCAGATCGGCGAGACGTAGATTCGGCATAACGGGCTCCACAAACAAAGTGGCCCGATTATAGGGCCAGTGGCCTGTCTCACAAACAATGTTCCTTATGGCTGACGTCTGTTGCCGTCATGCTGCGTGACCGCTCCTGGCGCAGTCTTGGCTGACGACCCAGCCCAATCCAATCCAATCCACGGGCGCCGGATGTCTGCGCCAGGCATCGAAACCTGCATTTGGTCGCATCCTCGCAACATTTTCCCGATTGTCCGGTCACTTATTGCGGAGTATTTCGACCTGGGTCACAGAGTCTGCTGGCATGACCGGGTTCTTTTACCAGATAATCCGCCTTTCGATTGACGTCATGGCTTTGACGTTTCGAGCTCAAAAGCACCCTTTCAGGAGACCAGGATGCACAACGACGGGAATGTAGTGCCTTTGCACAAGGTTTCTACGGATCAGGCGAGCCCCTCGCCGCTCGCCCGCCTGCCTGTGATTCTGCTTCAGGTACGCGACAAGGCCGCCCAACAGTTGCGCCTTGGCTTGCAGGGGCTGTTCGACAATGCCGACGACACGCTGTTTGAAATGGCCGATCGGGCGCGCAACGATGTCGATCAGAATCTGTTCTTCGAAGCCATGCGAGACTTGCGGCTGAAGCGCAAAAGCATTGAGCGCGAATTTATCGAGCAGTTTTTCGAAGCGTTCGTCAGTCTTGCGCAATACGACCTGACCCAAGCCACCTTGACGCCTGCCCAAGCGTCACCCCCCCAGGCTCAGCGCTCACATGATGACCTCGAGCGTCATCTGGCGGTGGAGGCCATGGTCACCCGCGTGCTCAGCCGCGATGGCGCGTCTCTTGAGCAATTGACGGCGCGGCTCAGCGTCCTGCTGACCAGGCCGCTGGCCAGCCAGCAGAATCCTTTGAGCCCGGCGCTGCTGTGTGAAAACTTTCTACAGGCCGCTCGTAATCTGGGGGTAGAAATCAAGGTCAAGCTGATCTTGCTCAAATTGTTCGAGCGCTATGTGCTCAGCGAGTGCGATCAACTGTATAGCGAGGCCAATCAGTTGTTGGCCGCTACGGGCATCCTGCCGGATCTGAAGGTTTCTCCGTTGCGACGGGCGTCGGATCGAGCCGATGACGCCCCGCGTACCAAGGTAGAGAGTGCAGCCAACCCCAAGGCTGCCGAAGTCGACGACAGCGTGCAGGAAGTGTTCGCTGCGTTGCAGAAACTATTGATGCAGGTGCGTGGCAGTGTGGCGCCGACTCTGGAGGCCAGCGCACCGGCCCAGCCGATCTCAACCCGTGACCTGCTGCGCCTGCTTTCCCATTTGCAGCAGTACGTGCCGGCGCCAGCCATTGAGGATGAGTTCGACCTGCGTAGCCAGCTCGAACAACTGTTGACCCGGGTCAGCGTCAGGAGTGGCAAGTCGCGAGTGGTCGACGTCGCCGATGAAGACGTGATCAACCTGATCTCGATGATGTTCGAATTCATCCTCGACGACCATAACCTGCCGGATTCCTTCAAGGCTTTGATTGCCCGTTTGCAGATTCCGATGCTCAAGGTCGCGGTGCAGGACAAGAGCTTCTTCAGCCGGGGCAATCATCCGGCCCGGCGGCTGCTCAATGAAATCGCGGCTGCGGCCACGGGTTGGGGTGATTGCGACGATCATCAGCGCGACAGCCTCTATCTGCGCATCGAGCAGGTGGTGCAGCGGTTGTTGAATGATTTTGTCGATGACCCTGCGATCTTCTCTGAATTGCTGGCCGATTTTCTGGCCTTCACCAGCGATGAAAGACGACGCAGTGAGCTGCTCGAACAGCGCATTCGTGACGCCGAAGAAGGTCGCGCCAAGGCCGAACTGGCGCGTCTGCGCGTCGAAGGGGTACTCAATCAGGTCATGCTGGGCAAGGTGTTGCCGCAGGCGGTGGTGGAGTTCGTGCAACATGCCTGGAGTCAGGTGTTGTTGCTGACCTGCTTCAAGCACGGCAAATATTCAGCCGAGTGGCAGGCCGACGTATTGACCCTGGAACAACTGATCTGGAGCGTCCAGCATCACGAGGAGCCGGATGCCGGTCTGCGTTTGCTCACGATAGTGCCGCAGCTGCTCAAAGCCTTGCGTGAAGGCCTGAGCCGTTCGGCGTTCGACCCGTTTGCCACCGGCGAATTTTTCAGCGAGCTGGAAGCCCTCCACGTGCAGGCCCTCGAACGCATGGGGCAGGCAACGGAACAGACCCAGTCGTTCAATTCGCCGGTCATGGTCGAAGTTTCCGAGAAAATTGTCCTGCGCACCACGCAAAAGGCCCCGGAGGAAAGCGCAGCGGTGCATTTGCCGGCCGATGACGTGGGCCTGCTTCAGGTCGACCAGTTGCGGTTGGGAAGCTGGGTTGAATTCCAGGAGGAAGATGACAACAGCCTTCGTTGCAAACTGGCGGCGATCATCGAGGCCACCGGCAAATACGTCTTCGTCAACCGCACTGGCTTGAAAGTGCTGGAGCACAGTCGCACCAGCCTGGCCCTGGAGTTTCGCCGGGACGCAGCACGCCTGTTGGACGACACCCTGCTGTTCGACCGGGCACTGGAATCGGTACTGGGTAATCTGCGTCAGCTCAATCGCGGCAAGTGATCGCGCAGCCAGGGCCGATCGCGGCATACTGGCGGCATTCACCGACGTCATCGAAGGAACCTGTATGCAGTTGGACCCCGCCAGTGGTTGGTGCGATGGCGTGCGGCATTGCCCATCACCCAACTTCAATGCGCGCCCCGAGGGCGAAATTTCACTGCTGGTGATCCACAACATCAGCCTGCCGCCGGCACAGTTTTCCACGGGCAAGGTGCAGGAGTTTTTCCAGAATCGTCTGGATGTCACGCAACACCCCTATTTTGCCGGTATCGCCGATCTGCGTGTGTCTGCGCATTTTCTGATCGAGCGTGACGGCGCGGTTACCCAGTTTGTCTCTTGTCTGGATCGTGCATGGCATGCGGGCGTTTCGTGCTTTGAAGGGCGGGAGACGTGTAACGATTTTTCCATAGGCATTGAGCTGGAAGGCACCGATGATCTGCCCTTCACTGACGCGCAATATGCGGCATTGGTCTGCCTGACCCGCCAGTTGCAGGCGGCGTTCAGGGCGATCACGCTGCAGCGCATCTGTGGGCACAGCGACATCGCCCCGGGTCGCAAGACCGATCCGGGACCGGCATTCGACTGGGCGCGCTACCGCGCGGCCCTGACAGAAGGGGAAGGGCAATGAGTTTTCTGGTGCTGCTGCTGGCGATCTGGATCGAGAAATTCTCGGCCTTGCGCCATCGGGTCCAGCGTGACGGCGGCTGGCTGCGCGAACTGAACAAGCTCGAGACCGGACCGCGCTGGATCAACCGGCCCTGGCTGGTACTGGTTGTGCTGGTCCTGCTGCCCGTGGCGCTGCTGGCATTGTTGCTGTGGGTGTTGGAGCCGGTGGCCTATGGTCTGCTGGCGCTGCCGGTGCATCTGTTGGTGGTGATTTACAGCCTGGGTCGAGGGGACCTGCTGGCTGACCTGGGACCGTTTCGTGACGCCTGGCGCCGGGAAGACCTGCAAGCGGCCGACCATGTGGCCAAGCGCGACCTGAACATTGAAGCCGACAGTGGCGAGCAGTTGCTGGAGCAGGTCCAAGGGCATCTGCTGTGGCAGGCTTATCAGAGTTTTTTCGCGGTGATTTTCTGGTATTTCCTGTTGGGGCCGGTCGCGGCCCTGAGCTATCGCCTGCTGGCGCTGGCCGCCGAGCACAGTCAGAACCCCGGCGTGGCCGAGCGGGCGGCGCAGTTGCGCCATGCCTTCGATTGGGTGCCGGTGCGGCTGCTAGCCGCGAGCTTCGCCCTGGTGGGCAACTTCGTGGCAGTCAGCCGGGTCATGCTGCATGAATTGCTGAACTGGAACATCAGCGCCGCCCACCTGATCGGCAAGGTCGGGCTGGTGGCCGGTGAGATCCCCGATCCCGTCGCCGGGCCGGACGGCATCAACAGCCTGGATCGGCTATGGGAACTGTTGTTGCGTGCAGCGGTGCTCTGGTATGCCGGTTTTGCGCTGTGGACGGTGCTGGCTTAGGCAAGCGCGCGCTCTGTGGCGAGAGGGGTTCTGTGGGAGCAAGGCTTGCTCCCACAGATAAATGCCCTGGCCACCGAATCATGTCGGGCCTGTCTCGTTAACCTTAAGTTACAAATCTTCCCGCCGATTTAGGCTATACAGGGACAGCGCCCAAATAGTGGCTTTCTGCTGTCCCTGTGCGCATGCCCATAAAAACAAGAAATACAACCGGGAGACTTCCTTGTGAAGAGTTTGCTCTGGCCCGCCGTCGCGCTGATGAATCGCCTGAGCTTCGGCATGAAGTTCAGCCTGATCAGCGTGTTATTTCTGCTGCCGATGCTGGTGACCAACTTCTTTTTGGTGCGCGATTCCTATCGCGAATTCCAAGGCACGCAAGTGGAGTTGCAAAGCCTCGATCTGCTGGGCAGCAGCCTGACCCTGCGGCGGGACCTGGAAACCCTGAACAACCTGGTGCAGATCAATGCCAGCCTCGGTCAGTCCGGCAAGGCCGGGGACGTAGAGGCGAAGATCGGCGTCCTTGAAAAACAGGTCCTGGCGCGGTTGCAGAGCTTGAGCGCCATGACCGTTGATCCTGAACAGGTCGGCGCTTTTGATGCCAAGCGCGACGAAATGATTGCCGCTTTCAAGACCCAGCAGGCCGAACGCTCCCTGCAAAGCAAAAGTGCACTGATCGGCAAGCTGCTCAACAGCGCGCAGATGTTCAGTCAAATCATCGCCAGCCAGGCTGGCCTGAGCCGCGACAACCAAGGCGATATCCGCCAACTGAGCGAATTGATCATCGGCGTGACCCCCAACGTTACCCAAACCCTGGGTGAGGGCCGCGCGCTGGGCGCTGCGTCCCTGGGCCTGGGCTTTCTCAATTCGGCGTCGAGCACCCGCTTCGACGAGTTGCTGGGGCAAATTGAGAAACTCCAAGGTGAATATGACCTTAAGGTCCAGGACGCCCTGGGCTCTAGCAAGGCGGCCGGGCAGGCGCTTGCCACTCAGGCCGAAAGCAGCAGGGCGACCCTGAAGAAAGCCGGTGAACTGATCGAAGAGCAGGTGGTGATGGCTGACACGCTGGATGCACCATGGCTGCCGTTCTACGAGCAGGTCAGCAGCCTGATGGAACAGACCTACCGACTGAACGATGCGACCCTGGGTTTTCTGGACGTTCAGTTGCAGCATCGCCTGGAGCAGAACCGCAGCCACATGGTGCTGCAAGCGGTTGCGCTGGTCGCCGTGTTTCTGCTGATTTTTTACCTGTACGCCGGCTTCTACGCCTCAACCCGCACCACCCTCAAGCATCTCGGCGAGATGATGGACAAGGTCGCGGCGGGCGACATGACGGTCAACTTCGTGGCGCGCAGCAAGGATGAGTTGGGGGAATTGGGTGAAGTGTTCAATGGCACGGTGGCGAAGATCCATGATCTGATCGAGCAGGTCGGCCACACCGTTGCCGAAGTCGAGCGCCAGGCCGGACAGGTGGAGGCGGTGTCGGCCCAGAGCAACCAGGCCGTTTCCGGGCAGCGCAGTCAGATCGAGCTGGTCGCCACGGCGATGAACCAGATGTCGGCCACCGCCCAGGAAGTGGCTCGCAGCGCCGCCGCGGCGGTCAGCAGCGCCCACAGCGTGAACGACGAAACCCTCAGCGGGCGCGGGTTGGTGGAGTCGCAACAGAGCAGCATCGTGCGCTTGGCCAGTGAGATCGATCAGTCGGTGCAGGTGATCAATCAACTGGCGACTGACAGCCAGGCCATCAGTCGTGTGCTGGACGTGATCAAGAGCATCGCCGAGCAGACCAACCTGCTGGCGCTCAACGCCGCGATCGAAGCCGCACGGGCCGGAGAGCAGGGGCGCGGTTTTGCGGTGGTGGCCGACGAAGTGCGGACCCTGGCCAAGCGGACTCAGCAATCGACCGAAGAAATCGAAGAAATGATCACCCGCCTGCACGGCGGCGTGGGTGCTGCCGTCAAGGCCATGGGCACCAGTCATGAGATGGCCAGTGGCACCGTGGGGCAGTCGGAAAAGGTCCAGCAGGCGCTGGAAAATATCCTCGGCGCCGTCGGCATGATCGTCGACCAGAACCAGCAGATTGCTGCTGCGGTGGAGCAGCAGACGGCCGTGGCCCATGACATCGACCAGAACATCGTCGAGATCAATCGCGCCGGTGAACGCACCGCCGAAGGCGCGCACCAGACCGAAGATGCCAGCCGTGAATTGTCCGCCCAGGTGGTGCAGCTCAAGCAGTTGATCAATGCGTTTCGGGTGTGAGTCTGGCTGATTCGCCGCAAATCCAATGTGGGAGCAACTGTCTTGGATGATTTATTTAGCCATCGTTTCCAGGGA
>NZ_JAKNQY010000051.1 GCF_024494355.1 Pseudomonas sp. Q11 | reverse complement strand
ATCGCAGGCTTCGCCAGCTCCTACAGAGCCCAGCGGGAGCAAGCTCCCTCGCCACGGTTTTTTGCGCGGTGGGCTATTGCACCAACTGATTGATCTCGATAATCGGCAGCAATACCGCCATGACGATCACCAGCACCACGCCGCCCATGACCACGATCATCAGCGGCTCCAACAGCGCAGTCATGCCCATGGCCCGGCGTTCGATGTCGCGGGACAGGGTTTGTGCGGCGCGTTCGAGCATTGGCGGCAGGCAGCCGGTTTTTTCGCCGCTGGCGATCAGGTGGATCAGCACTGGCGGGAAGACTTTCTCGACCCGCAACGCCGCCGCCAGGTTGACCCCTTCGCGAACCTTGGCCGTGGCATCGCTGACGCTCAGGCTCAGGCGGTCGTTGGACAGGGTCTGGCGTGCCGCCTCCAGGGCTCGCAGCAAGGGCACCCCGGCGCCGCCGAGAATCGCCAGGGTCGAGGCAAAGCGCGCGGTGTTGAGGCCCAGCACGAAACGCCCGATCAACGGCAGGCGCAGGATGCGACTGTGCCAGTTCAACCGCGCCTGCGGGTTGCGTAAATACAATCGCCAGCCCCAGAACCCACCCGCCAGCATGCCGAAACACAACCAGCCCCAGGCGCGGATGAAATCGCTGGCGGTGAGCATCGCCACGGTCAGTCCGGGCAGGTCCTGACGGGCCTGGGAGAATGCGCTGACCACTTGGGGCACCACGTAGCTGAGCAGGAAAATCACGATGGCGATCGACACCAGCCCCACCACCCCGGGGTAGATGAACGCCGTGAGAATCTTGCCCCGCAGGTTGTTGCGCTCCTCGATGTAGTCCGCCAGCCGCTCCATCACCTGGGCGAGGTCGCCGGACTCTTCACCGGCGGCGATCAGTGCCCGGTAGATGTCCGGAAAGTCCCGTGGCCGCGCCGCCAGGGCTTCGGCCAGGCGCATGCCGCTGCGCACATCGGCGCGCACTGCGCTGAGGGTCTGGGCGATGTGTTTGCGCTCAGCCTGTTCCACCGTGGCGCTCAACGCCGCCTCCAATGGCAGGCTGGCTCCCAGCAGGCTCGCCAGTTGCCGGGTGGCCCAGGCCAGGTCGTTGTCCGAGAGTTTGGCGCTGAACAGGCCGCCGCCATGGGCTTGCGCGGTGTTGCGCTCGACCTGCACCAGCAACGCCGTCAGCCCGCGACTGCGCAACAGGTTGAAGGCGCCACTCTGGCTGTCGGCTTCCAGGTGGCCTACCTCGATCTTGCCGGTGGCATCGGCGGCTTCAAACCGGTAGCGATTCATCAGGCGTCCCGTGTCACGCGCAAGATTTCTTCTGGGGCGGTGGTACCACTGCGCACCCAGCGCTCACCGTCCTCGCGCATGCTGAACATGCCGGCCTGGCGGGCAGCGGCACGCAGCGCCTGCTCCCCTGCCCCTTGGTGGATGAGGGTGCGAATGTCATCGTCGATGCAGAACAATTCATGGATGCCGGTGCGACCGCTGTAACCGGTCTGGTTACAGCTCGGGCAGCCCACCGGGCGCCAGGTGCCGGGGGTTGCCGGATCAGCTTGTTTACACTGCGGGCAGAGCCTGCGCACCAGGCGCTGGGCGAGTACGCCGAGCATCGACGAGGCCAGCAGGAACGGCTCGACGCCCATGTCGATCAGGCGGTTGATGGCCGACACAGAGTCGTTGGTGTGCAGGGTCGCCAGCACCAGGTGACCGGTGAGGGACGCTTGCACGGCAATTTGTGCGGTCTCCAGGTCACGGATTTCGCCGATCATGATGATGTCCGGGTCCTGACGCAAAATCGCTCGCAACGCCAGGGCGAAGGTCATGTCGATCTTGGCGTTGACCTGGATCTGGCTGATGCCCGGCAGGTCGTATTCCACCGGGTCTTCGACGGTGAGGATGTTGCTGGTGCTGGCGTCGAGCCGAGCCAGGGCGGCGTAGAGGCTGGTGGTCTTGCCGCTGCCGGTGGGGCCGGTGACCAGCACGATGCCGTGGGGTTGGCGGATCAGGTGATCGAGTTTGCCCAGTACGTCCGGGTCCATGCCCAGGGTTTCCAGTTGCAGGCGCCCGGCCTGTTTATCCAGCAAGCGCATCACCACCCGTTCGCCATGGCCGGTGGGCACCGTCGAAACCCGGATGTCGATCGGTCGCCCGGCCACGCGCAGGGCAATGCGGCCATCCTGGGGCAGGCGCTTTTCGGCGATGTCGAGCTGGGCCATGATCTTGATCCGCGACACCAGCGCGCCGTGCAGGGCCTTGCGTGGCGAAACCACGTCACGCAGGGTGCCGTCGACCCGGTAGCGCACCACCGAATGGCTTTCGTAAGGCTCGATGTGGATGTCGCTGGCCTCATCCCGCGCGGCCTGGGTCAGCAAGGCGTTGATCATGCGGATCACCGGCGCGCCGTCCTGGGTGTCCAGCAGGTCGGTGATCTCGGGCATGTCCTGCATCAGGCGGTCGAGGTCCACCTCGTTCTCTGCCGCGCCCACCACGGCGGCGGCGCTGCCGGTGTCGGCGTAGGCACTGTTGAGCAAACCGTCGAGTTCCTCGTCACGCACCCGCTCCAGCCGCACCTCGCCGAACTGGCGGCGCACTTCACTGATGGACCAGCCTGGCGTGGAGGGACACACCATCAACACCGCGCCTTCGTCAGACTCGCGCAGCACCAGGCGTTGGGCCTTGGCCCAGGCGTATGGGAGGGTGTTCATGGGCACAACGCCTCCTCGACTGACGGACACACCGTGGCTGGAGCGTCGACACTGTGTAGGAGCTGTCGAGTGCAACGAGGCTGCGATCTTGTCCCAGACAATTGAGTCAAAAGCGAAAGATCAAGATCAAAAGATCGCAGGCTTCGCCAGCTCCTACATAACCCAGCGGGAGCAAGCTCCCTCGCCACGGTACTCATTGTCCAACCGGCTCCGTTGCGGGCACCGCCTTGATCACCGCCCTGGGCGTTTGCAGTCCGGCGGGCGTGGCCGGCGGAATGGCCTTGGCCGAGGCCGGCAGTTGCGGGGCTTGCATGTCCGGCAGCGCCCAGCTGCGTTCCGGTTGCAGCAGGCCCTGGGCGCGGCGCATGAAGTCGTAGCGGTTGAGGGTGATGCCGCGCCCCGCCGCCGTGTCACGGATGATGTAGGGACGCAGGAACACCATCAGGTTGGTCTTGGTGATCTGCCGCCGCTCATTGCGAAACAGCGCACCAATACCGGGGATGGTCGACAGCCACGGCACAGCATCGTTGCTCTGGCTGTAGCCGTCCTGCAACAACCCGCCAAGGACCATGATCTGCCCGTCGTCCAGCAGGATGCTGGTGTCGATGGCACGCTTGTTGGTGACAATCCCGGTGGCGCTCGAAGCGCGGTTGTCGACGCTGCTGACCTCTTGATAGATATCGAGCTTGACCGTCCCACCTTCGGAAATCTGCGGGCGGACGTTGAGCTTCAGGCCCACCTCCTCGCGGGTCACGGTCTGGAACGGGTTGTTGCTGGTGCCGCCCCCGCCGGTGACGTAACTGCCGCTGACAAACGGAATGGTCTGGCCGACAAAAATGCTCGCGGCTTCGTTGTCCAGGGTCAGCAGGTTCGGGGTCGACAACACGTTGGTGCCGCCCTTGCTCTTCAACGCCCGGGCCAGGACCTTGAGGTCGAGGATCTTGCCGATGCCGGGAATGTCCACGGTGCCGTTGACCAGGCCCAGGTTCAAGCCCTGGGGCAACACATCGATGCTGGTCTTGCCGTTAAGGTTGAGCCCGGTGCCACCGAGGTTGACGCCGCCGATCACGCCGCTGCCGCCCAGGTTGCCGGTCTGCCATTGCACGCCGAACTCGCTGGCGTCGTCCTCGCCAACCTCGACGATCAGGCTCTCGATCACCACTTGGGCGCGACGCTGGTCGAGCAGGTCGATGACTTCCCGCAGGTTGCGGTACAGCGGGTCCGGCGCGGAAATCAGCAGGGTATTGGTGGTGGCGTCGGCCTGGATGGTCACGCCGCCGGCACTGAAGGCGGTGCTCTGATCGTCCTGCGGCGAAGCCGAGCTTTGTCCGCTACTGCCTTGGGCATAACCATTGCCAGAGGTCGAAGTGCTAACGCCCGTGGTCCCGCTGGTGCTGGCGCCATCGCCGCTGCTCTGGCCGTTGGTGCTGGCGCCCATGCTGCTGAGCACCGAGCGCGAGTTATCACTGCCCTCGCCTTCGCTTTCCCCGGTGAGCAAGCCGCGCAGGGATTGGGCCAGTTTGCCGGCCTGAGCATTGCGCAGGTACACCACGTGCAGGTTGCTCGGGTTGTTCTGGGCGTTGTCGAGCTTGTAGATCAGGTTACGCGCCAGCTCCGTGCGCTCGGGGCTGCCGGCCCGAATGATGATGGCGTTGGAGCGCGGGTCGCCGATCACGTTGATCTTCTGGGTCTGGTCGCTGCCCTGGGTTTCCAGCAACTCGGAGACCATCTGCGCGATGTCCACGGCGATGCCGTTGTGTATCGGCACCACGTCGGTGTCGATGGCGCTGGGGGTATCGATGCCTTCGATGAGCTGCGCCACCCGCGACAGGTTCTCGGCGTAATCGGTGATGACGATGGTGTTGTTGCCGGGGTAGGCATTGATCGGGTTGTTGGGCGACACGATCGGGCGCAACACCGGGATCAGGTTCACCGCGTTTTCGTATTGCAGGCGAAAGGTGCGGGTCAACATGCCGTTGCCGGCCGGTCTGTCGGCGCTGTAGATCGGCCCGCCCAGCAGCTTGGCGTCGGCCTCGGGCACCACCTGGGCCACGCCGCCGACATCCACCACGCTAAAGCCCTGCATGCGCAGCGCGGCCAGCAGCATGTCATAGGCCTGGTGCGCCGGCACCTGACCTTCGGACACCAGCGTCAGGTTGCCCTTGACCCGGGGGTCCACCAGAAACTGTTGGCCGGTGGAACGGGACAAGGCCCGCACCACCGCCTGAATGTCGGCCTCGACAAAGTTCAGGGTCACCGGTTGGTCACCCAGCGGGCTGCGTGCCGGTGTACTGCTGCGGGGCTCGCGGGCACGGGCGGTGAGATCGACCGAGTGCCGCACCGGCGGTTTCTGTTCACGCAAGGTCTGAGCCCGCTGACGGTCCAGCAGCGCATCGCCGCTGCGCTGGGTACTGCCCAGCGGAATGCCCAGTTCACTGTCCACCAGCAACGGTGGTTGCGACGCCGGCGGTGTGCTGTTGCAGGCGCTCAATGCCAGCAACAGAAACGGCACGCTCTTGCGCCAATGACGCGGGTATCGGGACCCCTTCATGAAGCTTCCTTAGCGCCTTGCGCCTGATCCATGCGAACGGTTCCGGACAGGGTGCCGGCGGTGTTTTCAGTGTTGTCGATGTTGTCGGCGTTGGCCGGGGCCGCGCGCCGCAAACGGGCTTCAAGCACTTGCAGGGAAAATTGCCGTGGACTGCTCAACAGCCAGCCCATCACCTCATCGGCCGGCGCGTCGTTGAAGGTGAGTTGCCAGGCCGTGTCCACGGCCTGCAACTGGTAGTGCTCGCTCAAGCCACCGGCATCCAGGGCCTGGCGCAGAGCCGCTTCCAGAGGCTGGCCCGGCGCCGGGCCGCCGACGTCCCGCAACAACACTTCGAGGGCCTGGGTCTGCGCGCGCAACTTCGGCGTTTCAACCTGCCAATACGCAAGGGTTTGAAGCGGTGGCTGGATCAACAGCAACCAGACCAGCAGCCCGCCGAGTACCAGCGCCGCCAGGGACACGGCGCGCTGCTCGCGCACCGCCAGGCCCTGCCAGGACGTGCGGCCACGCGCGCGCAGGGTTTGCCACTGCGTCCATAGCCGTGCCGGGAATTGCTTATTCATCGTCGGCTTCCGGGGCGTGTTCGGGGTTGTCCTGCGTGCCCTGTGCGGGCAAAGCGGCACGCAAGGTCCAGCCCTGGTCATTGGCCGCAACGTCGATACCGGCCTGGCTCAGGGGGATTTTCCAGTCGTCTGCGGTGGATGTTTTTTGTGCCTCGGCCACGAGCGTCAGGCGTAACTCACCGTTTTCAAACACCAGTTCCTGCACGTTGCCGCTCATGAACGGCATGGTGCTGCCCGCTTGTTGCACCAGGCTGGCGAAGCGTTGCGCCGGGTCCGCCGCCGTGCCGCTTTGGCGCGCGGCGATTTGCTGTCGGGCTTGTTGCAAGGGGTTGAGAATCACCGGTAGTTCAGGAAACGCCTGCTTTACCCGCTGGCTCATCTGCGCCTTGAGTCGCTGGCCCTGGGTGGCCTCACGGGTGGCGTAGAGATTCAGACCGACCACCCACACCGCCAGCGCCACCGCGCAAAGCGTCGCCGCCCTGCCCCAACCGCCACGCTCGGCCGGGCCATGCGTCAGGCCGGCATGCAAGCCCCAGCCCGGCACGACACCGGTCCAGCGCTGAGGGGCGGGCAAGGTTTTGATCGAGCCCTGCGGCGGCGATTCGCCCACCCACTGCAGCCCGGCCCCTGCCTCCAGTAACCACTCATCCAACGCGTCGTCCAGCAACGGCTGCACCACCGCGTGCTGCACGCTGTAACGCACCAGCAGGTGGCCATCGTCGACGCAGGCCACCGGCCCGGACAACACCGGCAGGGCGTAGGCCGCCGGGTACAGCCCGCGCAGGTTCAGGCCGGCCTGGCGCAGCATCCGGCCCAGGGCATCGAGTGACTCCCGGTCGAGCCAGGCAATGTGCACCTGCCCGTCGGCACCGCGCGTGCTGTGAGCCACCTGCATGCGCTCGCTGGCGCCAAGCATCAGCGCCTGGGCGGCGCAGGTCACCGCGGCGGTGATTTTCGCTGCCGGCAGCTGCGGCAGTTCCAGACGGGTGAGCAAGCTGTCGCGCGGATGGAGGAAACACTCGACCCGCGGCTTCTTTGCACCCTGACCGAGGGCCCGGAGGGTGCTGCGCCCATGGTCGCGGACCTGCCCCTGGCGATCGAGCCAGGCGAATGCCACCGGGCTGTCGAGGTTCAAGCTGCCCAGTGGCGTCAACGCTATGCGCAAGCGAGTCATACGCCCACCCGTGACCAGATCACCTGAGGCATCCGGTCCTGGCTGCGTTGCAGCAAAGCATCCAGCTCGACCCGTCGCCGCCCGCTGCGAGCCTGGCCCCGCAGGCGGAACCAGTCGCTGGTGATACCGACCTTGACCGAGGTCATTTCCAGCTCCGGCATGCGCAGGCGATTGACGAAATCCCCACGGTTGATAAACCAGTGGCCGCCGTCTCGCTCAGCGATCAGCGCCTGGGCCCGCGGCAACGATAACCCTGGCACGTAAGCGGCCAGCACCGGGGCGCTGGCGGTGTTGCCGTTGAGCCAGGTATTGGCCGGCAGAATCGTCACATAAGGCGCCAGTGTGTCCAGCAGCACCGGGGTGACACCCTTGATGCTGCGCAAATCCTGCAACGTGCGCAGCATGGGTCGTGTCGGCGCCAACGGCGTGCCGGAAGCATCCGGCGAGGTGCTGCGACCGCTGTCGAAGGTACTGCTCACCGCGGCCTTGTCCGCCAACTCTGGGTTCAACAGGCGTGGGTACCCGGCAATCACCCGCGCGACGATACGCGCACGTACCGTCGCGGCGATGCCAAGTTGCTCGCACAGCCGTTCGAAGACGCGCACCTGTTCCTGGTCCACGCGTTCATTAGCGACCAGATTGCGCAGGTTGAATTTGCCTTGTTCATCTTCCAGCCGCCCTTCGAAGGGGATGTCAACCCGGCTGGAACCGGCCATCACGAAGGGGTTGGCCCAAGCCTGACCCAAGCGCGTGAGCGGATCGCGCTGACGCGCATCCCACAACAACTGGCGACTCAATTGCAGGCCGCCCTGCAACCGCGCCGTGCCCTGGATACGCAACTGCTCGGCTTCCAGGCTGCGGGTAAACAGGGTCTGGCGGGTGAGCATGCCCCCGGCGATGACCGCCACCACGGCGGCGATCAGCAAGGCGCTGATGACCGCCATGCCCCGTTGCTTCGCCGCGAAGGGCGAATCCGTTCGCATCACGACCCTTATAACTGCCAGGAGCCGATGTCGGCATTTACACCATCGCCGTCAGGCTGGCCGTCGGCCCCCAGGGAAAAGATATCGACTTCACCATTGGCGCCGGGGTTGAGGTAGTTGTAGGGACGGCCCCATGGATCGTTGGGCAGGCGCTCCAGGTAGGAACGCCATGTGCTGTTTTTTGCGTCAGCGGGCCGTTCCACCAGCACCTTGAGCCCCTGGTTCATGCTCGGGTAACTGCCGTGGTCCAGGCGATAGAGTTTCAACGCCTGCATCAAACCGCCAATGTCCTGCTTCGCCGCCGTCGCCCGCGCCTGGTCCGGCCGGTCGAGTACCTTGGGCACTACCATCGCCGCCAGAATGCCGAGAATGACCACCACAACCATGATTTCGATCAGGGTGAAACCCTGCTGCCCGCGAGGGCCTTGGAGACGGGCGTTGTAACGGGCGATCTGCATCTCGACGGTCCTTCGCTGGATTCAATTCGTGGCGCAGTGTTGCAAGAAAACATGTCAGTGATATTGAAAATGCTCAGGAGCTTACGTCGTCAATCGGTCAAGAACGGCGGTTAAGCTCGGGGGCTGCCTCTGCCCATAGAGCTCGCGCGATGTCACGCCCCACCCCACAAGCCGGCTTCACCCTGATCGAAGTGCTGGTCGCCCTGGCGATCATCGCCGTGGCCATGTCGGCGGCGGTGCGCGTGGCTGCGGTGATGACCCAAAGCAATGGGCTATTGCGAGACAAGTCCATCGCACTGCTGGCGGCCCGCAGCCAACTGGCGCAACTGCGCTTGGAGGGGCGTTTTGTGCAGGGTTCAAAAGTCATCGAATGCGATCAGGGACGGTTGCTGCTGCGTTGCGAACAGAACCTGCGCCCGGCGGAAAATGGCCGGATGTTGCGGGTTGAACTGACCGTGTCGGATCGCAGCCACGAAGCACCGCCGTTGGCGCGGTTGGAGACGTTGGTCAGCCGGGAAAAATAGCGGCTATACACGTAATGCTGTTCACTTAAGGAAATGGCGCTTTCTGAGGGGGAGAGGGTCGTTTT
>NZ_JAKNQY010000050.1 GCF_024494355.1 Pseudomonas sp. Q11 | reverse complement strand
CGATACCCCGGCCAATGACGTCTACAACAATGGCAGCACCGTCAGCACCACCATTGCCGGTGCCACGGGTGGCAACTTTGAAAGCCTGGTGCCAAGCACTGCACCTGCCGTGACGACGATTACCGATTCGGTGGACGCCACCGGTCTGAGTTTGTCAGCTTCCACTGAAGTGGCAGAAGGTGGCTCGATTGTTTACACCGCAACCCTGACCAACGCTGCCGGCACTCCGGTCACCGTGACTCTGAGCAACGGCGCGGTGATCAACATCGCTGCCGGTGCTACCACCGGCACCGTGACCGTCGATGCTCCGACTGACGACGTCTACAAAGATGCCGGCAAGGTGGAAGTCAGCATTGATACCGCCACCGGCGGTAACTTCGAGAGTTTGGTGCCAAGCACCACGCCAGCCGTCACCGACGTGACCGATACCATCGACACCTCGACCGTGCGCCTGACCGCAACTTCCTCCGTGGCTGAAGGCGGCACTGTGGTTTACACCGCCTCGGTCAACGCCCCGGTAACCGGCGCTCCGCTGGTCATCACTCTGTCGAACGGCCAGAGCATCACCATCCCGGTTGGCTCCAGCTCCGGTTCGGTGAACTTCGTTACGCAGAACGACGCCCTTGCCGGCAGCGACAACCTGAGCGTGAAGATCGATGACGCTCAGGGCGGTAACTACGAAAAACTGGACATTGATGCCACTCCGGCTGACACCACCGTTACCGATGTGCAGGACTCGACTGGCCTGACCTTGAGTGCAACCGATACCGTTGCTGAAGGCGGCTCGATCGTTTACACCGCGACATTGACCAATGCTGCCGGCACTCCGGTCACCGTGACCCTGAGCAACGGCGCGGTGATCAACATCGCTGCCGGCGCTACCACCGGCACTGTGACCGTCGATGCGCCGACTGACGACGTCTATAAAGATGCCGGCAAAGTTGAAGTCAGCATCGACAACGCAACGGGCGGCAACTTCGAGAATTTGGTGCCAAGCACCACTCCGGCCGTGACCGATGTCACCGATACCATCGATACGTCGACTGTCAGCCTGTCCGCGACGTCCTCAGTGGCTGAAGGCGGCACTGTCGTTTACACCGCATCGGTCAACTCTCCGGTGACCGGCGCTCCGTTGGTCGTCACCCTGTCGAACGGCCAAAGCATCACCATTCCAGTGGGCTCCAGCTCCGGTTCGGTGAACTTCGTTACTCAGAACGACGCCCTTGCCGGCGGCGATAACCTGAGCGTGAAAATCGACGACGCCCAGGGCGGCAACTACGAAAAACTGGACATCGACGCCACTCCGGCGGACACCACCGTTACTGACGTGCAGGACACCACTGGCCTGACGCTCTCGGCCAGTGACACCGTTGCAGAAGGCGGCTCGATCGTTTACACCGCAACATTGACCAACGCCGCTGGGTCGCCAGTCACCGTGACCCTGAGCAACGGTGCGGTGATCAACATCGCTGCCGGCGCTACCACTGGCACGGTCACCGTCGATGCGCCGACTGACGACGTCTACAAAGACGCCGGCAAAGTTGAAGTCAGCATCGACAATGCAACGGGCGGTAACTTCGAGAACCTTGTCCCGAGCACGACTCCGGCAGTGACTGATGTCACTGACACCATCGATACCAGCACCGTTTCACTCACTGCGACCGCGAATGTCGCCGAAGGCGGTACTGTCGTTTACACCGCTTCGGTCAACGCCCCGGTAACCGGCGCTCCGCTGGTCATCACCCTGTCGAACGGTCAAAGCATCACCATCCCGGTTGGCTCCAGCTCCGGTTCGGTGAACTTCGCTACCCAGAACGACGCCCTTGCCGGCGGCGATAACCTGAGCGTGAAGATCGACGACGCCCAGGGCGGCAACTACGAAAAACTGGACATCGACGCGACTCCGGCGGACACCACCGTTACTGACGTTCAGGACTCGACCGGTCTGAGCCTGAGCGCTACCGATTCGGTTGCTGAAGGCGGTCAGATCACCTACACCGCAACCCTGACCAACGCCGCTGGCACTCCGGTCACCGTGACCCTGAGCAACGGCGCTGTCATCAACATCGCTGCCGGCGCCACCACCGGCACGGTCACCGTCGATGCGCCGACTGACGACGTCTATAAAGATGCCGGCAAAGTTGAAGTCAGCATTGATACCGCCACCGGCGGTAACTTCGAGAGTTTGGTGCCAAGCACCACGCCAGCCGTCACCGACGTGACCGATACTATCGACACGTCGACCGTGAGCCTGACCGCAACTTCCTCCGTGGCTGAAGGCGGCACCGTGGTTTACACCGCCTCGGTCAACGCCCCGGTGACCGGCGCTCCGCTGGTGATCACCCTGTCGAACGGTCAAAGCATCACCATCCCGGTTGGCTCCAGCTCCGGTTCGGTGAACTTCGTTACCCAGAACGACGCCCTTGCCGGCGGCGACAACCTGAGCGTGAAGATCGATGACGCACAGGGCGGTAACTACGAAAAACTGGACATCGACGCCACTCCAGCGGACACCACCGTTACTGACGTTCAGGACTCGACCGGTCTGAGCCTGAGCGCTACCGATTCGGTTGCTGAAGGCGGTCAGATCACCTACACCGCAACCCTGACCAACGCCGCTGGCACTCCGGTCACCGTGACCCTGAGCAACGGTGCTGTCATCAACATCGCTGCCGGCGCTACCACTGGCACGGTCACCGTCGATGCGCCAAAAGACGACGTCTACAAAGACGCCGGCAAGGTCGAAGTCAGCATCGATAACGCCACCGGCGGCAACTTCGAGAATCTGGTACCAAGCACCACGCCGGCAGTGACTGATGTCACCGACACCATCGACACCAGCACCGTTTCGCTCACCGCGACCGCGAATGTGGCCGAAGGCGGCACCGTGGTTTACACCGCTTCGGTCAACGCACCCGTGACTGGCGCTCCGTTGGTCGTGACGTTGAGCAACGGCCAGAGCATCACCATTCCGGTCGGCTCCAGCTCCGGTTCGGTGAACTTTGTTACCCAGAACGACGCCCTCGCTGGCGGCGACAACCTGAGCGTCAAGATCGACGACGCCCAGGGCGGCAACTACGAAAAACTGGACATCGACGCGACTCCGGCGGACACCACCGTTACTGACATTCAGGACACTACCGGCCTCACGCTCTCGGCAACTGACACCGTCGCCGAAGGCGGCTCGATCGTTTACACCGCAACATTGACCAATGCCGCTGGCTCGCCGGTGACCGTGACTTTGAGCAACGGCGCCGTCATCAACATCGCCGCCGGCGCCACCACCGGCACCGTGACCGTCGATGCGCCGACTGAAGACGTCTATAAAGATGCCGGCAAGATCGAAGTCAGCATCGATAACGCATCGGGTGGTAACTTCGAAAACCTAGTCCCAAGCACCACGCCAGCCGTCACCGACGTGACCGACACCATCGACACGTCGACTGTCAGCCTGTCCGCGACGTCCTCAGTGGCTGAAGGCGGCACTGTCGTTTACACCGCATCGGTCAATGCCCCGGTAACCGGCGCTCCGCTGGTCGTAACGTTGAGCAACGGCCAGAGCATCACCATTCCAGTCGGCTCCAGCTCCGGCTCGGTGAACTTCGCTACCCAGAACGACGCCCTCGCTGGCGGCGACAACCTGAGCGTCAAGATTGATGATGCCCAGGGTGGTAACTACGAAAAACTGGACATCGACGCGACTCCGGCGGACACCACCGTTACCGATGTGCAGGACACCACCGGCCTTACATTGAGTGCAACCGACACCGTTGCTGAAGGCGGTTCGATTGTTTACACCGCGACATTGACCAACGCCGCTGGCACTCCGGTCACCGTGACCCTGAGCAACGGTGCTGTCATCAACATCGCTGCCGGTGCTACCACTGGCACCGTCACTGTCGATGCTCCGACCGAGGACGTCTACAAAGACGCTGGCAAAGTTGAAGTCAGCATTGATAACGCCACCGGCGGTAACTTCGAGAACCTGGTACCAAGCACCACGCCGGCAGCGACTGATGTCACTGACACAATCGACACCAGTACCGTTTCGCTCACCGCGACCGCAAATGTAGCTGAAGGCGGCACCGTCGTTTACACCGCCTCGGTCAACGCCCCGGTAACCGGCGCTCCGTTGGTTGTGACGTTGAGCAACGGCCAGAGCATCACCATCCCGGTGGGCTCCAGCAGCGGTTCGGTGAACTTCGTTACCCAGAACGACGCCCTTGCTGGCGGCGACAACCTGAGCGTGAAGATCGACGACGCACAGGGCGGTAACTACGAAAAACTGGACATCGACGCCACTCCAGCGGACACCACCGTTACCGATGTGCAGGACTCGACCGGTCTGAGCCTGAGCGCTACCAATTCGGTTGCTGAAGGCGGTCAGATCACCTACACCGCAACCCTGACCAACGCCGCTGGCACTCCGGTCACCGTGACCCTGAGCAACGGCGCCGTCATCAACATCGCTGCCGGCGCTACCACTGGCACCGTGACTGTCGATGCTCCGACCGAGGACGTCTACAAAGACGCTGGCAAAGTTGAAGTCAGCATCGATAACGCCACCGGCGGTAACTTCGAGAACCTGGTACCAAGCACCACGCCGGCAGTGACTGATGTCACCGACACCATCGACACCAGCACCGTTTCGCTCACCGCGACCGCGAATGTGGCCGAAGGCGGCACCGTGGTTTACACCGCTTCGGTCAACGCACCCGTGACTGGCGCTCCGTTGGTCGTGACGTTGAGCAACGGCCAGAGCATCACCATTCCAGTCGGCTCCAGCTCCGGTTCGGTGAACTTCGCTACCCAGAACGACGCCCTCGCTGGCGGCGACAACCTGAGCGTCAAGATCGACGACGCCCAGGGCGGTAACTACGAAAAACTGGACATCGACGCCACTCCAGCGGACACCACCGTTACCGATGTGCAGGACTCGACCGGTCTGAGCCTGAGCGCTACCAATTCGGTTGCTGAAGGCGGTCAGATCACCTACACCGCAACCCTGACCAACGCCGCTGGCACTCCGGTCACCGTGACCCTGAGCAACGGCGCCGTCATCAACATCGCTGCCGGTGCCACAACCGGCACCGTGACCGTCGATGCACCGACTGACGACGTCTATAAAGACGCCGGCAAGGTCGAAGTCAGCATCGATAACGCCACCGGCGGTAGCTTCGAGAATCTGGTACCAAGCACCACGCCAGCCGTTACCGACGTGACCGACACCGTCGACAACACCACCGTCAGCATCACCGGCAGCACCTCCGTCACCGAAGGCCAGGCCGCCACATACACCGTGAGCCTGACGAACCCGGCGCAAACCGAAGTGACGCTCAAGATCGTCTACAGCGGCACCGCCGCCGACGGTACGGACTTCACTGGCGTCTACACCGTGAAGATCCCGGCCAACGCCACCAGCGCCACTTTCAACGTGGCGACGCTGGACGACAAGATCACCGAAGGTACCGAAAACTTCGTGGTCAAGATCGACTCGGCCACTGGCGGCAATTTTGAGAACCTGGCGGTCAGCGGCACCAACGGCAGCGTCAGCACCTCGATCATCGACAACGATGCACCGCCGGTACTGGACCTGGATGCCAACAACTCCAGCGGCAAGACCGGCGCCGATTATCAGGTAACCTTCACCGAAGGCACCACCGGCCCGGGCGTGTCCATCGGCGACACCGACCTGAAAATCACCGACCCGGACAGCACGATGCTGACCGGCGCCACCATCGTGCTGACCAACCGTCAGCCCGGCGATGCGCTGAACCTGGGTAACAGCGTCAACGGCATCAGCATCAACGCCAACAGCACCAACGGCACCGTCACGCTGACCCTGTCGGGCAATGCGACGCTGGCCGACTACATGCAGCAGATCAAGAACATCAGCTTTACCAACAGCAGCGACGACCCGAGCACCGTGCCGCGCACCATCACCGTGACGGTGACCGACGGTACGAGCTACTCCAACACCGCGACCACCACCGTGAACGTGGTCGGGGTCAACGATGCGCCGGTCGCAACCGGCGGCGCGGTGACCGGTACCGAAGACACTTCGCTGATTCTTGGCTGGTCGACCTTTGGTGTCAGCGATGTGGACAGTTCCGCATCCAGCCTTGGGGTAAAAATCACCGGGCTGCCCGCCGACGGCAAGTTGCAGTATCTGGACGGTGCGACCTGGAAGGACGTGGCCAATAACCAGACCTTCACCAAAACCGACATCGACGCCGGCAAACTGCGCTTCACACCGGATACCCATGAATCCGGCGCCAACGGCAACGCAAACGGCGTGGGCGATCAGAAGTCCGATTACGCGCAGATCAAGTTCCAGCCAACCGACGGTCAAGCGCTGGGCAGCACCGGCACAGTGAAGATCGACATCACGCCGGTCGCCGACGCACCGACCCTCAACGTGGCCGGCAACGCCGTGACCTCCACTGGCCTGGTCAAGGAAGTCTGGACTGGCCTGTCGGGCCTGGGCACCGATGGCAACGGCGCACCGTCCGGTACGCTGAAGTCGGTGATCGATGCCGCCGGAACCCCCAACAGCAGCACCACCGTGAACAACGTGCAGTCCGACAGCAACGTGAATCCGGGCACCGCATCGAAAACCTCGGGCCTGATTTTCCTCGAAGCCGGCAAGACCTACACCTTCAGCGGTACCGGCGATGACAGCCTGCTGGTGACCATCGGCGGCAAGAATGTCGCGGGTATCACCTGGGGAGCGGGCGGCCAGCTCAATGGTTCGTTCACCCCAACCACCAGCGGCTACTACACCCTGGACATCTACCACCACAACCAGACCGGCCCGGGCAGCTATGACGTGAACCTGTCGGTCAACGGCAGCACCCCGACCGACCTGAGCAGTGCCGGCGTGCCGCTGTATACCGGCGTGGCTGATCTGGTGAATGCGGGCGTCTCTGTTTCGGACCTGCACGGCACCAATGGCGAAGGCTACTACGACGGCTTCAAGCTCAACGAAGGCGCCGAAGGTGGCAGCGTGAACCTGTCGAAGATCACCACCGCCCTGACCGATACCGACGGCTCCGAAAGCCTGAGCATGAAAATCAGCGGTATCCCGGAAGGTAGCGTACTGAGCGACGGTGCCGGCCACACAGTGACCGTAGGCAGCAATGGCGAGGCCTCGGTCACCGGCTGGAATCTGGGCAGCCTGACCCTGACGCCACCGACCTACTACAACGGCCAGTTCAACCTGACCGTGACATCGACCTCCACCGAAGCCCTCGGCGGGTCGGCAACCACCACGGCGCAGATTCCGGTCACGATTTATCCGGCGGTCTACAACTCCGCCACGGCCACCTCTGGCAGTGACAACGTCACCGGCACCGACGGCAACGACATTGTGGTCGCCGACATCGGCGGGCTGACCGTCGTGCCAGGCGTCAACTACAACATCGCCTTCATGGTCGACAGCTCCGGCAGCATGAGCGCATCGTCCGTCACAGCCGCCAAGGACTCGCTGACGTCGGTGTTCAACACCCTCAAGCAGAGCATGGGCGGCAACTCCGGGACGGTGAACATCTTCCTGGCGGACTTTGACAGCCAGGTGAATAAAACCGTATCGGTCAACCTCAATGACCCGAACGCACTCGTGCTGCTCAAAAGCGTGCTGGATTCGATGGTGTCTGGCGGCGGCACCAACTATGAGGACGTGTTCAAGACCACGGCCAACTGGTTCAAGAGCAGCGAAGCCCTGAGCAACACCGGGGCGAAGAACCTGACGTACTTCATCACCGACGGTGAGCCGACTTACTATCAGTCCGGCGAGCAGACGAACCCGACCCTGTACGGCAACGTGAAGCTCGACAGCTTGATCACCACGACCAACTACAAGCTGGGCCAGACGTTCAGCGCCGAGCTCGACAACACCCACCGCGTTCAGGTCGACGAATCCGGCAACCTCTCCCTGCTCACCTGGAAAAAATCCTGGGGCGGTTACTGGAGCAGTGAGGAATTGGGTACGTTGCGCGCCCAAGGTGATGGTACCTACGAGTTGTCGTACCGCGACGGCACCGGCAGCAGCACCGGCTCGACCACCACCAGCAACTCCCTGAGCGCCTTCGCGCTGTTGAGCTCGGTGTCTGGCGTGGAAGCCATCGGCCTGAACAAAGGCGTGACGCTGGACGACCTGAAGGACTACGACTCGGACAAAACTCCGCAGACCAATATCGACCCCAAGGACCTGGCCAACTCCATCATCGGCCACACCGAAGCGACTCTACCGGGCGCCGACACGGTCAACGGGGCCGCTGGCAACGACATCCTGTTCGGCGACCTGGTGAGCTTCAACGGCATCGCCGGCGAGGGTTATCAGGCCATTCAGGCATTCGTGGCCCAGCAGAACGGTGTGGAAGTCAGCAAAGTCACCACCAGCAACGTGCACCAGTACATCACCGAGCACTACAACGCTTTCGATGTGTCCGGTGCCAACGATGGCAATGACACGCTGCTGGGTGGTGCCGGTAATGACATCATCTTCGGCCAGGGCGGCAACGACCTGCTCGACGGTGGCAAGGGCAATGACATCCTGCTGGGCGGCAAAGGCAACGACACGCTGATCGGCGGCCAGGGCAATGACACCCTGATCGGTGGCCTGGGTGGCGACACCTTTGTCTGGAAGTCCGGCGACACCGGCACCGACGTGATCAAGGACTTCAAGGCCAGCGAAGGTGACCGGATCGACCTGCGGGATCTGTTGCAGGGCGAAACCGGCAGCACCATCGACCACTTCCTGAAGATCAGCACAGTCGATGGCGTGTCGTCGCTGCAGGTCAGCACCTCCGGTAATTTCAATGGGGGCGACGCCGCAGCGGCCACCCCTGACGTGACGATCAAACTGGAAGGTAACAACTGGTCGAACATGAACCTGAACTCGTTGATCGCCGGCAGTGATCCGACCATCAAGGTCGATCACAACAACAGCTGAACCTGACACAAATATCGTGGCGAGGGAGCTTGCTCCCTCGCCACGATAAGTGTTCATACTCCCCCACAGTTGGCCTATGCTGCCCAGCATGACGCCGCTTCATACATGAGGGATGCCCGATGTTTTATGTGCAACGCGATGCACAAGGCCTGCTGGTGCGCGTGGAAGCCACCGCTTATGCGGAGGCCACCGAAACCCTGCCGGCCGACAGCCACGAGATCCAGGACTGGTTCGCCAACCAAGCGGTAGAAAACAGCCTCAAGCAGCTCAAGCAGAGCGACCTGGAAATGATCCGGGTACTCGACGACTTGATCCAGGTGCTGACCAGCAAAGGCGTCATCCGCGTCACCGACCTGCCACCCGCGGCCCAGGCCAAGCTGATGGACCGCAACCAGGCCCGGGAAGCCTTGGGTGGGTTGAGCCGGTTGATCGATGATGATGAGAAGGGGTTGATCTAGGCCTGGTTTCATCGGTGTCGGGGCTGCCCTCATCGCGAGCAGGCTCGCTCCCACAGGGGACGGGGTAAGTCGCAGATATTGCCGTCACGCAGTTCTTATGTGGGAGCGAGCCTGCTCGCGATGGCAATCTTCAATCCACCACAGGCCTGTCAGCTCGACGCTGGCACTTCAAGCCGATCCATCGCCCGCTCCACCAACAAATGCACCCCGTCGGCCATTCGACTGATCACCAGGATCACGCTGCGGCGCGAGCCGTCGACGTCATCAGCCAGATCGGCGGCGATGGCGCTGATGGACAGCAGGTCTTCGGAGGCATTGGCCAGTAGGGTTTCGGTGTCGATGTCTGGGGAGACCATGAACAGTTGCGCCGTTGAGGCTTGGCCGGATACGTCGCCGGTGGGTTTTGGATTGAGGTAATAGTCGAGGTCGCGTTGGGCCGCTTCGTCGAGTGTGGTGGAGCTGTGTGAGGTGTTTTCCGCTGTTGTCATTGGGAACTCCTAAACGACTAGTAAGGAGCCTTTGCTACATAGCCAGTCCAAATGAGATCGCTGAATGGCATGGGCCGTTTCGCCCTAAACAGATATTTCGGACTTGCACGTCCGTGTCACCGTTTTTTCAGTGACAAACCCAGACTAGCCACGAGGCAGACGCCGGACAAGTTCACCAAGTTCGCTACAACTCGAAGGAAATCTCCTAGGACCTTACTTTTAGAGGGGGGTGTATATCCGTTTCTGCGGTAACGGCTACTGGCGGTTCCGCTCTTACAGCGGCTCACTTTTGGAAGAGCGCCAAAAGTAAGCAAAAACGCTTTGCGGTATGACTCACCCACATGGGTTACA
>NZ_JAKNQY010000004.1:269749-290755 GCF_024494355.1 Pseudomonas sp. Q11 | reverse complement strand
CGCCGGAAGTGGGGCGAATTATAGACGTCCAGAATTTGCCGTCAACCCTTAATTTCGTTTTTCTATCAATAAGTTGCAGGCATTCGAAAAAGCCATCGCGTCCCTCAAAAAGCTTCTTCTATATAGAAGAAAGAATCAGAGCACTCCAGCTTCCCTCAGACCCGCCACCATCACTTCATCCAATCCCAATACTCGCTGCAGGACATCCTGCGTGTGCTCCCCTAATAAAGGAGGCGCATGGCGATATTCCACCGGCGTCTCGGACAGTCGGATCGGGCTGGCAACCTGCGGCACTTTACCCGCCAGTGCGTGAGGCAACTCCATCGCCAGCCCACGCGCCTGGACCTGAGGATCGGCAAACACCTGGGCCAAATCGTTGATCGGCCCACAGGGCACACCAGCCTGCTCCAACTGAGCGACCCATTCGGCAGTGGTCTTGAAGACCGTCGCCTGGCGAATCAAAGGAATCAATACTGCACGGTTCGCCACCCGCAGTTTGTTTGTAACGAACCGGGGATCATCAGCCCACTGCGGCTGACCCGCGACCTCGGCGAATTTTCGGAACTGGCCGTCATTCCCCACGGTAAGAATGAAGTCACCGTCAGCCGTAGGAAAATCCTGATACGGCACTATGTTCGGATGAGCGTTGCCCAACCGCTTCGGCGCGTTGCCCGTAGTCAGGTAATTCATCGCCTGGTTCGCCAGGCAAGCCACTTGAACGTCCAGCAAGGCCATATCGATATGCTGCCCGCCGCCGACATGATCGCGGTGAGCCAGCGCCGCCAGGATGGCCACGGTCGAATAAACACCGGTCAAGATATCCGTCAGCGCAACCCCGACCTTCACCGGTCCCGCCCCCTCATCACCTTCAGGCCGGCCGGTGAGACTCATCAGCCCCCCCAACCCCTGGATCATGAAGTCATATCCGGCGCGCTTGGCGTAAGGACCGGTTTGGCCGAACCCCGTAATCGAGCAATAGATCAATTGTGGGTTGATCGCCCTCAGCGAGTCGTAGTCCAGGCCATAAGCCGCCAGCCCTCCCACCTTGAAGTTCTCAATCAGAATGTCGGACTTGGCCGCCAACTCCCGCACCAACCTTTGCCCCTCGGGGTGCGTGAAGTCGATGGTCACCGATTGCTTGTTGCGATTGGCCGACAAGTAATAGGCCGCCTCGGTCGTATTCTCGCCAGACACATCCTTCAGGAACGGCGGCCCCCAGGCGCGCGTATCGTCACCACCACCCGGCCGCTCGACCTTGATGACCTCAGCCCCCAGGTCCGCCAGGATCTGACCGGCCCACGGCCCGGCCAGCACCCTCGATAAATCCAGTACCCGCAGATGCGAAAGCGCGCCCATGCCGTCCTCCTATTAATAGAACGCTTGGATACCGGTTTGCGCACGCCCAAGGATCAGTGCATGAACGTCATGAGTACCTTCGTATGTGTTCACCACTTCCAGGTTGACGAGATGACGAGCGATGCCGAACTCATCGGAGATGCCATTACCGCCCAGCATGTCCCGCGCCATGCGAGCAATATCCAGGGACTTGCCACAGGAGTTGCGCTTCATGATCGATGTGATTTCAACCGCAGCCGTACCCTCATCTTTCATACGACCCAGACGCAGACATCCTTGTAAGGCGAGGGTGATTTCAGTCTGCATATCGGCCAGCTTTTTCTGGATCAACTGAGTGGCAGCCAAAGGACGACCAAACTGCTGCCGATCCAGGGTGTACTGGCGCGCGGTGTGCCAGCAGAATTCGGCGGCACCCAAGGCCCCCCAGGAGATGCCATAGCGCGCCGAGTTCAGGCAAGTAAACGGACCCTTCAGGCCACGCACATCCGGGAAAATGTTTTCTTCTGGAACGAAGACGTTATCCATGACGATCTCGCCAGTGATCGAAGCTCGCAGACCGACCTTGCCGTGAATCGCCGGGGCACTCAGACCCTTCCAGCCTTTTTCGAGAACAAAGCCACGGATGTCCCCAGCGTCGTCCTTGCCCCAAACGACAAATACGTCGGCGATCGGACTGTTGGTGATCCACATCTTGCTGCCCGTCAGGCTGTAGCCGCCATCCACCTTGCGTGCACGGGTAATCATCGCTCCCGGGTCAGAACCGTGGTTCGGCTCTGTCAGACCAAAGCAACCGATCCACTCGCCGGAGGCCAGCTTTGGCAGGTACTTCTGCTTCTGAGCCTCGGTGCCGAACTCATTGATCGGCACCATGACCAGCGAAGACTGCACGCTCATCATCGAGCGATAACCTGAATCAACGCGCTCCACTTCACGGGCGATCAAGCCATAGCTGACGTAGTTCAGTCCGCTGCCGCCGTACTGCTCAGGAATGGTGGCGCCCAGTAGACCGACCTCGCCCATTTCACGAAAAATCGCCGGGTCGGTTTTTTCATGACGGAACGCTTCCAACACCCGCGGCGCGAGCTTCTGTTGGGCGAACTGCTCGGCAGTGTCGCGAATCATGCGTTCTTCTTCGGTGAGTTGCTGGTCCAACAACAATGGATCAATCCAGTTGAAACTCGCTTTACCGGCCATGAATGAGCCCTCGCCAATCAGATTAAAAATCGTGGGTTGATCCTAGGTGCGCTTTCCTATCAGAGCAAACGAGGATTACGCACGCTCTTGTGCTAATTTCTCACTCCGTAAACGCCTGGAACCCCGTTTCCCACCCTGACGAGTGAGGTTGACGTACATGCGCAGAAAAATCCCAAGCACCGCCGCCCTGATCAGCTTCGAGGCCGCCGCACGTCATGAGAGCTTCACCAAGGCCGCACAGGAGCTTTCCCTCACGCAGGGTGCTATTTGCCGACAGATCGCCAGCCTGGAGGACTTCCTCAGTGTGGAGTTGTTCCGACGTTCACGGCGAGGAGTCAAACTGACAGAGGCCGGACTTTCCTACAGCCGCCGAGTGGCCACTCAACTGGACGCCGTCGAGCGCGATACTCTTTCAGTGATGGGGCATACCGGCGCCAATGTGATCGAGCTGGCTGTAGTTCCGACGTTTGGCACTCAATGGCTATTACCGCGCCTCAAGGACTTCCAGCAACAGCATCCAGAAGTCACGGTCAACCTGACCAATCGCACGCGGCCCTTTCTCTTTGCGGATACGGATTTCGACGCCGCCATCTATTTCGGCGATGCGGACTGGTCTGGTACCGAATCCCACAAGCTGATGGGGGAAAATCCGATGCCCGTGTGCAGCCCCACCTTACTGGGTAACCGGACCAGTCTGACACCGCAAGCCATCGCCGAACTGCCCCTACTCCAACAAACCACTCGCCCGTATGCCTGGCGCCAGTGGTTCAACTCACAAAACCTCAATATCGCGCGAGACCTGACAGGCCCGCGTTATGAACTATTCTCCATGCTTGCCCAAGCGGCCATGCACGACATGGGAGTCGCCTTGATTCCACCCTTCTTGATCCAGCGCGAGCTGGCAGAGAAACGACTGGTGGTTGCCAATCGAAACGCCTTATCGAGCATCAAGGCCTACTACTTGATGATCCCCGAACGAAAGGTCGAATCGGCGTCTCTGCGGGCTTTTCGCGACTGGCTGGTAAAACAGGCTGCTGGTTATAGCCTTGATTAATAAGGAAAAGGTGTATATCCGACTCCGGTAGTAAGCTAATCAAAAGCGCTACAGATATAAATTTATGTCGCATACAGTCAATCTGTTATGAAATCAGCACGGTAGTCTCACAACCGTTCAAATACGTGGCTTTGAGCCACGTTACACCGCTCATTAGGGTTCATTCACGTCGCCAATGGAAAATTCGTCAATTTTGGCCTGAAGCCCTGAAAAGCCCAGCCTGTAAGGGATATCTACCGATAGTTGCGACATTCGGTCACAGGATGACTTGTAGTTAATTTTCCGTCACCCGTCATAATCCCTTGAAGGGCTGAATTTTCGCCTGCAAAATGCCGCGCCCCGCCTGATTTGGCGGGATCGTGCTGATCGGCCGCCCCAGCCGCACCATCCGAAGTGCCTGGGTTTACTCAATAAGATCACGCAGGAGATTTGACGTGCACATTGGTGTTCCTCTCGAAACCCAGACGGGTGAAACGCGGGTTGCTGCAACCCCGGAAACCATCAAGAAGCTGATCGGCCAAGGCCATAAGGTCACTGTTCAAAGCGGTGCCGGCATCAAGGCAAGCGTTATCGACAGTGCCTATGAAGCAGCGGGCGCCACCATTGGCAGCGCCAGTGATGCGTTCGGGGCCGAGCTGATCCTCAAGGTGGTCGCCCCCAGCGACAGCGAACTGACGCTGATCAAGACCGGCACCGTTCTGGTGGGCATGCTCAATCCGTTCCACAACGAAACCATCGCCAAGCTGGCCGAACGCGGCATTACCGCTTTCGCCCTTGAGGCTGCGCCACGTACCTCCCGCGCCCAGAGCCTGGATGTGCTGTCGTCTCAGGCGAACATTGCCGGCTACAAATCCGTACTGCTGGCTGCCCACTACTACCCACGCTTCATGCCGATGCTGATGACCGCCGCGGGTACCGTAAAAGCAGCGCGAGTGCTGATTCTCGGTGCTGGCGTGGCCGGGTTGCAGGCGATTGCCACGGCCAAGCGCCTGGGCGCTGTGATCGAGGCGTCGGATGTGCGGCCGGCAGTGAAGGAGCAAATTGAATCCCTCGGCGCCAAGTTCGTCGACGTACCTTACGAAACCGATGAAGAGCGTGAATGCGCCGTCGGTGTCGGTGGTTATGCCCGCCCCATGCCCGCCAGCTGGATGCAGCGCCAGGCCCAGGCCGTGCACGAACGCGCCAAACAGGCTGACATCGTTATCACCACTGCGTTGATTCCGGGCCGCAAGGCGCCGACCCTGCTGAGTGCCGAAACCGTCGCACAGATGAAACCCGGCTCGGTGGTCATTGACCTGGCGGCGGCCCAAGGCGGCAATTGCCCGCTGACCGTGGCTGACCAGGTGGTTGTCGAGAACGGCGTGACCATTGTCGGCCCGACCAACCTGGCCGGCGAAGTCGCGGCCGACGCTTCGGCGCTGTACGCCCGTAACCTGCTGGACTTCCTGAAGCTGGTCTTCACCAAGGAAGGTCAGTTCGACGTGAACCTGGAAGACGACATCGTCGCCGCGTGCCTGATGTGCCGCGACGGCCAGGTCATCCGTAAAAACGCCTAAGCAGGGATTCAGACAATGGAAGAGCTTATCTCCCCCGGTATCTACAACCTGATCATCTTTGTGCTGGCGATTTATGTCGGTTACCACGTGGTCTGGAACGTAACACCCGCGCTGCACACACCACTGATGGCGGTGACCAATGCCATTTCGGCGATCGTGATCGTCGGCGCCATGCTTGCCGCCGCACTGACCGTAACCCCGCTGGGCAAGACCATGGGCACCCTCGCCGTGGCCCTGGCGGCAGTGAACGTGTTCGGCGGCTTCCTGGTGACGCGCCGCATGCTTGAGATGTTCAAGAAAAAAGCCCCGAAAGCCGTAAAAGAAGAGGCGCCCAAGTAATGAGCATGAATCTGGTAACGACGCTCTACCTGATCGCGTCTGTCTGCTTCATCCAGGCCCTCAAGGGCCTGTCGCACCCGACCACGTCTCGCCGAGGAAACCTGTTCGGCATGCTCGGCATGGCGCTGGCAGTGCTTACCACCGTGGGCCTCATCTATAAGCTGGGCGCTGAGCTAGCGACAGCCGGCATCGGCTACGTCATCGTCGGCCTGCTGGTCGGCGGTACCGCCGGCTCGATCATGGCCAAGCGCGTCGAGATGACCAAGATGCCAGAGCTGGTGGCGTTCATGCACAGCATGATCGGCCTGGCTGCGGTGTTCATCGCTATTGCAGCAGTGGTCGAGCCACAGTCCCTGGGCATCGTCCAGCAGTTGGGCGATGCGATTCCGGCCGGTAACCGTCTGGAGCTGTTCCTCGGCGCCGCCATCGGTGCAATCACCTTCTCCGGCTCGGTGATCGCATTCGGCAAGCTGTCGGGCAAGTACAAGTTTCGCTTGTTTCAAGGCGCCCCCGTACAGTTTGGTGGTCAGCACAAACTCAACCTGATCCTGGGCCTTGCAACACTGGGCCTGGGCCTGATGTTCATGTTCACCGGCAACCTCGGCGCATTCGCCTTGATGCTGGCCCTGGCGTTCGTGCTGGGCGTGCTGATCATCATCCCGATCGGTGGCGCGGACATGCCGGTGGTGGTGTCGATGCTCAACAGCTATTCCGGCTGGGCGGCGGCCGGGATCGGCTTCTCGCTGAACAACTCGATGCTGATCATCGCGGGTTCGTTGGTAGGTTCCAGCGGTGCGATTCTGTCGTACATCATGTGCAAGGCGATGAACCGTTCGTTCTTCAACGTGCTGCTCGGCGGGTTCGGCAATACGCCGGACGCGGCAGGCCCGGCAGGCTCGAAAGAAGCCCGGCCGGTAAAATCCGGTTCGGCGGACGACGCCACCTTCCTGCTGACCAACGCCGACACCGTGATCATTGTTCCAGGCTACGGCCTCGCGGTGGCCCGCGCGCAGCACGCATTGAAAGAACTGACCGAGAAGCTGACCCACCACGGCGTGACCGTTAAATACGCGATCCACCCGGTGGCCGGTCGCATGCCCGGACACATGAACGTGCTGCTGGCCGAGGCCGAAGTGCCTTACGACCAGGTGTTCGAAATGGAAGACATCAACTCCGAGTTCGGTCAGGCCGACGTGGTGCTGGTGCTGGGCGCCAACGACGTGGTCAACCCGGCGGCGAAGAACGATCCGAAGTCGCCGATTGCCGGCATGCCGATTCTCGAAGCGTTCAAAGCCAAGACCATCATCGTCAACAAGCGCTCGATGGCCAGCGGCTATGCCGGTCTGGACAACGAGCTGTTCTACCTCGACAAGACCATGATGGTGTTCGGTGACGCCAAAAAGGTCATCGAAGACATGGTCAAAGCCGTGGAATAGCCGTCACCGTTTTGCCACTGACGCCCCGACTTGTCGGGGCGTTTTGATTTGTATCAAGGCCGAACGTTACCGATCCGGTAATAATGTTTTGCCTGAAACCCCCGTAATAGAGGCCTCAAATGCGACCTTTGTAGCGGGTCGGGCACAGCGCGAATTCACTAGACTGCGCATCTTGCTTTCCTGCCCGAGATATCAACCTATGTACCGTGACCGCATCCGCCTGCCTTCGTTATTGAATAAAGTGATGAGTGCTGCCGAAGCCGCCTTGTTGATTCAGGACGGCATGACCGTCGGCATGAGCGGCTTTACCCGCGCCGGTGAAGCGAAAGCGGTGCCCCACGCGCTGGCTGAGCGCGCCAAGGTCACACCACTGAAAATCAGCCTGATGACCGGTGCGAGCCTGGGCAACGACCTCGACAAGGAACTCACCGAAGCCGGCGTACTGGCGCGGCGCATGCCGTTCCAGGTCGACAGCACGCTGCGCAAGGCGATCAACGCAGGCGAGGTGATGTTCATCGACCAGCACCTGTCGGAAACTGTCGAGCAATTGCGCAACGCCCAGCTCAAGTTGCCGGACATTGCCGTGATCGAAGCCGTGGCGATTACCGAGCAAGGCCATATCGTGCCCACCACCTCGGTGGGCAACTCGGCCAGCTTCGCTATTTTCGCCAGGCAGGTCATTGTTGAAATCAACCTGGCCCATAACCCTGATCTGGAAGGGTTGCATGACATCTATATTCCGACCTATCGCCCGACCCGCACGCCGATTCCCTTGGTGAAGGTCGACGACCGTATCGGCAGCACCGCCATCCCGATACCGCCGGAAAAAATTGCCGCCATTGTCATCACCCATCAGCCGGATTCGCCTTCGACAGTCATGCCGCCGGACAGCGACACCCAGGCGATTGCCGATCATTTGATCGGCTTCTTCAAACAGGAAGTCGCCGCCGGGCGCATGACCAATAAACTCGGTCCGTTGCAGGCCGGTATCGGCAACATCGCCAATGCCGTGATGTGCGGGCTGATCGACTCCCCATTCGAAGACCTGACCATGTATTCCGAAGTCCTGCAGGACTCCACATTCGACCTCATCGACGCCGGCAAACTGAGCTTCGCCTCTGGCAGCTCCATTACGCTGTCGGGCCGGCGCAATGCCGACGTATTCGGCAATCTGGCGAAGTACAAGGACAAGCTGGTCCTGCGTCCACAGGAGATTTCCAACCACCCCGAGGTAGTACGCCGCCTGGGCATCATCGCCATCAATACGGCGCTGGAGTTCGACCTCTACGGCAACGTCAACTCCACCCATGTCTGCGGCACGCGGATGATGAATGGGATTGGTGGCTCAGGGGACTTTGCCCGGAATGCGCATCTGGCGATTTTCGTCACCAAGTCGATTGCCAAGGGCGGCGCGATTTCCAGTGTCGTGCCGATGGTCAGCCATGTGGACCACACTGAACACGATGTCGACATCCTGGTGACCGAGATCGGTCTGGCCGACCTGCGAGGCCTGGCGCCAAGGGAACGGGCGCGGGTGGTCATCGACAATTGCGTGCATCCGTCCTATCGCCAGGCACTGAATGAGTATTTTGAAGCGGCGTGCGCCCTGGGTGGACACACACCGCATATCCTGCGCGATGCACTGAGTTGGCACCTGAACCTGGAAGAGACCGGGCGGATGCTGGCGGTTTAATACAGCTGGATCATCCTGGTAGCAAATACAGTTTTCGTGATCCGCGAATTTCGACCCGCAACAAACGAAAACTGTACTACTGTACCTGTTCTTTCCTACAGTAAATCCCTACAAATCTCAGCCTACTCAGCAAAAACGCACTATATAAGTGCGGACAGGTACAGTTGCCTCAATATCGACCAGTACACCCCCGTTTAACAGTTAACTGGTCTCTCACATTACAGGTGAACTGTATCTAGAGAGACTGGCCAAACGAGAGGATCATGGGCACCAGTTAAACCACTACCTAATCCCGCCATAAGCGGAAGGATGTCAACCATGGAACGTACACTCAGTTCCGAGCTGTTCTTCGAAGACAAAGCTGAAAAAAACCAGGCTTCCCTGCCTCTTCGCGTTGTCGCTAACCTGATGTTGTGGCAGCGCCGCATCGCCAGCCGCCACCAACTGGCTCGTCTGGATGCCCGCCTGCTGGCAGACGCCGGTATCAGCGAAGCACAACGCTACGAAGAGCTGAGCAAGCCGTTCTGGCGCTAACTCAGCGTCGCTGGCTCTGACCCACCGGGTCCACCGCCAGCACTGAATTGAACAAACAAGACCCGTCGCGGGAAACTGCGACGGGTCTTGTCGTTTCAGAGCCCTGATTTTGGCAAAAACAACACGACCGCACAGTTCAAGATAATCTAAAAACAACCGGTACAGTTGTATCCGGCAGTTATAGAAACATTAGAAATAGCCAATGACCCAAGCTGTCATCCACCTCGTTCTGACCTAATATCGAAACGAACGTGGCGAAGCGGGTCGAGCATGCGTCTTCTCTTCCAGCTACACGCACCAGCACCACTTCATTATCCAAGGAGTTTCATCATGATCAGTCTTCGTCTGCTCAGCGCCGCCGCCCTGCTGGCCGTAGCCGCCCACTCCAATGCCAGTAGTTTTATTGTCACCACCGACTCCCTTGTGGGTGCACTCAAGGCCACATCCGACGCCACATCCGACCTTACGTCGTCGTTTCGAGACAACAAGATCGTCCTGGCCGCCCGTGACGACGCTGCCAGCTTCGTCGCCAGCAACGGCGCCATCCGCGGTGTGAAGCTGGAAAGCGCTCTGGATTACATCCGTCAGCAGGCGCCGCAGTTGAACGCCAGCGACGCGCAGTTGGCCCAAGCCATCCTGGTGATCTGATTTGCAAACATGAAACATCGGGCCGCCAATGGTGTTCCGATGTTTCAGCGCTGGCTCTGGCGCAGTGGTTTGCGCTAGCCTTCGGACTCACCATCAACAGTCGAGTCCCATGCGTTTCTACTCAGATCTGTCCATCGCTTTTTTCTTCAGCGCTTTATGCTGGTCCGTTCCGGCCCATGCCTTCGACGTCTCCACCCAGCAAGTCGTGATCAGCGGCTATGCCACGAGCATGGTGACCTCCGCGCCCTTCGACCATAAACTGATCGCTGCCGCCCACGATGATGCCGCGGCATTCGTTGCCAGCGACGGGCAGTTGCGAGGCGCGCGACTGGAGTCGGCCCTGGATTATCTACACCGGACCCAACCAAAACTTCACATCAGCGACCTTGAACTGGCACAGGCAATTCTCGTCCAATAGTTATCTTTATTCTTCGGAGTCGTTCCATGCGTAGCCCGCTGATTGCTGCCGCCCTAGGCCTGCTGGTGTTGGCCGATGTGGCCCAGGCACAAACCCTGGTAGCCACCAGTAACATCGTCGTTCGCGCTTCCCAGCGCACGATCGATTTCACTTCCGACACCACTACATCCATCCGTGATTCGAAAATCGTCCGTGAAGCCCATGACGACGCGGCCAGTTTCGTCGCCAGTAACGGTGAGATACGTGGCGCTCATCTCGAGGCCGCCTTCGACACCTTGCGCACCCGCGTACCGGAAGCCCGCGACGCCAGTGATCAGGTTCTCGCCGAAGCCATCCTCGCATTGTGAGACCGTTCGCCGTCTGGCTGACGGCCGGGGTCGTGCTGCTCTTGGGCAGCACCGCCCAGGCCGGCTTGCAACTGCACCTTAACGACGAAGGACTGACCCCGGCGCAACAACAGGCCAGCCAGGCGCTGCTCGATGAAGCGATGCAGGCCCTGCCGCCGCGATTCATCGAACAGCTGGACCGACGCATTGATGTGGGCTGGACCGACCGGATGCCCGCCAACGCCTACGGCCAGGCCTCGCTGGTGTCGCAGCTGGACCTCAATCGCAACCTGCTCGACAGCCTCACCGACGGCAGTGCCGCCACGCAAAAGACCCATCGCCCCCACGGCACCGTGCGGCGGGAAATGCTCGCCACGGTCCTGCATGAACTGACCCACATTTATGATCGCTCGCGTTTATGGCCGAAAGCCGAACGCGTGCTGATCCAGCGTTGCACCCGACGCACCAGCAGCGCCGGGCTGATCGGCCTTCCCGATGAATGCCGGGGCGAGAACGACCGCCGCTTCACCCTCAGCGATGATCCCCGCCTGCTGGACCTCGCCGGCTGGCCGCAATACGTCGGTCGTCGTGGGGAACGGGAACAGCATAATCGCCAGATCGCCCGCAGCCCGGACATCTACGAGACGAGCAGCCCCAAGGAGTTCGTCGCGGTCAACATGGAGTACTTTCTCCTGGACCCGAGCTACGCCTGCCGACGGCCGGCACTGTATCGCTATTATCAGGAACACTTCGGTTGGGCTCCCGCCGCCAAGAATACCTGCGCCCAGTCATTCGCGTTCCTCAACGCCGGCAATGACTTTGCCAAGACCCCACTGGGCAAGGTTGACCCAGAGCGGGTCTACGCCATCGATTATCTCTTGGCCGAAGCCAACCAGAACTGGGTCAGCCGCTGGGGCCACAGCATGTTGCGGCTGGTGATCTGCGCGCCGGACCGCCCCCGTGGGCCGGATTGCCGACTGGATCTGGATCAACACCTGGTGCTGTCCTACCGCGCCTTCGTTGGCGATGTGCAGTTGTCGAGCTGGGACGGCCTGGTGGGCAAATACCCGTCGCGCCTGTTCGTCCTGCCGCTGGCCCAGGTCATCGATGAATACACCAAGACCGAACTGCGCAGCCTGGCCTCGGTACCGCTGAACCTGTCACGGTCCGAGATCGAGGCAACCGTCGAGCGCGCCGCCGAAATGCACTGGAGCTACGACGGCAACTATTACTTCCTGTCCAATAACTGCGCGGTGGAAAACCTGAAGTTGCTGCGCAGCGGCAGCAATAACGCACAGCTCCAGGGCCTGGACAGCATTCTGCCCAACGGTTTGCTGGAAGTGCTCAAGGGACGGGGCCTGGCCGATACCAGCGTGCTCGATGATCCCAAGGAAGCCCTGCGCCTGGGCTACCGTTTTGACTCGTTCCGCGAGCGCTATCAGGCCATGTTCGAGGTGCTGAAGAAACACCTGCCCATCAAGCAACAAACAGTGGAAGACTGGCTGGCCCTGAGCGCCGCAGAACGCCGACCATGGTTTGAGCAAGCCGACCTGCGCACCAGCGCGGCGTTGCTACTGCTGGAACAGGCCAGCTATCGCCGGCAGTTGCTTCTGGCCCAGGATGAGGTCAAACAGCGCTACCTCGGTGCCCGGGAGTTGCAGAACGGAGGCATGGAAAGGGCCAACGCGACGCTGCAACAGATCCTCGCCAACAGCGGTTTCCTGAGCCGTCCTGCCGAGTTGCTGGGCAGCAGCGGTTACGGGCTGCCGCAGCCCAGCGAATGGCAGCGACTGGAATCCGAAAGCAGCTTGCGTCAGAAACAGCTTCAAACACTGACCGGGGATTTGGATAAGGAAGTCAGGGCCTTGCTGGAGCCAAGCCGTGCGGCGGAAATTACCGCGAGTGAGGACAACGTCAAAAGGATCGGCGAGCATTTGCGCAAGTTGCACAAAGCGGGCGGCGGGTTGGAGTTGCCCTGACAAGCACTCGCCACAAAGGCCAGGCCTCAGCAATCAGCCGTCGATCTTTTCACGCAACGAAAAGGGGGTTCAGAACCGAGTTCTGAACCCCCTTTTTTTGCAGGCCGAATCAGGAAATCAACTGACCCGCGCCTTACGCACCCCATCAGCCAACGCGGCGCAATGGCTCAACACCCCATCGATCGCCTGCTCCGGCGTCTCAGCACTGGCGATATGGTCGATCAGCGCCGAGCCGACCACCACCCCGTCGGCCAACCGTGCGATGGCCGCGGCTTGCTCCGGGGTACGAATGCCAAAACCAATGCTGATCGGCAGATCGGTATGACGACGCAGGCGCGCCACGGCTTCTTCCACATGTTCCAGCGTCGCGGCACCGGCGCCGGTCACGCCGGCCACCGAGACGTAATACACAAAGCCGGAACTGCCGTTGAGCACGGTCGGCAAACGCACGTCATCGGTGGTCGGCGTGGTCAGGCGAATGAAGTCCAGACCGGCGGCCTGGGCTGGTTCGCACAGTTCGCCGTTGTGCTCGGGCGGCATGTCCACCACGATCAACCCGTCCACGCCAGAGTCCAGCGCTTCGCCAATGAAACGCTGCACGCCATAGCGATGGATCGGATTGAAGTAGCCCATCAGCACCAGCGGCGTCTCGGTATTGTCTTTGCGGAACTCGCGAACCATCTGCAGGGTTTTCGCCAGGTTCTGCTGTGCGCCCAAGGCGCGGATGTTCGCCAACTGGATCGCCGGGCCGTCGGCCATCGGATCGGTGAACGGCATGCCCAACTCAATCACGTCAGCACCGGCCGCCGGCAGGCCCTTGAGGATCGCCAGCGAGGTGTCGTAGTTCGGGTCGCCAGCGGTAACGAAAGTCACCAGAGCGGCGCGGTTCTGTTCCTTGAGTTCGGCAAAACGGGTTTGCAGGCGGCTCATCAGTGTTTCTCCTGCTGGGACTGTTCCATGTGGTGCATGACGGTTTGCATGTCTTTGTCGCCACGGCCGGACAGGTTGACCACCATCAAGTGATCCTTGGGCAGGTTCGGGGCGCGCTTGAACACTTCAGCCAGGGCGTGGGCACTTTCCAGGGCAGGAATAATTCCCTCCAGGCGACAGCATTTGTGAAAGGCTTCCAGGGCTTCGGCGTCGGTGATCGAGGTGTACTGGACACGGCCAATGTCGTGCAACCAGGCGTGTTCAGGGCCAATACCCGGGTAATCGAGGCCCGCGGAAATCGAATGGGCATCGATGATCTGGCCGTCGTCGTCCTGCAACAGGAAGGTGCGGTTGCCGTGCAATACACCCGGGACGCCGCCGTTCAGGCTCGCCGCATGCTTGCCGGTCTCGATACCGTAGCCGGCGGCTTCAACGCCGATGATTTCCACGCTCTTGTCGTCCAGGAACGGGTGGAACAGGCCCATGGCGTTGGAACCCCCGCCGATGCACGCGACCAGGCTATCGGGCAGGCGGCCTTCCTGGGCTTGCAACTGATCGCGGGTTTCCTTGCCAATCACGGCCTGGAAGTCGCGGACCATGGCCGGGTACGGGTGCGGGCCGGCCACGGTGCCGATCAGGTAGAACGTGCTGTCAACGTTGGTCACCCAGTCGCGCAGCGCCTCGTTCATCGCATCCTTGAGGGTGCCGGTGCCGGCGACCACCGGGATGACTTCGGCGCCGAGCAGCTTCATCCGAAACACGTTGGCCTGTTGGCGCTCAATGTCGGTGGTGCCCATGTAGATCACACAATCCAGACCGAAACGTGCCGCCACCGTGGCCGTGGCTACGCCGTGCATGCCGGCGCCGGTCTCGGCGATGATGCGTTTCTTGCCCATGCGCCGCGCCAGCAGGATCTGACCGATGCAGTTGTTGATCTTGTGCGCGCCAGTGTGGTTCAGCTCTTCACGCTTGAGGTAGATCTTGGCGCCGCCGCAAAATTCTGTCAGCCGTTCGGCAAAGTACAGCGGGCTCGGACGTCCGACGTAGTCACGCTGGAAGTAGGCCAATTCCTCAATGAACGCAGGATCTTCCTTCGCCGCTTCGTATTCGCGGGCCAGATCAAGAATCAGCGGCATCAGGGTTTCGGCCACATAGCGGCCGCCGAACGCACCGAACAGACCGTTGGCGTCCGGGCCACTGCGCAGGTTGAAAGGGGTTGTAGGCTGGGTCATCGGGCGCTCCGGGCGAATGCGTAGAAAGACAATGAGGTTCACTCTACCCCTGACATCCCGCGCTGAAAACCGATAAGATCGCCGCAACCTGTCAGGAAAACTCACAGATAAAATGAGCCATGACCTTCCCCCGCTCAACGCCTTGCGCGCCTTTGAAGCCACTGCCCGCCTGAATAGCGTGAGCCAGGCGGCCGAACAGCTACATGTCACCCACGGTGCGGTTAGCCGACAGTTGAAGGTGCTGGAAGAACACTTGGGCGTCAGCCTGTTCATCAAGGACGGACGCGGCCTGAAACTCACAGATGCGGGCATGCGTCTAAGAGACGTCAGCGCCGAGGCATTCGAGCGGTTACGCACCGTCTGTGCGCAGCTGACGCAAAGCACAGCGGATGCACCGTTCGTACTGGGCTGCTCGGGAAGTCTGCTGGCGCGCTGGTTCATTCCTCGACTGGGCCGGCTCAACGCCGACCTGCCGGATTTGCGCTTGCATCTTTCCGCTGGCGAAGGCGACCTGGACCCCAGGCGACCAGGGCTTGACGCGTTGCTGGTATTCGCCGAACCGCCGTGGCCGGCAGACATGCAGGTCTATGAACTGGTCAGCGAGCGGATCGGCCCGGTCATGAGCCCCCATTACGCCGGTTTCGCCCGGCTGCAAAACGCCCCGCCGAGTACAATTCTGGGCGAGGCGCTGCTGCATACCACCTCTCGTCCCCAGGCGTGGCCCACCTGGGCACGGCAAAACGCCCTTGACCCCAAGGCGTTGAAGTTCGGGCAGGGTTTCGAGCATTTGTATTACTTGCTGGAGGCCGCCGTGGCGGGGCTAGGCGTGGCCATCGCACCCGAGCCGCTGGTCGCCGAGGATGTGCGCGCCGGTCGCCTGGTCGCGCCGTGGGGCTTTGACGAAACCCCGGCGCGACTGGCGCTGTGGCTACCCAAGCGCGCCGCGGACGGGCGCGCTCGGCAATTGGCGCAATGGCTCAGGCATGAGCTGAACCCACCGGCTCAGTCGCCGCGCCTGCACAGCAAATAAGCCGCCAACAAACCCAGCGCCCCGACCGCGACGCCAGCGGTGGTCCAGGGATGCTCTTGAGCGTAATCACGGGTGGCGATTCCGGTTTCACGGGTTTTTACCTTGACCTCTTCATACGCGTCGCTCAGCAGATGCCGGGAATGCTTCAGCGCGTTTTCGGCGTTTGCCTTGAGCGACTTGAGGGTCTTACGCGACTCGTCCGAAGCGTCGTCCTTCAGGCTTTCCAAGGACTTGAGCAGACTCTCGATCTCCGCTTCCATGCTTTGCAACGAGGCTTTACGTAAAGAATTACTGGCCATGGTGGCTATCTCCTGCAGTGGTTGAGTGCGTGTGAATTGGGACTGCGGCCGTTTCTGAAAGTGCAGTAAATCTGAACTTTCATCGGGTTAACGGCGACACACGTAAGGCGAAAATTCGCTGCTAGGCTGTTAAAGACAACCAAGGAGAACGTCATGAGTGATCATCACACGTATAAAAAGGTCGAGCTGGTCGGCTCCTCTCCCACCAGCATCGAAGATGCCATCAACAATGCACTGGCCGAAGCCAGCAAAAGCATCAAGCACCTGGAGTGGTTCGAAGTCACGGAAACCCGCGGGCACATCGAAAACGGTCGGGCCGCGCACTTTCAGGTGACCATTAAAGTCGGCTTCCGGATTGCTAATAGCTGAGAGGCTGTGAACTTGCACGCTGGCGGAGTGCCATAGGGAATGGCGATGCGCTATCTGGCAAGCGCGTCATGCCTGTTCGATCCCTGCCCTATTGATCCGACCAAGGAGTGCGAGCGATGAAGAAGTTAATGGTTGCCCTGGGTTTGCTGAGCCTTGCGGGTACTGCGTTTGCCGCCGGCAAGCCATGCGAGGAGCTGAAAAGCGAGATCGCAGCGAAAATTGATGCCAAAGGCGCATCGGGTTATACGCTGGAAATTGTCGACAAAGGTACGGCCACTGACGGTGAAATCGTCGGCTCCTGTGAGGGTGGCACGAAGGAAATCGTCTACAGGAAGGGCTGATACTTTCTGGAACGTCAAAGCCGACGCAAGCGTCGGCTTTTTTTATGCACCTGACTCAGTCTTTCATGACTTGGGCCAGCAACTCATACGAGCGCAGGCGATCAGCGTGTTCATACAGATCACTGGTGAAGATCAATTCATCGGCTTGGGTCTGCTCGATCAGTACTTCGAGCTTGGCCCTGATTTTCTGCGGACCGCCGACCATCGCCAGGCCCAGGAAATCGCCAACCGCTTCTTTCTCATGGGGCAACCACAAGCCGTTCATGGTTTCCACAGGCGGGCGCTGCACCAGGCTCTGGCCGCGCATCAGGGCCAGGATTCGCTGATACACCGAGGTCGCCAGGTAATCAGCCTGTTCGTCCGTGTCGGCTGCCACCAAAGGCACGCCGAGCATCACGTAAGGCTTGTCGAGCACCGCCGACGGCTTGAAGTGGTTGCGATAAATACGGATCGCCTCATGCATGAAGCGCGGTGCGAAATGGGAAGCGAAGGCGTAGGGCAAGCCGCGCTCGCCGGCCAGTTGCGCACTGAACAGGCTCGAGCCCAGCAGCCAGACCGGCACGTGGGTCCCGGTGCCGGGCATGGCGATGATGCGTTGATCGGGGGTACGTGGGCCGAGGTAGCGCATCAGTTCGGCCACGTCTTCAGGGAAATCGTCCGCGCTGCCGGAGCGCTCGCGACGTAACGCCCGGGCAGTCATCTGATCGGAACCGGGCGCGCGCCCCAGCCCAAGATCAATACGGCCAGGATAGAGGCTTTCGAGCGTGCCGAACTGTTCGGCGATGATCAACGGTGCGTGATTGGGCAGCATTACGCCGCCGGAGCCGACGCGAATGGTCGAAGTGCCTCCCGCCAGATAGCCCAGCAGTACCGCCGTCGCGGAACTGGCGATGCCATCCATGTTGTGGTGCTCGGCTACCCAGAAGCGGGTGTAGCCGTATTTTTCCACGTGCTGCGCCAGGTCCAGCGAGTTGCGCAAGGACTGGGCAGCGTTGCCATCAGCACGCACAGGCACGAGGTCGAGGGTCGAGAATTTCACTTCGGACAGCTGTTTCATGGGCCGGCATCTCCAACGGCATGAGGGGCTTTTCCTACGGGCAAAAGCCTGCCGTTTCTATAGGTGTGTTCCATGCAATGTGGGCATATACCCGAGTTTCAATAGCTACCACGAAATTTCCTACTAAATCGGTCGGCTAATCGACAGGATGAACTTTATCCGGCGGTCTATCCTCACAACCCTGACAACGAAAAACACCAGGCGCGAATCTCGCGCCGGATATTGAGGAGGCAGACATGGCTATCATCAAGAAAGCATCAGCTCATTGGGAAGGTGACCTGAAAACCGGTATCGGCTCCATCTCCACGGAAACCGGCGTGCTGCGCGAAGCACCCTATGGCTTCAAGGCGCGCTTCGAAGGCGGCAAGGGCACCAACCCGGAAGAACTGATCGGCGCGGCCCATGCGGGCTGCTTCTCCATGGCGTTTTCGATGATCCTTGGCGATGCAGGGCTTAAAGCCGAGAGTATCGATACCAACGCGGACGTAACCCTGGATCAGGTCGAGGGCGGCTTTGCCATCACCGCAGTGAAGCTGACGCTTAAAGCGAAGATCCCCGGCGCCAGCCAGGAACAATTCGAAGAGCTGAGCAACAAGGCCAAGGAAGGTTGCCCGGTTTCCAAAGTGCTGAACGCCAAAATTACCCTGGACGCCACGCTGGTGAGCTGATGCGATACCCCTCACAGCCTTCGCTGCGGCTGAAGGCTGTGATCTGTTTACCCTGCAGCAATTGTGGTCGAATGCACACCTGCAGTTTCAGCGCACAGGCAGTGCGCGCTGCCATGAGGAATTCGAGCATGAAAAGACTTGCCCTGGCGGTCATCAGTTGCACGTTGGCCACATCGGCCCTCGCGGCGCCCAAACCCTGCGAAGAGTTGAAAGCGGAAATCGAAACGAAGATCCAGGCGAATAACGTGCCTTCCTACACATTGGAAATCGTGACCAATGATGAAGTGCATGACGAAAATATGGTCGTGGGCAGTTGCGAAAACGGCACCAAAAAGATCATCTACCAGAAGAACGACAGCTGAACAGTCCTACGGAACGCAATTGACCTGCCGTTCTTCGGCCACTATTTCACGCTTGGCGTTATAGAGTCGGGCACTGGGAGTAAACGCCAGATTGCGACCCTCCAGGCGATAACGCTGGCCAGCCTCGAAATGGTCGTAACGCACGAGCATGTAGCACAACCGCTCCTGCGGCTCGGCTTGCATACCCATCCCACCACCGCCAGGCACCTCAAAGTCGAAACGCACTTTCAGTTCATGGCTGCCCGGTGAAACCTGGAAGAACCGTCCATCCTGCAGTCGTTGGCCATCCAGGCTTTCAGCCATCAGCAGCTTGCCGCCCGGCATGGGCGTGGCGAAATCGATCCAGGCCATGTTTGGATCAACCTTGGGCGGCGGGCTGGTTGCACAGCCGCTCATGGAGACAAAAGCCAATAGCAATATAGGTAGGCGCATGCTGGAGATTTCCTGAGGTCAGATCCTGAGCATAGCGCCGATCAGCTTTGCTGACAGCCTGCTGGCGTGCCTTGGCCGACCACTTTTCGCTGTTGATCATAGAGCTTGGCCCATGGCCGGAAACCGATATTGCCGGCCTGCAACTGGTAACGCTGGCCGGCGTTGAAACCCTTGAATGTCACGTTCAACCGGCAATCGCGCCACAGCGGCTCGGCATCGGGGCCGATGTTGCCGGGCTCGACAGCAAATTGATAACGCACCGTCAGCTCATGGCTGCCGGGCTGCACTTCGAAATAACGTCGGTCGATGGATGTCTTGTCATCGACTTCCAGCGCCTGCAACGCCGTGTCCTGATGGCTTCCCAGGTCGATCCACGCTTGCGACGGATCGGGATCAGGCAAACCGGCGCAACCGGTTAGCAGCAACAGGCCACTCGTCAGCATCAACACGCGCATAGCGAAGCTCCAGGCAGGCGGGATAGTCTTGTGGGCAGACTTTCCCAGGGTGATACCAATTGATCAGGCCGCATCCAAGCCATCGGTTACTCGACCGTGTTTTCCGGATTTTGTTTCCAGGCCTCCTGCTTTTGTTACTCAACGGTTGTGCAAGCGTTGGCTATTACGGCCAACTCGCCAGCGGGCAACTGCGACTGCTACAGGCCCGCGAGCCGATCGACCAGGTGATTGCCGATCCCGCTCGCGATCCCACATTGCGGGCTCATCTGGCCCACGCGCGCGCGGCACGAACGTTTGCCAGTGCGCACCTGCACCTGCCGGACAACAACAGCTACCGTCTGTATGCGGACATTGGCCGGCCGTTCGTAGTCTGGAATGTCTTCGCCACGCCAGAATTTTCCCTGGCACCGCAAAACCACTGCTTTCCCATCGCCGGTTGCGTGGCTTATCGCGGCTACTACAACCAGGGCGCCGCCCGTGGCGAGGCGGCGCTGCAACGCTTGCGGGGCATGGATGTGGCAATTGGCGGCGTAGAGGCTTACTCGACGTTGGGCTGGTTCAACGACCCGATCCTGAGTTCGATGATGCACTGGGGCGACGAACGCCTGGCGACGCTGATCTTTCACGAACTGGCCCACCAGCGCGTCTACGTAAAGGACGACACCGAATTCAACGAGTCCTTCGCCACCTTCGTCGAACAGCAAGGCACCCGGCAATGGCGCGCCAGCCGCGGGCTGGCGCCGGACAATGGCAAACGAATGCGCCAGCGCGATGAGTTCATCCAGTTGATCCTCGACACGCGCCAGCGATTGGAACAGCTCTACACCCAACCCTTGCCGGCCGAACAGATGCGCCAGCGCAAGGCCCAGGAGTTCGAGCGCCTGCGCGCTGATTATCAGCAACTGCGCGATACCCGATGGGCAGGCGACAAACGCTACGACGCCTGGATCTATGCGCCACTGAATAATGCGCGGCTATTGCCGTTCGGGCTATATGACCAGTGGGTGCCGGCGTTCGCGGCGCTGTTCCAGCAGAAGGGCGGCGATTGGCTTGCGTTTTATGCCGCAGTGGAAAAGCTCGGCAGCTTGCCAATTGATGAGCGCAAAGCGGCACTGAAAGCGCTGGCAGGATCAAAGACTTCCGGCGATTGAACGGGCCTCATCGCGAGCAAGCTTTGCTCCCACAGAGCAGTGCTCTGAGTTTTGCTCCCACAGAGCAGTACCCTGAGTTTTGCTCCCACAGAGCAGTACCCTGAGTTTTGCTCCCACAGAGCAGTACCCTGAGTTTTGCTCCCACAG
>NZ_JAKNQY010000004.1:0-269649 GCF_024494355.1 Pseudomonas sp. Q11 | reverse complement strand
GCAGTACCCTGAGTTTTGCTCCCACAGGGCAGTACCCTGAGTTTTGCTCCCACAGGGCAGTACCCTGAGTTTTGCTCCCACAGAGCAGTACCCTGAGTTTTGCTCCCACAGGGCAGTGCTCGGAATGAGGCACTAAGGGTGTCATCTGTGGGAGCAAGGCTTGCCCGCGATGACGTTCGCCCAGACACATCCTGCTCCAACATTCCAAGTCAGATCCGTTGCCGCTGTCCTAGCCTTGAGACAAAGGACAGATCAAGGAGGATCACTGATGACGACACTGCCTCACTCCAATCAGTTGCGTTTCGGGCGTTATTCGCAGCCTGGGCAAATTTATTTACTGACGGCGATTACGCGGGATCGCGAGCCGGCTTTTGGCCGCTTCGAGACAGGACGCTTGGTGGTTGATGCCTTTCGCAAGGCCCAGCAAGAACAATTTGCCCATTCGTTGGCCTGGGTGGTGATGCCAGACCATTTTCACTGGCTGATCGAGCTGCAGGGAATCGGACTTTCAAAACTGATGGCGCGAACGAAGTCTCGGACCACGGTCACCTTCAATCGATTGATGCAGCGGCAAGGATCGCTTTGGCAGGCGGGATTCCATGACCGAGCCATTCGCAAGGAGGAAGATTTACACGCAGTCGCACGGTATATCGTGGCGAATCCGCTGCGGGCAGGTCTAGTTAAGAAAATTGGGGACTATCCATTGTGGGATGCCATATGGGTATGAGTCGGTTCAGGCTGTGTCCATGAGGGCCTCATCGCGAGCAAGCTTTGCTCCCACAGAGCAGTACTCACACACACTTTTGCTCCCACATAGCAGTGCTCTGAATTTCCTCCCACAGGGCAGTACTCGGAATGAAGTACTGAGGTTGTCATCTGTGGGAGCAAGGCTTGCCCGCGATAGCAATATGGCTAACCCCGCAAAAACGCCCGATGCAACTCATCCAGCGTCTTAAAGTGATACGCCGGCCCCTCGGCATTCAGCTCCTCATAACTGCCAAACCCATAGCCCACCGCCGCCGCATCCAGCCCATTGCTACTAGCGCCAATCAAATCGTGCTTGCGGTCGCCAATCATCAAGGTATTCGCCGGGTCGAGGCCCTCTTCAGCCATCAGGTGAGCAATCAACTCAACTTTGTCGGTGCGCGTACCGTCCAGCTCACTGCCATAGATCACTTTGAAATGCCGGGCGAAATCGAAGTGGCGGGCGATTTCCCGGGCGAAGACCCAGGGTTTGGAGGTGGCGATGTACAGTTGCCGGCCCTGCTCACCCAAGGTTTCCAGCAGGGGCACTACGCCGTCGAAGACGCGGTTTTCGTACAACCCGGTGACTTTGAAGCGCTCGCGATAAAAATTCACCGCCTCCCAGGCTTTCGTTTCATCGAAGTCATAAAACTGCATGAAGGCCTGCAACAGCGGCGGGCCGATGAAGTGTTCGAGGCGAGTGAGGTCGGGTTCGTCGATGCCCAGTTGGCTCAAGGCGAACTGGATCGAACGGGTAATGCCCTCGCGGGGGTCGGTGAGGGTGCCGTCGAGGTCGAAGAGTACGGTCTGGTAATGCATTGCAGTTCCTGGGAGTAATGGGGCTGCTGCGCAGCCCAGCGGGAGCAAGCTCCCTCGCCACGATGATATGGAGGTGGCAGGCGACCCCGTCAGGCCTGGTCGTAGCCTTCGGCCAGGTGCAGGTCCTTGAGCTTCACGTAGTTCGCCGCGCTGTAGGTGAAAAAGGCGCGTTCCTTGTCGGTCAGTGGCCGGGCCTGTTTCACTGGACTGCCCACATACAGAAAGCCGCTCTCCAGGCGTTTGCCCGGCGGTACGAGGCTGCCGGCACCGATGATCACGTCATCTTCCACCACCGCGCCGTCCATGACGATGCTGCCCATGCCGATCAGGACCCGGCTGCCCACGGAGCAGCCATGGAGCATGACTTTGTGGGCGATGGTCACGTCGTCGCCGATCAGCAGCGGGAAGCCATCAGGATTGAAGGGGCCGGCGTGGGTGATGTGCAGCACGCAGCCATCCTGGACGCTGGTGCGGGCGCCGATACGGATGCGGTGCATGTCGCCGCGAATGACCGTCAGCGGCCAGACGGAGCTGTCTTCGCCGATCTCGACGTCGCCGATCACCACCGCAGTGCTGTCGACAAAAGCACCCTGGGCAAGCCGTGGGTGGTGATTCTGGTACGTGCGAAGGGTCACGATAGGCTCTCTCTTTTTGGCTGATAGCGGCTGCTAGCTGCGGTGAACGTCGATTGTAATTAAGATGGGCCCATGTTTCTTCCAGCCAAGGTGTCAACCGTGAGCGTGAACAACCCTCTTTTGCAACCCTACGACCTGCCGCCGTTCTCAGCGATCCGTGCCGAGCACGTGCAACCGGCCATCGAGCAGATCCTGGCTGACAACCGTGCCGCCATTGCTGAAATCCTCAAGACCCAAGGCCAGCAGCCTACTTGGGCCGGCCTGGTGCTGGCGATGGACGAACTCAATGATCACCTGGGCGCTGCCTGGAGCCCGGTGAGCCATTTGAACGCCGTGCGCAACAGCCCTGAACTGCGTGAAGCCTACGAGGCCTGCCTGCCGGCGCTGAGTGCTTACTCCACCGAGCTGGGCCAGAACCGCGAGCTGTTCCAGGCCTTCGAAGCCCTGGCGAACAGCCCCGAAGCCGCCGGTTTCGACGTGGCGCAGAAAACCATCCTGGAACATTCCCTGCGGGACTTCCGTCTGTCGGGTATCGATCTGCCGCCCGAGCAGCAGAAGCGCTACGCCGAAGTGCAAAGCAAACTGTCGGAACTGGGCAGCCGCTTCTCCAACCAATTGCTGGACGCGACCCAGGCCTGGACCAAACACATCACCGATGAAGCCGCCCTCGCCGGCCTGACCGACTCGGCCAAGGCGCAAATGGCCGCTGCGGCCCAGGCCAAAGAACTGGACGGCTGGCTGATCAACCTGGAATTCCCCAGCTATTACGCAGTGATGACCTACGCCGAAGACCGCGCCCTGCGTGAAGAAATCTACGCTGCCTACTGCACCCGCGCGTCAGACCAAGGCCCCAACGCCGGTCAGAACGATAACACCCCGGTGATGGAACAGATCCTCGACCTGCGCCAGGAACTGGCCCAACTGCTGGGCTTCGCCAACTTCGCCGAGTTGAGCCTGGCGACCAAAATGGCTGAGTCCAGTGATCAGGTCCTCAGCTTCCTGCGCGACCTGGCCAAGCGCAGCAAACCATTTGCCGCCCTGGACCTGGAACAGCTGAAGGCCTTCGCCGCCGAACAAGGCTGCCCCGACCTGCAAAGCTGGGACAGTGGTTTCTACGGTGAAAAACTGCGCCAGCAGCGTTACAGCGTCGCCCAGGAAGCCCTGCGCGCCTACTTCCCGATCGATAAGGTGTTGAGCGGTCTGTTCGCCATCGTGCAACGCCTCTATGGCATCGAGATTGCCGAGCTGAAAGGCTTCGACAGCTGGCACCCGGACGTGCGCCTGTTCGAAATCAAGGAAAACGGCCAGCACGTCGGCCGTTTCTTCTTCGACCTCTACGCCCGCGCCAACAAACGCGGCGGTGCCTGGATGGACGGCGCTCGCGACCGTCGCCGCACCTTCGAGGGCGTGCTGCAAAGCCCGGTCGCCAACCTGGTGTGCAACTTCACCCCGGCCGACAGCGGCAAACCAGCGCTGCTGACCCACGACGAAGTCACTACCCTGTTCCACGAGTTCGGCCATGGCCTGCACCACCTGCTGACCCGCGTCGAACATGCCGGCGTGTCCGGCATCAACGGCGTGGCCTGGGATGCCGTGGAGCTGCCGAGCCAGTTCATGGAAAACTGGTGTTGGGAACCCGAGGGCCTGGCGCTGATTTCCGGCCATTACGAAACCGGTGAACCGCTGCCCCAGGACCTGCTGGAAAAAATGCTCGCGGCAAAAAACTTCCAGTCCGGCCTGATGATGGTCCGCCAGTTGGAATTCTCGCTGTTCGACTTCGAACTGCACGCCACCCACGGCGATGGCCGCAGTGTGCTGCAAGTGCTCGAAGGCGTGCGCGACGAAGTCTCGGTGATGCGTCCGCCGGCCTACAACCGCTTCCCTAACAGCTTTGCCCACATCTTCGCCGGCGGTTATGCGGCGGGTTACTACAGCTATAAGTGGGCGGAAGTGTTGTCGGCCGATGCGTTCTCCAAGTTCGAAGAGGACGGCGTACTCAACGCCGATACCGGTCGCGCCTTCCGTGAAGCGATCCTGGCCCGTGGCGGTTCTCAGGAGCCGATGGTGCTGTTCGTCGACTTCCGTGGCCGTGAGCCGTCGATTGACGCACTCTTGCGCCATAGCGGTCTGACCGAGGATGCAGCGGCATGAGCGAGGGGCCTGTGATTACCAAAAGACGCTTTATCGCCGGGGCAGTCTGTCCGGCGTGCAGCGAACCGGACAAGTTGATGATGTGGAACGAAGACGGCGTGCCGCACCGCGAATGCGTGGCCTGCGGTTATTCCGACACGCTCAACGAACAAGGCCTGTCGGTGCCCAAGGAATTGGGCACCCGAGTCAATACATCGGCGCTAAAAGTCCCGGATGCCAAGGTTCAGGCGGTGCAATTTTTCCCCAATCCCAAGCTGAAGAAAAAAACCGACTGAAATCTTCGGCATCACCTTCCGGGCCGCCCGGCCCGGAAGCGATACATATATACCACCAGGCTTTATCCCTTCCCGCCCAGACTGTTCAGCAAGTCCAGACTGACAGGAAGGCTGCCATGCCCGACGATGACAACCCGCTGTTGCAGGCCTACGACCTGCCCCCTTTTTCGCTGATCAACGCCGAACATTTTTCACCGGCCCTCGACCGGATCCTTGCTCAAAGCCGGGATCAGGTAACCGAAATCATCAAGACCCAGACAGCTTTCCCCACCTGGGACGACCTGGTGCTGGCCATGGACGAAATCCATGCACGATTGAAAGGTTTCAGCTACGTGCTGGAGCGTCTGACCTTGACCAGGACGGGGGACGCCTGGACACAGGCTTGGCGCGACTGCAGCGAACGGTTGCACGATTACCAGAGGTCGCTGAAGCAAAATCCAGAATTGTTTCAACTCTTCCAGCAACTGGCGAACAGCCAGATAGCCAGGCATTTCACATCGGCGAGAAAACGAACGCTGGAAAAGATCCTCCGGCAGTTTCGCCAGAACGGATTGGCACACACCTCACCGGCAGACCTGAAAGACCTGACGCTACGCATCCAAGGCGCCCGGAGCTTGTTCCTGGAGCACTTGCACGAGGCCAATAAAGCCTGGAGCAAAACGTTTGTCGACGAGGCTCAGTTGAGCGGCCTACCGTCGTCTTTCAAACAACGCATGGCCGACCAGGCGCGTGAGGCTGGGCGCAAAGGCTGGTTGCTGACGCTCAATGAGGAATCGTTTCGTATCGTCACCCGCTACGCTGACAATCACCTTTTGCGCAAGCAAATCTATGTCGCCTTCAGCACGCGCGCATCGGATCAAGGGCCGCATGCCGGGGTGTTCGACAACGGCGACGTACTCTCGCAGTTGCTCAGGGATCGTCATCAGTACGCCACCTTACTGGGCTATTTGAATTACGCCCAAATGGCGATCGAGCCGGAGCAAGCCGAGTCGCCCGAACAGGTCCTGTCGTTCTTGCAAGGGCGGCTCGCCCAGCAGCACAGCGCGTTTATCCAAGACGCCGAGCAACTGCAGGCATTTGCCACGACACAAGGTTTCAACGGGCTTGAGCCTTGGAACCTTCAATACCTGGCAGAAAAGCTCCGTCGGCAGACAGCAGGTATTTCAGAGCAAACAGTCAGCGCCTGGTTTGCGCTGGAGTCCACTTTTTCACAACTGCGGCTGATCGCCAGGGACCTGTTCGGCGTGATCATCGCTGAACGTCGGGATGTGGCTACCTGGCATCCGGACGTGCGTCTTTTTGAAGTCCGTGAGCGGGACGAAATCATTGGCTACATCTACTTCGACCCGTTTGAAGTGGCGAACCAGGACGGGTTCCCCAATACCACGACCCTGCGCAACCGTCGCCTCACGGCCGAGGGCCGCCCCCGCCACCCCATCGCCGCCTTGCATGGCTGGTTGCCGCGTGGCTCAAGTGCAGACCCCGTATTACTGGATCATCGGCAGCTACGAATCCTTTTTCATGAATTCGGCCATTGCCTGCACCATGTATTGACTCGGGCAGAATATCGCGGGGTTTCAGGTATCTCGGAGCTTTCCCGGGATACGGCCGAATTTGCCGGAGTATTGTTCGAGAAATGGTGCTTCTCCAAACAGTGCCTGATCCGTATATCAAAGCATCATCAAACCGGGGCGCCCTTACCGGACAAAATCGCCGATCAGTTGCTGGTTTACCTCAATACCCAAACCAGTTGGGACACCGCCGCGTTCTTGCGCGATGCGTTATTCGACATGGAGTTGCACCGCAGCCACGGCGATGGACGTACAGCCCAACAAGTATTCGATCAAATCAGCGGACAAGTAGGGCATCTGCCGGTGTTCGCGAACGAACGTTGGCCCAATGGCCTGGACTACATCGTCACGGGCTATGCAGCCGGGATCTACGCCTATGCCTGGTCAAGGGAATCGGCCAGTACCGTCTTCCAGACATTCAAACGCGATGGACTGTTCAACGCGGCAACGGGCCGGGCATTGCGCGAAACGATCTTCGCACCGGGGGATTCGCGACCGTTGTCCGAATCCATAGTCGCCTTCCGGCACGCAACCGATCATCGCCCGGGGACATCCCCGTGAGGGTCGAGATAATGCGCTGTGGTGGTTGAGTTGACCCAACTTTTCAGGGAGCAAAGAGCAAAAGCGCTGGTGCTGCAATCGCCGTTGGCCAGCGCAATGCGGAGCTTCTCAATATCGGCCCGCATCATGTAACGAATCCCGTCCTTGAAGTGCGGGTTGTTGCCAAAGCCGCCTTCCGTCATTTCATTCAAGGCCTCCTCTTTGCTCCAACCCTGTACGACCACTCTGTACATGGCTGCCACCAACCCGGTGCGGTCCGAACCATGCTTGCAGTGCATCAGCACCGGGCCATCGGCTTCGGCGACCTGAATGGCGCGCAGGGCGGCGAGGATATCGCTGTCGTCCACATGATTGGTGCGATAAGGCAACTGCACTTGCTTGACGCCAGGTGTGGATAACCAATTGGCATCCGACTCCGGCAGAAAGGTGATGACCGTGCCGATGTTGAGTCTCGTCAGCAGAGGCAAGGCATCAGTGTCCGGCAAGGCGCTGCGGTAAAGCGCGAGCGACATTTGATAAAGGTTGTAGCGCTTTTCCACTGGTTGGGCCCATTCGGAAGACCTCGCCTCGTCCAAGTCGGCCGCCAGGGCCTGGGACTCGGCAAATACCAGGCACAAGGACAGAAGAAGCAGCGAGCGGTAATGGCGTTTGAACATGCGTGGACGACCGAAACGAAGAAGAACGAGACCGTCAGTTTCGGCACGAGCCAGTTAAAGGCCTGTGAGCAAGACGTCAACACAACGTGAACACCCTCCATAAGTCGTGGGCTGCTGAACGGCGCTGGTCTAATTCAACTCCAGCGAATACTGTATGTACATACAGCAACGGAGCCTTCCAATGTCCATCTCTCTTCCGCCCCGTGGCCGTGGCACCGCCACCAACCCGCACAACCGCTTCGCCCCGAGTCGCTCGGTGGTCGAAGATGATGGCTGGTATCAGGAAGTACCGCCGACCCAAGGCACCGAAGTGCGGATCGAAACGGCCAAGACCATCATCACCCGCAACACCTCGCCGGATCTCCCGTTCGACCGCTCCATCAATCCTTACCGGGGCTGTGAGCATGGCTGCATCTACTGCTATGCGAGGCCCAGCCACGCTTACTGGGACATGTCGCCCGGGCTGGATTTCGAAACCAGACTGATCGCCAAGACCAATGCCGCCGATGTGCTGGAGGAGCAGCTGTCCGGGCGCGGTTATCAATGCGCGCCGATCAATCTGGGTTCCAATACCGACCCTTACCAGCCCATCGAACGCGAACATCGCATTACTCGTCGGATTCTCGAAGTGCTGCTGCGCTACCGTCATCCGGTGACCATCGTCACCAAAGGCTCGCTGATTCTGCGCGACCTGGACCTGCTGACCGAGCTGGCGCAACAGCGCCTGGTCAAGGTCATGATCAGCCTCACCACTCTGGACGATGAACTCAAGCGCATCCTCGAACCGCGTGCGGCGGCGCCCAAGGCGCGGTTGCGGGCGATCAAGGTCATGCGCGAGGCAGGCATTCCCGTGGGGGTGCTGTGTTCGCCGATGATCCCGATGATCAACGACAGCGAGATCGAAAACCTGCTGGCCGAGGCCCATGCCGCCGGCGCGCAAAGTGCCTCATACATCATGTTGCGCCTGCCATTGGAGGTCGCGCCGCTGTTCGAAGAATGGTTACAAGCGCACTACCCGCAACGCGCAGCTCATGTGCTGAGCCTAGTTCGCCAGAGCCGTGGCGGCGAACTGTATGACAGCCGCTTCGGTTCCCGGATGCGTGGCGAAGGCCCGTTCGCCGACCTGCTGGCCCAGCGTTTCGCCAAGGCGCTCAAGCGTCTGGGGCTAGAACGCCGGGAAGGTTACAATCTCGATTGCAATGCCTTTTGTCCGCCGGGCCGACAGATGTCTTTGATTTGATTAAAGTTGAACGTGAGGCATGGGCTGGCATGACCGGCACTTGCGCTCCCGGCCACACCTGTAATCGTTGTTCTAGAGCCTTTGATTCAGTTTGAGTTAAGTTTCGGCCGCTACCTTGTTCATCGAGTGACTGACAGGTCGAACACCTCGATCTGGATGTTTTTTAACCAGCCACACTGGTCACCAAACCGTCAAAGAGGATGAATCATGAGTGACAAGGATAAACAGCCGTTGGCTGCGTCGGCTTCAGCCCAACCCGAGGCGGAAACCGCCGATGCAGCGCTGCAGCATATTGTTGACGGCTTTTTGCATTTCCATCACGAAATCTTTCCGCAGCAGGAAGAACTCTTCAAGAAACTCGCCACCGCGCAAGCGCCCAGGGCGATGTTCATCACCTGCGCCGATTCGCGCATCGTGCCCGAGCTGATTACCCATAGCTCCCCAGGCGACCTGTTCGTGACCCGCAACGTCGGCAACGTCGTTCCGCCATACGGGCAGATGAACGGCGGCGTCTCTACCGCCATCGAATACGCCGTGCTGGCCCTCGGAGTGCAGCACATCATCGTCTGCGGTCACTCCGACTGCGGCGCCATGCGTGCAGTGTTGAATCCCGACACCCTGGAAAAAATGCCCACGGTCAAAGCCTGGCTGCGCCATGCTGAAGTGGCCAAGACCATGGTCCATGACAACTGCCCGTGCGGCGACGAAAAACAAATCATGCCTATCCTCACCGAAGAGAACGTGATCGCGCAGTTGCAGCATTTGCGAACGCATCCCTCGGTCGCCTCTCGCATGGCCAACGGCCAGTTGTTCATCCATGGCTGGGTGTACAACATCGAGACCAGCGAGATCAAAGCCTACGACGCGGACCAGGGCTGTTTCCTGCCGCTCGATGGCAGCCATCCGATTCCGGTGGCGACGCCTAAAGCGCGCTTCTAACCACTCCTAAACATCCTTGCGTGGTACAAGCCCAGCCTGCCATTTGAGCGGTCGGGCCTTGCCATGCCTGAAGAAAACTTCGGGAGAGTCGCCATGCGTGCTGCTCAATTAAAAGCTGTTCTGCCACGGGAGCTGTTGGCTTCCGTAGTGGTGTTTCTGGTGGCGCTGCCCTTGTGCATGGGCATTGCCATCGCGTCCGGCCTGCCACCGGCCAAAGGTCTGATCACCGGCATCATCGGTGGTCTGGTTGTGGGTTTTCTGGCCGGGTCCAAGTTGCAAGTCAGCGGCCCGGCCGCCGGGTTGGCGGTATTGGTCTTCGAACTGGTTCGCCAGCACGGCGTCGCGATGCTCGGGCCGATCCTGCTGCTGGCCGGTCTTCTACAGTTGCTGGCCGGGCGCTTTCGCCTGGGTTGCTGGTTCCGGGTGACCGCGCCCGCGGTGGTCTACGGGATGCTGGCGGGTATCGGCGTGCTGATCGTGTTGTCCCAGGTCCATGTGATGCTCGACGCGGTGCCGAAACCGTCAGGGCTGGATAATCTGGCGGCGTTTCCTGCGGCAGTGGCTCAGGCGTTGCCGTCCTTCGGCTGGCAGGCTGGTCTGCTCGGTTTGTCGACGATTGCGGTGATGTGGCTCTGGGAAAAGTTTCGCCCCCACAGCTTGCGCTTTGTTCCCGGTGCCCTGCTCGGCGTGGGTCTGGCGACCATTGCCAGCCTGCTGTTGGCCTTGCAGGTCAAGCGCGTGGAAGTCCCGGAGAACCTCGCCGAAGCCATTGATTGGCTGCGCCCGGCCGACCTGCTGAACCTGGCCGACCCCACGTTGCTGATCGCCGCGTTCGCCGTCGCTTTCATCGCCAGTGCCGAAACGCTGCTGTCGGCCGCTGCCGTGGACCGCATGCACAGCGGCGAACGCGCGGATTTCGACCGGGAACTGTCCGCCCAGGGCATCGGTAATATGCTCTGCGGCCTGCTCGGTGCCCTGCCGATGACTGGCGTGATCGTGCGCAGTTCGGCCAACGTCCAGGCCGGGGCGACCACGCGGATGTCGACGATTTTCCATGGCCTGTGGCTGTTGCTCTTCGTGCTGTTGCTGTCCAGCGTGCTGCAGAGCATTCCAGTGGCGAGCCTGGCGGGCGTGTTGGTGTACACCGGTTTCAAACTGGTGGACCTCAAGGCGTTCCGCGGGCTGGGACGTTATGGCCGGATGCCGATGTTCACCTATGCCGCGACGGCGCTGGCGATCATCTTCACCGACCTGCTGACCGGTGTACTGATCGGTTTCGGCCTGACCCTGGCGAAACTGGCCTGGAAAGCTTCGCGACTGAAAATCAGCCTGATCGACCTGCCCCCGGACGGTGAAATGGAACTGCGGTTGGTGGGGGCGGCAACCTTCCTGAAGGTACCGGCACTGACCCAGGTGCTGGGCACCATTCCCGCAGGCGCGACGGTGCATGTGCCGCTCAACAACCTGAGCTACATCGACCATTCGTGTCTGGAGTTGCTGGAAGAATGGGGCCGGGCGAATGCCAGCAAGGGCTCGAAGCTGTTGATCGAATCCCGCGGGCTCAAGCGCAGGCTGGAAGGGCGCTTGCGCACCACGGTGGGGGTGGGCGCAGCGGCTACCTGACACCTTGAGCACAATGTGGGAGCGAGCCTGCTCGCGATAGCGGTGAATCAGTCGACATTAATGTTGCAGGTTCAACCGCTATCGCGAGCAGGCTCGCTCCCACAGGGATCTGTGGTGGACACAATTTCTGTGAACACCCACAAGGGAATGAGCGTTTCAGCCAGATCAAGCCGCCGGTTGATCCAGCTCCAGCCCTACTCCCAACTGCCGCGACAGGCACGGCCAGCGTTTCCAGGCAGCGCCGGTGTCCGGGTTGCTGAGTTTTTCCCGGTAAGACTCCACCGACTCCAGCGCAAAGCTGTCTTCGTCGAGCATTTCATCTACCGCATGATGCACGGCTTCATCGAGCTGATTGGCAAAGGGTTCGCCGATCAAATGGTGAGCGATCAGGTTGGCCACCGTCATATCCAAGGGAATCAAGGGCTGGCCGAAGTGCTTGATGTACAGGTCGTTGACCTCCTCCACCAGCCGATGGGCCAGGTAGGCTTCATCCAGCAGGCTGTCCAGGCCAACGTGACCCTCCATGACCTTGGGTGGCTGGAGGAAAAACTGCTCGGCGATTTTCAGCACCGGTTTGATCTGCGATTCGATGCCAGCTTCGCGGGCCACCTCGTTGGCTGCGTCCAGCAGGTCGGGCACTTGCTCGATGTATGCGGTGACAAAACGGGTCATCACGCCCTTGGCGTCGATGTCCGGTAGTTGGATCGCGGCGTGCAGGTTCGGCAGCTGGGTTTCCAACTGACGCGTCAGCTGGCCGGTCTCGGCCTCGTGTTGTTGGGCTTTTTGGATCTGCTCGCGCAATGCGGCGGTGTTCATGACAACTCCAGGAAACAAGGCAATGAAATAAGAAAGACATAACTTAGCTGGCGCAAAAACACTCCTAAGACCTATTTTTCATAACTGGCTCGTCCTTGATACGCCACCGCTATATCGGTTTGCCATCACTCAGGTTCGCATCCTTCTCCATTCGTGGGCTCTAGCGCAAGCCCTGCCTGTTTCAAACGATTTACGCCATCGCGTTGCGAGGTTGCAGTCGCTGTCTATACTCGGTTTGGAATGGAGTTAGCTGATGACACCCGATTGCATGTGCAGCAAGGCGCGGCGAGTCAAGTTGGTAGTCTGAAGAGCCGATCCCTTGCCGCTGGCGTTACGCCGACGGGATAACAAGAACGATAAGGGGAACCCGCAATGACGCGACATCCACACGTATGGATGGGCCTCCTGTTGTGGTCGATTTTCAGTCCGGCGCAAGCAGCCTGGACTGTGAATATGGCGCCTGGAGCGACACAGATCAGCAATGCAGTGTTCGACCTGCACATGACCATCTTCTGGATCTGTGTAGTGATCGGCATCATCGTCTTCGGCGCCATGTTCTGGTCGATGATAATGCACCGCCGCTCAACCGGCCAAAACGCGGCCAATTTCCACGAAAACACCCGCGTCGAAATCCTCTGGACCATCGTGCCCTTCCTGATCCTGGTTGCAATGGCGGTTCCCGCCACCGCGACGCTGATCAAGATGTACGACTCCAGCGAGTCGGACATCGATATCCAGGTCACCGGCTATCAGTGGAAGTGGCACTACAAGTACCTGGGGCAGGACGTCGAGTTCTTCAGCAACCTGGCCACCCCCGCCGAACAAATCAATAACCAGAGCGCCAAGGGCGAACATTACCTGTTGGAAGTCGACAAGCCGCTGGTGCTGCCGGTCGATGCCAAGGTGCGCTTTCTGGTGACCTCCGCCGACGTGATCCACTCCTGGTGGGTACCGGCGTTTGCGGTCAAGCGCGATGCGATTCCAGGCTTCGTCAACGAAGCCTGGACCCGCGTCGACAAACCCGGCCTGTATCGCGGCCAGTGCGCCGAACTGTGCGGCAAGGACCACGGGTTCATGCCCATCGTGGTCGAGGTCAAGAGCAAGCCCGACTATGAAGCATGGCTGGCCGAGCGCAAGGCCGAAGCGGCGCAGCTCAAAGAGCTGACCAGCAAGGAATGGACCCTGCAAGAGCTCATCGAGCGTGGCGACAAGGTCTATCACACCACCTGCGTGGCCTGTCACCAGGCCGAAGGCCAAGGCCTGCCGCCGATGTTCCCGGCCCTCAAGGGCTCGAAAATCGCCACCGGGCCGATCAAGGATCACCTGAACATTGTCTTCCACGGCAAACCGGGCACCTCCATGGCGGCGTTCGGCAAACAATTGTCGGAAGTCGATATCGCCGCGGTCGTGACCTATGAACGTAACGCCTGGGGCAACAACAAGGGCGACATGGTTACGCCTAAAGAAGTGCTGGAACTCAAACAGGCAGAAAGCCAATGAGCCGGCCTGACGTTTGTTCCCGCAACCGGTCGCCGCTCACAGCCGCGCGCCGCCCAGCCCACTCGTTCGAAGGAGACAGGACATGAGTGCTGTGATCGATGACCACGGTCATGCCGACCACGCCCACGGCCCCGCCAAAGGGCTGATGCGCTGGGTACTGACCACCAACCACAAGGATATCGGCACGCTGTACCTGTGGTTCGCGTTCTCCATGTTCCTGCTGGGCGGCTCGTTCGCCATGGTGATCCGCGCCGAGCTGTTCCAGCCCGGCCTGCAGATCGTGCAGCCGGAGTTCTTCAACCAGATGACCACCATGCACGGCCTGGTGATGGTCTTCGGCGCGGTGATGCCGGCCTTCGTCGGCCTGGCCAACTGGATGATCCCGCTGATGATCGGGGCGCCGGACATGGCCCTGCCGCGCATGAACAACTTCAGTTTCTGGTTGTTGCCGGCGGCGTTCCTGATGCTGGTGTCGACGCTGTTCACCCCCGGCGGCGGGCCGAACTTCGGCTGGACCTTCTACGCGCCGCTGTCCACCACCTATGCGCCGGAAAGCGTGACGTTCTTTATCTTTGCCATCCACCTGATGGGCATCAGCTCGATCATGGGCGCGATCAACGTGGTCGCCACCATCCTCAACCTGCGCGCCCCCGGCATGACACTGATGAAAATGCCGCTGTTCGTCTGGACCTGGCTGATCACCGCGTTCCTGCTGATCGCAGTGATGCCGGTGCTGGCCGGCTGCGTGACGATGATGCTGATGGACATCCACTTCGGCACCAGCTTCTTCAGTGCCGCCGGTGGCGGTGACCCGGTGCTGTTCCAGCACGTGTTCTGGTTCTTCGGTCATCCCGAGGTGTACATCATGATCCTGCCGGCCTTCGGTGCCGTCAGCTCGATCATCCCGGCCTTCTCGCGCAAACCGCTGTTCGGCTACACCTCGATGGTTTATGCCACGGCGGCCATTGCGTTCCTGTCGTTCATCGTCTGGGCGCACCACATGTTCGTGGTGGGCATTCCGCTGGTGGGCGAGCTGTTCTTCATGTACGCCACCCTGCTGATCGCCGTGCCCACCGGGGTGAAGGTGTTCAACTGGGCCAGCACCATGTGGCAAGGCTCACTGACCTTCGAGACGCCGATGCTGTTTGCCGTGGCGTTCGTGATCCTGTTCTCCATCGGCGGCTTCTCCGGGCTGATGCTGGCCATCGCCCCGGCGGACTTCCAGTACCAGGACACCTATTTCGTGGTCGCGCACTTCCACTATGTACTGGTGCCCGGCGCGATCTTCGGGATCTTCGCCTCGGCCTACTACTGGCTGCCGAAATGGACCGGCCACATGTACGACGAAACCCTCGGCAAGCTGCACTTCTGGCTGTCGTTCGTCGGCATGAACCTGGCGTTCTTCCCGATGCACTTCGTCGGCCTGGCGGGCATGCCCCGGCGGATCCCGGACTACAACCTGCAGTTCGCCGACTTCAACATGGTCTCGTCCATCGGCGCGTTCATGTTCGGCACCACGCAGTTGTTCTTCCTGTTCATCGTGATCAAGACCATCCGCGGCGGCGAACCGGCTCCGGCCAAGCCGTGGGATGGGGCTGAAGGGTTGGAGTGGAGCGTGCCTTCACCGGCGCCGTATCACACCTTTACTACGCCGCCGGAAGTGAAATGAACACGCAAGCTTTTGTGGGAGCGAGCCTGCTCGCGATAGGTCCTACGCGGTGTGCCAGGCCCACCGCTATCGCGAGCAGGCTCGCTCCCACAGGGTTTGGTGCAAGAGATGACTGCCATGGCTGACTCGATTTCGCTGAAAAAACTGGTCACGCGCCTGTTGCTGGTGGTGGTGGCGATGTTTGTTTTCGGGTTTGCCCTGGTGCCGATCTACGACGTGATGTGCAAGGCCTTCGGCATCAACGGCAAGACCGCCGGGCAGTACGAAGGTGAACAAGTCGTCGATGAATCGCGCCAGGTGCGCGTGCAGTTCCTGTCGACCAACTCGGTGGACATGGTCTGGGATTTCTACCCCAAGGGCGATGAGCTGGTGGTTCAGCCGGGGGCGGTGAACGAGATGGTGTTCGTTGCCCACAACCCCACCGATCGGCCGATGAGCGCCCAGGCGGTTCCCAGTATCGCGCCGAGCAATGCGGCGGCCTATTTCCACAAGACCGAATGCTTTTGTTTTACCCAGCAAGTGCTGCAACCCGGTGAACGTATCGAAATGCCCATGCGCTTCATCGTTGACCGGGACATGCCCAAGGAAGTGAAGCACCTGACGCTGTCCTACACGCTGTTCGATATCACCGCTCGTCATCCACCGGTGGCTGTAAACACTGACCGATAGCGTGCCCGATAAGGAGAACAATAAATGGCAACTCACGAACACTATTACGTTCCGGCCCAGAGCAAATGGCCGATCATCGCCACCGTCGGGATGTTCGTCACGGTGTACGGCCTGGCGACCTGGTTCAACGACCTGAAGGCTGACCGGCCCGATTCCAACGGCCCGCTGATCTTTTTCGTTGGCGGCCTGCTGGTGGCCTACATGCTGTTCGGCTGGTTCGGCGCGGTGATCAAGGAAAGTCGCGCCGGGCTCTACAGTGCGCAGCTCGACCGCTCGTTTCGCTGGGGCATGAGCTGGTTCATCTTCTCCGAAGTGATGTTCTTCGTCGCGTTTTTCGGCGCCTTGTTTTATGTCCGAATGGTGTCGGCGCCGGGCTTGGCCGGTGAAGGCAGCAAGGGCCTGTCGGAGATGCTTTGGCCGAACTTCGAATACGTCTGGCCGTTGCTGAACAACCCCGATCCCAAGCTCTTCCCACCGCCCAAGGATGTGATCAGCCCTTGGGGCTTGCCGCTGCTCAACACCATCCTGCTGGTCAGTTCCAGCGTCACCGTGACCATCGCCCACCATGCCCTGAAAAAAGGCCATCGCGGTGCGCTGAAAATCTGGCTGGCTATCACCGTGCTGCTGGGTTGCGCCTTCCTGGGCTTCCAGGCCGAGGAATACATCCACGCCTATAAAGAGCTGGGCCTGACGTTGGGCTCGGGAATCTATGGCGCAACGTTCTTCATGCTCACCGGTTTCCACGGCGCTCACGTCACCATCGGCACAATCATTTTGTTCGTGATGCTGATGCGCGTCATGCGTGGGCACTTCGACAACGAACACCAGTTCGGTTTCGAGGCCGCGAGTTGGTACTGGCACTTCGTCGATGTGGTGTGGATCGGCTTGTTCTTCTTCGTCTACATACTCTGAGGCAACCGTTACCAGGGCGGCTCTTTACCAAGGAGCATGCGACACCAACTGGCCGCTGAAAAAGCCCCAGGCGATCAAGCCGACGGTGATAGCGGCCAAGCTGACCCGAATCGTCAGGGCGATGACCAGGCGATTGGAATCGCTTTCGTCCTTGACCAGAAAAAACAGGCCGCTGAACAGGCTCGCAATCGTAGCAATCAGCATCAGGACGATGGCTGCTTTTAGCATTAGGGACACTCCGGGGGGACGCGATGCACGTGAGTATAGCTATCTCGTTCGACAGCTTTGGAACGGCGCCATGAAGGCCTTCCGGCCAGGCATCGTGCCGTCACTGGTGGTAGCGGTTCTGTTGCCGGTGATGGTGTGCCTGGGGTTCTGGCAATTGAGCCGGGGCGAACAAAAGCGCGTGCTCATGGACAGTTACGCCGAACGCCGCGTGGCGCAGCCGATGGCCAGCGTCGAGTTGCAAGAGACGGCGGACCCGGCCTTTCGGCCGGTCAGCCTGCGGGGCCAGTTCGACGCCGAACACAGCATCCTGCTGGATAACCGCCAGCACGACGGCAAGGTCGGCGTGGAGTTGCTACAACCCTTTCTCGACCAGGCGACCGGGCTCTGGCTGCTGGTCAATCGCGGCTGGTTGCCCTGGCCTGACCGGCGCACTCCGCCGGCCTTCAGCACCCCCGAACAAGCGGTGAACCTTCAAGCCTGGGTCTACGTTGCTCCGGGCACCACGTTCCAGCTCCACGCCGACCCGGCCGACGCGCCGTGGCCGCGACTGGTGACCACCGTCGAACCGGACAAACTCTGGGCCGAACTGGGCCGCAACGGTTACGCCTACCAATTACGCCAGCAAAGTGGTCCCGGCGCCTATCGGACCGATTGGCCGGTAGTGGCCATGGGGCCGGAAAAACACCTCGGCTATGCCGTGCAGTGGTTCGCCATGGCGGCGGCGCTGTTCGGCCTTTTCCTTTATCTCGGATGGCACAACGCAGGGAGACAGCATGGGAACCACCATGAATCCAACCAACACGTCTGAGGCACCTACGGCGCGCAACCGTCGCAAGGGTCGCCTGCAACTGCTGCTGATCGTGCTCGGAGTGATCGGCCCGATGATCCTGGCCACCGGCATGTACAAATTCCAGTTCTGGGTCCCGGAAAACCGCAGCTACCACGGCGAACTGATCGGCAACGGCCAGACCCGCGCCGAGATTGGCGTACAGGCCGATGAGCAGCGCTGGCAGATCCTGGTCACGGCGCCGCAGGCATGTTCGGTGGATTGCCGGCAACTGGTGTACCTGGCCCGTCAGGTGCAGATCGGCCTGGGCCGCGACGCCTCCCGCGCCAGCCATGCCCTGGCCATCGCCCAGCCGCTGGACGCGGAATACGACGCCCAGTTGCAACGCGAATACCCCCAACTGCAACGCTACCCGCTGGACCTGCCGGCCTACCAGAAAGGCGCCCAAGGCAGCGGGGAAGCGCAGCTGTGGATCATCGATCCCCACAGCAACCTGGTGCTGCGCTATGACGCCCGGATCAAGGGCAAGGCACTGCTCAACGACCTGCGACATCTGTTGAAACTGTCGAACATCGGATGAGGGCAACGACATGGCCAAACCTGGATTTCGCCTCGCGCTGTTTGCCACGTTGCTGGCACTGATCGTCGTCCTGCTGGGCGCCTATACCCGGCTCACCCACGCCGGCCTCGGCTGCCCGGACTGGCCCGGCTGCTACGGTTTCATCAGCGTACCCAAGAGCGAAGCCCAACTGGCCCATGCCGAACTGCACTTTCCCGACGCCCCGGTGGAAGCCCACAAGGGCTGGAACGAGATGGTCCATCGCTACTTCGCCGGCCTGTTGGGCCTGATGATTACGGTGCTGGCCGCTCGGGCCTGGATGAACCGGCGTCACCCGGGCCTGCCCCTGAAGCTGCCGCTGTTTCTGCTGGCGGTGGTCTTCGCCCAAGCGGCGTTCGGCATGTGGACCGTGACCCTCAAGCTGTGGCCGCAAGTGGTGACCGGGCATTTGCTGGGCGGGTTCGCGACCCTGAGCCTGCTGTTTCTGCTCACGTTGAGATTGTCTGGTGTGTTGCCGGCGCTGACCGTGCCCAAGCGTCTGCAACATTGGGCCACCGCCGGGTTACTGCTGGTAATCGGCCAGATCGCCCTCGGCGGCTGGGTCAGTTCCAATTACGCCGCCGTAGCCTGCATTGATTTCCCGACCTGCCACGGGCAATGGCTGCCCCCGGCGGATTTTGCCAACGGCTTTCATCTGACCCAGCACATCGGCCCGAACTACCTGGGTGGCCAGCTCGACAGCGATGCGCGCACCGCCATTCACTTGACCCACCGTATCGGCGCGTTGCTGGTGACGGTGGTGCTGTTGGGGCTGGCCTGGCAATTGAAGACCGTCGGCATGACACGCCTGGCGGGGCTGGTGTTGGTGGCCCTGGCGGCCCAGATCAGCCTGGGCATCAGCAACGTGCTGTTCCACCTGCCGCTGCCCGTCGCCGTGGCCCACAACGCCGGAGGCGCCGCGCTGTTGTTGAGCCTGGTGCTGGTCAATTATCACGCCCGTACCAGCCTGGTCCGGGTCAAGCATCAAATCCCGCTGCGCTGGCGCTTCAATGCGCATAAACACAGCGCCAGCCCCCTCACAATAAAAGGAGAGATGCCATGGCAACCCTGACCGGTGAACGCCACAGCCAGGCGATCTGGCGCGATTATCTGGAGCTGACCAAGCCCAAAGTGGTGGTGTTGATGCTGATCACCTCGCTGGTGGGCATGTTCCTCGCCACCCGCGCCGGGGTGCCGTGGACGGTGCTGGTGTTCGGCAACCTGGGCATCGCCCTGTGTGCCGGCGGCGCGGCGGCGGTCAACCATGTGGTGGACCGGCGCATCGACGCGGTGATGGCCCGCACCCATAAACGCCCACTGGCCGAAGGTCGCGTCTCACCGGCCGCCGCACTGACCTTCGCCCTGGCACTGGCCGTGGCGGGCCAAGCGCTGTTGCTGGCGTTCACCAACCCGCTGACCGCCTGGCTGACCCTGGCCTCCTTGCTCGGTTATGCGGTGATCTACACGGGTTTTCTCAAACGGGCGACGCCGCAGAACATCGTCATCGGCGGCCTGGCCGGCGCCGCGCCACCATTGCTGGGCTGGGTGGCCGCCACGGGTCATGTCAGCGCCGAACCGCTGCTGCTGGTGCTGATCATCTTCGCCTGGACCCCGCCGCACTTCTGGGCCCTGGCGATTCATCGCAAAGAGGAATACGCCAAGGCCGACATCCCGATGCTGCCGGTGACCCACGGCGAGCACTACACCAAGATCCATATCCTGCTGTACACCCTGGTGCTGCTGGCGGTGAGCCTGATGCCCTTTGTGATCCAGATGAGCGGCTTGCTGTACCTGGTGTGCGCGCTCGTGCTGGGCGCCAGGTTTCTGCAATGGGCCGTGGTGTTGTACCGTGGCAGTCGGCCGCACGCGGCGATCAACACGTTCAAGTACTCTATCTGGTACTTGTTCCTGCTGTTCATTGCCCTGCTTGTAGATCACTACTTACTGTTGAGCCTATGACTCGAACCCAGAAAACCGTCTTCATTCTCGTGGCCGTGATCGCGCTGATCCTCGGCCTGACCATCAATAAAGTGCTGACCGGCAAGGGCGAAGGCGACCCCACGGCGCTGATCGACGCCGGCATCATCCTGCTGCCTCAGAGCCGCAACCTGCCGGACGTAAAAATGACCGACCAGGACGGTCAGCCCGTGGCGATGGACGGGTTGAAAGACAAATGGAGCCTGCTGTTCTTCGGCTACACCTTCTGCCCGGACATCTGCCCGACCACCCTCGCCCAACTGCGCCAGATCAAAAGCGAACTGCCGGCGGAGGCTGTGGATAAGTTGCAGATCGTACTGGTGAGCGTCGACCCGAACCGCGACACGCCCAAGCAACTCAAGCAGTACCTGGGCTACTTCGACCCGCAGTTCATAGGCCTGACCCCGTCATCGATCGAAGACCTGCAGAAGGTCGCCAACGCGGTGAGCATCCCGTTCATCCCGGCGGACACCAGCAAACCCAACTACACGGTCGATCACAGCGGCAACCTCGCCGTCATCGGACCAGACGGTACTCAACGCGGGTTTATTCGTGCGCCGTTGAATAACCAGAAACTGGTGGCGCAGTTGCCGGAGATGCTTAAGCGTAAATAACGGCGCAACCTTTATAGCGCGGGGACTCGCCCCACCCGTAGGAGCTGTGTAGGAGCTGTCGAGTGAAACGAGGCTGCGATCTTGTCCCAGACAATTGAGTCATGAGTGAAAGATCAAAATCAAAAGATCGCAGCCTCGTTTCACTCGACAGCTCCTACCAGTTCCTACCAGTTCCTACCGATCTAGTTTTTTCAGGAACACCGTCATTTCCGCTAGATAGCTATCGCGAGCAGGCTCGCTCCCACACCGGACGGCGGTGAACACAATATCTGCAACACCCCCGCCCCCCTGTGTGGGAGCTTGCTCGCGATGACACCCGCCCAGGCAACCCCGTGGCGAGGGAGCTTGCTCCCGCTCGGCTGCGCAGCAGTCGCAAAACCGGACGATGCGGTTTGCCTGAAGAAATGCAGGGGCCCGCTGCGCAGGCCAGCGGGAGCAAGCTCCCTCGCCACAGGTGGTTTGTGTCGAACCGAATATCCAGCCCAACGCAGCCCCTGTAGTATCTGCAACAGCCCCGCCCCCCTGTGGGAGCAAAGCTTGCTCGCGAAAGCGTCGGGTCAGCTTGCATCAATGTTGAACATGCCGCCCTCTTCGCGAGCAAGCCCGCTCCCACACCGGGTAATGGCCGAACACAGTCTCTGCAACAGCCCCGATCCCCTGTGGGAGCAAAGCTTGCTCGCGATGAAATCGACGCGGTTCCAGACCAAAACAAATCACCCGCATCGCCGGCAAAACCTGCTCCTACAGAACCTGCCTACACACCTTCACCAAGCCACGCATCCTTGCGCCTTTGCCTACAACTACGCCAGAATCCGCCCGCTTGTGCGCCTTGTCTCCGGGTTCTATTGTCTTCCTGCCACTGCCCATCAGTGGTCGGGTTTAGTAGCCCGGATGACATACCGGTCGCATGAGTCTCATCAGTTAGGCATTGCCTGCACTTGATGGTGGCTGTGCGCTTGGCGCCCTCGGGCGCGCCGGTTTTAGGTATGTCACCGGTCTACTAACCTGCGCACAGCCGCCACCCTATCGTTTAGTAGCGAGAGGGTTGCGGCCTAACTGAGAAGACATACCTATGTTCAAAATAACTCCGAATCCGCCAGAAACAGATTCCACTGCTACATCCGCAAAATCCAAAGCCAAGCAGCAAGACGAAACCACCAAACGCGTGCTCGATCACTACTTGCTACCAAAGCCGGATAAATCCCAAGACGACCCCAAACCGGGCCAGCTATTCACCGTTGTGAAAGGCCTCGATAACGAATGCTTGCTCGCCAACCTCAGCGAGACGTTGGCTTCGGCTGATGCCATGGTGAGTGATCTGGCGTTTGATCTGGATGGATCGAGGCGTCATGTGGCGCAGGGTATCCAGCAGCTGATTGAGCTGAGTTCGCTGCTGGCGAATCGGGTGTTGGATAACGTGGAGCCGCGGCAGTAGTATTTTTTCTCCAATGAAAAACCCGACGTTTTGCGTCGGGTTTTGGTTTTTCTATCCATAGAAGTGGACGATTAAACTCGAAATATTCTCAAATTCTTTTCCCGGGTAGCCCACGACTGTCCTTTCTAGCGATAGTCAGCAAACGGACCAGAAGCCGCCGAGCATGAACGACGGCTTCTGAAATGAACGACGGGTAAGATGTATGACTATCTTTGGAATAGGACACGGTATGCCGCTACTCATATGGGATCCTTATGATATTTTCGCCGTGCTTGGCGTCATTCCTTCCCACGATGAATATGAAACGTCACATCAATATTTGATTGAACAAGGCTCACTCAGACTGGAACTCACAATCTGGCAATATGATTCTGATGTAGAAATTCAGATGTGGGAGGCGTCGTTACCAAAACCCATTATCAAGTACACGCTGCTTGGATGTCCCGGTATCCGCGTTGTTAACGATAAGCGCGGCACATTTCTGGAGTTCGCTGCGTCGAACGCTTTCACCGGCCGATATGACGGATACTCGGTAATTCCCTACGGGTTAAGGCTTTGGGTCGATCCACAGTTTTTTCTAGAACCGTTTAGCTACGGGCCTGTTTAAGAGCAAAGGTGGTCACCTACGGATGACCACCACGGTAAAAGCGGTAAAAGGGGACAGATTTATTTCCAGCAAATAAATCCCCTTTTCACTGGTATCTGCAACAGCCCCCGATCCCTGTGGGAGCGAGCTTGCTCGCGATGAAAACGACACGGTTCCAGTACAGAACACCCCGCCCGCATCACCAAAAAATCTCCCTCCTACAGCCCCCACCTACACCCCGCTATCAAGCTACGCATCCTTGCGCCTTTGCCTACAACTACGCCAGAATCTGACCGCTTGTGCGCCTTGTCCCTGGGTTCTATTGTCTTTCCTGCCACTGCCCATCAGTGGTCGGGTTTAGTAGCCCGAGGTAATCGAAGTTGTACAAGCGCTTCTCAAACAGGGCCCAACCCCTGTTCTTGATGGTGGCTGTACGCAGGGCGCTTAGGCGCGCCGGCTTCTTCGGTTCCCCGGTCTACTAACCTGCGTACAGCTGCCACCCCATTGTTTAGTAGCTTCGGGGTGTCGGCACCACATCAGGAACCGAAGCTTATGTTCAAAATTACCCCGAATCCGCCAGAAGCGGCTTCCACTGCTACATCCGCAAAATCCAAAGCCAAGCTGCAAGACGAAACCACCAAACGCGTGCTCGATCACTACTTGCTGCCGAAACCAGACAAATCCCAAGACGATCCCAAACCGGGCCAGCTATTCACCGTCGTGAAAGGCCTCGACAACGAATGCTTGCTCGCCAACCTCAGCGAGACGTTGGCTTCGGCCGATGCCATGGTGAGTGATCTGGCGTTTGATCTGGATGGCTCGAGACGTCATGTGGCGCAGGGTATCCAGCAGCTGATTGAGCTGAGTTCGTTGCTGGCGAATCGGGTGTTGGATAACGTGGAGCCGCGGCAGTAGTATTTTTTCTCCAATGAAAAAACCCGACGTTTTGCGTCGGGTTTCTTTTTGCCTCCGTCCTCCTAGAGTGCTCGAAAACGGCCCAGAGTGTGTAAAAACACCAACCGCGCTATCGCCGCTGAACTCAAATGGGAAGGAATGCCAACGTTTCAAGGTCGATCTCAGCGTAACGCCCCAAATCGGCCTTGTAGAGGCAGATCCTAGAGACCCCAAACTCCGCCTGCAAGAAAGTGACGAGCTGTCTAAGGTTGCCGTTGGCATGCGCCGTGGTCGGACTTACGACAGTCGCACACCCTGGTTCGTCGTCGTAAGTTCTGATCAGGAACATATTCCCATCGTTCTGCACGCTGTAATTATGACCACGGTACTCATACCCTAAATCGTGGTCGACATCGTCAAAACGGGTAGATTTCACTATCTTCACAGCAGCATCCAACATTCGGGTTCCACAAGAGAGACGGAAACGGGCGGAAACGGGGACAGACCACGATTATGCAAGAGACGGAAACGGGGACAGACCACGATTATGAGACGGTCCGATTACAGGTGAGCGCAAAATCGTGATCTGTCCCCAGTTTCCCGCAACAACTCAGATTTTCAGCTCGATCACACGCCCCTAAAAATCGCCGTGATCCATGAAATTATTGGTGTTACGGACGGTGCCGCGTTGTTGAGCAGAGTTGAAAACGAGGCCAAAGTCATTCTTCAGTATCCGTCCGAAAAGATTCAACCAACGCGCAACGGATGCCGTGCAGTGCCTCTATTTAACGAACCTCAGGCATGCGAACCCAGTCTTGATTTGCAGCTGTTGAATGGGTTCGACGCTCTCCTGATCGCCGACTTTCTTGATCACGCCTACCCCGCAGAAGTATTCGTCGCGGTTGAAGATTGGGAGAATGCCCACCTTGGGCTTGCTCCAGGAGCCTTGGATCAAGGTGTAGGTGGCGCCGTTCTGTGGCGTGAAGGAGAACGGTATTTGACACACGCTGCTTCCTGCGACCTGCCCATAGGTCAGGATCAGCTCCTTGTTCACGGCGACCCGGGATTCGATGTAGTCGCCGTTAGAGGGCAGGATTGTGTAACCCGCATAGCATCCATTATCGCTGAAGGTCATGGCATCCAGTCTCGCACCATTTCCAGCCTTGAGGCGAACCGTTGCGGAGGGTTCATTGGGGCCGGGAACGACATACTGCTTGCCCCGCAAAAACGAAGTGCAACCGCTAATTACCAGCGCACCGGCCAACAAGATACAGCGGCTGGACTTTTGATTGAGGTACATCCATCTCTCCCTGATTTCCATTGGGTGCCCTGACCTTTCCGGGGCTTGGGGCTGCCGAATCGCGGGCTGATGATAATGGATTCGGTGGTGTATCAACCAGATTCGGGACCAACAGCTCCCTAGGCACTCACTGAAGCGGCGACAGCCCACGATGATGAGACGGTCCGGCTACAGGTGAATGCAAAATCGTGGTCTCTTTCCGAAGTAGCGCCAAGGGCGTAGACCCAACTTGCAGTTGACGGAGACGCGCATCGACGTAAAATCGCGCCCCCAAAATCAGCATGCGTAGCGGAAAGGAGCTTCGATGCAACGGGTGATGATTGTTGGTCAGCCTGGGTCTGGAAAAAGCACCTTGGCACGTAAGCTTGGCGAGCATACGGGCTTGCCCGTCGTTCATATCGACACTATTCACTGGCTGCCAGGATGGGTCGAACGAACCTGTGACGAAAAAACACGCCTCTGTCGCGAGGCCGAGGCCCGTGATCGCTGGATATTCGAAGGTGGCCATTCAGCCACTTGGGACAACCGATTGAGCCGCGCAGATCTTTTGATATGGATTGATCGATCGGCGACGCTTAGATTCTGGCGCGTACTGCTCAGAACGCTGCTTAAGCACGGTCGATCTCGGCCTGACTTGCCGGAGAACTGCCCCGAACTACTGGCTAATCTGCCGGAATTTTTCAGGTTCATGTGGCGGACGAAAAAATCAGCACGAGCGAAGATGGTACAACTTGTGGCGACTGCGCCATCGGCATGCCGCGTAGTCTGTCTGCGGTCTAATCGGGACACCAGGATTTTTCTCGCGAACATTGGAAATGTCGACTGACTAGGCCCCATCACGATTCTCCTTGGACAAAGGGATTCATTTTCAGAAGATCTCTCCCTTTCCCCAGGTCAGTCTCCCTTTTTCAGTCGTCCCCTTTTCAGTCAAGGCAGGATGCACCGACCGCTGTCGCCCGGCGCAACTGCGACATGACGCTCCCCGCCGTAATCACCGTAGGCGACATTGGGCAACCGCTCGCGGTCAGTGCCTCTGCGACCCAGGTATTGCAGGTATAAAACAGCGAATAGCGACCCTCGGCCTGGTAGAACCGGCTCTCTCCATACAGGCCAGGCCCGAGCACCACCAAGGTGCCCGTCGCTGAGCGGGTGAAGGTCCCGGCCACGAACGCGAGCAGTCGTCGGTAGCCGTCCTCCGTCACCCGCACCTTGATGACCTCGCTTGCGGCGAAACGCCGCCTGGGGTCCCCGTCAATCTTGACCGCATGCAGCACGGTTGCCGTCGACCCGAACAAGGCTCCCAGGGCGAGACTCAAGGTGGCCTGTGGGGCTCGGTAAAAATCCTCGTCACCCCAACCGAACTCAACGAAGTCGCCGTCGCTGAACGCTTCGGCCAGTGCGGGAAGCACCTGAAGCAGATTGGGGCGCGCAATTATCAACCCGGTATGCAGGCCATGATTCACTACATAGAAGGACCGCCAATCACCACCCTCGCCCCTCGGCGGGTCCGACGCGGTAGCGCAGCCGAACAGCGTGAGGACCAGGGCCAGCACTACAATGCGCATACACAAGGGCTTGGAGGCTCGCTAACGAAACGTGGGGAAACCCCAGCGGGGGTTGGCGCTGTATACAAGCATAGATGCTGGCTCGCGCCCTCAGGCAGGCATTCGTGGGCCGCACGGTCGCTTGGTCGTCGAGGCGTTCAGCCGAAAAAAGGGTATTTATTTCCAGCCAATAATTCTGTCCCCTTTTCACGTCCCCTTTTCAGTCCTGTCCCCCTTTTCAGTCCATTATTCGTACTACTCTCTCATCACTAGTGCGTCCGCCGGAGCCATCGACGTGAAAGGAGTGCCAATGCGAAGGACATCTACACAGCGCGGCCATAGCCCAATAATTTGGGCTTCAGCGATTGTCATCGTTATCTTATTCACTGCGGTGGCATACCGAGTGGTAACCCAGTGTGAAAACAGTACATTTCAGCTTATGAAATATATCCAAGTTCAGCTCGGCGGATGCAAGTTGAATGACGAGACAACGAAGACACCTAAGTGGGTTGTATATTTTGAATATGATCAAGGCTCTCCCAATAACTCTGGGGTCGCGACGATTGAAGATGCATATCAGTGGTTTTATCAGCACCCAGGTAAAAAGATATTAGTTGAAGGCCATGCAACGTCCGAGGAAGGAGCGCAGCAAAAACTTGAGGAAGGTCAGGAGAAAATTGGTACTGCCACAATCGAATACGCTATCGCTCTTTCAGATCGGAGAGCTAAAGCGGTGGCTAGTCGTCTAATCCTCAGAGGAATCATTCCATCAAAAGTCGAGACGGTTGGCTACGGGCTGAGCCGGCCAATCGCAACTGGAACAGAGTTTGCCGACGCAAAGAATCGTCGTGCGGAAATAACTATAGAGGATGATGAAAAACATTAGATCTCATTAATAGGGACCCTCGTTAACCGCAACACCATCAAGCTGTGTGGCGAGGAGATATTCCCCTCGCCACACATTGCAGGCCCTCATTCCTGGCGACGCATGAATTCTGCGAAAAGGGGAACTGTAAAATTCAGATATCCGTGATCTGTGCTGTAGATCATTCCCTTGGAAATGATGTTGGCCCGAGTCGGACCAAGCGATGATTGAGGGCGCCCCATCACCTTCGCAACATCAGCGATGGCATAGGGGCCATCGCCAAGGGTGGACATGGCTTTTACAAACTGAACCTCCGAAGGTGTAAGCCGATCGATACGGACCCTGAAGAAGCCCGCATCGAGAGAGGCCAATGTCTCCGAATAAGAATGCTCGACATCGTCAACAGTAATTTCGGGCCCCTCAGCGTTGTTCCATGCCGTAGATGCCCACTCTTGAAGAAAGAACGGATAGCCCTGTGTCCGATCAACAATGCTGTCCAAAGCTGCGGTGTCGATAGAGGCTTGCTCGTCTAGGATCGGCTTTTGAACGGCTTGAGTCGCAGACGGTTGATCAAGCGCCCCCACCTCCGGGTAAAGGAAAAGCCGCTCGGCATATGACTTCGCCTCACCCGCCAGCCGAGCAACTTGCGGAAGACCTGCACCGACCAGCAGCACCGGAAGCCCTTCTTGCGACATGCGATGGATGGAGACAATCAGTGCCGATAGATCTGCTTCGGTGAGGTATTGGACTTCATCAATGAGCAGAATCCAGCCTTTACCGGCGGCCTGTGCGGCTTCACCTATTACAGTAAAAAGATCGGGAAGGTCGTATTGAAGATTTCCGCTATCCGCGAGTCCAGGCTCAGGCTCAACACCCATCTCAATACCGCCAATATCAATCTTGAAGATTGATGCAAAGCTGCGAAGTCCTTTTAGCCCACGATGAGCAATTTGCTTGGCGGCCTCAACGCTGGAGAGCGCGCGCATGACCTTTCGCATTTCAGGATAAAGAAGACGTGCAAGGCTTTCACGTTCTGGCGCCTCCACTTTGGAGACGAGAAGACCTTCCTCCTTTGCAATTTTTCCTATTTCATTCAACAGGACCGTCTTACCCGTGCCTCTTAAGCCAAGGAGCATGATGGAACGAGCACTTCGCCCATTGACGGCTCGTCCACAGGCAATTCTTGCCGCCTCAAGAATCAGGTCGCGCCCCGCCAATTCAGGGGGCCTGCTGCCCGCGCCGGGCGCAAACGGATTACGGTAGGGATCCATGTCGGCCTCACAAAATAGCAAAAACTATAGAAATATAGCCAAAGCTAGCTTAACTAGCTAGCTTTGGCTATATATCACTAGCATTCATTAGAATGCGGATTTATTTCTGATGTTTTCTATGAGTGCTGCGCACTCAAGCGGGAGCAAGCTCCCTCGCCACGGTAGATCGAGTCGCCGGGGGGTATGAGGGGGTATCAGGGGTGGCGGTCCAGTTTCTTGAGAAACAGACCAAAATGGGGACAGATTTATTTCCAGCAAATTCTATCCCCTTTTCGAGCACTGTCCCCTTTTCAGTCAAGGCAGGATGCACCGACTGCTGTCGCCCGGCGTAACTGCGACATGACGCTCCCCGCCGTAATCGCCGCCGTAGGCGACATTGGGCAGCTGCTCGCGGCCAGCGCCTCTGCGACCCAGGTATTGCAGGTATAAAACAGCGAATAGCGACCCTCGGCCTGGTAGAACCGGCTCTCTCCATACAGGCCAGGCCCGAGCACCACCAAGGTGCCCGTCGCTGAGCGGGTGAAGGTCCCGGCCACGAACGCGAGCAGTCGTCGGTAGCCGTCCTCCGTCACCCGCACCTTGATGACCTCGCTTGCGGCGAAACGCCGCCTGGGGTCCCCGTCAATCTTGACCGCATGCAGCACGGTTGCCGTCGACCCGAACAAGGCTCGCAGAGCGAGGCTCAAGGTGGCCTGTGGGGCTCGGTAAAAATCCTCGTCACCCCAACCGAACTCAACGAAGTCGCCGTCGCTGAATTCTTCGGCCAGTGCGGGAAGCATCTGAAGTAGATCAGGGCGCGCAATTACCAACCCGGTATGCAGGCCATGATTCACCACATAGAAGGACCGCCAATCGCCACCCTCGCCCCTCGGCGGGTCCGACGCAGTAGCGCAGCCGAACAGCATGAGAACCAGGGCCAGCACTACAATGCGCATACACAAAGGCTTGGAGGCTCGCTAACGAAACGTGGGAAAACCCCAGCGGGGGGTTGGCGCTATATCTCGGCCAGAAGCAACCATGGCGCTTGGACACTCAAAGCAGCAATACGCAACAAGATATCTCAGAGACCAAGCCTAGCATTCAAAGCTTGGGGCACTTGCCAATGCTCTCCCTAGAGAGCTGGGGTAGAAACGGGACGAATTTATTTTCAGAAAAATTCCCCGGCTTCTTTTCTCCTAACGCAGTAGCAACAAGTACCCCGCCCGCAGGCCAGATGTAGCCGCAAACCTGTGGGAGCAAAGCTTGCTCGCGATTGGGCCAGGTCAGTCGACAACGGGTTTGGCTGGTCTACCGCTATCGCGAGCAAGCTTTGCTCCCACAGATTTTGCGTCGGCTGAGCTTTTAGCGGATCAACAGTGGATTGGGGGTGAATAGAGAAGCAAAGGAGAAAAAGGGACAGATTTATTTCCAGCAAATAATTCTGTCCCCTTTTCACAATGCACCGGTCATCTCCACCTCGGACTACCTGAGCCGCTGAACCGTTGCACCGAGTGGGTAGATGGACGGCCATGCGCGTTCGTCTGCCTGCCGTTTTCGTAGTCTATGCTCATCGTCTGGACCGATCTGGCATGGAGGCTGCCCTCCGCTATATATGGGTTGAGTGAGGTGGGCGATGCAGCTGATCTGTTCAGAGTTCGACGAATTCGAAGAAGCGTTATACGGGGTGCAAGGCCGGTACGTGCTGCGCACGCGACAGCAACGCGACTGGCAACTCAACGTCGTTGACTTGAACGGCGTAGCACTGATGAGTGGCCGCGAGGGCGCCAGCACGGTTTACACCGGCATCGGCCTGCCAGGTTACTTCAACATCTTCCTGCCGCTGACGGGGCATGAGTCCACGGTGGTCGACGGTCATCCCTTCAACCGCCGACGAATCGGCTGGATGGTGCCCAATGCCATGTTCCACATCAACGCGAAAAGCCCGGCCAGTTGGCTGACGGTGGCGATGTCCTGCGAGCTAGTGCTCCGTTGGGCGTCGGTACGTGAAGATGAGTTCGACTTTTGCGTATTGCATCGCAACCTGGTCAGCAACGCTCAGCGCAATCTCGGCCCATTGTTGTGGCTGGCACGTCGTCTGTTCCACATCGAAGCCCAAGCCCCTGAGGTTCTGCACAACGAGGAAGCTGAGGAGGCCGCGCGCCGGGAGGTGATGGATGTGGTCTTCCGCATGCTGCTGCCCGTAGACCCGCTTCACGCCGCACCACGGCACCATCGCGATCACAGAGAGATACTCAAGCGTGCATTGGAGTTGCTGGATACGCTGGAGATCCAGTCCGTTTACACTGAAGACATCTGTCAGGCCGCCTGTGCCTCGGAGCGCACTGTACGCAATGTATTCAACGAGTACCTCGGCATGAGTCCTCATCGGTATCTGATGATCCGCCGCTTGCATGGGATGCGTGATGCCATCCGACATGCAGGCCCTGATGATACGATCACCAGCATTTGCGCACGCTTTGGGGTCTGGGATTTTGGCCGTTTCGCCAGCCTGTACCGCCAGTATTTTGGAACGCTGCCGGCGCAATCGCTCAAGGCCACGAAGGCGTTGTCGCATCCATGATGCTTGAGACGTTCACAGCAGCGTCCGAATCAGGGTTTGGCGGGGGTATTCCCCGAACAGCCTCCGATAATCGGACGCCATTCGTCCACTGTCGGAAAAACCGAAGCGCGAGGCGATATCACTGACGGATGTCGTGTTGGCGTTGGCTACTGACAGTGCGGCACGGACCAGATGTAGCCTGCGAATGTGCAAGTAACGATTCGGCCCTATACCGAATACCTCTTTGAAAATGGAGCGCAAGGTGCGTTCGCTGATGCTTGCATGGCGGCACAAATCGGATAGGCGAATCGGTTTTTCCTCATACACAAGCAGTAGGTCCAGCACCTTGGCGACGCTTTCCTGGTGTTTGGCACCTTGCCATCCGGCTCGCAGTTTTTGTGGGTGTTCCGCGTGTTGGGGCGAGACAGGGACCTTTTGCATTTCAACCTGCCATTCAACTCGTTTCAGGTCGGCTAAGGGTCTCTTAACTCACTGCACTGAACTACGTAAAACAGGCAAAAACACTGAGTGCATGGATCGGCGAAGCTTCGATTCTAATTGCCGTTTTTACGTAGCTCAGCGGCTTTGGCATTGGGATCATCGGCGGCATGTCATAGATGAACTTCCACAAGGTCATTAATCATGAGCAGTCAGGTGCTAGCAAACTCCACTCGCAGAAGCGTCATCAAAGCCCCCTCAAAAAAACCATGGAGTGCATAAAACCATGAGTACCTTCACCACCAAAGATGGCGTGGAAATCTATTACAAGGATTGGGGCAAGGGCCCGGTCGTCGTGTTCAGCCATGGCTGGCCGCTGGATGCGGACAGTTGGGAATCACAGATGTATCACCTGGCCCTTAACGGCTTTCGTTGCATTGCCCATGACCGCCGCGGCCACGGCCGTTCCAGTCAACCCTGGGATGGCAATGACATGGACCACTATGCCGATGACCTGGCCCAATTGCTCGACCACCTGGATGTGAGGGATGCCACGTTGTTCGGTTTCTCCACAGGCGGAGGCGAGGTGGCGAGATACATTGGTCGTCATGGCACCAAGCGAGTGAAGAAGGCCGGCCTCATTTCTGCCGTCCCACCGTTGATGGTCAAGACCGAAGCCAATCCCGGCGGCCTGCCCATTAAAGTCTTCGATGACATCCGCGCAGCCTTCCTGGCCGACAGGTCGCAGTTATTCATCGACATCCCGAGCGGTCCTTTCTTTGGCTACAACCGCCCTGGTGCGAAGCCATCGCAAGGGGTCATCAACGCCTGGTGGATGCAAGGCATGTTGGGTGGGCACAAGAACACTTACGACAGCATTAAGGCCTTCTCGGAAACCGATTTCACGCAAGATTTGAAAAAGTTCGACGTACCAACGCTGATTATCCACGGTGACGATGACCAGATCGTGCCTATCGATGCGGCAGGTCGTGCTTCAGCCGAACTGATCAAGAACAGTAAATTGATCGTCTACGAAGGCGCCCCTCATGGCATTACCGACACCCATAAAGAACGACTGAATGCCGACCTTTTGGCATTTGTAAAATCCTGAGAAGCACATAGCCGGAACGGCGCGTAGTCCCTTCGACTGGAGGCATTCTTATGTTGGGTATGACACCTTTCGGCATGCTGCATACAGCCCTCGCCCTGATAGCAGTGGCAGGGGCAATTGTTACGCTCCTGAGTCACGGCGAAATCAGCTTTCGCACACGATCGGGGCGAATCTATGTGTGGTTCACCGTAGCAACCAGTATCACTGGGCTGTTTATCTTTCACCACGGAGGTTTTGGCGCTCCGCATGTCCTGTCGATCACAACACTAATCGTGTTGGCCATTGCCTATTTGGCAGAGACCCGCGCCAGCCAGCGTGGCCTTTCGCGGTACATTGCCGTTTTGGGTTACTCACTGACTTTCTTCTTCCACTTCATCCCCGGTCTCACTGAGACGGGAACGAGAGTGCCCGTGGGCCACCCAGTTTTTGCTGGTCCGCAGGACCCAACACTCAAGATGCTAGTAGGGGGCTGTTTCCTGATTTACCTAGCAGGCGCGGCCGCGCAAATTGTAAGTATTCGAAGGACACAACGACTCGCCCGTATTGCATGACGCGGTTCGCTGCCGGCCGTATCGTGGTGGAGGGCGGTTGACGCGAACACCGGATGACACGGCGTTACTGATTTGGCTGGAGAGGAGGGGGCCAACTACTTATGTGACCGTCTAAACTTCCTGCGCATACATTAACTATCAACCCGCGCAGGTCGCTGAGGCCTCCTACGCTTGAAGGAGCACGCCATGCACTATCGCATTTTAGGCAACACCGGCCTGCGGGTATCTTCGCTAGCGCTCGGCACCGGCAACTTCGGTAAAGGATGGGGCTATGGCTCCGAGCCGGATGAGGCACGTAAAATCTACAACGGCTACCGTGAAGCGGGGGGCAACTTCATCGATACGGCCGATCAATACCAATTTGGCCAGTCGGAATCAATGCTCGGCGATTTCGTGGCTACCGAGCGCGATGACGTCGTGCTGGCGACTAAATTTTCACTCGGTGATTCACCCGGTGCTGGCGTTCTGCGCTCCGGCAATAGCCGCAAAGCCATGCTCAGCTCGGTGGAAGCGAGCCTTAAGCGCCTCAAGACGGATCGAATTGATCTTTTGTGGGTACATATGCCCGATGGCGTAACGCCTATCGACGAAATTGTACGGGGTCTGGACGACCTGATCCGCTCTGGCAAAGTGCTTTATAGCGGACTGTCCAACTTTCCAGCTTGGCGTGTGGCAACGGCAGCCACCCTGGCCGAGCTTCGTGGTTGGTCTGCAATATCGGCGGTGCAATTGGAGCACAGCCTGGTGGAGCGGTCGGCCGAACGCGAACTTCTGCCGATGGCGGCTGCATTCAATTTGGGAACCGTCGGATGGTCACCGCTAGGAGGTGGTTTGCTGACAGGTAAATACCGCAAAGGGGAAACCGGTCGTGCGCAGGGTTTGGGGGCGGTTATCCACGACGAGAGCAGCGAGCGCAAGACCACGACTGTGGATTCAGTATTGGCGATCGCCGAAGAGACCGGCCATACACCGGGTCAGATCGCAATCGCCTGGGTGCTGGCCAAGGGAACACTCCCCATCATTGGTCCACGCACGCCGGAGCAGATGGCCGATAACCTTGCGTCAGCAGACGTTCACCTGACGGCGGATCAACTGGAGCATCTGGACGCTGTTAGCGCAATAACCCTTGGGTTTCCACACGACGTGGTTGCGGCTTCAGGACCCTCGCTTGCCGGAGGCAAGGCAGACCTCATCGATGCAACGAACCGGATTGTTCGATGAGTATTGTGGGCCCTGACTCCACGGTGCAGGATGCTGCATGAGCAACGGCGACTTTTTACGGAATAAGGGGACCGGACTAAGGGGACAGATTTACTTTCTGATAACTCAGTCTGTCCCCTTCTTCTCCTCAGCCAATCTGCTCAAACCGCCGCCCCTTTTCAGTCCAAAATGACCGACCAGGACGATCAGCCAGTGACGATGGACGGGTTGAAAGATAAATGGAGCCTGCTCTTCTTCGGCTACACCTTCTGCCCGGACATCTGCCGACCACCCTCGCCCAACTGCGCCAGATCAAGAGCGAGCTGCCGCCGGAGGCTGTGGATAAACTGCAGATCGTGCTGGTGAGCGTCGACCCGAACCGCGACACGCCCAAGCAACTCAAGCAGTACCTGGGCTACTTCGACCCACAGTTCATAGGCCTGCCCCCTCATCGATCGAAGACCTGCAGACACTCGCCAACGCGGTGAGCATCCCGTTCATCCCGGCGGACACCAGCAAACCCCACTACACGGTCGATCACAGCGGCAACCTCGCCGTCATCGGACCGGACGGCACCCAACGCCGGTTTATCCGCGCGCCGATGAATAATCAGAAACTGGTGGCGCAGTTGCAGGAGATGCTCAAGCGTAAAATAAGGCCAAGGCGAGGCCTCGGCCTGGGGTGTTCACAAATACTGCATCCAACCCAACTCCCCCTGTGGGAGCGGGCTTGCTCGCGAAAGCGGCAGCTTCGGAACGACTTCAACTACTAAAGTTTCAAAAAAACGAAAGAGGCCACAGGGCCTCTTTCGTTTACTACACCGCCCTATTTGAGCGGTCACCTTGGTGGGCATGTCTCCCCTCGCTTGTCGTTCGAGGGGTTTATTTCACACGGGGCATGTCGATGTAGGTGTCATTGATGCGGTTGAATGTATTGGTGAAGATCGTCAGGGCAATCGTCAGCGAGATCTCTGCCAACTGCACTTCGCTATAGCCTGCCCCACGGATCGCGGCAAAATCAGCATCGGCAATAGTGCCACTGGTCTTTTGCAGCAGTAGCACGAACTTGACCAAGGCATCGCGTTTGTCATCCCCCGTCGAGGCGCCCTGGCGAATCTCAGTCAACACTTGCGATGACAGCCCGGTCATCTTGCCCAACATCACGTGAGCCGCGACGCAGTAGTCACAGCCGGTCTGCTCGCTGACCACCAACTTGATCGTTTCGAGGTCCTGCTTGCTCAGGCTGCCGTTGGCCAGGACCCCTTCGGCGTTGAGTACAGCCGACAGCGCATCAGGCACCAGGTGACCTAAAGCCGCGAACACATTAGGCACTGCACCGCCAGCCATTTTCTTGACTTCGGCATAGACGTCAGCGGTAGCGCCAGTGGCATTTACGATTGCGGGAATTACGATACGGCTCATGGTGAAGCTCCTACACGGTGGGTTAGATGGCTCCACTCTATCCAGCCAAGATGAGCTTGTAGAGACTAAATATTCTTAATATAGTGCTCTAAAGTATCAACCAATGGACAATATCATGACCGTCTCTTCCCGCCAGCAGGACTGGCTCAGCCGACTGCTGGACATGATTACCGTCAAGGGACGCCTGGAAATACGCTGCTCATACGGAGCGCCGTGGCAGGTTGTCTACGAAGACTCGGAACCGGGCGAGATGCCTTATCACGTAGTAGTGCGAGGGTCGGCGCTTCTTGAAACGCCCGGTATGGGAGCGCCGCAGCGATTACAGGCCGGTGACGTGTTGCTGATGCTGCACGGCTCTCAACACGTGCTGCATGACGGAAGCGGAATAACCCCGCCCCAGGCAAACTACCGTGATGAGCTCAACCTGGTTGTCAGCGAAAATACTGGCGCCGGTGAGCAACTGGAAATGCTGTGTGGCCGCTTGGTGATCAAGCCGCCGCATGACCGCTTCATCAGGGACTATTTACCGGGCCGTTTGATCGTCCGTACGGCAAGCCAGGCATCCGACACGCAGACCCATATTCAATTGACCCATCTATTGGCAGTGATGAGGAAAGAGTCACTGGCTGCGAGCCTGGGCGGTAACGCTATGCTAAATGCATTGTCTACCGCGTTGTTCACGATGACTCTGCGCCTGGCAAGCGAATCAGCCGACACGCCAGTAGGTCTGCTGGCGATGGCTGGCCATCCAAGGCTTGCGCCTGCACTGACCGCCATTTTCAACGACCCGGCCCACCCCTGGACGCTGCCCGAACTGGCGGACCTGTGCAACATGTCCCGGGCGACCCTCATTCGCCATTTCCAGGAGAAAGTGGGGAAGTCAGCAAATGCCATTTTGACCGATGTGCGGATGAGCATCGCGGCCAATGAGCTCACCTCCACGACACTTCCCACCGAAGCGATTGCCGAAGCCGTCGGGTATCAATCGGTCGCCGCATTCAGGCGGGCCTTTACCCAACGGATGGGTATGACCCCAGGCGATATTCGCAAATCGACTCACCTCGGCCCGGCTTCCTGAGAGGGCAATCCACACAGAAAAGCCAGGCGCCACCCTGTTTTCGGTGACACCTGGCTTATGGGCAGAACGTGCTGAAATCCTCAGACGGATTTCACTTCTCCCCCGTCCATTCTCAAGGCCGATCCGGTCATCCATCTTGCAGGCGGCGAAACCAGAAACGCCAGCAGGTTGGCAATCTCCTCGGGTTCGCCAAACCTTGAAATTCCGGCGTTCTGCGGAAACTTGATCGTCGCCTCGTCAACACTCATGCCATTTGCAGGCGCCCATTTTTCCAAAAATGAGCGTCGACGCCCCGTCATCACGGGCCCGGGCAAGACGCTATTGACCTGAACGTCGTCCTGGATACCGCGGTCGGCGAAGGCCTTGGCCAACGCCACAATGGCTGCATTGATGGTCGCAACTGCTGCATATCCGGCTTTAGGCACGTCAGCAGAGTTACCCGACATCAATACCACCGAACCTTTGGAAGCCTTCAACGCAGGCCACGCCGCCAGCGTCATCCGCCGTGCACCATGCAACTTGAGCTCGGTACCGCTGCTCCATTGCTCATCCGTCATCTCGAACAGATCAATCTGAGGTACGGCTCCGGCGATGTTCAACAAGGCGTCAATCCTGCCGAACCTGGCCAGCACCTGCTCGACCACCACCTCCGGCATACCGGGTGTTGAGATATCGACATCCACGACCAGTGTTTGAGCGCCAATCGCCTGCACCAGCCGCGAAGTGTCCTTAAGGTTTTCACGATTTCTCGCCACCAAAACGAGTACCTCAAAATCCTTGGCCAATCGAATGGCTGTCGCGCGTCCGATCCCCTGACTTGCACCTGTGACAATAGCTACTGACTTCACCATCGCAATTTGCTCATTCAAAAGGTTGGGTAAGGAGATCAATCGACAACCACGACCATTTTTCCGGCCGCCTCGTTCGCTTCCATGACGCGATGAGCCTCATGGATTTCTCCGAATTTGAAGATGCGCGTCGGCTTGACGTCGAGCCTGCCGGCAGCCGCTTCATGCGCGATTGCCTGCAGCGGGACATCGGCCAATGGAAACCCCTCGGTTCCAAAGACGAAGCTTGCGAAAAAGGTGAGATAGACGCCACTCGACATTTGCAGCAGTGGGTTGAAATCGGCGATTGGCTCAAGCCCGCCCAACCAGCCTGCAAGGCACACACGACCACCCCGACGAACAATCGCCAGCGAATCGATCACCGTGCTGTTGCCCACCAGATCAAGTACGGCATCAAACGTCTTCGCGCCCCTTATACGGGTGGACAGCGACGGCCCCTCCAGCTCAACGACCGAAGCGCCGAGATCCTTGAGCATCTGCGCGCGTTTCTCGCTGCGAGTCGTCGCCACCACTCGTGCTCCCGCGTTCACTGCAAGCTTCACCGCTGCCTGTCCGAACGACGAGGTAGCACCTCGAATAAGAACGGTCTGGCCTTTCTCGATTTCCAGGTTGCGGAAAAGACAGGTCCACGCCGTGGCATAGGTTTCTGGAATCGCTGCCAGCTCGGCCCACGACAGATCCGCGTCGATCAAGGCCACGTTGGAAACCGGCGCACGGGTATAGTGCGCGTAACTGCCGTTGATGGTTCGGCCCAGGCCTCCCATCAATGCAGCCACTTTGGCGCCAACCGGGAATTCGCCTCCCGGGCATGACTTCACGATTCCCACGCACTCAATGCCGCTAACCGACGCAGCTTCTGCCCATTCACCGCGGCGCATGTGCATCTCGGCATGATTGATACCGAACGCCTTGATCTGAATAACAACGAATCCTTCTCTGGCGGTGGGCTCAGGGATGTCTTGGTACACCAGGCTATCCAGACCGCCAAATTTCTCTAGTACGATCGCTTTCATAAGATTCTCCTATAGAGGCCGTATAGGCGCCTAATCTGATTGGCCGCTTGAACGTCGCGTGAAAGGCACCACACCTTCGTCATCCAGGGGAGCCCTGTTGAAATCCGCAGTGGCGAAGGTCGCCATTGAGTAACCTCTCTGCTTTCAGTTTGGAGGTTAGTAATAGCGAAGTAACTTGTCAAATACATTTTGAGCGGTTACTGTTTTTTGAAATTTTTAGCGAAAGAGAGTATTCGATGAGCACCCATTTGCACGGCCCGGCGATGTTCATCGCAGACGCCCCGGCGCTGGACTTCCTCAATTCCATAGCGACCCCGGTCGACGAGATCGTTGACTGGCTTGGCGATGCGCAAGGATTACTTGACTGGCTGCGGCAAGCCGGATGGGTGAGCGACGAGACGCTGGAGCAAATTGCCCAGGAGGCCATGCCTGGGGAGCTCGATATGGTGGCCGCGCAAACCAGAGCGTTGCGCGACTGGTTCAGAGATTTTGTATCGAGGCATCGAGGCAAACCGCTGTCGTCGCAGGCTCTGGACGATCTTGCCGCCCTTAACCGCCTGCTCGCGAGAGACGACGGTTTTACCCAGATAACTGTCGCCGACGGGGCCTCCTCAAGACTCGAGCTTCAGCCCCGCAGGCGCTGGAAAACCCCGGATTCCCTGCTGTTACCCATCGGTGAACAGCTGGCGAAATTCATCTGCGAGGAAGATTTTTCAGACGTCAAGCGCTGTGAAGGTGCCAGCTGTACGCTGATTTTCGTCGATCACACCCGAGGCAAGAAGCGTCGGTGGTGCAGCATGGCGGTCTGCGGTAATCGCGCCAAGGCAGCAGCGCATCGCGAGCGCAAGAAATCCGACGCCGGGTGATACAAAGCTTGAGCGCCGGTTCCAGAGCAGGCGAACGCAGGATTAGCTCGAGAGACACGCCAGAGAAATCTAATAACCCATTAAAACGCATTTGACAGGTTACTTTTCGTGTGCAATCTTCAGATACGCAGCTGCATTGCCTATCCCTGCATACGTCAAAAAGGATCACGTCATGAATACTGCAAGCGCTTCCTCACCGTTGATCAGCCACAAGTTCGCAGACGCAGACGGCGTCAAGGTGTTCTATCGAGAAGCGGGAGACCGCACCCGGCCGACCATGCTTCTGCTTCACGGTTTCCCAAGTTCGTCTCATCAATTTCGCCAGCTCATCCCCCTTCTGGCCCCTCATTTCCATGTCATCGCCCCTGATTTGCCGGGGTTTGGCTTCACCGAAGTCCCAGATGCCAGAGGCTACGTCTACAGCTTCGACGGGCTGGCCAACACGCTGGCGGACTTCGTGGATGCCCTGGCGCTCAAGACCTACTCGATGTTCGTATTCGACTATGGAGCGCCCACGGGGCTGAGACTCGCGCTCAAGCATCCAGATCGCGTCACCGGGCTTGTCAGTCAGAATGGCAATGCGTACCTGGAGGGGCTGGGGGATGCCTGGGCTCCGATCAAGGCCTATTGGGCAGAACCCACCGCTGCGAACCGGCAGGTGATCGCCGATGCCGTGTTGAACCTTGAAGGAACCCGGTGGCAGTACGTGCACGGGGTCAGTCAGCCTGAACTCGTCGCACCAGAATCCTACACGCTGGATGCACTACTGATGGAGCGGCCGGGGAACAAGGACATCCAGCTCGATCTCTTTCTGGACTACGCCAACAACCTGAAGCTATATCCAGCATTTCAAGCGTTCTTGCGTACCCATAGGGTCCCGACACTGGTCATCTGGGGCAAACACGATCCGTTCTTCATCCCGCCGGGCGCTGAGGCCTTCAAACGGGATAACCCGCAAGCGGTGGTCGAGCTTCTGGATACCGGCCACTTCGCGCTCGAGACCCATGCCGGACATATCGCTGCGCGCATCATCGAAGTGATCCGCTGACGCAGGCAGGACCGCCCTTCGCGAGTCGATGCCATGGACGGCTTTGCCTTTCCACGACCTGACGCCCGTCGCGGCCAAGTTGAGTCTATGTCGGTCCACACGCTCACTTTGAAACTTTAGAGCATCTTTTAGAGATATTTAAGACTTATAGGTATTACAGGTCCGCCATAACATGGCGTCGTTGACGAATACCTAACATTCGATGGAGTTTTCCAATGTCACGCATTCACATCCCATTACTGACGCCTGTCACTCACGCTGCGCACCGCGCAGCCCCAGCGAGGAAGCAACCATGAATTACCTGGTCAATCTTCTCGGGCGCTCGAGCCTTATGAAACGCGATCTCGATTACCACCTGCTCCGCGCCGCGATGGTGGTCATTTTCGTCTGGTTCGGCTATGACAAATGGTTCGAGGCAGAGATCACAGACTTGCTGCCATTGATTACCAACGGCCCGCTGATTTCCTGGACAATTCCGGTGCTGGGAGTGAAAGGTACAAGTATCTTCCTGGGCTCTGCCGAATGGACGATTGGCTTGCTGATTTTTCTGGGATTCTGGAACAAGAAACTGGGAATATTGGGCGCTCTCGGGTCTTGCGCCACCTTCCTCGCAACCGTCACGATCATGCCCTTCGCACCCGGAGCATGGCATGAGGGCGCCGGGGGTTTTCCCGCAATGACGATAGTGGCGGCCTTCCTTCTGAAGGATCTGGTGTTGCTCACAGTCTCTGTCTACTTGCTCAAGCAAGATGTTGCTCGGCAGTTAAAGGTGATGGATCACGTAGTTTGAGCCAAATCCTGGCTATCCGAACTGCCTCGCCGATCGTCGTCCTCTGGCAGAATTTGACGCCTCGATTCTAGGCCCAATCGCAAATATCAAAGAAAATGCCGACCATTTAATTGAGCTGATATTACCTGTGGCGGACTCCTGAGAGTCCGCTTTGGGAGCGCCCCGCGCACTGATTTGCAGCTTGTCCAAGGTAAATTACGGACATGTACGTCTCCAGTCAGGTCTTGATGATCAATGTCGATCAGTTGAACCGCAAACCTGTAGGAGCAAAGCTTGCTCGCGATTGGGCCAGGTCAGTCGACAACGGGTTTGGCTGGTCTACCGCTATCGCGAGCAAGCTTTGCTCCCACAGGTTTTGCGCTGTCTGAGCTTTTAGCGGATCGGCAGTGGATTGGGGGTAGGCTTTGTTGTGAGTGCTGCGCGCTGGAGCCAGCCCGGTCAAGCGGGAGCAAGCTCCCTCGCCACAAAAGCGGTTTTGTGTGAATTCAGGGGTGGCGATCCAGTTTCTTGAGGAACACGGTCATTTCTTTTTCGGCTTGTTTGTCGCCGTGGGCGCGGGCGGCTTCCAGGCCTTGTTCCCAGGCTTGGCGGGCTGCCGGTAGATCGCCTTGGCCTTGATGAGCCTTGCCCAATAGTTTCCAGGCTGCTGAATACTTGGGGTCGAATTCGACGCAGCGCTGAAGGTGTTCGGCGGCGCGGGCGAATTCGCCGAGGTCCAGGTAGCCCTTGCCCAGGCCGAAGCGCAGCAGGGAGTTATCCACACCCTTGGCGAGCATTTTTTCCAGGGATTCGAGCATGGGGGTGGGTCCTTTGGGGGTGGGTCAGTGATTGATCTGTTGAATGTTAGATGGCTATCGCGAGCAGGCTCGCTCCCACAGTGGATCTCAATCGATCACAATTTTTGTGAACGTCAGCGAACCCTTGTGGGAGCGAGCCTGCTCGCGATGAGGCCATGACTGCCACCGCAAATTCTGGATCAGAAGAAACTCAACCCCACATGGAACAGCTTCTCCACATCGCGAATGTGCTTTTTGTCCACCAGGAACAGGATCACATGGTCGCCGGTCTGGATCATGGTGTCGTCATGGGCGATGAGCACTTGTTCGTCGCGGATGATCGCGCCGATGGTGGTGCCTGGCGGCAGGCCGAGGTCGCGGATGGCCTTGCCGATGACTTTGCTGGACTTGGCATCGCCATGGGCAATCGCCTCGATGGCTTCGGCCGCGCCACGGCGCAGGGAGTGCACGCTGACGATGTCGCCACGCCGCACGTGGGCCAGCAAGGTGCCGATGGTTGCCAGTTGCGGGCTGATGGCGATGTCGATCTCGCCACCCTGGATCAGGTCGACGTAGGCCGGGTTGTTGATGATGGTCATCACCTTCTTCGCCCCCAGGCGCTTGGCCAGCAGCGACGACATGATGTTGGCTTCGTCGTCGTTGGTCAGGGCCAGGAAGATGTCGGCGTCGGCGATATTTTCTTCCAGCAGCAAGTCACGGTCCGAGGCGCTGCCCTGCAGCACCACGGTGCTATCGAGGTTATCCGAGAGGTAACGGCAGCGCGCCGGGTTCATCTCGATGATCTTGACCTGATAGCGGCTTTCGATGGCTTCGGCCAGACGCTCGCCAATCTGCCCGCCGCCGGCAATCACGATGCGCTTGTTGTTTTCGTCGAGACGGCGCATTTCGCTCATCACCGCACGAATATTGGCCTTGGCGGCGATGAAAAATACCTCGTCGTCCGCTTCGATCACCGTATCGCCCTGGGGCAGGATCGGCCGGTCACGGCGGAAAATCGCCGCGACCCGCGTCTCCACATTCGGCATGTGCTCGCGCAGCTGGCGCAGTTGCTGGCCCACCAGCGGTCCGCCGTAGTAGGCCTTGACCGCGACCAATTGCGCCTTGCCTTCGGCAAAGTCGATCACCTGCAAGGCGCCCGGGTGTTCGATCAGGCGCTTGATGTAGTTGGTCACCACTTGCTCGGGGCTGATCAGTACATCCACCGGGATCGCTTCGTTGTCGAACAGGTCGGCGCGGGTCAGGTAGGCCGCCTCGCGCACCCGGGCGATCTTGGTCGGGGTGTGGAACAGCGTGTGAGCGACCTGGCAGGCCACCATGTTGGTTTCATCGCTGTTGGTAACAGCCACCAGCATATCGGCATCATCGGCACCGGCCTGACGCAGCACCGTAGGCAATGAGCCACGGCCCTGTACGGTACGGATGTCGAGGCGGTCACCGAGATCGCGCAGGCGGTCACCGTCGGTGTCGACCACGGTGATGTCGTTGGCTTCACTGGCCAGATGTTCAGCCAGCGAACCGCCGACCTGCCCTGCGCCGAGGATGATGATTTTCATCCGGTCACTCCTATCGAATCGGTTTTAACCGCGTGCGGCGGCGATCTTGATCAGTTTGGCGTAGTAGAACCCGTCGTGGCCGCCCTCTTGGGCCAGCAACTGCCGGCCATGGGGCTGCTTCACCCCGGCCGGGCTGGCAATGTCCAGCTCCCGGGCACCGGGGGTACGGGCGAGGAAGGCTTCGATCACTTCGGTGTTCTCGGTCGGTAACGTCGAACAGGTGGCATATAGCAGCATGCCGCCGACTTCCAGGGTTATCCACAACGCATCGAGCAATTGCCCCTGCAACACCGCCAATGCGGCGATATCGTCCGGCTGGCGGGTGAGCTTGATGTCGGGATGACGGCGGATCACGCCGGTGGCCGAACACGGAGCGTCCAGCAGGATGCGCTGGAATGGCTTGCCGTCCCACCAACTGGCGGTGTCGCGGCCATCGGCGGCGATCAGTTCGGCGTCCAGGCCAAGACGTTCGAGGTTTTCCTTCACGCGCACCAGGCGCTTGGCTTCCAGGTCCACCGCCACCACGCCGGCCAGCTTCGGCTCGGCCTCAAGGATGTGGCAGGTCTTGCCACCCGGTGCGCAACAGGCATCCAGCACGCGTTGACCGGGCGCCAGCTCCAGCAGGTCGGCAGCCAACTGCGCGGCTTCGTCCTGGACGCTGATCCAGCCGTCGGCAAAGCCCGGCAGCGCGCGTACATCGCCGGGGGTTTCCAGCACGATGCCGTCGCGGCTGTACTGGCACGGGATGGCCGGGATGCCCGCCTCGCCCAGTAACGCCAGGTAGGCATCGCGGGTATGGTGGCGACGGTTGACCCGCAGGATCATTGGCGGATGGGCATTGTTGGCCGCGCAGATGGCCTCCCACTGCTCGGGCCAGAAGGCCTTCAGGGATTTTTGCAGCCAGCGCGGGTGGGCGGTGCGCACCACCGGGTCGTGTTCCAGCTCAGCCAACAGGGCTTCGCTTTCCCGTTGGGCGCGGCGCAGCACGGCATTGAGCAAGGCCTTGGCCCACGGCTTTTTCAGTTTATCGGCGCAGCCTACGGTTTCACCGATGGCGGCGTGGGCAGGCACGCGGGTGTAGAGCAATTGATAGAGCCCCACCAGCAGCAGCGCTTCGACGTCGGCATCGGCGGCCTTGAACGGTTTCTGCAGCAGCTTGGCCGCCAGGGCCGACAGCCGCGGCTGCCAGCGGGCGGTGCCGAACGCCAGGTCCTGGGTGAAACCGCGATCACGATCTTCAACCTTGTCCAGTTGGGTCGGCAGGGAACTGTTGAGTGAGGCTTTTCCGCTCAGGACCGCGGCAAGTGCCTTGGCGGCGGCCAGACGCGGGTTCATGAAGCGTCCGCCGCTTGGCCCAGCAGCGTGCCGACGGCAAATTTCTCACGACGGCTGTTGTACAAATCGCTGAAGTTCAGCGCCTTGCCACCGGGTAATTGCAGACGTGTCAGACACAGCGCCTGCTCGCCACAGGCGACAACGAGGCCGTCCTTGCTGGCACCGAGGATTTCACCCGGCGCGCCCTGCCCCTCGGTGCAGTTGGCCGCCAGCACTTTCAGGGCCTCGCCGTTCAAGGTGCTGTGGCAGATCGGCCACGGGTTGAAGGCTCGCACCAGGCGTTCCAGTTCGATGGCCGGGCGGCTCCAGTCGATGCGCGCTTCGTCCTTGTTCAGTTTGTGCGCGTAGGTGGCGAGGCTGTCATCCTGCACGTCGCCTGCCAGCGTGCCAGCGGCCAGGCCGGCAATGGCCTGGACCACGGCGGGCGGGCCGATCAGTGCGAGGCGGTCGTGAAGGCTGCCGCCGGTGTCTTCGGCGCTGATGGGCGTGCTGACCTTGAGCAGCATCGGCCCGGTGTCCAGGCCGGCTTCCATGCGCATCACCGTGACGCCGCTCTCGGCATCACCGGCTTGCACGGCGCGCTGGATCGGCGCCGCACCGCGCCAGCGTGGCAGCAGCGAGGCATGGCTGTTGATGCAACCCAGGCGCGGGATATCCAGCACCACTTGGGGCAGGATCAGGCCGTAGGCGACCACCACCATCAAGTCGGGCTTGAGCGCGGCCAATTCGGCCTGGGCCTGAGCGTCGCGCAAAGTAGGCGGTTGCAATACCTGCAGGCCGTTCCCCAGGGCCAGTTGCTTGACCGGGCTGGGCATCAGTTTTTGCCCGCGACCGGCCGGCCGATCCGGCTGGGTGTAGACCGCGATGATTTCATGGGGGCTGGCCAGCAGGGCCTTGAGGTGTTCGGCGGCGAACTCGGGAGTGCCGGCAAAGACGATGCGCAGTGGCTCAGTCATGGGAAGCTCTCATTTACAAAGCAGTCGCAAAAGAAAAAGGCTTGCCGCGGCAAGCCTTTGAAGGGGGCGTCAAGCATTCTGGCGATGGAGTTTTTCCAGTTTTTTCTTGATCCGGTCACGCTTGAGGGTAGACAGGTAATCCACGAACAGCTTGCCGTTGAGGTGGTCGCATTCATGCTGGATGCACACCGCCAGCAACCCTTCGGCGATCAGTTCGTAAGGCTGGCCATCCCGGTCCAAGGCCTTGATCCTGACCTTCTGCGGGCGGTCGACGTTTTCGTAGAAGCCCGGCACCGAGAGACAGCCTTCCTGGTACTGCTCCATCTCGTCGGTCAGGGTTTCGAACTCGGGGTTGATGAACACCCGGGGCTCGCTGCGGTCTTCGGAAAGGTCCATCACGACGATACGCTTGTGCACGTTGACCTGGGTCGCGGCGAGGCCGATGCCTGGCGCCTCATACATTGTTTCAAACATGTCATCGACCAACTGACGCACTTCGTCGTCCACTACGGCCACCGGTTTGGCGATAGTGCGCAGGCGCGGGTCTGGAAATTCGAGAATGTTCAAAATGGCCATAAGCTTGATAAATGCACGTGTGAGGTAAAGTCGGGTGGCAGGCCTGGCGTGTCTTGGGATGCAGGCTACCGTTGTAAAACGTTGCTCCTCACATCTTACGGAGCGAGCCACGGGGGCTCTGGCGTTTTACGCGAACGCACATAATAAAGGGATTCACCGCATGAGGAAATCACTACTCGCCCTGCTGCTTCTGGCCTCGGCCGGTATCGCGCACGGGCAAGTGCAACTTCGGGAAGGTTTTCCCCAGCAATACACAGTGATGACGGGGGACACGCTGTGGGACATCTCCGGCAAATACTTGCGTGAACCGTGGAAATGGCCCGAACTCTGGCAAGCCAACCCACAGATCGAAAACCCCAACCTGATTTATCCCGGCGACACCCTGTTGCTGGTCTACGTCAACGGCCAACCGCGGCTGACCCTCAATCGCGGCGCTTCGCGGGGCACCATCAAGCTGTCGCCGCGCATTCGCAGCTCGCCGGTGGCCGACGCGATCCCGAGCATTCCGCTGCAGGCCATCAACAGCTTTTTGCTGAGCAACCGCATCGTCGACACCGCCGAGGATTTCAACAAGGCGCCCTACATCGTTGCCGGCAATGCCGAACGGGTTCTCAGCGGCACGGGAGACCGGATCTTTGCCCGCGGCCCATTCGACGCGAACCAGTCGGCGTACGGCATCTTTCGACAGGGCAAGGTCTACACCGATCCTGAAACCAAGGAATTCCTGGGCATCAACGCCGACGACATCGGCAGCGGTGAAGTCGTGGCTAGCGAAGGCGACGTCACGACCCTGGCCCTGCAACGCACGACCCAGGAGGTGCGCCTGGGCGATCGCCTGTTCAGTGGCGAGGAACGCTCGATCAACTCGACGTTCATGCCCAGCGCGCCGAAATCGGACATCAACGGGCTGATCCTCGATGTACCCCGAGGCGTCACCCAGATCGGCGCCCTGGATGTGGTCACCCTGAACAAGGGAAGCCGCGACGGGCTGGCCGAAGGCAATGTGCTGGCGGTGATGAAGACCGGCGAGACCGTGCGCGACCGCATCACCGGCGAGCAGGTAAAAATCCCGGATGAACGTGCTGGCCTGCTGATGGTTTTTCGTACCTACGACAAGCTCAGCTATGGCTTGGTGCTCTACGCCTCGCGCTCGCTGGCGGTACTCGACAAAGTGCGCAATCCATAACGTGTCTCACAAGTTACCAACAGAGTTATCCACAGCTTGTTCCCGTTTCGGCGGGGCTTAATAACGATCAAGGATGATCCATGTCATTGCCTGAATCTGCTTCGGTTTCCCCGGCGGAACTGGAGGCCCGTCTGCGCCTGCACCGCTTGCCGGAACTGGGCCCCAAACGTTTCATGACCCTGATGGAGGCCTTTGGCTCAGCCTCCAAAGCCATCAGCGCACCGGCCAGCGCCTGGCGAGCGCTGAGGTTGCCCGCGGCGTGTGCCGAGGCTCGGCGCAACCCGGATGTGCGTGACGGTGCCGCCCATGCATTGGCCTGGCTGGAGCGTTCGGCCCAGCATTTACTGATGTGGGACCAGCCTGACTACCCCGCGCTGCTGGCGCAGATCAGCGACGCGCCACCGCTGCTGTTCGTCGCCGGCGACGCGACCATTCTGGAAAAACCACAGCTGGCAATGGTCGGCAGCCGCCGGGCATCGCGACCGGGCATGGACACGGCCGCGGCGTTTTCCCGAAGCCTGGCCGGTGCCGGTTTTGTCATCACCAGCGGCTTGGCCCTGGGCATCGACGCGGCAGCCCATCAAGCGGCACTGGATGTGGGCGGGCAGACAATTGGCGTGCTGGGCACCGGGCTGGAAAATTTTTATCCACAGCGCAATCGTCGGCTGGCGGACGCGATGATCGCCCAAGGCAGCGCGGTGCTGTCGGAGTTCCCGCTGGACGCGCCACCCCACGCCAGCAACTTTCCTCGCCGCAACCGGATCATCAGCGGTCTGTCCCTCGGCGTGCTGGTGGTGGAGGCCAGTATCGCCAGCGGTTCACTGATCACCGCACGCTTGGCGGCCGAACAAGGCCGCGAGGTGTACGCCATTCCGGGGTCGATCCATCACCCCGGCGCCAAGGGCTGTCACCAGTTGATCCGCGACGGTGCGGCGCTGGTGGAAACCGTCGAGCACATCCTTGAGGCATTGCGGGGTTGGCAACAGTTGCCGCTGTCCATGGAACCGGTGCCGGTCACCCATCCACTGTTGCGCTTGCTCCATGCCGCGCCGCTTACCAGCGAAGCGCTGGCCGACGCCAGTGGCTGGGGCTTGCCCAAAGTACTGGCGGCGCTGACTGAACTGGAAATGGAGGGACGGGCGGTCTGTGACAGCGGACGCTGGTTTGCACGCTAGGTTTTATGGGGAAGATCGGTAAACTGCGCACAGCCTTATTTGCGTTGTGGAGAGTCTTTCATGGTCAACAGTTGGCGTGTGCAACAAGCCGCGCGAGAAATTCGCGCCGGGGCGGTGATTGCCTATCCAACCGAAGCGGTCTGGGGCCTGGGCTGCGACCCGTGGAACGAAGACGCGGTGGAGCGCCTGCTGGCAATTAAGTCGCGACTGCCCGACAAGGGTTTGATCCTGGTGGCTGACAATATCCACCAGTTCGACTTTCTGTTCGAAGATTTCCCTGAAACCTGGATGGACCGCATGGCCAGCACGTGGCCGGGGCCCAATACCTGGTTGGTGCCGCACCAGAACCTGCTGCCGGAATGGATCACCGGGGTACACGACACCGTCGCGCTGCGAGTCAGCGATCACCCCACCGTGCGGGACTTGTGCTCGTTGGTGGGGCCGTTGGTGTCCACTTCGGCCAACCCTCAGGGCCGCCCGGCGGCGCGCACGCGGATTCGCGTCGAGCAGTATTTCCGTGGGCAGATCGACCTGGTGCTGGGCGGCAACCTGGGAGGACGCAAGAACCCCAGCGTGATTCGCGACCTGGCGACCGGCAACGTCGTGCGGCCGGACTGATACCGCGTCATCGTTCATCGCGGGCAAGCCTTGCTCCCACAGCTGGAGTAGGGCTTGCTCTCCCGGGTGGAGTGGAGCTTGCTCCCACAGGTGGAAGTAGAGCTTGCTCTCACAGCTGGGAGTAGGGCTTGCTCTCCCGGGTGGAGTAGAGCTTGCTCCCACAGGTGGGAGTAGAGCTTGCTCTCACAGCTGGGAAGGGCTTGCTCTCACAGCTGGGAATAGGGCCTGCTCTCACAGGTGGGAGTAGAGCTTGCTCTCACAGCTGGGAAGGGCTTGCTCTCACAGCTGGGAATAGGGCCTGCTCTCACAGGTTTTACTCTGTGGGAGCAAGGCTTGCCCGCGATGAGGCCATCAGCAACACCCTGTCATTCAGGGCAAAAGAATGGTCGACCCGGTTGTACGCCGCGCCGACAACTCGGCCTGGGCCTTGGCCGCTTCGGCCAGTGGATAGCGCTGATTGATATCCACCGTGAGTTTGCCGCTGCTGATCATGCCGAACAGCTCATCGGCCATGCGCTGCAGGTTCTCGGCGTTATTGGCGTACGTCGCCAGGGTCGGGCGGGTGACGTACAGCGAGCCTTTGGCCGCGAGTATCCCCAGGTTCACGCCGTCCACCGCACCGGAAGCATTGCCGAAACTCACCAGCAGGCCACGGGGCGCTACGCAGTCCAGGGAGGTCAACCAGGTGTCCTTGCCGACACCGTCATAGACCACCGGGACTTTCTTGCCGTCGGTCAGTGCCAGCACCCGCTGTACGACGTTTTCCTTGCTGTAGTCGATGGTTTCCCAAGCACCGTGGGATTTGGCGATTGCGGCTTTTTCCGCTGAGCTGACGGTGCCGATCAACCTCACGCCCAGGGCCTTGGCCCACTGGCAGGCCAAAGAACCCACGCCACCGGCGGCGGCATGGAACAGGATGGTTTCCCCCCCTTTTAGCTCATAAGTCTGACGCAACAGGTATTGCACGGTCAGGCCCTTGAGCATTACGCCAGCCGCCTGTTCAAAACTGATGGATTCGGGCAAATGCACCAGGTTGGCCTCGGGCAACACATGCACATCGCTGTAGGCCCCCAGCGGACCGCTACCATAGGCTACCCGGTCACCGACCTTGAACCGCGTGACGTCTGAGCCGACTGCCTCGACCACCCCCGCCCCCTCGGCCCCCAAGCCCGACGGCAGGGCCGGTGGCGGGTAAAGGCCGCTGCGGTAATAGGTATCGATGAAGTTCAGGCCGATCGCCTTGTTGCTGACCCGCACCTGCTGCGGGCCCGGCTCGGCAGGCTGGTAGCCCACGTACTCGAGCACTTCGGGGCCGCCATGGGAACTGAACTGAATACGTTTGGCCATCTTCACTTTCTCCTTGCCGTGGACTTTTTACCAAGCCTGCTATCGGACTCCTAAGCTTGACCTTCGTCAACTGTGGCGTAGGCAAGTGCGGTGGTATCCTGTGCGCCCATTTGCCACCGGCCCGCTGCAAGCCGCGTAGCGCAGCCCTGATCAAGGTGATGTCATGACCACTCGCACCGAGGCCGTGAAAGCCTACCTGCTCGACCTGCAAGACCGCATCTGTGCGGCCCTGGAAACCGAAGACGGCGGCACTCGTTTCGTCGAAGATGCCTGGACCCGACCCGCCGGTGGTGGCGGTCGCACGCGAGTAATTGAAAACGGGACGCTGATCGAAAAGGGCGGCGTCAACTTTTCCCACGTCTTCGGCAGCGGCCTCCCACCCTCGGCCAGCGCCCATCGGCCGGAACTGGCCGGGCGCGGCTTCGAAGCCTTGGGCGTGTCATTGGTCATCCATCCCCACAACCCTCATGTTCCGACGTCCCACGCCAATGTGCGTTTTTTCATCGCCGAAAAAGACGGCGAAGAACCGGTCTGGTGGTTCGGCGGTGGCTTCGACCTGACGCCTTACTACGGCGTGGCCGAAGACTGCGTGCATTGGCACCGCGTTGCCGAGCAGGCCTGCGCCCCGTTCGGCCCTGACGTGTATTCGCGCTACAAGGCCTGGTGTGACAGCTATTTCCATATCAAGCATCGCAACGAGCCCCGAGGCATCGGCGGCCTGTTTTTCGATGACCTGAACGAATGGGACTTCGACACCAGCTTCGCCTTCATCCGTGCCATCGGCGATGCCTACATCGAGGCTTACCTGCCTATCGTGCGCCGCCGCAAGCAGGACCCGTTCACAGCCAAACAAAGGGAATTCCAGGAGTTTCGCCGCGGACGCTACGTGGAGTTCAACCTGGTCTACGACCGCGGCACCCTGTTCGGGCTGCAATCGGGCGGGCGTACCGAATCGATCCTGATGTCCCTGCCGCCGCAAGTGCGCTGGGGCTATGACTGGAAAGCCGAACCGGGCAGCGAAGAGGCGCGGCTGACCGAGTACTTCCTGCAGGATCGCGATTGGCTGGCGACGGCCTGACGGGGGAATTTCCATGGACCGCTACGTTGTAATGGGTAACCCGATCGGCCACAGCAAATCGCCGCTGATCCACCGTCTCTTCGCCGAGCAGACCGGGCAAGTGCTGGACTACAGCACGCTGCTGGCGCCCTTGGACGATTTCGCCGGTTGCGCACGGGAATTCTTCCGCGAAGGTCGTGGGGCGAATGTCACCGTGCCGTTCAAGGAAGATGCCTTCCGCTTGGCCGACAGCCTGACCAAGCGGGCCCAGCGGGCCGGGGCGGTGAACACGCTGAGCAAGCTGGCTGACGGCCGCCTGCTGGGTGACAACACCGATGGCGCCGGGCTGGTACGGGACCTGACCGTCAACGCAGGTTTAAACCTCAAGGGCAAACGCATCCTGTTGCTGGGAGCCGGCGGCGCCGTGCGCGGCGCCTTGGAGCCGCTGCTGGCCGAAGCGCCAGCCTCGGTGATCATCGCCAACCGCACGGTGGAAAAGGCCGAATTGCTGGCCGAGTTGTTCGCGGACCTGGGCCCGGTCTCGGCCAGCGGTTTCGACTGGCTGCAAGAGCCGGTGGACCTGATTATCAACGCCACATCGGCGAGCCTGTCCGGCGATGTACCGCCGATTGCCACAAGTTTGATCGAACCCGGCATGACGTTCTGCTACGACATGATGTATGGCAAGGAGCCTACCTCGTTCTGTCGCTGGGCCAGCGAACAGGGCGCGCCGGTGGCGATGGACGGCTTGGGCATGCTGGCCGAACAGGCGGGCGAAGCGTTCTACCTGTGGCGCGGGGTACGCCCGGACACCGCGCCGGTGCTGGCCGAATTGCGGCGCCAACTGGCACTTTAAACCGCTGTGGGAGCAAAGCTTGCTCGCGATGAATGCGGCGCGGTCTCTGGAAAAACCGAGGTGCCTGCATCGCGAGCAAGCTTTGCTCCCACATAGCCCCTCGCCACAGGGTGTGTCTACCTTAAGCCCTAGTCTTCGAAATGGATCGGACAGTGCTCCGGCCCTTCCAGCTTCTTCAACTCTTCCACCACATGGGGCCTGGCCCTGCGCAACGTCAGGCTGCGCCCTTGGGTACGCAAGCGCCGCGCTTCCTGGTGCAGCATTTCCACGCCGGAATAATCGATGAAGTTAATCTGCTGCGCATCGATCACCACCCGTTGTGCCTGCAACCGTTGCAGGCGCACTTGCAGGTAATGGCTGGCACCAAAAAAAATCGAACCACCGACCCGCAGGATGTCAGCTTCCCCCTCACAGGAATGTTGTACCCGCGGTTGTGAGGTGCGCTTGAGGTAGAAGAACAGCGACGCCAGCACACCGGCATAGATAGCGGTTTGCAGCTCCAGCAGCAGCGTGGCCAGGCAAGTGAGGCTCATCACCACGAATTCGGCGCGGCTCACGCGAAACAACGCCCGGACGCCGCGATAATCCACCAGCCCCCAGGCGATCAACAGGATGCTGCCGGCCATGGCCGGTATCGGAATGTGCGAAATCAGCTTGGCACCGGTTACCGCAAACAAGGCCACCCACAGTGCCGAGAAAACCCCGGCCAGGGGCGAGCAGGCGCCGGCTTCATAACTGAGGCCGGAACGGGTAAAGGAACCCGCTGACAAGGATCCGGAAAAGAATCCCCCCACAATATTGGAAAGCCCCTGCGCCCTGACCTCCTGGTTCGCATCCAGTAGCTGCCCGGAGCGTACTGACAACGAGCGGGCAATGGACAGGCTGGTCACCAACCCGAGCATGCCCACCGCGACGGCACCGGGCAGCAGGCGCAGGATCAGATCCAGGTCCAGCGGCAGCGCAGAGAAAGGCGGCAAGCGCCCGGCAAAGGCGCTGACCAACGCGACATGCCCGAACATCCCAGGCCATAACCAGACCACCAGACTGCTGATGACTAAAGTTATCAACAGGCTCGGCCAGCGCGGCAGCAGCCGTTTGAGCACGACGCCCAGCACCAGCGTGCCCAAACCGAGAAACAGAGAAGGCTTATCCACAGCCTCGATATGGCTGGCCAACATCAGCAGCCCCTTCAACGCCGTGGCTTCGTTGGGCAGATCAAGACCCAGCAGGTTGGGCAACTGCCCCAGGGCGATCACCACCGCTGCGCCCAGGGTGAAACCCAACACCACCGAGTGTGAGACGAAATTCACCAGCGCGCCGAAACGCAGCAGCCCCAGCAGCCATTGGAAAACCCCCGCCAGCACCGTCAGCAACAAGATCAAGGTGACGTAGTCCTGGCTGGCCGGCATGGCCAGTGGACTGACGCTGGCATACAGGACAATGGAAATCGCCGCCGTAGGACCGCAGATCAGGTGCCACGATGACCCCCACAAGCAGGCAATCAGCACCGGCACAATCGCCGCATACAAGCCGTATTCCGGCGGTAGTCCGGCAATCAGGGCGTAGGCAATCGACTGCGGCAACGCGAGAATCGCACCGCTCAGACCGACGATCAGGTCACGGCCGACACTGGCGCGGGTCTGCCGGGGCAGCCAGCTCAGGAAAGGAAAGAGTGAATGGCGGGTGGGCAATGCCATGGGGCCTCAAGGATGGGGTTTGGCGCAAGAGTATCAGGACAAGGCGCCGTTCTCCCGGTGGCGCGGGGATTTATGTGGGAGCAAAGCTTGCTTGCGAACAGGCACCTCGGTTTCTGAAAGACCGAGTTGTCTTCATCGCGGGCAAGCCTTGCTCCCACATAGATTCCCGCGGAGCACATGATTGTCAGAGCTTGGCCTTCACCGCCGCCAACGCATCCTTGCCATCCAGGGTTTTCACACCGTCCAGCCATTTATCCAGTACCGCCGGGTTGGCTTTGATCCAGGCCTGGGCCGCTTCGGCGTTGCTGATTTTCTTGTTCACCACCTCGGCCATGATGCTGTTTTCCATTTCCTGGGTGAAACTCAGGTTGGTCAACAGCTTGCCGACGTTCGGGCAGGCCTGTGCATAACCCTTGCGGGTCAATGTATAAACGCTGCCCGTGTCGCCGAAGTACTTCTCGCCGCCCTTGAGGTAGTGCATTTTCAACTGCACGTTCATGGGGTGTGGGGTCCAGCCAAGGAAGGTCACGAACTTCTGTTTCCTCACCGCCCGGGAGACTTCCGCGAGCATGGCCTGCTCGCTCGATTCCACCAGTTTCCACTCGCCCATGCCGAAATCATTGGTCTTGATGATTTCCTTCAGGGACAGGTTGGCCGGGGCGCCGGAGCCAATCCCGTATATCTTCTTGCCGAACTTATCGGCAAATTTGTTCAGGTCAGCGAAGTTCTGCACACCGGCGTCCCACACGTAATCCGGGACCGCCAGGGTGAATTCGGTGCCGTCCAGGTTCTTGGCCAGTTGCGTGACATCGCCATTGGCCACGAACTTGTCGTAGAACCCTTGTTGCGCCGGCATCCAGTTACCCAAAAACACATCAACCTGACCGTCCTTGAGACCGCCGAAGGTGATCGGCACCGCGAGGGTGTCGACCTTGGCTTTGTAGCCCATGCCATCGAGCAGAAAACCCGTGATCGCGTTGGTCGCGGCGATGTCACTCCACCCAGGGTCGGCCATCTTTACCGTCTCGCAGCTTTGCTCGGCCCACGCCGAACTGCTAAGCGCCAACAGCCCAGCGGTCAGTACTGTGGATAACTTTTGCATGTGCTTCCCCTTACATTATTGGTTTTGGCAGGGTTGTGGATAACGGGCCTTGCGCTCCAGATCGTCGAGGTCAATGTGGTTGCGCATGTATTGCTGGCTGGCGTCCACCAGCGGCTGGTGATCCCAGCTCTTGAGTTTGCCCAGGGTCAACGCGTGGGCGACGAAACGCCGGCGTCGCTGACTGGCGAGCACCTGTTGATGAATGGCCGGGATATCCCATTTGGCTCGCGCCTCGGCGAGAAAATCCGCGCACAGGGACTGATGTTCAGCCGATTGGCTGAGGTCTTCCAGTTCTTTGGGGTCATTGCGCAGATCAAACAGCAGGCACGGATCATCTTCGCTGTAGATGAATTTCCATGGACCACGACGGATCATCATCAATGGGCTGATGGTGCCTTCGGCCATGTACTCACCAAAGACCTCGTCATGACCGCCCTGCCCCTGCAGATGGGGCACCAGTGACCGGCCATCCAGCGGCATTCCAGGCTCCAGCGTGCCACCGGCCAACTCCACCAGGGTCGGCAGCAAGTCGGCAGTGGACACCGCCGCGCCGACTCGCCCGCTGGCGAACTGGCCCGGTGCGCTGATCAACAGGGGTACACGAGCAGCCATCTCGAACCAGTGCATTTTGTACCAGAGGCCTTTTTCACCGAGCATGTCTCCATGATCACCGGAGAACACGATGATGGTGTCCTCCATCAAGCCGGTGTCTTCCAAGGTTTGCAGTAACTTGCCGACGTTGCTGTCAATGTAGCTGCATGCACCGAAGTACGCGCGGCGAGCATCACGGATCTTATCCACAGGCAGTGGCTTGTCCCACAGGTCATACACTTTCAGCAGGCGCTGGGAATGCGGGTCGAGTTCCGTCTGCGCCGGGGTTTGCGGCAGAGGGATGTCCTTGTCGTCATACATATCCCAGAAGGTCTTGGGAATGGTGTATGGGTCATGTGGGTGGGTCATGGAGACCGTCAGGCAGAACGGCTGGTCGCCATCCTCGCGGATATGGTCGAACAGATACTGCTGGGCCTTGAACACCACCTCTTCGTCAAAATCCAGCTGGTTGGTGCGCACGCACGGGCCGGCCTGCAACACCGAAGACATGTTGTGATACCAGCTTGGCCGCACGTCGGGCTCGTCCCAGTTCACAGACCAGCCGTAATCGGCCGGATAAATGTCACTGGTCAGGCGCTCTTCATAGCCATGTAACTGGTCCGGCCCGCAAAAGTGCATCTTGCCCGACAGCGCCGTGCGATAACCGAGGCGCCGCAGGTAGTGGGCGTACGTCGGGACGTCCGCAGGAAAATCCGCCGCGTTGTCGTAGGCGCCGATCTTGCTGGGCAACTGGCCGCTCACCAAGGTAAAGCGCGACGGTGCGCAGAGTGGGCTGTTGCAATACGCGGCGTCGAACACCACGCCCTGTTCGGCCAGGCGCGACAGATTCGGCAGCTTGATCGGCGAAGGACCATAGATCGGCAACATTGGCGCGGCCATTTGATCGGCCATGATGAAAAGAATGTTCTTGCGCTTCATGTATTCGCGGCATTCCATAGTAAACAGTTATGCGAGATTGCTGCGATTGAGCATGTAGCCCACGTCTTTATGGGTAAAGTCCATGTAAGGCAATGACTAGGATAAGCACAGCTTATGTATGAAGCCCTGGGAGACCTGTCCCTTGACCTGTTCCGCGCCTTTGAAGCGGCGGCCCGCCACCGCAGCTTCACGGCGGCGGCGATCGAACTGGGCACCACGCAACCGGCCATCAGCCAACAAATCAAGCGCTTGGAAGAACAACTGGGTACGCGGTTGTTTGATCGCATCTACCGCGGCATCGAAATGACCGAGGCCGGCACAATCCTGTTCGAGCAAGTTCAGGCCGGTTTGCAGAATATCGACGCAGGATTGAGCGCGATCACCGCTCAGGTCCAGCATGAGGTGCTGCAAGTCGCCACGGATTTTGCCTTTGCCGCCTATTGGCTGATGCCCCGCTTGCATCGGTTTCACGCGGCCAATCCACAGGTGGACGTCAGCCTGGTGACCAGCGAACGCAACCACAACATGCTGCGCACGGATATCGACGTTGCGGTGCTTTTTGGAGACGGTCGCTTCAAACAAGGTGAAAGTCGCTGGCTTTTCAGCGAAGAAGTCTTTCCGGTGTGCAGCCCGCTGTTGCTCAGGGAGCGCTCCCTGCCCTTGTCGGCTCAAGCCTTGTCGGAATTACCGCTGCTGCATTTGCGTGGGGAAAACAGCAGTCACTGGTTCGACTGGAGTGGCGTTTTCCGTGAGTTGGGCATTACCTCGCCACCGGCGCCCGGGCAGTTACGGTTCGACAACTACACCTTGCTGATCCAGGCGGCGATAGGCGGTCAGGGCGTCGCCATCGGCTGGCGATACCTTGTGGATAACTTATTGGCCCAAGGGCTGCTGTGCCGTCCGGTCGCGGAAACGGTGCTGTCGCGCTCAGGGTATTACGTGGTCTTGCCCCAGCGTAAACGGCGCGGGGCGTTGATCAAGCAGTTTGTGGACTGGTTGACGGAGGAGCAGGCCAACAGCGCCGAATCGCTGACGGGTCTGGCATTGCCTTCCATTGCGGGGTGACCAGGCCACATCTATGTCAGCTCAGGAGACTGCGACCGCTCAGGCTAATCGGCGGCGACAAAACTGACATGCTGGCCCACATGCAGGTTCAGGCGCAGCTCATCGGCAATGCCGACGGCCACACGGCCAAGCCGCTCCAGTGATTCGGCCATGCCGGGCTCCAGGCTCGTGCTGACCTGGCTGAAATGCTCGATGCTCAAGCCGGGCGTTGCGTAGGGTGAGTTAATCAGGGTCCATTGCAACGTGCTGTTGTTCAGGGCGTCGAGTACTTCTTCGGCGGCATGGCGCTGCAATACATCGTCCGCCTGCTCCTCGTCAAGCACGGCAAAATCGCCCACCAGAAACAGCCGGGAAATACTCGCCGCCTCCATCCCGGCGATCAGCGCATCCACGGCCAACACCTGCTCCACGGGACCGGGAATGAGCGTGCGCTCCACTTGCTCGCTGTTCATCGGCAACCCCGGGGCGTTCAGCAGGCACACCACGGCATTGGCGCCGGCCACGCTTTGCTTGACCCGCTGGGGATCGTAGAGGTCGCCGGTCTTGGCCCGCAGGCCGGGGCGCGGCGCCAGGGCCGTAAGGTCGTCGAGAACAGCGATGACTTCGTGCTGGCGCCGCAGCATTTCAGCCATCAACGCACTGCCGAGGCTACTCATGGCACCATAGAGCACCACTTTGGTGACCGGGGTTTCGGCATTTTTCATGGCTGTTTTTCCTTTTTTGTCTCGCGTGTAAAGGCTCTGACACACGGGAGCCAACCTCGGTTCGGCAGTTTGCGAGGACAGGCACATGCATCGGATCAAGGGCTACCGCGACCATGCGATCTTCGATTTGTCTGTGGGAGCAAAGCTTGCTCGCGATAAACGCACTGCGGCTCTCCAGTGGAAATTCATCAACTTCATCGCGAGCAAGCTTTGCTCCCACAGTTAAGCCTTGCGCCCCTACAAAAACGCCATTGCCTGCAACGAAAGGTGGCTGAAAGCTTGCGCGATTAGGATCGCCCCCACTACCGGCAACAGACCGGTGGCCAGAAGCGAGTTCCAAAGGCTCGTTAGGCCCTTTTAACAACAACAATGGTGATTCTGATGTCCGCTGCTAGCCGTCCCGTCGCGTCAACTCCCTCCGTCCGTCCCGTGCTTCGCATCCTGCGCTGACCTGTCCGGTCCGCCTTTGCCCGTCGCGCCACGCCTGGAGTATTTCCTATGCTGACTTTCCTTGGCTTTGCCATGATTATCACGTTCATGTTCCTGATCATGACCAAGCGCCTGTCCGCGCTGATTGCCCTGATCATCATCCCGATCCTGTTCGCCCTGTTCGGTGGCTTTGCACCGAAGATCGGTCCGATGATGCTCGAAGGCATCACCAAGCTCGCCCCGACCGGGGTGATGCTGATGTTCGCGATTCTTTATTTTGCCCTGATGATCGACTCCGGCCTGTTCGACCCGGCCGTGCGCAAGATCCTCAAGCTGGTCAAGGGCGACCCGTTGAAAGTTTCGGTCGGCACCGCCGTTCTGGCGCTCGTCGTTTCCCTCGATGGTGACGGCGCGACCACTTACATGATCTGCGTGGCCGCCATGCTGCCGCTCTACAGCCGCATCGGCATGAGCCCACGGATCATGGCCGGCCTGATCATTCTCGCCGGTGGCGTGATGAACATGACCCCCTGGGGCGGCCCGACGGCCCGTGCGGCCAGCGCGCTGCATGTCGATCCGTCCGACATCTTCGTTCCGATGATTCCTGCAATGCTCGCGGGTGTAGTGGCGATCCTGGCGATTTCCTACATGTACGGTAAACGCGAGCGTGCCCGTCTGGGTGAACTGCACCTCGCCGGTGATGACATCGACCACAGCGAAATCAGCGTTTCCCAGTTCCCGGACGCCCGTCGTCCGAAGCTGATCTGGTTCAACGGTGCGTTGACCCTGGCGCTGATGTGCACCCTGATCGCCGGCCTGTTGCCGCTGCCAGTGCTGTTCATGGTGGCCTTCAGCATCGCGATGATCGTCAACTACCCTTGCCTGCAACAGCAGAAGGATCGCGTTGCGGCCCATGCCGGCAGCGTATTGGCGGTGGTCGGTTTAATTTTCGCGGCGGGTATCTTCACCGGTATCCTGTCCGGTACCGGCATGGTCGACGCCATGTCCAAGAGTCTGTTGGCGGTGATCCCGGATTTCCTCGGCCCATACCTGGCGGTGATTACCGCGCTGGTGAGCATGCCGTTTACTTTCTTCATGTCGAACGATGCGTTTTATTACGGGGTGTTACCGGTCATGGCCGAAGCGGCCAGCCATTACGGCATCACGGCCGTTGAAATGGCCCGTGCATCGATCGTTGGCCAGCCCGTCCATCTGCTGAGCCCGCTGGTTCCGTCGACTTACCTGCTGGTGGCCCTGGCCGGGATCGAGTTTGGCGATCACCAACGCTTCACCTTGAAGTGGGCAGTATTGGTTTGCCTGTGCATAATGTTTGCCGCCTTGCTGATGGGGATTTTTCCGCTGTTCAGCACTCTATAAAAGCAATGCCCGCTGCGTCGCCCCTTTCGATAACCGAAGGTGCGGCGCGGTCCAACACTCGCTAAAGGAACTCACATGGAATGGCTGACCAACCCGGAAATCTGGGTTGCCTTCTTAACCCTGACCGCCCTGGAAATTGTCCTGGGTATCGATAACATCATCATGATCTCGATCCTGGTCAGCCGCATGCCCAAGCACATGCAGGCACGCACCCGGATCTTCGGTCTGGCCCTGGCCATGGTCACGCGGATCCTGTTGCTGCTGTCCATCACCTGGGTCATGCGCCTGACCGCCGACCTGTTCGAAGTGTTCGGCCAGGGCATTTCCGGCCGTGACCTGATCCTGTTCTTCGGTGGCCTGTTCCTGCTGTGGAAAAGCTCCCAGGAGATGTACCACGCGCTGGAAGGCGAAGACGAAACCGGCGAGACGCCTGCGGGCACGGGCGGTAGCTTCATCTACACCATCGTCCAGATCGCGATCATCGACATCGTGTTCTCCCTGGATTCGGTCATCACCGCTGTTGGGATGGTCTCCCATGTACCGGTGATGGTCGCGGCAATCGTCGTGGCGGTGCTGGTGATGATGCTGGCGGCGGGCACCATCAGCGCGTTCATCGACAAGCACCCGTCGCTGAAGATGCTGGCGCTGTCCTTCCTGCTGGTGGTCGGTACCGTGCTGATCGCCGAGTCCTTGGACGTGCACGTGCCAAAAGGCTACGTCTACTTCGCCATGGCGTTTTCCCTGGCGGTCGAAGCGTTCAACATCAAGATGCGCACCGCCATGGCGCGCAAGCGCAAGCAGCAGGATCCGGTGAAACTGCGTAAGGATATGCCGGGTCAGTAACCGGGACCGGGCAATGAACGAAGGGGCTCATCGAGCCCCTTTTTCATGCCTGCCGGAAAGTAACCGGATGCAAAACCTGTGGGAGCGAGCCTGCTCGCGATGAGGGCGCTACATTCAACATCTTCATTGGCTAACAGACCGCTATCGCGAGCAGGCTCGCTCCCACAGGGGTTCGTGGTGTCTTTGGTCAATGGTTTTTTATGACAGTTTTGTTTCAAACCCGTCTTTAGCTGTGCAATGCTGGCGCCCGTACCGTTCGCCAACTACAGCTTAAGTACAACGAAGAAAAATGTGGCACCGTCAATTGGTCCCTTTGGGACGCTAACAGGGGGCTTCTTATGCTGACCCTGCTGAACTTGCTCTCTGCCGTGGCCCTGCTGATCTGGGGCACGCACATCGTCCGTACCGGCATTCTGCGGGTCTATGGCACGAACCTGCGTCATGTCATTGGCCAGAACATGTCCAGGCGCTGGCTGGCTTTCGTCGCAGGCATCATGGTCACTGCCATGGTCCAGAGCAGCAATGCCACGGCCATGCTCGTCACTTCGTTCGTCGGCCAGGGCCTGATGGCGCTGACCCCTGCCCTGGCGACCATGCTCGGCGCCGATGTCGGCACGGCACTGATGGCCAGGGTGCTGACCCTGGACCTGTCGTGGTTGTCGCCGCTGCTGATTTTCCTCGGGGTGATTTTTTTCCTGTCGCGCAAACAGACCCGCCTGGGGCAAATGGGCCGGGTCGGCATCGGCTTGGGCTTGATCATCCTGGCGCTGCAATTGATCGTCGAAGCCGCCGCGCCCATCACCCAGGCCCAGGGCGTGAAAGTGATCTTTGCCTCGCTGACCGGCGACATCCTGCTCGATGCGCTGGTGGGTGCGCTGTTCGCGATGATCTCCTATTCCAGCCTCGCCGCCGTGCTGCTGACCGCGACACTGGCCGGCGCGGCGGTGATCAGCCTGCCGGTGGCCATCGGCCTGGTGATCGGCGCCAACATCGGCAGCGGCGTGCTGGCCTTTCTCAGCACCAGCATGCAGAACGCCGCCGGGCGTCAGGTGGCGCTGGGCAGCTTGCTGTACAAGCTGATCGGCCTGTTGTTGATCATTCCAGTGCTCGATCCGCTAGTGGGCTGGCTGGACGGCCTGGATTTCAGCCACCAGGAAACGGTCATCGGTTTTCACCTGCTCTACAACACCGTGCGCTGCCTGGTGCTGCTGCCCAGCGTCGGGCCGATGGCCAGGCTGTGTGCCTGGCTGCTACCGGAGCGTCCAGACACCAATGGCACGGCCAAGCCCCGGCACCTGGACCTCACCGCCCTCGCCACGCCGAGCCTGGCCCTGGCCAACGCCGCCCGGGAAACCCTGCGTATCGGCGATCTGATCGAAACCATGCTCGAAGCCATGCTCGACGTGCTGCGCGGCGGGCAGAGCGCAGTCACCCAACAAGTACGAAGCATGGGCGATGACGTCGAGGCGCTGTGCAGTGCCATCAAACTGTACATGGCCCAAATGCCCCGTGAGGACCTCAGTGAACAGGACAGCCGCCGATGGGCGGAAATCATTGAGCTGGCGATCAACCTGAAGCTGGCCAGCGACCTCATCGAACGCATGTTGCGCAAGGTCCAGCAGCAGAAAACCTCGCAACGTCGGTCCTTTTCCGAGGTTGGCCTGGAAGAGTTGGCGGCGCTGCACAGCCAGTTGATCGCCAATCTGCGGCTGGGATTGTCGGTATTTCTCAGTGCCGACCCGGAGAGCGCCCGTCAGCTGTTGCGTGAGAAACGTCGCTTTCGAGCGCAGGAAAGACGACTGGCCCACGCACACGTCAGCCGTCTACAGCGAAAGATCGTACAAAGCATCGAGACCAGTTCCCTGCACCTTGAGCTGATCGCCGACATGAAGCGCCTCAACTCGCTGTTCTGCGGCAGCGCCTACGTCGTGCTAGAGACGTCCGAGACCGGTGCGCTCGCGGTTGATGAAATTTCCGACGTCACCCATTCGCCTTGAACGACTGGCGCATTGTTCAGTCAGTAAGATTGGCCTGGGCTTAAACCATTCGCACGCAAACCGGCCCCACATCGCCAAGGAAATACATCCGGCTCGACGTGGGGCGCGAATTGTTTGCGATATCGTCCTGCCCGGCACATGGACCTCCAATCAGCCGCCAGGAAGCTCGCTATGCGTTGTCTGTTGCTCGCCGTTCTTTTGCTCGGTTCTGTGCCGGTGCTCGCGCTGGATCGATTCCAGGTCGAAGGCTATATGCTGCCCAACGGCATGCAACTGCTGCTCAAGCCGGGCAGCGAGCGCGGGCACGTGGCGATCCGGCTGGTGGTGGGCGTGGGGCTGGACGATTTCAACTGCGCCGACAAGGAACTGCCCCATCTGCTGGAGCATTTGCTGTTCAGCGGTGTCGATGACGGCGGCGAAGGCGGGCTGGAAGAGCGCATGCAGGCGTTGGGCGGCGAGTGGAATGCCTTCACGAGCAACGCTGACACCACATTCGTCATCGAGGCACCGGCGAGCAATCAACGCAAGGTCCTGGACCTGTTGATGGCACTGCTGACCCGTACCCGCATCGACGACAACGCCCTGCAGGCGGCCAAACGCGTGGTGGAACGCGAGGATGGCGGCCACTACACCCATCTGCAACGCTGGCTCGACCATCAGGACCTGGGCCACAAGGCGGGCAATCAACTGGCAGTGGAATTGGGGCTGCGCTGTGCGGAACGCGCCGAGGTCGGGCAGCTCACCCTTGCCAGGATCGAGCAGGCACGCAAGGCCTGGTATGCCCCGAACAACATGACGCTGATCGTGGTTGGCGACCTGGACCGGTTGTTACCGGCCTATCTGGAACGGACCTTCGGCGAGCTGGAGCCGGTCGAGCCCAGCGCTCACGCGGCGTTGCCGCAGATCCGCTACAGCGCGGTCACCAAGCGCAACCTGATGCGCGGCCTGGTGGGCAATAGCGCCAAGCTTCATTGGCTGTTTCCGGAGCCGGTACTGCAACAGCAGCACGACGAAACCTTCGACCTGCTCAAGGACTATCTGGACTGGGCGCTCTATCGTCAACTGCGTCTGGCCCGCGGCCTGTCCTATGGGCCGTGGGTGGAGCGAGAGGTGTTTGGCGGCGTTGGCTTCTTCAGCCTGAACGCGGACCTGGCCCGCGATGACCTGCCCCAGGCCGAACAAGCGCTGGAGCAAATGCGCACCGCGTTGCTCAAGGATGGCCTGGACCCGGAGAGTTTCGTGCGTATCAAACGAGCGGCCATCGCCCATCAGTCCTGGGCGGTTCAAGGCAACAGCGCGCTGGCCGATTACTATTGGAGCGCCCTGGGCGATTACGACGACGGCCGCTTCACCAATCCGGCCGTGCGCCTTCAGGCAGTGAGCCTGGAACAGGCCAACCAGGCCCTGCGTGAACTGCTCAAGGACCCGGGATACCTGCGCATCGAGAAACCATTGCTCGGGGACGATGAGCTGGTTTGGGGGGTGAGCGGTTTGCTGGGGTTGTTGCTGGTCCTGATCGGCTGGAGATTGCGTCGCAGGGCTTAGAGCGCTCGTCACATCGATGTCCTGGCGATACTCTGTCAGGGATATTTCCTACGACTGACTGCGAACTGCCGAATGCCGAACCTGACTCATTACATCCAGCGCCTTCTTGAATTGATGAAGCGCTATCCAGGGGTCATCGCACTCGGTGGTTTCATCTCTGGGGTCGGCAGTTTCATGCTGGTGGACCGCCAGCAGGGCCTTGCGACCTGGATCGCCATCATCATGCTGGTGAGCTGGGTCTGGCTGATGCTGGAGAATAGCCTGACCCGGCTTTTTGCCCGCATCTTCAAACGGGAAATCCCCCAGCCGCTGCTGCGTTACGCCACGCAGATGATTCACCAGGAAAGCCTGTTTTTCGTCCTGCCGTTCTTTTTCATCACCACCACCTGGAACAGCAGCCAGGTAATTTTCACCGGCTTGCTGGCGGCCTCGGCGCTGGTCTCGATCATTGATCCGTTGTACTACAAATGGCTGGCGCCCCGGCGCTGGGCGTTCCTGGCACTGCACACTTTGACGCTGTTTGCCGCCCTGCTCACTGCGCTGCCCATCATCCTGCACCTGACCACCGACCAGAGCTTCAAGCTGGCCCTGGGCACTGCCATGCTGTTGTCGTTCCCCAGCCTGGCCTCGATCTTTCCAATCCGCACCGTGCGCAACGCCTTGGCGATTCTGTGCATCACGGTGGGGATCGGCGCCGCCGGGTGGGTGCTGCGCTCCTGGGTGCCGCCGGCAACCTTATGGATGACCGAGGTGGCGATCAGCACCCAGTTGCAAGACCGCACGCCGGGCGCCAGCCTGAAGGAAGTCACCGCTGAGCAGATCCGCGGCAATGGCCTGTATGCCTACACCGCGATCAACGCGCCGCGGGGGCTTGATGAGCGGATCTATCACGTCTGGCAATTCAACGGCAAAGAAGTCGATCGCATCGCCCTGGACATTCATGGCGGGCGCAAGGAAGGCTATCGCGCCTGGACCCACAAGCAGAACTTCCCGGAAAACCCCACGGGTAAATGGCAGGTGCGGGTGTTGACGGAAAATGGCCAAGTGATTGGTGTATTGCGCTTCAAGGTCAGCGGTGCGCTCGAGCCTGGGGCAAAATAATGCCGGGCGTGCTATTAGGTAACACTTTTCGAGCCGAACGAGCATGGCGCTTATGACCCCTGGCACTCTGGCTGGCAGTGCCCGACTGGATCGCTCTCACTCCCCGGCGCAGCTATGGATCAGCGGGGACTGGACATTGGCTCATTACACGCAGCTCAAACGCTTGAGCGACTCGCTGCGCGGCCAGTACGACGACAACACGCTGATCGACCTCAACGGCTTGGGTGCCCTCGACACCGCCGGCGCCTCGTTGCTGGTGGAACTGCTGGGCGCCGAGCGGCTGGGCAAGACCGCCGAGCATCGCGATTGCACTTTGTCGTCCGCCGACCGGGCATTGTTGCAGACGGTCTATTGCTCTCTGACCGACTTCTGCGTGCCGATCAAAGAGCCGACGGTGAGTGTCGCGACCCAGTTGTTGACACGCATCGGTCGATCCGTGGACAAGGTCTGGCAAGACACCCTGCAACTGCTGGGCTTTGTCGGCTTGATCCTTGAAACGCTGGCCAGGGGCCTGTTTCGCCCGAAACGCTGGCGCATTACCCCGATGGTTGTTCACATCGAACAGACGGGGCTGGATGCGGCCCCTATCGTCGCCCTGCTGACGTTTCTGGTGGGCGCGGTGGTGGCGTTTCTCGGGGCGACGGTGCTGGCCGATTTCGGCGCCAGTATTTTTACCGTGGACTTGGTGGCGTTCTCGTTTCTGCGCGAATTCGGCGTGCTGCTGACTGCAATTCTCATGGCAGGTCGCACCGCCAGCGCGTTCACCGCGCAGATCGGCTCGATGAAGGCCAACGAAGAAATCGACGCGATTCGTACGCTGGGCCTTGATCCCATCGAGTTGCTGGTGGTGCCGCGAGTGCTGGCGCTGTTGGTTGCGCTGCCGATGCTGACCTTTGTGGCCATGCTCTCGGGCATTGTCGGCGGCGGAGTGGTGTGTGCCCTGTCGCTGGATATTTCTCCGGCGATGTTCCTGACGCTGTTGCAGTCGGACATCGGCGTCCAGCATTTCGTGGTGGGAATGGTCAAGGCGCCAATCTTTGCCTTCCTGATTGCTGCGGTGGGATGCCTGGAAGGCTTCAAAGTCAGCGGCAGCGCCGAGTCTGTCGGGGCTCACACCACCTCCAGCGTGGTGCAGTCGATTTTTGTGGTGATCGTACTTGATGCGGTAGCCGCGCTGTTTTTCATGGAGATGCAATGGTGAGTCGACCTTCCAGGCCGCCCACCGAGGCGGTGATTCAGGTACGTGGTTTGTGCAATCGCTTTGGCCTGCAGAGCGTGCACGAAAACCTCGACCTGGACGTATACAAAGGCGAGATCCTCGCCGTGGTCGGCGGCTCCGGCAGCGGCAAATCAGTGCTATTGCGCAGCATTGTCGGCTTGAACCGGCCCAGTGAAGGGGCCGTGCGCGTGTTCGGCCAGGACCTGCCGAGCCTGCCCCAGGCACAGCGTTCGCAGCTGGAACGACGCTTTGGGGTACTGTTTCAGAAAGGCGCGCTGTTTTCTTCGCTGACCGTGACAGAGAATGTCGCCCTGCCCCTGATCGAACACGCCGGGCTCAGCCGGGCCGATGCCGAGCATCTGGCGGCGGTGAAACTGGCGTTGGCCGGGCTGCCGCTATCGGCGGCGGACAAATACCCCGCCTCGCTGTCCGGCGGCATGATCAAGCGTGCAGCCTTGGCCCGGGCGCTAGCCCTGGACCCGGACATTCTGTTTCTCGACGAACCCACCGCCGGCCTCGACCCCATCGGCGCGGCTGCGTTCGACCAATTGATCCTGACGCTTCGTGACGCCTTGGGCTTGAGCGTATTTTTGGTCACCCATGACCTGGACACCCTCTACACCATCACCGACCGGGTGGCGGTGCTGGCTCAGAAAAAAGTGCTGGTGGCCGACGTCATCGACAAAGTGTCGGAAACCGATGATGCGTGGATTCATGAATACTTCCACGGCCCTCGCGGCCGCGCGGCCTTAACGGCCGCGACACAATTGAACGAGGTCTGACATGGAAACCCGAGCCCATCATGTATTGATCGGCCTGTTCACCGTGATCGTGGTGGTCGGCGCCCTGCTGTTTGGGTTGTGGCTGGCCAAGTCCAGCGTGGACAGCGAGTTCAAGGATTACGAAGTGGTGTTCAACGAAGCGGTCAGCGGCTTGTCCAGAGGCAGCGCGGTGGAATACAGCGGCATCAAGGTCGGAGACGTCGTCAATCTGCGCCTGGACCCGAACGACCCGCGCCGGGTACTGGCACGGGTACGTTTGAGCGCTGAAACACCGGTCAAGCAAGACACCCAGGCCAAACTGGCACTGACCGGCATCACCGGCACCTCGATTATCCAACTCAGCGGCGGCACGCCCAATAGCCCGCCACTGACCGGGCACGATGGCGAGCCACCCGTGATCATCGCAGCGCCCTCACCCATTGCCCGCCTGTTGAACAACAGCGATGACCTGATGACCAGCATCAACCTGCTGCTGCATAACGCCAACGAGGTGTTTTCCTCGGACAATGTCCAGCGGTTGGGCAAGACCCTTGAACACTTGGAGCAAACCACCGGGGTCATCGCCGATCAACGCGGCGATATTCGCCAGGCCATGCAGCAACTGGCATCTGTCGGCAAACAGGCCAGCGCCACCCTGGAGCAGACTACGGCGTTGATGCGCAGCGCCAACGGCCTGCTCAACGAGCAGGGCCAGGAGGTCATGAGCAGCGCAGACCAGGCCATGCAATCGTTGGCCCGCAGCACCGCGACCCTCGATAAACTGCTCAACGACAATCGCGACGCGCTGAACAATGGCATGCAGGGGCTCAATGCCCTGTCGCCGGCCGTGCGGGAATTGCGCGACACCTTGAGCGCGTTGCGGGGTATTTCCCGGCGCCTGGATGCCAACCCCAGCGGCTATTTGCTGGGCAATGACAAGAACAAGGAGTTCACGCCATGAAGCCGTTTGATCGGTTCGTCCGCCCTATCCTCTTGCTGGCAGGATGTGTCCTGATTAGCAGTTGCTCGATTCTGCCCCAGGCCGAGCCCTCAAACGTCTATCGCTTACCCGCGACGCAGGCGCCAGCAGCCCCGGGCACGCCCGTGAGGTGGTCGTTGCGCCTGGCCAGCCCGCAGGCCAGCGAAGTGCTCAACAGCCCTAAAATAGCGGTCATTCCCCACGGCAATCTGTTGAGCAGCTACGCAGCCTCACGCTGGAGCGACCCGGCACCGGTGTTGCTACGCAATCGCTTGCTCGATGGCTTCGCACAGGATGGACGTGTCGGGCTATTGAGTGTCGCCGACAGCAACTTGCAAACGGATCTGGAGTTGGGTGGCCAGTTGCAGGCTTTCCAGACCGAATATCAAGGTGCAGGAGCCAGCGTGGTGATTCGCCTGGACGCATTGCTGGTGCGGGGGTTTGACCAACGCATCCTTGCCAGTCATCGTTTTGAAGTCCGCCAACCCTTGAGCGACGTGCAAGTGCCGGCGGTGGTGCAAGGTTTCGGCCAGGCCAGCGATCGACTGACGGCCGAGGTTGTGAACTGGACGGTGGAACAAGGCCAGCGCCTGGCGATGCCTGCACGTCCCTAAGGGCCCGTTACTGCAATCCGGGCCTGTGGCAAGGGGATAGCGTTCAGCCAAAGAACCAGTAGCAAACGCCGATCGCTGCCACCACTCCGCTGAACTCGGCCAGCAGCGCGCAGCCCACCGCATGCCGCGCACGCTGGATACCCACGGCGCCGAAATACACCGCCAGCACATAGAAGGTGGTTTCGGTGCTGCCCTGAATGGTCGCGGCCACCAGCGCGGGGAAGCTGTCCACGCCGGAAGTCTGCATGGTTTCGATCAGCATCGCCCGGGCGGCACTGCCAGAGAAGGGCTTGACCATGGCAGTCGGCAAGGCGTCGACGAAACGGGTGTCCCAGCCGACCCATTGCACCAGATGCCGGATGCCGTCCAGACCGAAGTCCAGCGCTCCAGAAGCCCGGAGCACGCCAATGGCGCACAGCATCGCCACCAGGTACGGCAGCAACGTCTTGGCGACGTCAAAGCCCTCTTTGGCGCCTTCAATGAAGGCTTCATAAACCTTGACCTTGCGTAGCGCGCCTACCACCAGAAACAGGATGATCAAGCCGAACAGCGTCAGGTTGCCGAGGATCGAAGACAGCCCGGCCAGCGCCGTGGCTGAGAGCGTCGCCAGCAGCGCCATGAAACCGCCCAGTACCAACGCACCCGGAACCAGATAAGCCAGCACTACCGGGTCCCACAGGCGCAGGCGCTGCATGAAGGCCACCGACAACAGCCCCACCAGGGTTGAAGCGCTGGTGGCGAGCAGGATCGGCAGGAACACCAGGGTCGGGTCCGGCGCGCCTTGCTGGGCGCGGTACATGAAAATGGTTACTGGCAACAGCGTGAGCGATGACGCGTTGAGCACCAGGAACAGGATTTGTGCATTGCTGGCGATGGTCGGGCTGGGGTTCAAGTCCTGCAGGGCACGCATGGCCTTCAGGCCGATCGGGGTCGCAGCGTTATCCAGCCCCAGGCCGTTGGCCGCGAAGTTGAGGGTAATCAGGCCGATCGCCGGATGGCCCGCCGGCACCTCCGGCATCAGCCGCAAAAACAAAGGCCCAAGCGCCTTGGCCAGCCAGTCGACAATCCCGGCCTTTTCGGCGATGCGCAGAAACCCCAGCCACAGGGTCAAGGTGCCGAACAGCAGGATCATCACCTCCACCGACAGCTTGGCCATGGCGAAGATGCTTTCGACCATGGCGGCGAAGATCCCGGCGTTACCACCGATCAGCCACTGCGCCAGCGCCGACACGGCTGCCACGATAAAGAAGCCAAGCCACAGGCCATTGAGCATCGGTTAAGTCCCCCGGAAGATGCCGCGAATGATAGCGGGGCTGGCAGAAACGACAAACCCCGGATTTCTCCGGGGTTTGCTTGGCACTGCGCAGGGGCTACAAAAATCCTATGGCAGATACCGTGGGAGATCCTATGGTAGATCCTGTGGCAGATCCTGTGGGAGCCGAGCTTGCTCGCGATGGCGTCGGATCAGTCAGCATTGATGTTGGCTGACACACCGCAATCGCGAGCAAGCTCGGCTCCCACAGGGGTCATGTGTGTCAGCTGTGTCAGCGGCTGGAAACTTCCCCTGCCGGCAACGGTTCTTTGCTGCGCCAGTGGGGCAGGGAACTCCAGTAGCGCTGGCCCTTGGCATCGTCGTACATGCCTTCCCAGCGGGAAATGACCAGCACGGCCAGGGCATTGCCGATCACGTTCAGCGCGGTGCGGGCCATGTCCATGATGCGGTCGACACCGGCAATGAATGCCAGACCTTCCAGCGGAATACCGACACTGCCCAGGGTCGCCAACAACACCACGAAAGAGACACCCGGTACGCCGGCGATGCCTTTGGAGGTCACCATCAAGGTCAGCACCAGCAGCAACTGCTGGCTGATGGACAGATCGATGCCGTACAACTGAGCGATGAAAATCGCCGCGATGCTCTGGTAAAGGGTCGAACCGTCGAGGTTGAACGAATAACCGGTCGGCACCACGAAGCTGCAAATCGCCTTGGGTGCACCGTAGGCTTCCATCTTCTCGATCACGCGTGGCAACACGGTTTCGGAGCTGGCGGTGGAGTAGGCCAGCACCAGCTCATCCTTGAAGATGCGCATCAGTTTGATCACGGAGAAGCCGAACAGACGGGCAATCAACCCCAGCACCATGAAGGCGAAGAAGGCGATGGCGAAGTAAACCAGAATCACCAGCTTCGCCAATGGCAGCAATGATGCGAAACCGAAGTTGGCGACCGTCACCGCGATCAGGGCGAATACGCCGATCGGGGCGTAGTTCATGATCATGTGGGTGACCTTGAACATGCTTTCCGAGACGCCCTGGAACATTTTCACCAGGGGTTCGCGCAGGTCCGATTGCAGGCTGGACAGACCGAGGCCGAACAATACGGAGAAGAAAATGATCGGCAGCATTTCGCCACGTGCAACCGCCGCGAAGATGTTCGACGGGATCAGATTGAGGATGGTCTGGATGAACGCATGTTCATGCTGCACCTCGGCGGCCGTAGCCTGGTACTTGGAAATATCCACCGTTCCCAAGGTACTCATGTCGATGCCGCTGCCCGGCTGGAAGAAGTTGGCCAACAGCAGGCCGACGACGATGGCAATGGTGGTGACGATTTCGAAGTAGAGGATGGTCTTGAGACCGATACGCCCGAGTTTCTTGGCGTCGCCGACCCCGGCAATACCGACGATCAGCGAGGAAATCACAATCGGGATCACGATCATCTTGATCAGACGAATAAAGATATCGCCCGCCGGTTGCAGCACGTTGCTGATCCACCAGGCTTTCTCGGCACTGAAATGGTTGAGCAACGCGCCAATTGCAATTCCGAGCACCAGACCGATGAGGATCTGCCAGGCGAGGCTTAGTCTTGCCTTCTTCATATCTTTACCCTTACTTCAGTTGGACTCGGGCAACTGCCACAAACTGAACCACCCGATGGCGATACGAGTTCGTGCCGCTGCCCCCATATAAGGTCACCCGAGTACGCGCCACAGGCGCATTGGCAGGCGAAAAAAGGCGCAACTATTGCGATGCGAAGGAGGGGCGTCTAATGCCGTAAACGCCTACCCTATGCCGAATCGGCATGAGCCTTGGGAAATGAAACCTATGTAGCAATGGGCGCGAATACGCCATTTCGGCAGGCAAAAGTGCCGTGAACCGGCCATTTCAGCGCAACGGGCTTTTTGTCCTGTGTCGCAAAAAGTGATCAAAGGACAGAAGAATGAAGCACCCTCGAAAGAGCGGACCGACCGGATAAATCTCCGATATACGGTCGGGGGGCAGGGAAGTGGATCGGCATTGAAAAACGATAGCGGTACGGGGAAGGTGACGCGGACATACAATAGCCAACCGCTCTGGCATGAACTTTACAAGGCACGAAGCTCCACGCAAGTTCGCCAGTCACCATGACTTTGCGAACCTGCGTGGAAGCTTTTTCCTGACCCGGCCCTTTCGCAGGCACCCCTTGTGCCCGTAGGTCACTGCGCCCTCAAACGGGCAGAGCGTCCCGGCCCCCTGGTCATGCATCAGCCCTCTTCGAGCTGTGCAGAGGAGAAAAGCAGGGCTGCTTTTCTCGTTTTCAGAATCAGTACCAGTTTGGATCTTTCTTCAGTTGCTCCATTAACAGTTCCTGCATACCTTCATCGGGGTTGCCGAGGAAACGGTAATCGGCATGGCGGGTCGGGGACTTGTCGGCGGGCAGTCCGGCAGGGACCTCAACCAACAGCGCATAGGCCTCGTCCTTGTCGAAACTGAAAGCAACAAACAGGCGCTTGCTGCGGCAGGTCGCCTGGGTTTCGCACAACGGCCCTACCAGGTATTTATCGCCATCTTCCTCAACAGCATTCATCTGCTGCGAATCGCCTGACAGGTTCATTACCCATTCAGGCAGGCGTTCTTCCTTTTCGACCACTTGCTGCCAGGTTTCGACATATTGCGGGTCGGCCTTAAGCAATTGATTGACCCGCATCTGCCCGTCATTGGCCGCCATGGCCATGGCACTGCCGCCCAGTAACAGGGCGGCGGCCAGTCCTTTATATCTCACACTCATGGTCAGCCTCGACCGCGACGGCCAAAGAAGAAGGAAGCGATGAACATCACCAGGAACACGACAAAGAGAATCTTGGCGATGCCCGTGGCGGTGCCTGCGATACCACCGAAGCCCAGTACTGCGGCGATGATGGCAATGATCAGGAAAGTAATTGCCCAGCTCAACATGGTGATTCTCCTTACGCTTTTCTATTTAGTTAGGGTCTTGCGGTGATGGTTCCGGTGCGGTGGACGACCGGTCCATCGAGTTAAAACACCCAGCGCTCTTGGCGGGGCATGTCGTTCGCAGGCTGAACCTGATCGACTTCCATGATTCGCATCGAGGCGGAAACATCCGAGAGGCGGCTGACAGCGCTGAAATGGGTTTGCGGGGCGCGCTGAATCGACAGCAGAGGCGCCTCAGGCTGTTGGCTCTGGTGCCAAAGCATCAACTGCTGGCCTGCAACGAGGGTGATCAGCAGGGCAGCGATAGCCCACAGGCCCTGTTGGATATGCAAGGCAGAGATTCGAAATTGAGCGGCGCGCTGACGATTCATCCTGAAATTCCTCCCACCCCGAGTGGTGATCTGGTTGAGGCGCCTTCACGCCACGTTGAACTGACCATTGCAGTCGGCATGCCAGAATTTTTAACGAGATAAAAGCCTTTTAAATCAGATAGTTATGAATACTCTGTGCGCACGCCGGAACGCATCCTGCACGATGGCTACGACAAGCGTCGTGCGTAATGCACGAACGGCGGGGATAGGCACGATAGAATCTTTTTGAATTGCCCGTCGGAAATAGGTGTCGGAATGAGCAAGCCGTACCGTACGAGACGGGTGCAGGAGCAAAAAAGGGATCCAAATCAATCTTTTAGAAGTCACACACCCACAGGTACGCTCTCGGTGGGTAATATCCCCTCAGAAACAACCATGCAACTTGCCCGATTTTTCTGACACTAACCAACATCATTGATTAAAGGAGCGTAGGAAAAATGGAATCCGCCACTGAGCATCAAGGCCGCATTCTGCTGGTAGACGACGAGTCCGCCATCCTGCGTACCTTCCGTTACTGCCTGGAAGACGAAGGCTACAGCGTCGCCACTGCCAACAGCGCGGCCCAGGCTGACACCCTGTTGCAGCGTCAGGTGTTCGACCTGTGCTTTCTCGACTTGCGCCTGGGAGAAGACAACGGCCTGGATGTGCTGGCGCAAATGCGTATCCAGGCACCCTGGATGCGGGTGGTGATCGTCACTGCCCACTCGGCGGTCGACACCGCCGTTGATGCGATCCAGGCTGGTGCCGCCGATTATCTGGTCAAGCCTTGCAGCCCGGATCAATTGCGTCTGGCGACCGCCAAGCAATTGGAGGTGCGCCAGCTATCGGCACGACTGGAAGCTCTGGAAGGGGAGGTGCGCAAACCCAATGACGGCCTCGACTCCCACAGCCCAGCGATGAAAGTTGTCCTCGAAACCGCTCGCCAGGTCGCCAGCACCGACGCCAACATTCTGATCCTTGGCGAATCCGGCACCGGTAAGGGCGAACTGGCCCGAGCCATCCATGGCTGGAGCAAGCGCGCGAAGAAGTCCTGCGTCACGATCAACTGCCCGTCGCTGACCGCTGAACTGATGGAAAGTGAATTGTTCGGCCACAGCCGTGGTGCATTCACCGGCGCCAGCGAAAGCACCTTGGGCCGGGTCAACCAGGCCGACGGGGGCACGCTTTTTCTCGACGAAATTGGCGATTTCCCTCTGACATTGCAGCCCAAGTTGCTGCGCTTCATTCAGGACAAGGAATACGAAAGGGTTGGCGACCCCGTCACCCGTCGCGCCGATGTGCGGATTCTCGCGGCAACCAACCTCAACCTTGAAGACATGGTGCGCGATGGGCGCTTTCGCGAAGACCTGCTGTATCGCCTGAATGTCATTACCCTGCATCTGCCGCCGCTACGCGAGCGGGTCGAAGACATCCTGACCCTTGCCGACCGCTTCCTGGCCCGCTTCGTCAAGGAATACGCCCGCCCGGCGCGGGGCTTTAGCGAAGAGGCTCGCGAAGCGCTGCTAGGTTATCGCTGGCCTGGCAATATCAGGGAATTGCGCAACGTGGTCGAGCGCGCCAGCATTATCTGTGCACAGGAAAAAGTCGAAATCAGCCACTTGGGCATGGCCGAGCAACCCGTCAACAATGCGCCGCGAATCGGCGCCGCGCTGAGCCTCGACGAACTGGAAAAAGCGCATATTGGCGCGGTGCTGGCCACGGCCGACACCCTTGACCAGGCCGCCAAGACCCTGGGTATCGATGCGTCCACACTGTATCGCAAACGCAAGCAATACAACCTGTGAGCGGCACCTTATGAAATTGGCGATGAAGCTGCGCACACGGCTGTTTCTCAGTATCTCGGCGCTGATCACCGTGGCATTGCTGGGCCTGTTGCTTGGCCTGGTCAGTGTGGTGCAGATGGCCAATACCCAGGAACAATCGGTGCGCGACAACTTCATCCTGCTCGACCTGGGCCTCAAGCTGCGCCAGACCCTGGGCGACCAGTTGATGATCATGCTCGATGACAAGCCCGACCTGGCTGCTCTGGAAGAATCCAAACAGCAATATTTCCAGCTGCTTGACGAGGGCATCGCCCACGAACAGGTACTGGACGATTCAGGCGACAGCTTCAGCAAGGCCAAAGCCGATTACATCAGTTTTCTCGAGGCTTTTTCAGCCGCTCGCCAGCTACCGACCCAACTCACCGGTATCCAGGACGTCACCGAAAAATTCAACGTGCTGCGCACGGGCTTGATCGATGCATATCGGCGGGCCTTGAACAATATCAGCGACACCCAGAACAAAGCTCGCGAGCGCGCGTTGCTGATTTCCGGTTTACTGGGGCTGGTGGGACTGGCGGTGCTGATCATCGGCTTCATCACGGCCCATGGCATCGCCCGACGTTTCGGGGGACCGATCGAAGCATTGGCGGCGGCGGCAGATGACATCGGCCAAGGCAATTTCGAAGTGACGCTGCCGATTTCCTCGGCCGCTGAGTTGAACCTGCTGACCCGTCGTTTCGGCATCATGGCCCAAGCCCTGCGCGAGCATCAGGCCACCAATGTCGATGAGTTACTCGCTGGCCAGCAACGCTTGCAAGCGGTACTCGACAGCATCGACGACGGCTTGCTGATGATCGACCGCCAGGGTCGCCTGGAGCACCTTAACCCGGTGGCCCAGCGCCAGTTGGGCTGGGACGAGGAACGCCTGGGCCAAGGATTGGGCGAGGCCCTGGGACGCAAGGAGTTCGATGAGGAATTGCAGCTGGTGCTGCGCGGTGGAACGCTGGAGCGGGCGCCGGAGGACTTGAGCATTGAGGTGGATGGCGAGTCGCGATTGCTGACTTACAGCCTCACCCCCGTGAGCCATACCCAAGGGCACATCCTTGGGGCAGTGATGGTATTGCACGACGTCACCGAACAGCGCGCTTTCGAACGGGTGCGCAGTGAGTTCGTGTTGCGCGCCTCCCACGAGCTGCGCACGCCAGTGACCGGCATGCACATGGCGTTCGGCCTATTGCAGGAGCGCGTGAATTTTCCCGAGGAATCGCGCGAGGCTGATCTGCTCAACACCGTCAATGAAGAAATGCAGCGGCTGATGCAGCTCATCAATGACCTGCTGAACTTCTCCCGCTACCAGAACGGCTTGCAAAAGCTGACGCTGGCACCTTGCTCCATCGCAGAGTTGCTGGAGTCGGCCCGGCTGCGGTTTGCCACACAGGCCCAAGCCAAGGGTATCGAACTGCTCGTGGCGATCCAGGGCCCGTTGCCACACTTGCATGCCGACGTTGCGCAGCTGGATCGAGTGCTCGATAACCTGATCGACAATGCCATGCGTCACACGGGCGACCACGGCCAGATCCGCCTGCAGGCCCGGCGCCATGGCGAGCGGGTGATCATCAGCGTCGAGGACAATGGTGAAGGCATTCCCTACGGCCAGCAGGGACGGATTTTCGAACCTTTCGTCCAGGTCGGACGCAAGAAGGGCGGCGCAGGTCTGGGCCTGGCGCTGTGCAAGGAAATCGTCCAGCTCCACGGCGGGCGGATGGGCGTTTATTCAAGGCCGGGGCAGGGCACGCAGTTTTATATGGCGCTGGCGGTCTGAGGCGGCTCAAGCCTCGTCGTCCATGCGTCGCCCCAGCAGGCGCCGGCCGCGGGTAATCAGTTCGATCAACTGCACGGCACTCAGCGCGTGGGCAAACAGCCAACCCTGCCCGAAAGTCACCCCTTCGCTGCTCAGGTAGGACGCCTGGGCTTCATGCTCGATGCCTTCGGCAATGACCTTGAGCTGTAATGCATGGGCCATGCGGATAATATGCGGGGCCACGCCACTGCTGGCCGCATCGTGCCCCAAGGCGTCGATGAAGGCTTTGTCGATTTTCAGGCAGTCCACCGGCAAAGTCTGCAGATAGGCGAGGCTGCAATAGCCTGTGCCGAAGTCATCGATCAGCACCTGATGCCCGACATCGCGCAACGATTGCAGGTTATCCCGGGCGACCAGCACATCGACCAATCCGCGCTCGGTCACTTCAAAGGCAATCTGATGCGCCGACACCCGATGCAGCGCCAGCAGGCGGGCGATCACTTCGCCGATACGTGGCACCATCACATCACATGCCGCCAGGTTCACCGAGATGTACATCTGCGGATTGGCCCGCAGTAGCTGGCCCAACTGGTCGAACAGGCGCTGCAGCACGAAGTCGGTGATCTGGCGGATCTGCCCGGTGTTCTCTGCCATCGGAATGAACAGGTCCGGGCTGGTGAGGGTGCCGTCCGGTCGCCGCCAGCGCAGCAAGGCCTCAGCACCGACGCAGTTGCGACTGCGCAGGTCAAAGATCGGCTGGTACAGCACCTGCAACTCTCCGCGCCGGATGGCCCCGTGCAGTTCGGCGTCCATCGACTGACGCTGACGCGCCAGCAGGAATACCTGAAAACCAATCCCCAGGCCCAGTATCAGGCTGATGGGCAGTAACCACCAGGCGTTGGAGGGGATATTGAGGCCATTGCGTTGGGCAATCAGCACCAGTTGATATTCCGGGCTGTCAGTCTGCATCCGATAGATCAGGCGGTTCTGCGTCACTTGCAATGCATTGCGGCTTTTCGAGGGCCAAGGCTCCGTGGGCGGCCAGTATTGGTCGGTCCCTAGCACCGGTATCGCCCGCTCGCCATGATCGAGCACCACCAAAAGGCTGCTGCCGGGAGGCAGATCCACCACATCGGTCAGATGCCCGCGAGAGGTCGCGACCCGAAAGTTGCCGCGCCCCAGCATTAATGCCGCGCGGTTTTCATCGGGTTCGGTGGTGGTATTGAGCCAGTAGCTGTAAGTCGGCCCCCGGATATCAGGCGGCCGTATCACCGATAATCCGCTGCGGCGTGGGCGATTGGAACAAACGCCGCTGCTATCGATATATGCCGCTTCGTAGACAAAGCGGTAGTTGAAGCTGACCTGCTGCAGCGTCGCGATCATGTCGTCGTCGCAGCCGCGCAACGGCTGGTTTTGCAAATCATCGAGGCTTTCGCGCAACTGTCCGAAAAGCTGCTCGAGCCGCTGCAGAAAGCGCTCGCCCTGAGCATTCATCTGATCGCTTTCACGCTGCTGGATTTGCTGGATCACCACGAACAGACTGGCCCCCAGCAACAGCACGGTACTCAGGACAGCCGCCATCATCGCCAGGAAAAACGGGCGATGGAGCCAGCTTTGCAGGGTTTCGCGGGCAGGCGTCATCATTGGTAATCCGAAAGTTACCAATGAGTTATAGCTTCTGATTTGGATTTAGCCCTGACCGTCGGACGGGCGTCATTATTTTGTCTGGTTAAGCACCTGCACAATAGCTGCACTTTGCGCATCTGGCATGCCGTCGAAGCGGGTCGGCCGGAAGCGCATCTGGAAGGCGGCGAGCACATGATGAGTGGCTACATCCCATTCGCCGGTACGGGGCGTCGGGTAGCCGAGGCGAGCCAGCTCGGCCTGGAACCAGCTGGCGTTCGGCACCTGCGCCGCGAAAACTGCCTGCTGGCGCATCACGGCCTGCTCGTCTGGCCAGACGCCCAGCCCTGCTTGCGCCAGGCGCTTCCAGGGGAACAGCGGCCCAGGATCAAGCTTGCGCATGGGGGCGATGTCGCTGTGACCAATGATGTTGCGCGGGTTGATCCCATTACGCTGGGAAATGTCCTTGAGCAATGCGATCAAGGCCTCGACCTGAGCTTCACTGTAGGGATACCAGAGACGCCCGGTGGGCGTATCGACGAAACCTGGATTGACGATCTCAATGCCGATGGAGCTGGAGTTGAGCCACGTCCGGCCGTCCCATTCACTGTCCCCGGCGTGCCACGCGCGCTGGCTTTCATCCACCAGTTTATAAATGGTTGCGTTTTTATCGTCACCGACCAAGTAGTGCGCACTGACTTCGCCATGGGTCAGCAGTGCCAGGGACCGTTCCAGCGAAGCCGAGGTGTAATGCAACACCACGAATTGGATTCGGTTGTCATGATTGACTGAGGGGTGACTGGTATCGAGCCTCGGCCCGCTGGCGCAACCGGCCAAAACCAACAAAGAGACAATGAGCGAGAAGAATTTCATGGCAAGGAGCATTACGCGCTGGAAGTAATGCAACAGTGTAACGTATCGCGATGCGATGATCTGGCTCGTATTCCAGGAGTCACAAAATGGAACAATTGCGTTCAGCCCGGTTCCACGCGGTTACGTCCGGCGTTTTTGGCCCTGTATAGCGCCTGATCGGCTCGTTTAAGCACGGAATCGCTGTGCTCCCCCATTTTGAAGGCGGTCATGCCCACGGACACCGTGATCGTTACCGGCTCTCCCTTGAAGTGAAACGGACAGGCCTCGATAGCGGCGCGCAGGGTCTCGGCGAGTTTGGCACCGGTTGCAAGTGGCGTGTCGGGCACCAGCAGGATAAATTCCTCACCGCCAAAGCGGGCAATGAAGTCACTGCCACGCAAACGCCTGCGCAGCACCGAAGCGATGATCTTCAGCACCCGGTCACCGGCCAGGTGGCCGTAGTTATCGTTGATGCGCTTGAAATGATCCAGATCGAGCATGGCCAGCAGCAGACTGTTGCCGTGCTGCTGCCACTGGGCGACTTCCTGTTCGAGACGCTCGGACCAGGCGGCACGGTTAGGCAATCCGGTGAGCGGGTCGATGAGTGCTTTCTGGCGCTGTTCTTCGAGATTGTCGCGCACGACTTGGGCGTCCTGTTCCATCAGCGCGACGCGCTCGGCCAGGCTTTTGAGGCGAGCAGAAACTTCCCGCTCGCGCTGATCGCGCTGCTTCTGGTGCTGATCCATCGTACCGAGCAGGCCTTCGAGGTGGTTCTCCAGCACTTGCTTGAGCCCCTCCAAATCATCAGCTTCCTGCACGCTGCTTTGCAGGCCATCAACGTGCTCGCGAATCTGGGTGTCCATTTCCCTGGAGACCGACAGGTTATCGGCATGGTCTTCACTGGCGGCCCGCAGACTGCTTTGGAAAGACTCAAGACGATCGTTGAGCCGCTGCAGGTACGCTTCGAACTCATGCTGCCCGGTGTCGGTGATTGCCAGCATGAGCACGGCCAGATCATCGAGAATCGGCAGTAACTCGTACCAGTTCAAGCCATTTTGCAGCCGTTCACGCATGGCCTCGGCTTGAGGGCGATGACGCTCGGGCAGGGTCAAATCGCCCAGCAGGCCCAACAGGGTGTCTTCAATATGCTTGGCCACCGAACTGTAGGAAGGCTCTGGCGAGTCGGGCAGATCGTAATGGTCGCCATCCAGTTCAGACGCTGCCGGCTCGACGGCAGCCGATGGTTCGCCGGGCTCTTCCGGGAGGGGCAGCGACTCGTCCAGGGCTTGCGACGGTTCCTCGGGCATCAGCTCATCAGGGTTCTCGAGGGCGGGTACCGGCACCGTATTTTCTGTGGGAATCGGCGCCGGCTCGGCAGTTTCCTCCTGCACGGTAGCTTCATCTCGTTCCAGAATCGGCTCGGCAGCTTTGGATACCGGCGACGAAGAGAGTTCTGGATCGGGATCGACCATTGGCGGAATGAACGCGACCGGTTCAGGCGCTTCATCGACTGTTGCAGTGTGCCCTGCTACCAATACTGGGTCTGGAGCTGGAACGGGATCGATGACGGCCACAGCCTCAGTGACTAGCTGTGCCGATGTCGGTGTCGGCGGTGCCGTTTTCAATACCGGCACCACGCTGCCCTGGGCAGGCTCGTGCGGCTGGGGGGCGGCTTCTTCCTGGCCGTGGCCGCCAAACAACCGTTGCAGCAGGCCGGGGCGGGGTGGTTCAGCGGGAGCTTCCAGCACACTCAACGCCTGGCCCTGCAAGCTGCTCAATTCGCTGAGCAGCAAAGGAATCTCCCGAGCCTGGTCGACCCGGTCTTCCAACTGCTTGGAGAATTTCTTCAGTGGCCGGCTGACTTCCTTCGGCAGGGGCAAGGTTTGCAACTGAGCAACCAGGGAGGTCAATGCTGCGCTCACCTGTTCGACCCGGGTCTCGCGGCGCTGCTCGGAATCGAGTACGGCTTTCTCCAGGCGTGGCAGAAGAGCGGCGAGGGCGGCATCCATGTCATCGGTGCGCACCACTTCGCGCATTTCTTTCATGCACTGATCAACCGCCCGGTCCGTGCCTTCGGCGGCCAGCGTACTGCGCACCAGGCCGCGACGCAGCAAGTCGAGCCGAGCCGCCCAGCGGCGCTCAAGCTTTTCCTGCTGTTCAATACTCTTGAAGTATTTCTCTCTCCAGCGTTCGGCTTCGTCGCTCATTCATCGGATCCGCGAGGGGGCAGGACTCAGCGCGGGGAATGCATCAGCCGTGAGCGAACCCGGTAGACGAATTTCGACCGCGACAGGCAGGTGGTCGGAAATGGGGTGAGCTAGCACCTCGAACCGCTCGAGGGTCAAGGTCGGGCTCAGCAGAATATGGTCCAGGCAGCGCTGGGGGCGCCAGCTGGGGAATGTCGCTTCGACTTGTGGGGCGAGCAGACCAAGATCGCGCAGCGGTGAATTTTGCAGCAAGTCGTTGGCGTGGGTGTTCATGTCACCCATCAATACCTGGTGCTTGTAGTCACCGATCAGCTCGCGGATGTAGGCCAGTTGCATCGTGCGGGTACGAGCCCCGAGGGCCAGATGCATCATGACCACGATCAACGCCTCCGGACCTTCGCCAAAACGCGCCAGGATCGCTCCGCGCCCCTTGGGACCGGGTAACGGGTGGTCTTCGATCGCCCACGGTCGCAGCCGGCTCAACACACCATTGCTGTGCTGGCCCAGGCGTCCAAGGTTGCGATTGAGTTGTTGGTACCAGTAGGGAAAAGCCCCCAGTTGAGCCAGATGCTCCACCTGATTGACATAGCCCGACCTCAGGCTCCCACCGTCGGCCTCTTGCAGGGCCACCAGGTCGAAGTCTTTGAGCAGGTCGCCGATCTTCTGCAGGTTAACGGCTCGTCCGGTGTGCGGCAGCAGATGTTGCCAGCCACGGGTCAGGTAATGCCGGTAACGCTCGGTGCTGATGCCCACCTGGATATTGAAACTGAGCAACCGCAGGCAGTTGTCGGCAGGCAGGCCCGTGGAGGCGATATGATGCTCATTGACCCGCGGCTGATGCAGGCCAACGATGCGTTCGGTGCTCCAGCGGGCCATGGCGAGCGCCGCGCTTAGTTGGCGGCGGCCTTGGTTGCCGCTCGCTCTTTGGCAATCAGTTGGTCAGCCAGTTCAAGCGCCTGGTTCGCACCACCGGCCGAACCGATATCAAAGCGATATTTGCCGTTGACGACCATGGTGGGTACGCCGGTGATCTCGTATTTCTTGGCAAGTTCTTTGGCTTTGTTGATCTGGCCCTTGATGGCGAAGGAGTTGAACGTCGCCAGAAACTTGTCCTTGTCCACACCTTGGGTGGCGAGGAATTCAGCCATTTCCTCAGGATCGGTCAGACGCTTCTTCTCAACCTGGATCTCATTGAACACTGCAGCGTGAACCTTGTGCTCGACGCCCATGGCTTCGAGAGTCAGGAACATTTGGCCGTGGGCGTCCCATGGACCGCCGAACATGGCCGGAATGCGTACGAAGTTCACATCTGAAGGCAGTTTCTCAACCCATGGGTTGATCACAGGCTCGAACGCGTAGCAATGCGGGCAGCCATACCAGAACAGTTCCACCACTTCGATCTTGCCAGGGACGGCCACCTGAACGGGGTTACTCAATTCGACATAAGGGGCTTTCGATTCCTCGGCGTTGGCTTGGGCGGCCATGCCGAACAGGCTGACAGCGGCGAGCGCGGCGCTGATGATCAGATTACGCATGCTTTACTCCTGGACAATGAGGGGGCCTCGCGAGGCGTGTTTTTCAGACAGGCCGTGACGGGTTCAAGTTCGCTAGTGTAACGGCAGCGGCCACAAAAAAGGGCGGCCAAAGCCACCCTTTTGATGTTTGCATCGACGGATTAATCGAGCGTTAACGTTGCAAGAGATGTAAACCCTCGCAACGCCCGGCTAACGGCCTTAGTGCAGGCCCTGAATGTAGCTGGCTACCGCCGCGATCTCTTCGTCGCTCAGCTTGCGGGCAATGGTGCGCATCATCGCCTCGCCATCATTGGCACGACCGTCTGCTTCCTTGCGGAAATCAGTCAACTGCTTGGCTACGTACTGAGCGTGCTGCCCCCCCAGGTGTGGGAAGCCGGCCGCCGCGTTACCTTTGCCATCAGGCGAGTGGCAACCCGTGCAGGCTGGAAGCCCCTTTTCCAGGTTGCCTCCGCGAAACAGTGCTTCACCACGTGCGACCAGATTTGGATCGGCGGCGCCGACGCTGCCCTTCTGGCTGGCGTAGTAAGCCGCAATGTCCGCCAGGTCCTGATCGTTCAGGTTGGTCAGCAGGCCGGTCATTTCCAGCACGACACGCTTGCCGTCCTTGATGTCCTTCAACTGCTTGGTCAGGTAACGCTCGCCCTGGCCCGCCAGTTTCGGAAAGTTTGGTGCCATGCTGTTGCCATCCGGACCATGGCAGGCCCCACATACGGCGGCTTTCGCCTGGCCGGCGGCGGCATCGCCAGCGGCATGGGCTACGCCGGATATCCCCAATGTCAACAGCAGACTCACGATCAGTTTGTTCATCAGCTAATCCAACTACGGCTAAGGGTTAAAGAGTTATGGACCGGGCTTACTCGCTCATCCACTGGATGATGGCTCGGTAATCCTCGGCACTGCAGTCCATGCACAAACCACGCGGCGGCATCGCCTTGAAACCCTGGGTCACGTGTTGCACCAGCGTCTCCATACCTTTCGCCAACCTCGGCGTCCAAGCTTCCTGATCACCCTTGCGGGGCGCCATGGGGAGTTGGCCGGAATGACAGGCACCACAAACACGGTTGTACACAGCTTCCGGATCCTGTGTAGCCTGAGCGCTGTAAAGCGGCATCAAGACACCGGCAGCTAGCAGCCATTTCGTCATAAAACGACCTTTTCAGGGTTGAGAGCGAGCTGCGTTCTAGTGCGCAATTTCAGTCGGTCGCTCCCGTGAGCTTCATCCTACGCTGGGACAAAGCGCACACAAAATCTGCGGCATTATATACTGGCGTCACTGAAACGGAAACGACACAGCTTGCCGCGTCCATTCCCGACGCCGCCCACATCGGAAATCCCATGCAACTGAAGAACCCCATCCTCGGCCTGTGCCAACAGTCCACCTTCATGCTCAGCGCCGCCAAAGTCGATCAATGCCCCGACGATGAAGGCTTTGAAGTGGCTTTCGCCGGGCGCTCCAACGCCGGTAAATCCAGCGCACTGAACACCCTGACCCATGCAAGCCTGGCACGCACCTCGAAAACCCCGGGTCGCACGCAGCTCTTGAACTTCTTCAAGCTAGACGATGAACGCCGTTTGGTCGACCTGCCCGGTTACGGTTATGCCAAGGTGCCGATTCCACTCAAGCAGCACTGGCAGCGCCATTTGGAAGCCTATCTGGGCAGCCGCGAGAGCCTCAAGGGTCTGATTTTGATGATGGACATCCGCCATCCGATGACCGACTTCGACCTGCTGATGCTTGATTGGGCCGTGGCCAGCGGCATGCCGATGCACATTCTGCTGACCAAGGCAGACAAGCTGACCTACGGCGCGGCCAAGAATACGTTGCTCAAAGTGCAGTCGGAAATCCGCAAGGGGTGGGGTGAGGCGATCACCATCCAATTGTTCTCGGCCCCTAAGCGCATGGGCCTGGAAGAGGCCTACACTGTATTGGCCGATTGGATGGAATTGGCAGACAAAGGCAGCGAAGAGGGCTGAATAAGCCAAATCGCAGGCAAAAAAAACCCCGGACTTCGTATGGGGAGGGGAAGTTCGGGGTCCAAGTTCCGGACCGCTAGGGCGGGGTCCAGATATCTGCCAACACTTAACACAACATAGGAGCATTGAAGGGCTTCACCAGCCTTTCAGAAACTCTGAGTAGCAATTCACGATTTTAGTTCAGATTATTTTTGGAAATAACCCTAGGAATTTTCCGAACTAATGGGGCCAGGACTCGATGTGGCCCACCAGTCTCCCGCCCCAAACAGACCTGCTCAATTTCAGCTGTTAGAACTCAATGCGCCTCGTCCCAGTTGTTGCCCACGCCCACTTCCACCAGAAGCGGCACATCCAGCGCGGCGGCGGCGCTCATGTGCTGGCGAATTTCCTCGCGCACCTGATCAACCAGGTCTTCGCGCACCTCCAGCACCAATTCGTCGTGGACCTGCAGGATGACCTTGGCATCCAGCCCCGACGCACTCAGCCAGCGATCCACAGCCACCATGGCTTTCTTGATGATGTCGGCCGCCGTGCCCTGCATCGGCGCGTTGATGGCCGTGCGTTCGGCCCCTTTGCGCAAAGCCGGGTTTTTCGCATTGATATCCGGCAGGTACAACCGGCGACCGAAAATGGTTTCGACGTACCCTTGCTCGGCGGCTTGGGCACGAGTGCGCTCCATGTACGCCAGTACACCTGGGTAGCGGGCAAAGTAGCGGTCGATATAAGCCTGGGACTGCTTGCGATCCACACCGATCTGCTTGGCCAGACCGAAAGCACTCATGCCGTAGATCAGACCGAAGTTGATCGCCTTGGCGCTGCGGCGCTGGTCATGGGTGACGGCCTCCAGCTCAACGCCGAAAACTTCGGCGGCGGTGGCCCGGTGCACATCCAGGTCATTGCGAAACGCGTGGAGCAGGCCTTCATCCTTGGCCAGGTGCGCCATGATCCGCAATTCAATCTGCGAGTAGTCCGCCGCCAACAGCTTGTAGCCTTTGGGCGCAACGAATGCCTGACGAATCCGGCGGCCTTCGGCGGTGCGGATAGGAATGTTCTGCAGGTTCGGGTCGATGGACGACAGCCGCCCGGTAGCGGCAACGGCTTGCTGATAATTGGTATGGACGCGCCCTGTACGGCTATTGATCTGCTCCGGCAGGCGGTCAGTGTAGGTGCTCTTGAGCTTGCTCAGCGAGCGGTACTGCATCAGCACCTTGGGTAACGGGTAATCCTGCTCGGCCAGTTCGGCCAGTACCGCTTCGGCGGTAGACGCCTGGCCCTTGGCGGTTTTGCTGAGCACCGGCAAGCCGAGTTTTTCGTAGAGGATCACCCCCAGCTGCTTGGGTGAACCCAGGTTGAACTCCTCCCCGGCGATGGCAAATGCCTCACGTTCGAGGGCCACCAGCTTTTCGCCCAACTCGACACTCTGCACCCCCAGCAGGTGGGCATCGACCAGCGCACCCTGGCGCTCAATGCGTGCCAGGACCGGCATCAGCGGCATTTCGATGTCGTTGAGCACCTTGCCCAGGCTTGGCGTGGCCGCCAGTTTTTCCTGCAAGGCCTGGTGCAGACGGAACGTCACGTCCGCGTCCTCGGCGGCGTAAGGGCCGGCCAGTTCCAGAGCAATCTGGTCAAAAGTCAGCTGTTTGACGCCTTTGCCGGCGATGCCCTGAATATCGGTCTTGCTTTGTCCCAGGTACTTGAGCGCCAGACTGTCCATGTCGTGGCGGGTTGCCGTGGAGTCCAGCACATAGGACTCAAGCATGGTGTCGAAGGCAATGCCTTGCACAAGAATGCCGTTGTTTTGATCACCACCGATGGCGCAGTTGGCCAGGATGTTGGTTTCGAACTTGGCGTGCTGGCCGACCTTGAGCTTGTTCGGGTTCTCCAGCAACGGCTTGAGAGTCTTGAGCACCGTGTCGCGATCCAGTTGCTCCGGCACGCCCATGTAGGAATGGGTCAAGGGAATGTAGGCCGCCTCAAAAGGCGCGACCGCAAACGACAACCCTACGAGTTGCGAATGCTGGGCGTCGCTACCGTTGGTTTCGGTGACGAAAGCAAACAGCGGCGCTTGTTCAAGCTTGGCCAGCCAGGCGTCGAAACGTGCCTGATCGAGAATGACCTCGTATTTCGCTTCAACAGCACCGGGCTGTTCGTCGGCGGCTTCGACGATCTCCTGACCGGCACGCTTGGCATCGCGCTGGTTTTCTTCGAACCAGCTCTTGAACTCCAGCAGGGTATACAGCTCGGCGAGCTTCTCGTGATCCGGCTGGCCCATTTTCAGGTCGTCGAGGCCGACATCCAGCGGCACGTCGGTCTTGATGGTCGCCAGCTCGTAGGAGAGGAGGGCCATTTCCTTGTGCTCTTCGAGTTTGGCGGCCAGGGTCTTGGCGCCACGAATTGGCAGCGTGGCGACGATGTCCAGTTGCGCATACAGCTCGGTCAGGCCGCCATTGACGCCTACCAGCAGGCCGGAGGCGGTCTTCGGCCCGATGCCCGGAACACCGGGGATGTTGTCGGAAGAATCGCCCATCAATGCCAGATAATCGATGATCTGCTCCGGAGCGACGCCAAACTTCTCCTTCACGCCAGCCACGTCCAGGGCGCTACCGGTCATGGTGTTGACCAAGGTAATGTGCCCGTCGACCAACTGCGCCATGTCTTTATCGCCAGTGGAGATCACCACTGGACGGTCGGCTGCGGCGCTGCTGCGGGCCAGGGTGCCGATCACGTCATCGGCTTCGACGTTGTCCACGCACAGCAGCGGGAAGCCCAGGGCCTTGACGCTGGCATGCAGCGGCTCGATCTGCACGCGCATGTCGTCGGGCATGCTCGGGCGGTTGGCCTTGTATTCGGCGTACAGCTCATCGCGAAACGTCCCACCCTTGGCGTCGAACACCACGGCGAACGGACTGTCCGGATACTGCTTGCGCAGGCTCTTGAGCATGTTCAGCACGCCCTTGACCGCACCGGTCGGCAGGCCTTTGGAGGTGGTCAACGGTGGCAGCGCGTGAAAGGCGCGATAAAGATAAGAAGAACCGTCCACCAGGACGAGGGGGGCGTGGCTCATGAGCAGGATCAACCTTTTCGGCGGGTCCGGGGCTAGAATAGCGGGACCGTTGACGACAAAGGGACAAGATTATCATGCGTACACTAAATCGCCTGTTACTGGCTGGCTTGTTTGCAATCACCCCGCTGGCCGTCATGGCGGCGGACGACGCTCCCTCGGCGGACCCGGATGTCACCATCCGCACCGAAGGCGATAGAACCATTCAGGAGTACCGGCAAAACGGCTTTTTGTACGCGATCAAGGTCACGCCCAAGAACGGCAAGCCTTATTTCCTGGTACGCGCCGATGGCAGCGACGGAAATTTCATCCGCTCGGATCAGCCGGATATGCTGATTCCATCGTGGAAAATCTTTGAGTGGTAATACCGCTCTGCACTTCAACCGGCGCTCGCTGATGGGCGCCCGTACTGGCAGTTTTTAACCATGTCTGTGTTCACTCCCCTGGCTCGGCCCGAGCTGGAAACCTTTCTCGCCCCTTACGGGCTCGGCCGCCTGCTTGATTTCCAGGGGATCGCCGCTGGCAGCGAAAACACCAATTTTTTTATCAGCCTGGAGCAGGGTGAATTTGTCCTGACCCTGGTGGAACGCGGTCCAGTGCAGGAAATGCCGTTCTTCATCGAGCTGCTGGACGTACTGCATGACGCCGACCTGCCAGTGCCTTACGCCTTGCGTACCACCGACGGCGTTGCACTGCGGGAACTGGCCGGCAAACCGGCGCTGTTGCAACCGCGCCTGGCCGGCAAGCACATCAAGCAGGCCAACGCACAGCATTGCGCCCAGGTGGGGGAGTTACTGGCCCATCTGCACTTGGCGACCAAGGACAACATGATCAAGCGCAAGACCGATCGCGGCCTGGACTGGATGCAGGAGGAGGGCGCGAAGCTGTTGCCGCACCTTGATGCAGAACCCCGTCGGTTGCTGGAGGCGGCGCTAGATGAAATCGCCCACCAGAAAGTAAAAATTCTGGCACTGCCCCGGGCCAACATCCACGCGGACCTGTTCCGCGACAATGCGATGTTCGAGGGCACGCACCTGACCGGGCTGATCGACTTCTACAACGCCTGCTCCGGGCCCATGCTGTATGACGTCGCCATTGCCCTGAACGACTGGTGTTCGGATGACAACGGTGTGCTCGATGGCCCACGGACGCGGGCATTGTTGGGGGCTTATGCGGCACTGCGTCCATTCACGGCCGCCGAGGCCGAGTCATGGCCGACGATGCTGCGCGTGGCATGCGTGCGCTTCTGGCTGTCACGATTGATCGCCGCCGAGTCTTTTGCCGGGCAGGATGTGCTGATCCACGATCCGATGGAGTTTCAGCAACGCTTGGCGCAGCGGCAGACGGTCAGCGCGATGTTGCCGTTTGCCCTCTGACAACAAGCGGATCTGAATGCCTTTGTGGCGAGGGAGCTTGCTCCCGTTGGGGTGCGCAGCAGCCCTAAGATTTTGCGGTCGCTGCGCAACCGAGCGGGAGCAAGCTCCCTCGCCACAGGGTTTGCGCTTGGCAGTTAGAGCGACTCCAGGCATCCCGCCAGATCATTCCCCAACTTCTCCAGCAACTGCTCATACCCTTGCGCCGTCGCAGGGGTATAGCCGCCCAGCGCATCCAGCTCCGCCAGTTTCACCGGCAACCCGGCCACCAGGGTTTCGGCCAGGCGCGGGCGCAGGGGCGGTTCGCTGAAGACGCACGTCTTGCCCACGGTCTGCAAGCGATTGCGCATCGCCGCCACGTGCTGGGCGCCGGGCTGGACTTCGGTGGCCACGGCGAAAACACCGGCGTGCCTGAGCCCGTAGTGGTCTTCGAAATAGTCGAACGCCTCGTGGAACACGAAATACGGCTTGCCCGCGACCCCGGCCAGACGGGTCTTCAAACGCGCATCCAGCGCATCGAGACGCTGGTTGAAACCCTTGAGGTTGCTTTGATAGCGGTTGGCATTGGCCGGGTCGGCCGCGCTCAGGTCAGCAGCCATTTTGGCGGCGATCACCCGCGCATTGGTCGGCGAGAGCCACAGGTGAGCGTCAATAGAACCGGGGCGATGGTCGTGGTCATGCTCGTCGGCGTCATGGTCATCTTCGGCGTGGGAATGACTGTCCTGGGCGAAGTGACGCAACTTGAGCCCCGGCACATCCTGCACCGCGACGGACGGCAACGTACGACCGTTCAGCACGCGCGGCAGGAAGCTTTCCATGTCGGGGCCGATCCAGTAGAGCAAATCCACCGACTGCACCTTCCGTACGTCGGATGGCCGCAAGGCGTAATGGTGAGGTGAAGCGCCGGGCGGCAGCAGCACCTCAGGAGCAGCCACGCCGTCCTGCACCGCGGCGGCGATCAGTTGCAACGGCTTGATGCTGGTGAGCACTTTGACTTCGGCCTGGGCCGGGCCGATCAGCAGAAAACTTGCGACAAAAACGACAAGGATCGAAAAAATTCGGGACACGATGACCACTCGAAGAGGCGAGAACGGGTAACATAATAACGTCTCTCACTAAAATCGTCGCTGCCCATGCCTATTACGCCCCTTGCCAGTCGCCCCCATGATCACTCTCACTGCGTGCACACCGCGCTGTCCGAGGCCGACGCCATCTGCGCGCGCCAAGGGTTGCGCCTGACCGCCTTGCGTCGACGCGTGCTCGAACTGGTCTGGCAAAGCCACAAGCCGCTGGGCGCCTACGACATACTCGCCGTGCTCAGTGAGCAGGACGGTCGCCGCGCCGCACCGCCCACGGTTTATCGGGCGCTGGATTTCCTGCTGGAGAATGGCTTGGTGCATCGCATCTCGTCGTTGAACGCTTTCGTCGGCTGCAATCACCCGGAACACGCACACCAGGGCCAGTTCCTGATCTGCCGCGAATGCCATGCAGCCATCGAGCTGGAGCAGAAGTCCATCAGCGATGCCATCGTTGCCAGCGCCAAAGACGTGGGTTTCGTCGTGGATACCCAGACCGTCGAAGTGGTCGGGCTCTGCGCCGGTTGCCAGGGGGCCTGATGAGCAATGCGTTGATCCGTCTCGAGCACGTAGCCGTGACGTTCGCCGGGCAGAGCGTACTGGATAACATCCACCTGAGCGTGGAACCGGGGCAGATCGTCACCCTGATCGGCCCCAACGGCGCCGGCAAGACCACCCTGGTGCGTGCCGTGTTGGGATTGCTCAAGCCCGACAGCGGCAGCGTCTGGCGCAAGCCGAAGCTGCGGGTCGGTTATATGCCGCAAAAGCTGCATGTCGACCCGACGCTGCCCCTGTCAGTACTGCGCTTTTTGCGCCTGGTACCTGGCGTGGATCGCGAGCGGGCCCTGGCGGCGCTCAACGAAGTCGGGGCCGAACAGGTGATCGACAGTCCGGTACAAAGTGTCTCCGGTGGTGAAATGCAGCGCGTGTTGCTGGCTCGCGCCCTGTTGCGCGAACCTGAGCTGCTGGTGCTCGACGAGCCCGTGCAAGGGGTCGACGTGGCCGGTCAGGCCGAGCTGTACAGCCTGATCACCCGCCTGCGCGACCGTCACCGCTGCGGCGTGTTGATGGTTTCCCATGACCTTCACCTGGTCATGAGCACCACTGACCAGGTGGTCTGCCTCAATCGCCACGTCTGCTGTTCCGGGCATCCCGAGCAGGTCAGCGGCGATCCGGCATTCGTCGAACTGTTCGGAAAGAACGCACAAAGCCTGGCGATCTATCACCATCATCACGACCATGCCCATGACCTGCATGGTTCGGTGGTCAGCGACTCATCTGTTTCTACCCATGTTCATGGAGATGGCTGCAAGCATGGCTGATTTTCTGTTGTACGCCCTGCTCGCAGGCCTGGCCCTCGCGATGGTGGCCGGCCCCCTGGGCTCGTTCGTAGTCTGGCGGCGCATGGCCTATTTCGGCGACACCTTGTCCCACGCGGCCTTGCTGGGCGTGGCCCTGGGCTTTTTGCTGGACGTCAGCCCGGCAGTGGCGGTGACCGTCGGCTGCCTGTTGCTGGCGGTCCTGCTGGTGACGCTGCAACAGCGTCAACCACTGGCGTCCGACACGCTATTGGGCATTCTGGCGCCCAGCACCCTGTCTCTCGGGCTGGTGGTACTAAGCTTCATGCATGACGTGCGGATTGACCTGATGGCCTACCTGTTTGGCGATCTGCTTGCCATCAGCCCCACGGACCTTTCGTGGATCCTGGGCGGCAGCGCGGCGGTCCTTCTGCTGCTGGTGGCGCTCTGGCGCCCGTTGCTGGCGGTTACCGTGCACGAAGAGCTGGCGCGGGTCGAAGGCTTGCCCGTGGTGAGTTTACGGCTGGCGTTGATGCTGTTGATTGCGGTGGTCATTGCCGTGGCGATGAAAATCGTCGGTGTGTTGCTGATTACTTCTTTGCTGATTATCCCGGCGGCCGCGGCACAGCGGCACGCCCGCTCCCCGGAGCAGATGGCCCTGGGCGCGAGCCTGCTGGGCATGCTCGCGGTGTGCGGCGGGCTCGCGCTGTCGTGGTTCAAGGACACCCCGGCCGGGCCGTCGATTGTGGTCAGCGCCGCCGCGCTATTTCTGCTGAGTTTTGTCCTGCCCCGTCGAGGGGTGTAGACTTGCTCGCTTTTTGCGCAAATAGAGAGTCGCAGGAATGAAGCCGTTCGCCTCCCGTTATCTGCTCCTTGTCGCATTTTCCCTGCTGCTGGGCGCATGCCAGAGTTCGCCGCCGGTCGCCCAGACCCCCGATACCCGGGGCCCGGCCATCGCGCAGTTCGAACAGAGCCTGGCCGGCAATGAGCTGGCCACTGCTGAAGATCAACTGGCCGCACTGCAAGCCCGGACGCCCGAGGATCCGTCGCTGGAACCCTACCAGCGGCGCCTGGCCGAGGCGTATTTGCGCCGCAGCCAGATCGATCTGCAAAAAGGCGACGTCAATGCCGCCGCCACCGCTCTGAGCCGTGCCCGCGCCTTGATGCCCAAAGCGCCGGCGCTCACTGGAGAGGTCAACAGCGAAATTGCCGAAGCACGCCGGGTAGAGCTGGAAAAAGCCGAAGCCGCCCTCAAGGCCGCCGAAGCCAAACCGGTTGCCAAGGTCATCGACCCTAGTGCCGAAAGCACGACGGTTGCGCTGAATATCGGCGATATCCAGAAAATGCGTCGACAACTGGATGCCATTGCCGCCGACGTGGTGAATTTTCAATGTGATGTCAGCATCCAGGCGCCGCGCACCGACGATTATCCGTGGTTGGCGACTCTGCTGACCAAGCGGGTCAAGAAGCTTGAGCCGGCGTTCGATTTGAAACTGCAAAAGCAGATACTGCGCAGCGTGCCGGCGCAGATGGTGCTGACACCGCGCAAGCCCTGAAAAGCATCGCGGGCAAGCCTTGCTCCCACAGGTATTGATCTCCTGTGAAGACAAGCCTGGCCCCCACAGGTTAATTCGATCTCCTGTGGAGACAAGCCTGGCCCCCACAGTTAATTCGATCTCCTGTGGAGACAAGCCTGGCTCCCACAGGTTAATTCGATCTCCTGTGGAGACATGCCTGGCTCCCACAGTTAATTCGATCTCCTGTGGGAGCAAGGCTTGCCCGCGATAGCGTCCTATCAGCAACAAAACTCTTTCAGACTACCCTCAAGCCGGAATCGCCTTGGCCTTAGGCTCCCGCGCCCACACCCGATGTTGAGCAATGGCATCGAAGAATGCCGCGAACTTGGCGGCATCCGCGTCAGGAATCAGCCCCGCATCCTCCTCCAGCTTCAACAACACCAACAATTGCCGGGCCTCGCCATTCAGAGCGATGGCCTTCAGGTGCTTGTAGGCTTCCAGTACGTAATGCAGCGCCACGCCATCAGTGCTCAAGGCTTTGATCGATTCCGCGCCGCCCGGCACGAACACCGCGTCAAAGGCAATGGATGGCATACCTTCCATGGACGCATCCACCGGTAACGTTTGCCCATCGGCGGTGGTGACCGGTGCGGAGGTTGGCCCAAGCACTTTGGCGTGCGCCCCCTTGGCTTTCAGGGCCTGCTTGAGCGCATCGATAATCGCCCCATCAACGCCATTGGCCACCAGAACAGCCACCTTGCGGGTCTTGATGTCCCCGGACAGCAGGTTCGCCTGACTCAAGGCCGGGGATTGCTCCAGCGAAGGTTTCGGTACGTCCACGGTGCAGGCAGTCGGTGCTGGCAACCCCAGGTTTTTTGCCACCCGCGCGGCCAGCTCCAGATCAATATTGGCGAGGATTTCATTGACCTGGCGCGCCCGAATGAACGCCCGCTCCACCTTGCCCAGCTCAAAGCTGTAAGCCGCAATGATGTGTTCCTGCTCGTGGGGGCTCATGCTCTTGTAGAACAGCCGCGCCTGGGAAAAGTGATCGCCAAACGACTCGCTGCGCTGGCGAATCTTGTGGGCATCGATGCGCTCTGGATAACTTTCGAAGCCGCCGTCCTGCGGGCCGGGCGGGGTTTCCTTCGGCCAGCCGCCGTCGATGGAGTTCGGCTCGTAGGAAGCGCGTCCCTTGTCGATGGTGGTGCGGTGCATGGCGTCACGCTGGCCGTTATGCACCGGGGTAATCGCCCGGTTGATCGGCAACTCATGAAAATTCGGCCCCCCGAGTCGGCTGATTTGCGTATCGGTGTAGGAAAACAGCCGGCCTTGCAGCAGCGGATCGTTGGTGAAATCGATCCCCGGCACGATATGCCCAGGGCAGAACGCGACTTGCTCGACCTCTGCAAAGAAGTTATCCGGGTTGCGGTTCAGTACCATCTTGCCCAGGGGCGTGATGGGAACGAGTTCTTCGGGGATGATCTTGGTGGGGTCGAGAAGGTCGAAGTCGAACTTATGCTCATCTTCCTCGGCGACAACTTGTACGCCAAATTCCCATTCCGGGTAGTCCCCCATCTCGATCGATTCCCATAGATCGCGACGGTGGTAGTCCGTATCTTTACCGGCGAGCTTCTGCGCTTCGTCCCACACCAGCGAACAGGTGCCGACGGTGGGGCGCCAGTGGAATTTGACGAAGCTGCTCCGGCCCTCGGCGTTGATCATGCGGAAGGTGTGTACACCGAAACCCTGCATGGACCGCAGGCTCTTGGGAATGGCCCTGTCAGACATGGCCCAAATCACCATATGGGCCGATTCCGGCACCAGCGAGACAAAATCCCAAAAGGTGTCGTGGGCCGAACCGCCCGTAGGAATTTCATTGTGGGGTTCGGGTTTCACCGCATGGACAAAGTCTGGAAACTTCACCGCATCCTGGATGAAAAACACCGGCATGTTGTTGCCCACAAGGTCGAAGTTGCCTTCGTCGGTAAAGAACTTCACCGCAAAGCCACGCACATCTCGCACGGTGTCGCCGGATCCCCGTGGACCTTGCACCGTGGAAAAGCGCGCGAATACCGGCGTTTTTTTGCTCGGATCCTGTAGGAAACCGGCCTTGGTCAGCGCCGAATGCGCTTCATAACTCTGAAAGTAACCATGAGCGCCAGTGCCGCGGGCGTGGACGATGCGTTCCGGGATACGCTCATGGTCAAAGTGCGTGATCTTCTCACGCATGATGAAGTCTTCCAGCAACGAGGGTCCACGGGCTCCGACCCGCAGGGTGTTCTGGTTGTCGGCAATCTTCACGCCCTGATTGGTGCGTAGCGCCTGCTCGGTGGCGTCGGAGCGAAACTGTTCCAGGCTCTCAAGCTTGGCATTGGTGTTGCCGCGATCCAGCGTATCGGTTCCGGCCAGTTGGCTCTCATTGCCGGTGGGCTTGTTGGTACTCATCAGACATAACTCCTCGTTGCGATCCCCGCCGTGGCCAGGACTCTTGAGTTCGATGCCTCAGGCACGGTACCCGGGCATTTTCGAGTTGCTTAGTGAGTGACCGATACCGGTTCGCCGCGTTCCTTTTTTATGCCCTTTGATCGCCTTATTGCCAAATGGCTGGTTCAATCGCAAATAAATGCTAAGAACCTCTATACGGACAGGCTAAAATGCGCGCCCGGCTAACCGCTGATCCTTTTCCAACGCGCCCCACAAGGTTCGCTACGTGATCGAGTTTCAAAACGTCCATAAAACCTACCGGGTCGCCGGTAGGGATATCCCCGCCCTGCACCCGACCAGTCTGACGATTGAGAACGGTCAGGTCTTCGGCCTGATTGGCCATTCCGGTGCGGGAAAAAGTACCCTGCTGCGCCTGATCAATCGCCTGGAAGACTCCAGCGGCGGCAAGATCATCGTCGACGGCGAAGAAGTCACCGCCCTGGATGCCGGCGGCCTGCGCCGTTTCCGCCAGCAGGTCGGGATGATTTTCCAGCACTTCAATCTGCTGGCGTCCAAGACCGTGGCCGACAACGTGGCGCTGCCACTGACGCTGGCGGGCGAACTGTCCCGCAGCGAAATCGACCAGCGCGTCGCTGAATTGCTGGCGCGGGTGGGCTTGTCCGACCACGCTCGCAAATACCCGGCGCAGTTGTCCGGCGGCCAGAAGCAGCGCGTCGGTATCGCCCGCGCCCTGGCGACCAAACCCAAGATCCTGCTGTGCGACGAGGCCACCAGCGCACTGGACCCGCAAACCACTGCATCGGTGTTGCAACTGCTGGCGGAAATCAACCGCGAGCTGAAGTTGACCATCGTGCTGATCACCCATGAAATGGACGTGATCCGCCGGGTCTGCGATGAAGTGGCGGTGATGGACGCCGGCGTGATCGTCGAGCAGGGGCCAGTGGCCGAAGTGTTCTTGCATCCCAAGCACCCGACCACCAAGCGTTTCGTCCAGGAAGACGAGCAGATCGACGAAAGCGAACAGCGCGACGATTTTGCCCACGTACCAGGGCGTATCGTGCGTCTGACGTTCCAGGGCGAAGCGACCTACGCCCCGTTGCTCGGCACCGTCGCCCGGGAAACCGGCGTGGACTACAGCATTCTGGCCGGTCGTATCGACCGCATCAAAGACACCCCCTACGGGCAACTGACCCTCGCCGTCACCGGCGGTGACATGGAGGCGGCGTTCGCCCGCTTCACCGCGGCTGACGTCCACATGGAGGTGCTGCGCTGATGGAACTGTTGAATTCATTCTTCGCCAACATCGACTGGCTGGAAATCTGGCTGGCGACCGGCGACACGCTGCTGATGCTCTTTGGTTCGCTGCTGTTCACCGTGCTGCTCGGCCTGCCGTTGGGTGTGCTGCTGTTCCTGTGCAGCCCGCGCCAGTTGCTCGAGGCCAAGGGCGTCTATGCGCTGCTGTCGCTGGCGGTGAACATCTTGCGCTCGCTGCCGTTCATCATCCTGTTGATCGTGATGATTCCGTTCACGGTATTGATCACCGGCACCTCCCTGGGCGTGGCCGGCGCGATCCCACCACTGGTGGTCGGCGCGACACCGTTCTTCGCCCGCCTGGTGGAAACCGCCTTGCGCGAAGTCGATCGCGGCATCATTGAAGCCACCCAGGCCATGGGCGCGACTACGCGGCAGATCATCGTCAACGCCTTGCTGCCGGAAGCCCGTCCGGGCATTTTTGCAGCGATTACGGTGACAGCGATTACGCTGGTGTCCTACACGGCCATGGCCGGTGTGGTCGGCGCTGGTGGTTTGGGCGACCTGGCGATCCGTTTCGGTTACCAGCGTTTCCAGACCGATGTGATGGTGGTCACGGTGGTGTTGCTGCTGGTGCTGGTCCAGGTCCTGCAAACCGTGGGCGACAAACTGGTTGTGCATTTCTCTAGAAAATAAGGCCTCGCGGCCAATAAACCATGAGCCGGCCATTCGCTGGCAGGCGCCAAGAGCGGGCGCCCCACAAGGAGTTAGCTGAATGAAAAAACTACTGGTTGCCTTCGCTGCCGCCGCAGCATTTTCCGCCCACGCCGCCGACACCCTGACCGTCGCGGCCACGCCGGTCCCGCACGCGGAAATCCTCGAATTCGTCAAACCGGCCCTGGCCAAAGAAGGCGTGGACCTGAAGGTCAAAGTCTTCACCGACTATATCCAGCCAAACGTACAAGTCGCGGAAAAGCGCCTGGACGCCAACTTCTTCCAGCACCAGCCGTACCTGGATGAGTTCAACAAGGCCAAGGGCACGAACCTGGTGAGCGTGACCGGCGTGCACCTGGAACCACTGGGCGCGTATTCCAGTAAGTACAAGACACTGACAGAACTGCCAGGCGGCGCCAACGTGGTGATCCCGAACGACGCTACCAACGGCGGCCGTGCGCTGTTGCTGCTGGCGAAGGCTGGGGTGATCAAGCTGAAGGATTCGAACAACATCCTGTCGACTACCAAGGACATTGTTGAGAACCCGAAGGACCTGAAATTCCGCGAGCTGGAAGCGGCAACCATTCCGCGGGTACTGACCCAGGTGGATCTGGCGTTGATCAATACCAACTATGCGCTGGAAGCCAAGCTTGATCCTTCCAAGGATGCGTTGGTGATTGAAGGTAACGACTCGCCTTATGTGAATATCCTGGTCGCCCGTGAGGATGACAAGAACAGTGAGGCGATGAAGAAGCTGGCGGCGGCGCTGCATACGCCGGAAGTGAAGGCTTTTATTCTTGAGAAGTACAAAGGGGCGGTTTTGCCGGCGTTTTGATCTGATCGGGTGGTAAAAAAAAACGGGGCTGCGTGGGAATGCAGGCCCGTTTTTTTTGCTCGGAAATACGGCGTTACGGAAAGGCCCTCATGATCATGGGCATTCATCAAACTTGATTGGCATAGTGTTTGTTCCGCAATAATAATTGTCCCCAACGCATGAGGGTTTAACTCTCGTGCCTACCTTCCGAGGCCCGTTTGAGAGAAATCTCTGCGGGCTTTCGTGTTTCTATGACAAGGAGTTTCGGTCACTATGACGCATTACGTCGCGTACCTGGACGAATTCGGGGACGTGGCGTTGCTCGGGACTCAGTCATAGCAATATGGATAGTCCCATCCGACCAATAAGAAATATCAATAACAAAAGAAATAGTATACGAATTAATCCACTCCCATACCGCAAAGCCAAAAAAGTGCCAGTCAGGGCACCTGCCATATTACACACTGCAACCAATCCACCAACCACCCATAGCACATGACCTGAAGGTATAAAAAACAATAGTGCCGCGCTAAACGTTCCCAAGTTAACCAATTTTGCTGACGCGGATGCGTTCAGAAAATCGTAGCCAAAATATTTAACAAATATAAACAACAAAAAACTACCACTGCCAGGACCAAAAACCCCATCATAAAAACCAACTACCCCACCAAAAAAAACCCCAAGTAAAACCTCTCTGGACCCGCATTGAGCGCTCGAATGAATACGCCCTAGATCCTTTTTTACAAATGTATAAATAGCCATCGCCACCAATACAAAAAAAACAACATACTCCATAATTTCTTTCGGAATGAGCGCAACGGAAAGTGCACCCAGAAACGAAAATATAAAAGCGGAGGCCATAGTCGGAAGCATAAGCTTCCAAACAATCTTTATTCTTTTAACGTAACTAAATATAGAAGAAACATTCCCGACAAGAACAGCTAGCTTATTAGTTCCAAACACTGTGCTCAACGAGTACTGAGGTAATGCATGAAGGAGAGCTGGTACTTGCACCAACCCTCCTCCACCCACAGCTGCATCGATCATCCCCCCACAAAAAGCAAAAAAACCCAACGCAACCATGGCGTATTCAATTTGCATACAAATCATCCATTCTTAACGTCATAGATTTACTGAGCGTCATTACCCAATTAAAAAATTCGAGCATGCACAGACAACCTTTAAACACTTCGATCAATTATATTCCGGGGCTATTCAAGAGATATCAATATTGAATAATATTATATATTCCTGTCTATTCCATATCACCAGAAGCCACGCTGAGAGGGAGCGCATTAACCAATGCAACTGCTTGCTGCTCCTCTTACATTACATCAGCGCTTCATGCAGGGCATGGAAAGCTCTTCCGGCACGTTGATTGTAATCAAGCATAACGTCCTTGAGCTGATCAATATCAAGCCTCAGGTCGACAAGACTACCGAAAGCTTGCGCTGCAGCTAAAGCATGTAATCCATGCTTATTTTCTACCTCTCCAGAATGCGCCATGACATAGCCCATTGCTTCGCGAAGGTTTTTGAGATTCCTACTCAGCGAGGCATTCACAAAAATTAACTTTTCCTCGATATATTGAGCGATAAAATTGTACTCACGTCCGTTCCAGAGCTCTGAAGCGGTTGAAACCATCATAGCGCTCATGATGGATCGTTTATGTTCTATTGAGTCCATGGCAGCTCTATGATTCGCCACGCCCACCTTGTAGAGAAACTCAGAAAAGGCGTTACACTCGTTAACGGCGTATTGACTCTCTACCCAACCTGTAGCACCAAAGGCGGCTGTCATGTAGGAATACATACCATCATGCCCCTCATGCCCAAGGCCGAAATCGTCTTTAGCAACCTCATGCATGTGCGCCAAGATAATGTTGTATCCCATTTGTCTTTCGGCAGAGATAGAGACAGCATCTGCAGATAAACGCATGATTGCTTTCGCGGAAACCAGACTCGTAGTCTTGTGGGTTTCGTTCCATCCATTAAAAAACTTTAGAACCCCCGCATCGGGTTGATCCTTTTTAAGGAATGCTCGAAATGCGCGCTCAGCACAGGACTGAGCGTCCTGAGTAATTGTGTGGCAAAGGACTTCGCGCATGGCATTCTGAATTTCAGCGACTTGTTCGATCTGCGCAGACACAGGGGCCCTGCGGTGTCCATCCGAGAGCAATCGTCCGGGAATCTTCAAATTTTTCAGATATCCAGGTAACGCTTCAATAAAAATTTCTCCAAAGTCGTGCATAGACGAAAATTTGTCGTACATGTTAAAGCGGTTGTGCAATGACAATGAGCTCATTATTTAGCCTTGATCCTTAAAGGTTTACAGAGAACAACGATCCAACATTCAAGCCACCATTAAGTGCAGGTAAACGATAGAAACCATAAGCAAGGCGCACAAGCCGACGGATTCCGGCGTAGTTGTAGGTAAAGTCCCAAGAATGAGTAGCTTGGTGGAAGGGGTCGATGCGGGAGCATAAACAGGGATCGTTTTTGGCCTGTAGTTCGTAATGAGGGGGTGCTTGCGGTTGGGCGCTTCGGGTGTGACGCGTGGGGTTCGTCTGTAGCCGGTTTTAAAGGCTGCTGCGCCCTGCGGGGATGACTCCCATGCATGCGCTAATAAGGGACTTCTTGTAGCCCTCAATGAGCGCCTCAACCAAAGCAAACCCGACGCATGGCGTCGGGTTTTCTGTGATGGCTGTTTATCTTCTATCGCGGATCAACGTTATCCAACACCCGGTTCGCCAGCAATGAACTCAATTCGATCAATTGCTGGATGCCGAGAAGGATGTGACGGCGAGGGCCTTCCAGATCGAAGGCCAGGTTGCTGACCATCGCGTCGGCTGCCGCCAGGGTTTCGCTGAGGTTGGCGAGGAGGGATTCGTTGTCGGCGTTTTTTGCGACGGTGAAGAGCTGGCCCGGTTGGGACGCATCTTCGGACTTTTCCGGTTTTGGTAGCAGGTAGTAATCCAAGGCGCGATTGGTGGCTTCGTCGTGTTTCTTGGCTTTGGATTTGTTTCGCGGGGTAGCTTGGTCCGCCTCTGGCGGATTCGGGGTAGGCTTGAACATGTGCTAAGTCCTGTAGGTGACGCCGCAACCCTCTAGCTACTAAACAAGGGGTGGCAGCTGTACGCAGGTTAGTAGACCGGGGACTTAGCAAGCCGGCGCGCCCGAGGGCGCCCTGCGCACAGCCACCATCAAATACAGGCATGGAAATACCTGACTGATAGGAGCCTTGCACCTTACTAAATACCTCGGGCTACTAAACCCGACCACTGATGGGCAGTGGCAGGAAAACGATAAAACCCGAGGGCAAGGCGCACAAGCGGGCGGATTCTGGCGTAGTTGTAGGCAACGGCGCAAGGATTCGTAGCTTGATGGAAGGGTGGCGCTAGCGGAATAAACAGGGCGTCGTTTTGCCTTGGAATTCGGCGCTAGAGGGCCGTTTTAGCTATGCAGCCTGACGTTGTCGTAACGCATCACAAAACGCTGCAAGTCGATTTGCCCGTCATGCTTTACTGACGTTCTGTCACTTCCACGCTGTAAGGTTTGCTCACGCTCCTTCGAGGGTGACCCGTACCGAGAGTCGTATGAATAATGTCCTTCGCTGAGCTGAAATCCTTCCACATGGTCGCCCGCCTGGGCAGCATCACCCAGGCGGCAAAGAAGCTCGGCCTCAGCCAGCCCACGGTTACCACGCAGATCCGCAGCCTCGAAGGGCAGTACGGCGTCGAGCTGTTCTACCGGGGTGGTCGGCGTCTGACCCTGAGCGATGAAGGCGTACGCCTGCTGCCCATGGTCCAACAGTTGCTGCAACAGGAGGCCGACATTGAGTTCTTCTTGCGCAACTGCGGTCAGGTACAGGGCGCCCTGCGCATTGGCGCCACTGCGCCTTACTACATGCTCGACCTGGTGCGGCGCTTCCGCGAGCAACTGCCGCAATGCGAGGTGACCCTGGAGATCGGCAACTCACAGCAGGTGATCGAAGCACTGGAAGACTACCGCGTAGACCTGGCCGCCTCCTCGCTGTTGGTCGAAGACCCGCGACTGACCCGCCTGCTGTTGGGCCACGATCCATTGGTGTTGGCCGTACACCGTAGTCATCCATTGGCCGCACGGGAGCGCGTGCCGCTCGCGGCGCTGGCCGGGCACTGCCTGCTGATGCGCGAGAAAGGTTCGACCACTCGCGTGCTTACCGAGCAGTTGCTGCGCGACGCTGGCGTGGCGCTCGGCTCGTTACTGGAGATCGGCAGCCGCGAGTCGATCCGCGAAGCGGTGCTGCGCAACATCGGTATCAGCATCATCGCCCGCCACGAAGTGCCGACCAGTACCGAGTTGCGGGTGATCGAACTGGAAGGCGCGCCGCTGATTGCCGAATACCTCTACTGCCTGAAGGAGCGCCGCAGCGCGCGCCTGCCGGCAGTTTTCCTTGCGTTGGCGCGGGAAGCCGCGAGCACCTCGTAAGGTGCCTCGCGCCCGCCTGTTGGATGGAAGCGCTACATAAATCCGCCGATGCCACTATCGGCAGCTTTTGCCCAACTGCCATAAAGCTTTAGCACCCCGTGTCCAAGATGAGCCTCGTATTCCACCGACGAGGTTCCGCCATGGCTACGGTCAGCTTGCAACTGCACGACATCCACAAGGCCTTCGGTGCCTTTCAGGCGCTGGATGGCGTGTCGCTGGACGTCTCTGCCGGCGAGCTGGTGTGCCTGCTCGGCCCCTCAGGCTGCGGCAAGACCACGCTGTTGCGCTGCATCGCCGGGCTGGAACGCCAGGATGGCGGCAAGATCTTCTTTGGTGATCGGGATGTCTCCACGTTGCCACCGCAGGCGCGCGACTACGGCATTCTGTTCCAATCCTACGCGCTGTTTCCCAACCTCACGGTGGCGCAGAACATCGGTTACGGCCTCGCCGGTAATAGCCGCGAGACTGTCCGCGCGCGGCTCGCCGAGATGCTTGAGCTGGTCGGCCTCAAGGGCAGCGAGCAGAAGTACCCCGGCCAGCTCTCCGGCGGTCAGCAACAGCGTGTGGCCCTGGCCCGTGCCCTGGCGCCGGCGCCCCAACTACTGCTGCTGGACGAACCGATGTCGGCCCTCGACGCTCGCGTGCGCGAACACCTGTGCGGCGAGCTGCGCCGGTTGCAGAAGAGCTTGGGCATCACCACCGTGATGGTCACCCACAACCAGGACGAGGCCATGCTCATGGCCGACCGCATCGCGGTGATCAACCATGGTCGGGTCGAGCAGTACGCCACTCCCCAGGAGATCTATCGCGCACCGGCCACGCCCTTCGTCGCCGAGTTCGTCGGCCAGGGCAACTGGCTGCCTTACGAGCGCGACGGCGAGCATGCCCGGGTTGGCGAGCTGAGCCTACGTCTGCACGGCGTCCGGCCGGCCGAACGTGGTCGTCTGTTCTGCCGCCCCGAGGCGGTGGTGATCAACCCTGCGGTGCATGAAGACAACCTGTTCAGCGCACAGATGCGCGAGATCACCTTCCTCGGCAATCGCTGTCGCTTGAGTTTCGAACTGGACGCCCTGCCGGGGCATGCCCTGCTTGCCGAGCTGGCGCCGGACGCCATGCCGCGCCTGGCCGCCCCGCATATCTGGGTGGCCCTGCCGCCGCGCAGCCTGCAGGTGTTCGTCTGATGGAACAGGTGTTGCCGAGCAAGCCCCAGACCGGTGCGCGGCGCCTGCCTGCCGACCTCGCCGACCGTCTATTCGTCCACGGTGGCCAGTGGTTGCTGCTGGTGTTGCTGGTGCTCGCCGTGCTGCTGCCGCTACTGGCCATGCTTTGGCGCGGCTTCGCCAGCGAGCCGGGGCAGGGCGGTGGGCTGACGGCGGCAGCCGAGCTGTTCGGCAGCGCCAACTTCCGCTGGCTGCTGGGCAACAGCTTGGCGGTCTCGCTGACCGTGGCCGCCATCGTCGTGCCGTTGGCCTACGCCTTTGCCTATGCGCTGCAGCGTACCTGCGTACCGGCCAAGGGACTGTGGCGCGGCATTTCCCTGCTGCCGCTGCTGGCGCCATCGATACTGCCGGGCATCGCGCTGATCTACCTGTTCGGTAACCAGGGCGCGCTCCGGCACCTGCTCACGGACAATATCTACGGCTTCTGGGGCATCGTCATCGGCGAAGCCATCTACACCTTTCCCCATGCGCTGATGGTGCTGCTTTCGGCCCTGGCCCTGGCCGATGCGCGCCTGTTCGACGCGGCCTCGAGCATGGGTGCGTCACCGTGGCGGGCATTTCACAGCATCACCTGGCCGGGGAGCCGACAGGGCGTGTTCGCCGCCTTCTGCCTGGTGTTCACCCTGTGCATCACCGATTTCGGCGTGCCGGTGGTGGTCGGCGGCGATTATCAGGTGCTGGCGCTGGAGGCCTACAAAGCAGTGGTCGGGCAGCAGCAGTTCGGCCGCGGCGCTCTGATCGGCATGGTCCTGCTGCTGCCGGCGCTGTTCAGCTTTGCCGTTGACCTGTGGCTACGCCGGCGTCAGCGCGAGGCAATGAGCGGCCGCGCCCAGGTTTACCACCCGCAACCGTCGCGCTGCCGCGACCTGGCCTTCCTCGCCGTGGTGCTGCTGATCTGCGCGGCGCTACTCGGCGTGTTCGGCATGGCGATGTACTCGTCGCTGGTCAAGTTCTGGCCCTACGACCTGTCGCTGTCGCTGCACCACTACGCCTTTTCCGAACTGCCCGGTGGCTGGCAGGTGTACCGCAACAGCCTGCTGCTGGCCGGCTGCACGGCCGTGTTCGGCAGCCTGCTGACCTTCACCGGCGCCTACCTGCTGGAAAAAACCCGGCAGAGCCCGCTAACCCAGGCCCTGCGCCTGCTCAGCTTCGTGCCGATGGCGGTGCCGGGGCTGGTGCTGGGCTTGGGCTACGTCTTCTTCTTCAACCTGCCGGGTAATCCGCTGCACGGCCTGTATGGCAGCATGACCCTGCTGGTGGCATGCACCATCACGCACTTCCTGACCACCGCGCAGTTGACCGCCAGCGCCGCACTGCGCCAGCTCGATGGCGAGTTCGAGGCCGCCGCGCTATCGCTGAGGGTGCCGCTGCTGCGCCACTTTCTGCGCGTCACCCTGCCGATCTGCCTGCCGGCGTTGCTCGACATCCTGCGCTACCTGTTCGTCTCGGCGATGACCACGGTGTCGGCGGTGATCTTCCTCTACAGCCCGGACAGCCTGCTCGCCGCCATCGCCGTGCTGAACATGGACGACGCCGGCAATGTCGGCGGCGCCGCCGCCATGTCCACCCTGATTCTGCTCACCTCGGCCGCGGTTTCGCTGCTGCTGGCGGGGGCCTCACGCGGCGTGCTGCGTCGGGCCCAAGCCTGGCGCACGGCCGCCGGCCATTGATTACCCTGGAGACTGCCATGCATTACCAACACCCCGACCGCCTGCACGCCGCCATTCTCGACTGGGCCGGCACCGTGGTCGATTTCGGCTCCTTCGCGCCGACCCGCATCTTCGTCGAGGCTTTCGCCAGTTTCGACGTCGAAATCAGCCTGGAGGAGGCGCGCGGGCCGATGGGCATGGGCAAATGGGACCATATCCGCGCCCTGTGCAACCTGCCGGCGATTGCCGAGCGCTACCAGCGCCGCTTCGGCCGTCTGCCGAGCGACGAAGATGTGACGGCGATTTATGAGCGCTTTATGCCTTTGCAGATCGCCAAGGTCGGCGAGCACTCGGCGCTGATCCCCGGCGCGCTGGCGTGTATCGCCGCGCTGCGCGAGCGCGGGCTCAAGCTCGGCAGTTGCTCCGGCTATCCCAAACAGGTGATGGACAAAGTGGTCGAACTGGCCGCCGCCAATGGCTATAGCCCGGACCATGTGGTGGCCACCGACGAGGTGCCGAAAGGCCGGCCAAGCCCGGCCCAGGCGCTGGCCAACGTCATCGCCCTCGGCCTCGACGATGTGGCCGCGTGCGTCAAGGTCGACGACACCGAGCCGGGCATCCTCGAAGGCCGCAGCGCCGGCATGTGGACCGTGGCGCTGCGCTTCTCCGGCAATTTCCTGGGCCTGGACTGGGCGCAGTACCAGGCCCTGACGCCCGCGCAGCGCGAAGCCGAGCGCACGCGCATCGACGCGCTGTTCGCGCCGAGCCGGCCGCACTACCTGATCGACACCCTCGCCGAACTGCCGACGGTAATCGACGCGATCAACGCCCGCCTGGCCCGAGGCGAGAGTCCGCAAGCCAGCTGAATTCGAACAACCAATGCCACGCAATGCCAACCCAGGAGCTTCCCATGTTCAAACGCACCGCTCTGGCCGCCGGCCTGCTCGCCGCTTGCGCCATGCAGGCCCAGGCTAACACTGAGCTGACCGTGTACACCGCCCTCGAAGTGGAACAGCTGGCCGCCTACAAGAGCGCCTTCGAAAAGCTGCACCCGGATATCGAGATCAAGTGGGTACGCGACTCCACCGGCATCGTCACCGCCAAGCTGTTGGCCGAGAAAGATCGCCCACAGGCCGATGTGGTCTGGGGCCTGGCCGGCTCCAGCCTGGCTGTGCTCAAGCAACAGGGCATGCTCGAAGCCTACGCCCCGGCCAACCTGGACAAGATCGGCGCCAACTACCGCGACGCCGCCAACCCGCCGGCCTGGGTCGGCATGGACGTGTGGGCCGCGACCATCTGCTTCAACACCATCGAGGCCGAGAAGCAGGGCCTGCCCAAGCCGACCAAGTGGGAAGACCTGACCAACCCGGTGTACAAGGGCAAGATCGTCATGCCCAACCCGGCTTCGTCCGGCACCGGCTACCTCGACGTCAGCGCCTGGTTGCAGACCTTCGGCGAGCCGCAGGGCTGGGCCTACATGGACAAGCTGCACCAGAACATCGGCCAGTACACCCATTCCGGCTCCAAGCCGTGCAAGCTGGCTGCCGCCGGCGAGTTCCCCATCGGCATATCCTTCGAGTACCCGGCTGTGCAGCTCAAGCGCAAGGGTGCGCCGCTGGACATCGTCCTGCCGAAGGAAGGCCTGGGCTGGGAGATCGAGGCCACCGGCATCATCAAGGGCACCGAGCAGTTGGACGCGGCGAAGAAGCTCGCCGACTTCTCCGCCAGCCGCGAGGCCATGGACCTGTACAAGGCGAATTTCGCCGTGCTGGCCCAGCCGGGCATCGCCGAGCGCTTCCAGGAACTGCCCTCCGATTACGAGCAGCGCCTGATCAAGAACGACTTCGCCTGGGCCTCGGAGAACCGCGACAAGATCCTCGCCGAATGGCGCAGGCGCTACGACGGCAAGTCCGAGCCGATAGCCCAGTGAGGTGGCCGGCAGAACCCTGCTGGCGGTGCAACGCGGGCTCTGTGCTGTCTGCGCCCGCAAGCATTGCCAGAAGGGTTCTGCCAATCGCTGCTACGCGTTGATTCATCCGGCTGCGTTGGCGGCCGCCTTTTTCGTTCCAGGAGTTTCCCCATGAGTCAGCACGACTGCGATCTGTTGATCGTCGGTGCCGGCATGCTCGGCCTCGCCCACGCCTGGGCCGGCGCCAAGCGCGGCCTCAAGGTACATGTGTTCGAGCGCAGCCACACGCCGCTCGGCGCCTCCATCCGCAACTTCGGCCAGGCCCTGGTCACCGGTCAGGCACCCGGCGTGATGCTCGACCTGGCCCGCCAGTCGCGAGACCTGTGGGCCGAGCTGGGCCAGGCCGCCGGCCTGCAGCTCAAGCAACAGGGCTCACTGCTGTTCGCACGCAGCGAAGCCGAAGAAGCCTTGCTCGAAGCCTTCTGCGCAGGCCGCGCCCGTGCACAGGGCTACCGCGTCGAGCTACTGCGCGGCGCTGCCCTGAATGGGTTGTACGGCGGCCGTTTCGCCCACCATCGCGCCGCCCTGCATGGCCTCGACGACCAGCAGTTGTATTCCCGTGAAGCGCTGCCGCAGATCGTCGATTACCTGCGCGGGCTGGGCGTGCAGTTCCACTTCTCCACCCTGGTGCGCGACGTCGAGCCAGCTAGCGCCCTGACCAGCGCCGGGCGCTTCAGTGCCAGGCACATCGTGGTCTGCTCCGGCCACGATTATCAGACGCTGCTGGCCGAGCCGCTGGCCGCACTCAAGCCTTCGGTATGTCGCCTGCAGATGCTGCGCGCCCGCCTGCAACAGCCGCTGGACCTGCAGCACGCGGTGCTCACCGGTCTCAGCTGCGTGCATTACGGCGCCTTCGCCGATCTGCCGGAAGCCGACGCCATCCGCGCGCAGATCCGCCGCGAGCAGCCGGAACTGGAAACCCACGGCATCCATCTGCTGGTCAGCCCGACGCCCCATGGCGAGTTGATCATCGGCGACTCCCACGACTACGGCAGCGACGCCTCGCCGTTCAACGCCGAGGGCGTGGACGACCTCATGCTGGCGCTGGCTGAGCACACCCTGGGCGGCAAGCTGCAGGTGCTGGAACGCTGGCAGGGTGTATACGGCTCGCGCGGGCCCGGCCCGTTCAGCGTGGTACAAGCCGGGGCAGGCCTCAGCGCCGTGCTGATGCACACCGGCCTGGGCATGAGCGTCGGCCTCGGCCTCGGTGAGCGCAGCCTGGCGGCGTTGCTCGGCGAAGGAAAATGGCCGCAGGCCTGCATCTCATGAGCGCGGAACAAGCGGTGGCCGAGCTGTTTGCCCTGTGCCGCCAGCAGGCGCAGGCGGATTACATCGGCGAGGCGGTCAGCCAACTCGAACACATGATCCAGGCCGCCGAGCTGGCACGTGACGAAGGGGCAGACGAGGAGCTGGTGCTGGCCGCTTTCTGCCACGATGTCGGGCACTTTTGTGCGCCGCTGACGGCTGAAAACTCAATGGCCGGCCTGGGCCGTCGAGGCCACGAGCGGGTGGGCGCAAACTGGCTGCTGGGATTGGGGTTCTCCCAGCGCCTGGCGGGGCTGGTGGCGCGACATGTTGACGCCAAGCGTTACCTGAGCTGGCGCGAACCGGCTTATCTGGCAGGGTTGAGTGAGGCCAGCCGGCAGACCCTGGACTGGCAGGCTGGGCCGATGACGGCCCGTGAGGCCGAAGCCTTCGAGGCCGACCCGCTGTTCGCCGACAGCCTGCGTTTGCGCCGCTGGGACGAGGCGGCCAAAGTCGTTGGGAGACCTTCAACCGATCTCAGCGATTTGGAGCAGCTTGCGATACGTGTTCACCAGGCTGCGATACCTTGATAAGTCCTCAGGCGCAGGTCGGGTCAACAATAGCGATGCTTGCTCTGCTTCGAAGCCAACGGAGATAAATCCCCTCGCCACAGTAATTCAGTTGTTCGCCTTACTGGCCGGGTGCCACAATCGTTCTTTTTCGGTTGCGTCACGATCAGGTGAATCACATGGATTGCCCAGGATCTCGGAATGACCAGGCTTTCTTCATAGCCGAGCAGGTGCGAACTGACCGACTGCAGCAACTGTTTCGCCAATCGGTTTCTGCGGTGTTCGGTAGCTACCTCGCTGCCATCATGCTGTGTTGGCTGTGCTGGGATCGATTTGAACACAACGTCATCTTTTGGTGGCTGGGCATCCTGACCGCATCGACGCTGTTGCGTATCTCGTTGTTCGTTGCCTATGTTCGCAGCGACGAAAGCAAGCGCACACCCCAACGCTGGGAACGCAAATACTGGTTCACACTGGTCTTGTCCGCCGGCATCTGGGGAGGCGGCGCATTAGCGGTCATGCCGGCAGACGATCTGTTGTCCCAGGCATTGGTCATGCTCTTTACTGTCGGCATGTCCGTCAGCGCGGTGTCCTGCTACTCAGCCTACCGCGATATGACCCTCGTCTCCATTGGCCTGGTGCTATTGCCGTGCACCGCCTGGCTACTGTTTCAACCATCCCCGATTCAAGTCGGCATCGCACTCTCGATTTTGGTATTCGCAGCATTTGCGACCCGCGCTATACACATGATGTCCCAAGCACTGGAAACCGCTTTTCGACTCACCCGGGAAATGGAACAGGCGAACAGCATTTCAACTCGCGCAGCCCAAACCGATGAACTGACCGGCCTGAAGAGCCGACGGGCTTTTTTCGAGCATGCCCAACAACTCTATGACGAATGTAAAACCAAGCGGGTAGGGTTGTGCGCCGTCATGTTGGACATGGATCACTTCAAGCACATTAACGACACCTACGGCCATCAAGTCGGGGATCAGGTTCTGCGCCGGATTGGGGCAGTCATCAGTTCGTCGTTTCGGGCAACGGATATCCACGGTCGGCTAGGCGGGGAAGAGTTCGCCATTCTGCTCCCGGACACTTCCATCGAAGTCGCCACTCAGATTGCAGAACAGCTCATCGATACGATTGCCGGCTTGATGATCGAGCCTGTTCACCGCATATCAGCCAGCCTTGGCGTCGCGTCGGCAGAGGCCTGCAACAAAGATCTCCACAGCTTGATGAACGATGCGGATAAAGCCCTGTATCGAGCGAAGGCGTTGGGGCGCAATCAGGTTGCTATTGCTTAGAAGAAGGCCGTTTCGGCGGTATAAACTTGCACCGGAGATTGAACAGTTGAAAAAAACAGCATTAATCGGATTTATCTTTTCCTCCCTAGCAGGGTGTACCTTCACCTCCGTTGACAAGGTGGGTCCAGGCGAATACATGCTTACCAACAGTGGGAGTGTCTTCAATTCAAGGGAAGGCATGTTGGAAGATATAAATCAGAAAGCCAAAAAGCTGTGTAACGGAAAGCCGTACCGCCTGGAAGGTAATTCGGACACTCTTACGCTCGTCAGCATGCCGACTCAGATTGGTCCCACTCCAACCACCTTTCTCGCTCTGAAAGCAATTTGCTCAGATGACAGCCTCGCTAGATAGCCACGGGCGACTAAACACGAGCAACAAAATCTACCGCCACCCTTTCCAGGGCTTTCCTCGCTGCGCTCGACGTCTGCTTGGAGCATCTGCAACGCCGTCGAAAAGGGTTTGATCAGAAGCGTCCCTGACGACATTGCCACGCAAGAGCGTGGGAATGATCGAGAAACCCACCATTCTGCTGGTGAAGCCCCTCTCTTCGAAGGCCTGCAATTGCGCTGGCCCTGCTGATACTCCCTTCCCCCTTCCCCCTTCGCTCACCTCGCGGCCCATATAGGCCAGCGATACTGCGACACCTGAAAATTAATTTCCTTCTATATCAATTAGTTAATCAAGGATTAGTAAATTCTCTAAAATTTATCTTGCGCGCAAACTATTCAGCCGTTAAATTTATCGCAACTGGTTAGCGCACAAATATTTAGCGCAACCAAATACTCGATCAAACCAATCAGCAAGAGAGGAAACACCATGAACGTTCTCTATACCGCAGTCGCAACCTCCACCGGTGGCCGTGATGGCCGTGCTGTTTCCAGCGACAAGATTCTCGACGTGAAACTGGCCACACCAAAAGCCCTGGGCGGCGCCGGCGGTGAAGCCACCAACCCTGAGCAGTTGTTCGCAGCCGGCTACTCGGCCTGCTTCATCGGCGCATTGAAGTTTGTCGCCAGCCAAAGCAAACGCAGCATTCCTGCCGACGCTTCGATCACGGCACACGTCGGCATCGGCCAGATCCCTGGTGGTTTCGGTCTGGACATTGATCTGCACATCAATCTGCCGGGTCTGGATCAAGCCGATGCTCAAGCGCTGGTCGACGCGGCTCACCAGGTCTGCCCGTACTCCAACGCGACACGCGGCAACGTCGACGTCCGTTTGCACGTCACCGTCTAACTCACTTCATCTACGAATAAAAAGGATCAGGACATGAACACTTTCAGCAAAACACTCGTTGGCTCGCTTCTGGCTCTGTCGCTCGGCAATGCGTTCGCGACTTCTTTTGTTCAACCTACAGTCGCTGAAGGCGGCTCGGATCGACTGATCGAAAACCGCGTAGCCGAAGGCGGCTCGGATCGACTGATCGAAAACAGGGTGGGCTGAACAATCCCCTCACCGCTCCGAAAGCCGGTCGAATCAATCCATGTTGCTTCCAAAACAAAAAACGCCGCTTATCTCTCATGAGGAAGCGGCGTTTTTTTGCAACGTGCCGTAGGCTCCTAAACGATGCTATCCACCACACCACCATCAACACGCAGCGCCGCTCCGGTGGTGGCGGAGGCCTGCTCCGAGCTGGCGTAGATGATCATGTTGGCAACTTCCTCGACGCGTGCCGCGCGCTGGATGATCGAGGTGCTGCGGTGCTCTTTGACGAAATCTGCCGCGACCTTTTCCAGGCTTTCCCCGCTGCGCTCGACGTCTGCCTGGAGCATCTGGGCAACGCCTTCGGAAAGCGTCGGCCCAGGCAGCACCGAGTTCACCGTCACGCCCGTGCCGGCGAGGCGCTTGGCCAAGCCGCGAGCGATGGACAGTTGCGCGGTTTTAGTGAAGCCGTAATGGATCATGTCGGCAGGAATGTTCACGCCCGATTCCGACGAGACAAACACAATCCGCCCCCAACCGCGCTCGACCATGCCCTGCGCGTAGGCCCTGGAAACACGCACGCCCGACATCACGTTGGTTTCGAAGAAGCGCTGCCATTCGCTGTCCGGCGTTTCGAAAAAGTCTTCCTGTTTGAAAATGCCCAGGTTGTTGATGACGATATCGAAGCTTGGGTGCTTGGCGATCAGTGCCTGGCAGCCAGGCGCGTGACTGAGATCGCCCACAAAGCCGGTCGCCTTTGAAGCCAGCTCGCCCAAGCGCTGCAACGCGTCATCCACGCTGCTCTCGCTGCGACCGTTGATGACCACGTGGGCGCCGGCTTCCAGGAAGCCTTTGGCGGTCGCAAAACCGATACCGCTGGTGGACCCGGTGACCAGGACGTGTCGTCCGGTGAAATCGATGTTCATGAGGGGGGCTCCTTGATTAATGAACCAGAGGAAGTGCGATATTTCTGACTGGACGGTCGTCCGACGGATTTAGAGACGGCTTTGCCACGCCAACGTCGCCAATATCGCAGGCCCCTAATCATGGACACGATTGGGGCTTTGCGCCTCTTCGTGATCAATGAACCATCAGGCAGCCGACCACACAGCCAGCTCATAGCCATCCGGATCGATAAAGTGGAAACGTTGCCCACCGGGGAAAGCGAACACTTTACGGCTGATGGTTGCCCCTGCGGCCTCGAGCCTGAGTTGGGTACCAGCAAGGTCATCCGCGTACAGGATGATCAACGGGCCACCCGTGCGTACAGGTTCGCCGGTGGTGAATCCGCCTGTCATGCGACCATCACTGAATTCGGTGTAGGTCGGGCCATAGTCGACGAAGCTCCAGCCGAATGCGCTTGCATAGAAGGCTTTGCTCCGGGCGATGTCGCTGACATTGAGCTCTATGTTATCGATCTGACGGTCTTTGCCTCGAATGCCCATTGATGCTTCCTTGGCTGATTGGGGATAGGCGAGCTTAGGACATTCAGCCCGCACTGCGCTTGGAAAAATCGACCTCTGGTTGCCTGAAAGAATGTGTCAGCTTGATTGGGGCTGCTGCGCGGCCCGGCGGGAGCAAGCTCCCTCGCCACGGGGTGGGTGGAGTCAGCTAATCATGTGGCGGCTGTCAGGGCGCTATCGCGAGCAGGCTCGCTCCCACAGTTTCCGGGTTGTTCACAGATATCGCATTCATCACAAATCCCTGTGGGAGCTGAGCTTGCTCGCGATAGCGGTGGGTCTGCTTGCATCGATGTTGAATGGTCCGCCGTCATCGCGAGCAAGCTCGGCTCCCACATGGGTTCTTGGGTGTTTACAGATCCTGCATTCACCCCAAATCCCAAGCAGCCCCGCTCATAGGAAGCAGCAGGCCTTCAGTACCAGCGCGCCTCACCCGGCGGACGTTTCTTGAAGCGTTTCATGCTCCACATGTACTGGCTCGGGTAGGCCCGCACATAACGCTCCACAACCTGGCTCATGGCGGCGCAGGCGGTTTCGGTGTCGGTGCTGTACATCGCGTCCGGGGCAGCTTCAAGGATGACTTTGTAGCCGGAGCCGTCCGGCAGGCGCAGGGCGTGGAGGAAGACGCCGACGGCTTTGCCGCCGGCGAGCATGTTCGGTACGAACTTGCTGGTCAGGGCCTGGGTGGCGAAGAAGGGCACGAAGATGCCGGCGGATTCGGACGGTTCCGGGTCGGCAGGGATGCCCACTTGGCCGCCCTTGCGGACCTCTTTGATGACGCTGAGGATGCCTTCTTTGGTAGACGCGGCGACTTTGTTGCCTAACTGCACGCGCTGTTTGCGCAGCAGTTCATCCACCGCCTTGAGCTTGGGAGGGCGGTAGAAAATGATCGGTTTGCACTGGCTGCAGTAGAAGTGGTTGAGCACTTCCCAGTTGCCCAGGTGGCTGGTGATGCCCACCACGCCTTTGCCGGAGGCCAGCGCTTCTTTCAATACCTCCAGGCCTTCGACTTCCCGCACCAGATCGATGGAGCGCTGGGCCGGCCAGATCCAGGCGCAGGCGCTTTCGGTCAGGGATTTGCCGATGTCCTTGAGGCTTTGACCCACCAGGCGTTCGCGCTCGGCCGGATCCATCTCGGGGAAACACTTGGCGAGATTGATCCGCACCACGTCGCGGGAGCGGTTGGGCAGCTTCCACATGAGCCAGCCAATGGCCGAACCCGACGCCTGCACTGCGCGCCAGGGCAGCAGCGCAAACAACCGCAGAGCGCCGACCAGCAAGGCGCCTTTCAACTTATCCACAGGTCACTCCTGAATTCATGGGCGTGTTGCGAGCCGGCTATTCTACCCGCCGTTTGCCAGCTCGGCGTAGCGGTCGCAGTCTTGGGTGTGGTCCATGACCATTCCCGAGGCCTGCATCAAGGCGTAACAAATAGTCGGGCCGACGAAGGTGAAGCCGGCTTTTTTCAGGCCCTTGCTCATCTGCACGGCCTGGGGCGTGATGGCCGGCACTTCGGAGCGGTCCTTGAAGTGGTTGATGACCGGTTTGTCGTCCACGAACGACCAGAGAAACGCCACCGGATCTTCCAGGGCCAGCCAGGCTTGGGCATTGCGCCGCGCCGCGTTGAGCTTGAGGCGGTTGCGGATGATGCCGGGGTCGAGCATCAAGTCATCGATTTCCGCATCGCTCATCTGCGCCACGCGCTGCACGTCGAAGCCGAACAACACTTCCCGATAGCGCTCGCGTTTGCGCAAAACGGTGATCCAGGACAACCCGGCCTGGAACCCTTCGAGCAAAAGCAACTCGAACAAACCCTGCGCATCGCGCAGCGGCGTGCCCCACTCCTGATCGTGATAAGCCATGTACAAAGGATCGTCAGAACACCAAAAGCAGCGTGGCATAAGGCTCCAGGGGGCGTGCGCACGAACGAATCGGGTATACTCCCGCTCTTTAAATCGCAGCCCAAGAAACAGGTGAATTTCGTGAGCCAGCCTACGCCAGCCGTGCGTACCTTCCAAGACTTGATCCTCGCCCTCCAGCAATACTGGGCCGAGCAAGGTTGCGTGGTACTTCAGCCCTACGATATGGAAGTAGGCGCCGGCACTTTCCACACTGCCACGTTTCTGCGTGCCATCGGCCCGGAAACCTGGAACGCCGCTTATGTGCAACCCAGCCGCCGCCCGACTGACGGCCGCTACGGCGAAAACCCGAACCGTCTGCAGCACTACTACCAGTTCCAGGTGGTCCTGAAGCCGAACCCGGAAAACTTCCAGGAGCTGTACCTGGGCTCGCTCAAGCATGTGGGCCTGGACCCGCTGGTGCACGACATTCGTTTCGTCGAAGACAACTGGGAATCGCCAACCCTGGGCGCCTGGGGCCTGGGCTGGGAAGTCTGGCTCAACGGCATGGAAGTGACTCAGTTCACTTACTTCCAGCAGGCGGGCGGTATCGAGTGCTACCCGGTGACCGGGGAAATCACCTACGGCCTGGAACGCCTGGCCATGTACCTGCAAGGCGTGGATTCGGTCTACGACCTGGTGTGGGCCGACGGCCCGTTCGGCAAAGTGACCTATGGCGATGTGTTCCACCAGAACGAAGTGGAGCAGTCGACCTACAACTTCGAACACGCCAACGTCGAGAAGCTGTTCGAGCTGTTCGATTTCTATGAAAGCGAAGCCAAGCGCCTGATCGAGCTGGACCAGCCGCTGCCGTTGCCGAGCTATGAAATGGTGTTGAAGGCGTCCCATACCTTCAACCTGCTGGACGCACGCCGGGCGATTTCCGTAACCGCGCGCCAGCAATACATCCTGCGTGTACGCACCCTGGCGCGTTCCGTTGCGCAAGCCTATCTGCTGGCCCGTGCCAAGCTGGGCTTCCCGATGGCGACCCCGGATTTGCGTGATGAAGTGTTGGCTAAGCTGGAGGCTGCACAATGAGTGCTCAAGATTTTCTGGTTGAACTGGGCACCGAAGAACTGCCACCCAAAGCCCTGAACACCCTGGCCGATGCGTTCCTGGCCGGTATCGAGAAAGGCCTGCAAGCCGCTGGCCTGAACTTCGAAGCCAAGCATGTCTACGCCGCGCCGCGTCGTTTGGCCGTGCTGATCACCGCCCTGGCGACCCAGCAGCCGGACCGCAGCATCAACCTCGACGGCCCGCCACGCCAGGCCGCGTTCGATGCCGACGGCAACCCGACCCAGGCCGCCCTCGGTTTCGCCAAGAAGTGTGGCGTGGACCTGAGCGAAATCGACCAGAGCGGGCCGAAGCTGCGCTACAGCCAGAGCATCAAGGGCAAGCCGACCGCCAGCCTGTTGCCGACCATCGTCGAAGATTCCCTGAACGACCTGCCGATTCCCAAGCGCATGCGCTGGGCCGCACGCAAGGAAGAGTTCGTGCGTCCGACCCAATGGCTGGTGATGCTGCTCGGTGACCAGGTCATCGATTGCACGATCCTGGCCCAGAAGGCCGGTCGCGATTCCCGCGGCCATCGCTTCCATCATCCGCAGAGCGTGCGCATTACCTCGCCGGCCAACTACCTGGCCGACCTGCGTGCCGCCTACGTGTTGGCCGACGCCAACGAGCGTCGCGAACTGATCAGCAAGCGCACCGAAGAGTTGGCCACCCAGCAGGAAGGCACCGCCATTGTGCCGCCAAGCCTGCTGGACGAAGTGACCGCCCTGGTGGAATGGCCGGTGCCGCTGGTGTGCTCGTTCGAGGAACGTTTCCTTGAAGTGCCCCAGGAAGCGCTGATCACCACCATGCAGGACAACCAGAAGTACTTCTGCCTGCTGGACGCCGAAGGCAAGTTGCTGCCGCGCTTCATCACGGTCGCCAACATCGAAAGCAAGGACCCGCAGCAGATCATCGCCGGTAACGAGAAAGTCGTTCGTCCGCGCCTGACCGACGCCGAGTTCTTCTTCAAGCAGGACAAGAAACAGCCCCTGGAAAGCTTCAACGAACGCCTGCAGAACGTGGTGTTCCAGGAAAAACTCGGCAGCGTCTATGACAAGGCCGAGCGCGTTTCGAAACTGGCCGCATTCATCGCTCCACGCATCGGTGGCGACGCTCAGCGCGCAGCCCGTGCCGGCATCCTGTCCAAGTGCGACCTGTCCACCGAAATGGTCGGTGAGTTCCCGGAAATGCAAGGCGTTGCCGGTTATTACTACGCCCTCAACGACGGCGAGCCGCAAGACGTGGCCCTGGCGCTGAACGAGCAGTACATGCCCCGCGGTGCCGGCGCTGAACTGCCCACCACCCTGACCGGTGCGGCCGTGGCCATCGCCGACAAGCTCGACACCCTGGTGGGTATCTTCGGCATTGGCATGCTGCCCACCGGCAGCAAAGACCCGTATGCCCTGCGTCGCGCGGCGTTGGGCGTGCTGCGGATCCTGATCGACAAGCAACTGGACCTGGACCTGAACGACGCCGTGGCGTTCGCCGTCAACGCGTTCGGCAGCAAGGTCAAGTCTGCCGGCCTGGCCGATGCGGTGCTGGAATTCATCTTCGACCGCCTGCGTGCGCGTTATGAAGACGAAGGCGTCGATGTCGCCACCTATCTGTCGGTGCGTGCCCTCAAGCCCGGTTCGGCCCTGGACTTCGACCAGCGCGTACAAGCGGTGCAGGCTTTCCGCCAACTGCCGGAAGCAGCAGCGCTGGCAGCGGTGAACAAGCGTGTGTCGAATCTGCTGAGCAAGGCCGAGCCTACAATTTTCGCCGTACCTGAGGCGCGTTACTTTGATAACGCCGTGGAGTTCTCTCTCAACTCGGCTATCCAGCAGGCATCTACGTCCGTGCAACCGCTGATGGAAAAGCGCGAGTATGCCGAAGCGCTGGCACGTCTGGCAGCACTGCGCGATCCTGTCGATGCGTTCTTTGAAGCCGTGATGGTGAATGCGGACAACGAAGATGTTCGCAAGAATCGCTATGCGCTGCTGGCGCGCCTGCGCGGCTTGTTCCTCAATATTGCCGACATTTCCATGCTGGGTTGAGGGGCTGCTGTTGAAACTGCTGATTCTCGATCGGGACGGAGTGATCAACCACGACTCCGACGCTTACATCAAATCGGTTGAGGAGTGGTTGCCGCTCCCCGGTTCGATCGAAGCCATCGCGCAGTTGAGCAAGGCCGGCTGGACGGTGGCAGTCGCCACCAACCAGTCTGGCATTGCCCGCGGTTACTACGGCCTCGCGGCCCTTGAGGCCATGCATGAGCGCTTGCGCGCGTTGGTGGCCGAGCAGGGCGGTGAAGTCGGGCTGATCGTCTACTGCCCGCATGGGCCGGATGAAGGTTGTGATTGCCGCAAACCCAAGCCGGGCATGTTGAAAACCATTGCCACTCACTACGATGTAACGCTGGCGGGTGTGTGGTTCGTCGGCGACAGCCTCGGTGACCTGGAGGCGGCCAAGGCCGTCGATTGTCAGCCAGTTTTGGTAAAGACCGGCAAAGGCGAGAAGACTCTGGGCAAGACCCTGCCGGTGGGCACCCTGATTTTTGACGACCTGGCGGCGATTGCCGCTGAACTTATCCACAATTAGAGCTCCCAAGACATCCTGATCAAGGACTGTTCGGGAAGCGCTTAAACAGTCGGGCACTGCCCGCAACGGTAAATGCCGCTATGTCGATATTGCAGGCCATCAGATCCTTTCTCTTTTACCTGCTGCTGGGCACCAGTTCCTTGTTGTGGTGCACCTTGAGTTTTTTTGTAGCGCCTTTCATGTCGTTCAGGACGCGCTACCGTTTTATCAATGTGTACTGGTGCCGGTGCGCGCTGTGGCTGAGCAAGGTTTTTCTGGGTATACGGTATGAAGTGAAGGGCGCCGAAAACGTGCCTGACCGACCGTGCGTGATCCAGTCCAACCATCAGAGCACCTGGGAGACGTTCTTCCTTTCGGCTTATTTCGAGCCGCTGAGCCAAGTGCTCAAACGTGAACTGCTGTTTGTACCTTTCTTCGGCTGGGCCATGGCAATGCTGCGCCCCATCGCCATTGATCGCGACAACCCCAAGGTTGCCCTCAAGCAAGTGGCGAAAAAAGGTGATGAACTACTCAAGGACAAGGTTTGGGTACTGATCTTTCCGGAGGGTACGCGTGTTCCCTACGGGACGATTGGCAAATTCTCCCGCAGTGGCAGCGCCTTGGCGGTAAACGCGGACCTGCCGGTGTTGCCGATTGCACACAATGCCGGCAAGTTCTGGCCCAAGGGTGGCTGGCTCCGGACCCCTGGCGTCATCACCGTGGTGATCGGCAAACCCATGTATGCCGAAGGTAGCGGGCCGCGCGCCATTGCCGAACTCAATGACCGCGTACAAGCCTGGAATGAACAGACACAACGGGAGATGGGTTCACTTCCTCCCACCTCCGCTGCACCGGCCGCCACGGATCAGATCGCTGTTTGAGATCTGTGGATAACCTGTGTACCGTTTCTTCTGAAACCGTTGCTTTTTTATGTTAACTCTATGTTTTTTATATATATTTCTTAAAAACATAAAAATTCTAAAAAGGTGCATAAGTTTTTATAGCGCCCCAAAAAAGATCGCCGCTTACCGTAGCACTGGCCTGGATTGAGATATCACGCGAGCGCTGCCGGAGGTCGCGATCTTTTTTCATTCTTCCTGCAACGGAAATCTCAAACTGAAGGTTGTGCCTTCGCCCACCACACTACGACATTCGATCTTTCCACCATGACGGTCCACCACGGCCTTGACCATCGACAGTCCCAAACCAACGCCATCCTCCCCATGAGCCGACGAAAACCTTCGATACTGGCTGAACAAATCCGGTAGCTCCCGCGCACTGATGCCTTTGCCTTGGTCGGTGACATTGCAAGTCAGCCAACCCTGCGCGCAACCAACCTGTAGCGAAATACAGGTGTCGGGCGGACTGTACTTGATGGCGTTTTCCAACAGATTGAACAGCGCACGGGTCAGCAAGGATTGATCGGCACTCATCACGGCTTCTTCATTGTCCATTTCGTGACTCAATTGGATGCGCTTTGCCTGGGCAATGGCCGATGCCTGGTCGACTACATCCAGAACCAGCATGGCGAACAGCGTCGGCTGGAATTGGTACGCCTCGGATTCGGCCTTGGCCAATTGCACAAAGCCGTCAGTCAACTCCAGGGCCCGACGCACCTGACGCTCGATCTGATCGAAGAGCGGATTATTGCCGCCCGCCTGATGCCGGTGCACATCCAGCAGGGCCAGGATCGCCGAGTGAGGCGCGCGCAAATCATGGGACAAAAAACGCAGCATGACGCTGCGCTGCTCTTCTGCTTCGCGCTCCACGCTCAGGTCGATGAGGCTTAGTAACCAACCAATCGGCGCATCACCGTCGACAGGCAGTAGCGGGGCCCGTTCCAGGCGCAGGCTTCGTTCCCGGCTGTCGCGAAACTCCACCAATGGCAATGTGGATAATCGGTGAGACGCCCCACGTTCCAGTCCCGGGTAACCCAGCTGTGCGAGGTGCTCCAATACATCGCCTCCCGCCAAGCCATGGCCGAAGAGATCACGGGCCTTGCGGTTACCCAGTAATATCCTGCCTTGGGGATCGCTGATCATTGTCGCCACTGGCAGGTATTCGAGGCCATCGGCAATGAAGCGTCGAGTATCTCGGGTGCGCCCCATGGCTTGTTCCAAGGCCATGATCTGGCCCTGCAAGCGGTCACTGCCTGTGTAGGGAGCACGGCGTCGTTCAGGAAAAACTTTTGGTTCGGCATCCAGGCGCGCCAATTCCCAGCCAAAGTAAGCCAGCACCACGCTCAGGCGCCGCCAGTTCCAGATCAGATAGCCAAACATTACGCCCAACACACTCGCCATGGGCGACCACCACCAACCTTCAGCCCCCAGTACGACACTGATCAGCAGGGCCGTGCTCATTCCACCCACTGTCGTCCATAGCGCCAGGCGAGGACGAAACAATAGCAACCCCAGCACGACGGCGACCACAAGCACCGACAACAACGCCGCCCCTGGCCCGTGGCGAGTAGGCTGGGTACTGAACGACAGCAGCGCTGTGAGCGGCAACAGAAGCAGACTTATCCACAACCATTCCCGCACCAATTGGCGAAACATCCGTTGGACTTGGGTCGGTTCACGGCTTTCACGCCGGCGCTGGTTGCTCATAAGCACCCTGACAGAACAAAAGAACGAGAGATTTTTTTCATGGGGGTTGCGCGCCACACCGGCAGGCTGAAGGCCAAAGACTATAACGGAGTCGATGGGTGGCGCGCTGCTGTCTTTCCCTGCGCGTCATGAGCCGGTATTGTCACTGCCAGCGACAGGGGACCTGCAACCAGACAATTTATCGGCCTGCCGAGGTTATACCGAGCCAGTGGAATATTTGTTCAGATTGCGTGGCCACCCTGATGATGTCCGTTACTCTCGAGATCAAGGAATCGCATCCCATGCGTGTCGCCATACTGGATGACGAACCGGCCGAGCTGCGCCGGGTGGAACAGACACTGCAACAAATCCCCAACAAGGGCGAACAAGCCTGGACCCTGCACAGTTTCGAACGCGGTGAAGACCTGCTGCGGCAGCTGCGCCGGGAAACCTTCGACCTGTTGATCCTCGACTGGCAATTGCCTGACATCAGCGGGTTGTCGCTGCTGCGCTGGACGCGCGAGCACATGGACTCGCCACCGGCCGCCATCATGCTCACCAGCCGCGACGGTGAGCACGATGTCGTCCAGGCCCTCAATGCCGGAGCCGACGATTACGTGAGCAAGCCGTTCAGGCCCAACGAACTCAAGGCTCGAGTCACCGCCGTTTTACGTCGCCATAACCTGCAACGCACTCCAGCCAGCGATGTGCTGGTATTCAACGACCTGGAATTCGACGATGCAGAACTGACTGTCACCCGCGCCGGCATCCCCATCAGCCTCACTGAACGGGAATACCGCCTGGCCCGCTGCCTGTTCGCCAACCTGGGCCGTCCGCTGTCCCGGGAGTATTTCTATGAACGCTTCTGGACCCACGAGGAAATGACCTCGTCGCGCCCGCTCGACACCCACATCTACCGTCTGCGCAACAAACTCGGGCTGACGGCGGATCGGGGTTGGCAGTTGCTGACGATTTATGGGTATGGGTATCGGTTGGAGAGTGTGGCGGCGGGGAGTGAGGCGTCGGTGGCGAGTTAGGGAAAACGAGCGAAAAAAAGGCCAACGCATGTGCGTTGGCCTTTTTCGTTGAGCGGGGTGGCTGGATCAGAAATCCAGGTTAGACACCGCCAACGCATTGCTCTCGATGAAGTCACGACGAGGCTCGACCGCATCACCCATCAGGGTGTTGAAGATCTGGTCCGCGCCAATGGCATCTTCGATGGTGACTTTCAGCATACGGCGCGAGCCTGGGTCCATGGTGGTTTCCCACAGCTGGTCAGGGTTCATTTCACCCAGACCTTTATAGCGCTGGATAGTGTGGCGCTTGGTGCTTTCGGCCATCAGCCATTCAAGGGCTTCCTTGAACTCGGTGACAGCTTTCTTGCGCTCACCGCGCTGGATGTACGCGCCTTCGTCCAACAGGGTGCTCAGTTGCGCGCCCAGGGAGACGACAGTCTTGTAGTCATTGCTGCCGAAGAAGTCGCGGTTGAAGGTGACATAGTTCGACAGGCCGTGGGAGATCAGTTCGACCTCTGGGAGCCAGACGTTACGTTCACGGTCTTCACGCAGGCTGGCTTTGTACACCAGGCCAGACTTCTCTACGGTGCGCAAACGAACTTCGTACTGGGCCAGCCAATCCTGCATCGCAGCGTGATCGGACAGCTGTTCCATGCTGACAGCCGGCAGGTAGATGAAGTGCTCGGTCAGCTCCTGAGGGTACAGGCGCGACAGGCGCTTGAGGGTCTTCATCACCAGACGGAAGTCGTTAACCAGGCGCTCGAGAGCTTCGCCGGAAATGCCCGGGGCCTCTTCGTTCAGGTGCAGGCTCGCATCTTCCAGGGCCGACTGCGTCATGTACTCTTCCATGGCGTCGTCGTCTTTGATGTATTGCTCTTGCTTACCTTTCTTGACCTTGTACAGCGGAGGCTGGGCGATGTAGATGTAGCCGCGCTCGATCAGCTCAGGCAACTGACGGAAGAAGAACGTCAGCAGCAGGGTGCGGATGTGCGAACCGTCGACGTCGGCGTCGGTCATGATGATGATGTTGTGATAACGCAGCTTGTCGATGTTGTACTCATCGCGGCCGATGCCACAGCCCAGCGCAGTGATGAGCGTGCCGACTTCCTGGGAAGAGATCATCTTGTCGAAGCGCGCCTTCTCGACGTTCAGGATCTTGCCCTTGAGCGGCAGGATGGCCTGGGTGCGGCGGTTGCGGCCCTGCTTGGCGGAACCGCCAGCAGAGTCACCTTCCACGAGGTACAGCTCGGACAGGGCAGGGTCCTTTTCCTGGCAGTCGGCCAATTTGCCCGGCAGGCCGGCGATGTCCAGCGCGCCTTTGCGGCGGGTCATCTCACGGGCCTTGCGCGCGGCTTCACGGGCACGAGCGGCGTCGATCATCTTGCCGACCACCAGCTTGGCTTCGTTGGGGTTTTCCAGCAGGAAGTCAGAGAAGTACTTGCCCATTTCCTGTTCGACTGCGGTCTTCACTTCGGAAGACACCAGCTTGTCCTTGGTCTGGGAACTGAACTTCGGATCTGGCACCTTCACCGAAATGATCGCCGTCAGGCCTTCACGGGCATCGTCACCGGTGGTGGCGACTTTATGCTTCTTCGCCAGGCCTTCCTGCTCGATGTAGTTGTTCAGGTTACGGGTCAGCGCCGAACGGAAGCCCACCAGGTGAGTACCGCCATCGCGCTGCGGAATGTTGTTGGTGAAGCACAACAGGTTCTCGTTGAAGCTGTCGTTCCACTGCAGGGCGATTTCTACGCCGATGCCATCTTCGCGCTGGACGTTGAAGTGGAACACCTGGTTGACCGCAGTCTTGTTGGTGTTCAGGTATTCAACGAATGCACGCAGACCGCCTTCGTACTTGAACAGCTCTTCCTTACCGCTGCGCTCGTCCTTGAGGACGATGCCGACGCCGGAGTTGAGGAAGGACAGTTCACGAATCCGCTTGGCCAGGATGTCCCAGCTGAAGTGGATGTTCTTGAAGGTTTCGCTGGAAGCCTTGAAGTGAATCTGAGTGCCGGTGGTTTCGCTGTCGCCTACGATCGCCATCGGCGCCTGAGGCACACCGTGGATGTAGGTTTGTTCCCATATCTTGCCACTGCGGCGAACGGTGAGAACAAGCTCCTCGGACAGTGCGTTCACGACCGATACACCTACGCCGTGCAGACCGCCGGAAACCTTGTAGGAGTTGTCATCGAACTTACCGCCGGCGTGCAGCACGGTCATGATGACCTCGGCTGCGGAAACGCCTTCTTCCTTGTGCACGTCTACCGGGATGCCACGACCGTTGTCACGAACAGTGATGGACTCATCCGGGTGGATGATGATGCTGATGTCATCGCAGTGGCCGGCGAGGGCTTCGTCGATCGAGTTGTCGACCACCTCGAACACCATGTGGTGCAGACCGCTGCCATCGTCGGTGTCACCAATGTACATACCGGGACGTTTGCGTACGGCATCCAGGCCTTTCAGCACTTTAATGCTCGTTGAGTCGTACGTATTTTCTTCGCTCAATGCCTTCACTCCCGATGGTCGTGGGTCTGGGTGATACGGCCCTGTTCCACGTGGAACAGAGCAACTGGCGTTTCCGTCTGCCAGCCTTCCCTCAATAATTCGTGATCTACACAGGTGATAAAAACCTGGCAGCGTAAGTCTTCCAGCAAGCGGCAGAGTGCGCGGCGGTGGGCTTCGTCCAATTCGGACGGCAAGTCATCCACCAGATAAATACACTGACCGCGTCGAGCCTGGCTGACCAAATGGCCCTGGGCGATACGCAAGGCACACACCACCAACTTTTGCTGCCCCCGAGACAAGATGTCCGCGGCATTATGTGCGCCCAATCTAAGGCGCAAGTCAGCACGTTGCGGTCCAGCCTGGGTATGGCCCATCTGCTGGTCCCGCTGCAGCGAGCCAGCCAGTACGGTGCTCAGCTCCCGGTCCTTGTCCCAGCCTCGGTAATAGCTGAGCGTCAGGCCCTCAAGCTCAACCAGTTCGCTCAAGGTCTGCTCAAACACCGGTTTCAAGGCTTTGATGTAAGCGCGGCGGTATTCATCAATTTCAGCGCTGGCCTGGCACAGCTCCCTGTCCCAAACCGCTTGCGAAACGGCGTCAAGTGTACCATGTCGTAGCCAGGAATTTCGCTGACGCAGCGCCTTCTGCAAGCGTTGCCAGGTGGTCATGAAACGCGGTTCCACGTGGAACACACCCCAGTCGAGAAATTGCCGACGAATCTTCGGCGCTCCCTCCAGCAAACGGAAACTGTCCGGGTTAATCAACTGCAGCGGCAGGATCTCCGCCAGTTGCGCAGCGCTGCGGGCATTCTGCCCATCGATGCGGATCTGGAACTCGCCTTGCCGGTCCCGCGATATCCCTAGGGCGCTATGGCCGCCTTCTGCCAGCTCCACCTGTCCGAACACCGTGCATGCCAGTTGATCGTACTGGATGACCGGTAACAGACGGGTGCTGCGAAACGAACGAGCAAGCCCCAGCAGGTGAACAGCTTCCAGAACACTGGTTTTGCCGCTGCCGTTTGCGCCGTAAAGGATATTGATGCGGGGGGAAGGGGAGAAGGTCACCGGGTGCAGATTGCGCACCGCGGTGACCGAGACACGACTTAAGGACATCTAGCTTCTGCTGAGCATGATTACAGACGCATCGGCATGACAACGTAGGCCGAGTCGTCGTTATCGGACTCCTGCACCAACGCACTGCTGTTTGAGTCCGACAGGATCAGACGCACTTGCTCAGTGGTCATCACGCCCAGTACGTCGAGCAGGTAGCTGACGTTGAAGCCGATTTCCAGGGAGCCGCCGTTGTATTCAACACCGACTTCTTCTTCCGCTTCTTCCTGCTCCGGGTTGTTCGCCTGGATCTTCAGCTGACCGTTGGCCAGTTGCAGACGAATGCCGCGGTACTTCTCGTTGGACAGGATCGCGGTACGGCTGAACGCCTCGCGCAGCGCCTGGCGGTCACCCAGAACCAGCTTGTCACCGCCTTTTGGCAGCACACGCTCGTAGTCAGGGAACTTACCGTCGACCAATTTCGAGGTGAAGGTGAACTCGCCGGTGGTGGCACGGATATGGTGCTGACCCAGTACGATGCTGACAATGCCGTCCGGCTCGGTCAGCAGGCGTGCCAGCTCCAGGATGCCTTTGCGCGGTACGATGACTTGATGGCGGTCAGGCTGACCGATATCGGCCTGCATCGAGCACATGGCCAGACGGTGACCGTCGGTGGCGACGGCGCGAATGATACCGGCGGACACTTCCAGGAGCATGCCGTTGAGGTAGTAACGCACGTCCTGCTGAGCCATGGCGAAGCTGGTGCGTTCGATCAAACGGCGCAGTTTGCTTTGCTCGAGGCTGCAGGTCAGCGAGCCCGGGCCTTCTTCCACCGTCGGGAAATCGTTGGCCGGCAGAGTCGACAGGGTGAAACGGCTACGACCGGCCTTGACCACGAGCTTCTGGTCATCGACCTTGATGTCGATCAGCGCATCGTTGGGCAGGCTTTTGCAGATGTCCATCAGCTTGCGCGCTGGCACAGTGATAGAACCTGGATCGGCCGGCTCTTCAAGTTGCACACGACCGACCAGCTCGACTTCCAGGTCGGTACCGGTCAGCGACAATTGCTGGCCTTCGACAACCAGCAGCACGTTGGAAAGTACCGGCAAGGTCTGGCGGCGTTCGACGACGCCTGCGACCAGTTGCAGGGGTTTCAACAGGGCTTCGCGTTGAATGGTGAAATGCATGGTCTAGTCCCTTGCCTTAATAAGCTGCGCTGGTGGTCATCAAGTGGTCAGTGTTCGCAGCAGGTTCTTGTAGTCCTCGCGGATGTCCGCGTCGGATTCCTTAAGTTCGTTGATCTTACGACAGGCGTGCAACACCGTGGTGTGGTCGCGTCCGCCAAACACATCGCCAATTTCCGGCAGGCTGTGGTTGGTCAGTTCCTTGGACAAGGCCATCGCCACCTGACGCGGGCGAGCCACCGAACGCGAACGGCGTTTGGAAAGCAGGTCGGATATCTTGATTTTGTAGTATTCGGCGACAGTGCGCTGAATGTTATCCACAGAAACCAATTTGTCCTGGAGCGCCAACAGGTCCTTCAAGGACTCGCGAATCAACTCAATGGTGATGTCGCGGCCCATGAAGTGCGAATGAGCAATGACGCGCTTGAGGGCGCCTTCGAGCTCACGTACGTTCGAGCGGATACGCTGGGCAATGAAGAATGCCGCGTCGTGAGGCAGTTCGACCTTGGCCTGATCAGCCTTCTTCATCAGGATCGCAACCCGGGTTTCCAGCTCCGGCGGCTCGACCGCGACCGTCAGGCCCCAGCCAAAACGCGATTTGAGGCGTTCTTCAAGACCTTCAATTTCTTTCGGGTAGCGGTCGCTGGTAAGAATGACCTGCTGCCCACCTTCAAGCAACGCATTGAACGTATGGAAGAACTCCTCCTGGGAGCGCTCCTTGCGGGCGAAGAATTGAATGTCATCGATCAGCAACGCATCCACCGAACGGTAGAAACGCTTGAACTCGTTGATCGCATTCAGTTGCAGCGCCTTGACCATGTCGGCCACGAAACGCTCGGAATGCAGGTACACGACCTTGGCATTCGGGTTCTTCTTTAATAAGTGGTTACCCACGGCATGCATCAAGTGGGTTTTACCCAAACCCACCCCACCATAAAGGAAGAGCGGGTTATAGCCGTGCTTGGGATTGTCCGCGACCTGCCAGGCTGCCGCCCGGGCGAGCTGGTTGGACTTGCCTTCGACGAAGTTCTCGAAGGTAAAGGTGCGGTTCAGATAACTGGTGTGCTTGAGCGCCCCTTCAACCTGAACAGTGCGCTGTTCGGCGCGCACCGGAGCTTGTTGGGAGCTGGCGCCGGCCATCGGGTCGAAGCTGTCCCGTGAGGGCTCCTCGCTGACCTCTGCCATTTTTTGTGCGTTGCGTTTGCTTGGGGCAGGCGCGGGAGCAGGAGCTGCATGATTAACCGGTGCCGCTGCAGCCTGGGCCTGGGAGGCGGCGGCAGCCAACGGTGCGTTCGGCGCGGCACGCGGCGCCGAGCTGCGTTTGCTGCCTATTAATAAGGACAGCGCCGGCGTCATGCCATTGCCATGCTCGTCCAGCAGTTCAAGAACCCGACCCAGGTACTTTTCGTTGACCCAGTCGAGAACGAAACGATTCGGTGCGTAGACGCGCAACTCGTCGCCTTCGGCTTCGACCTGTAGTGGACGGATCCAAGTGTTGAATTGTTGGGCAGGCAGCTCATCGCGCAAAAGCTCCACGCACTGCTGCCAAAGTTCCACTGACACGGATATCCCCTAAGTTGAAAGCCGGTGAGGCAAAAACAAGCGGCCATTGTAGCGAGCAGACGTCCACTTATCCACATGCAGGTTGCTCATCGGCCATGATTTATCAATGCCTTAACACGGCGAAAGGCGACAGGCGGTCGGTGGATAAGCCCTGTGGATAACAGGGCCTGAGGTCATTGCACAAGTGGGGGTCAAAGTCTGTGGGTAACCTTCCTGTGGATAACTTCCCATTCCACACACAGCTTATCCGACAGCGCAGCACAGGCTGACCACCGCTTTCCCTTGTAGTTGTCATCCTCTGTACAGGCCGTACTATAAGGCCTCAAGATGGTTATCCACAGACAGGTACCTGCCTTGCTTTTATAAGCTTTACAGAAAAGCTTTAAATAATTCCCTTCTTTTTATTTATATATCTGAACCCTTGTCATGAACCCGCCACCTCGGCCGGATATCTATTTGAAGGAAACGCTGGTTGGAAATTGACCTAGAGGCTTGCTTTCTCTAGAATCCCCGGTCTCTTAAAACGGGGGCCATTCCGGCCCGTTGTGGACGAACCCAGGTAACACGACATGAAACGTACTTTCCAACCAAGCACTATCAAACGCGCTCGTACCCACGGTTTCCGTGCTCGCATGGCTACCAAGAACGGTCGTGCCGTCCTGTCGCGTCGTCGCGCCAAAGGTCGTGCGCGTCTGGCAGTTTGATAATCCGGCACTGGAGGTGAGTCAGGACTTCAGTCGGGAAAAGCGTCTGCTTACACCCCGGCATTTCAAGGCAGTCTTTGACTCCCCTACCGGCAAGGTTCCGGGGAAAAATCTCCTGCTCCTTGCGCGCAGTAACGATCTCGATCACCCCCGACTAGGGCTGGTTATCGGAAAAAAGAGCGTCAAGCTCTCCGTTCAGCGCAATCGCCTCAAACGTCTGATGCGCGAATCGTTTCGCCTGAATCAGGATTCACTGATCGGCTGGGACATTGTTATCGTCGCGCGCAAAGGTTTGGGTGACGTAGAAAGCCCCGAATTGATTCAGCATTTCGGCAAGCTCTGGAAACGCCTGGCTCGTAACAAGCCAGCACCACCAGCAGTCAACACCGAAACTGTAGGGGTAGACAGTCCCGATGCGTAAACTGGCACTCGTTCCGATCCAGTTTTATCGCTACGCCATTAGTCCCCTGATGGCCAGTCACTGTCGTTTCTACCCCAGTTGTTCCTGCTACGCGTATGAAGCCATAGAAAACCATGGCCTTCTGCGCGGTGGCTGGCTGACCTTTCGTCGTTTAGGTCGCTGTCATCCGTGGAATCCCGGCGGTTATGACCCGGTTCCGCCTATCCCTACCTCCCGTTCTTCTTCGATGGCCGAGTAATCATGGATATCAAACGCACGATCCTGATCGTCGCCCTGGCAATCGTGGCCTACGTAATGGTTCTTAAATGGAACCAGGACTATGGTCAGGCTGCCCTGCCGACTCAGAATGTTGCAGCCAGCAATACCGCACCGAGCTTGCCGGACACCACGACTGGCAACAATGCCGCCAGCAATGACGACATCCCGCGCGCGGCAAGCGATACCACTGCCCCTGCCGAAGCCCCTGTGGCTGCAAGCAAGGATCTGATCCAGATCAGGACGGACGTACTCGAGCTGGCAATCGATCCACAAGGTGGTGACGTCGCTCAACTGAAGCTGCCGTTGTATCCACGCCGCCAGGATCATCCGGAAATTCCATTCCAGCTGTTCGATAACGGCAACGAGCGGACCTATCTGGCCCAAAGTGGTCTGATCGGCACCAACGGCCCGGACGCAAACCCGGCCGGTCGCCCGGTTTACTCCGCTGAGAAGAAGTCCTATCAACTGGCTGATGGACAGGACCAATTGGTCGTGGACCTGAAGTTCAGCAAAGACGGCGTCAATTACATCAAGCGTTTCACGCTCAAACGTGGCCTGTATGACGTAACCGTTTCTTATCTGATCGACAACCAGAGCGCTCAGCCCTGGTCCGGTGCGATGTTCGCGCAGCTCAAGCGTGACGCCAGTTCCGATCCGTCCTCGAGCACTGCGACCGGCACCGCGACTTATCTGGGCGCCGCCCTGTGGACAAGTTCGGAGCCGTACAAGAAAGTGTCCATGAAAGACATGGACAAGGCGCAGCTCAAGGAAACCGTACAAGGTGGCTGGGTTGCCTGGTTGCAGCACTATTTTGTAACCGCCTGGATCCCGCAGAAAGGCGAGAACAACGTCGTCCAGACGCGTAAAGACAGCAAAGGCAACTACATCGTCGGTTATACCGGCCCGGCATTGACCGCTGCACCAGGTGCACAAGTCGAAACCAGCGCCATCCTGTATGCCGGCCCGAAAAGCCAAGCGGTGTTGAAAGAGTTGTCCCCAGGTCTGGAACTGACCGTGGACTATGGATTCCTCTGGTTCATTGCCCAGCCGATCTTCTGGCTGCTGCAACATATCCACAGCCTCGTTGGTAACTGGGGCTGGTCGATCATCTTCCTGACCATGCTGATCAAGGGGATCTTCTTCCCATTGTCGGCCGCCAGCTACAAATCCATGGCCCGCATGCGCGCAGTGGCACCGAAACTGGCCGCCCTCAAAGAACAACATGGCGATGACCGGCAGAAAATGTCCCAGGCCATGATGGAGCTGTACAAGAAAGAGAAGATCAACCCGCTGGGTGGTTGCTTGCCGATTCTTGTACAAATGCCGGTGTTTTTGGCGTTGTACTGGGTGCTGCTGGAAAGCGTGGAGATGCGTCAGGCACCGTTCATGCTGTGGATCACTGACCTGTCGATCAAGGATCCGTTCTTCATCCTGCCGATCATCATGGGCGCGACCATGTTCATCCAGCAGCAGTTGAACCCGACTCCTCCGGACCCGATGCAGGCGAAGGTCATGAAGATGATGCCGATCATCTTCACCTTCTTCTTCCTGTGGTTCCCTGCGGGTCTGGTGCTGTACTGGGTTGTGAACAACGTGTTGTCCATTACCCAGCAGTGGTACATCACGCGTAAGATCGAAGCGGCTACGAAAAAAGCCGAGGCGTAACTTGCTCTGTGGATAACCACACAAAACGCCCCCTAGTGGGGCGTTTTGCTATCTGCCACTTTTGTCTGGATACCGGTTTATGAGCGCACCTCGTGAAACCATCGCCGCCGTTGCAACTGCCCAGGGTCGCGGCGGAGTCGGCATCGTCCGTATTTCGGGACCTTTGGCCAGCGTCGCGGCCAAGGCCATCAGCGGTCGAGAACTCAAACCGCGGTTTGCTCACTACGGCCCGTTTTTCAGTGATGACCAACAGGTGCTCGATGAAGGCCTGGCCTTGTATTTCCCCGGTCCCAACTCGTTCACCGGCGAAGACGTGCTGGAACTGCAAGGCCATGGCGGCCCGATCGTCCTGGACATGTTGCTCAAACGTTGCCTTGAACTGGGTTGTCGTCTTGCACGCCCAGGCGAGTTCAGCGAACGCGCATTCCTCAACGACAAGCTCGACCTGGCCCAGGCCGAAGCCATTGCGGATCTGATCGAAGCCAGTTCGGCACAGGCTGCGCGCAATGCGTTGCGTTCCCTACAGGGCGCTTTTTCCCAACGTGTGCATAACCTCACCGAGCAGCTGATCGGCTTGCGGATCTACGTTGAGGCCGCGATCGACTTTCCCGAGGAAGAAATCGACTTTCTCGCCGATGGTCACGTGCTCAGCATGCTCGACAAAGTCCGCGATGAGTTATCCACAGTACTGCGTGAAGCCGGACAAGGTGCTTTGTTGCGCGATGGGATGACGGTGGTGATCGCAGGACGGCCAAATGCCGGAAAATCCAGTCTTCTAAACGCCTTGGCGGGGCGTGAAGCCGCGATTGTCACCGAGATCGCCGGCACGACCCGGGATATTCTGCGCGAACATATCCACATCGATGGCATGCCCTTGCACGTGGTCGACACAGCCGGCCTGCGGGATACCGAGGACCATGTGGAAAAAATAGGCGTGGAGCGCGCGCTCAAAGCCATTGGCGAGGCTGACCGTGTGTTGTTGGTGGTCGATGCCACGGCCCCGGAAGCGGATGATCCTTTCGCTCTGTGGCCAGAGTTTCTGGAAACCCGGCCTGATCCTTCGAAAGTTACGCTGATTCGTAACAAAGCCGACCTGACTGGGGAACCCATAGCCCTGGAGGTCAGCGCTGATGGTCATGTCACCATCAGCCTCAGCGCGAAATCAGCAGATATGGGGTTGGAGTTGCTGCGCGAACATTTAAAAGCCTGCATGGGTTACGAACAGACGTCGGAAAGCAGCTTTAGCGCCCGTCGTCGGCACCTTGAGGCGTTGCGCCATGCCAGCGCGGCGCTGGAGCACGGTCGCGCACAACTGACTCTGGCGGGCGCCGGTGAGTTGCTGGCCGAAGATTTACGCCAGGCGCAGCATTCCCTCGGGGAAATTACCGGGGCCTTCAGCTCTGATGACCTGCTTGGGCGAATTTTTTCCAGCTTCTGCATCGGTAAATAACGCCCCAATCCTTAAAAACGGCTGCTCTGGACCGTACATCGACCTCACGCAGCCCGGTTCTTCCCCCCTCCAGGAATGATTGCCCCGCATGGCGGCTTGTCTGTGGGCGGGTGTCTGGCGCAAAAAAGCAGTTTTGCGGTGGATTAAGCCCTGTGAATAACTGGCCCTGAGCTCAGTTGATAAACCCCCTTAAAAACTGAAGATAACGGTCTCTGTGGATAACCATCCCATTCATCCACAGGCTTACACCGGTTATCCAAGCCCCCCAGCCGTACCTGACCACAGGGTTTTGAACCTCTGTACATATTGAATATAAAGGCTTATAGAGCTTTATCCACAGAAATTGAGGTCAGTAAGAATAAACATAAAAACAAAGGTTTTATAAATTTCTTTCTTTTTAATTTCTTTAACCTCGACTTCTCCACAGCTGGTTAAATTTTGTGCAAAGGGTTCTTTAGGAAAGGGGAAGTCCCTATACTTGCCGACCTGGCTCGAAAAACGCCCAAGGCCAGGCTCAAACCTATTTTCCGAATTACCTGAATTAAGCAGGCACGAGGTGCGTGGTGGATTTCCCTTCCCGTTTTGAAGTGATCGTCATCGGCGGCGGTCATGCCGGTACCGAGGCAGCACTTGCATCAGCACGCATGGGGGCTAAAACCCTGTTGCTGACGCATAACGTGGAAACCCTCGGCGCCATGAGCTGCAACCCTGCCATCGGCGGGATTGGCAAAAGCCATCTGGTCAAGGAAATCGATGCCCTTGGCGGTGCGATGGCCATGGCCACCGATCGGGGTGGCATCCAGTTTCGTGTATTGAACAGCCGTAAAGGCCCGGCCGTGCGGGCTACTCGTGCCCAGGCCGACCGTGTCCTATACAAGGCCGCTGTCCGCGAAATCCTGGAAAACCAGCCGAACCTGTGGATATTTCAACAGGCAGCCGATGACCTGATCGTCGAGCAGGACCAGGTGCGCGGTGTCGTCACGCAAATGGGCCTGCGTTTCTTTGCCGATTCCGTGGTGTTGACCACCGGGACCTTCCTCGGCGGACTTATCCACATCGGTTTGCAGAATTTTTCCGGCGGTCGCGCCGGTGATCCGCCGTCGATCGCTCTGGCTCACCGTCTGCGTGAGTTGCCATTGCGTGTCGGGCGTCTGAAAACCGGTACGCCACCTCGCATCGACGGCAAGTCCGTGGATTTCTCGGTGATGACCGAGCAGCCTGGCGATACGCCGATCCCGGTGATGTCGTTCATGGGCAACAAGGAACAGCATCCACGGCAAGTCAGTTGCTGGATCACCCACACCAACGCCCGCACCCACGAAATCATCGCGGCGAACCTCGATCGTTCGCCGATGTATTCCGCTGCCGGTGAAATCGAAGGTGTCGGCCCGCGCTATTGCCCGTCGATTGAAGACAAGATCCATCGCTTTGCCGACAAGGAAAGCCATCAGGTGTTCATCGAACCGGAAGGTTTGACCACCCATGAGTTGTATCCGAACGGGATATCCACAAGTCTGCCGTTCGACGTGCAATTGCAGATCGTGCAGTCGATCCGTGGCATGGAGAACGCGCACATCGTGCGTCCGGGTTATGCGATCGAGTACGACTACTTCGATCCGCGCGATTTGAAGTACAGCCTGGAAACCAAAGCTATCGGCGGTCTGTTCTTCGCCGGGCAGATCAACGGCACCACCGGCTACGAAGAAGCGGGTGCCCAGGGTTTGCTCGCCGGAGCCAACGCCGCACTGCTCGCCAAGGGCAAAGAAGCCTGGTGCCCGCGCCGCGATGAGGCATACATCGGTGTGCTTGTGGATGATTTGATTACCCTGGGCACCCAGGAGCCGTATCGGATGTTCACCTCCCGTGCCGAATATCGCCTGATCCTGCGAGAAGACAACGCTGACCTGCGCCTGACCGAGAAAGGTCGCGAGCTGGGGCTGGTGGATGACGTGCGCTGGGCTGCGTTCTGCAAGAAACGCGAGAGCATCGAGCTCGAAGAGCAACGTTTGAAGAGCACTTGGGTTCGTCCGGGTACCGAGCAAGGCGATGCCATTGCCGCGAAGTTCGGCACGCCGCTGACCCACGAATACAACCTGCTCAATCTCCTGAGCCGCCCGGAAATCGATTACCTCGGACTGGTGGAAGTGACCGGTCAGGGCGCGCAAGATCCGCAGGTGGCCGAGCAGGTCGAGATCAAGACCAAATACGCCGGTTACATCGACCGTCAACAAGACGAAATCGCCCGTTTGCGCGCCAGCGAAGACACGAAGCTGCCTGTGGATATCGAGTACACGGGCATTTCCGGGTTATCGAAAGAAATCCAGAGCAAGCTCAGCGCAACGCGTCCTGAGACCCTGGGCCAGGCTTCGCGTATCCCCGGCGTGACCCCGGCGGCCATTTCCCTGTTGATGATTCATTTGAAAAAACGCGGCGCGGGCCGTCAGTTGGAGCAAAGCGCTTGAGTTCGATGGTCACCTCGCAACACGCCGAAGAGTTATCCACAGGTGCCCGTCAGCTCGGCGTCAGCCTGACCGAGGCCCAGCACGCGCAACTGCTGGGCTATCTGGCCCTGTTGATCAAATGGAACAAGGCCTACAACCTGACCGCCGTGCGCGATCCGGATGAAATGGTCTCGCGCCATCTGCTCGACAGCCTCAGCGTCATGTCCTTCATCGAAGACGGCCGCTGGCTCGATGTCGGCAGTGGCGGTGGCATGCCGGGAATCCCGCTGGCGATCCTGTTTCCGGACTCGCAAGTGACCTGCCTGGACAGCAATGGCAAGAAAACCCGCTTCCTGACCCAGGTCAAACTCGAACTCAAACTGGATAACCTGCAAGTTATCCACAGCCGTGTCGAAGCGTTCCAGCCTGCCCAGCCTTTCAACGGGATCATCTCCCGGGCATTCAGCAGCATGGAAAACTTCAGCAACTGGACTCGCCACCTGGGCGATGCCGATACGCGCTGGCTGGCAATGAAGGGCGTTCATCCGGCCGATGAGCTGGTAGCATTGCCGACAGACTTCCACCTCGATAGCGAACACGCCCTGGCCGTACCCGGTTGCCAAGGCCAACGCCATCTGCTGATACTGCGCCGCACGGCATGATTGGGAATACAAGCAACAATGGCTAAGGTATTCGCGATAGCGAACCAGAAGGGTGGTGTGGGTAAAACCACCACCTGTATCAACCTCGCAGCATCCCTGGTCGCGACCAAGCGCCGGGTGTTGCTGATCGATCTCGATCCACAGGGCAACGCCACCATGGGTAGCGGTGTGGATAAACATGGCCTGGAAAACTCCATTTACGATGTCCTGATCGGCGAATGCGATCTGGGCCAGGCCATGCATTTCTCCGAACACGGCGGTTATCAACTGCTGCCGGCCAACCGTGACCTGACGGCGGCCGAAGTGGTCCTGCTGGAAATGCAGATGAAGGAAAGCCGTCTGCGCAGCGCCTTGGCGCCGATTCGGGAAAATTACGATTACATCCTGATCGACTGCCCGCCGTCGCTTTCGATGCTGACGCTCAACGCCCTGGTGGCCGCTGATGGGGTAATTATCCCCATGCAGTGCGAGTACTTCGCCCTCGAAGGGCTGAGCGACCTTGTGGATAACATCAAGCGCATCGCCGAGCTGCTGAACCCGGACCTGAAAGTCGAGGGCCTGCTGCGGACCATGTATGACCCGCGCCTGAGCCTGATGAACGATGTATCGGCCCAGCTCAAGGAACACTTCGGCGAGCAGCTCTACGACACGGTCATTCCGCGTAACATCCGTTTGGCCGAAGCGCCGAGCTACGGCATGCCGGCCCTGGCCTACGACAAACAATCCCGGGGCGCGCTGGCCTATCTGGCCCTGGCGGGCGAGATGGTTCGCCGTCAGCGCCGAAACCCACGCACCGCTGCTGCCCAGCCAACTTAAGGAAACCCCATGGCCGTCAAGAAACGAGGTCTCGGACGTGGACTGGATGCACTGCTCAGTGGCCCCACTGTCAGTTCGCTGGAAGAGCAGGCCGTGCAAGTCGATCAGCGCGAGTTGCAACACTTGCCCCTGGACCTGATCCAGCGCGGCAAGTATCAGCCGCGTCGGGACATGGACCCGCAGGCGCTGGAAGAGCTGGCCCAGTCGATCAAGAGCCAGGGCGTGATGCAGCCGATCGTGGTTCGGCCGGTCGCCAATGGTCGCTTCGAGATCATCGCCGGCGAACGCCGCTGGCGCGCCAGCCAGCAGGCTGGTCAGGAAACCATACCGGCGATGGTCCGCGATGTACCGGATGAAACCGCCATCGCCATGGCGCTGATCGAGAATATCCAGCGCGAAGACCTCAATCCGATCGAAGAGGCGGTGGCCCTGCAGCGTTTGCAGCAGGAGTTCCAGCTGACTCAGCAGCAAGTCGCCGAGGCGGTGGGCAAGTCCCGCGTGACCGTGGCCAACCTGTTGCGCCTGATTGCGTTGCCGGAAGTCATCAAGACCATGCTGTCCCATGGCGATCTGGAAATGGGCCACGCCCGGGCATTGCTCGGTTTGCCGGAAAATCAACAGGTTGAAGGGGCGCGACACGTTGTCGCACGCGGTCTGACCGTGCGCCAGACCGAGGCATTGGTTCGTCAGTGGCTCAGTGGTAAACCGGCACCTGTCGAAGCACCGAAAACCGATCCGGACATCGCACGCCTGGAGCAGCGCCTGGCCGAGCGGCTAGGCTCTGCGGTGCAGATTCGCCACGGCAAGAAGGGCAAAGGGCAATTGGTGATCGGCTATAACTCCCTAGATGAGCTGCAAGGTGTCCTTGCGCACATTCGCTGAAACAATTGCTCTTGTAGCGTGCAGTCGGAAATCACTACCTGGCAGTTGAATAGGGGCAGAACCGCCCCTATACTCTGCGCGCATTTTGTCGGCACAAATTATGCCAAGTTATTGAATTATGGCGGCCGATCATTGGAGAGCAAAAGCGATGGAAACACGCACGCCAAACCGCTTGCCGTTCCATCGTCTGGCTGTTTTCCCGGTGTTGATGACCCAATTCGTCGTTGTACTGATCGCCGCTTTGGCGCTCTGGCAATGGAAGGGAGTCGTCGCCGGATACTCAGGGCTTTGCGGAGGCCTGATAGCCTTGCTTCCCAATATTTATTTCGCTCACAGGGCATTTCGGTTTTCCGGCGCCCGAGCAGCCCAAGCCATCGTCCGGTCTTTTTATGCCGGTGAGGCGGGGAAACTGATTTTGACGGCAGTGCTGTTTGCATTGACGTTCGCAGGTGTGAAGCCACTGGCGCCGCTGGCTGTATTCAGCGTCTTCGTGCTGACCCAACTGGTTAGCTGGTTCGCTCCCCTGCTAATGAGAACAAGACTTTCGAGACCTTAGGGCGTTTGAGGCAACCATGGCAGAGACAACCGCTTCGGGCTATATCCAGCACCACTTGCAGAACCTGACCTTCGGGCAGCTACCCAATGGCGGCTGGGGCTTTGCTCACACCGCAGCAGAAGCCAAGGAAATGGGCTTCTGGGCTTTCCACGTCGATACCCTCGGCTGGTCGGTCGCACTGGGTCTGGTCTTCGTGCTTCTTTTCCGCATGGCGGCGAAGAAGGCGACTTCCGGTCAACCTGGTGCACTGCAGAACTTCGTTGAAGTATTGGTCGAATTCGTCGATGGCAGCGTGAAAGACAGCTTCCATGGCCGTAGCCCGGTGATCGCACCGCTGGCACTGACCATCTTCGTCTGGGTGTTCCTGATGAACGCCGTCGACCTGATCCCGGTCGACTGGATTCCTCAGTTGGCCATCCTGATCTCCGGTGATTCGCACATTCCGTTCCGTGCGGTATCGACCACCGACCCGAACGCCACCCTGGGCATGGCCCTGTCGGTGTTCGCTCTGATCATTTTCTATAGTATCAAGGTCAAGGGCATCGGCGGCTTCATCGGCGAACTGACCCTGCACCCGTTCGGCAGCAAGAACATTTTCGTTCAGGCCCTGCTGATCCCGGTGAACTTCCTGCTGGAATTCGTGACCCTGATCGCCAAACCGATCTCCCTGGCCCTGCGTCTGTTCGGCAACATGTATGCCGGCGAGCTGGTGTTCATCCTGATCGCCGTGATGTTCGGTAGCGGTCTGCTCTGGCTCAGCGGCCTGGGTGTAGTTCTGCAGTGGGCGTGGGCTGTGTTCCACATCCTGATCATCACCCTGCAGGCGTTCATCTTCATGATGCTGACCATCGTCTACCTGTCGATGGCGCACGAAGAAAACCATTAAGGCCAGTCTCGACTAGTCTGATGTCCTTCCCGGTCACACGGGAAGGGGCCCGAACGGGCTTGATGAAACGATTTGTTTTACCGCTTTAATCTAAAAAACCTAAACCATACGACGTAAAAGTCGGGAGGAAAGATGGAAACTGTAGTTGGTCTAACCGCTATCGCTGTTGCACTGTTGATCGGCCTGGGCGCACTGGGTACCGCAATTGGTTTCGGCCTGCTGGGCGGCAAGTTCCTGGAAGGCGCCGCGCGTCAGCCAGAAATGGTTCCAATGCTGCAAGTTAAAATGTTCATCGTGGCTGGTCTGCTCGACGCCGTGACCATGATCGGTGTTGGTATCGCTCTGTTCTTCACCTTTGCGAACCCGTTCGTTGGTCAAATCGCTGGCTGATTACTCGGATGTTTCGAGTAGATTGGTGTGATGGACAACGTAACTGCGAGGTGTTGGCGTGAACATTAATGCGACCCTGATTGGCCAGTCCGTTGCGTTCCTGATTTTTGTACTGTTCTGCATGAAGTTCGTATGGCCTCCGGTCATTGCGGCATTGCACGAACGTCAAAAGAAGATCGCAGATGGTCTGGACGCTGCCAGCCGAGCAGCTCGCGACCTGGAGTTGGCCCATGAGAAAGTGGGTCAGCAACTGCGCGAAGCGAAAGCTCAGGCAGCTGAAATCATCGAGCAAGCCAAGAAACGCGGTACCCAGATTGTCGACGAAGCCCGTGAACAGGCTCGCGTCGAAGCTGACCGTGTGAAGGCTCAGGCTCAAGCCGAGATCGAACAGGAACTCAACAGCGTCAAAGACGCCCTGCGTGCCCAAGTGGGTGCCCTGGCTGTTGGCGGTGCTTCGAAGATCCTGGGTGCCACAATCGATCAAAACGCGCACGCAGAGCTGGTAAACAAACTGGCTGCTGAAATTTAAGCGAGGGCGATCATGGCAGAACTGACCACGTTGGCCCGACCTTACGCTAAGGCGGCCTTCGAGCACGCTCAGGCCCACCAGCAACTGGCCAATTGGTCAGCCATGCTCGGCCTGGCTGCAGCGGTGTCGCAAGACGACACCATGCAGCGCGTGCTCAAGGCCCCGCGACTGACGAGCGCAGAAAAGGCCGCCACGTTTATTGACGTGTGCGGCGACAAGTTCGATGCCAAGGCACAGAATTTCATCCACGTCGTTGCCGAAAACGACCGTCTCCCGCTTCTGCCGGAGATCGCCGCATTGTTCGACCTGTACAAGGCCGAGCAAGAGAAGTCGGTAGACGTGGAAGTGACCAGTGCTTTTGCATTGAACCAAGATCAGCAAGACAAACTCGCCAAGGTTCTCAGTGCACGACTCAACCGGGAAGTGCGTCTGGACGTTACGGAAGACCCTGCCTTGATTGGTGGTGTCGTTATCCGCGCCGGTGACCTGGTTATCGATGGCTCGATTCGCGGCAAAATCGCGAAACTTGCCGAAGCATTGAAATCTTGAGTTTGAAGGGGCAGCAGAGCAATGCAGCAACTCAATCCTTCCGAAATAAGTGAAATTATCAAGGGCCGCATCGACAAGCTCGATGTGACCTCCCAAGCCCGTAACGAAGGCACTGTCGTCAGCGTGTCTGACGGTATCGTGCGGATTCACGGTCTGGCCGACGTCATGTACGGCGAAATGATCGAGTTTCCGGGCGGCGTCTTCGGTATGGCTCTCAACCTGGAGCAAGACTCCGTAGGTGCCGTTGTATTGGGTGCTTACCAGTCGCTGGCCGAAGGCATGAGCGCCAAGTGCACCGGCCGCATCCTCGAAGTTCCGGTGGGTAAGGAACTGCTGGGTCGCGTAGTCGACGCACTGGGTAACCCTGTTGACGGTAAAGGTCCGCTGAACAACACCGAGACCGATGCGGTCGAGAAAGTTGCTCCAGGCGTGATCTGGCGTAAGTCGGTAGACCAGCCTGTACAGACTGGCTACAAGGCTGTCGATGCCATGATCCCTGTCGGCCGTGGCCAGCGTGAGCTGATCATCGGTGACCGTCAGATCGGTAAAACCGCTCTGGCGATCGACGCGATCATCAACCAGAAGAACAGCGGCATTTTCTGCGTCTACGTGGCAATCGGTCAGAAGCAATCGACCATCGCCAACGTGGTTCGCAAGCTGGAAGAAAACGGCGCCCTGGCCAACACGATCATCGTGGCTGCCAGTGCTTCGGAATCTCCTGCGCTGCAGTTCCTGGCACCGTACTCCGGTTGCACCATGGGCGAATACTTCCGCGACCGCGGTGAAGACGCGCTGATCGTTTATGACGATCTGTCCAAGCAGGCAGTGGCTTACCGCCAGATCTCCCTGCTGCTGCGCCGTCCACCAGGCCGTGAAGCTTACCCAGGCGACGTGTTCTATCTCCACTCCCGTCTGCTGGAGCGCGCATCCCGCGTTTCGGAAGAGTACGTAGAGAAGTTCACCAACGGCGCAGTGACCGGCAAAACCGGTTCCCTGACCGCACTGCCGATCATCGAAACCCAGGCTGGCGACGTTTCCGCGTTCGTTCCGACCAACGTGATTTCCATCACCGACGGTCAGATCTTCCTGGAATCGGCCATGTTCAACTCCGGGATCCGTCCTGCTGTGAACGCCGGTGTTTCGGTATCCCGTGTGGGTGGTGCCGCTCAGACCAAGATCATCAAGAAGCTCTCCGGTGGTATCCGTACCGCTCTGGCTCAGTACCGTGAACTGGCGGCATTCGCCCAATTCGCGTCTGACCTGGACGAAGCGACCCGTAAGCAACTTGAGCATGGTCAGCGCGTTACCGAGCTGATGAAGCAGAAGCAATACGCTCCGATGTCGATCGCTGACATGGCGTTGTCGCTGTATGCCGCTGAACGTGGGTTCCTGACTGACGTCGAAATCGCCAAGGTCGGCAGCTTTGAACAAGCGCTGATTGCTTACTTCAACCGCGATCACGCCGATTTGATGGCGAAGATCAACGTGAAGGGTGACTTCAATGACGAAATCGACGCTGGCATGAAAGCCGGTATCGAGAAGTTCAAGGCCACCCAAACCTGGTAAGCCGCAGCGGGAGTCGCAAGGCTCCCGCTTGCTAACCTGATAGGTGTTACATGGCAGGCGCAAAAGAGATTCGCAGTAAGATTGCGAGCATCAAAAGCACGCAAAAGATTACCAGCGCCATGGAAAAAGTGGCGGTCAGCAAAATGCGCAAGGCACAAATGCGCATGGCTGCTAGCCGTCCCTACGCGGAGCGCATCCGCCAGGTAATTGGTCATCTGGCCAACGCCAACCCGGAATATCGCCACCCGTTCATGATCGACCGCGCCATCAAGCGCGTCGGTTACGTTGTGGTGAGCAGTGACCGTGGTCTGTGCGGTGGCTTGAACACCAACCTGTTCAAGGCCCTGGTCAAGGACATGGCTGTAAACCGTGAACAAGGCGTCGAGATCGATCTGTGCGTGATTGGTAGCAAGGGTGCGGCTTTTTTCCGCAACTTCGGCGGTAACGTCGTCGCTGCTATCAGCCACCTGGGTGAAGAGCCGTCGATCAATGATCTGATCGGCAGCGTCAAGGTGATGCTGGATGCTTACCTGGAAGGCCGTATTGACCGCCTGTCCGTGGTATCCAACAAGTTCATCAACACCATGACGCAACAGCCTACCGTGGAGCAGTTGATTCCACTGGTGGCGACCCCGGAACAGGAACTCAAGCACCACTGGGACTACCTCTACGAACCGGATGCCAAAGAGCTGCTTGACGGCTTGATGGTCCGCTACGTGGAGTCGCAGGTTTACCAGGCGGTGGTCGAGAACAACGCAGCTGAACAAGCGGCGCGGATGATCGCGATGAAGAACGCTACCGACAACGCCGGTGATCTGATCAGTGATTTGCAACTGATCTACAACAAGGCGCGTCAGGCTGCGATCACCCAAGAGATCTCGGAAATCGTCGGCGGCGCTGCCGCGGTTTAACGGTTCAAATATTCAGAGGATCCAGCTATGAGTAGCGGACGTATCGTTCAAATCATCGGCGCCGTTATCGACGTGGAATTTCCACGCGACAGCGTACCGAGCATCTACAACGCGCTGAAAGTACAAGGCGCGGAAACCACTCTGGAAGTTCAGCAGCAGCTGGGCGACGGCGTGGTACGTACCATTGCGATGGGCTCCACCGAAGGCTTGAAGCGCGGTCTGGATGTTCTCGACTCTGGCGCTGCCATCTCCGTACCGGTCGGTAAAGCGACCCTGGGCCGGATCATGGACGTACTGGGCAACCCGATCGACGAAGCTGGCCCGATCGACACCGAAGAGCGCTGGGGCATTCACCGTCCTGCGCCATCCTTCGCTGAACAGGCAGGCGGCAACGACCTGCTGGAAACCGGCATCAAGGTTATCGACCTGGTTTGCCCGTTCGCCAAGGGCGGTAAAGTCGGTCTGTTCGGTGGTGCCGGTGTGGGCAAGACCGTAAACATGATGGAACTGATCCGTAACATCGCCATCGAGCACAGCGGTTATTCCGTGTTCGCCGGTGTGGGTGAGCGTACTCGTGAGGGTAACGACTTCTACCACGAGATGAAGGATTCCAACGTTCTGGACAAAGTGGCCCTGGTTTACGGTCAGATGAACGAGCCGCCGGGAAACCGTCTGCGCGTAGCCCTGACCGGCCTGACCATGGCCGAGAAGTTCCGTGACGAAGGTAACGACGTACTGTTGTTCGTTGACAACATCTACCGTTACACCCTGGCCGGTACTGAAGTATCCGCACTGCTGGGCCGTATGCCTTCGGCAGTAGGTTACCAGCCGACCCTGGCTGAAGAGATGGGCGTGCTGCAAGAGCGCATCACTTCGACCAAGGAAGGTTCGATCACTTCGATCCAAGCGGTATACGTACCTGCGGATGACTTGACCGACCCGTCGCCAGCGACCACCTTCGCCCACTTGGACGCCACCGTCGTTCTGTCTCGTGACATCGCTTCCCTGGGTATCTACCCAGCGGTAGACCCACTGGACTCGACTTCGCGTCAGCTGGACCCGAACGTGATCGGCCAGGAGCACTACGACACCGCTCGCGGCGTTCAGTACGTGCTGCAGCGCTACAAAGAGCTGAAGGACATCATTGCGATCCTGGGTATGGACGAGCTGTCGGAAACCGACAAGCAGTTGGTATCCCGCGCTCGTAAGATCCAGCGCTTCTTGTCGCAGCCGTTCTTCGTGGCTGAAGTCTTCACCGGTGCCTCGGGTAAATACGTTTCCCTGAAAGACACCATTGCTGGCTTCAAAGGCATCCTCAACGGTGACTACGACCACCTGCCAGAACAAGCGTTCTACATGGTCGGCGGCATCGAAGAAGCGATCGAGAAAGCCAAGAAACTGTAATCCCGGCGCCCGGCAACGGGCGCTAATTTAGGTTGAGGCAATCAGATGGCTATGACAGTCCATTGCGATATCGTCAGTGCGGAAGGGGAAATTTTCTCTGGTCTGGTCGAGATGGTGGTTGCGCATGGTGAGCTGGGTGATCTTGGTATCGCTCTGGGTCACGCACCGCTGATCACTAATCTGAAACCAGGTCCGATCCGCTTGATCAAGCAGGGCGGGGAAGCCGAGGTGTTTTACATCTCCGGTGGTTTCCTCGAGGTTCAGCCGAACATGGTCAAGGTCCTTGCCGACACCGTGCAACGTGCTGCCGACCTGGACGAAGCCTCCGCTCAGGAAGCCGTCAAGGCTGCTGAGAAGGCCTTGCATGAGCGCGGCGCCGAGTTCGATTACGGCTCTGCTGCTGCACGTCTGGCCGAGGCCGCAGCCCAGCTGCGCACCGTCCAGCAGATCCGCAAGAAGTTCGGCGGCTAAGCCGTCCGCTTTTTGTGTGATTGATTAAAAAGGGTAGCCTCGGCTACCCTTTTTTCTTTTCCCGACACTCATCATCTGGTCGCAGCCGCTGACCACCCAGGATTGGTAGCCAGTCATGTCTCTCGAAATCGTTATCCTCGCGGCGGGTCAAGGCACTCGCATGCGTTCGGCGCTGCCCAAGGTCTTGCACCCGGTGGCCGGCAACTCCATGCTCGGTCATGTTATCCACAGCGCCCGGCAACTTGATCCACAGCGCATTCACGTGGTGATCGGCCACGGGGCGGATGCTGTGCGTGAGCGCTTGGCGGCGGATGACCTTAATTTTGTCCTGCAGGATAAACAACTGGGGACCGGCCATGCGGTGGCCCAGGCCGTGCCATTTATTACCGCCGAGACAGTACTGATTCTCTACGGCGACGTGCCGCTGATCGAAGTCGACACCTTGCAGCGCCTGCTCAAGCATGTTGCTCCACAACAGTTGGGCCTGCTGACCGTCGAGCTGGACGACCCCACCGGTTATGGCCGTATCGTGCGTAACGCCGACGGCCAAGTGACCGCCATCGTCGAACAAAAGGACGCCAACGAAGCCCAGCGCGCGATCACTGAAGGCAACACCGGGATTCTGGCCGTACCGGCTGAGCGCCTGGGTGACTGGATGAGTCGCTTGTCGAACAACAATGCCCAGGGTGAGTACTACCTGACCGACGTGATTGCCATGGCGGTCAGCGATGGGCTAATGGTCGCCACCGAGCAGCCGCTGGACGCCATGGAAGTGCAGGGCGCCAACGATCGCCGGCAACTGGCCGAACTGGAGCGCCATTATCAATTGCGCGCCGCCCGCCGCCTGATGGCCCAGGGCGTGACTTTGCGCGACCCGGCTCGTTTCGATGTGCGCGGTGAAGTCAGCGTCGGCCGCGATGTGGTCATCGACATCAACGTTATCCTCGAAGGCAAGGTCATCATCGAGGACGACGTGGTCATCGGTCCGAACTGTGTGATCAAGGACAGCACCCTGCGCAAAGGCGTGGTGATCAAGGCCAACAGTCACCTCGAAGGCGCCGTGATGGGCGAAAGCAGCGACGCCGGCCCATTTGCTCGCCTGCGGCCGGGTACCGTGCTGGAAGCCCGCGCCCATGTGGGTAACTTCGTCGAGCTCAAGAATGCCCATATGGGCGAAGGCGCCAAGGCCGGTCACCTGACCTACCTGGGTGACGCTGAAATCGGCGCACGTACTAACATTGGCGCCGGTACCATCACCTGTAATTACGACGGCGCCAATAAGTACCGGACGACCATTGGTGAGGATGTGTTCATCGGCTCCAATAATTCGCTGGTTGCGCCGGTGACCATCGGTGATGGATCAAACACCGCAGCAGGGTCAACCATCAATCAGGATGTGGATAAGTCCCAACTGGCTGTGGCCCGTGCGCGGCAGCGCAATATCGATGGCTGGAAGCGCCCGGAGAAAATCAAGAAGCCCTGAAGTTATCCACAGTTCCTTGTGGGAGCGGGCTTGCTCGCGAAAGCGGTCTGTCAGGTAAAGCTGTATTGCCTGATCTGGCCCATTCGCGAGCAAGCCCGCTCCCACATTTATGAGCGGATTTCTGAATTTTTCTCCCGGCGCCTTGACGATATCGCTTCAATAGGTTTTGATTAGTTACGTTATCTTTCGAATCGAAACTTATCCATATGTCCAAGCGCAACACACCACAGCGCCGCCACAACATCCTTGCCTTGCTTCAAGAGCAGGGCGAAGTCAGTGTGGATAAGTTGGCCAAGCGCTTCGAAACCTCGGAAGTTACGATTCGCAAGGATCTCGCCGCCCTGGAAACCAATGGCTTGCTGCTGCGTCGCTACGGTGGCGCGGTCCCCATGCCGCAGGAGTTGGTTGCTGATAACGGGCAAGCCGTTTCCAAATACAAACAAGCCATTGCCCAGGCCGCTGTGAAGCGGGTCCGCGAACATGCGCGGATTATCATCGACAGCGGCAGCACCACCGCGGCGATGATTCCTCAGCTCGGTCTGCAGCCGGGGTTGGTGGTGATGACCAATTCCCTGCACGTCGCCAGCGCCCTGAGCGAGCTGGAGCATGAGCCGGTGCTGTTGATGACCGGCGGCACCTGGGATCCTCATTCCGAGTCGTTCCAGGGCCAGGTCGCTGAGCAGGTCCTGCGTTCCTATGATTTCGACCAGTTGTTCATCGGTGCCGACGGCATCGATCTGGTCCGAGGCACCACCACCTTTAACGAACTGCTGGGCCTGAGCCGTGTGATGGCTGAGGTTGCCCGCGAAGTGATCGTGATGGTGGAGGCCGACAAGATCGGCCGCAAGATTCCCAACCTGGAACTGCCGTGGAGCAGCGTCCATACCCTTATTACCGATGATCGCCTGCCCGTGGAGGCCCGCGATCAGATTCAGGCCCGTGGGATCAATGTGATCTGCGCGTCTGTCAGCCAGGAGAAATAGCATGTGTGGAATTGTCGGCGCCGTTGCTGAACGCAACATCACTGCAATCTTGCTCGAAGGCCTCAAGCGCCTCGAATACCGCGGTTATGACAGCGCCGGTGTGGCGGTGTTTACCAATGACGAGAAGCTTGAGCGCATGCGACGCCCAGGTAAGGTCAGTGAGCTGGAGCAAGCGCTGGACGCCGAGCCGCTGGTGGGGCGCCTGGGCATCGCTCACACCCGCTGGGCCACTCATGGCGCGCCGTGCGAGCGTAACGCCCACCCACATTTCTCCGACAACCTGGCGGTCGTGCACAACGGCATTATCGAGAATCACGAAGCGCTACGTGAGCAACTCAAGGCACTCGGCTATGTGTTCACTTCCGACACTGACACCGAAGTCATTGCCCACCTGCTCAATCACAAGCTCAAGGAGCTGATGGACCTGACCACGGCCCTCAAGGCCACCGTCAAGGAACTGCACGGCGCCTATGGCTTGGCGGTGATCAGCGCCGAGCAGCCGGATCGGCTGGTTGCGGCCCGCAGTGGTAGCCCGTTGGTGATCGGTCTGGGCCTGGGGGAGAATTTCCTGGCTTCCGATCAGTTGGCGCTGCGTCAGGTCACCGACCGCTTCATGTACCTTGAAGAAGGCGATATCGCCGAAATTCGCCGCGACAGCGTGCAGATCTGGGACATCGACGGCAACGCCGTGGAGCGCGAGACCGTTCAATACCGCGACGGTGCCGAGGCCGCTGACAAGGGCGAATTCCGCCACTTCATGCTCAAGGAAATCCACGAACAACCGGCTGTGGTGCAACGCACCCTGGAAGGCCGCATGAGCCAGAACCAGGTGCTGGTCCAGGCGTTCGGTCCACAGGCCGCCGAGCTGTTCGCCAAGGTTCGCAACGTGCAAATCGTTGCCTGTGGCACCAGCTACCACGCCGGTATGGTGGCTCGTTACTGGCTGGAAGAGTTGGCCGGTATTCCGTGCCAGGTCGAAGTCGCCAGCGAATTCCGTTACCGCAAAGTGGTGGTGCAACCCGACACCCTGTTCGTCACCATTTCCCAGTCTGGCGAAACCGCCGATACCCTGGCCGCCCTGCGCAACGCGAAGGAGCTGGGTTTCCTCGCCAGCCTGGCGATCTGCAACGTGGGCATCAGCTCCTTGGTGCGCGAATCCGACCTGACCCTCCTGACCCAGGCCGGCCGTGAGATCGGCGTCGCTTCGACCAAGGCGTTCACCACGCAGTTGGTGGGCTTATTGCTCCTGACCCTGTCCTTGGGCCAGGTGCGCGGCACCCTGGGTGAGGGCGTCGAAGCAAAACTGGTGGAAGAATTACGCCGCCTGCCGACCCGTCTGGGCGAAGCCCTGGCGATGGACAGCACCGTGGAAAAAATCGCCGAGTTGTTCGCCGAGAAGAACCACACCCTGTTCCTGGGACGTGGCGCGCAATTCCCGGTGGCGATGGAAGGCGCCCTGAAGCTCAAGGAAATTTCCTACATCCACGCTGAAGCCTATCCGGCCGGTGAACTCAAGCACGGCCCGCTGGCCCTGGTGGATAACGATATGCCCGTGGTCACCGTGGCGCCGAACAACGAGCTGCTGGAGAAGCTCAAGTCCAACCTGCAGGAAGTGCGCGCCCGTGGCGGCCAGCTGATTGTCTTTGCCGACGAGAAGGCCGGCATGACCAATGGTGAAGGTACTCACGTGGTGCACATGCCGCACATCCACGACATCCTGTCGCCAATTCTCTACACGATCCCGCTGCAGTTGTTGTCGTACTATGTCGCCGTACTCAAGGGCACTGACGTCGACCAACCGCGTAACCTGGCAAAGTCTGTGACAGTGGAGTAAGCCCTGGCAGCCAGGGTCGCGGCGGAGGTGGTTTCATCTCCTCTGCACCCTGGTGTCACCGGTTGCCGCCATTCGGAACCCGGCTCCTGAGCGGCAACACTGAGCGCCACTCGTCCGATCTTCACCCCCGCATTTCTCCTCATAAGCGTAAACATGAGGCGATGTCGCCTCTCTCTCGCTGGTTCAGCAAATATCCGCGTTGACAAAAATTATTTTAGGTGACGATAATCGGCCAAGTCGTACGACAACGTATGACATAAAATAATAAAGCAACGCAGGCCCTGCTATGCCAATCGCTCCGACGGCTCATCAGCATCGCTCTCTGCCCTTTCTGCATAAACGTAGAAGGGTGCATATCTTCCCGCTTCTGCATCCCAGCCAAGCGTTCCATGGCTTTTCAGACAGCCATACTTGTTCGACTCAACTAAATTCCTTGCATCGTTCCCCTCCTGCCGCGCTCCAGTCTGGCATTGGCGCTGCGCGCGGGTTGGTAGTACGCCCGATTCATCCTCGCGACACCCACACCCAACTCCCCACCAACACCTTCTACGGCAGCATCTCTGGAGAACAATAATGAGAAAAACACTATGCGCCTCTCTCGTCGCTTCCTTCTTGAGCCTCACCGCCGGAGCGGCCGTTGCCGCTGATGCGAGCGACTGGCCGACACGCCCGGTACAGGTGGTGGTCATTGCCAACGCCGGCGGTGATACCGACTTCAATGCGCGGATGATGGCCAAGTACTTCACCAAGCTCACTGGCAAGTCCATGGTCGTCACCAACATGGCCGGCGGGGGCGGCACCATTGCCGCTGACGCGGTCAAGAGCGCAGCGCCAGATGGCAACACCATTTTGTTTACCCACACCGGTCAGATGATCGTTAACGAAGTGGCAGGGTTGTCGGAAGATCGTTTTGATGCGTTTGATGTCTCCTGCATCGCTGGCGTCGATAAAGGCGCGGTGTTCGTCTCTGCCAAAAGCTCGGGCATCGACACCCTCGATCAGTTGATTTCACAGGCCAAGGCCAAGCCAGGCACCATCACCTACGGCACCGAGATGGGTAACTTCTCGCACCTGCAAGGGTTGATGTTCGAGAAGCTGGCTGGCGTCAAACTGAAAATGGTCGACAGCGGCACCGTTTCGGAAAAAGTGGTGGCCTTGCTGGGCAAGCGCATCGACCTGGGTGCTATCAGCTATGGTTCGGTCCAGGACTACATTGCCAGTGGCAAGATGACCGCTCTGGGGCAGCCTAACGCAGAGCGCAACGCGCTGCTGGGTGACGTCAAGACGTTCAAGGAGCAAGGTGTGAATCTGATCCTGGACAAGCCTTACATCGTGGCTTTCCCGAAAGGCACAGACCCGGCCATCGTCAAGAAAATGGCCGACACCATGAAGAAAATCACCGAAGAACCTGAATACGCTGAAGAGCTGAAGAAATCCTTCAAGCAGCCTGTCAGCTTCCAGGGCACCGAAGAAGCCATTGCTACGCTGACCAAGACCCGTGACGACTTCATGCAGTTCAAGGACGAGATGCGTAAAGCCAAGTAAATCCTGGGAAACAGGATGGGGCGCTTACCGTATTGGTAAGCGCCCATTTGCTCGGCCCTTCAAGTGAAAGAGGATCCTGTATGGATACCTACAAAAGAAATGAATTGTTCGCCGGCCTGGCGATGCTCGGTGCTGGTGTGGCGTACCTGCTGTTGACCGCAAACCTGCCGCGCCGCAGTTTCGTCGACGCCGCTTTCGTACCCTGGATTCTCTCCGGCGCGCTTTGCCTGTTGGGTGTGTTGCAATTGCTGGCCTGGAGAAAACTGCCCCAGCAACGTGCCGAACCTGTCGAGCCTGACGAAGCCGCTGAGTCGATCGATTACCCGACCGTTATCAAATCCATCGCTCTGGTGACGCTCTTCACCGCGCTGCTGCAAATTGTCGGTTTCGTGATCATGACCACGCTTTACCTCTACGCCCAATTCATTGTGTTGACCCCCGCGGATCAGAAGGTCAAGCACGGGCTTTATGCCGTGATCGCGGTCGTTTCAGCGGGTTTGATTTTTGTGATCTTCCGTGAGGGCTTCGATTTGCTGCTGCCCGCCGGTCTATTGGATTTCTAGGGGACGGTGATGATTGAGCTCCTGCAACAAGGCTTTGGTGCCGTATTCACGCCCTATGTATTTGTCCTGATCACCCTCGGCGTTGCTGTGGGGATCGTCTTTGGTGCGGTGCCCGGCCTTTCGGCCACCATGGCCATCGCCCTGTGCTTGCCGCTGACCTACTCGATGGGCCCGGCAACAGGTCTGTCACTGCTGGTTGCCCTGTTTGTCGGCGCCACCTCGGGAGGGTTGATTTCAGCGATATTGCTCAACATACCGGGTACGCCGGCGTCCATCGCTACTACGTTCGATGGTTCGCCGATGATGAAAAAGGGCCAGGGCGTCAAAGCCCTGGGCATTGGCGTGGTGTTCTCGTTCCTCGGCACGATTTTCAGCATTGCGGCGTTGATGTTTATCGCCCCGATCCTGGCTGACGTGGCTTTGAGTTTCGGCCCGCATGAATACTTCTCCATTGCCGTTTTCTCGCTAACCCTGATTGCCACACTGTCCACCGGTTCGCTGGTCAAAGGACTGTTCGCCGGCGCCTTGGGCTTTGCCTTTTCAACCGTCGGGATTGCCCCGGTCGAAGCCATCCGGCGTTTCACGTTCGATCTGCCGAGCCTGAACGGCGGCTTCGCCATGCTTACCGTCATGATCGGCATGTTTGCGGTCGCCGAAGTGCTGAAATTCGCCGAGAGCGCCCGCTCAAGTCACCGTGCCAAGCCGCAGAACATCAGCATGAAGGGCGTCAAGGGCTTTGGTTTTTCAATCAAGGAGTTCATCAGCCAACTGCCGAACGCGACCCGCTCGTCGTTCATTGGCCTGGGCATCGGGATCCTGCCGGGCATCGGTGCTGGCACCTCGAACATTGTTTCCTACATCGCGGCAAAAAAGCGTTCAAAGCACCCGGAAGAATTCGGTAAAGGCTCCATCGAAGGCGTGGTTGCCAGTGAAACCGCAAACAACGCCGGTATTGGTGGTGCGATGATTCCGCTGCTGACCCTGGGTATTCCGGGCGACACCACCACCGCGGTGATGCTCGGCGGCTTCATGATTCACGGCATCCAGCCTGGGCCCCTGTTGTTCATCAGTCAGGGATCGCTGGTCTACACCATCTTTGCCGCGCTGATCCTGGCCTCGTTGCTGATGTTGGTGCTGGAGTTCTACGGACTGCGCATCTTCATCAAGTTGCTGGCGGTGCCCAAGCACATCCTGTTGCCGATCATCCTGGTGCTCTGCGTAGTCGGTGCGTTCGGCCTGAACAGCCGGATCTTCGACGTCTGGGCGGTGCTGCTGTTCGGCCTGCTGGGCTATGGTTTCGTCAAGGGCGGCTTGCCGATTGCGCCTTTCATCATTGGCTTCATCCTCGGGCCCATGGCTGAAACCAACCTGCGTCGCGGTCTGATGCTCTCGGATGGCAACTTCAGCGGCTTCCTGACCACGCCGATCTCGGCGGTCTTCCTGGCCCTGGCAGCGGCGTCTGTCTCCTGGCACTTGGTGACGGTGATCCGTCACAAGAAAAGTGCCGCCATCGAGCTGATGCGCAGCTAGTTCACCTCACTCGGTCGCTTCCACTGCTGCAACGCACGATGTGCGCTGCAGCAGCCGTATTCAAAACGCCCGGAGACAGTCATGCAAAACCCCAATCCTCTCCCTCCGGCCGATCTCGCCCCTACGGTCTGGGACACGTTGATCCAAAGCATCGAGCAAGTGGTCGGTGCGGCGGGGCTGGTGCGTGATCCTGAACTTATGCACAGCTACCTGACTGACTGGCGTAACGCTTATCAAGGCCGCGCCGCACTGGTGGTGCGCCCGGCCACAACCGAAGAAGTGGCCGCGGTGGTGCGGCTCTGCCATGACGCTCGAGTTGCCTTGGTGCCGCAGGGCGGCAATACCGGATTGTGTGGCGGCTCGATCCCGGATTCGTCCGGCCGCCAGGTGGTGTTGTCCCTGACCCGGATGAAGCGCATCCGCGAGATTGACCTGGCCAATGAAACCATTACGGTCGAGGCTGGGGTGATTCTGCAGCAGTTGCAAGAAGCCGCCAGCCAGGCCGGTCGCTTGTTCCCACTGTCACTGGGGGCCGAAGGCAGTTGCACGGTGGGCGGCAATCTGGCCACCAATGCCGGCGGTACGGCCGTGCTGCGTTACGGCAACATGCGTGAGCTGACTCTGGGGCTTGAGGTGGTATTGCCGGATGGACGGGTCTGGCACGGCTTGCGAGGCTTGCGCAAAGACAACACCGGCTACGACCTCAAGCATTTATTCATTGGCTCGGAAGGCACGCTTGGGATTATCACGGCGGCGGTGCTCAAGTTGTTTCCGGCCACCCATAGCACGGCAACCGCTTGGGTCGCACTGCCCTCGCCGCAGGCGGCCGTGGACCTGATCGGCCATGTTCGCAGCCTGTGTGCGGACCGTCTGACAGGCTTTGAGATGATGTCGCGTCAGAGCCTTGAGTTCGTCCTGGACCATGTGGCCGGTTGCAGTGACCCCTTGCAAGGGCCGCACCCGTGGTACGCCTTGATTGAATTGCGCGACACGGTGCCCGACGCGCCTTTGGACTCGTTGCTTGAAAGCGGCTTGGGCCATGCTTTTGAGGCCGGGTGGGTGATCGATGCCGTGATCGCCAGCAATCAGACGCAAGCCGCGGCATTGTGGGCTCTGCGCGAAGGTATTTCCGAGGCGCAGAATCATGAAGGTCCGAGCCTCAAGCATGACATCAGCGTGCCCGTCAGCCAGATCCCGGCGTTCATCGAGCGTGCCGATAGCGCCTTGCAACAGAAGTTTCCCGGCGTACGCATTGTTTCTTACGGTCACATGGGTGATGGCAACCTGCACTACAACATCAGCAAGCCGCTGGGCCATGCCGATGCTCCGTTCAAGGCCCAGGAACAAGCGATCATGCAGGTCATCTACCAGATGACGAGCGCTTTCAATGGCAGCATCAGTGCCGAACATGGCCTGGGGCAAGCCAAGCCGGAAGCGGCGGCCCATTTCAAGGATCCGCTGGAGATCGAGTTGATGCGTGCCATCAAGCGCACGCTGGATCCGGCCGGGTTGATGAACCCCGGCAAGGTGTTTGCCTCCGGGCTGGAGTGATCGATCCGGCCTCTGCTAGCCTGCCTCAATCATGGCAGGCCGTCGGCCTTTACCGCCGCTCTGCCGCTTTCAGACACTGGACATGGAACGGCTGAATGACACAGGCAAACACCAAAGATCGCGTGCGCATCAAGAAAGTCGAAGTGCTCTCGGACGACTGGTACGTGCTGCGCAAAACCACCTACGACTACCTCGGCCGCGATGGCCAATGGCGCGAACTGGCCCGCGAGACTTACGATCGTGGCAACGGCGCGACCATCCTGCTGTACAGCAAGGCCAAGCAAACCGTGGTGCTGACCCGGCAGTTCCGCTTCCCGGCCTTCGTCAATGGTCACGAAGGTCTGTTGATCGAAACCTGTGCCGGTCTGCTGGATAACGACGATCCGCACACCTGCATCCGCAAGGAAACCCAAGAGGAAACCGGCTATATCGTCCAGGATGTACGCAAGGTGTTCGAGGCATTCATGAGCCCGGGGTCGGTGACAGAGCGCGTGCATTTTTTCGTCGGCGAATACTTCGACGAGGATAAACAGCATGAGGGCGGCGGGCTGGAAGCTGAGGGCGAGGAAATCGAGGTGTTGGAGATGTCTCTCGACAAGGCGCTGGGCATGATCGAAACCGGCGATATCTGCGACGGCAAGACCATCATGCTGTTGCAGTACGCCAAGCTCCATCGGTTGCTGGGTTAGTCTGCTTCATTGATCAATTCAGCCCAGGACGATGTAAGGCGCGGCGTTGGTCATGGGCTGCGCGATTTCATTCAACTGGACTGGGCATCACTGTCTTCCTGGACGACGTTCAGGTAATCCGACGGCTCCGTCTGCTCCGGCAGTTCGGTCACGACGCTGAAGTCACTGATTTCGATGGCGCCCACCCCGTGCCCCAGCAGATGGAAAGAGAAGGCCTTGCGGGGTTGCGGGTTATCGAAACGAATGTTCATCACCAGCGGCCGTTCGGGCGTCACCGCCACTTCTGTTAGCAGGTCCATCGCGACGTCCTGCTCGAACTCTTTGGCCTTGAGGGAAATGTAGGCTGCATTGTCCGGCCCTAGGGCGCGGATGGTCAGGCTGACACGGGTCTGTGAGCCCTTGGGCATCTCCAGGTACTGGGCGCCGATCAGGTTGTCGGTCCAATCGTTGGTGATCTGGGCCGGAAGCGGGATTTTATCGGTGCTGCCAAACTGATAATGCTGATTGAGCGGTGTACGGAGCAGGGTGCGGTCCAGGGCCGTGGCCCGCGCGCTGATCAACCTGGCACGTTGACCGCTGTATTGTCCGCCGTAAGTGGCGCGGTCCGTGATGAAACCTTCACTGGTGTAGTAGCGACAACGTTGCAGAAAATCGCACTCGGTGAAAGTACCCTTGCCGTCGTGATAGCGCAGCTTGCCGTTGGTGAATGACATGATTTCCCGGCCCGTTGCGTAGTCCCTGAACAACGAGCGACCGGACAGTGACTTGGGGACTTTGAAACCGAAGTAATCGAGGACCGAGGCGCTCAGGTCCACATGACCGTAGACCCCCGACTTGACCCGGGGCAATGGCTCCGGCGCCAATGTCAGGTTGAAACCCCAGGATGACGCCAGGCGCACATCGTCGACGCCGTGGGATTCGTCCGAGGTGATGATCACCAGGGTGTCTTTCAGCACGCCTTGGCGTTCCAGCCCCGACATGAAGCTTTCCAGCGCGTCATCCAGGTAACCTACAGCCGCCTGCTTGGTGGTGTCGTAGCGTTGCAGGTAGTCATCCGGCGCTGAGTAGGGCTGGTGCGTGCCCACCGTCAGCAGCGTAAGCATCCAGGGCTTCTTTGCCTGTTGCAGTTGCCCGACGTAATCCAGCGCGCCTTCGAAGAATGTCTTGTCGTCCTTGCCCCAAGGGAACTCCAGATAGGAAGGCTTGGTGAACCAGTCCATGCCCAGGGTCGTGTCGAAGCCGATGTGCGGCATGACCCGGTCCTTGGCCATGAACCGCAGGCCAGCACCTTGCAGGAAATGCGTAGAGAACCCGTTCCGGCGCAACTGGGCCGGCAGGCAGGCCTGGTTGCGCCGGGTCAGGTTCAGCATCTCGACGCCTTTGGGCGTGCCGTCGTCGAATTTGTCGTAGTCGCCACACAACATCGAATACAGGCCACGAATGGTCTGATGATTGTGCAGGACGTAATCGGGTGTATTCATGCCGCGTTGGGCCCAGGCACTGAGGTGCGGCATCAGGTCTTCCTGATAGCTGCTTTTCAGGGCCTGACGGTTGACGCCCACATAGGCGCCGGGAACGCCTTCCAGGGTGATGATCAGGACGTTGCGTGCCCGGCCCGGGGCAGGCAGGATTTTTTGACCGTCAAGATCAAGCCGGGTAAGACCCTCCATGGACGGGCTTTGAACCACTGCATCATCTTCAAGCCATTGCTGGGTCCGATCCTGCCCGGCGGCAACCGCCGCCGTGACGAGTTGGTGGGGAAGATTGAACAGGTTCCATTGGTCTGCCTCACTGGGCCGCCAGGATTGCACCACGCTGTGGCTCAGCAGAAGCACTACCGGTAGCGCCCAGGCGTGGCGTGGCAAGCGCGGCGCCGGATCCGGCCGGCTGACCCATTGCACCATCAGCCAAACGGCCAGCGCTATCAGCTGGACCGCTGCCAGCCAAGGGTGGGCGAACCCGCCGCTGGTGGAGTTTTCGACGAATTGCGGGTCGATCAGGTACTGGATGTCCGAGGGGGTGGGCATGCGCCCGACTGCGCTGACCAGCTCGATGTTGGCCAGCGTCAACACGCTCCAGGCCAGCAACACAGGTAGCGCCAGCCACCAGGGGCGACGGTAAAGCAGGGCAATCAGCAGTCCGCCAGTGCCCAGGTCCGACAGATAGCCCAGCGGGTCGGACCATCCCAGCGCGAGACGCAGGCCCATGGGGATGATCAATACACATCCGGTCAGGGCGATGAGAGGGGTGAAGCCGCGGTACAAAACAGTCACAAAAGGGCCTTCCGATGGACGCCAGTCAGGCACGCAACCTGTGGGAGCGAGCAAGCCCGCTCCCACAAGATCTACGTCATGGTTCGAGTCATTAAGTTGTCATGAAAGTATGCTCGATGGTACCAAGCATAGCCGCAATTGATCGGGTCGATGTTCCAGTGCCCGGTTGCGTTGCGCTGTGGTTCGCTGGCGCGGCCCCTACAATGGCGGGGCTGCGCTGATTTGAGGTGCGCAGCCAACTTGTATCAGGGTTTCTCATCGGGGGCTAAATGGACAGGTTTCAGGAAATGCAGGTTTTTGTCGCCGTAGCCCAGGACTCCGGTTTTTCGGCGGCGGCGCGGCGCCTGGGCTTGTCGGCGGCCAGCGTCACGCGCGCGGTGGCGGCGTTGGAGCAACGCATCGGTACGCCCTTGCTGGTGCGCACTACCCGCAACGTATACCTGAGCGAAGCGGGTCAGCGCTTTCTCGAGGACTGCCGCCGAATTCTGGCTGATTTGCAGGAAGCCGAGGATTCAGCGGTCGGCAGTCACGCCCAGCCCCGGGGGCAATTGACGATTACTGCCCCGGTGCTGTTCGGCCAGTTATTTGTCACGCCGGTGCTGGTCGATTACCTGCAGCAATTTCCCGAGGTGGGCATCAATGCCTTATTGCTGGACCGTATCGTCAGCATGGTCGAGGAGGGCATAGACGTCGCCGTACGCATTGGCGAGTTGCCCGACAGCAACCAGCACGCGGTGCGTGTTGGTGAAGTGCGACGGGTGGTTTGCGGTTCCCCTGAACTCTTCGCTCGCCATGGCCGACCCGCACACCCGCAGGATCTGGAGCACCTGCCGGTGGTCGCCTCATCGGCCACCGGTCAGATCAGAAACTGGGCGTTCATCGACGCAGGGCAACCGCTCTCTGTGCGGCCCGCGCCGAGACTGGTGGTCACGGCCAACCAGGCCGCAATCACGGCGGCCTGTCAGGGGTTGGGGTTGACTCGGGTCCTGTCTTATCAGGTGGCGGGCAACGTTGCCAACGGGGAACTGGAGATCGTTCTGGCTGACTTCGAACTGCCGCCCCTGCCGATCCATGTGGTGTATCAGGGCGGGCGCAAGGCGCCGGCGCGAGTACGCAGTTTTGTTGACTTTACCGTTCGTGCGTTGCGCGAACATCCGGCCTTGAAAGGCTGAGACATTGTTTCTCTGCTTGAAACAATGGATTGCATATTCGGGTGATTCTCTAGTCTTCAGTTGAGGCGGAAGATGACCTCATCGACGCCGTTCTGCTGATGGCGTCACTTGCAGCGGAGTCGACCATGAATCCCATCAAGCTTTATCACTTCCCGCTTTCCGGCCACGCGCATCGCGTTCAATTGATGCTTTCCTTGCTCGGGTTGCCCGTCGAGGTGGTTTTTGTTGACCTGGCCAAAGGCGAACACAAACAGGCAGATTTCCTGGCTATTAACGCCTTTGGACAAGTGCCGGTCATTGACGATGACGGTAGGGTGCTGGCTGATTCCAACGCCATCCTGGTGTACCTGGCGCAAACATATGGCAAGGGCCAATGGCTGCCAACGGACCCGGTCGGCGCCGCCCGGGTGCAGCGCTGGTTGTCGGTGGCGGCTGGGCCGCTCCATGCGGGGCCGGCCTCGGCGCGATTGATTACGGTGTTCGGCGCACCTTACAACGCAGAGGAGGTGATCGCCCGTTCCCACAGCCTGCTCAAAGTCATTGACCAACACTTGAGCAGCAGCACGTATCTGGCAGGTGACACTGCGACGATTGCCGATGTTGCCGGCTACAGCTACATCGCCCATGCCCCGGAGGGCAATGTGTCGCTGGAGGACTACCCCAACGTACGTGCATGGCTGGGGCGGATCGAAGCCTTGCCCGGGTTCGTCGGCATGCCGCGTACGGCTGTCGGGTTGCAACAGCACGCTTGAAAATGCGCTGAGCAGCCTTGAGGCGAGGGGGTTATTCGCTCGCCTCAAGGACTGGCGTTACGCGTAGGAAAGCGCCTTTTGCTCCAGCAACGCCTCATACAGTTGCAGCCATTTTCGGCCCATCTCCTCGGAGGTGAACAACTGTCGGTAACGCTCTTCGGCCCGGATGCCCATTTCCCTGGCCTGTGTCGGGTTGTCCCACAGGGTACGCATCGCTTCCCGGAAAGCTTCGGGGTTGCTGGGCGGCACCACCAGGCCTGTTTCATTGTGGATATTGATGTAGCTGGTGCCGGTGCCGATCTCGCTGGAGATCATCGGTTTACCGTACATCGCACCTTCGAGCAGGGATATGCCAAAAGCTTCGGAGCGCAGGTGCGAAGGGAACACGATGGCGTAGCTCAGTTCCAGCAATGCCACTTTGTCTTCATCTCCCAGACGTCCGAGGAAGTGCAGGTTGCGCAGGCCCAGCGCCTGTGCCTGGGCATGCAGTACTTTCTCCAGCGGGCCGGCACCGACGATGACCACCGGATAATCCACACCTTTGAGGGCGTCGAGCAGAATGTGCAGGCCCTTGTAGTAACGCATCACCCCCACGAACAGAAAGAAGCGCTCGCCCAGTTTCGTCTTCCACTGCGCGATGCGTTCAGCGTCAGGCTGTGGATAACTGGCTTTGTTCAAGCCATAGGTGATGACCTGGGTTTTATCGCGGTAGTCCTTGAGCACATCGCTGGTATGCACATAGTTAGGCGACGCCGCGACGATGCGATCCGCGCCGTTCAAGAAGCGTCGCATCAGAGGGCGATACAGCTTCAGCAGGTGCCGCTGACGCACGATGTCAGAGTGGTAGGTGACGACGTAGGGCTTTTTCACCGCGCTGCAAAAGTGCACCAGGTCCATGAATGGCCAGGGGAAGTGGTAATTGATCACGTCCGCTTCGGCCGCCAATTCGCGGAATTTCTTGAAAACGCTGTAGGAAAATCCGGTGGAGGCCAGCATAAAATCCATCCGGGCCTGATGAACCTTATGCTGTCGGATGCTGATCGGGCCCGAGGCCGGATCGCTGCTCAGCGTCAGCACGGTGTTGTCGATGCCCAATCGGTCACTGCTGTCGCACAGCTGGAAAATAACCTGTTCGATGCCGCCCATGGAGTCAGGCAGATAGGTTTTGTAAAAGTGCAGGACTCGCATTCAACCTCCCAGAACCTGGCGATAGGCGTCGGTGGTCACCTTTGCACACCGTTGCCAGGAAAAAAGCGCCGCCTGTTGCAACCCGGCGTCACGACACGCCTGCCAATGCAGGCGATCTTCGATCAACCGGTCCATGGCGTCGCGCATGCCTTGGGGATCGTCGGGCTCGCAATAATTGCCGGCCGCCCCGGCCACTTCCGGCATCGCCGAGCAGCGGGTGGTAATCACCGGGGTGCCGCTGGCCATGGCTTCGAGTACCGGCAGGCCAAAACCTTCATAGAGCGACGGAAAGATCAGTGCCCGTGCTCCCGCCAACAACTGGGCAACCTGCTCGTCGGGCAGGTAACCCGCCAGGCAAATATGACCGCCAGCCAGGGCACTTTTCAACTCGTCATTGAGTTGTGCGCGCTGCCATCCGCTCATTCCCACGATGAACAACGGAAAAGCCTGACGTACGGATTCGGGTAATCCGGCGTGGGCACGCAGGGCCAATGACAGGTTCTTGCGGGGCTCCAGGGTGCCGACGCACAAAAAATAACCACCTGGTTCCAGCCCATGGGCTTTGAGAACCCCGTCGATGACCTCGGGTTCACGCGGATGGAAGCGCGCCGCGACGCCCAGCGGGGCGACCCTCAGGCGTTCGGCGGGCAGGCCGAAATGCTGCTGCGCTTCATCGGCGATGAACTGCGAGTCGGTCAAAATCAGTTGTGCCTGTTCCACCGCCCGGTTCAGCCGTCGCTCGATCTCTTTCAGTCGTGCCGGCGGTTGTGTCTCGGGGTAGCGCAGATGGGTCAGGTCATGCAGGGTCATCACCGTCGGCCCTTCGAAGGCCAGGGGCCACAGGCTCGGTTCGTGATACAGGTCGATGGCGCGGGAACGGCCCTGGTCGAAGCGTTTCTGTTCCAGCCAGCGCCTCGCCCGATAGGCCCCCGGCACCTGTCGCAGCAAAGGTGAAAGCCTTGAATAACCTGGCGTGGCCGCCTGCGGTAACTGCGAGCTCCAGCCCCAGCCGTGGAACAGTGACAACTGCACATCCGGCTCCTGGGCCAGGGCGGTGGCCAGTTCCGCCACGTAATGACCGATGCCGGTGCGTGGCGCCTGGAGAATCCGGGCGTTGAGAGCTATCCGCATGCTGTTTCCCTGTCGAGGATCACTTCATCAAGGTGTCGCTCGATTCGCTCCACCAATTGCGCACTGGCTTGGCGCCAGCTCAGCCATTGCCATTGGTCGAGGGGACGACTGGCCGGGAAAATCCCGCTGTTTTCCATGCCGGTCACCAGGTCTGCCAGGCTCTGGGGATCTTCTAGATTGAAATAGGCCATGAATTCACCACCGATTTCCCGAAACACCTCGATGTCGCTGCCCATCGCCGGCAAGCCGCGTTGCATGGCCTCCACCAAAGGCAGGCCGAAGCCTTCCACGTAGGACGGGAATACCAGTGCCGTAGCGTGTTGGTAGGCATGTTCCAGGCTATGGTCCGAGAGGTTGTTGAACATGAACAGGCGGCTGTAGAGTTGCGGGTGGCGCCGGATACGTTCGATCAGGGCCTCGCATTTCCAGCCGATTTTCCCAACGATGCACAATCGTGCCCGGGAGCCGGCGGCCCAGGCGCGATCGAACGCATCGAGCAGGTAAGCGTGGTTCTTGCGCGGCTCGATGGTACTGACCATCAGGAACACCGGCTCGGGCTGCGTGAATACTCGCAACAGTTTGCTGTCGATGGCGCTGGTGGCATCCACCAAATCCAGCTCGCTGCCCAGGTGGAAATAGTCGAACCAGCGCTCACTTACCTGCTGTTTGCCAACGCGCCGCTCCATTTCCAGGCGAACCTGGTCACGGATGGTGCTGGAGATCGCGATGTAACCGTCAGCGGTGCGGGCAATCCAGTCGAACCAATGATTGAACACCTTCACCAGCCCGGCGTCGCAGAACTGCGGGTGGGTCAGGGGAATCAGGTCGTAGATCACCGAGATGATCCCGACGCCATCGTGCTTGAGCTGTTCGGCCAGAGGAAAGAAGTCGGCGTGCCAGGAAGAGTCCAGCAGCACCAGCTGATCGCCGGCCCGATGTTGAAGGGGCACGCAACGCGTTGGGACATGCTGGCATTTGAGCAAGCGATCGAGCACCCGGATCGGAATGCTCAGAAAGCCCAGGGCAAACAGCCGGCAGCCAACGTACAACACGCGGCGTGCCCAGCGCGACTGGCTGAAGGGGCGTCGCCGTTCAAGCGTCCGATGTTTGAGCCAGAACAGACTGGCGAACTGCTCCAGCCGTACCCGCAGGCTGACCAGATCCAACCCCCTGGAGGGCAGTGGGGCGAGGCTCTTCACTTCATACAACTTGCCTTGCAGCATGACGACGGGGATGCATTCGTGCGCTGCGTCTGTGGCCGGCAGTTCGCGGATAACGTTGCGCACCACGCGCTGAATCCCGGAATTGGCTCTGGGATGTTCATACACGTAGGTGCACTCCATCAGCAGGCGAGTCATGGCAGTTCCTTTTGCGTCAGTTCTTCGGCCTTGGGTATTGCCGAGCGCTGGATGCTGGTACGGGCCTGAAGCCACGAACAGCCGACAAAATCTTCCTGACGATTGTTGATGACGTGGAACACCAGCCCGTAGTCGCGCCATTCGAAATTGCGGTCCAGGTGCGAATCCAGCCGGGACAGGCTTAGCGCGACGGAGTAATTGCCCTTGCCCAGGCGCATGTCAAAGCTGAAACGGAAGGTGACGTGCTCGCCGGCCTTGAGGTCGGTCACGGCTTTATCCTGGCGATGGGTGTTGATGCCGTACATGGGCTGGCCGAGGCGGTCCTTGATCAGGAAACCCAGCACCAGCCGCTCAATGTCCTGGCGGACTTCGACCCGCACCTGCAACACCATCGGTTGGCCGATTTCGGCCACTTCCACCGACTGGCCCTGACTGTTCAACAACTGTACATCCACAATGCCGGCCTCGCCGGTGCCGGAGATAGTGCGTACCTGGCCGTTGGCGAGCATCTCCTGGCGGACGATCTGACCCTCGCGCTGGGCCAGCATCGCGTTGTAATAATCCATCACCTCTTCCGGCTTGCCATGCATGGCCATGCGCCCGTGCTCCAGCAGGATGGCGCTGTCGCAGATCGACTGAATCGCCGAGCGGTCGTGGGACACGATCAGCAGCGTCGTACCGGCCTTGCGAAAACTGCGGATGCGCTCAAAGCTTTTGTGCTGGAAGTAGGCGTCACCCACCGACAGGGCTTCATCGACGATCAGGATATCCGGGCGGCGGGCCGTGGCGACGCTGAAGGCCAGGCGCATTTGCATGCCACTGGAATAGGTGCGTACCGGCTGGTCGATGGCCTCGCCGATTTCGGCAAAACCCTCGATCTCAGGCATCAATGATTCGATTTCCTCCACTTGCATGCCCAGCAACTGGCCGGCCATGAAGGCGTTTTGGCGGCCTGTGAAATCCGGGTGGAACCCCATGCCCAGCTCCAGCAACGCAGCGACGCGGCCGCGCAGTTGAATGTGCCCACAGGTGGGTTGGGTGGTGCCGGTGATCATCTTGAGCAACGTGCTTTTGCCTGCGCCGTTGACCCCGACGATGCCGACAGCTTCCCCGGGCTGGATCTCGAAATCGACGCCCTGCAGGATCCAGTGCAATTGATGACGTGGGCGGGAAAAGGGAATCAGCCACTCGAACAACCGGCTCCAGCGGTTCGGATACTGCTTGTAGGCCTTGCCCAGGCCACTGACGCGTAAATGCCCCATCAGAGTTCGTCCACCATTTCACCGCCGCGCCGTCGAAACATTCGCAAACCGGTGACGCACATCAGTAGTCCGATGACCAGCAGCGGTGTCAGCGAACTCCAGACTGGCCACTGGTTGTAGAGAAACAGGTTCTGGTAACTCTGCATCAGCGCTGTCATGGGGTTGAGGGCCAGCAGTTGCTGGATCGACGGCGGCAGGATGGTCATCGGGTAAACAATGGGCGTTAGCCAGAACCAGAATTGCAGGCAAATACCGAACAGTTGCCCGACATCGCGAAAGAACACGTTGAGAATCCCCAGCAACATGCCCAGCCCGGCGGCGAACATCACTTGCAGGGCCAGCAATGGCACCAGCGCCAGCAACGTCATCCCTGGCCAGCGGCCGGTGATCAACAGGAAACCGAGAAACAGACCGAGGATGATCGCGAAGTTGATCCCGGCGTTGAACAGCACAATCACCGGCAGGCAGATCCTGGGAAAGCTGATCTTCTTCAGCAGATTGGCATTTTCCAGAAACATGCCCTGACTGCGGGTCGTGATCTCGGCGAAGAACCCCCACGTCAGCAGCCCGGCGCAAAGGTAGACGCTGTAGGCCATGCCATCGTCCACCCCCGGCAGGCGGGCGCGCATGATGTGGGAAAAAACCACGGTGTAGACGAGGATCATCGACAGCGGATTGAGCACGGTCCACAACGCGCCGAACAACGAGTTGCGATAGCGCGCCTGAAACTCGCGCTTGACGCTGCCGAGGACGAAACCGCGGTAGCTCCACAGCGCGCGGTGCAAGGTCAGCAACATCAGACGGCCCTGCCGTAGTGATCCTCGAAGCGCACGATGTCATCTTCTCCCAAGTATTCACCGCTCTGGACTTCGATGATCACCAGGTCGATGACGCCGGGATTTTCCAGGCGATGCTTGTGGCCGGCGGGGATGAACGTTGACTCGTTCTTGGCAACCAGGTGCGAGCCCGCGCCGTTGTTGGTCACCTTGGCCATGCCTTCGACCACCACCCAGTGTTCGTTGCGATGATGGTGCATTTGCAGCGACAGCGACGCGCCGGGTTTGACCACGATGCGCTTGATTTTAAAGCGCGGGCCTTCTTCCAGAACGGTGTAGCTGCCCCAAGGGCGGCTGACCGTGCGGTGCAGGCGATAGGTTTCGTGTTCCTTGTCCTTGAGCTGCCGGGCCACGCGGCGAACATCCTGGGCACGGTCGGCATGAGCCACCAGCACCGCATCGGCGGTATCGATGATGATCAGGTTTTCCACGCCCAGCGCGGCCACCAAGCGTCCTTCACTCTGGACGTAGTTGTTCTGGCTGTCGATGAACAACGCTTCGCCGCTGACGCGGTTGTTCTGTGCATCGGCGGGTACCAGGTCGGCGACAGCGCTCCAGGAGCCGATATCGCTCCAGTCGAATGTGGCGGGGATCACCACGACGTTGTTGGAGCGCTCCATCAAGGCATAGTCGATAGAGATATCCGGCATTTCGGCAAAATGCACCGCGGACAGTTCCTGTTGCACGCAACCTGAGGTTTCTACTGCGGTGCTCGCTGTCACGCAGGCGCGAGCCTGTTCCAGCAACTGCGGTGCGTGAATTTGCAATTCAGCCAGCAGGGTTTTGACCGAGAAGCAGAACATGCCCGAATTCCACAGGAACCGGCCGCTTTCCAGATAGTGTGTTGCGGTTTGCAAGTCGGGTTTTTCGACGAAGCGTACGACCTTGGCAGCGCCTTTGGTATCCAGGGGCTTACCTCGTTCGATATAACCGAAGCCGGTTTCCGGTGTCGTGGGCAGCACGCCGAATGTCACCAGGTGACCGTTTTTGGCCAGTTGCGTTGCATGCTCCACTGAAGCCTTGAAGGCGGCCTCATCCCGGATCAGGTGGTCGGCGGGCATCACCACCATGATCGTGTCGTCACCGTGCAGGGCCTGCACCGCGAGAGTGGCTGCGGCAATGGCCGGCGCGGTGTTGCGACCTGCAGGCTCAAGTACGAAGTGACCGCGGTGGCGTTCTACGTGGGCGCTTTGATAGTGGTCACGGCTTTGGAAGTAGTATTCGCGATTGGTCACGGTGACGATGTCGCCCCGACCGTCGAACAGCCCTGCGGCGCGTCGGTAGGTCTTGCCCAGCAGCGACTGGCCGTCGGGCAGGATCATGAAGGGTTTGGGATGGCCCTCGCGGGATACCGGCCACAATCTCGTCCCGGCACCGCCGGAGAGAATCACGGGAATGAGCATGACCTACTCCTTGGCGATGCGTTTCATGTCCGCATCCACCATCATGCGGATCAGGGTGTCGAGGTCGGTCCTGGGCTTCCAGCCCAGTACGCGTTGCGCCTTCGCCGGGTTGCCAAGCAGCACGTCCACCTCCGCCGGGCGGAAAAACGCCGGATCGATCTTCACGAAATCACGGTAGTCCAGGCCCACATGTTCGAAGGCGATCCTGCACATCTCACGCACGGTGGTGGTCACGCCTGTGGCAACCACGTAGTCGTCGGGCTTGTCCTGTTGCAACATCAGCCACATGGCTTCGACGTAATCGCCGGCAAATCCCCAGTCACGCTTGGCGTCGATATTGCCCAGGCGCAGTTCCTGCTGCTTGCCTTGCTTGATGCGCGCAGCGGCATCGGTGACCTTGCGCGTCACGAACTCGATGCCGCGCAGGGGGGATTCGTGATTGAACAGGATGCCGCTGCTGGCGTGCAGGCCGAAGCTTTCGCGGTAGTTGACGGTGATCCAGTGGCCGTACAGTTTCGCCACGCCATAGGGGCTGCGTGGGTAGAACGGCGTGTGCTCATCCTGCTGCTCGGCCTGGATAAGGCCGAACATTTCGCTGGTGGACGCCTGGTAGAAGCGGGTTTCAGGGCTGAACTGGCGAATGCCTTCGAGCAGGTGAGTCACCCCGAGGCCATCGACGATTCCAGTGGTCACCGGCTGGTCCCAGGAAGCGGCGACGAAACTTTGCGCGGCCAGGTTGTACACCTCGTCCGGGGCTGACTTGATCACTGCCCGCTGTACCGAGCAGGCGTCGGCCATATCACCGTCCAGGTAGACGATGTCGTGCTCGATCCCTGTCTCTCGCAGTCGCCAGCGCGAATCGCTGCTTCGCCGGGCCACCAGGCCGTGGACTTTATAACCCTTGTCGAGCAGTAACTTGGCCAGATACGCGCCGTCCTGGCCGGTGATCCCTGTGATCAATGCACTTTTCATTCTTGTTGTACCCGTATCTCCCAGTCGGACAGGATCGCCCGCAAGGATTGTTGTGTTGTTGTTTCAGGCGTCCATCCGGTGGCCTGGCGTAGCTTGGCAGGGCTACCGCAGACGCGACGCTGTTCTGCGCGGCGAAGACGCGCAGGGTCCTGGATCAGTTGCACATCGACCTGGGCGATATCGCCCAATTGTTCGATCAGACTGTGAATACTCTGCTCGTGACCCGAACAGATGTTGTAGGTCTGCCCCGGTGCGCCGTGATCCAGCAGTGCCAGGTAGGCCGAAATCACATCGCCCACGTCAAGAAAGTCGCGGGTGACATCGATATCGCCCACTTGCAACTGAGCCGATTGCAGACCCCGTTTGATACGGCTGATCTGCCGGGCAGCGCTGGCGATGACGAAGCTGTCCTTCTGACCGGTGCCGATGTGGTTGAAAGGCCGGGCTACCAGCACCGGCCAGCCTTCGCTCATGCCCCATTGCAGGCTCAGCAGTTCGGCTGACAGCTTGCTCACGGCATAGGGGTTGCGCGGGGCGGGGGGGTGCAGTTCGGTAATGGGGAGCTGGTTTTCATTGACCTGGCCATAAACATCACCGGAGCTGACATACAGAAATGTGCCGGTGAACCCCCGGGCTTTGAGGGCCTGGAGAAGATTCAAAGTGCCAAGCAGGTTGATTTGCAGGGTGCGCGCCGGGTCGCGAAAGGCTTCGGGAACGAATGTCTGGCCTGCCAGGTGGATCACGGCATCGGGAATCTCGGGCCAGAGACCTTCCAGGGATCTACCGTCCGTCAGGTCATAACGGCTTGGGACGGACATCACCTGCCAGCTGGAATCGGGGGCATCCAGGCGAGATTTGATGTGGCGTCCTACAAACCCGCCGAGGCCTGTAACGAACAGACGTTTTTTCAAGCACCAGCCCTCTTGATGCAAACTTCGTCTGGTGCGGAACTGAGTAGGATATTTCCGTAAGTTCGGAGAAACCCATTCGAAAGTCGGCCCAGATGAAATTTTTGTTGTAGTTGTTTGGTTGCCAATCTGTGCCAATTTCGAAGCAATTTCAACCACGCAAACCGTGACCGGTCAGTTCTCATATTTATAGCCGGTTTATTCTCATTCGCCTGTTCACGAACCCTTGGCTGATGTGGTTAGAATGCCCCTGTCACGACCCCTGCGATGTCGATTCCAAGTCGAATCACGGGGCAAGGGCCACTAAAAACAAGAACGAGACGGGTAAGCAGACAATCGACGAGCAACGGCCTCCTGGCCGGAGCGGTTCGTGAGTCGACCGTCATGAGGTGGAGTCGCCGGGATGGCAGCTCCATGATGGGATGCCATGAATTTCATTCTTTACTCGGACGTAAACGACCACTCCATCAGCCAGAGCCTCGGCCGCCCTGAGTACAGTTATTACTTCGTGCTCAAGGCTTATCGCCCCGTGCTGGAAAGTCTGGGGCGGGTGCATGTGGTGTCGTCGGTCGCCGAGGTCGATCCGCTTTATCAGACGTTGCAGCAGGCGGGGCAGGACTGCCTGTTCCTCTCGTTTTCCCCGCCCCACAAGACGCCCGTCGATCTGCTATGCCCCATGGTCTGCGTGGTAGCCTGGGAGTTCGACTCGATCCCGGCCGAGCACTGGGATGACGACCTGCGGCATGACTGGAGCCGTACGCTGGCGCGCCATGGTCGGGTGATTACCCTGTCCAGTCACACGGCCGAGGCGATCCGTCGCACGTTGGGCGAGGATTTCCCGGTGCTGGTCTTGCCCACTCCACTGTGGGAACGCTTCGCCGCGGTTCGTGAGCAATACCCCATTACACCGGTCAACCCGGGGACGGTCTTACAGATCAAGGGCTGCATTATCGACAGCCGCCCCCTTGGGCTGTCGGCAGATGGCTTGATCGCTCCGCTTACCGAAGCGGCATCGGGGAGGGCGCCCATCGAACCTGGAGCCCTGACGTGGCGGCGCCGCGCTTTCATCTCCCGGCACTACCTGCGCGAAGTGTTGCGCGCCGTGACCGCAAAGGCTGCCCAAGGGCCGTTGTGGCTGATCAAGCACAACCTGTTGTGCTGGTATCGCGAAGCGGTTCGCGACCTGGTGCCCGTGCAGGTACGCATTTTGGTGAGCCGGGTGGTGAGAGGGCCGGCGCGGCCTGTGCCGGGTATCGCCGAGCCAACTCCAGAACCGGCGCCAGCGGAACATCCCCAGGCGGTTCTGCCGGACACCCGTCGGGTGGTGGAAACCGAAGTCAGCGGGGTGGTGTATGTCAGCGTGTTCAACCCCGATGACGGTCGCAAGAACTGGCATCACTTGATCACGGCATTCTGTTGGGCGCTGCGGGACGTCGAGGACGCCACGCTGGTGCTGAAAATGACCCAGAACGACCTGTCGACCTATTACGTCGAATTGCTCACGCTGCTGTCTCAGCTATCGCCGTTCCGCTGTCGGGTAGTGGTGATGCATGGCTATCTGGAGGACGAACAATTCGCCCGCTTGTACGGTGCGGCGAGTTTTTACGTCAATGCGTCGCGCTGCGAAGGCTTGTGCCTGCCGCTGATGGAGTTCATGTCTTGCGCGCGCCCGGCCATCGCGCCAGACCACACGGCAATGGGCGACTACATCGATACCGAGGTGGCCTTTATCGTCAAGTCCAGCCATGAGCCCACCATCTGGCCGGAAGATTCGCGCATTTTGTACCGCACCCTGCGCCATCGGCCCGATTGGGGGTCGTTGAAACTTGCTTACCAGCAGAGCTACGCCATGGCTCGGCATCAGCCCCAGGCCTATCAGGCCATGGCCGTCGCGGCGAGCGAGCGCATGCGCCGCTATTGCGGTTTTGCCCCGGTGCAGCAGCGCCTGGTGGATTTCCTGGCCCCGCAAGGCTGCACCGAAAACGCACCGCTGCTGCCTCAGGTGGGTGCCGCATCATGCTGATCATTGTTTATTCGGAAACCAACCAGAGCAACATTCTTGAGAACCTCGGCAAGCCCGAATACAGCTATTACTTTGTGCTCAAGGAGTTTCGTCCCGTACTGGAGCGGCTGGGGCACGTCATTGAAGTGACCCGGCCGGAAGAAGAAGTCGATCAGCTATACGCCGACTGCCTGGAGCGTGGTGAGGATTGTGTCTTCCTGTCCTTTTCACCGCCCCATCGCACCGCCGCCGACTATACCTGCCCGACCGTTCCGGTCTTCGCCTGGGAGTTCAGCACCATCCCGACCGAAAGCTGGCAGGGTGAACCACGGCACGACTGGCGGGTGGTCCTTGGGGCAACCGGTATGGCGATTACCCATTCCAGCTTCACTGTCAACGCTGTGCGGGAAGTCATGGGTGTCGATTTTCCCATCGTCGCCATTGCCGCACCGGTCTGGGACCGGTTTGCCGCTCGCGGCGCGATGCTGGCCCAGCGACCCACGGTCGATCACATGCGACTGCAATTGCGCGGTCTGTTGATCGACAGCCGCACCGCCGACCTGCGGCCCTACGGCCCACCAGCGCACCAGGCCGGTACACCGCTGGTTTTTGACGCTCCGGCCGAGGATTGCGAGCTGCTTCTGGACGGGGTGGTGTATACATCGGTCTTCAACCCTTACGACGGACGCAAGAACTGGAAGGACATGATCAGCGCATTTTGCGCGACGTTCCGCGACGTTCCTGACGCAACGCTGGTGCTCAAGCTGACCCACCACGACGTCACCGCCGCGCTCAACGACATGTTGCACCATGTCTACAAGAACCAGTCATACCGCTGCCGCATCGTGCTGATCCACGGTTACCTGGCGGACGCGGACTACGAGCGGTTGGTGGAGGCCACTCGCTACGTGGTCAACTGCTCCTACGGCGAGGGGCAGTGCTTGCCGCTGATGGAGTTCATGTCCTGTGGCCGGCCGGCAATTGCACCCTTGAACACGGCGATGGCCGATTACATCGACCACGACAATGCCTTTGTCGTCGATTGCACCGAGGAACTGACTGCCTGGCCCCACGACCCCCGTGCAGCGTTTCGTACCCTGCGCTATGTCACCGATTGGGACTCGCTGTGCTCGGCCTATCGCGCCAGCTATGACGTGGCCAAAAACGACCCCGAGCGCTATCGCCGGATGTCGGCCCATGCCGTGCGGAGTCTGGAAACGTTCTGCAGCCAGGCCAACGCGGAGCAGCATCTACGGGCGTTCTTTGAACAGGTTTTCGAGCGTCGCCGGAACGCGCAGCAACCATGATCGGGCGGTTGCTGGCGTGGCTCAGGCCACCCGTCGAACCCGCCGCGCCGCCATCGACTGGCGCCGTGTCGCCCCGTGACGCAGGCCTCTACGATGCAATGCTCGACGGCTGGTTTCTCAATGACAGCGGCGAACTGCTCAAAGGCTTCGCTATCACGGCCCAGGACACCTTGCTGGACGTCGGTTGCGGGGAGGGCGTGGCGACCTTGTTTGCAATGCGCCAAGGCGCTTCGGTGATTTTTACCGACAGCGAATACGACAAGGTGCGCAGCCTGGCTCGGCAGGTCGAGGCTCAAACCAGAGCACCGTTTCTGGGCCTGGTCAGCAATAGCCTGCCGCTGCCTCTGACCGATGGCTGCGCCAACAAAATCGTGTGCATGGAAGTGCTCGAGCATGTCGATCAACCCGAGCCGTTCATGGCCGAACTGGTGCGCATGGGCCGGCCAGGGGCGCAGTACCTGCTCAGCGTGCCGGCCCCGGTGGGCGAGCATCTACAGCAAGGCATCGCGCCGCCGGGTTATTTCCAGTCTCCCAACCATGTGCAGATTTTCAGTGCCGAACGCTTCGCTGCATTAGTGGAGGACGCGGGACTGGTCATCGAGCATCGTCAGGCCAGCGGCTTTTTCTGGGTCATGGGCATGATTTTTTTCTGGGCCAGCGAACGGGCGGCCGGCCGGAACCTTGAGGGTGCGGTGCGTGACCAGATCCAGGCGCCTTACCCGCCGCTGATGGAGCGCTGGGCGAGCGTCTGGCAGGACTTGCTGACGCGACCCGATGGCCTGGCGATCAAGCAGGTCCTCGATCAATTCATGCCCAAGAGCCAGGTCATCATTGCCCGCAAACCTGATCCTGCCACCCGGAGCTCAGCATGAGCAGCCAGCGAATCATGGACATCGAGTTGTTGCGCGCCGTTGCGGTGATGGGGGTGCTGTTCCATCACGTTCAAGGCATGCCGTTTCCTGGCGGATGGCCGCGTCTGGCGGCTCTTTCCGGCAGCTTCCAGCTGTGGTGGGGCGTGGATCTGTTCTTCGCGATATCGGGCTTTGTCATTGGTCGCAGTCTGATCCCGCAACTGCGTGGTTGTGACAATTCTCGGCAGTTCTGGGCCACCGCCCGCGAATTCTGGATTCGCCGGGCGTTTCGCTTGCTGCCGTCGGCGTGGCTCTGGCTCTTGCTGATGCTGCTGGCGGCGTTTTTTTTCAATCGCTCCGGTGCGTTTGGCAGTGTGCAAGCCAACGTACAGGCGACCCTGGCCGGTTTTCTGCAATTCGCCAATTTGCGTTTTGCCGATGCATTCATGCGATACGAATATGGTGCGAGCTTTGTGTACTGGACGCTCTCGCTGGAAGAGCAGTTCTATTTCATTCTGCCGCTGCTGGTGTTCGTCTCGCGCCGGTATCTGGTCTGGGTGCTGCTGGCGGTGGTGCTGGTACAGTTTTTCACCTGGCGTGCGGTATGGCTTTCGGTGATCCGCACAGACGCCCTGGCCCTCGGCGTGCTGCTGTCGATCTGGAGTTTGCGGCACGGGTACGGGCGGTTCGAACCCAGATGGCTGCGCTGGCCCGGAGCGGGGATGTTGCTGATCATCGTTTTGGGGGGCGTGATGGCGTGGATTGCCACTGAACGCTTCAATCTGTCGTTCTACCGTCTCGGAGTCATCGCGCTGCTCAGCGCCGTGCTGGTGTGGGTCGCCTCCTATGACCGGGACTACCTGCTGCCCCGCAGCCCGTTGAAAACCGCGCTGACCTGGGTTGGCAGCCGGTCCTATGGGATCTATCTGATTCACATCCCGGTGTTTTTCCTGCTGCGCGAACTGTGGTTTCGTTTCGCCCCGTTGGGATCACCGGACGTGGCGAGCGATCCCTGGCTGGCCCTTGCCTGTGCCTTGACGCTGATCGGGCTGTTGAGCGAACTCAACTACCGGATGGTCGAAATGCCCATGCGCGATCGCGGTACTCAACTGGTTGAACGCCTGCGTGCCGCCCGTCCTGTCCTTCCCGTCTCTGGAGCCCCTTCATGCTGAGCCTTTTGAAGAAACTCACCACGGGCACGCCCGCGCCCGCAACGCCAGCGGCCGACAAGGTCGACCCCTATATGCTCGGGCTGCACGATGCGATGCTCAGCGGCTGGTTCAATCAGCAAACCGGAGAGCTGTTCAGCGGTTTCCCGGTTGCACCTGAAGACACGTTGCTGGACGTTGGCTGCGGCGACGGTGGCAACGTGCATTTTTGTGGCATGCGCGGGGCGAAGATCATCATCGCCGACATCGACGCGACCAAGGTCGAGGCCACCCGCCAGCGCTTGAGCGACACTCCGGCGCGCGACGTCGAATGCCATGTGACCGACTGCAACCCCCTGCCCATTGCCGATGCGACGGTCACCCGCGTGGTGTCCACGGAAGTCATTGAGCATGTCGACGACCCGGCACAGTTTCTCGCCGAGTTGGTACGGGTCGGCCGGCCCGGCGCGCTGTACCTGTTGAGCGTGCCGCACCCCAGCTCCGAAGACCTGCAAAAAGACATCGCCGCGCCGGAGTATTTCCGGAAGCCCAATCACATTCGCATCATCAGTGAAGAGCAGTTCAAGGCGATGGTCAGTGAGGCCGGGCTGGAGGTGTTGAGTCACAGCCAGTACGGTTTCTACTGGTCGATGTGGATGCTGTTGTTCTGGGAAGCGAAAGTCGATTTCAGCAACGCCGACCACCCGTTGCTCAACCATTGGGCAGACACCTGGCAAGCGGTGCTCAATTCGCCCCGCGGCGCGCAGATCAAGCAGGCGCTGGATGCGGTAGTGGCTAAGAGTCAGGTGATTATTGCGCGCAAGCCTGAATGACAGGGTACTGGGGATGAATTCATTTGTGGCTGGCGCGGGAGGGGTTAATCTGCCTGCCTTTTTTGGGGGCTGAAATTCCATGGCTTTTCTTTTCCGGCTATCGCTGACCTTTGCCGCATTGCTTTTAAGCGGCTGCGAACAGTCCCCGGCCCCGGCTCTCGATCAACAACTCTATGTCTGGCAGCGCCAGTGGACGCCGGCCCACGCGCCGGCGCTGCGGCAAAGTCATAGGGATTTTTCCAGCCTGCGCATTCTTGCCTTGCAGGCCTTTCCCCGGGCCGGCTGGAGCCGCGCACGGATCGATCCGCAACTGCTCAAGGCTGACGGTCGACCGCTGATCGCAGTGATACGCCTGGACGGTCAGCTCAAATTTCTGGATCAGGACGATGTGATCGCGCAGATCCAGCAACTGCTGAGCGACTGGCAAGCCCAGGGCTTGGTCCCAGTGGGGGTAGAGATCGACCACGACGCCGGCAATGCACGGCTGCCTGCCTACGGCGCATTTTTGAGCCGATTACGGCAAACCCTACCCGCCACGCTGGGGCTGAGCATCACGGCGCTGCCGGCCTGGCTCGACAGCCCTGCGCTGCCAGGGCTGCTGCAGACGGTGGACAGCAGTGTGTTGCAGGTCCACGCGGTGAGTGATCCCCGGCAGGGGCTGTTCGACCCGAAACAGGCTTTGCGCTGGGCCGAACGCTGGAGTGGTGTGACCACGCGACCGTTCTATCTGGCCCTGCCAGCCTACGGCGTGGCGCTGTTGACCCAGGACAGTGGCGGGCCGGTGGTGGAAAGCGAAGTGCCGATCGATCAAGGCGGCGAGCGTCGTGAGCTGCTGGCTGATCCGCAGCAAGTGGCTGGGCTGGTAGCGGAACTGGGGGCCGAGCCGCCGACACACCTGGCCGGGCTGATCTGGTTTCGCCTGCCGCTGGCGGATGACCGACGTGCCTGGAGCTTGACCACTCTCGGCGCCGTTGCGCGGGGAGACAGCCTGGACGGTCGCCTGGCCTTGCGTGTGCACGAACAGGGCGGGCTTTACGATATTGCGTTGGTTAACCAGGGCAATCTCGACAGCCCCTGGCCGCAACGCCTGACCTTGGTCGTTGGCGCCTGCGACGGTGCCGATGCGCTGGCGGGGTACACGTTGCAACAAACTCCCGGACTGCTTACCTTCACCCGCATTCAGGAAGGCCGCCTGGCCGCCGGCGCCCAGCGTGCCGTTGGCTGGGCGCGCTGTACGAAAATTGACCAAGGAGGTTCTAATGTTCACCCGTAAGTGGCCCAGTCGCCTGCTCTGCCTGAGCCTCAGCCTGCCGGTGGGCCAGGTGCTGGCCTGCGGACCGGATTTCCCGATGCGCCTGTTGGATAACCGTAGCCAATCGCTGGCGGATTTGCCCGAAGGCAGCTTTCGCTTCGAGATCAGTCGCCTCGGCCACGCAATTGCCGGGCTCAAGCCGGCCACCGAGGCGACGGGCAAGCCGGATCACCGCTACGGTGATTTGCCTGCCTACGTCGAACAACGCAACAAGGCCGAACAGCTTGGCCTGACCCCGCCGCAGCAAGCGGTGGTGGAGCGTTTGCGGGCGCTGACCGACGTCCAGCAGGTCACCACTGAAGCGGCCAATTTGCCTGCCGAACTGCGGCTGTACGCGATCGGCGCGGCGGCCTTCAACGCCGGCGAGCATGCGCAGGCGGTCGATTGGTTCCGTCAGTTACTCGCGTTGCCGGCGCACGAGCGCCGGCTGCGTAGCACCTGGGCCGCGTATTCCGAGGGGCGAGCATTGTTCGCCATGAGTACCGAGGCGGGCAGCGGTGAACCGGCAGTATTGCTGGACCAGGCTCAAGAGGCATTCCGTCAGGCTCGTCAGTTGAGCATCAGTGGCTTCAGCGATCCGTTGGAGCTGGGTGTCGCCAGCCTCGGCGAAGAAGCCCGGGTTGCCTATACCCGTGGCGATTGGAACAGTGCCATTGAACTCTATGCCAGCCAGAATCTGCTGGGCTCCGAGGTCGGCTACAGCTCGTTGAAGCAATTGGTCGGTGACCTGAGCGAGCAGCCGGACGAGCACTTGACGCGCCTGCTCAAAGGTAAGGCAGTGCAACAACTGATCACCGCTTCGTTGCTCAGCCGTATCGGCTGGTCATTCGGTGAACAACCGCCCGGCGAGAAACGGCTGGTCAAATTGCTGCAAGCCAGCACCCGTGACAGCCTCGATAATGCCGACCGCCTGGCGGCGGTGAATTATCAACAAGGCGATTATGCCGCCGCGAAGGCGTTCCTGGAAAAGGCTGGCGACAGCGGGCTGGCCTGGTGGCTGCGGGCCAAACTGGCGGTGCGCGACGGTGACAAAGGCGCCGCGGCAGCGGCTTATGCCAAAGCCGCACAGGCGTTTCCAAAAGACGAGTCGTGGGGCGAGCGACGCACGCCGGATTGGGACTACGAGTCGGTGCAACCCAAGTGTCGGGTCGAAGGCGAAAGTGCGATCCTGGCCTTGCAACGAGGCGATTATCTCCAAGCCTTCGATCAGCTCTACCGCAGCCAGAGCCTTTATTGGTATGACGCCGCCACGGTCGCTGAGCGGGTGCTGACAGTCGACGAACTCAAGCAGTACGTCGACGCTCAAGTCCCGGCGGTGCCGCCGTTGAGCCAGCAAGATCGCGACAATTACCTGCAACTGCCGGTGGCCGCGAACCTGCGCAACCTGTTGGGGCGCCGCTTGCTACGAGAGGGACGCTACGACGAGGCGCCGGACTACTTCGACAACGTCGAGCTACAGAACCAGGCCCGAGCCTATGGGCAGTTGCGCCAGGAGGCCGAATCCAGGTGGTGGCCCACCCGACGGGCCGAGGCGTATTTCAATGCGTCCTGGATCGCACGTACCAAGGGTATGGAACTGCTCGGATACGAGATGGCGCCGGACTACGCCACCTTCGGCGGCAACTATCGCCTTGAACCCGCCAAACTGAAGGTTGGGCCGCTGATCACCGAAGACGAGTGGCAACGCCAGCAGGCCAGCGCCGCGCAACCGGATGGGCGTTATCACTATCGTTTTGTCGCCACGGCGTTGGCGAGCCAGGCGGCCGATAACCTGCCCCATACCAGCCATGCGTTTGCAGCGGTGCTGTGTGCCGCAGTGGGGTACAACTCCAGCCTGGCAGAGCAACGCGCGCTGTATCAACGTTATGTGCAGCACGGTCCTTACGTGGACTGGGCCTGGGATTTTGGCCGTCACTGTCCTTATCCTGATTTTGGCAATGCGGACAAACGCTACGTTACCCAGGCGCTGGAGCCGATTCGTTCGGTATTGCGCCCCTACAAGGTTTGGCTGCAAATAGCCGGTGTCCTGGTGGTGGTGGCGGTGGGGCTGGGGCTGATCAGCCGTCGCCAGCGCAAGGGTCGGATTTCGGCTGGCTAGGCGTTGTTTGTAAAAACCGGGCACGGCTGGAAGCAAACCTTGCTTCCAGCCTGTTGTGGATAAGTTCACCTATTACATCTACCAGCGTCCGTGGAGCGCATAGGTGGAACGTGACCATGAGTTTGGTTCCACGTGGAACAAATTCGTCCTTCCGCCAACCATTCTCATAGTCAGCTACGCAGGGGACGTACCACTTCAAGCAGCTACTGTCTAAACAGCAGATTTGGAAGGCGATAGAAAAAGGCTATAAATTCGATAGTCTGCTATTTTTCTAGGATGGTCTAACCTCATTTCAGACGTCTGAAACAAGGGGATACCTCATGCTCGCGCAACTTCCACCGGCCTTACAGAATCTGCACTTACCGCTTCGATTGCGGCTCTGGGACGGCCATGAATTTACGTTGGGTGCCGATCCCAGCGTCACGATCGTGGTCAAGGACCCACAAATGGTCGCGCAATTCACCCACCCCAGTCTGAGCGCGCTGGGTGCGGCGTTTGTAGAAGGCAAGCTGGAACTCGAAGGTTCGATCAACGAAGTCATTAGAGTCTGCGATGAACTGAGTCAGGCACTGGTGGAAGACGATGGCGCGCATCAACCGGTGCGTTCAGTTCACGATAAGGAAACCGATGCCAAGGCGATTTCCTATCATTACGACCTCTCCAACGCGTTCTATCAGCTGTGGCTCGACAGTGACATGGCTTATTCCTGTGCCTATTTCGAGACGGGCAGCGAAACCCTCGAGCAAGCCCAGCAAGCCAAGTTTCGCCACTTGTGTCGAAAGCTGCGTCTGCAACCGGATGATTATCTGCTGGATGTGGGTTGTGGATGGGGTGGTTTGGCCCGCTACGCGGCCCAGGAATTTGGCGTCAGGGTTTTCGGCATTACCCTCAGCCAGGCGCAACTGACCCTCGCTCGGGAACGGGTCAAGGCGCAGGGGTTGGAGGACCAAGTGGAGTTGCAGTTGCTCGACTATCGGGACCTGCCCCAGGACGGCCGCTTCGATAAGGTGGTCAGCGTCGGCATGTTCGAGCACGTCGGCCACGCCAACCTTCAGCAGTACTGCAAGACGCTATTCGGTGCGGTTCGCGAGGGTGGCTTGGTGATGAACCATGGCATCACCGCCAAGCACACCGACGGCCGCCCGGTCGGACGGGGCGCGGGCGAATTCATTGAGAAATATGTGTTCCCCAATGGCGAGCTGCCGCACCTGTCGATGATTTCCGCCCACATCAGCGAAGCGGGATTGGAGATTGTCGATGTGGAAAGCCTGCGCATGCATTACGCCCGCACGCTCGATCACTGGAGTGAGCGACTGGAAGATAACCTTGAGGCCGCCGCCAAAGAAGTACCGGATCAGGCGCTGCGGATCTGGCGCCTGTATCTGGCCGGATGCGCCTACGCATTCGCCAAGGGCTGGATCAATCTGCACCAGATCCTGGCAGTGAAGGCTCATGCCGATGGCAGCCATGAACTGCCCTGGACTCGCGATGACATCTACACCCCTTGACCAGATGTTAGCCGCTTAGAGTATCGGGGAAATAAGCCGGGCGATCCGCATGCCGATCTTCTGCAGGCGGTGGGTCTCCCGGCTTTCCTGTTTGTCGATTTCCAGCGCTTGGGCAAAGTCGTTCTCGAGCATCTGTTCGACCTCTGTGGCGAACGAGATATCCACGGTCAGTAACATCACCTCGAAGTTGAGTCGGAACGAACGATTGTCCAGGTTGGCGCTGCCGATGGCGCTGATTTCACGGTCAATCAGCACGACTTTCTGATGCAGGAAGCCCGGCTCATAACGAAACACCCGTACCCCGGCCCGTACTGCTTCGAACGCGTACAGGCTCGACGCCGCGTAGACGACCTTATGGTCCGGCCGTGAGGGCAGCAGGATACGCACGTCCACCCCACGCAATACCGCCAGGCGCAACGCAGCGAATACCGCTTCGTCAGGAATGAAGTACGGCGTCGTGATCCAGACTCGTTCGCTGGCCGCATGGATCGCCTCGACAAAAAACAGTGAGCAGGTTTCGTACGCGTCGGCCGGCCCGCTGGCCAGCAACTGGCAAAGCACACCGTCGTCAGGGTACGTGTCCGGCAGGATAAGCGGTGGCAATGAACGGTCCGCCCAGAACCAGTCTTCGGCAAACGACTCTTGCATACTCGCCACGACGGGCCCGCGTACTTCTACATGGGTATCGCGCCACGGCGCCAAGGGCGGCTTTTCACCCATGTATTCATCGCCCACGTTATGCCCGCCGACAAAGCCCAAAACGCCGTCCACCGCGACGATTTTGCGGTGGTTGCGAAAATTGACCTGAAACCGGTTGAGCCAGCCACTACGGGTGGCGAACGCTTTGACATGGACGCCGCCATCACGCAGCGCCTGGACGTAGCGGTGGGGCAGGGAATGGCTGCCAATGCGGTCGTACAGGAGATACACCGCGACGCCTTCAGCCGCTTTCTTCAAGAGCAGCGTTTTCAGACGTTGACCGAGGCGGTCGTCGTGGATGATGAAAAACTGAATCAGCACGGCTTGCCGGGCATTATCAATGGCCTCGAAAATCGCCTCGAATGTGGCGAAGCCATTGATGAGCAACCGCACCTGGTTGTTCGCCAGGCACGGCGTGCGCCCCAGCTTGGGCATCGCCCGTAACGAGGCGTAGGCCTGAGAGGCACGGGCGGTGAGGGCTTCTTCGACCCATGGCCGCCAGTTCAGCTCGGAGACGGCTTTGCGCATTTCTTCGTTGGCTTGCCGGCGCGCCTTGATATAGCCATCGAAGGTGCTACGGCCGAAAACCAGGTAGGGAATCAACGTCAGGTAGGGGATAAATACCAACGACAGGGCCCAGGCGATGGAACCCTGAGCGGTCCGTACCGTAAGCACCGCGTGAACGGCGGCGATGGAACCCAAAGTGTGAAGCAGTGCGATCAGGTAACCGAAAACATGCGGGCCGAAGTAATCCATGGGGCAGCCTTGCTCCTGAAGTTTCAATGCTTAACAGACCATGTTCCACGGCGGATGTCGCTATTTAATTCACGCCTGTCGAGCCTGAACCGAAGCCTGTAGGTGACGTCTAACGGCCACCTGTCCTCTGGAGTGCTTGTGATGAAAGTTTGTCTGCTGGGTTTGGCCCTGACGGTGGGTTTGTCGGTTTCTGTGGCCGCTCAGGCGCAGATGCTTCAACCAGGTTTGTGGGAACTGACTACAAGCAATATGAAGGTCGACAATCAGAATCTGCCAGACCTGCAACTGATTCTTGGCCAACTGCAAAACCAGATAACCCCGGAACAACGGGCGATGCTGGAAAAGCAGGGCATCACCATGGGCGGAAAGGGTATTCGCGTATGCCTGACCCCGGAACAGGTCCAGACCAATGATATTCCGCTGCAAGACCCGCAATCGGGGTGCAAACAGCAGATCACCGATCGCACCGGTAATCAGTGGAAGTTTCGTTTCAGTTGCCCGAAAGCCCAAGGCAATGGGGTCGCGACATTCCAGAGCGATCGGGAGTTCACGACCCAGGTCAACGGCACGTTCAATGCCACCGGCATCCAGCAGAACGGCAGCCTGGACACTCGCGCCGTGTGGTTGGGGCAGGATTGCGGGACGGTCAAGCCGAGGGCTTGAATCCCGCTCTGGCGTACATAATCGGGTTGATCTGTGGTAGCAAGGCTCGTGCGCATCGCGAGCGAGCTTTGCTTCCACAGACGTTCGTTCAAGGGCGCTTGCAGATCATGGCCGGCTCAATGCGTCGTACAACGTATTCAGGTTGTACTCGAACAGTCCGATGAAGGTACTGGCCGGTCCGCTGGTCGCGAGCGCATCGGAATACAGCGTGCCGCCGATGTGCGCACCGCTTTCAGCCGCTATCTGCTTGAGCAGGCGCGCGTCTTTGATGTTCTCCATGAACACGGCTTTTACTTTCGCTTTGCGTATCTGGGTAATCAGCGCCGCGACATCGGCGGCCGAGGGCTCCCGTTCAGTGGACAGACCCTGTGGCGCCATAAACTCGATGCCATAGGCCTGGCCCATGTAACCGAAGGCATCGTGGGACGTCACGATTCTACGGTTTCCCGGTGGCAAGGCGCCAAGCTTGGCCTTGGCATCGGCGAGCAGCGCATAGATCTTTTTCAGATATGCCTGGCTGTTGCGTTCGTAGTCGGCCTTGTTGGTCGGGTCGGCGGTTTCCAGCGCCTTGCTGATGTTCCTGACGTACAGCTCGGCGTTCGCCAGGTTATGCCAGGCATGCGGGTCGGGGACGGTCTCGCCCTCTTCATCCAGCGAACGAGGAATAACGCCGCGGCTGGCGCTGATCACCGGTGCGTTGGTTTCGGTGCTGGTGACCAGGCGATCCAGCCACGGTTCAAAGCCCAGACCATTCTTGATGATCAGTTTGGCACTGAGCAACGCCTTGGCGTCGTCCGGCGTGGGTTCGTAGGTGTGTGCATCCGCGTCCGGCCCCACCAGGTTGGTGATCTGGATATGCTCGCCGCCGACCTCTTGGGTCATGTCGGCAAGGATGCTGAAGCTGGTCACCACTTGGAGCTTTTCGGCGGCAGATGCGGATAAGGACAGCATCAGACTGAACAGCACGAGCAGAACGCGCATCGGGAAACACCTCATTGGGATGTGAGTAAAGGCGGGCGGCGCAGCAAACCGTGTACCGGACCGAACACCACGGACAGCAGATAAAACGCGCCCGCCACCAGTACGATGGCCGGCCCGCTGGGTAGCGAGAAGTGGAATGACAACAGCAGCCCGAGCCACACCGACAGACATCCAAGCAGCGCCGCGACTCCCATCAGAACCGGCAAACGGCGGCTCCAGAATCGTGAAGCGGCAGCAGGCAACATCATCAGGCCGACCACCATCAGCGCGCCGATGGCCTGGAAGCCGATGACCAGGTTCAAGACGACCAGGGTCAGAAACACGCCATGGGCCAAAGGGCCCAGCCGGCTGACGGTTCGCAGGAAAAGAGGATCCAGGGTGTCTAGCAACAGCGGTCGGTAAATCAGTGCCATGGCGACCAGGCTGATCCCTGAAACCCAGAGCATGCCGATGAGGGTCGGGCCATCTACCGCCAGTGCAGAGCCGAACAACAGGTGAAGCAAGTCCAGGCGTTTGCCGGCCATACCGAGAATCAACACGCCGACGGCCAGGGAAATGGGATATATCGCCGCCAGGCTGGCGTCTTCCCGCAGGCCGGTGCGACGGGTAATCCAGGCAGCCAACCCGGCCATGCTCAAGCCTGCACCGAGGCCGCCCAGCGTCAGGGCTGGCAAGCTCAGCCCGGCGAACCAGAAACCCAAGGCTGCTCCGGGCAAGATACCGTGAGCAACGGCGTCGCCGATCAGGCTCATGCGTCGCAGAATCAAAAACACGCCAAGCGGTGCCGTGCTGCACGCCAATACCAGGCCGCCCAGTAGCGCCCGGCGCATGAAGACAAATTCCTGAAAGGGTTGCCAGAGATGGGCGGCCGCGAGCATCAGGCCACCTGCGTGAGTTGTTGTTGGGCAATCAAATCAACACTGCGGCCCAGTGTGCAGCCGGTGTGACTGACCAGTAACGTATGGGGAATATGTTGGCGCACCGCAGCGAGGTCATGACAAACCACCACCAGGGTGCGGCCTTCGGCGTGCCAGCCATGGATGTGTTTCCACAATAGCGCCTGACCTTGCTCGTCGAGGGCCGCGTGGGGTTCGTCGAGCAACAGCAGGGGGGCTTCGGCCAGACTCAAGCGGGCGAGAAGGGCGCGTTGCAGCTCGCCTCCCGACAACGCCATCAACGAGCGATGCTCCAGGCCATCCAAAGCCCAGTCTTGCAGTACGGCGTTCAATCGATGGCGGCGCATGGCCAGCGTGTGCCTGCTACCCCAGGATCCCGCCGCCACTAGTTCTTGCAAGCTGATTGGAAATTGCCGGTCCAGATGTTGCTGTTGCGCCAGGAACGAGACGCTGCCGCGACGTGGAACATCCAGGGCGACTTTACCGGATAAAGGTTTTTGCAGACCGGCCAGCACTTTCAACAGGCTGCTTTTACCTGAACCGTTGGCTCCGACGATGGCCGTCAGGCTCCCCGCGGGCCGCTCTATGTTCAGCGGGGGTGTGAGGGGTTGGCCGGGGGCGCCCCAGCGTAAGGCCTGGCAACGAATCACAGTGCCTCCCTGACCCAACGGCTTTGCGCCACGGCGTCATGGGCATGCAGACTTTCGGCGTGAACCACTCGCACATCGAGGGTGGCGATGTCGGGTGATCGCCTCAATGCCATGCTCAGCCGCCGTGCGGCGTCTTCACAGAACATCAGGTTTTGACCATTGGCGTGCGCGAAGGCTTGTTCGTCTGCCCGCTTCACAGCGGTTTGTACGGCCGTGCCGAGGGCTGCTTCAGCTGCGTTGATGATGGACAGCAGCGGCAGTTCGTCGATGCCGGCGTTCAGCCTCAGATTCACGGTGGCAGTGCTGCGTTGACTGTGCGGTGTGGCGACGATGCCTTTTGATGAGCCTAGCCAGGCCAGGATCTCGGCGTGCTCGAGCGCTTTATTGGCAAAGTCGTCTACAAATTGCTGCTGGATTAACTGACGAGCGAGTGCGGCCGAGCAAGGGCAGGTGGACGAATAGGGGATCTGAATGTGTAGTTCCACGTGGAACACACCATTTTTCAGGTGGGCTTCGATGTTGATTGGGTAGCGCTTCCAGCCAGCCAGTGGGCTGACCAGCGCTGGACGCTTGAGTAGCAGATCGGTGCGAATGCCCAGCGAGGCGGCGTGGGACAGGCCTGCGTGACTGTCGAGGAATTGCTGCAGGATACGGCGTAACAGCATGGGAGACAGCGTTTCGTTTTCGAGCAACTCCAGTGCCAGGTACAGGCGTGACATATGGATGCCGCGGGCCTCACCGTCATCAAGGCTGACACCGGCATCAGCGATCGCGTTGAGACGCTGACCGTCGATCTGTACGGGTACCGCGATGCCGCACATGCCTACCCAATCGAGGGGCAGGGCCTGGCGCGAAGCCTGCGCAGCAACGTCCGGCAGAGTTAACGCGTTCATATTCAAGGTCCGTCATAAGCACAAAATATACGTTATAGTATAACAATAAATGCAGCCAGCACTATTTTATGAACGCAGTTTCATTTCGCTCGGTGATCGTTCTCGAACCGTTCCACGTGAAACATCAGCGTGGTGAATCCTGGCAACCGCTAATGCGGCTGCATACAAACTTCCCTGTGCTTGCGCCCGAGCTCGAGAAGCGATTGATGGTCGTCCAGCCCACGCGCCGACTGTATCCAACCCAGCTCTCCCCATCAGAAGCTACGCCGGTAAAGAACGTCAGTTGGCCATAACGACTGGTTGTTTGCGCCCAATAGCGCCGGCCAATCACTTCAAATCCGCGCAGATAGAGGGTGTTTCCGGCCGTCATGACGCTGTAGGTATTGCCTTGCCCGTCAACACAGGCCAGTAAATTCGCGCTGCGGGTGCAGTTCGCCAACATAGGGCTTTGGGCTGAGGCATCCAGCGCCAACAGCAGCAACGGGCTTACGAATACGAGTTTCAGGAAATTGCGCATGCTTTTTATTTCAGACTGGTTGAGCAGCGGAGACTGGTTAAATTTGGCTGTTATACTATAACATTAAAAGCACATAGGCTCTGAACCGAACCCAAGCCTGAAGAAAAGAGTCGCGACATGCGCTCAAGCGTCAGCGCGGCCCGCCCGATGAGGATATACCTGGTGCCCAATCGTCTCCCTGTAACCGTGCTGTCCGGATTTCTCGGCGCCGGTAAAAGCACATTGCTCAATTACGTCCTGCGTAATCGCGACAACCTGCGCGTTGCTGTGATCGTCAACGATATGAGCGAGATCAACATTGATGGCAGCGAAGTCCAGCGAGATGTCACCCTAAGCCGGGCTGAAGAGAAATTGGTGGAGATGAGTAACGGCTGCATTTGCTGCACGTTGCGTGAAGACCTGCTGGAAGAGGTCGGCCAGCTCGCCAGGGAAGGCCGCTTCGACTATCTGCTGATCGAGTCCACGGGAATTTCCGAACCCTTGCCGGTGGCGGAAACCTTCACTTTTCGTGATGAGCAAGGCCGCAGCCTGGCCGATGTGGCGCGGCTCGACACGATGGTGACAGTGGTCGATGGCGTAAATTTCCTGCTGGATTTCCAGGCTGCCGAAAGCCTTGCTTCAAGAGGCGAGACCCTGGGGGAGGAAGATGAGCGTTCTATCACTGATCTGCTGATTGAGCAGATCGAGTTCGCCGATGTGATTCTGATCAGCAAAATCGACTTGATCGGCCGTCACGAACGGGAGGAGTTGATCGCGATTCTGGAACGGCTTAACGCCCAGGCGCACATTATTCCCATGGTCATGGGCCAAGTACCGCTGGAGAAGATCCTCGACACAGGGCTTTTCGACTTTGAACGCGCGGCTCAAGCACCGGGCTGGCTGCAGGAGCTGCGCGGTGAGCACGTGTCCGAAACCGAAGAATATGGTATCGCTTCGACAGCTTACCGGGCGCGCCGGCCATTCCATCCCCAGCGTTTTTTCAATTTTATCGACCGTCCGTGGACCAATGGCAAGCTGCTGCGCTCCAAGGGCTTCTTCTGGCTGGCCAGCAAACATGAAGAAGCGGGCAGTTGGTCCCAGGCCGGCGGCTTGATGCGGCATGGATTCGCCGGGCGCTGGTGGCGGTTCGTGCCGAAAAGCCAATGGCCGCAAGATGAGGAAAGTACCGCTGCCATCCTGAAAAACTGGCTTCCTGCCACCGGTGATTGCCGGCAGGAGCTGGTATTCATCGGCCAGAATATCGACTTCACGCAACTGACCGCCGAACTGGACGCTTGCCTGCTCAGTGACGCGGAAATGGCCCAGGGTGTAGACAGTTGGCGTTTGTTGCCGGACCCGTTCGGCCCCTGGCATGAGGAGGCCGCAGCGTGATGCTGGCGCCCAGTCCGAAGCGGAAAGTGCAGGTACGCCAGGTCCAGGGCGATACCCCGCGGATCCTGACGCAAATTCTGGACGACGATACCAACCTGGCGGTCTGGCAACGTCAGTTGCCGGCGCACATCAGCGATTTTGCGGCACTGGTGCTTTCCATGGATCAGCCCCTGGCCGAATCGCTGGTGATCGATCTGCCGCAGGAGGACGCTCAACCGGCCCTGGAAGGTCTCGCCGCAGGCTTTCGCGATCTGCATGGCTATGAAGGCTTCATCGCGGATGTCGCCTGGCTGGTCAGCGCGTTTGCCTGCCTGCTGGGTGCCAGACGTGTCGGCCTGCGCCTGCGAACGCTGGATAAGGCCATGTGCCCGCGCTTTCACGTTGACCATGTGCCGGTACGGCTGATCACCACGTACGCCGGCGTTGGCAGCCAGTTGCTAAAGGAAGGCGCGATGGATCGTCGACGCCTGGGGCAACCCGAGGCTGAGCCGGATGATCCGCGTGCGGTTCAGCAGCTTGCCTGCGGCGATGTGGCGCTGCTCAAAGGCGAGAAGTGGCACGGCAATGAGGGTATGGGCCTGATCCATCGCTCGCCGCAGCTGACGCCGGGGCAACGTCGATTGATCCTCACTCTGGACTGGCTCGCCTAAGGTTTGAGCCAGTTGCCCTGGCTTTTTCCTTCACAAAACGGCTGCAGATAGGCTGCATCGGTGGCCACGCCGTAATAGTGAATATCCTGGCGGTAAGGCATATTGGCGACCTGGGCGTTGCTGCAGATGCCAAACGCGCCGCCAGGGCATTGATCGACGTACTGTACCTCGACTTTTTGTCCGGCAAGGTTTGGCTGGCAGAAGCCGTCGGCGAACAGTTTCTGCGGAATATTGCGGTTCTGCTGGCAGACTTTCACATCGAGCCGTTCTGCCTGGCTATGCACGACACAAGCCTGGGCCAGCGCCTGGTTCGACGTCAGCGCCAACAACAAACAGCCGATTAACCGCATGTTCACCTCCATCGAAAGCCGCCGATTATGTTGCAGAACATCCCCACCCACGTCATTGCGGGCCCTTTGGGTGCTGGCAAGACCAGCCTGATCAAGCAATTGCTGGCACAGCGCCCGGCGAATGAGCGCTGGGCGGTGCTGATCAACGAGTTTGGTCAAATCGGCCTGGACGCGGCGTTACTGACCCAGGCCGCCGATGGTATCGCACTGGGCGAAGTGGCCGGGGGCTGTTTGTGTTGCGTCAACGGCGCGCCTTTTCAGATCGGCCTCGCTCGTTTACTCCGCAAGGCGCGGCCGCACCGGCTGTTTATCGAGCCCTCCGGACTGGGTCATCCGGCGCAGCTGATGCGGCAACTGAGCGAAGCGCCATGGCTCGGCGTGCTGGCGGTTCAACCTTGCGTGTTGGTGCTGGATGCCCGCGCGATGGCGGATGGCACGCCGTTACCCGATGCGCAGCGACAAACCTTGGCCAGTGCCGGGTTGCTGGTGCTGAACAAATCCGAACACCTGAGCGAAACCGAACGCCTGGGCATCACCGCGCAACTGCCAGAAATTGCGCTGTACTGGACCCGACAGGCTGCTTTGCCGATCGATCGACTGCCAGGTCTTGCGGCTCGCGGAAGCGGGGCTGTGGATAACGTGAATCTACCCAAGGACGTGGGACAGATGCCGGCCGTCTGGACCGACCCGACATCGCCCATCTGCCTGCATCAGCAACAGGAAGGCGGCTGGAGTATTGGCTGGCGCTGGCATCCGAGTCAGCGACTGGACACGGTGACGCTGACGCGCTGGCTGCAAGGCTGGGGCTGGAAACGGGCGAAGATGGTTATCCACAGCGCCGATGGCTGGGTTTCAGCCAATGCGCTGGAGGGCGCGACGCTGCAGTGGCAGGCCAGCGAGTGGCGCCAGGACTCACGGATCGAATTGATTTTTGGTGAACCTCAAGACGCGGCAGCGCTACAAGCCGGTCTGGCGAATTGTCGGTGCCCGTGAGTCAGCCTTGCTTCAAGGCTTCCACTTGTTGTGTTCCTGGCGCCACTGACTCAATTCGATGACTTCGGCCCTGGGCCTGGTCTGGACCGGCTCGATCGGTGTCGGCGCTGACTCTTCGAACGGCATTGGGTAAGGCGCCAGCTCGATTTGCGCGCTGTGGGCCCCGAACTGGGTAATAGTGCCCGAATGGCGCGACTCACCGGTGACGGTGAACTCGAAGTTATAGATACGGGCCAGGCGCCGGCGTCCGCTGGCATCTTTGACGAACCCAATCTTTTTCAGCGCGACGTTGCCGTCCAGCAGCTCGATCTTGAGGTTGGCGCAATGTTGCATGACCCTCGCCAAGGCCCGTTCGCGCAAGCCATGGTTGTGCCACAGCCAGGCGCCGGCGGTGGCCAACAGCATCAGCACGAAAATATTTCCAAGGGTCAGCATGAACGAAGTGCTCCTACAAGTTGCTGTCAGCTTAACTGTGTCCCCGGTCTGTCGTATAGGTTGCGTTTAGTCGCATACTGCGCGGCTTGAATTTCATTCGTTTTACGGAAACATCCCGCATGAAACGTACCCCTCATCTGCTTGCCATCCAGTCCCATGTGGTGTTTGGTCACGCCGGTAACAGCGCTTCAGTCTTTCCGATGCAACGGGTCGGGGTGAACGTCTGGCCGCTCAACACCGTGCAATTCTCCAATCACACTCAGTACGGACAGTGGACCGGCGACGTGCTTGCCTCTGAGCAGATCCCGGCATTGGTAGAGGGCATCGCAGCAATCGGCGAGCTGGGCAATTGTGATGCGGTGCTCTCCGGTTACCTGGGCAGCGCCGCCCAAGGACGGGCGATTCTGGCCGGGGTGGCGCGGATCAAGGCGTGCAATCCCAAGGCCCTTTACTTGTGCGATCCGGTCATGGGACATCCGGAGAAGGGTTGCATCGTGGCGCCCGAGGTGAGCGATTTCCTGCTGGAAGAAGCTGCTTGCGTGGCGGACATCATGTGCCCGAACCAACTGGAGCTGGACAGTTTTTCGGGACGCAAGCCGCAGTCGCTGCTGGACTGCCTGGCCATGGCCCGTTCGCTGTTGGCCCGCGGGCCCAAGGCCGTGCTGGTCAAGCATCTGGCCTATCCCGGCAAGCCGCAGGACAGCTTCGAAATGTTGTTGGTTACCGCCGACGGTAGCTGGCACCTGCGTCGTCCATTACTCGCATTCCCTCGCCATCCGGTGGGGGTGGGTGATTTGACGTCGGGGCTGTTCCTGGCACGGGTGTTGTTGGGAGATAGCCTGGTAGCGGCGCTCGAATTCACTGCTGCAGCCGTGCATGAAGTACTGCTGGAAACCCAGGCGTGTGCCAGTTACGAGCTGGAACTGGTCCGCGCCCAGGACCGGATCACCCATCCGAGGGTAAGGTTCGAAGCTGTACCGATCAGCCTCTGATCAACGCAAATCCCTGTGGACGCGAGCGGGCGGCGCGGTCCTTCTGTTAGGGCCCGTCCGCCTTGATTTCCTGATAGCGCCTCTCCAGCTCCTGGCGAATCTGCCGACGCTGCTGGGCCTGTTCGTAACGGCGTTTTGCTTCGCTGTTTTGCGGTTGCAATGGCGGGACGGCGGCGGGTTTGCGCTGGTCGTCCACTGCGACCATGGTGAAAAAGCAACTGTTGGTGTGGCGCACCGAGCGTTCACGAATATTTTCGGTCACGACTTTGATGCCTACTTCCATCGACGTGTTACCGGTGTAATTCACCGACGCCAGAAACGTCACCAGTTCGCCGACATGAATCGGCTCACGGAAAATCACCTGGTCAACCGACAGCGTCACTACGTAGCGCCCGGCGTAGCGGCTGGCGCAGGCGTAGGCGACTTCGTCGAGGTATTTGAGCAAGGTGCCGCCGTGGACATTGCCAGAGAAGTTGGCCATATCGGGGGTCATCAACACCGTCATCGACAGCTGGGCGTTTCCGGGTTCCATAACGTACTCACGGTTCAAGGCAGCAATTTCGGGGAGGGCACCTCTGCGGGTGCTGGAAGGTTTTAAACTACCAGTATCGGGACGCTGCGCCTGTGGCAGCCGTCACGCCCCGGTGGATCTGTTTCCATATATTGCACTGTCTTTTTGTCGGAAGTCGCGGTGTTACCCTTCAAAAAGCCTCTTGCGAGGGTATTTCCTACAAGGGAAACGGACTTATCCAGCTCTGTGATGGGTCATTTGAACAGGGAGCCCCACCATGCATGCCATCAGCTTTATTCAAGACTTGGCAATCATCATGATGGCAGCGGGGCTGGTCACCGTACTTTTTCACCGTTTCAAACAACCGGTGGTGTTGGGTTACATCGTTGCCGGCTTCATCATCGGCCCGCATACGCCGCCCTTCGGTTTCATCCACGACGAAGATACGATCAGGACCCTGGCCGAGTTGGGGGTCATCTTCCTTATGTTTTATCTGGGGCTGGAGTTCAGCCTGCGCAAGTTGTTCAAGGTGGGCGCCACGGCGTTCATCGCGGCGTTCCTCGAAATTGTGTTGATGATCTGGCTCGGCTACGAAATCGGGCGCTGGTTCGACTGGAACACCATGGATTCGTTGTTCCTCGGGGCAATCCTGGCCATCTCCTCGACCACCATCATCGTTAAAGCCCTCAATGACCTGAAGATGAAGAACGAGCGCTTTGCGCAGTTGATCTTCGGGGTCTTGATCGTCGAAGACATCCTGGGCATCGGCATTATCGCCTTGCTGTCGAGTATCGCTGTCAGCGGTACGGTCAGCTCCGGCGAGGTGTTTTCCACCGTCGGCAAATTGTCATTATTCATGATTGTCGCCCTGGTGATCGGCATTTTGCTGGTGCCGAGGCTGCTGGCTTATGTGGCGAAGTTCGACAGTGACGAGATGTTGCTGATCACCGTGCTGGGCCTGTGTTTCGGCTTTTGCCTGCTGGTGGTAAAGCTGGAATACAGCATGGTACTGGGAGCGTTTCTGATCGGCGCGATCATGGCCGAGTCGCGGCAACTGCTGAAAATCGAGCGGCTGGTGGAGCCGGTGCGCGACTTGTTCAGCGCGATTTTCTTCGTGGCCATCGGCCTGATGCTCGATCCGGTGATTTTGCTGCAATACGCTTGGCCGATTGCCGTAATCACCGCCGCAGTGGTGTTGGGCAAGATGCTGTCCTGCGGCCTCGGTGCCTTTATTGCCGGCAACGACGGGCGCACCTCACTGCGAGTCGGGATGGGCCTTTCGCAGATCGGCGAATTTTCCTTCATCATCGCTTCGCTGGGGATGACCTTGCAGGTCACCAGCGATTTCCTTTACCCGGTAGCGGTCGCGGTTTCGGTACTGACTACTCTGCTGACGCCTTACCTGATCCGGGCCGCCGATCCTTTATCGGTCAGGCTGGCTGCCGTCATGCCACAACGGTTGTCGCGGGTGCTGGGAATGTATGGCGAGTGGCTGCGCAGCATTCAACCCCAAGGGGAGGGCGCGCTGGTGGCCGCCATGATCCGGCGGATTTTGCTGCAGGTGGGCATCAACCTGGCGCTGGTCATCGCGATTTTTATCGCCGGTGGCTACTTTGCCGAACAGATGTCGGCTTATCTGCAAGCCTGGATCAGCGACCCGAGTTGGCAGAAAGCGCTGATCTGGGGCGGGGCGTTATTGTTGTCGCTGCCGTTTTTGATTGCTGCGTATCGCAAGCTCAAGGCGTTATCGATGCTGCTGGCGGAGATGGGCGTGAAGCCGGAGATGGCCGGTCGCCACACCCAGCGCGTGCGTCGGGTGATCGCAGAAGTGATCCCGATTCTCTCGCTGCTGATGATTTTCCTGCTCTTGGCAGCCTTGTCGGCCAGTATCCTGCCGACCAACAAGTTGCTGGTGTTGATTGCTGTGGTGGCGACCGCTGTGGCGGCGTTGCTCTGGCGCTGGTTTATCCGCCTGCATACGCGGATGCAGGTGGCTTTGCTGGAAACCCTGGACAATCACAAGGAATCGTCCGGGCCATGACCGGCGAGGGGCGCCGGCGGATCAGCTCTCCAGCCAGACGTCCCGCGCCCAGTGCCAGACAGATTCCCAGGTCTCTTCGGCAATCAGCTCTTCTTCGGCTTGCCACAGCACCACGGTCCCGTCTTCTTCGACGCAGTAATAGTCGTCGCCGTCCTGGCAGATCGGGATCAGGCTACGGTCGACACCGGCATCCCAGGCATTGGCGGCCACATCTGGCAGATAGGTGTGGGACTGCGGATCGGTGACGGTCACGGGCTCCAGGCCGCCGTAGACAACATCGCTGACCGTCAGTAAAAACTCTCTGAATACGAACGGAATATCGATGAACAGCTGCTCTTCGATTTCCACCAGCAAGTCTTCATCGGGCAACTCCAGTGGAACCGGCACGGGTTCATTGGCTTCACGCAATTGTTCGATAATTTCTTCCACGTCCGGGATCCTCTTTCTCATGGCGCGGTTTATATGGAGCGGTTTATACAGTAGCTCGCTATAGATGCAATCGCGAAATAGAAAACCCCGGCCTGGGCCGGGGTTTTATTTCAACATACGAAACGCGGGGAAGGATCAGCCGTTCTGGCGGATACCGGCCACCAGCCAAGGCTGGTTATCGCCTTGGGGGCGTTCCATGTTCCAGCTTTCGCTGAACGCTTCGCCCTTGTCGAAGCGCGAGTCCTTCGACACACCGCTGAAGGTCAGGGTGGCGATGGTCTTGTCGGCACGATCATCGACGCCGTCCAGTTGTACTTGCAGATTGTCGATGTAGGTCGACTGGAAGCCATCACCCAGTTCGGCCCGCTCGCGCTTGAGGAACTCCAGCAGCTGCGGGGTCACGAACTCAGAGATCTTGTCCATTTCGTTTGCATCCCAGTGTTGCTGCAGGGACATGAAATGGTTGCGCGCAGCTTCGATGAAGCGCTCTTCGTTGAACCAGGCTGGCGCGTTGATCACCGGACGAGCGGCCACGGGTGCTGCCGAACCGCCGAAGATCGAACCGCCGGCAGGCTGCTGGTCGAACGTTTCACGCTGCATCGGCGCATGACCGGCGGGAGCGAGTTGCTCCTGTTGCTTGCGACGACGGGCGGCAATGAAGCGGAAGACCAGGAAGGCGATGACCGCCATGATCAGGATGTCGAAGATCTGCATGCCCTGGAAGCCGTCGCCCATGAACATGGAGGCGAGCAGGCCACCGGCGGCGATGCCGGCCAGGGGGCCGAGCCAGCGCGAAGCACCGCTGGCCTTGGTGGCGGCGCCAGCCGCACCGGCAGCGCCCGCGGTAGCCGCGGTAGAGCCGGCAGCAGAGGACGGGGCCATCTGGCTGGTCTGGTGAGTCGGGGCAGCGCCCGAGCTTTTACCACCGCCAAAGCGCTTGGCGGCATTGGCGTCGATGGCCATCGTCAGGCCGATGCACAACGCCATGGCGATGCTAAGAAAACGTTTCATATAAGGGCATTCCCATTTGTGGATAGCACGCGCGCCATGTTGCACAGGTGAACTGTTGCTGGCTAGCGACAGAGTGTTTCGGGCTTTTGCGTGACGGGTGAGGTTCAGCTTCAGCCTGGCAAGAAGGCTTGTTCGCTTTGGGCTGTAGGAAAAGGAAATAAGTTCGGTCGGAAACGAATGTGGGGTGGAGAGAGATACCTGTGGGAGCAAGGCTTGCCCGCGATAGCGATCGGTCTGACGCATCTGTGTCGAATGTGCCACCGCCTCGCGGGCAAGCCTTGCTCCCACAGCAAGGTACTTCTTACGGAATCTCTAGATCGCTTCCAACTTGGCGTACCCCAGCATCAGCCACTTGCTGCCTTCGCTGAAGTTCACCTGGACCCGGGCCTGAGCGCCGGCGCCTTCGAAGTTGAGGATCACGCCATCGCCGAACACCGAATGTCGCACGGTCTGGCCGAGACTGAAGCCGGTTTCCGGGATGTCGCTGCCGCCAAACAGACTGCTGGAGCTCTGTTGCTGGCCGCCGCCGAACGGACGGCTGACGCTGTTGGACAGCCGCACCTCCTGAATCAGGCCTTTGGGCACTTCACGTACGAAGCGCGACACCTTGTTGTAGGTTTCGCTGCCGTACAGGCGCCGAGTCTCGGCGTACGTCAGCACCAGGTTCTGCATGGCGCGGGTGATGCCAACGTAGGCCAGGCGTCGTTCCTCTTCCAGGCGTCCCGGCTCTTCCAGGCTCATCTTGTGCGGGAACAGGCCTTCTTCCATTCCCACCAGGAACACGTAGGGGAATTCCAGGCCCTTGGCACTGTGCAGGGTCATCAGCTGGATGCTGTCTTCATGCTCGTCGGCCTGGGTGTCGCCGGCCTCCAGAGAGGCGTGACCGAGGAAGGCCGACAGCGGCGAAAGCTCTTCGTCTTCCTCGGTGTTCTCGAAATTGCGTGCGGCGCTGACCAGTTCCTCAAGGTTTTCCACCCGGGCCTGGCCTTTCTCGCCCTTTTCCGCCTCGTGGTAGGCGATCAGGCCGGACTGTTCGATAACGGTCTGAGTCATCAAATGCAGCGGCATGTCCGCGCACTTGGCGGCCAGGTCTTCGATCAGGTCCATGAACGCCTTCAGCGCACCGGCAGCGCGGCCGGTCATGCCTTTGTTGGCAACCAGCTGGCGCATGGCTTCCCACATGGACACATGGCTGTGGCGCGCGTGGTCGCGAATCGCTTCGACGGTTTTTTCGCCAATGCCCCGAGTCGGTACGTTGATCACCCGCTCCAGGGCCGCATCATTGCCACGTCCTTCGAGCAGGCGCAGGTAGGCCATGGCGTTCTTGATTTCGGCGCGTTCGAAGAAGCGCTGGCCGCCATAGATGCGGTACGGGATGCGTTCGCGCAACAAGGCTTCTTCCAACACCCGCGACTGGGCGTTGGAGCGATACAGGATGGCGATGTCACTGCGGGCCAGGCCGGTCTTCAGCGCGCTCTCGATGGTTTCCACCACGTAGCGCGCTTCGTCGTGTTCATTGAAGGCCGCATAGAGGTTGATCGCTTCGCCTTCGCTGCCATCGGTCCACAGCTCCTTGCCCAGGCGCCCGGTATTGTTGGCGATCAGGGCGTTGGCGGCCTTGAGGATGCCGGCGGTGGAACGGTAGTTCTGTTCCAGGCGGATCACCTGGGCGTCAGGAAAGTCCGCAGAGTATTGATGAATGTTCTCGATTTTGGCGCCGCGCCAGCCGTAGATCGACTGGTCGTCGTCGCCCACGACCATCAGGCTGTCGCCGCCCTTGGCCAGCAGGCGCAACCAGGCGTATTGCACGGCGTTGGTGTCCTGGAACTCGTCCACCAACACATGCCGGAAGCGCTTCTGGTAATGCGCCAGCAGGCCCGGGTGATCACGCCACAGGTCCAGTGCGCGCAGCAACAGCTCGGAGAAGTCGATCACGCCTGCGCGCTGGCACGCTGCCTCATAAGCTTCGTAGATGCTGCGCATGGTCGCCAGGAACAGGTCGCCGCTGGCCTGGATGTGTTGGGGGCGCAGGCCTTCGTCTTTCTGGCCGTTGATGAACCACTGGGCCTGACGGGCCGGCCAGCGTTGCTCGTCCAGGCCCAGCTCGCGGATCACCCGCTTGACCAGACGTTGCTGGTCGTCGCTGTCGAGAATCTGAAACGTCTGGCTCAGGCCGGCTTCCTGCCAATGCGCCCGCAACAAGCGGTGCGCCAGGCCGTGGAAGGTGCCGACCCACATGCCGGCGGGGTTGATGCCCATCAGTTGCTCGATGCGATGGCGCATCTCGGCAGCGGCCTTGTTGGTGAAAGTCACCGACAGGACCGAATGGGGTGAGGCGTTCTCAACCTGGATCAACCAGGCGATACGGTGTACCAGCACTCGGGTCTTGCCCGAGCCGGCACCGGCCAGGACTAACTGTCGACCCACGGAGGCAGCTACGGCCTGGCGTTGGGCATCGTTGAGGGAGTTCAGCAGAAGGGAGAGATCATCGCGCATCAGAGCATTCTAGGGTGCGGCGGCACCCCGGGCAAACCGAGCTTTACGCCAGCCGATAAAAGACCGGTCGGTGATGACCGGTTGGTCATGGGCCACAAGCATTGGCGGGGCTCGCTTGAAGGCCATGCGAGCCAATGAAATAGCGACTTTTTCAGCATTTTTATGAGCTTGGGCAGTGTGGGATGGCCGCTGCCTTGTGTATGCTCGCTGCATGTTTCGGGTTCTCCATGCTCCGCTGAATAAGAACAAGAACAGTGCCTATGACCCTAAATTCCGATCTGGCGGGCCCCTGTGTGGAGCCGAGGATCATCTGTAAGCAGTACGCCACGGAAATGGCGGTCGAGCGCACAAGGCTGTTGTATCAGGGCTCGCTGCTGCCCACGCTGTTCATGCTCGTCAACGGTCTGGTTTGCGCCGCGTTGCTGTGGGGGCCTTCGCGTCACTTTCAGGTCAGTGTGTGGCTGGTCTGGTTGCTGTCGCTGGTGGCGCTGCGAGTTATTCAGGTCGCGGCCTTCGATTCGGCGATACCCAGCCGCCAGGCGCACCCGATATGGTTGCGAATGTTTTTGCTCGGCTCGGCGATGACCGGCCTGACATTGGCCGCGGCGGGCATCGCCCTGGTTCCGACTGACAGCTTCGAGCAACAAGCCTGGGTATTCGGCCTGATAGGCGCAGCGACCCTGTCGGCCAGCGTTGCCTATGCCGTGAGCCTTCCGGCGTTTTTGTCCTTTACCTTACCGTGCCTGTTGCCGGCCATCGGTTATCTCTTCTGGGGCGGTGATGAGCAGCAGCGCGGATGGGGCTGGCTCGGGCTGGTCGTACTGGTCTCGCTCAGCGTGGTCGCCTGGCAGGTCAACCGGTTGATACAAAGTGGCATGCTGCGCAGATTCCAGAACCAGGCGCTGATCGAGCATTTGCAGCAGGCTCAAGCCCGTAGCGCGCAGCTCAACGAGGCGCTTGGTCGGGAAGTTGAACAACGCCGCTGCGCCGAGGAAAAATTGCGCACAGCCCAGGTTGGGCTGGAGGCGCGCGTGGTACAGCGCAGCCTCGAGCTGGAGGCGACCAGCCAGGCCCTGAGCAAGAGCGAAGCCCGTCTTGACCTGGCACTCAAGGCCAGTGAGTTGGGGTTGTGGGACTGGAACCTGCAGACCGACGAAGTCCATCACACTCAACTCAAGGAACTGTTCGGCCTGGAGCCCGAGTACATCACAGCGATGCTCAGTCACCTGACCCCGCGCCTGCATCCTCAAGACGTGCCTGCCCTCAAGCGTGCCCTCGTTGAGCACCTCAAGGGCCGCAGCGAGGACTACCAGATCGAATACCGCGTACGTCACGGCGACGGCCATTGGGTCTGGATCGAAGACCGCGGTCGGGCCGTGGAGCGCAGCCCCAGTGGCCGAGTGCTGCGCATGGTCGGCACCCGGCGAGACATCAGCACCCGTAAAGAACTCGAGCAACAGCGCCAATTGGCGGCCACGGTTTTCGAGGCCGCCAGCGAAGGCATTGTGATTTTTGACCCGCATTACGCGCTGCTGGCCGCCAACCAGGCGTTCACGCGGGTCACCGGGTTTAATATCGATGACATGCTGGGGCGCAATGTGGTCGATCTGCCATGCAGTCGTGATGCTCGCCGGCACTATCCGATCATTCGTCAGGCGCTCAAACAGCACGGTACGTGGCAGGGAGAATTGGTGGAAGCTCGGGCCAATGGCGAATTGTATCCGCAGTGGCTGCAACTGAACGTGGTGCGCGATGCCCGGGGAAATGTAAGCCATATCGTGGGCTTCTTCGCCGATCTTTCGGCCAGGCGCGAATCCGAAGAGCGAATGCGTTACCTGACCCATTACGACGAGCTCACGGGGCTGGCGAACCGCTCGCTGTTCCGCGAGCGCTTGCACGAAGCCCACCAACGGGTGCGCCAGGGCGGACGACGCAGCCTGGCATTGCTGCATATCGACCTGGATCGTTTCAAGCTCCTCAACGATAGCCTCGGCCATGACGTTGCTGACCAACTGTTGCAGAAGATGGCCCGGCGCCTGATCAATGCGTTGCCCGAAGCGGACACCATCGCCCGCTTATCCGGCGATGAGTTCGGGGTGCTGTTCGATGCCTATGGCAACCTCTCCAGCCTGGCGCGGGTGGCGACCCGATTGTCCGCCAAGCTCCGTCTGCCGCTCACCATCGAGGGCCACGAACTGGTGGTCAGTGCCTCGATCGGCATCAGCATGTTGCCGGACAACGCGCGGGAAATCTCTACGCTGGTCAGCCAGGCGAACATGGCCATGCAACATGCCAAGCACTTGGGCGGCAACAATTTCCAGTTCTATACCGACAGCCTTCAGGCCAGCACGCTCGAGCGTCTGCAATTGGAGAATCAGCTGCGCAAGGCCCTGGAAGAACAGCAATTGAAGGTTTTTTATCAACCAAAATTGTGCCTGGCAACCGGTCGCCTGAATGCCGCCGAGGCGCTGGTGCGCTGGGATCATCCGGTCATGGGCAGGGTTCCGCCGGGGGATTTCATCAGCCTGGCCGAAGAGACCGGGCTGATCGGGCCGATCGGCGAGTTCGTGTTGCGCCAGGCCTGTTGGCAGGCGTGCCAATGGCAGCGTGAGGGGCTGGCGCCGATCAGGGTGTCGGTCAACCTGTCGGTGCATCAGTTGCGCCAGGGCAAGCTGGTCAGCCTGGTGCGCCAAGTGCTGGAAGAAACCGGCCTGGCGCCGCAATACCTGGAACTGGAGCTGACTGAAAGCCAGTTGCTCGACAGCGTTGAGCACATCATTGCTACGTTCCAGCAATTGCGCGACCTCGGGGTCAAGCTGGCGATCGATGACTTTGGTACCGGCTATTCCTCCCTGAGCTACCTCAAGCGCATCCCGGTGGATTACGTGAAAATCGACCAGGCGTTCATTCGTGGGTTGAAGGAGGGTAGCGAAGACGCGGCCATTACCCGGGCAATCATTGCAATGGCCCATGGGTTGTCGCTCAAAGTGGTGGCCGAAGGCGTCGAGCGGCCTGAGCAACTCGAATTTCTCAGAGTCGAGCAATGTGATGAAGTCCAGGGCTACCTCATCAGCCGTCCGGTTGAGGCCGAAGGCTTGGCCGCGTTGCTATGGGCCAATAAGGATATTTTATAGCGCGCTGTTGCTACATGGCGCGCATGCGGCATGAAACCGGGAGATTGAGTTCGCATTGGGCGGGCAAAAAGCCAACTCTTGTAGTATAACTACAAGCTTGCTACATCCCGGCACCTGCCAATAACAAGAGTCCAGTCCCTTGAACCTGTTGCAACACATCGCCCAGTCACGCCATCTGCTACGCAAGTCGGAGCTGAAAGTCGCCGATCACGTATTGCTTGATCCTGCGGCCGTGATGCACAGCTCCATGGCCGATCTTGCCCACAGCGTCGGCATCAGCGAACCGACCATTGTGCGTTTCTGTCGGGCCATCGGTTGCTCGGGTTTCCAGGACCTGAAACTCAAACTGGCGCAAAGCCTGGCCGCGGGTGCGAGCTTCGGCCAGTTTGCCATCCATGAAGACGATTCGGTCGCTGACTACAGCCTGAAAATTTTCGACACGACGCTGCATACCCTGATGGAAGTTCGCGAGAAACTCGATCCGGTGGCGTTGCAAAAAGCCGTCACGGCCATGTCCCAGGCCCAGCGTGTCGAGTTTTATGGCTTCGGTGCGTCGGGCGCCGTGGCGGCGGATGCCCAGCACAAGTTTTTCCGTTTGTTGCTCACGGCGGCGGCCTATTCCGACCCGCACATGCAGGCGATGTCGGCAGTCACGTTGAAACCTACTGACGTGGCGATCTGCATTTCCCAGTCGGGGCGCTCCAAAGACTTGCTGATCACCGCCAATCTGGTGCGCGAAAGCGGCGCCTCGCTGATCACCTTGTGCCCGAGCCAGACGCCCTTGGCTGAGCTCTCGACGGTGAACCTGGCCATCGATGTGCATGAAGACACCGAAATCTACACGCCGTTGACGTCGCGCATCGCCCATCTGGTGGTCATTGACGTGTTGGCGATGGGCGTTGCGATGGCGCGCGGCCCAAGCCTGGTCAACCACCTCAAGAGCGTGAAGCGCAGCCTGCGCAGCTTGCGGCTGTCACCTAAATCGGTGAAGGCGCTGGATGATTGAGTCCCGAGCCCAGAGGTTGAGGGGCTTCTGTGGCGAGGGAGCTTGCTCCCGCTCGACTGCGGTAGGAGCTGCCGAAGGCTGCGATCTTTTGATCTTTTGATCTTTTGATCTTTCGCTTGAGATTCAGTGTCTGGGGAAAGATCGCAGCCTCGTTGCACTCGACAGCTCCTACACAGCTCCTACGGCCCGGCGGGAGTAAGTGGCATTCGCCCGAATTCATCGTTCTGTAACGCACGTGCCGCCAAACCGTCATCGCGTGCCTGCATCGTAAAGCTCCCGTATACGTCTTGGGAGTCTCGACATGACCCAGTCCTACGAAGAACGCAGCGCCGTCAAAACCCGTCGTCAGCAGGAAGACCAGCGCCGCATGGCGTTCCGTCGTGCCATCGAAGACCGCTGTGAGCAGCGCCAGCTGCTGGCCGAAATCAGCGAGTTTCCGGACGCGGCAGAATTCAACTATTGGCAGGCAACACCGGCGGCTTCCCGTCGAAACGACCAACCAGGCCAATGATCTGAGCACGTTCGCCGCGAACGAACGCCAGGAAGGCGTGGGCCACCGGAGACAAGCGTTTCGCCTTGGCTTGTACCAGGCACCAACTGCGGTATAGCGGCAGTTCCTCCACTGGCAGCTCGATGAGTGCGCCGGATACCAGCTCTCGGCTTACGGCGTGGCGCGTCAGCAGCGCCACGCCCAGCCCCGCCAGCACGCATTCGCGTTGGGCCTCCGCCGACGCCACTTCCAGTGTCTGGGTGAAATGCACCCGTTTCTCCTTGAAATACTCCTCGCAGGCCAGCCGCGTGCCTGACCCCGGCTCGCGCAGCAGCAGCGTATACGGCTCAAGGTCCTGCAAGCGCAGCGGGCCCATGTGGCACAGCGGGTGGTCAGGCGGCGCCACGGCGACGATCGGATTATTGAGAAAAGGCAGGAATTCCAGGCCCATGTCCTGAGGCACCATGGACATGATCACCAGATCGTCCCGGTTGTCCGAGAGCCTTCGAATCACCTGGCCGCGATTGACCACCGTGAGGTTGAGGTTGACCTCAGGGTGCTGGCGCTTGAAGGCGGCGAACAGATGCGGCACGAAGTACTTGGCGCTGGATTCCACCGCCAGCTTCAGTTGGCCTTGCAGCGAGCCCTGCATGTCCGACAACTGCATGTCGAGGTTTTCCAGGCGGCCGAAGATGTCCCGGCTGGCGCGTTGAAGGGCTTCGGCGGCTTCGGTCATGTAGAGTTTTTTGCCAACGTACTCGAACAGCGGCTGGCCAATCAGCTCCTCAAGTGATCGAATCTGTAGGCTAACGGCCGGCTGGGTGAGCGACATTTCGTCGGCTGCGCGGCTGTAGGACCTCAGGTCGCACACCTCGTTGAAAATCTGCAGTTGACGCAATGTCATACGCATCAATGACTTACGCATTTTCTATAGGCTCTGGGTCGGGGCGGATGAGCCAACTATAAGTCTTTACTTATGCATGACCCAATAATTAATCATTTTTGTTAATCCACAGCCAGGACTAGTGTGGTGCTGCGACCGATTGTTACATCTGGTCACGCGTCGACCTGAACCTCCCAGGTCGTGGTATCACCGGCTCAAGGGAACCTCCAATTGATAACAAAGATCCTGATCGCCAACCGTGGTGAGATTGCCGTCCGCATCGTGCGCGCTTGCGCCGAGATGGGCATTCGCTCGGTCGCGGTCTATTCCGACGCGGACCGCCATGCGTTGCATGTCAAGCGTGCGGACGAGGCCCACAGCATCGGCGCCGATCCGCTGGCCGGCTACCTCAACCCGCGCAAACTGGTGAACCTGGCCGTGGAGACCGGTTGCGATGCGCTGCATCCCGGTTACGGTTTTCTTTCGGAAAACGCCGAGCTGGCGGACATCTGCGCCGAGCGCGGAATCAAATTCATCGGCCCGTCGGCCGAAGTCATTCGCCGCATGGGCGACAAGACCGAGGCGCGTCGCAGCATGATCAAGGCCGGCGTACCGGTCACGCCGGGCACCGAAGGCAACGTATCGGGCATCGAAGAGGCCCTGACCGAAGGCGACCGCATCGGTTACCCAGTGATGCTCAAGGCCACATCCGGTGGTGGCGGTCGGGGTATCCGCCGTTGCAACAGCCGCGAAGAGCTCGAACAGGCTTTCCCTCGGGTCATTTCCGAGGCTACCAAGGCCTTCGGCTCGGCCGAAGTGTTCCTGGAAAAGTGCATCGTCAATCCCAAGCACATCGAAGCGCAGATCCTGGGTGACAGTTTCGGCAACGTGGTGCATCTGTTCGAGCGTGACTGCTCGATCCAGCGTCGCAACCAAAAGCTGATCGAGATCGCCCCCAGCCCACAACTGACGCCTGAGCAGCGTGCGTACATTGGCGACCTGTCGGTGCGCGCCGCCAAGGCCGTGGGCTACGAAAATGCTGGCACCGTGGAGTTCCTGCTCGCCGAAGGCGAGGTGTACTTCATGGAGATGAACACCCGGGTGCAGGTGGAACACACCATCACCGAAGAAATCACCGGTATCGACATCGTTCGCGAACAGATCCGCATCGCCTCCGGGCTGCCGCTGTCGGTCAAGCAGGAAGACATCCTGCACCGGGGTTTTGCGTTGCAGTTCCGTATCAACGCCGAGGATCCGAAAAACAACTTCCTGCCCAGCTTCGGCAAGATCACCCGTTATTACGCCCCTGGCGGTCCGGGTGTGCGCACCGACACGGCGATCTACACCGGCTACACCATTCCGCCGTTCTACGATTCGATGTGCCTGAAGCTGGTGGTCTGGGCGCTGACCTGGGAAGAAGCAATGGACCGTGGCCTGCGGGCCCTGGACGACATGCGCCTGCAGGGGGTCAAGACCACTGCCGCGTATTACCAGGAAATCCTGCGCAACCCGGAATTTCGTAGTGGCCAGTTCAATACCAGCTTCGTTGAAAGCCATCCTGAGCTGACCAACTACTCGATCAAGCGCAAACCCGAAGAGCTGGCCCTGGCCATCGCCGCCGCCATTGCCGCCCACGCAGGCTTATGAATAAGCAGCGGCAAGCCCCAAGCTGCAAGCTGCAAGTAAAAGCCGATTCGCTCTTACTTGCCGCTTGTAGCTTGCAGCTTGTCGCTATGAGGAGATCGTGAAATGCCCAAGAAAATCTTTGTTACCGACACAATCCTGCGCGACGCCCACCAATCGCTGCTTGCCACTCGCATGCGTACCGAAGACATGCTGCCGATCTGCGACAAGCTCGACAAAGTCGGCTATTGGTCGCTGGAAGTCTGGGGCGGCGCGACATTCGACGCCTGCGTGCGCTTTCTGAAGGAAGACCCGTGGGAGCGCTTGCGCCAACTGCGCGCGGGGCTGCCCAACACGCGCCTGCAAATGCTCCTGCGCGGCCAGAACCTGCTGGGCTATCGCCATTACAGCGATGACGTGGTCAAGGCGTTCGTGGCCAAGGCCGCCGTCAATGGCATCGACGTGTTCCGTATTTTCGATGCGATGAACGACGTGCGTAACCTGCGGGTCGCTATCGAAGCGGTGAAGGCCGCCGGCAAGCACGCCCAGGGCACCATCGCCTACACCACCAGCCCGGTGCACACCATCGAAGCCTTCGTGGCGCAGGCCAAGCAAATGGAAGCCATGGGTTGCGACTCGGTGGCGATCAAGGACATGGCCGGCCTGCTGACCCCGTACGCCACCGGCGAACTGGTGAAAGCGCTGAAGGCCGAGCAATCGTTGCCGGTGTTCATCCACTCCCACGACACCGCCGGCCTGGCCGCGATGTGCCAGCTCAAGGCAATCGAAAACGGTGCCGATCACATTGACACCGCGATCTCCAGCTTCGCCTGGGGCACCAGCCATCCGGGTACCGAGTCGATGGTCGCGGCCCTTAAAGGCAGTGAATTCGACACGGGGCTGGACCTGGAGTTGTTGCAGGAAATCGGCCTGTACTTCTACGCCGTGCGCAAGAAGTACCACCAGTTCGAAAGCGAGTTCACCGCCGTGGACACTCGTGTCCAGGTCAACCAGGTACCGGGAGGGATGATTTCCAACCTTGCCAACCAGTTGAAAGAGCAGGGCGCACTGAACCGGATGAACGAAGTGCTGGCTGAGATTCCGCGGGTGCGCGAAGACCTCGGCTTCCCGCCGCTGGTGACTCCGACCTCGCAGATCGTCGGCACCCAGGCGTTCTTCAACGTGTTGGCCGGTGAGCGCTACAAGACCATCACCAACGAAGTGAAGCTCTACCTGCAGGGCGGCTACGGCAAGGCGCCGGGTTCGGTGAGTGAAAAGCTGCGTCGCCAGGCCATCGGCAGCGAAGAGGTGATCGACGTGCGTCCGGCCGATTTGCTCAAGCCGGAAATGACCAAGCTGCGTGGCGAAATCGGCGCATTGGCCAAATCCGAGGAAGACGTACTGACCTACGCCATGTTCCCGGACATCGGGCGCAAATTCCTCGAAGAACGCGACGCCGGCACCCTGACCCCGGAAGTGCTGCTGCCAATTCCCGAGGCGGGCAGTGTGAGCTCGGCGGGCGGCGAAGGCGTGCCGACCGAGTTCGTCATCGACGTTCACGGCGAGACCTACCGCGTCGACATCACCGGTGTGGGCGTCAAGGCCGAAGGCAAGCGTCACTTCTACCTGTCCATCGATGGCATGCCCGAAGAGGTCGTGTTCGAACCACTCAATGAATTTGTCAGCGGCGGCAGCAGCAAGCGTAAGCAAGCCACTGCGCCGGGCCATGTCAGCACCACCATGCCGGGCAACATCGTCGATGTGCTGGTCAAGGAAGGCGATGTGGTGAAGGCCGGCCAAGCGGTGCTTATCACCGAGGCCATGAAAATGGAGACCGAAGTGCAGGCGGCCATCGCCGGCAAGGTCACCGCCATTCATGTCGCCAAGGGCGACCGGGTCAATCCGGGCGAGATTCTGATCGAGATCGAAGGCTGAGCTAACAGCCTCGATACAACCGTTTAACCTCGGGGGGGCATGTGCTCCCCTTTTTTTTGCTTGTCAGAACATCATTCGCCATTGGCCCATCAGCGCGCCGTTGCGGTTGTCCTGACCGGTTTCACCCCTATAACTCACCCCCAAGGTATGCCGGGGCGATACGGCCAGGTCCAGCCCGGCGAGCATATGCACCGGACGCTAAAAATTACGTTGCCTCAACCTCCGGCGATTGCCTGGGAGGCCCAGCAGCGTCACTTTGGAGGCGGCTGTGGGAGCAAAGCTTGCTCGCGAAGGCGGCGGCACATTTAGCATTGATGTGAGCTGACCCACCGCTATCGCGAGCAAGCTTTGCTCCCACAGGATTGGCGGTGGGCACGGATCTTATAAACGACCCGCTGCGCGAAGACCTTGACCCACCGGGTTATCTGCAATGGGTGGCGGACTGGCGCCAGCGCGGGGCCCACCACCTGGGCGGCCGTTGCGGGATCGGGCCGGAGCATATTGCTGTGTTGGCGCAACAGCTGGACTGAGCTGCGCGGCAGGACATCCACGCTTACGATTCTCGTCGCTTGCGCGGCGATGCCTATATATATGTATGTCATCTGCGCTGTCGCGACGGGATAGGGTCCGGTTTCCTCAATCAAACCGGACCCTTGAATGTCTACTTTTCCCGAAGATGAGCCGGGCGCGCCATCGAATACCTCTGTTGTCCCCCTTAAACCCAGCCACGGGTTACCCAGCGGCCCCGAAAGCAAGGCTCAAGGCGATCTGCTCAGCCCCAAGGGAAAAGAGCAGGCCAGGTTATTGGGCTTGCTGGACACCAACCAGGCGAAACTGGCGCGTTTGTTCGCCGGTCTTCCCACGTTCGACACCGTGCTCAAGCGTTTGCTGGTGGACACGCTGCAAACCAAGATCCCCCCGCGCAAGTTACGCGCCGCACGGCCTGAGGAGATCGATCCGGACTTCTGCTATGTGGGTCACTTCAAGGCTGACTCGAACGGTAGGCGTTCACTGACGACCTCGGAGAGTTTTACCGACGTCCTGTGGCGGTGCTTGCAGACGGACACGCCCGCGACCTACACGGGCGGTGGCGTGGGTTTCTTCACCCGTCCAGACTCGGTGAAGGAAGCCGACAGCCTGTTTGTCGGCCCGCTGGATTTACAGGATCTACGGGCCATGGAGGCGGTGCTCTATCTCGCCAACCCCACCACGAATGAACGCGTGAAACGCCAGTTTCGCGACGACTTGACCCAGTTTCGCAATCGCCGCTACCGCGAAGGCACCCTTGAGCTACCCACCACGGCTGCGGCCTTCGCTCATTGGCTTTCCCTGCGCTTCCTGCATTTTTTCAACCTGTACAAAGTCGATCGGGGGCCGGCCAGCGGACTCACCCCGAGTGAGCGCATCCAGCAGAAAGACGAAGATCGCCTGCTGGACATCATCACCACCCATCCCGCCAAGGCGGACCGAGACCGATTGCTACTGGCCCCTATCCCCCATGTCTACAGCGTGATGCTGGACATGGGCATGGCCGCGCCGCAGAAATGGCCCGCCGCGATGGTGATCAAGTTTACCGATCGACTGACGTTGTTCCTGTACTCCCTGGAAGGTGGGATACAGCGCTTCCGTTCTATCCAGGACCTGACCAGCAATGTGCAGCCGACCCACGACGGGCAGGCGCGCACGATCCTCGATATTTCCTCCGAGCTGTCCGGGCATGTGTTCGAAGTGGCGGCGGATGACCTGCTGCAGTTGCAAAGCGCGGCCCTGGAAACGGTGCTGAACGCGCCAGGCAACGAGACGCTCCCGTTGAACGCCTTCGCTCAAGGTGCAGAAAGTGCATTGGGCCTGCCCATGTTGGCACTGGCCGGGCCCCTGGCGGTGCGCCAGCAAACCCTGGTGGAAAACAATCGCCCGGGGTTCTACCGGGCCGCGACCCGTTCCGAGCAAGCGCATTATCGTCGTCTGGAAGGGCAGGTATTCAAGGCGGTCTATGCGTTGGGCGGCGGTGTCCAGACGCTGCTGCAGTTCGCGCGCCAGCAGATCAGGCAGTACCTTGAGCGCACCGTGTATCCGGGTATCGAGCCGGACCCGGACAAAACCATGGTCACGCTGTTCCAGGGCGGCAAAGCTCGTCCGAGCCAGTTCCGTACCAGCAGCCTGACCCAGCTGATGCTCGATAACCTGCGCCCGCATCAATACCCGAATGCGATGCGGGAAGTCCTGCCGGTTAACCTGCTCGATCGACATGGCCAACGTGTCAGGCACCCGGCCAACGGCTTTTTTGTCACCTTGACGGGCGACCAACTGGCGCGGATGGCAAACCATCTTGATGTCGGGGGCCATTATGAAACCCTGTTGCGCAAGGAGATGAATAAACCTCGCTACAAGGCCGCCTGGCAGGCGGCGTATCTGGCTAATTTGCAATTCAAGGGCTACGAGGCTTCGCTCAGGGGCGACGAGGTGTTCAAGACCACCGTGCTCGATAAGGCCTTCGACCCACCGAGGTCGCGCAAGCGGGTGGCTGTCTGGCTGGACACGGTGCTGCGTTCGCCGACAGCGGCGGGGCGTGCCTGGGTCGATGGGCGCAAGGTCTGTGTCCATGGCCTGGTGCTGGGCGGCAGCGTGGGGGCGGGTGGGCAGCAAGATGCGCTAAACAATGCAGTCAGCATCGATGGCGTGTTGATTTTTTCCGATCAGGACGGCCCGGATATCCAGGGCACCGTGGGCGTTTATTTCCCGGACAGCCCCGGTGGCGATGATTTCCGTGAGTTCGCCGACCTGAACGACGGCATTGTCGAGCTGTTGCCGAAAGAAGAATGGCAGGCGTATTTCCGTTCGCGTATTTCCACGCTGGACCCCACGCAGATAAAGCGTTCATTGGGGCAGCAGGGCGGTCGTCCGCTGATTCGTGGGGTGCTGTTCAGCGGTGATCTTTTTGAAGAGCTCCACCGAGCCTACGTCGACTTCCAAAGCGCCTACGCGGATCACCGCTCCAACAGCAACCGGGACATCAGTCATCAAACCGCGGCGAAGCTGGCGATGATGACGGTCGAGATCATTTTTGACCTGGCCGGCCTGCTGCTGGTGCCCGGTTTCCAGATGCTCAAGCGCGCCATCAACACCGGCTTGCTGGTGCTCAAGACCGGTGCTGTTCCTACGAACCTGTCCACCCTGGCGTTCGTCGACCGTGTGGCCAACCATGTGCAGAAAGGACTGGTCGGCGGGGTGAACGTGCCGGTACGCGGCCGGTCCACTTTCATGGCGGTGACGGCTCGCCAAAACCAGGCCGAAGCGCTGGGCGGACTGCCGCTGGAAGAGGCGCTCTATCACCGTTATGCCGTGACGGATACCTCGCTGCTGCAAGGCGTCACCCCGGATCCCCAGGGTTTTTATCGCCCCACGATCACGCAGAACGCCACGGGGAGCGTGACCCGCCCGGTGTATGTGCGACAACCCGACGGGACGGTGTTCCGGGTGCACGACCATACGCGGTTGAGGGCCACCGAGGCCAACATCGTCGACCCGGTCACGGGCTTGAGCATCCGCTCCAGTGGCGTGAGCAGAAGTACCGTGGCGCGGATGCCCGATGGCGAGTGGCGCTCGGTAGGCCACGGTTGGGGTGGGGGCAAGCGCCCGCGCAAGACATCCCCTCAGCCAGGTCCCTCGAACCCCAAGAGACCTGCCACGTCGTCTCGCACCGCTGCCGATCTGGTGCGCACGTCTGGCGAGTGGGATGTCGAGATCATGGATCTGGTCCCAGCTCTCATCACCCGGCTGCCGAATTGGCCACGCAACCGCAGCTTGTTGATCATCGAGCAAAGACCGGACCGTCAAGACTGGTCAGTGCGTTTTACGCCGGGACAGGGTGAACGGGCTTATCCGGCGATTAATCATCCGCTCCGATCAGACACCGATGTGGTCTTGAGCCGAATCGGCGAGAACCATTACAACCTGGAACTGGGCGCAGAGGTCGTCACGTTCGATGCCGACGGTGACTGCTTCTTTAACGCGGTCGCTCGGGGCTTGAACGAAGGGCGGGCACAGCAAACGTTTTCGATGCAGGGATTGCGCAACGGCGTCGCCGATTACATCGATCTGCATCCGGAAGTTCATGATTACCTGGTGGCGCAACCCTCCGGGATCCAGCAAGCGCTCTCTGATAATGCACGGACGCTGGCAGATATCATGGACGAGTCGGCCGTGCTCGATCTGACTCGAATCATCTACGGCGGTGACAATCCACATGGCTTGTTCCAGCCGCTGCGCAATTACTTGAACCTGTATGTAAGAGAAATGGAGCGCAGGGTATTGAACCAGGCCCGAGTGGCTGACTTGCCGCCGGAGATCCTGCAACACATCGGGCGCCTTCTCTCACCCCGTGAGCCGGGACGCCTGATGCTGAGCAGCATTCCGTATTACACGCAAAAGGATCAGGCCTTGCAGGCGTTCTTCGAGGATGTGCTGCTGCAGCCCATCGACAGTCGGGAAATCGCCGAACTGCTCAATAATGAATACCTCATGCTCACTCAGGACGTGGTGCACATCATGCTCGAGTACGGTGTCAGGGCCCGTGACCTGACAGACCATCATCCTCGCAATGACATGGCCTTCGTCGAATACGATGAAGCCGTGCATGGGCAGCTCAATGCCGATCAGCTCGAACAACAACTCGACGGTAAGTATCTGGTAGATCCCGATGATATCGAGAAAGCGAGGAGACGATTCCAGTATGAAACGGGCACGGACATCGAAGACGATATAGATTTGATGGACCAGTTCAAATACTACGACAGGGTCGAGGACCTCACGGACCTGCTCACTGTGACCCTAAAGCGTTACCCCGCCTTACTGAGGCGGGCCCAGATCCTCCTGCGCAGCCCTGTGATCGCCTCCAATCTGGGCGGCCTGTTTCCGGTGAGGAATCTTGCGGCATGGATCCGTAATCCGGCATTGAATAACACGCGACTTCAAATCGTTGCCGAATATGCCAGCAGTCGTTATCAAGAGGTGGTGAGATGGGGTCGCATTGACATTGATTGGATGCGGCCGTTCAGTGATAGCAATCTACGCAACCTTGTTTACCGTCAGAATGAATTAGTGGAGTTTTGGGATTTTCTCCAAGGCGTGCGCTATCTCGATAAGAGCAATATGTCGAATGCCACGGGTTTATTCAGCATGACAGGGCAGATGGTTCCCAACAGCCGGATCGCGGTTTTGTTCGAGGTCCCGTACCTCTGGCAATCCATTCAAAACATGCCCGGTATCTCAGCGCGCAGCGCCCGGCGAATCTGGGAAGACCTGGTGGGGCCGGAGTTCAGCGATGAGAATATCCGGCAGACACTGGCGCGGCCTGATTCGCTGAGTTCCGAGTCGGCGTTCACCAGCGCGTTGATCGACAGCCTTGCCGCCGACGAGGCCCGCGCCCATCAGGTTATTCTCGGCACTTATGACGTGACCCCAAGACAGGTCCTGGCATTTCTGCACAACTTTGACTTTCCAGGGACGTTTGCCGAGCACAGCCGCCTGACGCTTGGGCTTTACCTGAGTCGTCATGGATCGATACCGAACTGGGCCTGGCAATACGCCCGACCGGGGGTGACCCCCGAATCGCTCCGCTCATTCCTGGCGGCACGCAAAACCTCGACCCCTGAGTGATTCGAGGCGTTTCTGTGGCGAGGGAGCTTGCTCCCGCTGGGCTGCGCAGCAGCCCCAAAAAGGCTGAGCGCAATCAACCTGATCCACCGAGGCGGCAGGCTTCAGGGCTGCTTCGCAGCCCAGCGGGAGCAAGCTCCCTCGCCACAGGGGGCTGTGGTGGGGCGGATATTGGATTCCAACCACGGGTAGGTGGCCGGCGGCGGTCCTAGGCCCGGCATTCCGCCAAGCCGCGCACCTGCCCGTCCTCGCGCTGGTTCTCGTCGCTCAACCAGCGCTCGAACCCGGCGCCGATGGCGGGCCATTCCGAGTCCAGCATTGAGTACCAGGCAGTGTCGCGGTTCTGGCCCTTGACCACCATGTGCTGGCGGAACACGCCTTCGAACGTGAACCCCAGCCGCTCGGCGGCGTATCTGGAGCGGGCGTTGGCGTTGTTGCACTTCCACTCCAGGCGGCGATAACCCAGGGCGAAGGACTCCTTGGCCAGCAGATAAACCGCCTCGGTGCTTTTCGGCGAGCGCTGCATCGGCGCGCCGAAGGTGACGTGGCCGATCTCGATACGGCCTTGGGCCGGGACGATCGACATCAGGCTGAGAATGCCCTGCACCTCGCCGCTGGCGCGGTCGATCACGCTGAAGAAATACGGGTCGGTGTTGGCCGCATGGTTGTTCAGCCAGGCATCGAACGCGCCGCGATCCTTGAACGGGCCATAGGGCAAGTAATCCCAGAGTTTCGGGTCGGCTCCGGGGCCTTCGAGGGCTTGCCACAGGCCATCGGCATGCCGCGCCGGATCGAGTTTTTCCAGGCGGATGAAACGCCCTTCGAGCAACTGCGCAGAAGGCGCCGGCGCACCTTTCCAATCAGCGAGTGAAGACGACATGGGGCGCTCCTTAAAGGGCTTTGCGAAATTGAATGAAGCCTGGGCGCTCGGCGATGCGCTCGTAGAGCTGGATCGCCGTGGCGTTGGTTTCGTGGGTCAACCAGTGCACCTTGCAGCAACCGTCGGCCTTGGCGGTGGCGTAGACGAATTCGATGAGCTGGCGACCCACACCGGTGCCACGGCATTGTTCCGTCACCAGCAGATCTTGCAGGTAGCAGGAATTCTCGATGCTCCAGTTCGAACGGTGATAGATAAAGTGCACCAGGCCCACCGCCGTGTCGCCATCCCAGGCGAGGGCAGCATGGGTCGGTTCATGCTCATCGAGCAAGCGTTGCCAGGTGCTTTGGCTGACGGCGTCCGGCAATTCGGTCGTATAGAATCGCAGGTAGGCCTGCCACAACGGCAGCCAGGCGGCGTGATCGTCGGCGCTGACGCGACGGATTTCGAGTTGGCTCATGTTCACTCCTTGGACGATTGTTCAGGCATCAGGTGGGCGAGGGCCTGGTCCTGCGGGTCGGGGCTGGCGGCGAGCCCGTTGCGTACGCCGGCGACATCCGCCGGGCTGCGGTTCTGGCTGAGCTTGCGCTTGCCTTCCAGGCGCTGGATGGGCAGGGCGAAGCCGACGATGGCCTTGAGCATGCTGTCGATGTACTCGGCCGGTGCGTCATCGATCTTCCACGGCTGCTCGCGAGCGGTTTCGTGGCGGTCGGTGAGGGCGCCGACCAGGTTGCGCAGGCGCTGCGCGTCGCTGAACACCTCGGCGCTGCCGTAGGCGTGCACGGCCACGTAGTTCCAGGTCGGCACGACTTTGCCGTGTTCGGCCTTGCTTGGGTAGAAACCCGGGCTGACGTAGGCCTCGGCACCGGCGAATATCACCAGGGCCTCGGCACCGGCTTCCAAGTCGCGCCATTGAGGATTGGCCCGGGCCATGTGCCCGTAGAGGCTGCCGTTCGGCCCCTGTTGTGTGTCCAGCAGCAGCGGCAAATGGCTGGCCTGCAAACCGTGTTCACCGTGGGTGACCAATACGGCCAGGCGGCAATCGCTCATCATCTGGTGCAGTTGAGGCAGGTCTGCGACGGCAAAGGCTTTGGGGTTGTACATGATGATTTTCCTTGGCGAATGCGAGCATCCTAGGCAGGCTATTGGTCTGTTGTAAGAGCCACTTCCGGCCAATTCGATAGGTCCATTCGTGAGGACTGTCATGCACAACGCCGCGCCACCACTGTCGTTCAACCCTGCTGGGATCGAGCTGGATCGCCGCCAGGGACTCAGCCGCCAGCTTTACCAGGCGTTGCGTGCCCGGGTGCTGGACGGACGCCTGGCCAGTGGCACGCGCCTGCCGGCCAGCCGAGACCTGGCGGCGGCCTTGTCGATTTCGCGCAACAGCGTGGTGCGCGCCTACGATCAGCTCTACGCCGAGGGCTTCATCGAAGGGCGGGTCGGAAACGGTACTTACGTGGCGAAACTCTCCTCGACGACACTGCCGCTGAAAAACATATCCACAAAAGTATCCACAGGGTTTTCAACAGGCTTACCCACAGTCTTATCCACAGATTGGCTTGATTTGCCTGTGATTTCATCCAGTAAAGTTATCCACAGCGACGCCTTGAACCGCGTGGAAAACCACCATTTACCCCAGCCACCCAGTGGCCCGCCACGCGCATTCAGGGTCGGCGTGCCGGCTTTCGATCTGTTCCCTTTCGACGTCTGGGCCAAGCTGAATGCGGCTTTCTGGCGCAAGCCGGACCTGCAACAGCTGTGTTATGGCGATTCCCAAGGGGATGCGCGCTTGCGCGGGCTGATCGCCGCTTATTTGCGCAGCTCCCGGGGGTTGCACTGCACGGCTGAACAAATTGTGATCACCAGTGGCGCCCAGCAGGGCATCAGCCTTTGTGCACAGCTGCTGGTGGACCCGGGCGACGTCGTGGCGGTGGAAAACCCCGGCTATCGCGCGGCCGGGCATGCGTTTGCCGTTGCCGGTGCCGACGTCAGGGGCGTGCCGGTCGATGGCGATGGTTTGGATTGCACGGCGCTCGGTGGGTTGAGCCACTGTCGGCTGGCCTACGTCACCCCGTCCCACCAGTATCCGACCGGGGTGGTCATGAGCCTGCCACGGCGCCTGGAACTGTTGGCCTGGGCCGAACGCAACGACGGCTGGATCGTCGAGGACGACTACGATGGCGAGTACCGCTACAGCGGCGCGCCCCTGGCACCCTTGGCTGCATTGGATCGCCACGGGCGGGTGCTCTACGTCGGCACCTTCGGCAAAGTGGCGTTCCCGGCCTTGCGCCTGGGCTACCTGGTGCTACCGTCTGGCCTGGTCAACGCATTCGCCCGCCGGCGTGCCGTGGACGTGCGCCACTCCGAAGTCAGTACCCAGGCGGTGATGGCCGAGTTCATGGCTGCCGGGCATTTCCAGCGGCATATCCGGCGGATGCGCAGGGCCGCCCTGGCCCGGCGGGACGCGTTGCTGGCGGGCTGGCCCGAGGCCGTTGCAGGTGTTGGCGCCATGCCCACGGTGGTAGCCGGGTTGCATGTCACGGTTCCTGTGGAGAGCATCGAGCGCGAGTGCGAACTGATCGCCCAAGCGGCCAGCGCAGGCGTGGAAGTCAATGGCCTGAGTGGCTACTGGTTGCCCGCCACAACACCGTCGCAGGTGCGCGCCGGGTTGGTGCTAGGGTTTGCGGCCGTCCCGCCAGCGGCGATAGACATCGCGCTGGCGGGCCTGGCAACCGCCTGGAAAATCTGAAGACGCGCAACCAGGACATCTGTGGATGCCCTGGTTATCGCCGTTATGACGGTTGTTTAGGAAAAAACACTTCCTTGGCCTGATCCACCGCAATTTCGCTGCGGTAGTGCTCGATCAGTTGCCGCTGATTAAGTGTCTGGGTGGACTCGACGCCTGTTCCTTGACTGACTTGCTCAGGTGTTCTCAAGCGTGCGGAAAGGAACGCATGAGGCGGCACCCAGTTCCTCGAGTAATGGAAGTCAGCAAACCAGAGGGGCTTATTGGTTGCCAGGTCCTTGATCTCATACCGGTCCAGATAGCCCTGGACAGGGGCCTTGATGCGTTGCCGATTTTTTTGCTTGGTGATGGAAATCTGGTTTCGGCTTTTAAGCCAGAGGATGTCGCTCATGGTCGGCGGGCGTTGCTTGATAACGTTCAGTACGGTTTCGAAGCTTTCGTCATGCAGGGTTTTCGAGGCCTTCTTGAGTGCCGTGCGTGTGGACTGAGCGACACGTTGTTGCTCTGCCGAAATGCCCACTGTTTCGTTCGACGCACTGTCCAGGCCCTTGGTGATCGCGATGGCGACTTTCTCCATTCGGTTGGCGTGTGCGTTCAGAATCAGGCCGATACCGGTGGGCGACCGCTCTGGCTTCTTCGTGTATTGCTCGACCCGCGCCTTGAACGCCGCCAAGCCGTCGAGCAGCGCCTTGCCCTTGGTGATGCTGGTTGCCAGCAGCGGGACGGCCAACGGCGTGTCGGTATTCACATGGGGCAGCCACTCGCCGGTTTCCTTGCGATGGAAGGTGGCGATGATCCGATCCGTGAGCGGATGTTTGACATCGAGCCAATCGGTTTCTTCCAGGGTCTTGGTTAAACGGGGTTCCCCGCTGACCAGGCCCCAAAAGCGCGCCCGGATGAGTTTCTTCCTGGGCCTTGGCCGTTCCCGATAAGGGCCGGCTTCGCTTCGCCGGTTGCTTCTTTCATCGAGGGCGCGGGCCAAATGATGCAAGGCCTGTTTTTTAAGATTGTCGACCTGCTTGCCCAGTCGATTGAGTTCTGTCGAACGGACGCTGTCCTTGTATTCCTCGCCCAGGTATTGGAGGTGCTCTTGGATGGCGGTGAACTGCTCCGTCAGGCTGCCGAATGCATCGATCTGCTCGTCCAGGCGGATCACGCTGCGTTCTTCGATGGCGTCGTGCAGGCTTTGAAACGCGATCGTGGTGTTATCCACAAGCTGGTTAACGTCGGCCCAGCCTTCGGGGATGTCGGGGACGCTTTCCAGTGACAGGCAGAGGTGGCGATACATGTCCAACTGGATCAGCCGAATCGCATTGCTCTTGTAGGCCGGCATCCTCCCCCGGTGTTGCCGGAGCAGTTCAACGCCTTCGCGCCCGACCTTCCTCAGCCTGGAAAAGCGCGTCTCCATGTAATCCAGGCGCTCGATCATGTCGTCACCGATCCTGATCATGCTATCGGCGGCATCAACATGTTCCTGCTCCACGTGCTCGATGTCCGAGGTGGTCATGTCCACGGCTGTTCTCAGGGCCGGGGCGAATCGCTCCTGCAAGGTGTCTATTTCTTCGAACGTGAAGTTGATTTGCGCGTTCAGGTAACCGAGCCTGGCTTGCGGTGCGTCGGGCCTTGATTGGAAGACGGGCCACTGAATCAGGATCTCCAACGCTTCTTCATAGCTTTCCCGCTGGGTTTTCAAGGTACTCAAATAGACGTTGTGCCTGGCCTCCCTGGATGAGCCCGTCGCCTGGTTCATCTCCTTGGCGTTCATGGTCAGCAGCTTCTGGTTCTGGGTTTTCCTTGCCTCGAACCGGTTCAGTTCGGCAAGCAGTTGGCTGCTGAGGCGTTTCGCATCCGCGATGACTTTTTGCCTGACGCCTTTTGACCCGCTGCCGCGCAAACGCAGGCGCGTGTCGACACGCCATTGGCCTGCTGCATCATTGATCAGGGGCGGGCCGGTGCGTGCGGGGTCGTTTGCATCGACGATGGACACATGCTCGCCCTCCACCGTCACGTTGAACCACTGGCTGGCGATTTTTGCGTACCAGTTCCCGTCCTGCTGGTAGAGCCCTTTGAGCGCGCCCTCGATCATGGGCTGTTCGGCGCTTTCAGGTTCGTTCACGCTGAAGGATTCAAGCAGCTTGGCGCGCTTTGCGGGTTGGTCTGTCAAGGCACCGCTGGCGCGGATGGCGTCATAGTGCTCAGGTGACGGTTTCTTGTGCGTTAACGGGGCGAGCCGCTCGATCACGAGTTCAGGTTTTGTCGGGCTTTCCAATTCATGCACCACCGCTGGCGTCGCTGGTCGACGGCTGTCCGCGTTTTCCCTGGCGCGGTCGATGGCGTGAGTCGTGATCGCCATGGCCATGTTCAGCAGCAGGTCGACGAAGGCTTCCCAAGTGGCTTGGCGGTTGGAGGCTTCGTCGCTCTGGGTCAGCGTTTCAAGGTCGTCCAGGATTTGCCAGAGCCAGGCCGCGGTGCCCACGGCGCTGCCCAGGTACGGCAGCGCCAGGTTGAAAATCAACCAGCCGGCCTGTTTGAAGGTGGCCCACCGATTCTCACTGTTGGACACCGATTGCCGATCGGCCAGCTCGACCAGGGCATCGGCGTTGGCTTTGAACAGCAGCGGCAGGAAATCAGCCCCCAGGGTTTTGTCGCTCAAACCGATGGGCGCGCTATTGAGCCATGACGACACAGGGTCTACCGCAAACTCCGCAATGGCCCAGGGTGACGGCAGCGAGCCCGGGAAAACGAACCGGCTGTAAGTGGCACGTACCCCATCGGGCAGCCATGCCAGTACCGATTGGCGCAAGGAGGCGGTTTGCCGGATGGCGTAGATCAGGTTGCTGAACGATGGGTACTGACACAGCTGCGGCTCCAGCAACGGTCGATAAAGCAGGCAGGGGCCGGTCTCCGGATCTTTCGGGCCGATCACGAACATGTTGGTGACGATGTCCGCCGAGGTGCTCAATGCGTGCCTGGATTCGAACGCCAATTGACGCAGCACGATGGTTTGCCCGTCGACCTGGCGCTCGGACTCCTTGGGCTCCATCAGCGCGGCGACATAACGGCAACCCCGTTCATCGATGTCCCCCAGGCCACGGATTTTGCTCTCCAGCGCCAGCAGCGGTAACTGGAGGCGTAACTGAGCGGTGTAGAGGTTTTCGCGCCGGGTGGATTCGGCCGGATCGTCGAGCAGTTTGTTTTTGATCAGGTTGGGATAAACGCGACCGATGTCGATTTGAGTGACGAGGTTTTCGACGTAATTGGCGGTCATCCATTTGGGCAATGCATGGCCGTCGAGTGACCTGACTATTTTGTCCCCCAGGGGCAGCGCAATCAGGTTTTGCAAGGCCAGCTCAACGAGGCTGAACCGCGTGGTTTGGATTTTGCCGGGGACCACGAATGTCCCCCAGACCACCGGGCTGCGTATCTGGACCTCAATGTTTTCCAGGTCGAGGGTCGAGGCGTCGGCATGGTCCGATAACATCTGCTGCTTGAGCCTGTTTAACGCGTACTGCTTGATGGAGGGAATATCCTCCAGATAGGTCTTGCCGGCATGGGCGCTGCTCAGCGTCGAAAGGTTCTTCAGGTGTTGGGCGAACAGGAACTGGTCGGATGTCGGCGCAGCTTGCAACCAACCGGGAATCTGCTTCTGAAACCAGTCCTCGGCAGGCTCGTTATCCCGGTTCGGTCCGTCGTTGTCCGCCTGTTCGCTCTCGTCGGCGATCAGGCCTTCCAGGAACCCGGGATCCCCGATGACTTTGACCTGCATGGCGATCAGCCCGCAGGCCTTGTGGTCGAAAACATCGCCGTCGGGTTCATAGAGCCGCCACTGGATTTGTGTGCGGTTGGTGCTGTTCAGATGAGTCGGCAGAGATTGACCCAACGCGTCTTGTGAATCGAACTTCTCATAACCGTTACGCAGCGAGTACGTCAGGATGACTTCTCTGCGGTCGATCTTTCCGATCAAGACCACGATCGAGTTTTCGTTCACGCGCCTGACCGTATCGCCGTCCATTTCATCGATATCGATCAAATAGGCATGGCTGTCATAGCGGTCATGGCGCTTGCGGTCCTGCTGGTCCGGGTAAAGGAACAACTGCCTGGCCATGTCGCATTCAGTCGCCGTCCAGCCCGGGACCTGGCTGACGTTCCAGATCTTGCGCAGGTTGCTGGAGAGCTCATGCCAGCGGGGACCAGAGGTGCCGAGCGGCGTGTTCCAGTACACCAGTTGTTGTTCCTGGAAAGCAGGCGCCATGGCGGGGACCAGTTCGTTGATCAGCAGTCCGATCAGGCTGATACGCACCGGCAGATGCACCGGCGGAGAAGTGAGGGGCAGCTTTGTCAAAAAATGCAGCCCTTCGATCAGCAAGGTCGACTCGCTCTCACCCACGCGCTCGGCCAACAGATCGCTGAGGGATTTATAGCGGGTGGGAAGCTCCACGATGTTGCCTTCGACGACGTCCCAATTCGGTTCGCCGACCACCGTATTGTGTGGATCGAGGTCCAGCGTCGAGTACATTCTCTTGAGGGCTTTGCGCAGCAGCAGGCTGGCAACCTCCGGGGAGGTGGGCCCTGCGAGCATCTGATTGAGCACCGCCTCCCTGAGGCGGGCTTCGGAGGTAGAGCTCGTGGTGGTTGTGACGGTTTCTGTCATCTGGCTTTCCCTGTCTGGTGATACGTGGAGTCCCCGAAACCAAGTGTTTCGGGGATTCCATGCTAGGGCGGCGCATGACAGCGAAGGTGGTAACTATGTATATGCAGCCGTACAGCGTCCTGGTTGCCCGTCACAACGTCGGTTGGCATTCACCCGTGTTTTTTCTGAAAGAAAACCTCCCTGGCTTGGTCCACGGCAATTTCGCTGCGGTAATGGTCGATCAATTGACGCTGGTTGAACGCCTTGGTGGGGACGAGGGGGGAGGTCTTCTGGTCGATTTGCTCAAGGGTATTCAAACGCCCGGACAGAAACGCATAGGCGGGCACCCAGTTGGTCGAGTAACGGAAATCGGCGAACCACAGCGTTTTATTGGTTTTCAGGTCCTTGATCTCATACCGGTCGAGGTAGCCGTACGGCGGGGTCTTGATGCGTTGCCGGGCCTTTTGTTTGGTGATGGAAATCTGGTTGCGGCTTTTAAGCCAGATGACGCCACTCATGGTCGGTGGGCGGCGCTTGATGACGTTCAGTACGGTTTCAAACCCCAGGACATACAGGGTGCTCGCCTCCTTATCCAGTTGCAGGCGCAAGGCTTCGGCCGAGCGCCGTTGTACGGCGGGAAGCTCCGCTGTCTCGTTGGACTCGACGCCTTGCGCCTGGTCGAGAGCCTTTTTTATGGCCGCGCTGACTTTTTCCATCCTGCCGGCGTGGGCGTTGAGGATCATCCCGATGCCGGCGGGCGTTTGGTGCGTCTGTTCGACGGTTTCCTCGATCTGTGCCTTGAACGCCGCCAGGCCGTTGATCAGGTCGGTGCCCTTATTGATGCTGGTGGCCAATGTCGGAACGGCGGCCGGCGTGGCGTCGGGCTTGATGTGAGGAATCCATTCGCCGGTTTCCTTGCGGTGGAACGTGACGATGATCTCACCCGAAAACGGGTTCTTCACGTCGACCCAATCGGTTTCCTCCAGGGTTTTGGATAAGCGCGGTTCACCACTGACGAGGCCCCAAAAGCGTGCCCGGATGAATTTTTTCCGGGGTCTGGGGCGCAGGTCGTAAGGTGCGCTTTCGACTCGCCGGTTGCTTCTTTCATCGAGGGCCGCCGCGAGATGACGCAACGTGCGTTTCTTGGCGAGGCCGATCCCGGTCCGCAATCGAGTGAGCTGTATCGGGCGGATGCTGGTCTTGTATTCGTTGGTCAGGTATTGGAGATGTTCGTCGATGGCGGTGAACTGTTCGATCAGGCTGCCGAAGGCGTCGATCTGCTCGTCCAGGCGGATCACGCTGCGCTCATCGATCGCGTCGCGCAAGCTTTGGAACGCCACCGTGGCGTTATCGACGATCTGGTTGATGGCCTCCCAGCCCTCGGGCATCGACTCGACGCTTTCAAGGGACAGGCAGAGGTGGCGAAACATGTCGATCTTGATCAGTTGCAGGTCATCACTGGTATACAGCGGCATTTTCCTGCGGTGTCGGCGGACAAATTCGAAGCCTTCGTGGCCTACCTCCTTGAGCTCGGCGAAGCGGGTCTCCATGTAGTCCAGGCGCTCGATCATGTCGTCACCGACGCGGACCATGTTCTCGGCGGTATCGATATGCGCTTGTTCCAGCACCTTGACCCCGGAAGTGATCATGGCCTTGGCCTTGCTCATGACCGGGGTGAAACGTTCGTTCAGCGCCTCCATCTCCACGAAGGTGAAATTGATCTGTGCGTTCAAGTAGCCAAGTCGGGTTCGAGGGTAGTCGGGCCGTGACTGGAACACCGGCCATTCCAACAGTATCTGCAAGGCTTGTTCGTAGTTTTCCCGCTGCGCTTTCAAGGTGCTGACATAGGTGTCGCGCTTGGTTTCCTTGGCAGCGCCTGTCGCCTCGTTCATTTCCTGCGCCTGCATGGTCAGCAGCTTCTGGTGCTGCGGCTTCTTGGCTTCGAACAGGTTCAGCTCGAGCAGCAGCCCGATTCGGTGACGTGTCGCATCGGCGATGACTTTCTGCCTGACGCCTTTTGATCCGCTGCCGCGCAGACGCAAGCGCGTATCGACGTGCCATTCGCCGTGGGCATCGCTCATCAGGGGAGGGCCCGCGCGCGCGGGGTCTTTGCTATCGACGATAGAAACCTGTTCTCCCTCGACCAGTACCTTGAACCATTTGCCGGCCAGGTTGGCGTGCCAGTGCCCGCTCTGCTCATAGAGCCCTTTGAGCGCACCCTCGGTTTGGCGTTGGCCTGGGTCTTGGGGCGCTTCGAGGCTGAAGCTGTCGAGCAGCTTGGCGCTCTCCGTCGACCGGCCCATCAAGGCGCCGCTGGAACGAATGGTCTGGTAGTGCTCGGTCGGCAACGCCGTGCTGGCAAGCGGGACCCGTTGCTCTATCACGAACTCAGGTTTTGGTTTGGGCAGGTTTTCCAGTTCGCGCACCACCTCCGGTGCCTCTGGCCGGCGCGGACGTCGGGCGGTCCTGGCGCGGTCGAGGGTGTGGGTAATGATCGCCAAGGCGATGTTCAACAGCAGGTCGGTGAACGTCTCCCACTTGGCCTGGCTGTCAGTCCCTTCGCGGTTCTGTGTCAGCTGTTCCATATCGTCGAGGATTTGCCAGAGCCACGTTGCGGTGCCGACGGCCGTTCCCAGGTAGGGCAAGGCCAGGTTCAGGATCAGCCAGCCGGCCTGTTTAAGGGTTTGCCAGCGACTCTCGTGGTTGGAGATCGACTCACGATCGGCCAATTCGACCAAGGCATCGGCGTTGGCCTTGAACAACTGCGGCAGGAAGTCCGCCCCCAAGGTCTTATCGGTCAAACCGATGGGGCCGCTATTGGCCAGGGACGTCAACGGCGCGGCCACGAACGCCACGATGCTCCAGGGGGAGGGCAGCAGGTCCGGGAAAACGTATCGGCCGTAATCGTCACGCACCCCATCGGGCAACCAGGCCAGCACCGATTGGCGCAAGGCAGGCGTTTGCCTGATCGCATACAGCAGGTTGCTGAACGACGGGTATTGGCACAACTGCGGTTCGAGCATCGGTCGATACAACAGGCAGGGCCCGGCGTTCGAATCCTGAGGGCCGATGACGAACATATTGGTGACCACGTCCTCCGAGCTGCCCAGTTGCAGTTCGGGCACGAAGGCCAGTTGGCGCAGGACGATGAGGTTGCCGTCCACCTTGCGATCGGCCTCTTCAGGTTCCATCAGGGCGGCGACGTAACGGTAGCCCTTTTCGTCCAGGTTACCCTGGCCACGGATCTTGCTTTCCAGGGCCAGCATCGGCAACTGAATGCGTAACTGGGAGGTGTAGAGTTTTTCGCGGCGGGCCGACTCCGTCGGATCGTCGAGCAACTTGCTCTTGACCCGTTCAGGATAAACGCGACCGATATCGGCTTGGGTGATGAGATTTTCGAGGTAGGCGACGGTCATCCATTCGGGTAACTCGCTGTCGTCCTGCGACCTGACGGTTTTGTTGCCCAGAGGCAGCGCGATCAGGTTTTGCAAGGCCAGCTCCACCAGGCTGAACCGGGCCGTGTCGACCCTGCCGGGCACCACGAAGCTGCCCCAGATGACCGGGCTGCGCACCTCGATCTCGATGGTTTCCAGATCGAGCTTCGAGGCATCGGCATGGTCGGCGGTCATCTGGGTTTTCAGCGCGTTCAACGCAAAGGTCCTGATGGCGGGAATATCGTCCAGGTAGGTTTTGCCGGCGTGGGCGTGGCTCAAGATCGACAGGTTCTTCATGTGCTGGGCAAACAGGACCTGGTCGGACGGCGACGCGGCCTGCAACCAATGGGGCATCTGTTTTTGAAACCAGACCTCCACCAGGTCGTCAGTCGCATCCACGCTGGGGGACTGGCTGTTTTCGCGGAACGTCAATGTGTCCGGGGCGTTGGAAGTGCCGATGATCTTGACCTGCTCGGCGATCATCCCGCAGGCCTTGTAATCGAAGATATTGCCCTCGGGCTCATACAGCCGCCATTGGATTTTCCGGTAGCTGTCCGGGGCCAAATGGGCGGGGAGCGATTGCCCGAGTGCCTGTTGGGAGTCGAACCGTTCATAGCCGTTGAAGATTGAGTACTTGAGGACGACCTCCTTGTTGTCGATCTTGCCGATCAGCACCACGATGGTGTTGTCACTCATGCGTTGGACTTGATCGCCGTCGATACCGTCGATGTCGATCAGATAGGCATGGGCGTCATAGAGGTTATTGTCCTGGCGGCCTTGCCGGTCGGGATAACGGAACAAATGCCTGGCCATGGCGCATTCAGCCTCGCTCCAACCCTTGATCCGCTGGACGTCCCAGGCCGTACGCAACGCGCTGGAGAGTTCATGCCAGCGCGGGCCGGCGTCGCCGACGGAGGCATTCCAATAGGCCAATTGCTGTTCCTGGCAGGCCGTCAACATGGCCGGCTTGAGCTCGTTGATCAGCCGCCCGATCTGGTCGATACGTACCGGCAAATGCACATCGGGGGTCGTGAGGGGGAGTTGGGTCAGAAAGTGAAACCCTTCGATCAGCAGCGTCGGGCCGCTCTCGTTCAACAGCCCGGCGAGCATGTCGCTGAGGGTTTCATAGCGCGTCTGGCGTTCGACGATTTCGTCGTCGACGATGTCCCAGTGCGGCTCGCCGACCACGGTGGTGTGGGGATCGAGGTTGAGCGTGGGGTAGAGCTTCTTGAGGCCGTCCCGCAGGAGGATGGCGGCCACCTCGGGGTAGGTGGGGCCGGCGAGCAACCGGTTGAGCACGGCGTCCTTTGGGTCGGTTGCGGGCGTGAGGCGGGTGCTTGTAGAGCTTGGTGTCATCGGAGTCTCCCTGACTTGTGCGACGTGGAGTCCCGGAGCGAAACGCTGGGGGAATCCATGCTAGGGCGGCACAAGCCAGGGAAGGTGGTAACTATGTATAGCGTGTCTTGGTTCACTCAAAACCTGTGGCGAGGGAGCTTGCTCCCGCTTGAGCGCGAAGCGCTCACAAAGCAGTCAACCTCACTGACCAGATTTAATCCGCGTCCAGGCACGCGTGCGTGCGCGCTCGGCATCCCTGGGCAACGGTTGCAAGGTGTAGAGCGTGGTCATCGCCGCCTCGGTCGGGTACAGGTTGGGGTTGCTGCGGATCGCCGGGTCGACCATTTCGGTGGCGTCCTTGTTCGGGTTCGGATAACCGACAAAATCGCTGACCGGCGCGATCACCTGCGGCTGCAACAGGTAGTTGATGAAGGTGTAGGCATCGTCCGGGTTTTTCGCCCCTTTAGGGATGGCAAGCATGTCGAACCAGATCGGTGCGCCTTCCTTGGGCAGGCGCATGTCCACGGTCACGCCGTTCTTGGCATCCTTGGCGCGGTTGGCCGCCTGGGAGAAGCTGCCGGAGTAACCGACCGCCACGCAGATATCGCCGTTGGCGATGTCGGCCATGTACTTGGAAGAGTGGAAATAGGTGATGTGCGGGCGGATCTTCATCAGCAGTGCTTCGGCCTTGGCATAGTCCGCCGGTTTTTTGCTGTTGGGGTCCAGGCCCAGGTGCTGCAAGGCCAGGGGGAGGATTTCCGAAGGTGAATCGAGCAGCGCCACGCCACACTGCTTGAGCTTGCTGATGTTCTCTTCCTTGAAGATCAGGTCCCAGCTGTTCACCGGCGCGTTGTCACCCAGGGCGGCTTTGATTTTGTCCGGGTTGAAGCCGATCAGGATGGTGCCGTACATGTAGGGCACGGCGAATTTGTTGCCGGGGTCGTTGGCTTCGATCAGCTTCATCAGCTTGGGATCGAGGTGGTTCCAGTTTGGCAGTTTGCTACGGTCCAGGGGCTGGAACACCCCGGCCTCGATCTGCTTGGCCAGGAACACGTTGGACGGCACCACCACGTCGTAGCCGGAATTGCCGGTCAGCAGCTTGGCCTCCAGCGCTTCGTTGGTGTCGAAGATGTCGTAGACCAGTTTGACCTGGCTGTTCTGCGCCTTGAAGTCGTCCAGGGCCTTGGGCGTGATGTAGTCGAACCAGTTATAGACACGCAGGGTACGTTCTTCGGCCTGGGCAACACTGCACAGCAGCGCGGCGCACAGGCTGGGAACCAGCAAACGCTTGAGTCTGTTCATGCTTTCATTCCTCATTGGGCGCTTTGGAAACCTTCGAGCACGTTGACGGCATTGATACCGATTTCTGCCACCGCGTAACCGCCTTCCATCACGAACAGGGTCGGTTTGCCCAGTGCAGCGATGCGCTTGCCCATCGCCAGGTAATCCGGGCTGTCGAGCTTGAACTGGGAGATCGGGTCGTCCTTGAAGGTGTCCACGCCCAAGGACACGACAATGACATCGGCGTCGTAGCCCCGGATTTGCCCGCAGGCCTGCTCCAGCGCCGCGCTCCAAGTGTCCCAGCCTGAACCGGCTGGCAAAGGATAGTTGAAGTTGAAGCCCTCACCTTCGCCCTCGCCTTGCTCATCCGCATAACCCAGGAAAAACGGAAACTCCGCCTCCGGATGGCCATGGATCGAGGCGAACAACACGTCGCTGCGCTCATAGAAAATCGATTGGGTGCCGTTGCCGTGGTGGTAATCCACATCCAGGATCGCGACCTTTTTATGGCCCTGGTCGAGAAAGGCCTGGGTGGCGATGGCAGCGTTGTTGAGGTAGCAATAACCGCCCATCAAATCCCCAGCGGCGTGGTGCCCCGGTGGGCGGCACAACGCAAAGGCACTGCGGGCGCCGCGCTGGATCTCGGCCTGGGCGGTGAGGGCGACTTGGGCGGCGCTGTAGGCTGCCTGCCAAGTGCCGGCGGTAATCGGCGCGCCGGCGTCGAAACTGTAGTAACCCAGTTGGCCGTGCAGGCTCGTGGGTATGACCGTGCGCAGGGTCCGCGCCGGCCAAATGTAGGGCAGCAGATCGCCGTCGCGGTTGTACTTGGCCCAGCGGTCCCAGGCACCTTTGAAAAATTCCAGATACGCCGCACTGTGGATTCGCTGGATCGGCCCCAGCCCGAAATCCTCTGGCGCCTCGACCGGACCCAATGCTCGAGCCTTGACCCGCTCCAGCACATGATCGGCCCGGGAGGGCATTTCAAAGCAGGGCATCAATTGCCCGTCCATCAACTCACAGCGTCCGTGGTGCAGGTGGTGATCGTCCGAATAGATCGTCAGCATTTTTGTTCTCCGTAAGGCTGATCCGGTTGCTCACAGTCTTGCGGCGCGCGGCGTTTAGGAGAACGGCAGGAGAGGCCAAAAGGGGATCGAGGTGGCCAAAAAGTTTGACCGTAAATCGCCCCTTGTTGGCGCGGATGTGCGCGGGTTTGGGGCGTGAGTGATGCTTGGATGCCGCCCTGCACCCCGTGGCGAGGGAGCTTGCTCCCGTTCGGCGGCGCAGCCGTCGCAAACCGGTTGATGCGGTTTATCTGGAGAATGCGTCAGCTTGTTTTGGGGCGGCTTCGCCACCCGGCGGGAGCAAGCTCCCTCGCCACGGGGTTGGTGGTGTAGCGGCTAGCGCGGTTCGACGTTATCCAACGCTCGGTTCGCCAGCAGTGAACTCAGTTCGATCAGTTGCTGAACGCCGAGGGCGATGTGGCGGCGGGGGCCTTCCAAGTCGAAGGCCAGGTTGCTGATCATCGCGTCGGCGGATGCCAGGTTTTCGCTGAGGTTGGCGAGCAGGCATTCGTTGTCGGCGTTTTTTGCGACGGTGAATAGCTGGCCCGGTTTGGAAGTATCTTCAGACGTTTCCGGTTTGGGTAGCAGGTAGTGATCCAAGGCGCGTTTGGCGGCTTCGTCGTGCTTTTTAGCCTCGGATTTGCTGTGCCGGGACGTGTGGTCTGTCCCTGGTGGATTCGGTGTAGGTTTGAACATGTGCTGATACTCCATGGTTAAGCCGCAACCTCTTCCCTACTAAAAGAAGGGTGGCGGCTGTACGCAGGTTAGTAGACCGGGGAGATCAGCATTGCCGGCGCGCCGAAGCGCCCTGCGCACAGCCACCATCAAGGATAGGTTAGGAACCTGTTTGGATGGAGAGCTCGTGCATCTTACTGACATAACCTCGGGCTACTAAACCCGACCACTGATGGGCAGTGGCAGGGAAACGATAGAACCCATAGGCAAGGCGCACAAGCGGGCGGATTCTGGCGTAGTTGTAGGCAACGGCGCAAGGATTCGTAGCTTGGTGGAAGCGTTGCGGAGGGAGAATAAACAAGTCTTCGTAATGCCCAGGATTCGGGGCGTGGGAGCTTGCTCTCGTTCGGTGGTGCAGCGGTTTTTATGTAGGAATGAGCCGGCTTTTTTGGGGCTGCTGCGCAGCCCAACGGGGATGAATCCCCTCGCCACAGGTTGGTGGTGTGGCGGCTAGCGCAGGATTTCTTTCAGTGCGCCAAGAAAGTCTTCATTTGAGCCGGTTTTGTGGATTTTTTCTTAACCCGAAGTACACCCCTTAAAACGTTCAGACTGAACTCCACAGAACGGATATCCACCACCAATCCCTGCGGGAGCGGGCCTGCTCGCGAAGGCGGCGGCACGTTACATACCTGATTTCAACATGTACGCGATCCGTGGCGAGGGAGCTTGCTCCCGCTCGGCGGCGCAGCCGTCGTAAACCGGCTGACGCGGTTTATCTGGAGAATGCGTCAGTCTGTTTTGGGGCGGCTTCGCCACCCAGCGGGAGCAAGCTCCCTCGCCACGGGGTTGAGGGTGTAACGGCTAGCGTGGATCGACGTTATCCAACGCTCGGTTCGCCAACATTGAACTCAGTTCGATCAGTTGCTGAATGCCGAGGGCGATGTGGCGGCGGGGGCCTTCCAGGTCGAAGGCCAGGTTGCTGATCATCGCGTCGGCGGATGCCAGGTTTTCGCTGAGGTTGGCGAGCAGGCATTCGTTGTCGGCGTTTTTTGCCACGGTGAAGAGCTGGTCCGGTTTGGATGCATCTTCGGACTTTTCCGGTTTCGGTAGCAGGTAGTAATCCAAGGCGCGTTTTTCTGCTTCGTCTTGTTTCTTCGTTTTGGATTGAGTGGACGCAGAGGTGCGATTTGCTTCGGGGGGATTCGGTGTGATTTTGAACATGGTGGAGCTCCTTTCGTAAGAGGAACCATCACCGTCTGCCGCCAAGCAGATGGGGTGACGGATTACACAAGGTTGGCGGACCGGAACGAAAGGAACCCGGCATCCCCGAAGGGATCCTTGCGCAACCCGCCATAACATAGGAATGCCAATGCAAGAGGCATCGCAATCATGTTGAGGGGCTGTTGCGCCTTTCGTGTACCGGGCCGCCAAGCCCGACCACTGATGGGCAGTGGCAGGGAAACGATAGAACCCATAGGCAAGGCGCACAAGCGGACGGATTCTGGCGTAGTTGTAGGCAATGGCGCAAGGATTCGTAGCTGGGTGGAAGCGTTGCGGAGGGAGAATAAACAAGCCTTCGTAATGCGCAGGATTCGGGGTGAGGGAGCTTGCTCCCTCGCCACGGGGTCCGGTGGTGTAGCGGCTATCGTGGGTAGACGTTATCCAGTGCACGGCTTGCCAGCAATGAACTCAATTCGATCATTTGCTGGATGCCGAGGGCGATGGGGCGGCGGGAGCCTTCCAGCTCGGAGGCAGTTCGTTGACCATCGCATCGACAGAAGCCAGGGTTTCGCTGAGATTGGCGGGCAGGGCTATTCGCCGTCACCGGATAAACACAAAAAAGGCGACCGAGGTCGCCCAGTTCTCACTCTGTCGTGGTTTTACGCACTGGCAGAAAGCTTGATCTGACGCGAACCAGCGAGCGCACCATCTGGCTCATCGGACGAACCACGACGGATGCGGTCGAGCATCCGCAGATCCATCGAGCTAGTGACACGAGCTTTGCGCAAACCGCGCACGTACAAGCAGCCAAAGGTGTCTTGCCCTTTGTGCTTGCCGGCCTTACCGCTTTGGGTTGCTTTCAATTTGCTCATTTCGTTGTTGATGTCTTTTACGACGGTGGAGAGCAGGGTGACAGCAGACCGGTGACATACCCAAACCGGCGCGCCCGAAGGCGCCATGCGCACAGCCACCATCGAGTGCAGGCAATGCCTGACTGATGAGACTCTCGCAACCGGTAAGTCATCCGGGCTACTAAACCCGACCACTGATGGGCAGTGGCAGGGAAACGATAGAGCCCGGGAGCAAGGCGCACAAGCGGGCGGATTCTGGCGTAGTTGTAGGCAACGGCGCAGGGTTGCGTGGATTGTTGCAGTCTGCCTGGCGTCAGTTTTTAGGGCGCTGGATGTGTCTGAGCGGACACCATCGCGGGCAAGCCTTGCTCCCACAGGGGTCTCAGGTGTTGTGCGTGAAAGCGGCGATTGACGAAGGCTCAGGACCTGAACTGACTCGGCGCCACGCCGCTCCAGCGTACGAAGGCATGCCGAAAGCTGGCGGTTTCGCTGAAGCCCAGCATTTCGGCAATCCGATAGATCGGCAATTTGTCCTCACAGAGCATTTGCTTGGCCCGTTCGAAGCGCAGTTCGTCGAGCAGTTCCTGATAGGTGCAGCCCATGCTTTTGAGGTGACGACGCAAGGTGCGCGACGAGCAGTTCATCTGTTCGGCCAGGCCTTCCAGCCCGGGAGCGGCATTCAATTGTGCACTGAGCAATTGGCGAATCCGCCCCAGCCAGGCCTGGCGACCGGTGAATTCGGTGTTCTGCCGGCGGCAGCGTTCGGCCATGGCGTGGTGGGTGATGGGGTCGGCCAGTGGCAGCGGTTGTTCGAGCCAGTGACGGTCGAAGGCGAACGCGTTGTCGACGCTGTCGAAACGCACCGGGCAGTCGAAGAGCGCTGCGTAGCGTGCCTGGTAATCGGGCGCCGGATGTTCGAAGCGCGCCGTGCGCAGGGGCAGCGTCTGGCCGAGCAGGTCGTTGCAGATGACTTTTAGCGAAACCATGCAGAACTCGGCGTTGAACACCGCCAGGGTCGGGTTCTCCCGATAATCGCTGGCGCTGAGCCAGACAGTTTCATGGCCTTCTTCCAGGTTCAGGTCGAAGAGTGTTCCCAATAGCGCCGGATAGCGCAGTGCCAAACGCAAAGCGTCACCCAAAGTGGCACTGCTGAGCAGGGCATACCCCAGCATCCCGTAGGACGACACGTGCATGCGCAAGCCCAGTTCCAGGCCGATGTCGCGCTTGAGGGCCACGGCGTTGGCGCAGACCTGCATCTCCTGATTGGTGGTGATGCGCGTGTCGGCCCGGCTCAAGTCCGCCGCGCTGATGCCGCTGCCGGCCAGCAACGCATCACTGGGCAGACCTTCGTGCTTGAAGGTATTGAGTACCAGGGAGACGGCGTTGAGGGTGGTCAGGTGGGAGTGCAGCATGTTCGTTTCCAGCCTGGGGAGGCTGGAGATGGAGCAAGTTATATGCCGGATGAAAATCGGAAGGTCAGCACAACACCCAATGTGGGAGCGAGCTTGTGGGAGCAAAGCTTGCTCGCGACGCAGGGGACACGGATCAACAGTAAGGTCGCGTCATCGTTCTTCGCGAGCAAGCTTTGCTCCCACAGGCTCGCTCCCACAGGTTTTGCTGAGTGTCAGGCGAGTTCGCCACACAGGTCCAGTTCAACCAGCCGGCGGACCTCATCCACCGACAGCCCGGCGCCGATCAATGCCTGCAACTTGCCAAGCGCGGCCTCGCGGGTCATGCCGCCGCCGGACAGCACGCCAGCGCCCCGCAAGCGGCTGCCGGCCTCGTATATATCCAGCTCGACGCCACCTTCATGGCATTGAGTCACGGCCACGACCACCACGCCGCTGTCCCGCGCCCGCTCGAGGCTGGCGAGGAAGGCCGGGTTGTCGCTCGGGCCAGTGCCGCTGCCGTAGCACTCCAGCACCAGGCCCTGGATGCCGCTGCCCAGCAGGCCATCGAGAATTTGCGCGCTGATGCCGGGAAACAGCGGCAGCGCCGCGATGTTCGCCAGTTGCTTGGGCTGGTCGTAATTCAACGGTGCCGGCAGCGAGGTTGCCTTGATACCACCGCCCTGACGCTCCAGGCGTTTGAACGGATGACGACCGAAACTGCGCACCTTGGCGCAGCGGGTCGGGGCCAGCAGCTCGCCGTGGAAATACAGATGCACACCCGGCGCCAGCCCCTGGCCGAGGGCGACCAGCGCGCCGCTGAGGTTTTCCCAGGCATCACTGTCGGTGACGCCGGCGGGCAACATGGAGCCGGTGAAACACACCCGGGCATGCAGGCCGAGCAACTGGAAGCTCATGGCGGCCGCGCTGTAGGCCAGGGTATCGGTGCCGTGCAGGATCAATACGCTGTCGCAGCCCTGCACATCCACGGCATCGACCACGGCTTCGCGCAGTTGCTGCCAGTAGGCCGGGGTCATGTTGGCGCTGTCGATCAGCGGCGACATTTCCCGGAAGCGCCATTGCGGGGTGACCAGTTCGGGTTGGCTGTGCAGGTAATCGCGCATCCGTGCTTCGAAACCGGATGCCGGGGCCAGGCCATGGGCGCTGGCCTGCATGCCGATGGTGCCGCCGGTGTAGAGCACCATGACGTGCTGGGCGGCAGGGTAGGTCGAGAAATTCATGGGTGTTCTCCGAGGACGAAAACGACAGCTCATCGGGCTGCCACAACATAAGGCCGAGCATGACGCCGACCTTACGCTGTGTCACGCCGGGCGCAGAGGGTGCGCCCGGTTTTTTCCAATCAGCCTACCGATCAGCGTTGTGCGGCGGCGACGCCTGCCGGAGCCTTTCCAGACGCGGCAACTGGTGCCGACGGGTTAGCTGGCCAAGCCTTGCGGTCCAGATCCAGGTCCGGGAACTTGCTGGAATCGAAGACTGGAACCTTGATGCCGGCCGAGCGCTGGTCGTCATAGTCGCGCAGGATACGCATGCCGACCTTGAACAGCAGGAACAGCGCGATCAGGTTCACGAACGCCAGCAGGGTCATGGTGATGTCGGCAAACGCGAACACGGTGCCGAGGTTTTCGATGGCACCCCAGAAGATCAACGCCAGTACCAGGGCGCGGTAGCCGATCAGCACCTTGCGGTTTTCGCCGACCATGAAGCGCAGGTTGTTCTCGCCCAGGTAATAGTTGTAGAGGATCGAGGTGAACACGAACAACGACAGCGCCACGGAGATGAATACCCGGCCCCAGTCACCGACCACGGCGGCGAGGGAGTTCTGGGTCAGGGCAATGCCATCGCCTTCGAAGCCCGGGGTGTAGAAGCCCGACAGCAGGATCAGCAGCGCGGTGCAGGTGCAGATCAAAAAGGTGTCGAGGAACACGCTGAACGCCTGAATCACCCCCTGAGCCACCGGGTGCTCGACCGAGGCCACGGCGGCGACGTTTGGCGCACTGCCCAGGCCCGCTTCGTTGGCGAACACGCCACGCTTGACGCCCATGACAATGGCGCTGCCGATCAGGCCGCCAAAGGCCTGGTCAAGGCCGAAGGCGCTTTTGACGATGATGGTCAGCATGGCCGGCACCTGATCGAACTGCAGCACGATCACGTAGAGGGTGACGCCGATGTACGCCAGGGTTTTGACCGGCACCAGCAGGTCAGCGACCTTGGCGATGCGCTTGATTCCGCCGATGAACACCAGGCCCAACAGCACCGCCAGGCCAATGCCTGTGTAGGTGGTGTCGAAACCGAAAGCGTTGTTCAGCGAGTGAGTCACGGCATGGGCCTGCAAGCCGTTGAAGGCGAAGCCGAAGGTGATCAGCAGCAGGAATGCCATGATCATGCCCAACCAGCGCTTCTGCAGGCCGTGCTGGATGTAATAGGAAGGGCCGCCACGGAACTGGCCGTCGGCGTCGCAGCGCTTGTAGAGCTGGCCGAGGGAGCATTCAAAGAAGCTGCTGGACATGCCGACCAGCGCGGTCACCCACATCCAGAACACCGCGCCAGGCCCGCCGAGGGTGACGGCGATGCCGACACCGGCAATGTTGCCCGCGCCGACACGACCGGCCAGGCTGAGCATCAGGGCCTGGAATGAACTGAGCTGGCCGGCGCTGCTTTTGAGGCTGTCACGGAATACCGCGAACATATGAAGGAAGTGGCGGAACTGGACGAAACGCGAGCGGATCGTGAAGTAGCTACCGAGCCCGACAATGAGCACGATCAGCACTTTCCCTGAGAGGAAGTCGTTGATGACTTCGAGCATGAGTATTCCTCGCTGTTTTTTGTTTAAGCAAATGCTGGCCATTTGGAAACATCGTGTTACATCGGTCGGCGCGCGGCACGACAGGTGAGGCGATATTTCGTCCCGGTCCATATTGCGGGTTGTTATTAGTTCGGTTTTCGCATGTGTTGGGGTCTCGCTACCGACGACCGCTCACGCGAAGAGGGGCGGCACTATACCTACCAGTGCGGCGCCCGTCTGCACGATTATGGTGCGTGCGACGAAACGGACCTTTGAATTCCCTGGCCTCGCGGTCAGGTTCTTGTGGGAGCGAGCCTGCTCGCGATGGCTGGCGACGCGGTTTTTTCAAACGGCAGCGCGTCATCGTTTATCGCGAGCAGGCTCGCTCCTACAGGTTCTCTAATCGTTTGTAGCTATCAGTTAAAAAAAAGGGCTTGGGGAATAAATCCCCAAGCCCTCAAAAGGTGAGAGGTGTCTAGTCCCTCGACCTGGTGAGCAGTCATTGCGTCGATCAAGCCTTCAGCGGGACCAGACGCGGAGCAATCATGTTTTCCGGGCGCAGGATGTCGTCGAGCATGGCGTCGTCGAGCAAGCCTTCTTCGCGCACCAGTTCCAGCACGCCGCGGCCGCTTTCCAGGGCAACACGGGCGATACGGGTGGCGTTTTCATAGCCGATGTACGGGTTCAGGGCGGTGACCAGGCCGATCGAGTGCTCGACCAGTTCGCGGCAGCGCGCTTCGTTGGCGGTGATGCCGACGATGCAGTGTTCGCGCAGCATGTCCATGGCCCGTTGCAGCAGGCGGATAGAGTCGAAGATCTTGAAAGCGATCAGCGGCTCCATCACGTTCAATTGCAGTTGCCCGCCTTCGGCGGCGATGGTCAGGGCCAGGTCGTTGCCGATGATCTGGAACGCTACCTGGTTGACCGCTTCCGGGATCACCGGGTTGACCTTGCCTGGCATGATCGAGCTGCCTGGCTGGCGAGCCGGCAGGTTGATCTCGTTGATGCCGGTGCGAGGACCGCTGGACAACAGGCGCAGGTCGTTGCAGATCTTCGACAGCTTGACTGCCGTGCGCTTGAGCATGCCGGAGAACAGCACGAAGGCACCCATGTCGGACGTGGCTTCGATCAGGTCGGCGGCCGGTACCAGCGGCTGGCCGCTGATGATAGCCAGGCGCTGCACAGCCAGGGCCTGGTAGCGCGGGTCGGCGTTGATGCCGGTGCCGATGGCGGTGCCGCCCAGGTTCACTTCGGTGAGCAACTCAGGCGCCAGGGTTTTCAGGCGCGCCAGGTCTTCGCTCAAGGTGGTGGCGAAGGCGCGGAATTCCTGGCCGAGGGTCATCGGCACAGCGTCCTGCAGTTGGGTGCGGCCCATTTTCAGGACGTGGCTGAACTCTTCACCCTTGGCGGCGAAGGCCTGGATCAGGCTGTCGAGGCTGGCCAGCAACGCGTCGTGACCCAACAGCAGACCCAGGCGGATCGCGGTCGGGTAGGCGTCGTTGGTGGACTGCGCCATGTTCACGTCGTTGTTGGGGTGCAGGTACTGGTATTCGCCCTTGTTGTGGCCCATGGCCTCCAACGCAATGTTTGCGATGACTTCGTTGGCATTCATGTTGGTTGAAGTGCCAGCGCCGCCCTGGATCATGTCCACCACGAACTCTTCGTGGAAATCGCCGCGGATCAGTCGTGCACAGGCTTCGCTGATGGCGGCGTGCTTGGCTTCGCTGAGTTGGCCGAGCTCGCGGTTGGCGTCAGCGGCGGCCTGTTTGACCATTGCCAGACCGACCACCAGCTTGGGGTAATGCGAGATCGGGACGCCGGAGAGACGGAAGTTGTTCACCGCTCGCAGGGTCTGGATGCCGTAATACGCTTGTGCCGGTACTTCAAGTACGCCAAGCAGGTCTTTTTCTGTGCGCAATGATGCAGAGGAAGACATGATAGAAATCATCTCGATAAGGACCCGGTCTGTGCCGGAACGCTGTGAATACTAGGCTTTCAGGAAAATTAGGGCCAATGCTGTTAAACACTGCCCTATGCACATTCGGCATAATGCGGGTGTGACGCCGACGGTACGGCGAGCGTGTGACCTGTTTTGGTGCGTGCCTTGGGAGGACGTGATGAATCTAGAAAGCAAATGGCTCGAGGACTTCAGTGCCCTGGCCGCTACCCGCAGTTTTTCCCAGGCGGCCGAACGGCGCTTCGTGACGCAACCGGCCTTCAGCCGACGCATCCGCAGCCTGGAGGCGGCGCTGGGGTTGACCCTGGTCAACCGCTCTCGCACTCCGATCGAACTGACAGCCGCGGGGCAGTTGTTCCTGGTGACGGCGCGCACCGTGGTCGAGCAACTGGGTGAAGTGCTGCGTCATCTGCACCACCTGGAAGGCGGGCAGGGCGAAGTGATGCAAGTGGCGGCCGCGCACTCCCTGGCGCTGGGCTTCTTCCCGCGCTGGATTGCACAACTGCGCAACGAAGGACTGAACATCGCCACGCGGTTGGTGGCGACCAACGTCGGCGACGCCGTCCATGCGTTGCGTGAAGGGGGGTGCGACCTGATGCTGGCCTTCTATGATCCGGATTCGGCCATGCAGATGGACCCGGAGATTTTCCCCTCGCTGCACTTGGGCCAGACCGAAATGTTGCCGGTGTGTGCGGCCGATGCCGACGGCAAACCGCTGTTCGACCTTGAAGGCGAGGCCAGCGTGCCGTTGCTGGCCTACAGCGCCGGTGCATTTCTTGGTCGTTCGGTGAACCAGTTGCTGCGCCAACGGGCCCTGCGTTTCACCACGGTTTACGAAACGGCCATGGCCGACAGCCTCAAAAGCATGGCGCTGGAGGGCTTGGGCATCGCCTGGGTGCCGCAACTGAGCGTGCGCGCCGAACTGGCTCGGGGCGAACTGGTGGTCTGCGGCGGCGGGCAATGGCACGTGCCCCTGGAAATCCGCCTGTACCGCTGCGCGCTGGTGCGCAAGGCCAACGTGCGCTTGTTGTGGCGCAAGCTCGAGGGCGGCGCGGCGCAAGGCGTGGCTGGCACCTGAGAACGCCGCAACGCCTTGTGGGAGCGGGCTTGCTCGCGAAGGCGGTGTGCCAGTTCAGAAGGTGGCGACTGACACACCGCCTTCGCGAGCAGGCTCGCTCCCACAGGGGAATTGTGGTGCTTTTTCGCTGACCTGAGAGTCAATAAAACCGCTGTTTAACCACAAATGACAGATGGTCGCGACAGGGGCTGTTTATCTATTTCATTGAGGTATACTGCGCGGCCTTCGGCCGGTCCAGATCGGCCATAATTCGTACAACAAGCCACGCCGGTTTCCTGCGTGGCTTGTTGTTTTTTGACGCGCCTGCGGGCGCCCAGAGAGAAGAGGCACGACGATGAGTGCACTGGTTGGCGTGATCATGGGCTCCAAGTCCGATTGGTCCACCCTTAGCCACACCGCCGATATGCTGGAAAAGCTCGGCATCCCTTACGAGGTGAAAGTGGTCTCCGCCCACCGCACCCCGGACCTGCTGTTCCAGTACGCCGAAGAGGCCGAAACCCGTGGCATCGAGGTGATCATCGCCGGTGCCGGTGGCGCGGCCCACCTGCCAGGCATGTGTGCGGCCAAGACCCACCTGCCGGTGCTGGGTGTGCCAGTGCAGTCGTCGATGCTCTCGGGCGTCGATTCACTGCTGTCGATCGTGCAGATGCCGGCCGGCATTCCGGTTGCGACCCTGGCCATCGGCAAGGCTGGCGCGATCAACGCGGCCCTGCTGTCGGCGAGCATCCTGGGCGCCAAGCACCCACAATTTCATACCGTGCTGAAAAAATTCCGCGCTGAGCAGACAGACAGCGTCCTGGACAATCCAGACCCACGCATTGCCTGAGGTGGTTGACGAATGAAGATCGGTGTAATCGGTGGCGGCCAGTTGGGTCGCATGTTGGCCCTGGCGGGGACGCCGCTGGGAATGAACTTCGCTTTCCTGGACCCGGCGCCGGACGCTTGCGCCAGCGCACTGGGTGAACACCTGCGGGCCGACTACGGCGATCAGGACCATCTGCGCCAACTGGCCGATGAAGTCGATCTGGTGACCTTCGAGTTCGAAAGCGTCCCGGCCGAAACCGTTGCCTTCCTGTCCCAGTTCGTCCCGGTCTACCCGAGCGCCGAAGCCTTGCGCATTGCCCGTGACCGTTGGTTCGAAAAGAACATGTTCAAGGACCTGGGCATTCCTACACCCGCGTTCGCCGACATTCAGTCCCAGGCCGACCTGGAGGCCGCAGTCGCTTCCATCGGCCTGCCGGCTGTCCTCAAGACCCGTACCCTAGGTTACGACGGCAAAGGCCAGAAAGTCCTGCGCAATCCTGAAGATGTGGCCGGCACGTTCGCCGAGCTGGGCAGCGTGGCCTGCCTGCTGGAAGGTTTTGTACCGTTCACCGGGGAAGTCTCGTTGATCGCCGTGCGTGCCCGCGACGGTGAAATCCGTTTCTATCCGCTGGTGCACAATACCCACAAGGACGGCATTCTCAAGCTGTCCGTCGCCAGCACCGATCATCCGTTGCAAGCCCTCGCCGAGGACTACTCCAGCCGGGTGCTCAAGCAACTGGACTATGTCGGCGTGATGGCGTTCGAGTTCTTTGAAGTGGACGGCGGCCTCAAGGCCAATGAAATCGCCCCGCGCGTGCACAACTCCGGGCACTGGACCACCGAGGGCGCCGAGTGCAGCCAGTTCGAAAACCACCTGCGGGCGGTGGCCGGGCTGCCGTTGGGGTCGACTGCCAAGGTGGGTGAGAGCGCGATGCTCAACTTCATCGGCAAGGTGCCGGACAGCGAGAAAGTCCTGGCGATTGCCGATTGCCATCTGCATCACTATGGCAAGGCGTTCAAGGCCGGGCGCAAGGTCGGTCACGCCAACCTGCGTTGCGCTGACCGGGCCACGTTGGCCCAGCAGATCATCAAGGTCGAGACATTGATCGCCGAACAATAGTCTTCAGCGACGGTGGAACCATTGGTCGGCCAGCTTCTCTGATGGCTAGGTGCCAAAGTCTGAACGGGCTTTGGTCTGGCTACTTATCTCAGAGGGAAATGCCATGGGAATCATTGGAACCATCTTTATCGGCTTGATCGTTGGCCTGCTGGCGCGCTTCCTGAAACCGGGCGATGACAGCATGGGCTGGATCATGACCATCCTGCTCGGTATCGGCGGTTCGTTGGCAGCCACTTACGGCGGCCAGGCCCTGGGCATTTACCAGGCTGGCGAAGGCGCCGGTTTCCTCGGTGCCCTGGTGGGCGCGGTGGTGTTGCTGGTGATCTACGGCTTGATCAAAAGAAACTGATTCTGTGACCAGGCCCCCTCTGCGTTGGCGCGCAGAGAGGGCTAGAATGCCCGGCGTCGCACTTCCTACTTATTGCCGAGCCCATTCATGCGCCGTCTAGTCTTGACCCTTTTTCTGCTGGGCAGCAGCCTGGCCCACTCCGCCGAACTGCCGGAAACCGACTGGCTCGAACTGATGCCCAAGTCGGACCAGAAAGCCCTTGAGGCCATGCCCGAGATCGACCATAACACCCCCGAAGCCAGCGGCACCTTCACCGAAAAAGGTGGCCTGAAGCAAAGCAAGGGCTTGCCGGCGGTGATGTATTCGAGCAAGACCGTGGCGTCGATGAACGACAAACACATTCGTCTGGGCGGCTACCCGGTGCCGCTGGAAACCGACGCCAAGGGCCGCAGCACGCTGTTCTTCCTGGTGCCTTACCCAGGTGCCTGCATCCACGTCCCGCCACCACCGCCCAATCAACTGGTGCTGGTGCGCTATCCCAAGGGATTGAAACTGGATGACATCTACACACCGCTATGGGTGACCGGCACGCTGAAGATCGAAAAGGTCGACAACGACCTGGCCAGCGCGGCGTATGCCCTGGAAGCGGAAAAGGTGAGGGTGGTGCAGGAGGCGGATTTGTAACCAGTCGCGGATATGGCGTAGATCCCAATGTGGGAGCGGGCTTGCTCGCGAAGGCGGTCGGTCAGTTGATACTTATGTTGACTGGCACACCGCCTTCGCGAGCAAGCCCGCTCCCACAATGGTTTTGGGGTGTGGCTTAGAGCGGCTTGCTGCCGATGCTCACCCCGAGGGTATGACTGGCCTGCGGCAGCAGCGTCACCACATCGTCCATCACATTCGCCGTCTCGATGCACAGCATGCGCTGCCAGCCATCGTCGGCCATGTCGCTGAAGGCCTTGGCGCGTTCGGTCCAGGGGTTCCAGATCACCGCCGAGCGTGAACCGCTGCTGGTCAGTTCGATGCGTCGTTCCCAGTGCGGGTCGACGATGCTCAGCTTCGGTGGGGTATCGAGATAGATGCGATCGGTCTCGCCGGCAAAGTGCAGATCGCCGGCCTGGGTCACGGTGTTCCAGTCGTCCAGTGTTTCGATATAACGCAAGCCATCCACGCCTTCGACATGCACGTTGCGCACGTCACTGACGGCGAAGTAACTGTGCAGTGCCTGGCTCAGGCTGACGGTCTCGCTGCCGCGGTTATGGCTGGTGAGGCGGATGTGCAACTGCTCGTCCATCACGATGGTCAGCGTCAGGTCTACCTGATGGGGCCAGCCTGAGAGACCGTTTTCGGGGTAGGGCAGTACGAATTCCACTTTCAGGCTTTCGCCCTGGGCTTCGATGCCCTTGAGCTCCCAATCCATCGCCCGCACCAGGCCGTGAGCCGTGGCCGGTTCGTTGCTCACCCGCATGGCCTGCACGCTGTCGGGGTTGCGCGTCAGGTTGCCGAACCACGGCCAGCACACCGGCACTCCGGCGCGGATGCTCTTGCCGGCCTTGAACGTTGCCTGGTCGTTGAGCCAGATCAGCGGCGGCTGGCCGTCGACCTGATAGCTGAGAATGTGCGCGCCTTGCTGGGCCACCAGCAACTCGGCCTGACCGTGGCGGATGCGCCAGCCGTTCAGTTCATCCAGTTTGACGGCTTCGACATGGGGCGTAGGCATACTGCAAGTCTCGTTCAGGAACATGAACTGCAATGGACCGCAAAACGGCCCCCGCGTTTAACGGGCGCGCGGCGGAACCGAGCGGGTACGACCACTGCCATCGATGGCAACGAACACGAACACCGCCTCGGTGACCTTGCGCCATTCGCTGGACAGTGGATCGTCACTCCAGACCTCGACCATCATCTGGATCGAACTGCGGCCGATCTCCAGCGCCTGGGTGTAAAAAGACAGCTGGGCACCCACGGCCACCGGCACCAGAAACGCCATGCGATCGATCGCCACGGTGGCCACGCGTCCGCCGGCCACTTTACTGGCCATGGCCGTGCCGGCCAAGTCCATCTGGGAAACCAGCCAGCCGCCGAAAATATCGCCAAAGCCGTTGGTTTCGCGGGGGAGCGCGGTGATTTGCAGGGCCAGGTCGCCTTGCGGGATTGGATCTTCCTGTTCGAGCTCTATCATGCCGGGGGTGCCTCTGACCCGTAACTCTGTCTTATGTATCAGGTGAATAGCCGTCTTTGAAAAAAACGATTCAGCCCGAACATGCGGCGTTCGTCACGTTTTTCGTAAAGGCGTGCCAAAGGGAAACTCTGCGAAACCGGCTGACTAAGTTACTACGTCACCAACGACGTTTTCGCACAGCAACCCCTTACAGAGTGTTGCAAGGTTGCGAGTATATCGAGCGATAGACGTCGAGACGACCACCCGGTTCCGATTTTGACTATCAATTACGCGCCTCTATGTGCTTTTTTGAACAATTTGCTATCGTGCCGAGCCTGCCCACCGTTGTCCGGGGTTGCAGAACTGACTATAAGAGAAGCCCTTGCCATGACCACTGCGCCTTCGAGCACGGCGACACCCGTTCAATCGGCTCGTCCATTGACCCGCAACGATTACAAGACCCTGTCGCTTTCTGCCTTGGGCGGCGCGTTGGAGTTCTACGATTTCATCATCTTCGTGTTCTTCGCCACCGTGGTCGGAAAATTATTTTTCCCCGCCGAAATGCCTGAGTGGCTGCGCTTGATGCAGACGTTCGGCATTTTTGCCGCCGGTTATCTGGCCCGGCCGCTGGGCGGGATCATCATGGCTCACTTCGGGGACCTGTTGGGCCGCAAGAAAATGTTCACCCTGAGCATTTTCATGATGGCCGTGCCGACCCTCATCATGGGCTTGCTGCCGACCTATGCCCAAATCGGCATGTGGGCGCCGATTCTGCTGTTGCTGATGCGGGTGATCCAGGGCGCGGCCATTGGCGGCGAAGTGCCGGGGGCCTGGGTGTTCGTTTCCGAGCACGTTCCGGCGCGCCACATCGGCTATGCCTGCGGCACGCTGACGTGTGGCCTGACGGTGGGGATTTTGCTGGGTTCGCTGGTGGCCACGGCGATCAACAGCATCTATACGCCGGTGGAGGTGGCGGATTACGCCTGGAGGATTCCGTTCCTGCTGGGAGGTGTGTTCGGCCTGTTCTCGGTGTACCTGCGTCGCTGGCTGCACGAAACCCCGATATTCGCCGAGCTGCAACTGCGCAAGGCCCTGGCCGCTGAAGTGCCGCTGCGGGCGGTGCTGCGTGATCATCGCGGCGCCATTGCCATTTCGATGTTGCTGACCTGGCTGCTGTCTGCCGGCATCATCGTGATCATCCTGATGACCCCGACCGTGCTGCAAACGGTGTATCACTTCAGCCCGACCATTGCCTTGCAGGCCAACAGCCTGGCGATCGTATTCCTGAGTTTTGGCTGCATCGGTTCTGGCGTGCTGGCCGACCGTTTCGGTGCCGGGCGAGTGTTCGTGTTCGGCAGTGCGCTGCTGTTGATCACCTCCTGGACTTTCTACCACAGCCTGTTCAACCATCCCGACTGGCTGTTTCCGCTCTATGCCCTGAGCGGGCTGCTGGTGGGCACCATCGGCGCGGTGCCTTATGTCATGGTCAAGGCGTTCCCGGCCGTGGTGCGCTTCAGCGGCCTGTCGTTCTCCTACAACCTGGCCTATGCAATTTTCGGCGGCCTGACCCCGATGATCGTCACTTTGCTGCTCAAGGAAAACCCGATGGGGCCAGCCTATTACGTGGCGGTTATCTGCGGTATCGGGATTGCAGTGGGGGCGTATCTCTGGAAGCAAGGTCGTTAAGCCTTTATCGACTGTATTGACCTCATCGCGAGCAGGCTCGCTCCCACATTGGATGCTGTGTTCACCGCACATCCCCTGTGGGAGCGAGCCTGCTCGCGATTGGGGCTGCTCGATCTTCTTTTAAATCTCAATAATGGCCTTTCATCCAATTGTCATATTTCAGCCATAGAGTGTTCACACGGCTTACCGATACTTGGCCGACTTAACACACCTATCTGCTAGGAGTAAGGCATGAAACTGAAGCGTTTGATGACGGCAATGACCTTTGTCGCCGCTGGCGTTGCGACCGCCCACGCGGTTGCCGCTGTCGACCCAGCCATCCCGAGCTACACCAAGACCACTGGTGTGTCGGGCAACCTGTCCAGTGTCGGCTCCGATACTCTGGCCAACCTCATGACCCTGTGGGCCGAGAACTACAAGAAAGAATACCCGAACGTAAATATCCAGATTCAGGCCGCCGGTTCCTCCACTGCGCCACCTGCTCTGACTGAAGGCACCTCCAACCTGGGCCCGATGAGCCGCAAGATGAAGGACAACGAACTGCAGGCCTTCGAAACCAAATACGGTTACAAGCCTACTGCTGTCCCAGTGGCCGTTGACGCCCTGGCGGTGTTCGTACACAAGGACAACCCGATCAAGGGCCTGACCATGGCTCAGGTCGATGCGATTTTCTCGTCCACTCGCCTGTGCGGCGCCAAGACTGACGTCAAGACCTGGGGTGACCTGGGTGTGACCGGTGACCTGGCCAACAAGCCAGTCCAGTTGTTCGGTCGTAACTCGGTATCCGGCACCTACGGCTACTTCAAAGAAGAAGCCCTGTGCAAAGGCGACTACAAATCCAACGTCAATGAGCAGCCTGGTTCGGCCTCGGTTGTACAGTCGATCAGCAGCTCGCTCAACGGCGTTGGCTACTCGGGTATCGGCTACAAGACCGCCAGCGTGAAAACCGTTGCCCTTGCCAAGAAAGAAGGCGAGCCGTTCATCGAAGACACCGAAGAAAACACCCTGAACGGTAAGTACCCGCTGTCGCGTTTCCTCTACGTCTACATCAACAAGGCACCGAACAAGCCTCTGGCCCCGCTGGAAGCTGAGTTCTTGAAGCTGGTCCTGTCCAAGCAAGGTCAGGAAGTTGTGGTCAAGGACGGTTACATCCCACTGCCAGCCAAGGTTGCCGCCAAGGCACTGGCTGACCTGGGTCTGTCCGAAGGCGGCAGCGTCGCCAAGAAGTAACACCTGAGCCCGGGCCACGCCCGGGCTTTTGTGGGTGCGGGCTTGCTCGCGAAAGCGGTAGGTCAGTCAACATTGAGGTTGAATGTGATGGCCCCATCGCGAGCAAGCCCGCCCCACACCCAAATTTCTGTCCGCTGCCGGTGTCCACGTGCGGCGGATTTGTTGCGTCACTGCATTGTCATCTTTCTGTCATACAGGATCGCTAGGGTGTGCGCATGAATGATCTGGCCAATTCCACAATGACTACGACTTCCCCTCCCAAGCGCATTGATTTCAATACGCCTGAACTGCAACGCAAGCGTCGCATCCGCGCGCTCAAGGATCGCCTGACCCGCTGGTACGTCCTGATCGGCGGACTCGCCGTGCTGGCGGCCATTACCCTGATTTTCTTCTTCCTTGCCTATGTGGTGGTCCCGCTGTTCCAGGGCGCGGACCTGACCTCCCAGGACTCGATCACGCCTGCCTGGATGCAGGACGCCGGCAAACCGCTGATGATCGCCATCGAAGAGCAGAACCAGGTGGCGATGCGGATTTCCGACAAGGGCCAGGCCCTGTTCTTCGACATCGACACCGGCGCAGAGCTGCGTCGTGTCGACTTGCCGGTGCCCGCCGGTACCAGCGTGACTTCCATTGGCGAAGACCAACCCGGCAGCCCGCTGGTGGTGATTGGCCTGTCCAACGGTCAGGCACTGGTGCTGCGTCATACCTATAAAGTCAGTTACCCGGACGGCAAGAAAACCATCTCGCCCGCCATTGAGTACCCGTACGGCGAAACGCCGATTGTGCTCAACGAGCAGGGCGCGCCGCTGGAGCACGTTTCGCTCAACGCCACTGATTCGACCCTGTTGCTCGCCGGTTCCACGGGCGCGCAACTGCATGTGTTGTCGATCACCAGTGAAGAAAACATGATGACCGGTGAAATCACCAGCGAGCAGACGCGTATCGAGCTGCCGCAGATGACCGAGCCGGTCAAAAACATCTTCGTCGACCCGCGTCAGCAATGGCTGTATGTCGTCAACGGCCGCGCCCAGGCCGACGTGTTCAGCCTGCGGGACAAGAGCCTCAACGGCCGCTACAAGCTGCTGGAGAACGGTGACGCCCAAGTCACTGCCAGCACCCAGTTGGTGGGCGGGATCTCCCTGATCATTGGTGACTCCACAGGTGGCCTGGCCCAGTGGTTCATGGCCCGCGATGCGGACGGTGAGCAACGCCTGAAACAGATTCGTACCTTCCAGATGGGCACTGCGCCGATCATTGAGATCACCGCCGAGGAGCGTCGCAAGGGCTTCGTCGCCCTGGACGCGTCCGGCAAGCTCGGCGTGTTCCACAGTACCGCCCACCGCACTTTGCTGGTGGACCAGGTGGTCGACGGTCAAGGCCTGTTCGGCATGTCGCCACGGGCCAACCGTCTGATTGTGGAGCAGGGTGGCAAGCTGCAACCGTTGCTGCTGGACAACCCGCACCCGGAAGTGTCCTGGAGCGCGTTGTGGAGCAAGGTCTGGTACGAAAACTACGACGAGCCTAAGTACGTCTGGCAATCGACCGCCGCCAACACCGATTTCGAACCCAAGATGAGCCTTGCGCCGCTGACCTTCGGCACCTTGAAGGCTGCGTTCTACGCGATGCTGCTGGCTGCGCCGCTGGCGATTGCCGCCGCGATCTACACGGCGTACTTCATGGCTCCAAGCTTGCGCCGTAAGGTCAAGCCGGTGATCGAGCTGATGGAGGCGATGCCGACGGTGATCCTCGGCTTCTTCGCCGGCCTGTTCCTGGCGCCGTACGTCGAAGGGCATTTACCGGGTATTTTCAGCCTGCTGATGTTGTTGCCGGTGGGCATTCTGGTGGCCGGTTTCGTCTTCAGTCGCTTGCCTGAGTCCGTGCGCCTGAAGGTGCCTGAGGGCTGGGAAAGCGCGATGTTGATCCCGGTGATCCTGTTCGTGGGCTGGCTCTCGCTGTACATGAGTCCGTACATGGAAGCCTGGTTCTTCGGCGGCGACATGCGCATGTGGATCTCCCATGACCTGGGCATCACCTACGACCAGCGCAACGCCCTGGTAGTCGGCCTGGCGATGGGTTTTGCGGTGATCCCGAACATCTACTCCATCGCCGAAGACGCCGTGTTCAGCGTGCCGCGCGGCCTGACCCTGGGTTCGCTGGCCCTCGGTGCCACACCGTGGCAGACCATGACCCGCGTGGTGATCCTCACCGCCAGCCCTGGCATCTTCTCGGCGCTGATGATCGGCATGGGTCGGGCGGTCGGCGAAACCATGATCGTGCTGATGGCCACCGGTAACACGCCGGTCATGGAAATGAACCTGTTCGAAGGCCTGCGCACCCTGGCGGCCAACGTGGCGGTGGAAATGCCTGAGTCGGAAGTCGGCGGCAGTCATTACCGCGTGCTGTTCCTGTCGGCGCTGGTCCTGCTGTTGTTCACTTTCATCATGAACACCCTCGCCGAGCTGATCCGTCAGCGTCTGCGCAAGAAATATTCGTCGCTTTAAGAAAGGTAGAAGTCTGTGAAACAGAACTCCCTGAAAGGATGGTTCAAGAGCGGCGCCCCCGGCGTCTGGATCAGCGGTGGCGCGGTGTCCATCGCGGTCATCATGACCATTGGCCTGCTGGCAGTGATTGCCGTGCGCGGTCTGGGCCATTTCTGGCCGGCCGACCTGATCCACGCCAGCTACAACGTGCCGGGCATGCCCGCGCAACTGGTTGTTGGCGAAGTGGTGCAGAAGGAATCAGTGCCCCGCGAGCGCCTGAAAAGCGCTGGCCTGCCGGTGCCGGACGAAGGCCCCGAATTCATGACCCGCGAGCTGATCAAGGTCGGCAACCGGGACCTGAACGGCACCGACTTCACCTGGATCGTCGGCGATTGGCTGACCAACCAGACCACGCCGCCGGAGCTGATGGCCATCGAGCGTCGTGAGTGGGGGAACTTCTACGGCTATCTGGTCAACGTCAAAGAAAACGGCAAGATCATCGCCGAAGGCGAAGCGGCCTGGCCGGAACTGCAAGCTCGCGTGGCCCGGGTCAACAAACTCGCCGCCGAGCTCAAGACCCTGGAAAAATCCGACATCGGTGCAATCAACGCAGGGCTTGAACGCATTCGTCTCAAAGGTCGCAAGCTGGAGCTTGATGGCAAACTGGATGCCGCGGCACAAGCGGACCTGGACGCTGACCGTGCTGAGTACGATGCCCGTTACAAGGACATCGAGGCCCGTCTGGGTGATCTGCACTCGCAGTTCAACCGCGACAGCCTGACCGCCCGCGATGCCAATGGCAAAGAACTGGAAATCGAAATCGGCAAAGTGGTGCATGCCTACCAGCCCAACGGCATGGGCACGTTCACCAAGATCGGCTTCTACTTCAGCAAGATTTGGGAATTCCTCAGCGACGATCCTCGTGAAGCCAACACCGAAGGCGGGATCTTCCCGGCGATTTTCGGCACGGTGATGATGACCCTGATCATGGCGGTGATCGTGACGCCGTTCGGTGTGCTGGCAGCGGTGTACCTGCGGGAGTACGCTCGTCAGGGCCCGATGACCCGTCTGATCCGCATTGCGGTGAACAACCTGGCGGGTGTACCGGCCATTGTTTACGGCGTGTTTGGCCTGGGCTTCTTCGTGTATGTGTTGGGCGGCTCGGTTGACCGGCTGTTCTTCCCTGAAGCCCTGCCGGCGCCGACCTTCGGTACTCCGGGCCTGCTTTGGGCGTCCCTGACCCTGGCGCTGCTGGCGGTGCCGGTGGTGATCGTGGCCACCGAAGAAGGCCTGGCGCGTATCCCGCGTACGGTCCGCGAAGGCTCCCTGGCCCTCGGTGCGACCAAGGCTGAGACGCTGTGGAAAATCGTGCTGCCGATGGCGAGCCCGGCGATGATGACCGGCATGATCCTCGCAGTGGCTCGCGCCGCCGGTGAAGTGGCGCCATTGATGCTGGTAGGCGTGGTGAAACTGGCTCCGTCGCTGCCGCTGGACGGCAACTACCCGTACCTGCACTTGGACCAGAAGATCATGCACCTGGGCTTTCACATCTATGACGTAGGCTTCCAGAGCCCGAACGTCGAAGCGGCGCGACCGCTGGTATACGCCACGGCGCTGTTGCTGGTGCTGGTGATTGCCACGCTCAACCTGTCGGCGGTGTGGATCCGTAACCACCTGCGCGAGAAGTACAAAGCGTTGGACAGCTAAAGCCATTAGCCACAAGCGGCAAGCTACAAGCCGCTTTTGCTCAAAACTTGCAGCTTGCAGCTAGAAGCTTGCAGCTACGAACGGAGTGAGACCATGCAACACGAGACACAAGCACGCGGCATCAACATGTCGGCCCTGGGCCGCGACAAGCAGAGCCTGGACCTGGCTCAGGAAACCGTCGCCATCGAAGTGCCCGGCCTGAGCCTGTTCTACGGCCAGAAGCAGGCGCTGTACGACGTCAGCCTGAACATCCCGAAGCAGCGCGTCACGGCGTTCATCGGGCCGTCGGGCTGCGGCAAGTCGACCTTGTTGCGTACCTTCAACCGCATGAACGACCTGGTGGACGGTTGCCGCGTCGAGGGCGAAATCAACCTCTACGGCAATAACATCTACCGCAAGGGCGAAGATGTGGCCGAGCTGCGTCGTCGGGTGGGCATGGTGTTCCAGAAGCCTAACCCGTTCCCCAAAACCATCTACGAGAACGTGGTCTACGGCCTGCGTATCCAGGGTATCAACAAGAAGCGCATTCTCGACGAAGCGGTGGAGTGGGCGCTCAAGGGCGCGGCGCTGTGGGACGAGGTCAAGGATCGTCTGCACGAATCGGCACTGGGCCTGTCCGGGGGGCAACAGCAACGACTGGTGATCGCCCGTACCATCGCCGTGGAACCGGAAGTCCTGCTGCTCGACGAACCCTGCTCGGCCCTGGATCCGATCTCGACCCTGAAAGTCGAAGAACTGATCTACGAGCTCAAGTCCAAATTCACCATCGTCATCGTGACCCACAACATGCAACAGGCGGCGCGGGTTTCTGACTACACCGCCTTCATGTACATGGGCAAACTGGTGGAATTCGGCGACACCGACACGCTGTTTACCAACCCGGCCAAGAAGCAGACCGAAGACTACATCACGGGTCGTTACGGCTAGCCGTATAGCCGCAAGCGTCAAGCTACAAGCGGCAAGTAAAGGCAGCCCGGTAACGACACACATCAGCTTGCAGCTTGTAGCTTGCAGCTCACAGCTTTTGCGGAGCAAAACCATGATTTCGAAGGAAGGCCTTACTCACCACATTTCCGCACAGTTCAATGCTGAGCTTGAGGAGGTGCGCAGTCACCTGCTGGCCATGGGCGGGCTGGTGGAAAAGCAGGTCAACGACGCGGTGACCTCGCTGATCGAGGCCGATTCCGGCCTGGCCCAGCAAGTGCGCGAGATCGATGACCAGATCAATCAGATGGAGCGCAACATCGACGAAGAGTGCCTGCGCATCCTGGCCCGTCGTCAGCCGGCCGCTTCCGACCTGCGCCTGATCATCAGCATCTCCAAGTCGGTGATCGATCTGGAGCGTATCGGCGACGAAAGCACCAAGATCGCCCGCCGTGCCATCCAGTTGTGCGAAGAAGGCGAAGCGCCGCGCGGTTACGTCGAAGTTCGCCACATTGGCGACCAGGTGCGCAACATGGTGCGCGATGCACTGGATGCCTTCGCCCGTTTCGACGCCGACCTGGCGCTGTCGGTGGCCCAGTACGACAAGATCATCGACCGCGAATACAAGACTGCGCTGCGCGAGCTGGCGACCTACATGATGGAAGACCCGCGTTCGATCTCCCGGGTGTTGAGCATCATCTGGGTGCTGCGTTCCCTGGAACGTATCGGCGATCATGCGCGCAACATCTCGGAACTTGTGATTTATCTGGTACGCGGTACCGACGTGCGGCACTTGGGGCTCAAGCGCATGAAGGCCGAAGTGGAGGGCACCTCGTCCGAAACCGCTAATGTTCCAGGCGAAACTGACGATAAGTAAGATTGCCCAAGAAAAGCGCCCGGCCTTCTGGTCGGGCTTTTTTTTGCGGCTTTTTTAATCGAAAGCAGCACCCCGCGAACGAAGAGTCCCGGCGTGACTGAAGGTTTTTGGCAATGTGCCATCAGCAAAAGCGGTATGCTTGCCGGGATTTTTTAGAGGTGTATCTGGATGAGTAAGGTCAGTGTGTTGGTCGTGGACGACGCTTCGTTCATTCGTGACCTGGTGAAGAAGTGCCTGCGCAACTACTTCCCAGGCATCCGCATCGAAGATGCGGTGAACGGTAAGAAAGCCCAATCCCTGCTGGCCCGTGAGGCGTTCGACCTGGTGCTGTGCGATTGGGAAATGCCGGAAATGTCTGGCCTGGAGCTGCTGACCTGGTGCCGCCAGCAGGACAACCTCAAGGGCATGCCGTTCGTGATGGTCACCAGCCGCGGTGACAAGGAAAACGTGGTCCAGGCGATTCAGGCCGGCGTTTCCGGCTACGTCAGCAAGCCGTTCACCAACGAGCAACTGCTGACCAAGGTCAAGCAGGCCCTGCACAAGGTTGGCAAGCTCGACACCCTGATGAACAGTGCCCCGACCAAGATGAACTCGGCGTTCGGCAACGATTCGCTCAGCGCGCTTACCGGCGGCAAGGCGGCTCCGGTCGTCGCTGCGACTGTCGCGCCCACAGCCGCTCCCCAAGCCGCCGCTGCGCCGGCCCGCGGCATGCTCAACAGCCCGCCCGTCAAGGCGCCTTCAGCCGCCCCGGCCGGCGGCAATCGCGGTCAGGGCCAATTGCGCCTGTCCAGCGGCACCCAGCAATGCGTGATCAAGGCCCTGAGCCTCAAGGAAGCGCTGCTGGTGGTCAAACGCACCGACACCCTGCCACAGGTGCTCGAAAGCGCCGTACTGGACATGGAGCAGGGCGACAACGCTGAAACCGCTCGCCTCAACGGCTACATGCACGCCATCGTTGCTCACGAGCAGACCCCCGACAGCGAGTGGCTGCAACTGACCTTCCGCTTCGTCGACAAAGACCCGCAGAAACTCGACTACATCTCCCGCCTGATCGCCCGCGGCACCGCGCAGAAACACTTCGTGCCTGGCGCATGATTTGGCAGCGCCTTTGAGTCAGCCATCGCGAGCAGGCTCGCTCCCACACTGGCTCTGTTGCTCACAAAACGTGTGTCCGCAGCAGAGCCAGTGTGGGGGCGAGCCAGCTCGCGATGGCGTCATCAGCCTCAGTAGTGCCCTATCTGCCTACCCATTTTGAAACATCCGTCGACTACGCTGGTCCATCCAGCTGCTAGGCTGCTGTGCAGGCCTTCATTTCGACAGAATTTTTGCCCATGTTTTTGCCCCTGCTGTTTGCCTGTGGTCTTGTCCTGGCCTCCACCTCGGCGGGGGCGATGACGATCTACAAGTCCACCGACGCCAACGGTGTTGTCTCCTACAGCGACCGCCCCAGCAAGGGCGCGCAGGTGTTCGTGTTCCGCGACCGCATGGTCGAACGCCTGGAGCGCCAGGTGTTTCTCGATATCAAGAAACAGAAGGGCGCGGACGCGGTGTTCGTGCGCAACGACCTGTACGCGCCGGTGGAGATCGAGTTGAGTTTTGCCGGGTTGCGCAATGTGAGCGGGGCACCGAGCCGACCGATCCGGCGGGTGCTGCCGGCACGCAGCAACCTGCGCCTGGCCCTGCTCACGGCCACTCGGCCTGGCAGGCCGCTGGTGTATACCCCAAGGTTCGAATACTCGCTGGGAGACCCTGCCGGCGCGGCGCAGGCCTATCGATACCCTTTGCCGTGGCGTGGCGGGCCGTTTCGGCTGAGCCAGGGCGCCAATGGCCAGTACAGCCACTATGGCCCCAAAAACCGTTATGCCATGGACATCGCCATGCCCGTCGGCACGCCGATCATCGCGGCGCGGGGTGGTGTGGTCATCAAGACTGAAAACGAGCAGACCGGCCGTGGCACCGACCCGTCGGGCAATTTCGTGCGGGTGCTGCACGATGACGGGACCATGGGCGTGTACCTGCACCTGCAGAAAGGCTCGGTGAGCGTACGGGAAGGGCAGCGGGTCGGGGTGGGCACGCCGTTGGCGTTGTCGGGTAATACCGGCAACAGCTCAGGCCCGCACCTGCATTTCGTGGTGCAGCGCAATACCGGGTTGGGGCTGGTGTCGATTCCCTACCAGTTCAATCAACCGGTGGGAGATATGCCCAACTTTGCGTTGGGCAAGCAATGAGACCATAAAGCAAAAGATCGCAGCCTTCGGCAGCTCCTACAGGCGTACACATAACCCTGTAGGAGCTGCCGAAGGCTGCGATCTTTTGAGCCAATTAAGGCTCAACCGAGCATCAACACCTTCGCCAGAATAATCTTCGGTCCTTTCATCTTCTTGATGATGATCCGCAGGCCTTCGACTTCCAGCACTTCTTCCTCTTCCGGCACGCGCTTGAGGGTTTCATAGACCAGCCCGGCGAGGGTCTCGGCCTCGATGTGGTCCAGGTCGATGCCCAGCAGGCGTTCGACCTTGAACAGTGGCGTGTCGCCGCGCACCAGCAGCTTGCCCGGCTGGTAGGCCAGGATGCCGCGCTCGGCCTTGCGGTGTTCGTCCTGGATGTCGCCCACCAGCACTTCCAGCACGTCTTCCATGGTCAGGTAACCGATGATGTTGCCGTCGGCTTCTTCAACCAGGGCGAAGTGCGAGCCACCCTTGCGGAATTGTTCCAGCAACTGCGACAGCGGCATGTGCCGCGACACGCGCTCCAGTGGGCGGGTGAGTTCGGCCAGGTTGAACGACTCGGGAATGTGATCCAGGGCCGCCAGTTCCAGCAGCAGATCCTTGATGTGCAGCAGGCCAACGAACTCCTGGCGCTCGCTGTCGTACACCGGATAGCGGCTGAACTTGTGGCGACGGAACATCGCCAGGATCTCCTTGAGCGGAGCGTTGAACTCCAGCGTCACCAGGTCTTCCCGGGAGTTGGCCCAGTCCACCACTTCCAGCTCGCCCATTTCCACCGCCGAGGCCAGCACGCGCATGCCCTGGTCGCTTGGGTCCTGGCCACGGCTGGAGTGCAGGATCAGCTTCAGTTCTTCGCGGCTGTAATGGTGTTCGTGATGCGGGCCGGGTTCGCCTTGGCCGGCGATGCGCAAAATGGCGTTGGCGCTGGCGTTGAGCAGGTAGATCGCCGGGTACATGGCCCAGTAGAACAGGTACAGCGGCACGGCGGTCCACAGCGACAGCAGCTCGGGTTTGCGAATCGCCCAGGATTTGGGCGCCAGCTCACCGACCACGATGTGCAAGTACGAAATGATGAAGAACGCGGTGAAGAACGACACGCCCTTGATCACTTCCGGCGACTCAACGCCGACCGCGCCGAGCAGTGGCTCCAGAACGTGGGCGAACGCCGGTTCACCGACCCAGCCCAGGCCCAGGGAGGCCAGGGTGATACCCAGTTGACAGGCCGACAGGTAAGCATCGAGCTGGCTGTGCACGGTACGCAGGATATGCCCGCGCCAGCCATTTTTCTCGGCGATGGCCTCGACCCGGGTCGAGCGCAGTTTGACCATGGCAAATTCGGCCGCAACGAAAAAGCCGTTGAGCAGAACCAGGATCAGAGCAAAAAGAATCATGCCGAATTCGGCGAAGAGTGTTGCCAGGGACAAGCCAGGGGAAGGGTCCATGATGGAGTTTTGCGGGTTCCGTATATTCGAAAGGGTTAGAAATGAGTGCCTGAAAAGGCAGGCACAAGTCAGCCAATGTAGCGGCTGACTGGGCCGTTGCCTAGTGGCGAGTGCTGGCCGGTATCAATCGGCGGGGCGGGCGAGGCGCGAGCGAACCGTCTGGGCCGGGGCGAAATGGCAGGTAAACGTACTGCCATGGCCGGGCACGCTGCTGATTTCCATGCGCCCGCGATGCCGCAGTAAAACGTGCTTGACGATCGCCAGGCCCAACCCGGTGCCGCCGGTATTGGAGTTGCGGCTGGAGTCGACGCGGTAGAAGCGTTCAGTCAGGCGCGGCAAGTGTTTGCTGTCGATGCCGATGCCTGAATCCTGCACGCTCAGGTGTGCGCCTTGGCCGTCGGCCCACCAGCGAACATGAATCCGGCCTTGTTCCGGCGTGTACTTGACCGCGTTGAACACCAGATTGGAAAAGGCACTGCGCAATTCGGCCTCGCTGCCCTTGAGCTGCACGGCCGGGTCGGCTTCAAGGGTGATGGTTTGCTGCTTGGACCCGGACAGTTCCTGCGCATCCTCAACGATGATTTGCAGCAAGTCGTCGACAAGCACCGGCTGGTTGTCGGAGGGGTAATCGGTGGCTTCAAGTTTTGCCAGCAGCAGCAAGTCATTGAGCAGGGTCTGCATGCGCCCGCTTTGCTGGTGCATCTGCTGCAAGGCACGGCCCCAGCGTGGGTTCACTTCCTCGACATTGTCCAGCAGGGTTTCCAGATACCCGCAAATCACCGTCAACGGCGTGCGCAGCTCATGAGAAACGTTGGCGACGAAATCTTTGCGCATCTGTTCCAACTGATGGATGCGCGTCACGTCACGCACCAGCATCAAGTGCTCGTTGTTGCCGTAGCGGGTGAGGTATAGCTGAATGCGCAGCCGGTCATTGGTGGGGGAAGGAATCTCCAGCGGCTCGGCGTAGTTTTCCTGTTCGAAGTATTCCTTGAACCGTGGATGGCGCACGAGGTTGGTTACCGGCTGACCGCTGTCCTGAGGTGTCTTGAGGCCCAGCAAGGTCTCTGCGGCGCGGTTCCACCATTCCAGGTTGCCATCGCTGTCGAGCATGATCACCGCGTCCTTGAGCGCCGCAGTGGACTCCTGCACCCGGTCGATCACCGCTTGCAGACGGCCCCGCACGCGCTGGTCGCGCCGTTGCAGGTGATAAATACTGTCGAATACCTCACCCCACAGGCCATAGCCGTCGGGCGGGGCCTCGTCGGGTTTATGCAGGCGCAGCCACTCATGCATGCGCAGCAATTGCTTGAGCGTCCAGGCCAGGTACAGCGCCAGGCCCGCAGCCAGGCTCCAGCCGTAGAAGCCCGTGATCAGGCCCACGACCAGACAGCCGGTCACCAATAACAACATGTGGCGAATCAGGGTGCCATGCCAGTTTTGATTCACGGAAAATCCTTGGGAGAAAAGCAGCTCCAAACGTCAAGCGGCAAGCTTAGAGCTACACGGCTTTAACTTGCCGCTTGTAGCTGAAAGCTTGCAACTGCTCTCAAGCCTTTGTCGAAAAACGATAACCGGTGCCGCGCACGGTTTGTACCAGATTCTCGTAGGCATCGCCGAGGGCTTTGCGCAGGCGACGGATGTGCACGTCCACGGTGCGCTCCTCGACATAAACATTCCCGCCCCAGACCTGGTCCAGCAGTTGGCCGCGCGTGTAGGCGCGCTCCTGGTGGGTCATGAAAAATTGCAGCAGGCGGTATTCGGTCGGGCCCATCTCGGCGGGTTTGCCGTCGATGGTCACGCGGTGGCTGATGGGGTCCAGCAGCAGGCCGCCGACTTCAATCGGTGCTTCGCCATCGGTCGGGCCAGCGCGCCGCAACACGGCCTTCAGGCGCGCCACCAGCTCCCGTGGGGAAAACGGCTTGGTGATGTAGTCGTCGGCGCCGACTTCCAGGCCCTGGATCTTGTTGTCCTCTTCGCCCTTGGCGGTGAGCATGATGATCGGAATATCACCGGTCAGCTCATCGCGCTTGAGGCGTCGCGCCAGTTCGATGCCTGACGTACCGGGCAGCATCCAGTCCAGCAGAATCAGGTCGGGCTTGCGGTCGACGATGATGGCATGGGCCTGTTGGGAGTTTTCTGCTTCCATGCAGTCATAGCCGGCCATCTCCAACGCAACGGCAATCATCTCGCGGATGGGCGCTTCGTCGTCGACGATCAGAATGCTCCTGCCAACCATGGGGTAATCCTCTTGTCATTTAACTGTCTTGCGCCGCATTAGATAACGGAATTATTGCAGTCGTGTGACACTTGTTTCGGCACCCGGCAGTGTAGAGGATCCTGGACTAAGCTTTTGAGTCCGATTCCTGACAACTGCAAAAGAGGGTTTCCATGACTTACCTTACCCAATCCATCAAAGCCCTGGGCCTGGCGGTTGCCCTGGTGTTGCCGGCGCTGGCGTCGGCGGCTGACGAGCCAGCGATGGTCAAAGATGGCATGCTGACCGACCACAAGGGTATGACGTTGTATACCTTTGAGAAAGACCAAGGCGGCAAGTCGGCGTGCGTTGCCAAATGTGCCGAGAACTGGCCCCCGCTCAAGGCTGAAAGCGCTGCCATGCCCATGGGTGAATGGACCGTGATTACGCGCGACGACGGGTCGTCGCAGTGGGCCTACGACGGCAAGCCGCTGTATACCTTCGTGAAGGACAAGAAAGCCGGAGACAAGACCGGTGACGGCGTGATGGGCGGTGCCTGGAAGGTCGCCAAGCCCAAGTGACTGATCCGCGCTAAACGTTTTTGTGGCGAGGGAGCTTGCTCCCGCTGGGCTGCGCAGCGGCCCCAGGATTTTGCGATTGATGCGCAACCGAGCGGGAGCAAGCTCCCTTGCCACAGGTTTTTCATGACCCAAAGTTCAGCGCTGGGTCAGCGGTCTCACCGCAACGCATAATCCAGCACAATCCCCACGAAAATCGCCAACCCGGCCCAATGGTTGTGCAAAAACGCCTTGAAGCAGCGCATCCGGTCCTTGCCCCGGGTATACCAGAATTCCCAGGCAAAACACCCGGCAGCGGCCACCAGCCCCAGATGGAACCAGCCGCCCAGCTGGAACTTCGACCCGGCCAGCAGCAGGCAACCCAGGGCCAGGCCCTGCAGCGTCAGGATGATCACGCGATCGGCATCGCCAAACAGAATGGCCGTAGACTTGACGCCGATCCTCAGGTCATCGTCCCGGTCAGTCATCGCGTAATAAGTGTCGTAACCCACTGTCCACAGCAGGTTGGCGATGTACAGCAGCCAAGCCGCCGCCGGCAAATGGCCAGTTTCGGCGGTGAACGCCATCGGCATGCCCCAGGAGAACGCTGCCCCCAGCACCACTTGCGGATAGTAGGTGTAGCGCTTCATGAACGGGTAACTGAACGCCAGCGCCAGCCCACCGAGGGACAGCAAAATGGTCGGCGCATTGGTGCACAGCACCAGCAGGAAGCTCACACTCATCAGCACCGCGAAAAACACCAGTGCCTCTTTCGAACTGATCTTGCCGCTTACCAGCGGGCGCTGCTCGGTGCGTTTGACGTGGCCGTCCACCTTGCGGTCGGCCCAGTCGTTGATCACACAACCTGCGGCGCGGGTCAGCACCACGCCAAGCACGAAAATCACGATGTTGGCCAGGGACGGCGAACCTTCGCCGGCAATCCACAACGCCCACAACGTCGGCCACAACAGCAGATAAATGCCGATGGGCTTGTCCATGCGCGTCAGTTGCACGAAGTCCCAGGCCCGCGGGTTCAGGCGGTTCAAGGATTTGAGCAGTTGCACGTACATCAGCAATTCTCCGAATAGGCGCGGGCGACGGTCCACAGGCGCGGCAGGAAAATCTCCGCCACCAACACGCTCAGCGCCCCGCGATCAAAACGCGAACGGCGCCCCCACAATTCACGGGCGCGTACCTCCGCCGGCAACCATTGCTCGGGATAATGGCAAACCTCGATGGCCCGGCGCTGGAACGCCTGGTCGCAAAACAGCAACTCGCCCAGAGAACGACTGCCCAGCTCGTCCATCTGCAAACCGTCGCCCTGCAACGCGCTACGCGCCGCCACACTACGGGCAAACACCCAGGCCTCGCCATGGCCGCGCAGGTACACCTCGCGTACCCAGCCTTCGCTGCCCTCGGCCAGATCCAGCGCAGTACATTCGTCGGCGCGCAGCGGCTGCCAACCTTCGAACAGCGGTGTCACGCTGAAACGCTCATCCGACAGCCGGGTCAGGCGCCGGGTCAGGGAGCCTTCGTCGAACAGCCAGTCGAGCACACAGGCGTCAGGGCGGGGCGACAGCAGGGGCTGGGGCAACCATTGGAGTGTAGGAAATATCGAATTTGTATGCGGCACAGAGGTCTTGAATGGCAACAAATGAGGCCGCGAGCTTACCATGTCGGTTGGCGAATTTGACTCAGCGGGGCGGTCTTAGCGCTGATCATGCTTGCATCTATCGCGGCCGATCAGTACAAAACGCCCTGAGCCGGAAAGGGCAGCTTTACATCGACCCAACCATACCGGCAAATGCCGACACGTGAGGAAGTACCTGAATGAAGAAGTGGCAATGTATTGTCTGCGGCCTGATTTACGATGAAGCCCTCGGTTGGCCGGATGACGGCATCGCGCCCGGCACTGCCTGGCAAGACGTACCTGAAGACTGGCTCTGCCCGGACTGCGGCGTGGGTAAATCGGATTTCGAAATGATCGCCATCTGATCGTTCCCTGCATGGAGAGCTACATGGAGAGCAACATGAGCGCACCTGTCGTCATCGTCGGTACGGGCCTCGCCGGTTACAACCTGGCCCGGGAGTTTCGCAAACTCGACAGCGAAACCCCGCTGCTGCTGATCAGCGCCGATGACGGCCGCTCCTACTCCAAGCCGATGCTCTCCACCGGCTTTGGCAAAAACAAAGACGCCGACGGCCTGAGCATGGCCGAGCCGGGCGCCATGGCCGAGCAACTGAACGCCCAAGTGCGCACCCACACCCGCATCAGCGGCATCGATCCGGGCCACAAACGCTTGTGGATCGGCGAAGAAACGGTGAACTACCGCGACCTGGTCCTGGCCTGGGGCGCAGAAACCGTGCGCGTGCCGGTGCAGGGTGACGCCTCGGACCTGATCTTCCCGATCAACGACCTGGAAGACTACGCACGCTTTCGCGCAGCGGCCGCCGGCAAGCGCCGGGTGCTGTTGCTCGGTGCCGGGCTGATTGGCTGCGAATTCGCCAACGACCTGATCCTGGGCGGTTACGAAGTGCAACTGGTCGCGCCGTGCGAGCAAGTCATGCCGACCCTGCTGCACCCTGCCGCCGCTGCTGCGGTACAGGCCGGGCTGGAAAGCCTCGGCGCGCGTTTCCACCTGGGTCCGGTGCTCAATCGCCTGCAACGGGTGGCCGACGGGCTGGAGGCGCACCTGTCCGACGGCCAGGTGATCGCCTGCGACCTGGTGGTCTCGGCCATCGGCCTGCGCCCACGCATCGACCTGGCCGCCGCTGCCGGCCTGGTGGTCAATCGCGGCGTGGTGGTCGACCGCCACCTGAAAACCTCCCACGCCAACATCTACGCCCTGGGCGACTGCGCCGAGGTCGACGGCCTGAACCTGCTCTACGTCATGCCGCTGATGAGCTGCGCCCGCGCCCTGGCCCAAACGTTGGCCGGGAACCCGACCGCCGTGCGCTACGGGGCCATGCCGATTACCGTGAAAACCCCGGTGTGCCCACTGGTGGTTTCGCCACCGCCACGGGGCAGCGAAGGTGTGTGGAGCGTCGAAGGGCAGGGCAGTGACATCAAGGCTCTGTGCCGCGACGCCCAAGGCAACCTGCTGGGCTACGCCCTGACAGGCGCGGCGGTGATGGAAAAACTGGCGCTGAACAAAGAGCTTCCAGCGCTGCTGGCGTGAATGCCAGTCCTTCTGTCGCAAATACCCTGCTTTCGACGCCACAAAGGTCGCCCTGACACTGGCGTCGCCTGCTGCCCCGTGCCATCCTCACTCCCGTCTGCCGCAGAGTAGAGCCTGCGGCGCCTTAGGGGCTGTTTCCATGAGTACAGCCCAGACATAACAACAAAAAAACCGTCAAAAGGGGCTTCATTCATGCGTAAACCAGAACTTGCCGCCGCCATCGCGGAAAAAGCAGACCTCACCAAAGAACAAGCCAACCGCGTCCTCAACGCCGTTCTCGAAGAAATCACCGGCGCCCTGCACCGCAAGGACAGCGTCACCCTGGTGGGCTTTGGCACCTTCCTGCAGCGCCACCGCGGCGCCCGTACTGGCAAAAACCCACAGACCGGTGAGCCTGTGAAGATCAAGGCCAGCAACACTGTTGCGTTCAAGCCGGGCAAAATGTTGAAGGACAGCGTCAATCCGTAATCGCCGCGGGTTCCCTGGTTAGAGGGGGACAAACGGTAGAAAAAAGGGGTAAGCCGATTGAGTCGGCTGCCCTTTTTTTTTGCCCGCGAAAATCTGTATCGATTCTGAAGAATTATGGCGTTTTGGAGGACGCGCGGCCCGAGAGTGCAAAACTAGGCCCATTAGAGCTTGGCTGGATTCCTTGATCCGGCTTCCTGTTTGATGGGCAAGGGGGCACTGCGACCCGGCTGGCCATGTAAGGATGCTGACGAATGCCGCGTACTGTGGGTCCCTTTATTCGATGTGGTTTGCGCCCGTTGTTTCGCCTCGCGCTGTGCAGCCAATTGTGCTGGCCGGTGCTGGCGCTTGCCGATACCGCCTATGACCAGATGGTGCATGACGCTCGCGCCGGCCATTACACGCCTGCGTTGACCGCCTTGCGCCAAGTCCCGGCCGATCAGGCCAGCACCGCGCAAATCAGTGATCATCTGCAAATCGCCAGTTGGGCCGGTTTCGATGCCGAGGTGGTGAAAGTCTATGAAGCCCAAGGCCGCTATCGCGAGCTACCAGTTCCGGCGCTGACTGCAGCGGCCCGTGCCTATCGCAATCTCAAGCGCTGGGACTCGGCTAGCGCGCTCTATCGCCAGGCTTTGATCGTCGAACCTCAGAATCCCGATCTGCAACTGGGCTTGGCCTTGACCCAGGCCGACGCCGGTAAGCCCGACGAAGCGGTCAGGCGGGCCAGGACCATGGTCGCAGCCAAACCTGAAGATCCGACGCGCCGGCTGGCCTTGGGGTATGCCCTGACCCGTGCCGACAGTCCACACGAGGCGCTGTTCGAATACGACCAGGCCTTCACCCGCGCCGGCAACAATCTGGAGGTCGCCCGCGAATACATCGTCGCCCTGCAACGGGCCCGCTTGCCGGAGCCGGCTTTGCGCCTGGCTCGTCTGCAACCCGGGTTGATCGATCAGGGCGTGCAGCGGCGGCTGGAGGGTGATGTAGCGGCCGAACGGGTGCGCCTGGCGGACATGGCGAGCCGCAGCGAAAAGGATCGCTTCGTCATCGCAGACCGCGCCTTGGCTGATTACGACAAGTTGCTCGCCACCTGGACCCCGGTGGCCGAGGCCCATGACGATGTATTGCGCTGGCGTATCGATCGCTTGGGCGCCCTGAACGCCCGTGCTCGACGAGCTGAAGTGATTGCCCAATACCAAAGTCTGCTCGCCGAAGGCGTAGCCATCCCGACTTATGCCTTGCGCTGGGTGGCGTCCTCCTATCTGGAGCAGCGTGAACCGGAGATCGCCGTCGATCTGTACCGCCGGGTACTGACAGCACCTGATGCCGACCCGGCGGACCGCTTCGAAGACAGCACCGCGCTCTACTACGCACTGCTGGAAAGTGAAAAATCCGAAGAGGCCCGTGCCCTGGCCGAAGACCTGGCCAAGTCCCAGCAACCACGCGTCCAGCTCAAGGGGCTGCCCATCGGCAACCCCAACGATGAGTGGATGGACGCTCAACAACTCGCCGCTCAGGCCGGCACCTATGGCGCCGACCTGCCCACCGCCGAGACGCGCCTGGCGACCTTGGTCAATCACGGCCCCGGCAACATCGGGTTGCGGCTGGCTCAAGCTGATCTGTACCAGGCCCGGCAATGGCCGCGACGTTCCGAAAGCCTGCTCAAGGAGGTCGAGACCACGACCCCGCGTAACCGTGAGCTGGAAGTCGCCCAGGCCCGTGCCGCCATGGATTTGCAGGAGTGGCGGCAGATGGACGCGCTGACCGACGACGTGGTCGCCCGTTATCCGGAGAACGCCCATGTCAAACGCCTGCAACGCCAGCGCGAAGTGCACGACATGGCCGAACTGCGTATTGAAGCCTACACCGGCAAGAGTTATGGCGGTGGCAATGGTGATGCCGGTGCAGTCACCGGCAGTCGCGACTTCGGCATTGAAACGCTGCTCTACAGCCCCCCCATCAATGAAGACTGGCGGCTATTCGGTGGCGCCGGGTACGCCACTGGCGATTTCGAGGAAGGCACCGGTCACCATCGCTGGCAGCGTCTGGGTGTGGAGCGCCGCACCCGTGACATGACGCTGGAAGCGGAAGTCTCCAACCACTCGTACGGCTCCGGTGACAAACAGGGTGCACGCCTGGCCGTGGCCCGGGACATCAACGATCACTGGCAGTACGGTGGCAGCCTGGATTACCTCTCGGCCAACACCCCGCTGCGGGCACTCAACAGCGGCATTCGTGCCAACGGCGGCAGTGGGTTCGTTCGCTGGCGTGCCCACGAAAGCCGCGAGTGGCAACTGACTGTCAGCCCGTCGCATTTCAGTGATGGCAATAACCGTCTCGAAGCCCTGCTCACCGGTCGCGAAGGCATTTACAGCGCTCCACGGCTGCAAGTGGAGCTGGGCCTGGAAGTGGGTGCCAGCCGCAACAGTGGCTCTGACGAAGTCCCGTATTTCAACCCCAAGTCAGATTTGAGCGTCATGCCGACGGTCAGCGCCAATCATGTGTTGTACCGCCGTTACGAAACGACGTGGAGCCAGCAGTTTCAGGCCGGCGCCGGTACCTACAGCCAGCGCGACCACAGCACCGGTGCCATGGGTTTGCTCAGCTACGGCCAGCGTTTTATCTGGAACGACGTGCTTGAGGCAGGTGCCGCGCTGAGCTGGCTCAACCGGCCCTACGACGGCGACCGCGAAAGCGATCTGCGCCTGCTTGTCGACCTCACCTACCGCTTCTAGAAGAGTTTGAAGATGCCTGTCATTTCGCGTTTCATCCTTCTGCTGGGGGTCTTGCTGATCAGCGCTTGTGCCCAGCAAGCCCCGGCGTTCACACCGCCCTCACAGCGCCCGCTGGCGGCCAATGACGCCCCGTGGCCGAAAAACCACGTGCTTGGCATCGCCTATCACGATGTGGAAGACCGCGACCCCGACCAGGCGCTCGTGGCCGTTCGCACTGAGCGTCTGATCGAGCAATTGGCGTGGCTGCGGGAAAACAACTACCAGCCCGTCACCGTGGACCAGGTCATCACCGCTCGCAACGGTGGCCCGGAACTGCCGCCGCGGGCGGTGCTGTTGAGTTTTGACGACGGCTACTCAAGCTTTTACACCCGTGTCATGCCGATCCTGCGGGCCTATAACTGGCCGGCGCTATTGGCCCCGGTCGGCAGCTGGATCGACACGCCTTCGAACCAGCCGGTGGACTTCGCCGGGGTGCCGCGCAAGCGCTCAGAGTTTTTGACCTGGGAGCAAATTCGCGAGGTCTCGAAATCGGGCCTGGTGGAAATCGCCGCCCACACCGACGCCAATCACAAAGGGGTACTGGCCAACCCGCAAGGCAACTTGCAACCGGCGGCGACGACCCGGCGTTACGATCCCGCCACCGGTCGCTATGAAAGCGAAGCTGATTTCCAGGCTCGCCAGCGCAAGGACGTGGCGGCCATTTCCGAGAAAATCCGCAAGGTCACCGGCTACAGTCCGCGCGTGTGGGTCTGGCCCTACGGTGCCGCCGATGGCACCGCGTTGCAGGTGATCGGCAGCGAAGGCTATCAGATGGCCCTGACCCTGGAAGATGGCCTCGACAGCCTCAATAACCTGATGAGCGGCCCGCGCTTTCTGGTGGCCTCCGATCCGGATGGCGCACACTTCGCCGAGAGCGTCGTCGGCGTGCAGACAATGGACCCGTTGCGGGTGGTCCATGTCGACCTGGATTACGTCTACGACCCGGACCCTGTGCAGCAGGAAGCCAATGTCGGCAAGCTGATCCAGCGCATCTACGACCTGGGCGCCAACACCGTTTTCCTGCAAGCCTTTGCCGATCCAAAAGGTGATGGCCTGGTGCATTCGCTGTACTTCCCCAACCGTCACCTGCCGGTACGGGCCGACCTGTTCGACCGGGTCGCGTGGCAACTGAAAACCCGGGCCAACGCCAAGGTCTTCGCCTGGATGCCTGTGCTCAGTTTTGGTCTGGATCCGCAGCTGCCCCGCGTACAACGTTGGGACCCGGAAACTGGGCGCACGGATGTGGACCCGGATCAGTACGTACGTTTGTCGCCCTTCGATCCGAGTGTGCGACGGGTCATCGGCGAAATCTACGAAGACCTGGCGCGGATGAGTTCGGTGGACGGCGTTCTGTACCATGACGACGCGGTGTTTTCTGACTTCGAGGATGCCGGCCCCGCCGCCCTGAAAGTCTATGCCGCCAACGGTCTGCCGACGTCCATCTCCACTCTGCGGGACGACCCGGCGGCGATGCAGCGCTGGACCCGTTTCAAGAGCCGCTACCTGATTGATTTCACCCATGAGCTCACCGCCAAGGTCCGGGCGATTCGTGGTCCGCAGGTGCTGACAGCGCGCAATATTTTTGCCGAACCGATGCTCAATCCCGAAAGCGAAGCCTGGTTCGCCCAGAACCTGGACGACTTCCTTGGCGCCTATAACTGGACGGCCCCGATGGCCATGCCGTTGATGGAAAAGCAGACCCGCGAGCAATCCGGGCCCTGGCTTGAGCGCCTGGTGGAGACCGTCAAGGCCCGCCCCGGTGCACTCAAGCGCACGGTGTTCGAACTGCAGGCCCGTGACTGGCACAGCAAACCGGTCAGCGACATCGACGGCGAACAATTGGCCGAATGGATGGGGCGCCTCAAGCGCTCAGGTGTGACCAGTTTCGGTTATTACCCGGACAACTTCATCGAAGACCAGCCCGCAGTGAAAACCGTGCGGCCGGCGCTCTCCAACAAGTGGAATCCTTGACATGCTCGACAGACTGCTCGCCCTGCTGGTGCTGGCGATCGTTCTTGGGGTGCCCCTGGGCCTGATCTTCCTGGTCACCGGGCAATTCCTGATGGACTTCGTGTTCTTTTACCCGCTGTTCATGTCCGGGCTGTGGATCGCCGGCGGCCTGTATTTCTGGCTGCACTGGGAGCGTCACTGGCCGTGGAAGGACGACACCCTGCCGCCACCGCTGGCCGGGGAACCGCTGATCAGCATCCTGATACCGTGCTTCAACGAGGGCGACAACGTCGCCGATACCATTCACGCCGCACTGGGCCAGCATTACCCGAACATCGAGGTCATCGCCATCAACGACGGCTCGAAAGACAACACCGCCCAAGTGCTCGATCAACTGGCGGCTGATGATCCGCGCCTGCGCGTGCTGCACCTGGCGGAAAACCAGGGCAAGGCTGTGGCCCTGCGCATGGGCGCCATCGCGGCGCGCAGTGAATACCTGGTGTGCATCGACGGTGACGCGCTGCTGGCGCCCAACACCTGCGCCTATCTGGTGGCACCGATGCTGGACAATGCCCGCCTCGGCGCGGTAACCGGCAATCCGCGGATTCGTACTCGTTCTACCTTGATCGGTCGGGTACAGGTGGGCGAGTTCTCCTCGATCATCGGCTTGATCAAGCGTACCCAGCGAGTCTTCGGGCGGATCTTCACTGTCTCCGGTGTGATCGTCGCCTTCCGTCGCTCGGCCCTGCACCGGGTCGGCTACTGGAGCCCGGACATGATCACCGAAGACATCGACATCAGCTGGAAACTGCAACTGGACCACTGGAGCATCTTCTACGAACCCCGTGCCCTGTGCTGGATCCTCATGCCCGAAACTCTGCGCGGCCTGTGGCGGCAGCGCCTGCGCTGGGCCCAGGGCGGGGCCGAGGTGCTGTTCAAGAACATCCGCGGCATCTGGCAATACCGTCACCGCTACTTGTGGCCGTTGCTGTTCGAATATTGCCTGTCTACCGGTTGGGCGTTCACCTTTCTGCTGTCGGTGATCTTCTGGGGCGCCGGTAAATTCGTCGAAATGCCAGCGGCCATTGCGGTCGATCACCTCATGCCGCCGGCCTTCACCGGGTTGCTGTTGGCGGTGGTGTGCCTGATGCAGTTCGCGGTGAGCATCCTGATCGATCGCCGCTACGAAAAAGGCTTGTGGCACATCATGTTCTGGGTGGTGTGGTACCCGTTGGTGTTCTGGCTGATCAGCCTGTTCACCACCCTGGTGAGTTTTCCGAAAGTGTTGTTCGGGCAGCATCAGAAACGTGCGCGCTGGGTCAGTCCGGATCGCGGCATCAAACCGTTCGATGACGAAGAAGAGGAAGTGATCCGATGAAAATTATCAGGACTCGACAAAGACCTTTTCTGGTGGTCGTCGATGCGCTCTTTACCGTGCTGGCGTGGCTCGGGCTGTTGTATCTGCTGGTCAACGGGCTCTGGCCGCTGTTCGACAGCCAGGCAGGCCCGCGCCTCGGTGGCTCGTTACTGGACACCCTCGGGACGTTGCAGATATACGGCTGGATTGCCTTGGTCAACGCGGTGATCCTGATTTCCTGGGCGCGCTATCAGCAGCGCAAAAGCCGCAGCTTCGCCCAGCGTCGGCTGCCGGCGCCGGTGGTGGACGATCAAGGTTTGAGCGACAGTTTCAAGTTGACGGACGAGCGCCTCGACACGTTGCGTCAGCCGGGCTCCAAAATTATTCACAACAACCAGGACGGTGATATCAGCCATGTGGTGGCGCATTTCCATCTGCTGAGCCCGCAATTGCGACCGCCGCCCCTCGCGCCACTGGAACGGCCCCGGGGGATTCACCTTCCGGTCGATCAATCGGTGTAGGCGCTGCCGCAGGGCTGTGATCTTTTGATCTTTTGATCTTTTGATCTTTTTGCTCTCCAGTTCCTCGGACATTTCCTTCAAAACAGCCACGCTGTTCATGAGGCATTGATGCAGGCTGAGCCGACGCCTTCGCGAGCAGGCTCGCTCCCACAGGGGATTTGTGGTGGATGGGATCTGCGAACGACTCAGAAAACTGTGGGAGCAAGGCTTGCCCGCGATGGCGGTGGCACAGCCGGCAGTGATGCAGGCTGAGCTGACGTCTTCGCGAGCAGGCTCGCTCCCACAGGGGGTTGGTGGTGGATGTGGATCTGCGAACGACTCGGAAAACTGTGGGAGCCAGGCTTGCCCGCGATGACGGTGGCGCATCTGGCGGTGATGCAAGCTGAGCCGACGCCTTCGCGAGCAAGCCCGCTCCCACAGGGGATTTGTGGTGGATGGGGATCTGCGAA
>NZ_JAKNQY010000049.1 GCF_024494355.1 Pseudomonas sp. Q11 | reverse complement strand
CTTCAATATTCCAACTTCTTGATTTTGCGTAAGAAAATTCGGGGATCCGTCAGGGTCTGTCCCCGTTTTTACTTCTCTACCTTCTCCTCGCTCTATCCCTGGAAAAGGTGATATTTATGTTGTTAATACCCCGGAGGGGAACTTTACTTTACGAAATTTCTCGTCTTCATCCGACCAGACTGGACCGGCTTGGACTATAGATATCCCCAAAGCGGCCACAGGTACCACATACAACCCAGAAATAAAATTTCTGATTGGAAAGCCATAATGACTATTAAATTTTTTGAAGAAATAGTGCGCGATTCATTTGGTCTGTGGATGTCGGCTCTTTTTAGCGCGATTGGTTCGTGGAATCCTGAGTTTACATTTGAGCAGCGAAAAGATACTTTTTTTTACATAATTGAGCATCTGCTGGTTAATGGTAAGATTAAATTTATTAAGTCAGGGGCCGATTGTTATATTTCCCCAGATAATCCCTATCCTCAACTCTCTATTAGCGATGAAGAGGCCCATTGGGATTTAGATGCGAAAGAAATTGTGTCTTATCTAAGAGAACGCTGGCCAGCAAGCGCAGTATCTGAAAATGATGGCGAGTTGACGGTTTATTTTTATGATGTTCCAGGAGTGATTTGGATAGATGAGAGCGGGCGTTTCTTTTCGTCGTAAAGCATTGAGACGCGAAAAACGGGACTGACAGTCCCGCTGATGTATGGAAAACGGGGATCTTGATGGGCATAATGGTGGCGCTTGGAAAATGGCCGACTCCGTTAAGGCTCTTGGTCGTAAAGAAACACGCTCAGGAACATTTGATGTGAATTTAAATCGTATTGGAGATTGATATGAAAGATCAGGAGAAGTCGGACTGGGTCAGTCGAGGAAAAACTATTAGGCAGCTTGTTTTAGAGCTGCAGTCTTTTGAGGATCAAAATTTGCTAGTTGAAATTTCAGTTGATGATGGTGTGACCAAGAAACCTATTAGTCTGGTTGTTAAGTCTGGAGGTGTTTGTGTGTTGGTAAATTGCGCGCAGTAAAGAAGCGTTGAGGTATGTTTGGTCGATGTGTGATTTAAATACATTGGGAGAGATCATTCAAAGCCAGGGTGGACCAAAATGGCGCTTGCTTAATAGCTAACTAGCTGATGCACCGGAGAAAATTAAAAAGGTTGGCCTTGGTTTCTTAGGTGAAAAACTTGCTCCAAGAAGAATGCTTTTTTTATTTTGAAGGATTATTCAATGCACTATTTCGGCACGTCCCTCCTACTATCCATGACATTGCTCCTGTCAGCCTGCAACACTACCCCCTACGACAAGGCTACTATCTACTACGACCGAACACAGTTTCCTGCACAACTTGTCAAGGACTACCCAGGACTGAGCAGCCCTGTTTTGCAACATGGCCGTTGCTCTCTGATCGTATCTACCCCGGGTTCGAATACCGGCACCTACTATTTCTGCACCTACGCGTTGACCGCCAATGATCTGTACGTTCAGGGTTGGGACGCCAAGGCGTTGAAATACGTCGAGATCGCTCATGTGGATATATCGGCGCTTAAAAACATCGCCTTGCATACGATTTTTCGGACCAGTCAGCTCCAGATGACGGAAGAACGGCGTCAATTGGCGTTGAGCGCGTCTATAGATGAGGGGGGCTATATCGACTCGGCAGCTACCAAGGAACTGTTTGAGGCAATTAAACGCAAGGGTGTACCGGTGGTGAAAAGCGAAGGCATGATTAACCCGCCCGCGCCGCCTTCACCGATGATCATTCCAATCATTATTCCAAAGTAAAAAGTAGTCAGGGCTGGGTAGGCGGGAGCAGACCTAAGGAAACTCCCACAAATCTACCCAAGTTCTGGGCCTGCTATGCACTTCAGCCCGCATAGGAAAAGAGACTTTATTTGTACAACCTGACGCACCGAGGTGTCAGGTCAGGGGCTGCTGCGCAGCCCAGCGGGAGCAAGCTCCCTCGCCACGGGGGTTGCGGCGTCAGGAAGCGAAGCGGCACGAGTCATTCATTTGTGTCGGAAGGATCACCGACCCCGAACCGAAACATGCCACAGTTTTTTAGGGTTGCCGCTCGGAAGTGGGCTCTCTAACCTTTTTCCGGTCGCTGCGATTCAGCGACCGGGAGCAGGAAAACGGGGAAAAACGTGGTCTGTCCCCGTTCTTTCGATCGAGTAAACGTGGTCTGTCCCGTAAAGCCCGCCGAAGCCCGTAAAGCCTTACAGTTTTTTTCTCGCTAACAACGTTATCTTCCAATGCTCTGAATACCACCCACCGCTTTCTATTAGTTCCTGATGGGTACCGAATTCAACGATTTCCCCATCGTTCATAACAATTATGCTCTGCGCTTTGCTAGCCTCCTCTAAGTCGTGGGTTATAGTTATCCGTGTAGAAGCTGTGAAAATATCGTAAACAGCCGAAGAGAGTATAGACTTAGTCTCATTATCAAGTGAAGATGTCGGCTCGTCCAATATTAAGACTCCCGAATTTCTGGCTATAGCTCGGGCGAACGAAACCCTTTGTTTTTCGCCCCCGGATAGACTGCTAGCATTATATTCAAGCACGCTCTCATCAACTCCACTTATCCTTAGAATATGACTTATCTTGTTTCGATTTAAAAACTCGCTACTAAACACATTATTTTTAACGGACCTATCAAATAATAATGACTCTTGAGGCACGTACCCTGAATTCTCCCTGAAAGTCCTTATTGCACCGCAGGTCGAATCATGTGAGTCAAACTTGATAACACCAGAGCTCAACTCAGCCAAACCAAGTATAGCTTTAGCGAATGTAGATTTACCGGAACCAGATTTACCGACGACAGCTAAACTGCTTCCACTTCCTATGCTAAGGCTAATATCTTTTAGAAGGAAACTTCCTTCGGCGGATTTTACACTGACCTTGTCTAAAATTATCGCAGGTGCCCCAGTACACTTGACTTTGCTCCTGTCATTAAAATCCAAATCCGACGACACCAGATGCTCCGCGTTTTCCGCTATGGTAACTGAAGATCTTTTTATGGCGCTCAAGACCATGCCTACATAGCTAACTGGCAACACGAACTGAAGGACATATGCATTAATTTGTACGAAATCACCGATAGTAATAATTCCGCCAGAGAGATCCCGTACTGAAAGCACGGTGATAGCCGTTAGCCCAATACCCAATAGCATAACCTGCAAGGCACTTATGGCCTGAGAAAAACTAACAACTCCTATCGCGGATTTCGTTGATGCTAATAAAGAGCTCTCGACGTGCTTGAATTCTTTGCCTTCAGCCCCATGAGCAATTATTATTGTCTTATTTTTTAATGCATCCATTATTTTCCAGTAAGCTTTTTGCGACGAAATATTAGAATGCTTTTGCCTTTCGCCAACGCTTTTGTAGCTAAAAAATGAAACGATCATAAAACCAATAATAGTCACCGCTAACAGCGACGCGTATATTGACGGAACAACTTGAATGAGCATAGATACTGACAAGAATAGCCTTACCAGCAAAGGGAATATCTGCCACACCAACCCATCTATAAACATTGGAAGCGATGCATTTGTTTGGTTTAGTTTAGTGGCAAAAATTCCGCTCGGTAGGTCCTTAAAATCTGGAGTCAACTTAAATATCGAATTCAAACAAAATCTTCTTGTTGCTTCAAATTTTATCTTTTCAACTACAGTGCCAGCTACAACCCCTCGAAGACGGAGCAAAAGCTCTGCTCCCAGCCAAGTAAGACCATAAGCAGCTCCCAGCCAAACAATATAGTCTGGTGTTTTCGCGGAACTAAGTGAATCAACCAACAGCTTAAGGATTGCAGGCGCAGCAACTGACATAAAAACCGTTATAAGATCCAACAAGCATGCAATAACAAAGGATAGCCTAATATTAACGCTGGAGCAGCGTACAATTCCCCAGCAAATCCTTCCAGCGCTTAAAAATTCTCTATTGAGCATTCATTAATTCCGCTAATCGAAACTATCTTTGCCAGCTCTTCGGGCAATTCCTTTCTGTCAAAAACGACGCCGTTCTCACCTTCAACCCAAGCGTGTGAAATAAAAGGGTGTGTTTGTACCCCAACTACAAATCGACATTTAATTTTGTGTATAAAAGCAATGCGCGCAACTGTATAGGCGAACTCTAAGCACTTAGTCTTTCGCCACAGAAATAATATAGCCAGATTTACGTTACTTACAATCACAGTCAACTCTTTATCATCAGCAACCATGTCATCAAAAGGAGAGCTCCGCAGCGTTTGAAACAAACCGTGAAGCTTTCCTTTATTTGAGCACCGTTTTGCAAGCAATAATAGGATTATTGCCCGCATAAAATATCTTGGCCTGAAACTTGATAAAGAAGTTTTGCTATCGCCTAAAGCCCAGTCGCACTCAAAGGCCCCCTTGGAAGTTATTATGTCTTGAAAGTTTTTCGCAGTTGTTTTTCCCGCGATACAAATCAAACCATGTGATATCAGGTCATTAACAGAGCTAGACTCTTCTTCTGATAGTTCTGAAAAGCGCTTCCCCAACACTGATAGGATTGAGTTACTTTGTACTTCGTCAAAAAAAACGAAGCTATTTGATATTTCATCGAGAACCACAATTTTTCCATTATAGATGGCGGCTTTCACTGCACTGCCCCACTGAATGACGCCGCTCCCCTTTCGATCAAAACTCATGAACATTTTCCTTCCAGTGAAGCATATAAACATTCGCTGTGAACAGATTAATCAGAGATCCGGGGCACTTTACAACTCCAGCAGCGACCTCATCTATCAGACGACAGACATTATTCACATTTATCACTTTGGATCGGACCAAATAACCATCGCTGACAAAATTTTTAATATCCGATTTGTAACGTGAAAAACAGCGCTGTGTAAGTCCGGCAACGCCACCCTTTCTCTTATACCAAAAATCGTCAACATTGAATCGATCAGCCGCAGATTTACGGATGCTATACCTATCGATTTTACCTTTCAAAAGCTCATTTGAAGGCGTCATCAGCCCTACGTTAAGAACATCCGGAGCCAAGAAAGGGTAGACATATTGACTTGCAAAACCAGCCATTGGCGAGGATCGCATTTCATACCTATTTATTGCTGCATTCAAATGTCTTTCCCGACGACTTAGTTCTTTACAGTTAGACAGAATAGGAACGCGACATTTGTAATCGCGCCCGAAACAATCGCGACTCAGAACTTCTTGGTTGTTATTAACGCCTGCGAAGTACATTCCGGGATTATTTAGCTTGGATTCCATCTCTCGAAACTCTTGCGCCGCGTCGACAACTGTAGATATAAACGGAGATCTTAGATAGCTCGAGATATGGCATGCATTGCGAATCGCCCCCATCAAATTCCGTTTTCTTAACAACTCAATTGGCAGTCCTTTTTGCGGACTAGCGCAGAAAATCGAATCTCCTCCAGCCCCGTTAAATATCAATGAGTCCTTCGCTGCAAGAAAATCAGACGAGTGATTTAAATAACCGATATTTACAAGTCCGGGATGAGGAAAATTCGGTTTAACGGTCGCACAGTTTGAAGTCTGGAAAGGCTTTAGATCTTCTGTATCTAAAACCGTTAAATCGCAGTTATATTTGCCGGCTAATGCCCGCACTCTCTTCAGATCATCCACCTGACCACTACCTAAATCAGTCAGATGAATTAATTTAATGTTTTCGCTACTCGTAATACCAAGGAGCGAGTGTAACAATATGCTGGACTCAAGCCCACCTGAGTATTCCAAGGCAATGCGCTGATTACCTGTTAATGTTTTTCTTAATCTGCCCCCCAAAGCATCTAAAAACTGCGGGCGCTCAACGTCGTGCTCTTTGCCCAAATCAATATGCATGGTTGAATAATCTATTTCGCTACCAGGTGGCAAGTAGAACACCCCTAAAAAAGGAGTAGAGACCCTTGGTGTTGCACCACACGAAACATACTCAACGAAATAATCGATGCTAGGAGATATCTTGTGCTCTGCGTTAGATAGGATAAATTCCAAGCTAGAGGAAACCAAAAAACTACCGACGCTCTCTTTATAAATGAATACTTGATGATCACAAAAGATGTTCACTGCAAGCTTGCCTGCGGTGGCAGCTAGTACACATCTACCTTCACTTTTTAACGTATGATTAATTTTATCTTTGCTTTTGGATACACTGATTTCAAATTCGCCATTAACTGGTGAGATTAGCTTGAGGCAACCTTGACTTGAAGCTCGCGCGATGAAATCCATGGCTCTCTTATCCTTGGGGATATGGAAGCAGCCCAAATGCTTAAGCCACTTCCAATGGCTAACCTACCTTATTGATTAATCGAATACCGGGACCAATTCGGCATTTCCAAGTCTACGAACCCCGGCGCCCCTTGAATGTTACATGCAGCTGGAACTTTGATAAGAACTTTGAACATATCGATTTACTCCTGATCTGAGTTGGGCCAGCGGTATCTGGCCGACATGAAGAATCTCAGAACAGAAAAAATAAAAAAGTAGGATATTTCCCTAAATAGTGCGATATGGAAAAAATCAGAACTAGCTGTCAGCTCTTTTTCAAACGCATGTATGAGTTAAAGGGGAGGGGGATTTCAGAGTTTTTCAGGTTGCTCACCGCCGCTGATGTCGACTCGATCATTCGACCGCATAACTAACAGGTTATTTCCTTACAGATGCCGAGGCGCAATGCTGAGGTGATCTCTTAACCGCAATTTCCGCAACAAGAAGTCATGTTTATTCCTCCCCCGCCCGCGCCGCCTTCACTGATGATCATTCCAATCATTATTCCAAAGTAAAAAGTAGTCAGGGCTAGGTAGGCGGGAGCAGGGCTAAGGAATCCCCCCACAAATCTACCCAAGTTATGGGCCTGCTATGCACTTCGGCCCGCATAGGAAAAAGACTTTATTTGTGCAACCTGATGCACCGAGGTATCAGGTCAGGGGCTGCTGCGCAGCCCAGCGGGAGCAAGCTCCCTCTCCACGGGGTTTGCGGCGTCAGGAAGCGAAGCGGCACGAGTCATTCATTTGTGTCGGAAGGATCACCGGCCCCGAACCGAAACATCCCACAGTTTTTTAGGGTTGCCGCTCGGAAGTGGGCTCTCTAACCTTTTTTTTGTCGCTGCGACTCAGCGACCGGGCGTGAGAAACCCGAATAATAGGCATCCAGCCTCTGTACCTGCATAATTGCCGCCAGCTTATCCGCTGCCTGTAGTAGATGCGTTATGGCGGCTGTGTGCGGGCAGGCCTCGGTCTGGCCGAGTACCTATTTCTCGGATTTCTCACCCCTGCACACAGCTGCCACCACTTTGCCGAGTGAGAAACGGCAAGTGATGGTCCTCATCACTAAATAGGTACAAATAAATGGATAAGTCAGTCCCCGACCCACCCTTCAACAAAACCAACCCTCTTTCCGGCTTCGATTCCATCGAAGACCTACTCAAAGACCGAGCCGCCGCCGAGCGGGCACTCAATCATTACCTCAATCCAAAAAAACCAGAGCCGAGCACCGATCCGCGCATCGACAGCCTGTTTTCCGTCACCGCCAAAGCCGACGCCGACACGCTGCTGACCAGCACCTCCGAAACCCTGGCCTCGATAAAAGCCATGGCTGAGGACCTGGCCTTTGAAGTGGAGGGCACGCGGCGAAGTGTGGCGTTGGGGATTCATCAGTTGGTGGAGTTGTGCCAGTTGCTGGTGGACAAGGCGTTGGATCAGCTTGAGGCACCAGCCAGACCGGCACCTTGAACCCCCTGTGGCGAGGGAGCTTGCTCCCGCTGGGGCGCGAAGCGACCCCAAAGGCAACGATTCGATCCGTCTGCCACACCGAGGTGTCTGGTTCGGGTCTGCTGCGCAGCCCAGCGGGAGCAAGCTCCCTCGCCACGGGAGTTCGTCGCTGGGCTTCAGGGTTCAGGCAGTAAGCAACTGGCTGAACCCGCCGTCCATCATGGCTGCATCAACACCTCAACCACCCCATCCGCCGTCATGTTCACTTTGCTGGTGCCTGCTTCGACTTCCGGCGTGACGGACTCGGCATCCATGGACGCGGCTTTCATCATCATCTGCGGGCGCATGTAGGGCTGTGGGTAGCCGTTGCTGTTGAGGTTCAGGTTGACGATTTTGTAACCCTTGCCGCCCAGGGCCTCGGTGGCCAGTTGGGCGCGGGCCTTGAAGGCGTTGACGGCGTCCTTGAGCAGGGCGTCTTCGCTGGTCTGGCGGGTGGCGGTGGAGATGGTGAAGTCCATGCCGCCCATTTTCAGGTCGGTGAGCAACTCGCCGGTGAGTTTGGACAGGGCCGCGAAGTCGGCGCTTTCCAGGCGCAGTTCAGCGCGTTCGCGCCAGCCGGTGATTTTCTGGCCTTTGTTGTCGTAGACCGGGTAGCTGTTGCGGCTGCCCTGGCGCAGGGTGATGTCCTTGACCTGCTTGGCCTGGCCGATGGCTTTGTTCAGCGTGGTGCTGACGGCAGCGGCGAGTTTGGCCGGGTCGGTGTTTTGCTCCTCGGTGTAGAGGGTGACGATCATCAGGTCGCGGGCGACTTCCTGGCTGGCTTCGGCGCGCAGGGAAATCTGGTTGTAGTGAAGCTCATCGGCGGCCAGGGCCGGCAGGCTGGCGACGGTGCCGAGGCTGAGGGCGAGCAGGGCGGCGTGACGACTGAACGTGTGCATGAAAGCTCCTTGGGGGAAAAGTGCAGCTTCTAGCGACAAGCTTCAAGCTGCAAGTAAAAGCTTGTAACTGTAGCCTTTAGCTTGCAGCTTGCAGCTGCCCCCTGTGTCGCTTTGCCGCATAGCTGCCTGTGCGCGCCGCGCCTTGGTTATACTCCGTGCGATCCGCCTGGAGCGCTCATCAGGAGAGCTCATGCTCGCCCCTTTGCAAATGACTTCCGCCTCTCGCCAGAACCTCTGGCGTCTGACGTTTATCCGAATTCTGGTCCTGGCCGCCCAGGCCGGGTCTGTGGGGCTTGCCTATTGGTTCGACCTGCTGCCGCTGCCCTGGCTGCAATTGGCGATCACCCTGGCCTGTTCTTCGGTGCTGTGCGCGCTGACCGCCATCCGTCTGCGCACCTCGTGGCCGGTGACTGAGCTGGAATACGCCGTGCAACTGGCCTGCGACCTGTTTATCCACAGTGCGTTGCTGTATTTCTCCGGCGGCTCCACCAACCCCTTCGTGTCCTATTACCTGGTGCCGCTGACCATCGCCGCGGTGACGTTGCCGTGGCGGTTTTCGCTGATCCTGTCCGGCATCGCCCTGGCGCTGTACACCTTGTTGCTGGCGCGGTTCTATCCGCTGGAAACCTTCCCCATCGCCCGGGAAAACCTGCAGATCTACGGCATGTGGCTGAGTTTCGCCCTGGCGGCGGCGGTCATCACGTTTTTTGCCGCGCGCATGGCCGAAGAGTTGCGTCGTCAAGAAGAGCTGCGGGCCATTCGCCGTGAAGAGGGTCTGCGGGACGAGCAATTGCTGGCCGTGGCGACCCAGGCCGCGGGTGCCGCCCATGAGTTGGGCACGCCGTTGGCTACCATGAGCGTACTGCTCAAGGAGATGCGCCAGGATCACCACGACCCGGCGCTGCAGGAAGACCTCGGCGTGTTGCAGGATCAGGTCCAGCTTTGCAAGGAAACTCTGCAGTACCTGGTGCGTGCCGCCGAGGCCAACCGCCGCCTGGCCATCGACATGCAGGACGTCACCGACTGGCTCGACGAGGCCCTGAATCGCTGGCACCTGATGCGCCCGGAGGCCAGTTATCGCTTCCAGCGGCTGGGCCAGGGAGCGGTGCCGCGCATGGCGCCGCCGCCGGACCTGACCCAGGCGTTGCTCAACTTGTTGAACAACGCCGCCGACGCCTGCCCCGAAGGCCTGGAAGTGGCGCTGGACTGGAATGCCTACGAGCTGACCATCAGCATCCGCGACCACGGCGCCGGTGTGCCGTTGGCGATTGCCGAGCAGATCGGCAAGCCGTTCTACACCACCAAGGGCAAAGGTTTCGGCCTGGGCCTGTTTTTGAGCAAGGCCAGCGTGACACGCGCCGGCGGCTCGGTGAAACTCTACCCCCATGAGGAAGGCGGCACGCTCACCGAGCTGCGCCTGCCCCATGCCGACCGAGGAGACGAACATGAGTGACGAGATCCAAGTCGACGGCGAAGAACTGCCGCATCTGTTGCTGGTAGACGACGACGCCACCTTCACCCGCGTCATGGCCCGGGCCATGTCCCGTCGGGGCTTTCGCGTGAGCACCGCCGGTTCCGCCGAGGAGGGCTTGAGCATTGCCCAGGCCGACCTGCCGGACTATGCCGCGCTGGATCTGAAAATGGACGGCGACTCGGGCCTGGTGCTGTTGCCCAAGCTGCTGGAGCTGGACCCGGAAATGCGCGTGGTGATCCTCACCGGCTATTCGAGCATCGCCACCGCAGTGGAGGCGATCAAGCGCGGTGCCTGCAATTACCTGTGCAAACCGGCCGACGCCGATGACGTGCTGGCGGCCCTGTTGTCCGAGCACGCCGACCTGGACACCCTGGTGCCGGAAAACCCCATGTCGGTGGACCGCCTGCAATGGGAGCACATCCAGCGGGTGCTGACCGAACACGAAGGCAACATCTCCGCCACGGCCCGCGCACTGGGCATGCACCGGCGCACCTTGCAGCGCAAATTGCAGAAGCGCCCCGTGCGTCGCTGAACCTGCGCTGAACAGATGTTGTCCACCCTCGCGGCAAATCGGGCCGTTGTTCTATGATCGGCCCGAGTTTTTTTCTTTACAGAGCCTTAACCATGAATCAGAACGCTGAATATTCCGCGGTCAATGATGCGGTGCGCGGGCAGTTTTTCCGCCGTGTCTGGCAAATGACCACGCCGTACTGGCGCAGTGAGGAGAAGGGCAAGGCCTGGACGCTGTTAATCGCCGTCATCGTGCTGTCGTTGTTCAGCGTGGCGATTTCGGTGTGGATCAACAGTTGGTACAAGGATTTCTACAACGCCTTGCAGGAGAAGGACAGCGTCGCGTTCTGGCGGTTGATCCTGTATTTCTGCGGCATCGCTGCGGTGGCGATCCTGGGCGCGGTGTATCGCTTGTACCTCACGCAGATGCTCACCATCCGCTGGCGGGCCTGGCTCACGGAGAAACACTTCGCCCGCTGGCTCAATGACAAGAATTACTACCGGCTGGAGCAGGGCGGCTACACCGACAACCCGGACCAGCGGATCTCCGAAGACCTCAACAGTTTTACCAGCAACACCCTGGGCCTGGGGCTGGGGCTGCTGCGCACCGTGGTCAGCCTGGTGTCGTTCTCGATCATTTTGTGGGGTGTGTCGGGCAGCATCCAGGTGTTTGGCTACACCATCCCCGGCTACATGTTCTGGTGTGCGCTGGTGTATGCGGCGGTGGGCAGTTGGCTGACGCACCTGATCGGCCGTCGCTTGATTGGCCTGAACAACAACCAGCAACGCTTTGAAGCCGACCTGCGTTTTTCCATGGTGCGGGTGCGCGAGAACGCCGAGAGCATTGCCTTGTACAACGGCGAACCCAACGAGAACCGGCGTCTGAGTGGCCGCTTTGGCCTGGTCTGGCATAACTTCTGGGACATCATGCGGGTGTCCAAGCGCCTGACTTTCTTCACCTCCGGCTACGGCCAGATCGCGATAATCTTCCCGTTCATCGTCGCCGCGCCGCGCTACTTCGCCGGCAAGATCCAGCTGGGCGAGCTCATGCAGATCAACTCGGCGTTCGGCAATGTGCAGGAGAACTTCAGCTGGTTCATCAGCGCGTACACCGACCTCGCCGCGTGGCGCGCCACGTGTGACCGACTGCTGAGCTTCCGCCAGGCCATGAGCGACAACGAAGACCGTGTGCCGGCCATCGACGTGCAGAACCAGGGCCATGCATTGAAAGTGCAAGACCTGGGGTTGGACCTGGCCGATGGCCGCCATCTGCTCAGCCATACCGATATGACCGTTGAGCCGGGCGAGCGGGTGATGCTCAGTGGACGTTCAGGCAGCGGTAAATCCACCCTGTTCCGGGCAATGGGGCATTTGTGGCCGGATGGCCACGGCGCGATCCGGTTGCCTGCGGCGCGTTATCTGTTCCTGCCGCAAAAACCTTATCTGCCCATTGGCACGTTGCGCGAGGCGCTGAGTTATCCACAGCCGGGCGACACGTACCCGCCAGAGCGTTATGCCCAAGTGCTGGAAACCTGTCGCCTGCCGCATCTGGTGGCGCGACTGGACGAAGCCAACCACTGGCAGCGCATGCTTTCGCCCGGCGAGCAGCAACGCCTGGCGTTCGCCCGCGCATTGCTCTACGCACCACAATGGTTGTATATGGACGAAGCCACGTCGGCGATGGACGAAGAAGATGAAGCGACGCTGTACCAGGCGCTGATTGACCAGTTGCCGGGGCTGAGCATTGTCAGCGTTGGCCATCGCAGCAGTTTGAAACGGTTCCATCCGCGACATGTGCGTATCGAAAATGGCCAACTGGTGGAGCGCACCGTAACCGCCTGAGCACTGCAAAACCTGTGGGAGCAACTGTCTTGGATGGTTTATTTAGCCATCTTTTTCAGAGGCAGCGA
>NZ_JAKNQY010000048.1 GCF_024494355.1 Pseudomonas sp. Q11 | reverse complement strand
AGAGGCGCAGGCATTGGAGTAGATTTGTGGGGATCCCTCAGGGTCTGTCCCCGTTATCCCCCACTGCTGATATGTATTCCGATCATTTTTAGTCGATGAAAGACTTATTCAGCTCTTTATTCTATGCACCTTTACCACCAGAACTAATCTCGTCTTCCCGTAAAGCTTGCCCTGTTCCTTTTGGACCATCAACTTACCCAGGAAATGTGATCTCCATCTAAATAATATAGTCCTTCAAGCCTTCCTGAAATTTTAGGCAGCTCGAGAAGAGACTCTGAAATATATGAAAAAGGAAGTCCACTCCTTAGCTCTTGAGCTCTTGCAGAGTAGTCTGCCCAAGAAGGCTCAATCATCCCATTCCAGAATGTAACAAAGGAGCCATCCTCAAGAAGAATGACAGGTTTTAAGTACTCAACTTCCCCACCACCATCCCAGTACAGATAACCTAAGTAACTAGAACCATTTTTCCCAACAAAACTAGCGCGAACTATTATTTGAGCATCAGTACAAGTCTCCTTATCAAGGAGAGGACGGACTGTAAGCTCATCTTCCGCAGATTCATCCATAGGAAAGTACCAAACACCAAAACTAGCAAGATCGTCAATGGTTAATTCATATATTTGTTTATCAGTCATGCTTGCATACCTATTTAATCAGGTGCTTGATTGAGTCAAACAATTCGGGCCGCCCTATATCGCCATAGGCTTTCTGCAACCCCGAGCTTATTTGCCCAGGAGTATACGTAGCCGGCTTACCACGTACCATGGGTGGCAAATACTTACTGATAGCTTTATGCATAGCATCAGGATTCACCTTTCCCGTATGAGAGTACTGGGTAATTAGAGTCGCAGGGTGATCTAGCATGTCATTTTTCGTATACCCCAGCATTTTCCCCAAATATTGAGGCAGGGTGTGATGCGCTTGGAATCCTTTGTTTAATCCCTGAAGCTCTCGATAAGTAGGGCTAATTGCGTCAGGTACAATCTGGCCTGTCGCTTTTGCTCCAGCTACATGACTTGCCAAGCTTTCAAGTAACTCGCTAGCTTCCTGCGCCTTACCCTCTTTGAGCAGATCCTTACTCTTACGCATCCCCAGCGCAAAGACATCACCTGCCCCAGGAACCACGCCTATCGATGCAAAAATATAATCCCACGCATCCTCAGCTTCTGCAAAAGCCTTTACATCTCCAACCCCCGGCGCCAGGTTAGTTCCTATCGAAAATAGGCTCTTGCTGATGCTAGTCGAAATTTGCCGAATGACTGCATCGTCGAGCATTTTGATGCTGCGCAACTCCCCCTGAATCGTGAAATTCATCAAGTCAGGGTCTTTCAAGGCTTGCTGCAGCTGTTCTTGCGCTTGCGAGGTATTCTGATGCCTCAACAAGTCAAATCGAGCTATCTGGGCTTCCGTTCGTGCGGTGGTACAGGCAGGGCTTGTTGCTGCTCCGTCACATGCAGCCCAAACAGCCTTGTCACGATTTACATCCAGTTGGTTGAGCTCATCCCTATGAGTACAAGCCTGCTTATCGCCAGCTTTACAACCTTTAATGGCCTCGAAACGCTCGGCGTTCTCCGTATGATTTAAAAAGTTGTTCTGGGTAGCATTAGCCGCAACCGTAGCGGCGATGGATGGATCACCTCCAGTTGCTACCGTGGTCAGCACGCCTACAAGCTCTGACGCGGCCAACAGTTTGCTGACGCCTTGCTGGTACTCCAGGCTATCTTTACTTACACCTTTCGGTAATAACTTGTCTGCGAGAAAATCTACCAGTACCTCATTTGCGCCCGCCGCAATTGCCCCCGAACGGAAGTCACCCCCCATCGCCTCGGCCATCAACCCGCCCAAGGCCGCATGCATAACAATTTTTGAAAGCTTGCCTTCATCGAAAGCAGTAATGTCACCAATTTTATTGGCCGAAACCGCCCCACCAATACTGATGGCCGAACCCAACGCAGAAGCCACCAGGTTGTCCTTCAGACTCCCCCCCATGATTGCTGTCTTGGCTGCAGCATCAGCGGCCACTTTGATCGCCACGCTCTTCGCACTGGCGAGATCAAACTTCAGATCCGTAGCACTAAACCCGAACTGCGATGCGATCCCCGCTGATGCACCTGCCAGCACATAGCCTTTCAGGCTCTCGGATGAAAAGACGTCTTTGAAGACTGCACCCACGTTACCTTGATTATTAATCGCACTGACCGCTGCGCCGCTGGCCATTGAGGTCAGCACAGCGGAGGCCATTATGTTCCCCAGCCCCGCCCCAACAGTGGAACCAACGGCAGCTCCCCCCGTCAGCGCTGCACCGGATGCGATCCCGCTTGCCGCCATCGCCGTGCCTGAACCCGCCGTCGCGCTGGCTGCTGTTCCCACCGCTGCGCTTGCCGTACCGGCCGTCAGAACAGTGACGATAATAATCACCGCCAGCATCGCCGCCGGCCCCATACCCGAGCTGCTGTACTTGAACGACTCGTGGGTTTCCTTGATCAGTTGCCAATCCACATCACCGCGTTGCTCGGCGTCCTTAAGCCAGGCCAGTTGCGGGTCGGCCTTGACCATGGCGTCGATGGTCTGGCTGACGGTGTTCTGGTTGATCTTCTTGATATCGATGTTCAAGCCATTGACGGCGTTGATGACCAGATCGCCCTGGGCGATCAGTTGGCTTTGGCGCAAGGTTTCGTCGGTGTTACCGCGCCCCTTGGCGGAGTTCCAGGTCATACTGTTGCGGCTTTTCTGATGGCTCTCCTGATGGAGGTCCTTAACACCTTCAAAGGTGATAGCGCCGCCGCTGGCCAGGTTGATGTCCTGGGCACTTTCAAGCTTGGCCACCTGGTAGCGTTGGTCACCGCCGCTGAGCACCGTCAGATCACCACCGGTGCTGATTTGCGTGCCGATATTGGTGATGTGGGTGACTTCATCGCGTTGGGTTTTCTTGCTACCCCAACTGCCTTTTTTCTTCATGTCGTACAGCGAATAGCTGCTGTTCTGCGCCGCAAGCAGTTCGACTTTTCCTGCCGCCACCAGATACGCTTCGTCCCGCGCTGTTATCCGGCTGGACACCAACGCCATGTCACCGCCGGCACTAAGCGATACATCGCCCCCCGCCTCGACGGTGGCAGCCACTTGAGTGACCTTGTCTTGCTGACGGGTTGTCTTGCGGATTCTGGAATAGCTGTGACTTTCATCGGCAGCGGAAGACAGCAGCAGGTTTCCGGCCGCGGTCATCGACACGTCGCGCTTGGCCGCGATGTCACTGGCGACCACGGCTATGTCGCGTCCGCTCTTGAGCGTCAGGTCTCGCCCGGCGTCGATACTGGCGCTGTGCTGCGTAATCGTTTCGTTGCGGAAGCGAGACTGTTTGCCAGAGTCGCGCTCTTGCACGGCAAGGACACTGATGTCGCGAGTGGCATCAATGTAAGTATCGCCACCACTTTTCATCACCCCACCGGCATTGACGGCATCACGACCGGCCGAGATCGTCAGTTCATTGGCCGCTTCGATCCGGGCGGCGCTGTCGACATAATCGCGGTGTAGCGTGGTGCTGGAATACCGTGAGTCCAGGGTCGTCGCGGTACGCTCGTTAATCACGTCGCCACTGACCGCCACGAGGTTCACATCACGCCCGGCGATAATCCCGCCGGCCTTGTTCACTAAGTTGTTGCCGGCCAGCAGGTCCAGCCGATTCCCCGCTTCCACCAACCCGCTATTGACCAGGTCATTGCCCACAGTGGCGGAGAGATTGTTACTGGCTCGCAACGTTCCGGAGTTGGTCAGGTCCTTGCCGGCAATCAGCGTGACATCAGAGCCCTGGATCAGCGCGCCATTGGCGGCCAACCGGTTGTTGGCGTTGGCCATGTACAGCACCGGCACCAGCACGTTCTCGCCATTCACCTGGTGCTCTTCGAGCCAGACAATGTCATGTGTCAGGGCGGCGACCTGCTGTGCGGTGAGGGTTACGCCCACCGCCAGGTTCAGTTGGTCCTTGCTGGCGATGGCATTGTTCATCAGGTATTTGAACATCGCCTCGTCGGAGGTCTGGCCGTCGATGAAACGCTGGCCGGTGCGGGCGACAACGGCCTGCTGAACGAGGCGTTGCTCATACAAGCCATCACCCAGGCGCTTGGCGGCAGTGTCTGGATCGTAGCCCAGGTTTTCCAGCAGATAATCCGAACTCATGAACTGATTGAGGTTGGTAAGCACCGGATTGGTTTCGATCAGGTACTTGTGCGCATTGGACGGTGCCTGGACATCCGGGAGACCGGTGACGCGATTGACAGGCCGCGTCACCAACGCCGCCTTGATGTCGGCGCGTGGACCGGCCCCGATCGCGGTCGAAAGAACCGAGACGTCAACAGCGCTGGCATTCTGCGTGACCGGCAACGGCAGACGCCTTACCGGGTCGACGGCCCGCTGACTGTCAGAGACGGATACTGGGCCGTCCACCGATAGGGTGCGTGGGCCGAGTGCAGCAACCGCCGTATGTTGCAGCGCATCGACGCCAGCGCTATTCAGACTCCAGCCCTGCGTCCCGGTCGGAGCCAAGGGGATCGGTTTGGACGTCCCACCCTGGTCACTGAGGCGAAACAAACCGTTCTGCCCCGTCGGCAGTACGAATCCCGGCAGGCTTAGTGGATTGACCTGTTGTTTGGAAAGATCGGGGGGGAGCTGGCTGTTGAGATGCACCAGCAAGGGTTTACCGGTACCACCGCCCAGCGTGTTCTGCCGACGATCAACACCCGCACTGAAGGCATAATCTTCGTGTACGACGCTGTTGCTCAGGGTTTGCGCCGCGCTAATGCTGACCTTTCCACCCGCCTGGACGATAGCCGATTGAACAGAACCTCCGTCCCGGGAAACTTCCACATCGCTGCTCACGTTAAAGCGGGTGAGCTGGGCAGGAAGAGGCAGCAGGTTGTCGGGGTCGTATTCGGACGTTTCATAGCGCTCAGCGCGATGCCACGCCCCATAATTGCCCAGCCTGAGCTTGGTTACGCTATCGATCAGATAGTACTGAATAGGCGGTTTCTGTCGCTCCACCGTTTCATAGTCGGCGGTTCGAAACTGCCCAGTATCATTGATGTAATGAAACGTCAACGGCCCGTTGTCGTTTCGCTTGTTGAACTCCCACATCGCCCCAACGGCAAAACGATTGTGCGTACCGTCGGTAATCCCCGGCGCACTGAAAATCCGTGTGCGCTCGATGGTTCCACTGGCCGCACCGATATTGCTGAAGTTGTTGGCCGCGATGGTGATGTTACGAGCCGCCGTCACTTCGCCGCGGCTGTTGAGGAAGTCCCCACCATTGAAGGTGAAGTTACCGCCGGCGGTCAGTTTGGCCGTTGGCGACTGGTCGACCACCGACCCTTCGTAGATTTCACGCAACCCGTAGTCGACGTAATAGGTGTCGCCGCTGCAATCATTGCAATGCACGGCAATGAACGACGAGATCAGCTTGCGGGCAACTTCGAATTTTTCGCCACGGTTGTTCAGGGTGGTGGCATTGATGGACATGTCCCCGGCGCTTTCCATGACTCCGGAGATGTTTTCCAGCACATTGGCCCGCGCCGCGCCGTTATAGCCTTTAACAGTGAGATCACCCAGGCTGTAGAAGTCGCCATAGCTGTTGGTCACACTGCCGACTTCCAGCGAGGTGTCATCCCCGCTGAAAATCAGCCCATGGTCGTTCATCAAAGAAGGCGTTTTTACCCGCAACGACTGCGCGCTGCCCAAGGTGCCGGTGTTGTTCAGGCTCCCCGCCTCAACAGTTAGCCCCCCGTTGGATGTCAACCTGCCCGCATTGCTTAGCTGTCCGCCAACCTTGATCGTAGTGGCGCCGCCACCGGCAATGCTTGAGGCCGCATTGAGGTTCAACTGCGCAGCGCTCAGGTAAAGGTCGCCAAGGCTCGACACCCGACCGTTGCCGCCATAGCTGCCGCCCAGTTGCAGATCCAGGCTGGCGTCGCTGGCGATCAGTCCGTTGTTGATCCAGTTCGTCCCGCGGCCTTGCAAATGCCTGGTGGCCAACAGTTGGCCGCTGGCCGTCTGGGTAAAGTTGTTGACGTTGACGTTCAACCGCCCGGCCTGGATCACGCTGGAGTTGGTCCAGGTGTCGGCATTCAGAGCCAACGTACCGCCGGTGGTGATACCGCCGCCGGCACCCATCACGTTGGCGGTGGAGATATCGAACGTGCCAAGGCCTACGTGGTTGAGTTGACCGCCGCCGTTGAGGAAGCTGCCGACGGCCAGTGTGAGGTCGGTGTTGGCGGTTTCCAGAACACCATTACGGTTGTCCAGCAGGCCGCCAATCTGGAAGCTGGTTTTGCCTGTGCTGCCGAGTGAACGAAGCTGTCCGGCCTGGTTATCGAGGCTGATCGCTTTGGTGGTCAGTTGGGTGTCGCTTTCGATGATACCGGCGCGGTTGTTCAAGGCTCCGGTGAGGCTCAGGTTGACAGTGTCACCGGCAATCTGACCGCCGGCGTTGTTCAGGCTTGTGCCGGTCAGTGCGGCCAAGCCCTTGGCGTAGAGCGCGCCCTCTCGGTTTTCGAAGGCAGCGCTGGTGACGCTGGCGTCGGAGCCTTGCGCCGAGATCCGTCCGCCGATGTTGTTCAGGCCGGCCAGGGCGGTGAGTTTCAATGCCTGGCCCTGGATGATACCGCGCTGATTGCTGTTATTGAGGTCATAACCGTTGCGCAATACGCCAACGGTCCGAGCTTCCAACGCGCCCGTGATGCTCGACAATATGCCGCCACGGTTGTCGATATTGGCGGCCTTGACGAAGGTCGTTCCGCTTTGAGCGATGACTTTGCCGCTCTGGTTATCAAAGTCGCCGCTGATATCGAGGGTCAGGCCGTTCTCGCTCTGAATCGTGCCTTTGCCGTTGAGGAGGCTGTCCGCCTGGACCTGCACGTCGGCCTTCTGGCTGTAGATCAGCCCGTTGGCGTTGTTGCGCACCGCACCGCTGGCGGTGACCAGCAGAGCATCGTTGGCCGCGACGGTCCCGCCCAGGCTGTTGTCCAGGGTTTGGGTCAGCAAGGTCAGTGTGCTTTGGCCGGCGAGTTGACCTTTCTGGTTGCTGAGATCGGTCACACCCTTGATCAGCATCGGGCCGGCACCGGCCAGTTTGCCGCCATTGTTGTTCAAGCTACCGAGCAGGCTCAGCGTCAGCGCAGCATTGCCAACGATCTGCCCAGCGCGGTTATCCAGGGAGTTCACATCGGCATTGATGGACTGTTGCGCGTTGACGGCACCACCGACGTTGGTCAACGCGGTGGCGGTGATATCAAGCCCCGCGCTACTGTCGATGAGGCCGCCTTGGCCATTCTTGAGCTCGCCTTCAAGCTCTAGTGTCTGCCCCGCGCCACTGCTGAGGATGCCTTTGTTGCTGTTGTCCAGGCTCTTTGATTTGACGCTGAGCTCGCCCTGGCTGACCAATGCACCGGCATTGCTGTTGAGCAGCGCCTCCTTGAGGTCCACGGCAACATCACCGCTGCGACTCGAAAGCGTGCCGTTGTCGCGGTTATCCAGGCTGCCGCCTTCAACGGTCAGGCCTTTCCAACCAGAAATCAGCCCTTTCTGGTTGATCAGAGTCGTGCCGGCGACGCCCAATTGCTGGCTGCTGATCAGCTTGCCAGAACTGTTGTTCAAAGCGCGGCCGATGACATTGAACCCCAGGCTGCTGGAGATTTCTCCTTTCTGGTTGTTGAGGTCACGCAGACGGTTGAAGGTCAGCGGTCCCTTGGCGGTCAGCAGCCCATTGCTGTTGTCGAAGTCGCCGTTGGCAAGGTCCACGGTGACGGCCTTGTCCCCGAGCAAGCGTCCGGCCTGCTGGGTCAGGCCGGCCAGCGTCAGGTTGATATCGCCCTTGGCCGAGACTTCGCCATCGTTGCTGGAGTCCAGTTGGGTGCCGGTCAGCGTCAGATTGCCCTGGCTGTTGATCAACCCGCCTTCACGGTTGTTCAGCGCCTGGGTGTCGAGGGTGACAGCGTCGACGCCGAGTACCGTGCCGCCCTGGTTGTTGAAATCACCACTGGTGAGCGTGAGGGTCTGGGCCGCACTGATCAAACCCTGGGTGTCGTTGCGCAACAAACCATCGGAGGTCAGGTCCAGATCGCCTCGGCTGACCAAGCTACCGCCGCTGTTGTTCAAACTGGCCGCCCGTACATCAAGGGCCGCCGCGCCGATCTGACCCTTGAGGTTGTTCATCACGTTGGTGATGCGCAAAGTCAACGCCTGGTTGCTCAGCAGTTTGCCGCCGCTGTTGTCCAGGTTCTGTGCGGTCAGGGTGAATGCTTGGGCGCTGGAAACTTCACCGCCCTGGTTGTTGATGCCGTTGAGTTGCTTGAGCAGCAGAGCGCCCGGTGTGTTGATCAAACCGCCCTGATTGTTGAGTTGGCCATTGTGCATGTCCAGACTGAGGCGGGTATTGCTGAACAACTTGCCGCCCTGCTGATCAAGGCCAGTGACCGACGCGGTCAAGGCGCCCTGACTGCCGATACGGCCGTCTTCCTGGTTAGTGACCTGGCCCGCGATGAGGTCCAGCGTGGCGGCACTGGTCACACGACCGCCCTGGCTGTTGTCGAACGCGCCGGTGGTGACCGTTACCGCGCCCTTGCCGCTGATGCTGCCACTCTGGCGGTTGTCGAGGCTGGCGCTGTTCAGCGTGAGCGTGCCATCGGTGATCAGGTTGCCACGCTGATTGTTGATGCGCGTGTCGCTGGTGAGTTTCAGATCGGCCGCACTGGAAAGACTGCCTTGGGTGTTGATCAGTTCGCCGGTCTCGACGGTCAAGGTGCCTTCACTGCTGACCTGGCCCTGGCTGTTGTCGAATGCGTCGGTCAGGTCCACGTGCATGCCCTGCACACTCAAAAGGTTGCCGCCGGTGTTATCCAGCGAACGCCCCTCAACGTTCAGGGTGGTGGTGGCGCTGAGCAGGCCTTTGTTGCCGTTGAGCAGTTGATCGACGGTCAGCTTCATAGCCTGGCCGGCGAAGGCCTTGCCACCATCGCGGTTATCGAATTTTTTGCCGATGATCGACAAGTCAGAATTAGTGGTGAGTTCACCGCCACGGTTATCGACGTCATCAACCGTCAGGGTCATGGCTTTGCTTGCGCCCAACAGACCGTTCAAGCGGTTATCGAGCGTGTCGGCGGTGACCTGCAAGGTGCCGGTCGTGATCAGTTGGCCTTTGCTGTTGTCCAGAGACGTAACCTGAACAATGGCGTCAGCCTTGCCGGCGATTTCACCGCTGCGGTTATCCAGGGTTTCGGCGACCAGCAGGAGCTCACCGTCAGCGACCACGGTACCGCTCTGGTTATCCAGAGTTTTGTCGGTTCGCAGTTCCAGTCGATCGAAGCTGCTGATCAGGCCTTCATTGTTGTTGAGGTTTGCGCTGCGACTGTCCAGGGAAGCGGCGGAGATCACCCCCTTGATGTTATCCAGGGCCTGCGTAATGCGCAGGGTCAGGCCTTGGCTGCTCAGCAACTTGCCACCGTTATTGTTCAGGTCGCTGGCGGTTACGTTGAACGCCTGCTGACTGGATATTTCGCCGTTCTGGTTGTTAACGCCGTTGAGGTTTTTCAGCATCAGCAACGGCGCGTTAATCAGCCCCCCCTGGTTGTTCAGTTGACCGTTGTTCAGGTCCAGGCTGAGGCTGGCTTGGCTGAATAGCTCACCGCCCTGTTGATCAAGCCCGGAGACCGAAGCGGTCAAGGCTTGCTGGCTGGCAATGCGTCCGGCGGCATTGTTGACCTGCTTGGCGGTGAAATCCAGGGTGGCGCCGCTAATGAACCGACCGCCCTGACTGTTATTCATATCGCCGGTGGTGACGGTGGTGGTGTCTTTGCCGGAGATCAGGCCTTTCTGGCTGTTGTCCAGGCTGACGCTGTCGACCATCAATGTGCTGTCGGTGCTGATCGAGCCGCCGCGGTTGAGCAAGGCGCCACGACTGGTTACGGACAACGCACCGGCGCTGCCAAGGTTCGCCCCGGTGTTGTCCACGCTCTGGGCGTTGACGGTCAGCGCCCCTTCACTGTTGATCAACCCCTGGGTATTGAGCAAGGCATCGTCGAGGGTAATGTCCAGCCCTTTTAGGCTGTTAAGGCTGCCACCGCTGTTGTCCAGCGTTGCACCGCTGAGAACCGTCGAACCCTGAGCAACGATGAGGCCTTTGTTCTGGTTGATCAGTTTGGCAACGGTCACTTCCAGATCGGTAGCGGCGAGAATTTTCCCTGCGTCGCTGTTGTCCAGACGCTGGCCGTCGATGTCCAACAACAGACTGCTGGACAGCTCGCCGGCGCGGTTGTCGATGTCCTCGACCTTCAACGTCAGCGCTTTAGTGGTGCCGATCAACCCGCCATTGCGGTTATCGAGGGTAGTACCGGTCAGCTTCAGATTGCCCTGGGCGACCAGTTCACCGCCCTGCTGTTGCAGCAGACCGATGGTGGCGGTGAGGTCGTTCTGGCTCGAGATCCGTCCGGCCGCGTTTTGCACTTCATCGGCATTGAGGGCAACCGGACCTACGGCACTGAGCAGGCCGCCAGCGTTATCCAGGCGAACGCCCTCATAGGTGATACCAGCCTTGCTACTGATCACACCTTTATTACGGTTATCCAACTGCCCGATTTGTAGGTCCAGGTGTTTTTCCGCCTGGATCACGCCACCACGGTTATCGGTCGAACCACCCGTCACAGTCAGCGTGTCTTTGCCGCTGATCACGCCGCCACGGTTGTCGAGACTGACGCTGCGCACATCGCTCACGCCTTTGGCGGTGATCTCACCTTTGTTCTGGTTATCCAGCAAACCGCTGATACGAGTGGTAAGGCTGCCGTCGCTGACCAATACGCCAGCGTCACGGTTATCGAGACTGGCCGCGCGCAGGTCAACGTGTTTGCCCGAGCCCAGCAGACCATCGCGATTGTCCAGCGCGCCGCTGAGGTCGATGTTCAGGCCTAGGTCGCCGAGGATCTGACCGCTACGGTTATTCAGTGCGGTGCCGTTGAGACGCGTGATGCCGGCGCTGGAGATTTCGCCGTTACCGTTATTCAGTTGGCCGATCGTCCCGGTCAGATTCCCGGTGCTGTTGATTACTCCATTGGTGTTGAACACCTGACTGACCGTCACGCTCAACGCACCGCTGCTCAACACCCGCCCCTTGTTCTGGTTATCCAACGTCCCGGCTTTTACCGTGCCGGTTTGCCCCGCGCTCAAGGTCCCGCCCTGGTTGTTCAGGGTCTGTGTGACGTTGGCCGTCAGATTACGGCTGGCAATGATGTTCTTGCCGTTGTTGCTCAGACTTTGCGCCGTGAGGCTCACATCCCCCGTGGTGTTTCGCGAGTTATCAGCATTGACCCCGACCTCGATGATGCCGTTGTTGCTCAACTGCCCACCGGCATTCAGGGTGATGGAGTTGCGCGCCGCGAGGGTTTTCTGGTTGGTCAGGTTGCCCTGGGTTTGCGCGTTCAACGTGGTGCCGGCGTAGACCGGACCGCGGACGTCGAGGCTGGCGGCCTTGAGCTTGACGGCGCCGCTGGCCGACGTATCGACCATGCTGAGATGCCCATTGGCATCGAGTTGAATATCCCCACCACTGGCGATCAGCTTGCCGTCCAGCTTCACGCCGACCCCGGCCTCGGTGCCCACCAATTTGATGGCGCCTGCGTACATGCCACCCAGGGCCGAGGAGTCGATGGCCAGTTGCGGTTTAGCACTGCCGTCATCGGCACGGGCGGTGGCGCTCAAGGTGTCGGCATTGACGTCATTGCGACCGGCTACAATCGTCAGGTTTTTCGCCTGGATCTCGGCGTTGATCCTGGCGCTGCGGGTGATGATTTCGAAGTGGTCGACGTTATTGGCGTTGAGGCCTGCGCCCTCAATCGCAACGCTGCCTTTATCCACCTGATAACGATCCAGCCGACCGTTTTCCACCACCGGTTTACCGGTGCTCAAGGTCACCTTCGGGCTGTTGATAAAACCGCAGCCGTTGCAGGTGATGCCGTACGGGTTGGCTACGATGACGTGGGCCGATTGCCCCGCCACTTCGGTGTAGCCGCGCAGTTGGCTGGGGTTGCCGCCGTTGACTTCGTTGAGGATGACCTTGGCTGCGGCGCCCTTGAGGTTCGGGTTGCCGAGGATGATCCCGCCCAACTGGGTGGACTGGGTGCGCGAGGTGGCGTTGTTGAGGATCACGCCGTTGCTGCCGACGTTGTAATCCTTGAACTGGTTGTGGGACAGACCGTTGCCATTGGGCTTGGCGATGTTGACGATGGGTACGCCGTTGCCGGCGCGGTCCAGGCCAGTGCCCGGTGCACTGACTACGATCCCGTCAGCCTGGGCCCACAGCGGCTGCCAGAACATGACGTTGGCCAACAGAAATGCCAGGCCGCGTTTGGGCATGCCCCAGAAGTGCTCGCGGGTTTGCACGGCAGCAGAAGGCTGGCGGGCCAGGAAGGCGTGTTGGCGGTCGTCCATGATCGAGTCTCGTTGCAGCAGGAATTTAAAGAAGCACTTCCATGCGCATGTCGAGCGGCGGCAAAACCAGACACGACTTTGCTCCAGGGGCGGGTGAAGACAGGTGCTTACCCCCGGGCCAGAAAGTGACATCAAAATAGTGGCGCGATATTAGATAGCCATTATTCTGGCGTCAATGAATGAATGCGCAAACAGGGGGCTGGACGGACCGCCGGTCTGGAGATTGGGAGGGAATTGTCAGGCCGCCTTCGCGAGCAAGCCCGCTCCCACAATTGGATCGGAGTATGTCCGGGAGAACCAGGCCGGATATAAGGCCGCCTTCGCGAGCAGGCTCGCTCCCACAATTGGATCGGGGTGCGACCGGGAGAACCAGGCCGGCTATAAGGCCGCCTCGTCCCGGCTTTTGATCTGGGCGCCCCGTTAACCACACTGGCCGAACGCAGGCATTGCGCAGTGGGCATCCCGG
>NZ_JAKNQY010000047.1 GCF_024494355.1 Pseudomonas sp. Q11 | reverse complement strand
CAGCACCAGTGATCATGTTTTTTACGTAGTCGGCGTGACCTGGGCAGTCAACGTGTGCGTAGTGACGCACGGCCGAATCGTATTCAACGTGAGCGGTGTTGATGGTGATACCGCGAGCTTTTTCTTCCGGGGCGCTGTCGATCTTGTCGAAGTCAACCTTGGCCGAACCGAAAACTTCGGAGCAGACACGGGTCAGAGCTGCGGTCAGCGTGGTTTTACCGTGGTCGACGTGACCGATGGTACCAACGTTGACGTGCGGTTTGTTCCGTTCAAATTTTTCTTTAGCCACGACAATTAACTCCTAGCTTAAAGGGCTGAATCAGCCTTGCTTTTTGGTAACAGTTTCGACGATATGCGACGGAGCTGTATTGTATTTTTTGAATTCCATAGAGTAGCTTGCGCGACCCTGAGACATGGAACGAACGTCGGTTGCGTAACCGAACATTTCACCCAACGGAACCTCGGCACGAATGACCTTGCCGGAAACCGTATCTTCCATACCCAGAATCATGCCACGACGACGGTTAAGGTCGCCCATGACATCACCCATGTAGTCTTCAGGCGTAACAACCTCTACCGCCATGATCGGCTCAAGCAACTCACCACCGCCCTTCTGGGCCAGTTGCTTGGTCGCCATGGAAGCAGCCACCTTGAACGCCATCTCGTTGGAGTCGACGTCGTGGTAAGAACCATCGAACACAGTCGCCTTCAGGCCGATCAGCGGATAGCCGGCAACAACGCCGTTCTTCATCTGCTCTTCGATACCCTTCTGGATCGCCGGGATGTATTCCTTAGGAACCACACCACCTACGACTTCGTTCACGAATTGCAGACCTTCCTGACCTTCATCAGCCGGTGCAAAACGGATCCAGCAGTGACCGAACTGACCACGACCACCGGACTGGCGAACGAACTTGCCTTCGATTTCACAGTTCTTCGTGATGCGCTCACGATAGGAAACCTGAGGCTTGCCGATGTTGGCTTCGACGTTGAACTCACGGCGCATCCGGTCAACCAGGATGTCCAGGTGCAACTCGCCCATGCCAGAGATGATCGTTTGACCAGTCTCTTCATCAGTCTTAACGCGGAAAGATGGATCTTCCTGAGCAAGCTTGCCCAAAGCGATACCCATTTTTTCCTGGTCATCCTTGGTTTTCGGCTCAACGGCAACCGAAATAACCGGCTCCGGGAAGTCCATGCGAACCAGGATGATTGGCTTGTCGCCGTTGCACAAAGTCTCACCCGTGGTGACGTCCTTCATGCCGATCAAGGCCGCGATGTCACCAGCGCGCACTTCCTTGATCTCTTCGCGGGCGTTTGCGTGCATTTGCACCATACGACCCACGCGCTCTTTCTTGCCTTTTACAGAGTTGATCACGCCGTCGCCGGAGTTCAACACGCCCGAGTAAACCCGAACAAAGGTCAAGGTACCCACGAATGGGTCGGTAGCGATCTTGAACGCCAGAGCCGAGAACGGCTCGTTATCGTCTGCATGACGCTCCAGTTCGATAGTCTCGTCATCCGGGTCGGTACCCTTGATGGCAGGAATATCGGTCGGCGCAGGCAGGAAGTCGATAACGGCGTCGAGAACCAGGGGAACACCCTTGTTCTTGAAGGAAGAACCGCAAACAGCCAAGACGATTTCGCCAGCAATGGTACGCTGACGCAGAGCAGCCTTGATTTCCTCGTTGGTGAGTTCTTCACCCTCAAGGTACTTGTTCATCAGCTCTTCGTTGGCTTCGGCCGCAGCCTCAACCATGTTGCCACGCCACTTCTCGGCTTCTTCCAGCAACTCTGCAGGGATGTCCTTGCGAACAGGAACCATACCCTTGTCAGAGTCATTCCAGTAGACAGCTTGCATGTTGATCAGATCGATCTGACCCTGGAAGTTGTCTTCGGAACCGATAGCCAACTGGATCGGCACCGGAGTGTGACCCAGACGCTGCTTGATCTGAGCGATCACGCGCAGGAAGTTGGCACCAGCACGGTCCATCTTGTTTACATAAACAAGACGTGGAACGCCGTATTTGTTGGCCTGACGCCATACGGTTTCCGACTGAGGCTCAACACCCGAGGTGCCGCAGAACACAACCACAGCGCCGTCGAGTACACGCAGGGAACGTTCAACTTCAATGGTGAAGTCTACGTGACCCGGGGTGTCGATGACGTTGAAGCGGTGCTCATCCTTGTACTGCTTCTCGGAACCCTTCCAGAAGGCGGTAATGGCAGCAGAAGTAATGGTAATACCACGCTCCTGCTCCTGCACCATCCAGTCGGTGGTCGCGGCGCCATCATGCACCTCGCCCATCTTGTGACTTTTGCCAGTGTAAAAAAGGACGCGCTCAGTGGTGGTGGTTTTACCAGCATCCACGTGGGCAACGATACCGATGTTACGGTAGCGATTAATCGGTGTAGTACGAGCCATAAAGCCCTCGCAAATTGAGTGACGCTAGAATTAGAAGCGGTAGTGCGAGAAAGCCTTGTTGGCTTCAGCCATACGGTGCACGTCTTCACGCTTCTTAACTGCAGCACCTTTACCTTCAGCAGCGTCCAACAGTTCGCCAGCCAAACGCAGAGCCATGGACTTCTCACCGCGCTTGCGGGCGAAGTCTACCAACCAGCGCATTGCCAGGGCGTTACGACGGGACGGACGAACTTCGACCGGAACCTGGTAAGTAGCACCGCCTACACGGCGCGACTTCACTTCGACCAGCGGAGCGATGGCGTCGAGAGCTTTCTCGAAGATTTCCAGGGGATCGCTGTTCTTGCGTTCCTTAACTTTGTCCAGTGCGCCATAAACAATACGCTCGGCAACGGCTTTCTTGCCGCTTTCCATTACGTGGTTCATGAACTTGGCGAGAATCTGGCTTCCGTACTTCGGATCGTCCAGAATCTCACGTTTGGCTGCTACGCGACGTCTTGGCATTGATAAGCCCTCAAACGGTCTTCAGGTTCGCTCGGAATCGGTGCCCTTGCGGGACGCCTCCGACCTTACTCTTATCGACTCAAAAAATAGAAAATCAGTTTTTACAAAAAGCCGCTACTACTTAGGCTTCTTGGTACCGTACTTCGAACGACCCTGGTTACGACCTTTAACGCCGGAGGTATCCAAGGAGCCGCGAACGGTGTGGTAACGAACACCTGGCAAGTCTTTTACACGACCGCCGCGGATCAGTACCACGCTGTGCTCTTGCAGGTTGTGGCCTTCACCACCGATGTACGAGGAAACCTCGAAACCGTTGGTCAGACGCACACGGCATACTTTACGCAGTGCCGAGTTAGGTTTTTTCGGCGTGGTGGTATACACACGGGTGCATACGCCACGACGTTGCGGGCAGTTCTGCAGCGCAGGCACGTCGGATTTCTCGACGATACGCTTACGCGGCTGACGTACCAGCTGGTTGATAGTTGCCATCTACTAGCTCCACTGTTGTCTTGCGACGCTATTGTCTTACAAGAAAAGCAAAATGGCAGGAACGAATTCCCGCCAAATTTAGGGGATCAAGAGTCTAAAGAGGATCTTGTTCCCAGTCAAGGCAAGGCCCCGACCTCCCCGCTCGCCGGATCTCGACAATTTGTCTCGATCCAGCAGGCGGGATGACCAGGGCCAGGCACTTAATTACCGCAGAACTCAGTTACCGCTCGAGTTCAGTGCTTCGGTCAGTGCAGCTTCCACTTCACTGGCGCTTACGCGCAACGGCTTGTCCGCATCACGACGACGCTTGCGCTCGCTGTGATAGGCCAAACCGGTACCGGCCGGGATCAGACGACCCACGACTACGTTTTCTTTCAGGCCGCGCAGGTAATCGCGCTTGCCGGTTACCGCCGCTTCGGTCAGTACGCGGGTGGTTTCCTGGAAGGAAGCCGCCGAGATGAACGATTCGGTAGACAACGACGCCTTGGTGATACCCAGCAACACGCGAGTGAACTTGGAGACAAATTTGTCTTCCGTCGCCAGGCGCTCGTTTTCTACCAGTACGTGAGTCAGTTCCATCTGGTCGCCCTTGATGAAACTCGAATCGCCGGATTCAGCGATTTCAACTTTACGCAGCATCTGACGCAGGATGGTCTCGATGTGCTTGTCGTTGATCTTCACGCCCTGCAGACGGTAAACGTCCTGGATCTCGTTCACGATGTACTTGGCCAGCGCACTTACACCCAACAGACGCAGGATGTCGTGTGGATCGCTCGGGCCGTCGGAGATAACTTCACCGCGGTTTACCTGTTCGCCTTCGAAGACGTTCAGGTGACGCCACTTCGGAATCAGCTCTTCGTACGGATCGCTACCGTCGTTCGGCGTGATGACCAGACGGCGCTTGCCCTTGGTCTCTTTACCGAACGCGATGGTGCCGCTGACTTCAGCCAGAATCGAGGCCTCTTTCGGACGACGAGCTTCGAACAAGTCGGCAACACGCGGCAGACCACCGGTGATGTCGCGGGTTTTCGAAGTTTCCTGCGGGATACGAGCGATAACATCACCGATCGCGATCCGCGCACCGTCCGCCACACCGACCAGGGCGTTGGCTGGCAGGAAGTACTGAGCGATTACGTCAGTGCCTGGCAGCAACAGATCCTTGCCGTTGTCGTCGACCATCTTCACGGCCGGACGGATGTCCTTGCCAGCAGCTGGACGATCTTTCGCATCAAGTACTTCAATGTTGGTCATACCGGTCAATTCGTCGGTCTGACGCTTGATCGTGATGCCTTCTTCCATGCCCACGTAGGTCACGGTACCTTTCATTTCGGTCACGATCGGGTGAGTGTGCGGATCCCACTTGGCGACGATGGCGCCAGCGTCGACCTTGTCACCTTCCTTGACCGAAATCACAGCACCGTACGGCAGCTTGTAACGCTCGCGCTCACGACCGAAATCGTCAGCGATTGCCAGCTCACCGGAACGCGATACAGCCACCAGGTGACCGTCCACTCGCTCAACGTGCTTCAGGTTGTGCAGACGAACAGTACCGCCATTCTTCACCTGGACGCTGTCAGCTGCGGAGGTCCGGCTTGCCGCACCACCGATGTGGAACGTACGCATCGTCAGCTGGGTACCCGGCTCACCGATGGACTGGGCAGCGATAACGCCGACCGCTTCACCGATGTTCACCTGGTGACCACGAGCCAGGTCGCGACCGTAGCACTTGGCGCAGATGCCGTAGCGGGTTTCGCAACTGATCGGCGAACGCACGATCACTTCATCGATGCTGTTGAGCTCGATGAACTCGACCCACTTTTCGTCAACCAGAGTGCCGGCAGGAACGATCACGTCCTCGGTACCTGGCTTGAATACGTCACGGGCAATGACACGACCCAATACGCGCTCACCCAGCGGCTCTACAACGTCACCGCCTTCAATGTGCGGCGTCATTACCAGGCCATGCTCGGTGCCGCAATCGATCTCGGTCACGACCAGATCCTGGGCAACGTCTACCAGACGACGAGTCAGGTAACCGGAGTTCGCTGTTTTCAACGCGGTGTCGGCAAGACCCTTACGAGCACCGTGAGTGGAGATGAAGTACTGAAGTACGCTCAAGCCTTCACGGAAGTTCGCTGTAATCGGAGTCTCGATGATGGAACCGTCCGGCTTGGCCATCAGGCCACGCATACCGGCGAGCTGACGGATCTGCGCAGCAGAACCCCGTGCGCCCGAGTCGGCCATCATGTACATCGAGTTGAAGGATTCCTGGTCGACTTCGTTGCCATGACGGTCGATGACTTTCTCTTTCGAGAGGTTGGCCATCATCGCCTTGGAAACTTCGTCGTTCGCCTTGGACCAGAGGTCGATTACCTTGTTGTACTTCTCGCCCTGGGTGACCAGGCCGGAGGCGTACTGACTTTCGATCTCTTTCACTTCTTCGGTGGCAGCACCGATGATGCGGGCTTTTTCATCCGGGATAACGAAGTCGTTAACACCGATGGAAACGCCGGAAATGGTCGAATAGGCAAAACCGGTGTACATCAACTGGTCAGCGAAGATCACGGTCTCTTTCAGACCAACCACGCGGTAGCACTGGTTGATCAGCTTGGAGATCGCCTTTTTCTTCATCGGCAGGTTGACGACGTCAAAGGACAGGCCTTTTGGCACAACCTGGAACAACAGCGCACGGCCGACAGTGGTGTCGACGATACGGGTGTTGGTCACGCTGCCGCCATCACGATCGTTCACGGTTTCGTTAATCCGCACCTTGACCTTGGCGTGCAGTGCGGCTTCGCCGGCACGGAACACACGGTCAACTTCTTGCAGATCCGCGAACACACGACCTTCGCCCTTGGCGTTGATCGCTTCACGAGTCATGTAATACAGACCCAATACAACGTCCTGGGACGGAACGATGATTGGCTCACCGTTGGCTGGCGACAGGATGTTGTTGGTGGACATCATCAACGCACGCGCTTCGAGCTGGGCTTCCAGCGTCAGCGGTACGTGCACGGCCATTTGGTCGCCGTCAAAGTCGGCGTTGTACGCTGCACAGACCAGCGGGTGCAGCTGGATAGCCTTACCTTCGATCAGTACCGGTTCAAATGCCTGGATACCCAGACGGTGAAGCGTCGGCGCACGGTTGAGCAGCACTGGGTGTTCGCGAATCACTTCGGCGAGAACGTCCCAAACCTCTGGCAGCTCGCGCTCGACCATCTTCTTGGCGGCTTTGATGGTGGTCGCCAGACCACGCATTTCCAGTTTGCCGAAGATGAACGGCTTGAACAGCTCGAGTGCCATTTTCTTAGGCAGACCGCACTGGTGCAGACGCAGGGTCGGACCTACGGTAATTACCGAACGACCGGAGTAGTCAACACGCTTACCGAGCAAGTTTTGACGGAAACGACCCTGCTTACCCTTGATCATGTCAGCCAGGGATTTCAGAGGACGTTTGTTCGAACCCGTAATAGCGCGACCACGACGACCGTTGTCGAGCAGTGCATCGACAGCTTCCTGCAACATACGCTTTTCGTTGCGCACGATGATGTCCGGAGCGGACAGATCAAGCAGGCGCTTCAAGCGGTTGTTACGGTTGATCACTCGACGATAAAGATCGTTGAGGTCGGAAGTCGCAAAACGACCGCCATCGAGCGGAACCAGTGGACGCAGGTCTGGCGGCAAAACCGGCAGAACGGTCAGCACCATCCACTCTGGCAGGTTGCCGGAACCCTGGAAGGCTTCCATCAACTTCAGACGCTTGGACAGCTTCTTGATCTTGGTTTCGGAGTTGGTTTGCGGAATTTCTTCACGCAGACGGCCAATCTCGTGCTCCAGGTCGATCGCGTGCAGCAGTTCACGGACAGCTTCGGCACCCATGCGGGCATCGAAATCGTCGCCGAACTCTTCCAGCGCTTCGAAGTACTGCTCGTCGTTGAGCAACTGCCCTTTTTCAAGGGTGGTCATGCCCGGGTCGATAACGACATAGCTCTCGAAGTAGAGAACGCGTTCGATATCACGCAGGGTCATGTCCATCAGCAAGCCGATACGGGACGGCAGCGATTTCAGGAACCAGATGTGGGCAACGGGCGAGGCCAGCTCGATGTGCGCCATGCGCTCACGACGAACCTTTGCCAGCGCAACTTCAACGCCGCACTTCTCGCAGATCACACCACGGTGCTTCAAGCGCTTGTACTTACCGCACAGGCACTCGTAATCCTTTACCGGGCCAAAGATCTTGGCGCAGAACAGGCCGTCACGCTCGGGTTTGAACGTACGGTAGTTGATGGTTTCCGGCTTTTTAACTTCACCGAACGACCACGAACGGATCATCTCAGGCGAGGCCAATCCGATACGGATGGCGTCGAACTCTTCGACTTGACCCTGGTTTTTCAGCAAATTCAGTAGGTCTTTCAAGGCCTTTCCTCCTGGCGGAGCAGAGAGCGGGCAAAACAGCCCCGCTCTCGATTCGCGTCACGTGTTATTCGGTTTCCAGATCGATATCGATGCCGAGGGAACGAATTTCCTTGATCAACACGTTGAAAGACTCGGGCATGCCCGGCTCCATACGGTGATCGCCGTCCACGATGTTTTTGTACATCTTGGTCCGGCCGTTCACATCGTCCGACTTCACTGTGAGCATTTCTTGCAGAGTGTATGCAGCACCGTACGCTTCCAGTGCCCAGACCTCCATCTCCCCGAAACGCTGACCACCGAACTGTGCCTTACCACCCAGCGGCTGCTGGGTAACCAGGCTGTAAGAACCGGTAGAACGAGCGTGCATCTTGTCGTCTACCAAGTGGTTCAGCTTCAGCATGTACATGTAGCCAACGGTAACCGGGCGCTCGAACTTGTTGCCGGTACGGCCGTCGAACAGCTGCATCTGGCCGCTTTCCGGCAGATCTGCCAGTTTCAGCATGGCCTTGATTTCGCTTTCCTTGGCACCGTCGAACACCGGAGTTGCCATTGGAACGCCGCCGCGCAGGTTCTTTGCCAGATCCAGGATTTCCTGATCAGAGAAAGTATCCAGCTCTTCGTTGCGGCCGCCGATCTCGTTGTAGATCTCGTGCAGGAACTTACGCAGGTCAGCGACCTTGCGCTGCTCTTCGATCATACGGTTGATCTTCTCGCCCAGACCTTTGGCCGCGAGGCCCAGGTGGGTTTCGAGGATCTGACCAACGTTCATACGCGAAGGTACGCCCAACGGGTTGAGGACGACGTCAACCGGGGTGCCATTGGCATCGTGCGGCATGTCTTCAACCGGCATGATCACGGAGACCACACCTTTGTTACCGTGACGACCGGCCATCTTGTCGCCCGGCTGGATGCGACGACGGATTGCCAGGTAAACCTTGACGATTTTCAGCACGCCTGGAGCCAGGTCATCGCCTTGCTGCAGCTTGCGCTTCTTGTCTTCGAACTTGTCGTCCAGCAGGCGGCGGCGATCAACGATATAGGCCTGGGCCTTCTCGAGCTGCTCGTTCAGAGCATCTTCAGCCATGCGCAGTTTGAACCACTGGCCATGCTCAAGACCGTCGAGAACTTCGTCGGTGATTTCCTGACCTTTCTTCAGGCCGGCGCCACCTTCGGCTTTGTGGCCGACCAGAGCGGAGCGCAGACGTTCGAAAGTTGCGCCTTCAACGATACGGAACTCTTCGTTCAGGTCCTTGCGGATCTCGTCGAGTTGAGTCTTCTCGATAGACAGTGCACGAGCATCACGCTCTACACCGTCGCGGGTGAAGACCTGTACGTCGATGACGGTACCCTTGGTGCCGGTAGGCACGCGCAGGGAGGTGTCCTTAACGTCACTGGCTTTTTCACCGAAGATGGCACGCAGAAGTTTTTCTTCCGGAGTCAGTTGAGTCTCGCCTTTCGGGGTGACCTTACCAACCAGGATGTCGCCTGCGCCTACTTCAGCACCTACGTAAACGATACCGGCTTCGTCCAGCTTGTTCAGTGCGGCTTCACCCACGTTAGGGATGTCCGCAGTGATTTCCTCTGGGCCAAGCTTGGTGTCACGGGCCACACAGGTCAGTTCCTGAATGTGGATCGTGGTGAAGCGGTCTTCCTGAACAACACGCTCGGACAGGCAGATGGAGTCTTCGAAGTTGAAGCCGTTCCATGCCATGAACGCGATGCGCATGTTCTGGCCCAGTGCCAGTTCACCCATATCGGTGGACGGACCGTCAGCCATGATGTCGCTACGCTGAACCCGATCACCCTTGTTCACCAGCGGACGCTGGTTGATGCAGGTGTTCTGGTTGGAGCGGGTGTATTTGGTCAGGTTGTAGATGTCGACGCCGGCTTCGCCAGTTTCAACTTCATCATCAGCAACTCGAACCACGATACGGCTGGCATCGACCGAGTCGATAACGCCACCACGACGAGCCACGACGCAAACGCCGGAGTCACGGGCAACGTTACGCTCCATGCCAGTACCTACCAGCGGCTTGTCGGCACGCAGGGTCGGTACAGCTTGACGCTGCATGTTCGAACCCATCAACGCGCGGTTGGCGTCGTCGTGCTCGAGGAACGGAATCAGCGACGCCGCCACCGAAACAACCTGCTTAGGCGAAACGTCCATCAAGGTGACGTCTTCCGGCGCCTTGACGGTGAACTCGTTCAGGTGACGAACAGCTACCAGCTCGTCGATCAGCTGACCTTTTTCGTTCATGGTCGCCGAAGCCTGAGCGATCACATGATCGGCTTCTTCGATAGCGGACAGGAACACGATCTCGTCGGTCACCAGGCCTTCTTTCACCACACGGTACGGGCTCTCGAGGAAGCCATACTGGTTGGTGCGGGCATAGGCTGCCAGCGAGTTGATCAGACCGATGTTCGGACCTTCCGGCGTTTCAATCGGGCAAACACGACCGTAGTGAGTCGGGTGTACGTCACGAACTTCGAAGCCTGCGCGCTCACGGGTCAGACCGCCCGGGCCGAGTGCAGAGACACGACGCTTGTGGGTAATCTCCGACAGCGGGTTGTTCTGGTCCATGAACTGAGACAGCTGGCTCGAACCGAAGAACTCCTTCACCGCCGCAGCCACCGGCTTGGCGTTGATCAGGTCTTGCGGCATCAGGCCTTCGCTTTCAGCCATCGACAGACGTTCCTTGACCGCGCGCTCTACACGCACCAAGCCAACACGGAACTGGTTCTCGGCCATCTCGCCTACGCAGCGAACACGACGGTTACCCAGGTGGTCGATGTCATCGACGATGCCTTTACCGTTACGGATGTCGACCAGGGTCTTGAGCACCGCAACGATGTCGTCCTTGTTCAGCACGCCCGAACCTTCGATTTCGGTACGACCGATACGACGGTTGAACTTCATCCGGCCGACCGCAGACAGGTCATAGCGCTCAGGGCTGAAGAACAGGTTGTTGAACAGGGTCTCGGCTGCGTCTTTGGTTGGCGGCTCGCCAGGACGCATCATGCGATAGATCTCGACCAGGGCTTCCAGCTGGTTGCCGGTGGAGTCGATCTTCAGCGTGTCGGAGATAAACGGACCGCAGTCGATATCGTTGGTGTACAGAGTTTCAATGCGAACAACCTGGGCCTTGGCGATTTTTGCCAGGATCTCGGTGTTCAGCTCGGTGTTGCACTCTGCCAGGATTTCGCCGGTGGCCGGATGCACGATGACCTTGGCTGTGGTGCGACCCAGGACGTAGTCCAGAGGCACCTGCAGTTCTTTGATCCCGGCTTTTTCCAGCTGGTTGATGTGGCGAGCGGTGATACGACGACCCTGCTCGACAATAACCTTGCCTTTATCATCCTGGATATCGAGGACAGCGATTTCACCGCGCAGACGCTGAGGCACCAGTTCCAGGCTGAGGTTTTCACCTTGCACATGGAAGACGTTGGTGGTGTAGAACGCGTCCAGCACTTCCTCGGTGGTATAGCCGAGCGCACGCAGCAGTACCGATGCAGGCAGCTTGCGGCGACGGTCGATACGCACGAATACGCAGTCTTTCGGGTCGAACTCAAAGTCCAGCCACGAACCGCGGTAAGGAATGATGCGCGCGGAATAAAGCAGTTTGCCGGAGCTGTGCGTCTTGCCACGGTCGTGGTCGAAGAACACGCCCGGAGAACGGTGCAGCTGGGAAACGATTACACGCTCGGTACCGTTAATTACGAAGGTACCGTTCTCAGTCATCAGGGGGATTTCACCCATGTAGACTTCTTGCTCTTTGATGTCCTTGATCGCTTTGTTCGACGATTCTTTGTCGAAAATGATCAGGCGCACTTTTACCCGCAAAGGTACGGCGTAAGTCACACCGCGCAATACGCATTCTTTGACATCAAATGCCGGTTCGCCCAGGCGATAACCGACGTACTCCAGCGCAGCATTGCCGGAGTAGCTGATGATCGGGAAAACGGATTTGAAGGCCGCATGCAGGCCCACGTCGCGGAACTGATCTTTAGTCGCTCCCGCTTGCAAGAATTCACGATACGAATCCAGCTGGATGGCCAGGAGGTACGGCACATCCATGACGTCCGGCAACTTGCTAAAGTCCTTGCGGATACGTTTTTTCTCAGTATATGAGTAAGCCATCAGCGTTCCCCAGCTTGGTCACCTGCTTGTTTGGCCCCTCCCGACGGGAGCAGCCAGAAAATCGTGCAAACCCCATGGTTTGCGCCACCACATCGGGTGGATACAGCTCGCTATAAGCACCGACCCAGTCGGCTGCCAATAACGGAAAAAGGCCGGTGGCAAAAGCCACCAGCCATCAGCCTGTCGCTTAACGCTCGGGCTGGAGACGCAAAGTCGATGCTTACTTCAGCTCGACTTTAGCGCCTGCTTCTTCCAGAGCGGCCTTGGCTTTGTCAGCTGCGTCTTTGGCAACAGCTTCCAGAACCATGGCAGGAGCGCCGTCAACTACAGCCTTGGCTTCTTTCAGGCCCAGACCGGTCAGCTCACGTACTGCCTTGATCACGTTAACTTTCTTCTCGCCAGCTTCGGTCAGCATGACGTTGAATTCGGTTTGCTCTTCAACAACGGCGGCAGCAGCAGCTGGACCAGCGGAAGCAGCGGCAGCGGAAACGCCGAATTTTTCTTCAAAAGCTTTGATCAGCTCAACAACCTGCAGAACCGACATTTCAGCTACGGCGTTGAGGATATCTTCTTGGGAGATAGACATTACTGTATTTCCTGAATTGGGGGACGGCCTACGCGGCCATCGAAATAAACAAAAAAGCGCGAGAGAAAATGCTCAGCCTTAGGCTGCAGCAGCTTCTTTTTGCTCGCGAACTGCAGCCAGAATACGAGCCAGCTTGCTGGTAGCGCCTTGAATCACGCTCATCAGCTGCGAAATGGCTTCGTCGCGGGTCGGCAGTGTTGCCAGTACATCGATCTGATTAGCTGCGAGGAACTTGCCCTCGAACGCAGCTGCCTTGATCTCGAACTTGTCCTGACCCTTGGCGAACTCCTTGAACAAACGGGCAGCAGCGCCTGGATGATCTTTGGAGAACGCGATCAGGGTCGGGCCGGTGAACACGTCGTTGAGAACACTGTATTCAGTGTCAGCAACAGCGCGCTTGAGCAGGGTGTTACGTACAACACGTACGTAAACGCCAGCTTCACGAGCCTCTTTACGGAGTCCGGTCATTGCGCCTACTGTTACGCCACGGGCATCAGCCACGACAGCGGACAGAGCGACTTTGGCAGCCTCGTTGACTTCAGCGACGATGGCCTTCTTGTCTTCGAGATTAATTGCCACGGGTTTAACTCCTGCTTGTTACCGTTTCATTCGATCGAAACCGAATGTCGTTTTGGTGTCTGATTCGGTAAGGAACCGGGAGCACCATCTGCGTAGGCTTGTGGTTTAAGACTTTCGTCGCCTACGGTCTTGGACAGCCCCCGCCAGGCAGGGACCCCAATTTTTCGATTGGCGCAATCGCTTGCGCCAATCTGAGTCTTACGCGTCGAGCGAGCTCTGATCGATGACCAGACCTGGGCCCATAGTGGTGCTCAGGGTAACGCGCTTGACGTAGATACCTTTCGAAGAAGCTGGCTTGATACGCTTCAGATCAGCGATCAGGGCTTCTACGTTTTCCTTCAGCTTGACGGCGTCGAAGCCAATCTTGCCAACGGAGGTGTGAATGATGCCGTTCTTGTCGGTGCGATAACGAACCTGACCAGCCTTGGCGTTTTTAACCGCGGTGGCTACGTCTGGCGTTACAGTGCCGACTTTAGGGTTAGGCATCAGACCACGTGGACCGAGGATCTGACCCAGCTGACCCACAACGCGCATGGCATCCGGGGATGCGATAACTACGTCATAGTTCAGGTCGCCGCCTTTCATTTCAGCAGCCAGATCGTCCATGCCTACGCGATCAGCACCAGCAGCCAGAGCAGCTTCAGCTGCTGGGCCCTGGGTGAAAACAGCTACACGAACGGTCTTGCCAGTGCCGTGTGGCAGCACGGTAGCGCTACGTACGACCTGGTCGGATTTACGTGGGTCAACACCCAGGTTTACAGCAACGTCGAACGACTCGCTGAACTTGACAGTCGACAGCTCGGCCAGCAGAGCGGCGGCGTCTACAAAGTTGTAGGCCTTGCCTGCTTCGATTTTGCCGGCGATAGCCTTTTGACGCTTGGTCAGCTTAGCCATTACACACCCTCCACGTTAAGGCCCATGCTACGAGCAGAACCGGCGATAGTACGCACGGCTGCATCCATATCAGCTGCGGTCAGATCCGCGTTTTTGGTTTTCGCGATTTCTTCCAGCTGTGCACGGGTAACGGTGCCAACCTTAACGGTGTTTGGACGAGCGGAGCCGCTGGTCAAACCTGCAGCCTTCTTCAGCAGAACCGAAGCAGGGGTGCTTTTTGTTTCGAAGGTGAAGCTGCGGTCGCTGTAAACAGTGATGATCACTGGAGTCGGCAGACCTGGCTCAAGACCCTGAGTACGGGCGTTGAAAGCCTTGCAGAACTCCATGATGTTCACGCCATGCTGACCCAGGGCAGGACCAACAGGTGGGCTTGGGTTAGCCTGAGCGGCCTTCACTTGCAGCTTGATGTAAGCGGTAATTTTTTTGGCCATGAGGCACTCCAATTACGGGTTCTAGCGCCTCGAAAGGCTCCCCGGTTACTTGCGCGTTTATCCCAGTGACGACAAAACCCCACAGCCTAGGGCTGCGGGGTTGGGATGCCTGTTCAATCAGACCTTTTCGACCTGACTGAACTCTAGCTCTACCGGAGTAGAGCGACCGAAAATGAGCACTGCCACTTGGATCCGGCTCTTTTCGTAGTTAACTTCTTCAACCGTGCCATTGAAATCAGCGAATGGGCCGTCTGTGACCCGAACAACTTCACCTGGCTCAAACAGCGTTTTCGGCTTCGGCTTATCGCTACCATCAGCGACGCGACGCAGAATCGCTTCTGCCTCTTTATCTGTAATCGGTGCAGGCTTGTCAGCAGTACCGCCAATGAAGCCCATCACCCGAGGGGTATCCTTGACCAAGTGCCAAGTCCCTTCGTTCATATCCATCTGTACCAGCACGTAGCCCGGAAAGAACTTGCGTTCACTTTTGCGCTTCTGGCCATTACGCATCTCAACCACTTCTTCAGTGGGGACCAGAATCTCGCCAAAGCCATCTTCCATGCCAGCCAGCTTTACACGCTCTACCAGCGAGCGCATGACATGCTTCTCGTAACCCGAGTAAGCATGCACAACGTACCAACGCTTAGCCACGGGACACCCTTAGCCAACAATCAAGGAAACAAGCCAGCCGAGCAGGGAATCGAGCCCCCACAACAGCAACGCCATTACCAGAACAACAGCCACAACGATCAACGTGGTCTGCGTGGTTTCTTGGCGAGTCGGCCATACGACTTTACGAATCTCGGTGCGAGCTTCCTTAGCGAGTACAAAGAAAGACTTGCCCTTAGCCGTTTGCAGCCCCACAAAGGCAGCAACAGCGGCAATAGCAAGCAATGCAAGTACACGATACAGGATCGGCGAAGCAGAGTAATACTGATTGCCAACAACGCCAACAACCACCAAAGCGACTACCACTAGCCACTTGAGCAGATCGAAGCGAGAGCCTTGAGCTTCAGCTTTAGGAGTCATCTATGAAGATCCTGTGAAAAGAAAGCCAGACACACCAAGTGAATCTGGCAGGTCAGGAGGGAATCGAACCCCCAACCTACGGTTTTGGAGACCGTCGCTCTGCCAATTGAGCTACTGACCTAAAACAAAATCAGGCCGACCATTATGCCGGCCCGAAAAAGACATTACAACTATTTACTCGATGACTTTGGCTACGACGCCGGCGCCGACGGTACGACCGCCTTCACGGATAG
>NZ_JAKNQY010000046.1 GCF_024494355.1 Pseudomonas sp. Q11 | reverse complement strand
AGCAATGCCTGCGTTCGGGCACACCGAGCCTAGGCGAGGTGCCGAGTGGTGGGGCAAAAGCGTTTTGCTTACTTTTGCGCTTCTCAAAAGTGAGCCGCTGTAAGAGCGGAACCATAAGCGGCCGTTACCGCAGGAATGGATATGCCCGCAGTAATTTATTCCCCTTCAAGCCCGCGCTGTTCAATGACACCAAACACGTCGGTGACATCCTGGACCAGGATCCGAGCAACATTAGTAAGGGTGTTGAAGTCATTGGCGGCTGAGTCACGCAAAGTGGCGCAGGCCATGAGCGTCAGGTAATCGAGCGTGGCATGCAGGCGTTCGCTGGCACAGGCGTGGAGCTCGGTCAGTGGGGCGGTGCTGTCGATGAACAGGATGGGTTGGGTGGTGGCGATCGGAGTGAGAGGGGTGAAGCGGCTAAGTGATTGAGTCGTCGTCATAAGGTTTGGGCTCTATTAATAAAAATTGATTGCCACCTTCTTGCTGCGAAACAAATGGGTGGCAGTTGCGCGCGGGTTCGCAGACCGAGATAGAGACCAAACCCGGCAGACCCGAAGATCTCCCGCGCGCAACCGCCATAAAATGAACGCAGGCGAGTTTGCCTGAATTTTCATTTGACGGTGCAAAGTCTCTGTTCTGTCAGTGGGCTGCGAAACCCTTACCCACTGACCAAAGCCAGCAGACGAACCCGAACTATAGAGGAGATTTTCGAGGCCAAAATCGACCTGTAGGACGCACCGTCCGCCCGTGGCGAGGGAGCTTGCTCCCGCTCGGGCGCGCAACCGCCGCAAAACCGGCGCATGCGGCTGGTCTGACGAAAGAGGGGGGGGGGCTGCTGCGCAGCCCAGCGGGGATAAATCCCCTCGCCACAAAGGGTGAATTCCTACGAGATTTTCGGAGCTGAAAATCTCAGGTGTTGTGATCGATATCCAACTTGCTGAACGTCACTTTCCCGCCTTCGCTGGTGTAGCCGGTATTGTCCTGCACATACACGCCAGCCTTGAAATACAGCGGCTTGACCTTCCATTTGGCACTCATGCTGGTGTACCAGCTACGACCCGCCGCGGTGATGCCCAGGTCGCCGGTACGGTCTAGATGGATTCGGTAAGAAAAGGACCGATCAAGCTTCACCCCCGTGGCGACGGTGATGACCCGGCCTTCGTCGTCATCGGGGCGCATGCGCACCTTGGCGACGATGTTGCCGGTGCTGCTGGCGTCCTTGTATTGGTATTCCAGTTTCAGCATGGGTTTGTTGCTGTCCTTGGCGTGGATCTGGCCGATCACGATCTTGCCGCTGCTGGGCACTTGGTTGACCGCCAGGGTCGCCTGCAGATAGTTGTCGGCGTCGGGGTACAGCCAGTTGCGCAGGGTGCCGTCTTTATAGGTTTCCCGCAGCTCGCTGCGCGCGTATTTGGCGTTTTCCGTCTTGGCGCCGGTGACCGGTGCCCAGAAATACACGGCCTGGCCTTCAGAGTTGAAATATTTGTTCTTGAAACCGTCCATCAACCGAGGGGTTTCGATGGTTTTGGGTGGGCTTCCCTCAGGAATGCTCAAGTTCCAGGTTGCAAGATCGACCATGTGCGGATCCTTTCTACGGAGTGAAAAAGTTGCAAGATCCAGCCGGAGGCTCTAGCCAGCGCTTTTTGACGCGCCTTGATAACACGGCGATCGAACTTTTCAGGTCCGTCCGGCGGAGGGTTGGCGTCAACTGTCCGTCAGAGTGGTGTTTGCCGCTTTTGTGCCCGAACACGGTGACCGTTAGTCGGCTTGTTCGATATTTTATTGAACGATGGCGCTATGGCATCGGTGATTTCCGGCGTCATGGTCGAGCTGGAAAAGAGCAGCATCCATGCTGCTGTCGCGCAGGAAAAGCCGCTTATAGAACGTTGTGATGGATTTCCAGCATGCTGAACGTCACTTTCCCGCCTTCCGTGGTGTAGCCGGTGTTGTCCTGCACGTAGACGCCGGCTTTGAAGTACAGCGGCTTGTCTTTCCAATCCGGGCTTACCGTGGTTCTCCAGTTGTAACCCGCCGCGCTGATACCCAGCGCGCCCTTCGGGCTGAGGTGGATCTGGTAGGTAAACCTGCGATCAAGCTTCACGCCTGTGGCGATGGTGATGACCTGGCCCGATTCATCGTCGGGGCGCAGCCGGACTTTAGCGACGATGTTGCCGGTGGAGCTATAGGCCTTGTACTGGTATTCCAGTTTCACCATGGGTCTGGTGCTGTTTTTGGCGTGGATCTGGCCGATCACGATCTTGCCGGTGCTCGGTACCTGGCTGACGGAAAGGGTGGCGCGCAGCTTGTTGTCTGCCGCTGAGTAGAGCCAGTTGCGCAGGGTGCCGTCGCTGTAGGTTTCCCGCAGCTCGCTGCGCGGGTAAATGGCGTTGGCGGTCTTGGCGCCGGTCACCGGGGCCCAAAAGAACAGGGTGCCGGTTTCGGCGTTGAAATACTGGTCTTTGAACCCTTGCGCAAGTCTTGGGGTTTCGATGGTCGCCGGTGGGCTGCCTTCAGGGATGCTCAAGTTCCAGGTGGTGAGATCGATCATGGTCGGATCCTGCGTAACGAAGGTAAAAATGCTGAACGCCTCAGCGCGAGGCTCTGCTCCGCGCTTTCTGGGCGGGGTGTTCACGCAGGATGGATCCTTGGGGGTGACCGTCCGGCGGATGATTGACGTCAATTGTCCGTCGAGGGTGTCGTTGCAGGTTTTATGCCTGAGGTGGGTGACCGTTAGTCGGCTATTTTGGGCTTTGTCTGCGTGATGGCGCGATGACACCTACTGCTTTTCATATTCACGGTCTAGAGTGAGGTCACAGTATTTGTCCGCTTTGCTACGTAAAACGGACGTGGCGCCCGATAAGAGAAGCAGCATGGAATGCGCGCAACCAACGCTTGGCGAAGACAGCTCCGTCCTTTTGATTGTTGATGATTACCCTGAAAACCTGCTCAGCATGCGAGCGTTGTTGCAGCGCCAGGATTGGAAGGTCATGACCGCGTCTTCGGGTGTCGAGGCCCTTAACCTTCTACTCGAACATGACATTGACCTCGTTCTGCTGGATGTGCAGATGCCCGACATGGACGGTTTTGAAGTGGCGCGTCTGATGCGCGGCAGCCAGCGCACACGGCTTACGCCGATCATTTTCCTGACCGCCAACGAGCAATCCCAGGATGCGGTGATCAAAGGCTACGCCAGCGGCGCCGTGGATTACCTGTTCAAACCGTTCGACCCGCAGATCCTCAAGCCCAAGGTTCATGCGTTGCTCGAACATCAGCGCAATCGCCGGGCCTTGCAGCGTCTGAGCCAGGATCTGGAAGCGGCCAGGGCCTTTAACGCCTCGGTGCTGGATAACGCCGCCGAAGGTATTCTCGTGGTGGATGAAAGCGGTTGTATCCGCTTTGCCAACCCGTCTACCTGCCGGCTGCTTAACGCCACCGCCGAGCAATTGCAGGGAATGCCGCTCCTGGACTTCCTGCAGAAACCCCACATCCCCGAGTGGATCGACTCCGATATCCATGTCGCCTACTGCCGTGGGCAAACCTGGCGCCTGCACGATGCGGTCCTGCGCACCGCGCCCGGCCAGCAAGTGTCGGTGGCCTTGTCCTGTGCGCCGCTGCCTGCGGAGCAAAAGGCCATGGTGGTTACGCTTCAGGACATGTCGGTGGTGCGTCACTTGCACCAACAGCTCGAGTACCAGGCCGTCACAGACCCGCTGACCGGTTTGCTCAACCGCAGGGGGTTTTATCAGACCGCCGAAAACCTGCTGATGCGCAGCGAGCGGCTGGAAAGCAACTGGGTGCTGTTGTACCTGGATCTTGATGGCTTCAAGCGGGTCAATGACTCGTTGGGCCATGACGCCGGTGATCGGGTGTTGCGCTGGGTATCGGAACAACTGAAGGCGTGCCTGCGCCCGTTCGACATTCTGGCCCGTCTTGGCGGCGATGAGTTCACGGCCCTGCTGGATCTGGAAGTTCCGGAGCAAGCGGCCAAGATTGCCGAGAAACTCATCGAGCGGGTCTCGATCTGCCAGCAGATTGAAGGCATGGATGTCGCGCTGGGGGCCAGCATCGGTATCGCGACGTACCCGGACTGTGGCGCCAATCTCGACGGACTGCTGCGCGCGTCCGACATCGCCATGTACGAAGCCAAGCGCGCTGGCCGTCAGCAGTACCGTTTTTACGATCACGAAATGAACGGTCGAGCCCGTTCACGGCTGATGCTCGAAGAAAGTGTGCGCTCGGCCATCGAAAACCGCGATTTCAATATGGTCTACCAACCACAGGTGGGGGTCGGCGACGGACGGATTCGCGGGTTCGAGGCGCTGTTGCGCTGGCAGCATCCCAGCGTAGGTGATGTGCCGCCGGGCCTGTTCCTGCCATTGCTGGAAGAGGCCCGATTGATCAGCCGGCTGGGGAGCTGGATTTATCATCGCAGCGCGGCCCAGCGTAAAGTCTGGGAGCGGTTGTTCGCTGATGATCTGGTGCTGGGGGTGAGCCTGAGCAGCACCCAGTTCGGTTTGCCTAACCTGGTGACCGAATTGCGTCAGGTCCTGGAGCGACATGCCCTCAAACCCCGGCAGTTGGAGGTCGAGGTGACCGAAGATGCGTTGATGCGCAACCCCGACGAAACCCATAAGCAACTGCGGCTGCTGCATAACCTGGGCGTGCGAGTGGCGCTGGATGATTTCGGTTCCGGGCCGTGCTCGCTGGCGCATCTGCGGGACCTGGAGCTCGATACCCTCAAGCTTGACCGGCACCTCATCGCCCGCCTGCCGGATTCGCCCCGGGATGCGGCACTGGCCGCCTCGGTCATCAATTTGTGCAGACAATTGGATTTGCGGGTGATCGCCGAGGGGGTGGAGACACCGGAGCAATACCAGTGGCTCAAGGCCCATGGCTGCGAATATGTGCAGGGGTTCCTCGTAGCGCGGCCCTTGATGGCCGAAGACACCGATGCCTTTGCCAGGCCATTCGACTGGAGCGCGATGCAGGTCTGAATTCGCTACACTGGCGCCTTTTGTGACTGTGTTGCCGTCGATGATCGCGCTCAAATACCTCCAGGCTTACCCCGCCGCCCTGCAAGCCCAAGTGCAGCAATTGATTGCCCAGGATCGGCTGGGCGACTACTTGCAGCAGCGCTATCCCGACCGGCATTCGGTCCAGAGCGACAAAGCCCTGTATGGGTATGCGCTGGATCTCAAGCAGCAATACCTGCGTAACGCGCCCGCTATCGACAAGGTGCTGTTCGACAATCGCCTGGACCTTACCCATCGCGCACTCGGCCTGCACACTGCCATTTCACGGGTACAGGGCGGCAAGCTCAGGGCCAAGAAAGAAATTCGTATCGCTGCACTGTTCAAGGACGCGGCGCCTGAATTTTTGAAAATGATCGTGGTGCACGAACTGGCTCACTTCAAGGAGTCGGACCACAACAAAGCGTTCTACCAACTCTGCGAGCACATGCTGCCGGGGTACCACCAGTTGGAGTTCGACCTGCGGGTTTACCTGACCTGGCGTGATCTGCAACCACCCAAGGAATGACCGAATGGACGTCAGCAAGACCAAAAGCAGCTTCTATCGTCGCTTGTATGTGGCCTACCTGATTGATAGTGGCGTGGCGAGCAATATTCCCGCGCTCACCGAAGTCACCGGCATGCCGCGACGCACCGCCCAGGACACCGTTGCAGCGCTGGCGGACCTGGATATCGTGTGTGAGTTCGAGCAACAGGAGGGCGCGCGTAACCATTCCGGGCATTATCGGATCCGTGATTGGGGGGCGATTGATCGGCGGTGGATCGAGGGGAATTTGCAGCGCATTAAAGCGGTGTTGGAGTATCCCTGAACATTGGCGGTGTCTGGGTAGGCGTTATCGCGAGCAGGCTCGCTCCCACAGTGGATCTCAGTGGTGCAGATCAATGTGGGAGCGAGCCTGCTCGCGAAGAGGGCCTCAAGGCCGATGCATGCCAATGTGTGGAATCCCGTCCTCCATATACTCAACCCCCACCACGCCAAACCCATACCGCGAGTAATACCCCTGCAAATGCGCCTGGGCCGACAATGAGATCGATGTGCCGGGCCAGTGCCGCTCGGCCTGCTTGAGGCCCTGTTCCATCAGCTTGTGGCCCAGCCCCTGACCCCGTGCCTCTGGGGCGATGACCACGCGCCCGATCACCACGTCACTGTTTTGCGAGTGCGGATCGAGCAGACGAAGGTAAGCCACCATGCGGTTGTCCTGCCAGGCCATCAGATGGCAGGTATCGCCCTCAAGGTCCAGTCCATCGACGTCCAGATAGGGGCAATTCTGCTCCACGACGAATACTTCGGCGCGCAGTTTGAGGATGGCGTACAGCTGTTCCTTGCTCAGGTCACTGTGGTGTTTGCAGACCCAATCGATATCCATTGTTTGAATTTCCTGAAGAACCTGATGCTGATATTAAGCGGGCTGGTTGCGGAAGTCTCTTTCTTGAACGACTGAAAAATCTGTGACAAAGGCCAAAATGCCATCATTGAATTGTCGCGGCGAGGTCTTCTTTGTGTAATCTTCGATCCAGCGCTGCGCAGCGGTTCCAATGAGCTAATGTTAGGACCGGATGTCTGACGACATCCCTTGGGTTTCGGCTAAAAACAAACCGGGCTTTGAACCCGTCAAGGATGTTTGGCATGCCGCGATTGCATCGAGCTCTTGCTTTGGTCGGGTTGCTGTTGCTGAGCCACAACGCCTGCGCGCAAAAGTTGCGTCTGGTGGCCGATGGCTGGCCGCCTTTTACCGACACTACCTTGGTCAATGGGGGCCTGGCGACCGATATCGTCAGCACTGCCTTGGCGCGTGCCGGTTATGCCAGTGATTTTGAGCAGGTGCCCTGGGCCCGGGCGATGCTGGGTATCGGTGAGGGCCGTTATGACGTGCTGATCAATGCCTGGTACAGCGAAGAGCGCACCCATATAGGTCGTTTCTCGGCCGAGTACCTGCTCAATCGTGTGCGCTTCATCAAGCGCAAGGACACACCGATCCAGTTCGAGAACCTGCAGCAGTTGCATACCTATCCCATCGCCGTGGTACGCGGATACGCCTACGCCAAGGCGTTCGATGAAGATCAGCACATGCAGAAAGTCCCTGTGCATAGCTTCGCGATGGCCGTGCGCATGCTCGCCGCCGACCGGGTGAAGCTGACCCTGGAAGATGAGTTCGTTGCGCGTTATTACCTCTCTCGCGAGTCCGCCAAGGTGCGCAACGCCGTGGAGTTCTTGCCCAAACCATTGAGCGAAAACAGCCTGCACATCCTGGTCAGCCTGAAGAACCCGGATCACGAGCAGATTGTGGCGGGATTCGATCGGGAGATTGCGGCGATGAAGGCCGATGGCAGTTATGCGCGGTTATTGAAGGCGCACGGGATGTGATCTTGCGGTGCCTGGACTGGCGCTATCGCGAGCAGGCTCGCTCCCACAGTGGATCTCGGTGTACAAAATTTAAGTGTCCGCTATAGATCAAACTGTGGGAGCGAGCCTGCTCGCGATGGCTGTGGTGCGAGCAGCACACTCCTCAAGCCTCGCTGGTGTCCTTGACCAGATGCGCCGCCAACGTGCGTAGCGGGCCCAACTGACGGCAGATCAACCCCAGTTGCGTCTGCACCAGCCGCTGGCCCTCGTCGATTTCATCGGGCATCTGCTCAAGCTCATTGGCCAAGGCTTCTTCCTCGTCGCTTTGGACCGCTATCGGTTGTTTGCTCGCCAGGCCCCGGGCGATTTCGTCGATGCTTGCTGCCAGTTTCACCCCCGCACTGTCGATCAGGTGTGCGCGCACATCGATGGGCAACCGGGTGTCCCGATGGGCTCCCAGGCCTGACAAGTAACTGAGCAGGGTGTGGGACAGCACCAGGAAACGGAACCCGACGTCGGCCTCCTTACGGAAATGTCCCGGTTCCATCAACATGTTTGCCAAGGTGGTGGATAGCGCTGCATCGGCGTTGTGGGCGTTACGCCGGGCCAAGCGATAGGCCAGGTCATCGCTTTTGCCGGCGGCGTATTGCTGCATGATCTGGCGCAGGTAGGTGCTGTTGCAGGTCAGCGTGTTGGCCAGCACCTTGTTCAGCCGGCGGCCTTGCCAGTCTGGCAGGAACAGGAATACCGCAAGGCCCGCGATCAGGCTGCCAAGCAGGGTATCGAACAGTCGTGGCAGCAGCAGTCCGTAGCCGTCGCCCACCTGGTTGAAGCAGAACAGGATCATGATTGTGATCGCGGCGGTCGCCAGGGTGTAGCGGGTCGTGCGGTTGGTGAAGAACACGACGCCGGCGGCGATGGCGAAACACGATTGCACCAGCGGGTTGGGAAACAGATCGAACAACGCCCAGGCCACCGTCAGGCCGATGGCAGTGCCGATGATCCGCTGACCGAGCTTGCGTCGGGTGGCGCCGTAATTGGGTTGGCACACGAATAGCGTGGTGAGGATGATCCAGTAACCCTGGGACGGGTGGATCAGATGCACCATGGCGTAACCCACACTCAGCGCCAGGGGCAGGCGCAGGGCATGACGGAACAGCAGGGAGGTAGGCGTGAGCTGCGTGCGCAAGCGGACCCATACGTCCTTCAGGTTGTGCGGTGAGCGATCCAGCAGGCTGCTATCGGTGGCGTCGGCCAGGGCGTCGGGGTTGCTCGCGTCACTGAGCAGGCGGTCCATGGTGCCCAGGTTCGCCGACAATGCCCGCAGCGAACGCAGCAATCCGCGCCAAGCTGGATTGCTCTGGATCCGCAGATGTTCGAGGGAGGCGTGCAGGTCATTCAAGGCCTCGGCGAAGCTGGCGTCATAGACAAATGGCTGGCGCAACTGGATCGACTCGGCCAACGCCTGGCAGGCCTTGCCTTGCTGGCGCAGCAAGCGTTGGCAGCGGAACAGCACGTCGCTGTGGAAGAACGCCTCGGCCAATGCGTTATAGGGATAGTGGGAGGAGCTGGCGCGCTCGTGGATATCCTGGGCGAGGAAGTACAGCTTCAGGTAACGGCTGACTTTCGAGCCCGGTCGCCCGTTGCCTACGCGGTGCAGGATGATTTCCTTCGCCGCGTTAAGGGCGGCGACCACACGACCGTTCTGTTGGGCCAGTTCCAGGCGTCGGGCTTCGACATCCAGCTGGCGGATCGGCTCGAAGAGCGATGACTTGAGCTTCAGGTAGCGTCCCAGCTCGCGGAACAGCCTTGCCAGGCTTTGCTGCACCGGCTGGTTGGAAAACAGCGCCTGCCACAGTACCGAGAGCAGGCCGTACCAAGCCGCACCGGCCACCAGCAACAACGGTTCGTGCCAGAAATCGGTGACCGCGCCACCGCGCTGGTCCACGCCGATCATGGTGTAGACCGAGAGAATCAACGTGGCCGAGGCAATCGCGCCATAGCGCTCGCCCAACGCACCGAGCATGGTCAGGCCGAAGCTCGCCAGCGCCAGGGCAACGATGAACAGCACGGGATAAGGGAACAGCAATTCCACCGACAGCGCCGCGACGGTGAAACACACCAGGGTCACGGCCAGCGCGTTGAGGCGGCCCTGCCAGCTGTCATCGGTCTCCGCCAGGGCGCTGGCGATGATGCCCAGGAACAACGGGATCAGCAGTGCCATCTGATCCAGATACCAGCACAGCGCCATGCTGCCGGTCAGGGCGATGAACACCCGCACGCTATAACTGAATTTATCCAACGCCCAAAGGCGACGCAGAGACTGACTAAACGAGGTCGATGACATGAAGTGCACGGGCCTGACGGGCAATGACGCTAAATTGAGGCAGTAATGACGCCGACGCAATGGCGGCGATCACATCTGGCAGCAAAAAGTGTTCCGATGTCCGCCACCAACCCACTGTGTGCGGGCTGTGTGGGAGCAAAGCTTGCTCGCGATCCAGGCGCTGCGGTCCTCAAGAGACCGTGGCGTTTTCATCGCGGGCAAGCCTTGCTCCCACACAGCCCTCTCCCACAGGGTTATTGCCCACATTCGTGTCGGGTTAGACGTACTGCGCCGCCGCATATCCCGACGCCCAGGCCCATTGGAAGTTGAAACCGCCCAGGTGTCCGGTGACGTCCAGTACTTCGCCAATGAAATACAACCCGGGGCTTTTCAACGATTCCATGGTCTTGGAGGAAACTTCCCGCGTATCAATACCGCCCAGGGTCACTTCGGCGGTGCGGTAGCCTTCGGTACCGGCCGGGACGACATTCCAGCTCGACAGTTTCTCGGCAATGTCGGCCAGTTCGGCGTGGGTGTATTGCTTCATGGGTTTGGAGACAAACCAGGTGTCGGCCAGCAGGGTGGCCATTTTTTTGGTGAACAGTTCGCCCAGCAGGGTTTTCAGTTCGCTGTTGGGGCGTTCGGCTTGTTGCTGTTGCAGCCAGCTTGGCACGTCATGATCCGGCAGCAGATTGATCTGCACCGTGTCGCCCGGTTCCCAGAACGAGGAAATCTGCAGGATCGCCGGGCCGCTGAGGCCGCGGTGGGTAAACAGGATGTTCTCGCGAAAACTCTCGTTGTTGCAGCTCACCAGGCAATCCACTGAAGTGCCCGAAAGCTCGGTACACAGCGCCTTGAGCTGGTCGGTGATGGTGAACGGCACCAGCCCGGCGCGAGTCGGCAGCAGTTGATGGCCGAACTGTTTGGCCACCTGGTAACCGAACCCGGTCGCGCCCAGGGTCGGGATTGACAGCCCGCCCGTTGCAATCACCAGGGATTGGCAGGTGATTGCCCCGAGGGTGGTTTGCAGCAGGTAGCCGCTCTCGGTTTTTTCGATGTGCTCGATCGAGGTGTCCAGGTGCAGGTTGACGCCAGCCTGGTCGCATTCGTCCAGCAGCAGGCCGAGGATGTCACTGGACTTGTTATCACAGAACAACTGGCCGAGTTTCTTCTCGTGATAGGGCACGCCGTGCTTGGCCACCAGGGCGATGAAGTCCCACTGGGTGTAGCGGGCCAGGGCCGACTTGCAGAAGTGCGGGTTCTGCGAGAGAAAGTTGCCCGGTTCGCTGTACATATTGGTGAAATTGCAGCGCCCACCGCCGGACATGAGGATTTTCTTGCCGGCCTTGTTGGCGTGGTCCAGCAACATCACCTGCCGCCCGCGCCCCGCAGCGGTCAGCGCGCACATCAACCCCGCGGCGCCAGCGCCAATGATCATGACTTCGGTAGAGCGCAAAACGGTGTCCTCTGACAAATTCTAATTTCACCGAAACCACTGTGGGAGCGGGCTGTGTGGGAGCAAAGCTTGCTCGCGATCCAGGCGCTGCGGTCCTCAAGAGACCGCGGCGTTTTCATCGCGGGCAAGCCTTGCTCCCACACGGCTCGCTCCCACAAGGGATCTTCTTTGGATTGAAGATCGTTTTACAGGATCCGCACCCGCAACGAGCGGCCCTTGATCTTGCCATCGTTCAGGCGTTGCAGCGCCTGCTTGGCGATTGCGCGTTCCACGGCGACGTAGGCCTGGAAGTCGAAAATCGCGATCTTGCCGACCTGGGCGCCAGGGATGCCAGCGTCGCCGGTGAGGGCGCCGAGGATGTCGCCGGGGCGGACTTTGTCTTTGCGCCCGGCACCAATGCACAGGGTGCTCATGGCCGGCAGCAGCGGGCCGCCACCCTGGGGCTTGAGGTTGTCCAGTTGGTCCCAGCTCAGCGGCGACTTCTGCAGTTGCTCGATCGCCTGGGCGCGGTGGGCTTCGGACGGCGCCACCAGGCTGATGGCGATGCCTTTTTCACCCGCGCGCCCGGTGCGGCCGACGCGGTGAATGTGAATTTCCGAGTCACGGGCCAGTTCGACGTTGATCACCATGTCCAGCGCATCAATGTCCAGTCCGCGCGCCGCTACATCAGTGGCCACCAGCACCGAGGTGCTGCGGTTGGCGAACATCGCCAGCACCTGATCGCGGTCGCGCTGTTCCAGGTCGCCATGCAGGCCGACCGCCGAGATACCTTTGGATGTCAGGTGGTCGACGGTTTCCTGGACCTGCTGTTTGGTGAAGCAGAACGCCACGCAGGAAGCCGGACGGAAATGCGCCAGCACCTTGATCACAGCGTCCATGCGCTCCTCGGGGGAGATTTCGTAGAAACGCTGCTCGATCTGCGCGTCGGAGTGAAACGCTTCGGCCTTGACCTGCTGCGGGTTGCGCATGAATTTGGACGACAGTTGCTTGATGCCGACCGGGTAGGTGGCGGAGAACAGCAACGTCTGACGGCGTTCCGGGGTCTGCTGGATGATGTCTTCGATGGCGTCGTAGAAGCCCATGTCGAGCATGCGATCGGCTTCATCAAGGATCAGCGTGTTGAGGCCATCCAGCACCAGCGAGCCCTTGCGCAGGTGCTGCTGGATGCGACCGGGCGTGCCGACGATGATGTGGGCGCCGTGCTCGAGGGACGCGATCTGTGGGCCGAACGATACGCCGCCACACAGGGTCAGGACCTTGATGTTGTCTTCGGCGCGGGCCAGGCGACGAATTTCCTTGGCGACCTGATCGGCCAGCTCACGAGTCGGGCAGATCACCAGTGCCTGGCAGCCGAAGAAGCGTGGGTTGATCGGGTTCAGCAGGCCGATGCCGAACGCTGCGGTTTTGCCGCTGCCGGTCTTGGCCTGGGCGATCAAATCCATACCCTTGAGGATCACCGGCAAGCTCTGCGCCTGGATCGGCGTCATCTGGGCGTAACCGAGGGATTCGAGGTTAGCCAGCATGGCGGCGGACAGCGGCAGAGTATTAAAAGCGGTGGCAATGGTGGTCACGGGACTGGCCTGCAAAACAAAATGTCGCGCAGTGTAGCAGCCTCGTGCCACTTTTCTCGAAAGTTCTGGACGAGCTGTTGTGGCGGAGGAGCTGCTCCCGCTCGGCTCTGTAGGAGCTGGCGAAGCCTGCGATCTCTTGATCTTGATCTTGATCTTGATCTTGATCTTGATCTTGATCTTTCGCTCTAGACTCAATTGTCAGTGGAAAGATCGCAGCCTCGTTGCACTCGACAGCTCCTACACAGCTCCTACACAGCTCCTACGCCCCAGCGGGAGCAAACTCCCCCAGTCAGTGCTCAATATGCTCATCCGGCCGTTTGGCCCGCCGCCCATCCTCTTTCGACAGCTGCGAAAAAATCGTCGCCGCCAGCATCGCCATGATGCCCACCGTCAGGAACGTCAACTGGAACGCGCCGAGCACGGTGTCCACCCCGTCGTTGCCGACCTGGGCGGTAAAGCCGCCGAGCAGGGCGCCGGCGCAGGCTACGCCCAGGCTCAGGGACAGTTGCGCCACCACCGACAGCAGGCTGTTGCCGCTGCTGGCGCTGGCGTCGTCCAGGTCGATCAGAGTCACGGTGTTCATCGCGGTGAACTGCAACGAGTTGATCGCCCCCAGCACCGCCAGTTGTGCCAGCAGCAACCAGTACGGCGTCTGTTCGCTGACCAGCCCCATGCTCGCCAGCATCAGGCCCAGGGCCAGGGTGTTGCCGGTCAATACGCTGCGGTAGCCGAAGCGCTCGATCAACGGCCGGGCCACCGATTTGGCAACCATCGCGGCGGCGGCCAGGGGCAACATGCTCATCCCGGCCTGGGACGGTGAATAGCCCAGGGCCACTTGCAGCAGCAACGGCACGAGGAAAGGCAGGGCGCCGCTGCCCAGGCGCGCGAACAGATTGCCAAGAATGCCCACGGCGAAGGTCCGGGTCTTGAACAGCGAGGGTGCGAACAGCGGGTTTTCGATGTGCCCGGCCCGTAGCCAATAAGCGGCCAGGCAGGCCATGCCGCCGAACAGCAGCAACATCACGCGCAGGTGTGGCAGGTGCAGTTCGCCCAGGCCCTCCATGGCGATGGTGATCAGTACCATCGCCGCGCCAAACAGCAAAAAGCCCAGGCCATCGAACCGGGTACGCTCGCTGCCGCGCAGGTCCGGGATGAATTTCCACACCGCGTAGCAACCGAGCACGCCCACCGGCAGGTTGATGATGAAGATCCAGTGCCAGGTCAGGTACTCCACCATCCAGCCACCCATGGTCGGGCCGAGCAGTGGGCCGAGCAGGCCGGGAATGGTGATGAAACCCATGATCCGCACCAGTTCCGAGCGCGGGTAGGCCCGCAGCACCACCAACCTGCCCACCGGCAGCATCAGCGCGCCGCCCAGGCCCTGGATCACCCGGGCACCGATCAGCATGGACAACGAATTGGACAAGGCGCAGAGCAACGAGCCAAAGCTGAACAACAGGATCGCGCCGAAAAAAATCTTCTTGGTGCCGAAGCGGTCGGCGATCCAGCCCGAGGCCGGGATCAACAGCGCCACGGTGAGCATGTAGGCAATAATCACGCCCTGCATGCGCAGCGGGTTTTCCGCCAGGTCGCTGGCCATGGCGGGCAGGGCGGTGTTGAGGATGGTCCCGTCCAGGGACTGCATGAAGAAGGCAATCGCCACGACCCACGGAAGCCAGCGGGCGGTGACAGCGTCGAGCGGGGCGCGGTTGGGCATGGGGCCTCTTGTTTGTGTTCGGGTGTCTGTTGGCTTCATCGCGGGCAAGCCTTGCTCCCACATGTACGGTCGCACATCCTGTGGGAGCCAGGCTTGCCCGCGATGCTTTTCTACAGTGTCAAGGTCAGCCGCTTCACCAATGCCCCCGGCAACAGCATCGAGGCCGTGGCCCGCTGACTGTAGGTGCTGGTCGACAGCAGAAGTTCCCGCTCCCGGCTCAGGCCTTGGAGTTGCGAGCCGAGCAGGCTGTAGACACTGTCGTCGAAGCGCATGGTGCTGACCGGCGCGACGATCTGGCCATTTTCGACCCAGAACGTGGCGAAGCGGGTCATGCCGGTCAGGCGCGCGGCCGGTTGGTCCGAGTAGTTCAAGTACCAGAGATTGCTGATGTACAGCCCGGTGCCGAGGTGTTCGAGGATGTCTTGCGGCTCCAGCTGGCCTTTGTTCATCACCAGCGCCGTGGGGTATTCGTAGCTGCTGGCGCCGTTGGCGTTCAGACCGTGTTCGGCGGCGCTGCGAGAATTGATCAACTGTGCGCTGGCCATGCCTTTGACGATCAGCCCCAAGTCATCGCGCGGATAACCTTCGTCGGAAAACGCCGGGCTCAAAGAGCCGCTGACCTGCTCACTCAGCCACACGTCGGGACTCAAGCGTGCTTCGTTCGCGTAGAACTTCTGCAACGGACTTTGCTTGCTGGCAATCGCCCGGGCCGAGAATCCGCCCCAACTGAGCATGCCCATGATCTCTTCCAGCGCGGCCGGTGCCAGGTAGGCGCGGTATTCACCAGGCGGCAGTGTGCGCAAGGGGCGACCCAAAAACGCCAACTGCTCGCGGGCCTGTTCAAAGCGTCTGACAAAGCCTTCGCGGCTCCACTCGTGCCCGGCGTAGCTGGCTTTTACCGCCTGGCCGTTTTCATGGAACAGGCTGAAATCGAAGTTGAAGCTGTTGGCCTGATGCCAGCCGAATGCGCCCGAGGAACTGGCGAACCCCCGGCTGATGGGGCCGGCGGCATAGAAGCCGACCAGGTCCAGACCGTCGGCGGCGCGGGTGATTTCGGCCACGGCATGATCGGTGTCCGGTAATGGATGGTCCTGCACGTTGTGGCTCTGCCAGTGGTTGTGGTTGAGCAGCAGGTACGGATCGGCTGGCAGCAGCGGCAGGGTTTCGCGCAGTTGTTGCAGGCCTTCGGCCAGGCGTTGCAGGTCAGTTTCGACGTCGCCGGACAAGGTGATCTGCAAGTCGGCATGGCGCCCGTCGTTGATCAGTTTGAAGCCGACGCTGGCCTGCTGTACCTGCCCGGCCTGGCGGACCTTGCCATGGTTGAAACGTACAAAAGCAGAGGATTCAGCGGCGTAGCCGAGGGTGAACTGCTCGGCTTCGCGCAATGCATTGCGCAGCCAGTCGACCAACGCCTTGAAGGCCTCGGCCTGATTGTTGCCGGTGCTCATATTGCCGGTGCTCATCAGGCATCTCCCCCAAACACATCAATATTGCTGAACACGCACGCTGGCGAGGCATGGCCGACGCGGATGACCTGGTTCGGTTCGCCCTTGCCACAGTTTGGCGTGCCCAGGACCTGGGCGGTACTGGCGTCGCCCACCGCCCGCAGGCTTTTCCAGAATTGCGCGGAAATGCCCCGGTAGTTGGGGTTTTTCACCACGCCCTTGAGCTCGCCGTTTTCGATCAATTGGCCCCACTCGCAACCGAACTGGAATTTGTTGCGGGCATCGTCGATGGACCAGGAGCGGTTGGTACGCATCAGCACGCCGTGTTCGATGCCCTGGATCAGTTGCTCCAACGATTGGTCGCCGGGCTCGATGTTCAGGTTCGCCATGCGGTCGATGGGCGGGCGATTCCAGCCACAGGCGCGGCTGTTGGCGACCCCGCTCAGGCCTGCGCGAAATTGCGACAGCGCACCACCCAGCGGGCGCAGCAACAGCCCTTCACGAATCAGAAATTCTTTGCTGGCGGCGGTGCCGTCGTCGTCATGGCTGTAGCTGGCCAGCTCTTCGGGAATGTTCGGGTCGAAGGTCACGTTCAATAGCTCGGAGCCGTATTGCAGATGCCCGAAGTCGTGGGTGGTGACGAAACTGGTGCCAGCGTAATTACGCTCGTCCCCCAGGATACGGTCCAGTTCCAGCGGGTGACCAATGGATTCGTGGATCTGCAGCATCATCTGGTCGGGCATCAACAGCAGGTCGCGGGGGCCTTGCGGGGTGTTCGGCGCCAGCAGCAATTGCAGGGCCTGGTCAGCGATCTTCGGGGCGGCACCGATCAGGCCGCAGCGGCGGATGACATCGAAGCCCCCTTGCTGGCCGAAGTTCTCACGGCCCAGGGTGCGGGTCTGGCTGTCGTTGCCGTCGAAGGCCGTGACGTCCAGGGCCGGATAAACAAAGCGTTGGGCCTGGCGCAGCTCCGCGCCGGCGCTGTTGAGGTAGATCTGCTCGACCTGGGTCAGGCCGATGCTGACCTGCCAGTTCACCAGGCGCTCATCCTTGGGCACTGCGGCGGATTCATCGCCCAGCAATTGATAGCAATCGTTGAGGGACGGGAACGCCTGGTCGAAGTGAGGCGAGAAGTAGTCGGCGCGGTCGCTGGATACCGCCTGTTCGCGCAAGTCGAGCAGGGCGTGTGGCTTGAGCCGGCGGGCTTGTTGCTCGGCTCGCTCCAGCGCCGCTTGCAGGCCGGCCTGGGACAGGTCGTTAGTGGCCGCATAGGCCTCGACACCGTCGACCCGCACGGTGAGCATCGCCCCTTCGTCACGGCCCAGGCGGGGCGGCTCGGCAATGTTCTTGCGCACCGACAGATGCTGGCCGGACTCGCGCACGTAGCGCAGGGAAAAGAACTCAGCGCCCGTGCGCAAGGCAGCGAAACGCTGCTTGAGCTGGGGGTGGACATCGAACATGGAACCTCCTTGTCTGGAATGGCGGTGCAGCGAGGCGTGGGGCATTGACGCGGCGGCTCTAGAGTAGGCCTGAGCGGGAGAGGGATCAAGGCAGATGGGAATTTGGAATGTCAGGTCGGACGCCATCGCGAGCAGGCTCGCTCCCACAGGTTTCTGTGTCGTTTGCAAAATAGTGATCCCCCGCAGATCCAATGTGGGAGCAACTGTCTTGGATGATTTATTTAGCCATCGTTTCCAGGGACAGCAA
>NZ_JAKNQY010000045.1 GCF_024494355.1 Pseudomonas sp. Q11 | reverse complement strand
ATTGATGCTGAAAGTGCGGCCGCTATCGGGGGCAAGCCTTGCTCCCACATGGGGCGCGAGCGCTCATGTATTCGGCGTTCACCACACATCCGCTGTGGGAGCAAAGCTTGCTCGCGATAGCGGTGGGTCAGTCTGCATTGATGCTGAAAGTGCGGCCGCCATCGCGGGCAAGCCTTGTTCCCACACGATTCCCACAGCTCCTGTCTGTAGAAGCCAACCCGGTTCAGTCGATCCCCACAAACCCACCCGTCTGATGCTGCCACAGCCGCGCATACAATCCACCATGGGCCAGTAGTTCAGCATGGCTGCCGGTTTCGGCGATGCGGCCATTTTCCAGCACCACCAACCGGTCCATCCGCGCGATGGTGGAGAGGCGGTGGGCGATGGCGATCACGGTCTTGCCTTGCATCAGGGTCTCGAGGCTTTCCTGGATTGCCGCCTCGACTTCCGAGTCCAGCGCTGACGTCGCTTCGTCCATGATCAGGATCGGCGCGTCCTTGAGCAGCACACGGGCAATGGCGATGCGCTGGCGCTGACCGCCGGACAGCTTCACCCCGCGTTCACCCACATGGGCATCGAACCCGCTACGGCCTTCAGCGTCCGACAGCAGGGGGATGAACTCATCGGCCCGGGCCTTGTGCACCGCCGCCCAGAGTTGCGCATCGGTGGCGTCGGGCTTGCCGTAGAGCAGGTTGTCGCGAATGGAACGGTGCAGCAGCGACGTGTCCTGGGTGATCATGCCAATGCGCTCGCGCAGGCTTTCCTGGGCCACTTCAGCGATGTCCTGGCCGTCGATGAGAATGCGCCCGCCCTGCACGTCATACAGACGCAGCAGCAGGTTGACCAGCGTGGATTTACCCGCGCCGGACGGGCCGATCAGGCCGATCTTTTCCCCCGGCTTGATCACCAGGTTGAGGTCGCCAATCACCCCGCTTTTCTTGCCATAGTGGAAATCCACATGCTCGAAGCGCACTTCGCCACGGGCCACCGCCAAAGGCTTGGCCTGGTCGCGGTCGGTGACGCTGACGGGCTGGGCGATGGTCTGCAATCCGTCCTGGACCATGCCGATGTTTTCAAAGATGCCGTTGACCACCCACATGATCCAGCCGGACATGTTGACGATGCGGATCACCAGCCCGGTCGCCAGGGCAATCGCGCCAACGCTGATCAGTGACTGGGTCCACAGCCACAGGGCCAGGGCCGTGGTGCCGACAATCAGCATCCCGTTCATGCCGGTGATGACCACGTCCATGCTGGTGACCACACGGCCGGCCAATTGGGCTTTCTCTGTCTGCTCTTCAATGGCCTCGCGGGCGTATTGTTGTTCGAAGTTGGTGTGGGCGAACAGCTTCAGCGTGGTGATGTTGGTGTAGCCGTCGACGATCCGGCCCATGAGCTTGGAACGGGCATCGGACGACACCACGGAGCGCTCCTTGACCCGCGGCACGAAGTAGCAGAGCGCACCGATGTAGGCAGCGATCCAGATCAACAGCGGGATCATCAGGCGCCAGTCGGCTTCGGCAAACAGCACCAGTGAGCTGATGGCGTAGATCAGCACGTGCCACAACGCGTCCACGGCCTGCACCGCGGAGTCGCGCAAGGAGTTGCCAGTCTGCATGATGCGCTGGGCAATGCGTCCGGCGAAGTCGTTCTGGAAGAAATTCAGGCTTTGCTTGAGCACGTAGCTGTGGTTTTGCCAGCGGATCAGGCTGGTCATGCCCGGACTCAGGGTCTGATGCACCAGCAAGTCATGCAAGGCCACGAAGATTGGCCGGAAAACCAGCGCCACCACCGCCATCCACGCCAGCTCCAGGCCGTGGATCTTGAAGAAGTCCACATTCGGCGTGCCCTGGGTCAGGTCGATGATGCGGCTCAGGTAGCTGAACAGCGCCACTTCGATCAGTGCGCCGATCAGGCCCACCACCAGCAGCACGGCGAAGCTGGGCCAGACTTGTTTCAGATAATAGGTGTAGAAGGGCAGGACGCGGTTCGGTGGTGCCGAGGTCGGGGCGTCGCGGAAAATGTCGATCAGTGTTTCGAAACGGCGATAAACCATGGGTACATAGCCCGGGCCGGGCTCTCCTTTTTTCCTGTGAGCGGCGCGGGATCGCCGCCGCCGCTCAGGCTTGCCCTGTGCTGTTTAGTCGATGCGCTTGGCCGACTTGATGATCACAGGATCGACCGGCACGTTTTGCATGCCTTGTTTGGTGGTGGTCTGGGAGTTGACGATGATGTCCACCACGTCCATGCCCTTGACCACTTTGGCGAACACCGCGTAACCGGCGTCACGGCCCGGGTCGAGGAACGCATTGTCAGCCACGTTGATGAAGAACTGGCTGGTGGCCGAGTTAGGGTTGGAAGTACGCGCCATCGACAAGGTGCCACGAACGTTATGCAGGCCATTGCTGGCCTCGTTCTTGATCGGTGGCTTGGTGTCTTTCTGTTGCATCTGTTGGGTGAAACCGCCGCCCTGGGCCATGAAGCCCGGGATCACGCGGTGGAAAATCGTGTTGTTGTAGAAGCCGTTGTCCACGTACTCAAGGAAGTTCTTGGTACTGATCGGCGCCTTGACCGGGTCCAGCTCGATTTCGATCTGACCGTTGGTGGTGTCCAGCAATACGTGGGGCGCCTTGGTCGGCTGCGCGGCCATCAGGTTGGCGGCAAACAGGACGGAGCCGGCGGCGAGGGCGATTTTTTTCAGCATGGGTTCAGTGATCCTGAGTAGTTGAGTCGACTGCGTTCAAAAATTCGAGCAGGGTTTGGTTGAAGCGTTCGGGTTGATCCAGCGGGGTGGCATGCCGTGAGTCGGCAATGACCACCAGCCGGGCATCGGGCAGCAATTTCACATAGGCTTCTTTCAGTGCCACAGGGGTGTAGTCGTGGTCGGCGCAAATGACCAGGGTTGGACAGGTCACTTGCGACAGTCGTTCCTGAACACCCCAGCCTACGACGGCGTTGAAGCTGGCGAGATAAGCATGTTTGTCGTTTTTTGCCCAGCGCCGGGCCATTTCCAGGCGTAACTCGGTTTGTTCCGGCTTGGGAAACAATTTGGCGCCCAAGGCCTTGCCAATGGTTTCAAGGCTCAGCAGGCGCATCAGGCTCCAGCGCTTGAACCATTGCCAGCAGTCATCAGGCGTGCGGACTTTGACTTGCGGCGCGCTGTTGACGATGCACAGGCTCTTGACCCGCCCGGGTTCATCCACGACCAGTTGAAAACAAATCATGCCGCCCATGGACCAGCCCACCAGATGCACTGGGCCCTGGTCCAGGTGTTCGATCAGGGCGATCAGGTCGGCGCTGAAGCCTTCGATGCTGTAAGGCCCACGAGGTTTGTCGGAGCGTCCATGGCCACGTACATCCACCACGATCAAACGGTAGTGGGCGGACAATACCGGGATCTGTTTTTCCCAGTCACGGGTGCTGGAGCCCAGCCCGTGGACCAGGATCAACGGCGCGCCGTGACCGTATTCCTCGTAGTGCAGGTTGCAATCTTCATGGGCAAAATAGGCCATTGGCGAAGTCCTTGTCAGGCTTGTTCAGGCGCGGCGAACGGCGCATCCAGCGGCGCGGTGTCGAAGGTGCGCAGCAGTTCGATGAGGATTTGCGTGGCCGGGCCCAAGGGTTTTTCCTTGTTTGAAAAAAGGTAGAAGGTGGAGTTGCGGCTGCCGCCTTGCTCCAGGGGTAGACGCTTGAGCAAGCCCTCCTTGAGTTCCCGCTCGATCATGTGCCGCGGCAGCCAGGCGAAGCCCAGGCCGCTGCCGACGAAGGTCGCGGCGGTGGCCAGGCTGCCGACGGTCCAGCGTTGCTCGGCGCCCAGCCATCCCACGTCGCGAGGTTGCTGACGGCCGGAGTCGCGGATCACCACCTGCAATTGGCTTTCCAGGTCCTGGAAGCTCAGTTCGCGATTGAGGCGATGCAAGGCGTGTTCGGGATGGGCGACCGCGACGAATTCAACATCGCTCAGTTCGGCGCCCAGGTAACCGGGAATGCTGAAGCCGCTGATAGCCAGGTCCGCCACGCCTTCGAGCAACACTTCTTCAACACCTGATAGCACTTCTTCGCGCAGGCGCACACGACAGCCACGGCTTTGCGGCATGAACGCGGTCAGGGCGCGTACGAGGCGAGCGTTGGGATAGGCGGCATCGACCACCAGCCGCACTTCCGCTTCCCAGCCTTGCTCCATGTGATGGGCCAGGTCTTCCAGTTGGCTGGCTTGTTTCACCAATTGACGGGAACGACGCAGCAGTACGCCGCCGGCTTCGGTCAACACGGCCTTGCGCCCATCGATGCGCAGCAACGGCACGCCGAGCTGGTCCTGCATGCGCGCCACGGTGTAGCTCACCGACGACTGGGAGCGGTGCAGCACCTCGGCGGCCTGGGCAAAACCACCGTGGTCGACCACGGCCTGCAACGTTCGCCATTGATCCAGGGTCACGCGGGGCGCTTTCATATTGAGCTCCTCTTGTCCTAAGCTGGCGGTCCCTTGGTGGAGACTGCCTAATGAAAAAAATCTGTTGTGTGGTGCTGGCCCTGTTGCCGCTGACTGCGTTCGCGTACCCGATCGATGTGGAAAAACACCTCAACGGCCTGAGCATCGACTACACCGCCTATGACACTGATGCCGACATCGGCTCTATTCAGGTCAACAACTACGGCGGCACCGACGCGGCCTGCAGCGTGGTGTTTCGCAACGGCCCTGAAGCGCCACGCACCCGCAAGATCGAAGTCGCCGCCGGCAAGTTCAAGAACGCCACCGCCAAGTTCAACCGCAACATCATCAAGCTGCGCATCACTCTGACCTGCCGGCCGAAATAAGCCGGTGGCGCAGGAGCGAGCCAAACGGTGCTTCGCTTATAAACGAATTTATCGATGTTTTGCAGCAATTATTTGCGCTTTTTGATCGATGTAACCATGTTTAATCTTCACTCCATCGACTGACAACATTCTCCGATGGAGGCTACATCCCATGTCCCGCGTTCTGATCATCGAAAGCAGCGCCCGCCAGCAAGACTCGGTGTCCCGTCAACTGACCCAGACCTTCATCAACCAATGGAAAGCCGCGCACCCGGCCGATGAAATCAATGTTCGTGACCTGGCCATCGATCCGGTGCCGCACTTGGACGCGAATCTGCTGGGTGGCTGGATGAAGCCCGTCGAGCAGCGCAACGACATCGAAAACGCTTCCCTGGAACGCTCCAACCAGTTGACTGATCAATTGCTGGCCGCCGATGTGCTGGTGATGGCCGCGCCGATGTACAACTTCGCCATCCCAAGTACCCTGAAAGCCTGGCTGGACCACGTACTGCGTGCCGGTGTGACCTTCAAGTACACCCCCACCGGCCCCCAGGGCCTGCTGACCGGCAAACGTGCCTTCGTCCTGACTGCCCGCGGTGGCATTCACGCTGGCGCCAGCTCCGACCACCAGGAACCCTACCTGCGTCAGGTCATGGCCTTCATCGGCATTCACGACGTGACCTTTATCCATGCCGAGGGCATGAACCTGGGCGGTGATTTCCAGGAAAAGGGCTTGAATCAGGCGCACGCCAAGCTGTCCCAGGTCGCCTGATCCGTTAATCCTCAGGTAATCGCCAGGTGGTCTATTGGCCTGGCGCTTCCCTTCAAGTTGTTTTGCGCATCGAACCTCCCTTGGCACTTGTTGCTCCTGAGTGCAGTCGCCCGATTGAACGCTTTAGCGAGATCGGGCTTTTTTTTGCCTGCAATTCCAGGTCAGCCACACAACCCTGTGGGAGCGAGCCTGCTCGCGATGGGGGAGTGTCAGGCGATTTCTCTGTCACAGTCACACTGCAATCGCGAGCAGGCTCGCTCCCACAGGGTTTATTGCCTGGGCTGGCTACTGCGGTTAGCGACAACCGGCAAAAACCGCTATCTTCGCCGCCATTCGAAACGAGGGGCGTATGGGCTATCTACTTTTTGTGACGCTGATCCAGGCGTTTTCCTTCAGCCTGATCGGCGAATACCTGGCCGGGCATGTCGACAGTTATTTCGCGGTGCTGGTGCGGGTGGTGCTGGCCGGGCTGGTGTTCATTCCGCTGACCCGCTGGCGCCAGGTGGAACCGTCGTTCATGCGCGGCATGTTGTTGATCGGTGCCTTGCAGTTCGGCGTGACCTATGTCTGTCTGTACCTGAGCTTCCGGGTGCTGACGGTGCCCGAGGTGCTGCTCTTCACCATCCTTACGCCGCTGCATGTGACCTTGATCGAAGATGCACTGAACCGCCGCTTCAACCCCTGGGCGCTGATCGCGGCGCTGGTGGCCGTGGGCGGCGCGGCGGTGATTCGTTACGACCGGATCAACCCGGATTTCTTCATGGGTTTCTTGCTGCTGCAACTGGCCAACTTCACCTACGCCGCCGGGCAGGTGCTGTACAAGCACCTGGTGGCTCGTCACCCGAGCGACCTGCCGCACTACCGGCGTTTCGGCTATTTCTATCTCGGTGCGCTGATGGTGGCGTTGCCGGCCTTCCTGCTATTCGGCAAGACCAATTTCTGGCCAGAAGCACCGCTGCAGTGGGGCGTGCTGATATTCCTCGGCCTGGTCTCCACTGCGTTGGGGCTGTACTGGTGGAACAAAGGCGCGTGCATGGTCAACGGCGGCACGCTGGCGGTGATGAACAATCTGCACGTGCCGGTGGGGCTGCTGGTGAACCTGCTGATCTGGAACCAGCACGAGGCGCTGGGGCGGTTGCTGCTGGGCGGGTCGGTGATATTGGCGGCGGTGTGGATCAGTCGGTTGGGAATACGCCAGCCGCTGCCTGCCCACTGACCCCCCTTGTGGGAGCGAGCCTGCTCGCGATGGCGGTATGTCAGTCAACATATCGGTGACTGTTACACCGCTATCGCGAGCAGGCTCGCTCCCACAGAAACCTGTTGTGAGTATCAGATCACCTGCTTCTGTGGCTCCGGCAGATGGCTGGCCCCCAACGCCGCCGGCAACAGCCCCGAACGCAAATCCATGCCACTGGGCTGTTGATACAGGTTCAAGCCGAACTCCGGCATCACCGCCAGCAGGTAGTCAAAAATATCGCCCTGGATACGTTCGTAGTCGGCCCATGCCGTGGTGCGGGTGAAGCAGTAGATTTCCAGCGGGATGCCCTGGGCCGTGGTCTGCATCTGGCGGACCATGCAGGTCATGTTTGGCTGGATGTCCGGATGGCTTTTCAGATACGCCAAGGCGTAGGCGCGGAAGGTGCCGAGGTTGGTCATGCGTCGGCGGTTGGCCGACATCGCCGCGACGTTGCCCTGGGCTTCGTTCCAGGCCTTGAGTTCGGCCTGTTTGCGGCTGATGTAGTCGGTCAGCAGATGAACCTGGGTCAGGCGCTGTTCTTCCTCGTCCTGCAAAAAACGCACGCCGCCGGCGTCGATGAACAGGCTGCGCTTGATCCGTCGCCCGCCGGACTGCTGCATGCCGCGCCAGTTCTTGAACGACTCGGACATCAGGCGCCAGGTGGGGATCGAGACGATGGTCTTGTCGAAGTTCTGCACCTTGACCGTGTGCAGCGTGATGTCCACCACGTCACCGTCGGCCCCCACCTGAGGCATCTCGATCCAGTCACCGACCCGCAGCATGTCGTTGCTGGTCAGTTGCACGCTGGCGACGAACGACAGCAAGGTGTCCTTGTAGACCAACAGAATCACCGCCGACATGGCCCCCAAACCCGACAGCAGCAACAGCGGCGAGCGGTCGATCAGGGTGGCGACAATGATGATCGCGCCAAACACATACAGCACCATCTTCGCCAGTTGCACGTAGCCTTTGATCGAGCGAGTGCGGGCGTGCTCGGTACGGGCGTAGACATCCAGCAGGGCGCTGAGCAGGGCACTGATGGCCAGCACCATGAACAGAATGGTGAAGGCCAGGGCGACATTGCCCAGGAAAACCATACTGGTCTTGCTCAGTTCCGGCACCAGGTGCAGGCCGAACTGGATGACCAGCGAGGGCGTCATCTGCGCCAGGCGATGGAACACCTTGTTCTGGCGCAGGTCGTTGACCCAGTGCAGGGCCGGCTGGCGCCCCAGCAACTTGGCACCATGCAGGATCAGGTAACGCGCCACGCGCCCCAACACCAGTGCAATCACCAACAGCAACATCAGTGCAAGGCTGGAATGCAGGAGAGGGTGCTTATCGAGGGCACCCCAAAGGTCTTGAATGTTGACCCAGAGCTGTTTGATATCCATGGACGAAACGGTTCTTCTATAAAGACGCGACGGGGCGATTAGAGCATTTAAGCCAGGTTAAGTGACCCTTGATGACGAATCGGCTCACAAAAAAGCCACTGATTAGCGCCGTTCGTATAAAGAAACTCGGCCTTCGCGCTCGAAACCGTTACCCTATGCAGCTGTTTTTTTGCATTTCTTCGAGGTAGCACCCGTGTTTTCCCAATTCGCCCTGCACGAACGCCTGCTCAAAGCCGTGGCCGAGCTTAAATTTGTCGAGCCAACGCCGGTGCAGGCAGCGGCTATTCCGCTCGCGCTCCAGGGGCGTGATCTGCGGGTGACGGCGCAGACCGGCAGCGGCAAGACCGCGGCGTTCGTGCTGCCGATCCTCAATCGCCTGATCGGCCCGGCCAAGGTTCGCGTCAGCATCAAGACCCTGATCCTGCTGCCGACCCGTGAACTGGCCCAGCAAACGCTCAAGGAAGTGGAACGCTTCTCGCAGTTCACCTTCATCAAGTCCGGCCTGATCACCGGTGGCGAAGACTTCAAGGTCCAGGCCGCGATGCTGCGCAAAGTACCGGACATCCTGATCGGCACGCCAGGGCGGATGATCGAGCAACTGAACGCCGGCAACCTGGACCTCAAGGAAGTCGAAGTGCTGGTGCTGGACGAAGCCGACCGCATGCTCGACATGGGTTTTGCCGAAGACGTGCAACGCCTGGTGGATGAATGCACCAACCGCCAGCAGACCATGCTGTTCTCCGCCACCACCGGCGGTTCGGGCCTGCGGGAAATGATCGCCAAGGTGCTGAACAACCCTGAGCACTTGCAGCTCAACGCGGTCAGCCAGCTGAACTCCACGACCCGCCAGCAGATCATCACCGCTGACCACAACCAGCACAAAGAACAGATTGTGAACTGGCTGCTGGCCAACGAAACCTACGAAAAAGCCATTGTGTTCACCAACACCCGAGCCATGGCCGACCGCATCTACGGTCGCCTGGTGGCCCAGGAATACAAGGCGTTCGTGCTGCACGGCGAGAAAGACCAGAAAGACCGCAAACTGGCCATCGACCGCCTCAAGCAGGGTGGCGTGAAAATCCTCGTCGCTACCGACGTTGCCGCCCGCGGTCTGGACGTGGAAGGCCTGGACATGGTCATCAACTTCGACATGCCCCGCAGCGGCGACGAATACGTGCACCGCATCGGTCGTACCGGACGCGCCGGCAACGATGGCCTGGCGATCTCGCTGATCTGCCACGGCGACTGGAACCTGATGTCGAGCGTTGAGCGCTACCTCAAGCAGAGCTTCGAGCGCCGCACCATCAAGGAAGTCAAAGGCACCTACGGCGGACCGAAAAAGGTCAAGGCCTCGGGCAAGGCCGTTGGCGTGAAGAAGAAAAAGGTCGACGCCAAGGGCGACAAGAAGAAAACCGGCGCCAAGGCCCCGACCAAGCGCAAGATCGCCAACCGCCCGAAGACCGACGCCTTGTCGCTGGTCAGCAAGGACGGCATGGCCCCACTCAAGCGGCGCAAGCCAGAGGCGCCAGCGGCTGAGTGAAACGGCGGTAGTGCTGCATAAAAAAACCGGACCTTGGGTCCGGTTTTTTTATGCATAACTGAGCCTGACGCAAAACCCTGTGGCGAGGGAGCTTGCTCCCGCTGGGCTGCGTAGCAGCCCCAACAAAGTGGAATTTACAATCATCTAGCGCGTTGACGCTTCGATTTCAGGGGGCGCTTCGCACCCAGCGGGAGCAAGCTCCCTCGCCACAAAAGCAAGCTGTGCCCTGCTCGGGGCATCACCCCGCTTTCTTCTCCGCATTCTTGAGCTCTTGAAGACGCTCATCAATCAACTGGCACTTATCCGGTACATCCTTGCTGGCAGTCTCCATGTCCATGGCCTGCAGTTCCTTATTCATTTCCTTGGCCTTGTCCGGGTCCTGTTCGGTGAGCCTGGTCACTTCCTTGGCCAATTGTTCACGCTTGGCGGTGGCTTGCTCGGGCGTGCAAGTGGCCCAAGCGGGGACGGCGCAGGTGAGGGTGGCGGCGAGGGTCAGTTTCAGGAGGGTTTTCATGGCAGGGCCTCGTATTCCTTGTTGGGGCAGGTAAGGGGTTGAGGCCACGCGAGGGGGGAAAGTTCATCGGGTGAGTGTCGCGAGGTGCGGCCGGCACGGCGTCTGTCCGTTTTGAGAGCGTTTCCGGCCTTTCGTACCGTCGTAGGGGAGGGGTCTTATTTCAGATAAACGGTTCCGGTAGCAGCCCCAAAGATCAAACAATTTGTTGACGTCAAATTGATGGCTAATTAATATCGCGCCACTATTTTGATATCGTTTTTGCTAGAGGGATCTAACATGTCCTCACCCTTATTTTGGGCGAGGTTGTGCGTAGCTTTGCTGTGCCTTTCTCCGCTTGCCCTTGCTCACGCTGCCCCCACTCCCGGCGAAACCGACCTGATCCGCGAGCGTCAGAACCGCCTGCTCGAAGAGCAGCGCCGTCGTCTGGAGGAACTCAAGGACCTGCCCGGTAAAGAGGCGAAACCGACCCAGCCGACAGCGCCTGCCGATACTCGCTGCTTCCCCATCAAAACCATCGAACTCAAGGGTGCCGACAGCCTTTCCGCCAGTGAACGCGAGCGGTTGCTCAAGCCTTACATCGGCCAATGCCTGGGCGTGACGCAGCTCAATGAACTGCTCAAAGTCATCACCGATCACTACATCGAAAAAGGCCTGGTCACCAGCCGGGCCTATTTACCGCAGCAGGATTTGTCCGGCGGACATTTAAGCGTGCTGGTGGTGGAAGGGCGGCTTGAAGGTTTGAAGGGCGCCGAGAACAGCAAGCTCTCGGACCGTGAATTGGCGATGGCGTTTCCTGGCAAGGTCGGCGAGTTGGTCAACTTGCGAGAGATCGAGCAGATGGTCGATCAGCTCAATCGCCTGCCGTCGAATCAGGCGAAGATGGAGCTGACCCCCGGCCAGAACGTCGGTGGCAGTGAAGTACGCGTCACCAACGAAGCGCAAAAGCCCTGGCGTGCCGGGCTGTCGCGCAGCAACGACGGCCAGCGCAGCACCGGCGAGCAGCAGTGGGGCAGCAGTTTCGAGTGGGACAGCCCGCTGGGCTTGGCCGACCAGTTGATGTTGCGCGGTGGTCACGATGCGATGACCGACCACCAGCACACCTCCCGCAACGCCATGCTCTATTACAACGTGCCTTTTGGCTGGTGGAACGTCAGTTACACCTACAGCCGGAGCGAGTACCGCTCGCAGATCCCGGCCAACGGTTTCAATTTCAAGCAGACCGGCGACAGCCAGAACCATCAGTTGCGGGTCGAACGGGTGATTCACCGCGACGCCCTGAGCAAGACGTCCCTCAACACCGGCCTGGCCTACCTGCGGACCAACAACTTCATCGAAGACAGCAAACTGGACGTCAGCAGCAATCGCCTGAGTGAAGGGCAGTTCGGCATCAACCATGGCCGACGGGTCGGCAGTGCTTTCGTCAACCTGGACCTGGGCGTGCAGCAAGGCATCGGCGCCTTCGATGCCCAGGGCGATCACGATCCGGGTCCCGGCCAGGCCGACGCCCGTTATCGCAAATACACCGCCACCGTAAGCTACCTGCAACCGTTCAAGTTGTGGGGCGAGTCGTTCAGTTTCAGCAGCCTGATGACCGGCCAGCGCAGCGAGGACGTACTGTTCAGCCCGCAGCGCATGAGCCTGGGCGGGCAATCGTCGATTCGTGGTTACAAGGATCAGTCGCTGTCTGGCGACAGCGGTGGTTACTGGCGCAACGACCTGCGCTGGAGCCGCCCGGTGACGCTGGAATGGCTGCGCCCGGTATTCGCTGAATACGGCACCAGCCTCGGTTACGACCAGGGCGTAATTCGCGGCGACCGCTACAACGGCGACCAGCACGGGCGCATGTCGAGCAATTCGCTGGAGTTGTTTGCCCGCGGCCAGCACCTGAGCGCCAGCGTCACCTTCGCCCATTCCCTGGAACGCCCGGATGCCCTGCCCGAGCGCGAAGCGCCGATCTACTTCCGCATGGATGTATTCCTCTAATTCCTGCTGCAACGAGACTCGATCATGGACGACCGCCAACACGCCTTTCTGGCCCGCCAGCCTTCTGCTGCCTTGCAAACCCGCGAGCACTTCTGGGGCATGCCCAAGCGCGGCCTGGCGTTCCTGTTGGCCAACGTCATGTTCTGGCAACCGCTGTGGGCCCAAGCTGACGGGATCGTAGTCAGCGCACCGGGCACTGGCCTGGACCGCGCCGGCAACGGCGTGCCCATCGTCAACATCGCCAAGCCCAACGGCAGCGGCCTGTCCCACAACCAGTTCAAGGATTACAACGTCGGCAGCAACGGCGTAATCCTCAACAACGCCACCTCGCGCACCCAGTCCACTCAGTTGGGCGGGATCATCCTCGGCAACCCGAACCTCAAGGGCGCGGCGGCCAAGGTCATCCTCAACGAAGTCAACGGCGGCAACCCCAGCCAGTTGCGCGGCTACACCGAAGTGGCGGGGCAATCGGCCCACGTCATCGTCGCCAACCCGTACGGCATTACCTGTAATGGCTGTGGTTTTATCAATAGCCCGAAGGTGACTTTGAGCACCGGCAAACCGATTGTGGAAAACGGTCGGCTGGATCGTTATCAGGTGGATAAAGGCAGCGTTGCGATTGAGGGCGCAGGCCTCAACGCCAATAACGTCGACCACTTCGAAATCATCACCCGCAGCGCCAGGATCAACGCCGAGATCCAGGCGAAAAACCTGACGATTATTGCCGGACGCAACGACGTCAATGCCGACACCTTGAGCGCCACCGCCCGTGCCGATGACGGCAGTGCTAAACCGCAACTGGCCATCGACTCCTCGGCCCTCGGTGGCATGTACGCAGGCGCCATCAAATTGGTGGGCACCGAGGCCGGGGTCGGCGTGAAGCTGGACGGCAAGCTGATCGCCAGTGGTGGGGATATTCAGCTCGATGCCAATGGGCATCTCAGCATGGTCGACACCTCAGCCAGCGGCGCCATCAAGGTCAAGGCTGCCAGCCTCGACGCCCGTGGTGCGGTTTACGCCGGCACTACGTTGAACGCGCAAACCCAGGGCAACCTGACCAACCAGCAAACCCTTGCGGCGCGGGACAGCATTACGCTGAATGCGGGTGGGCAGTTGAGCAACAACGGCATCGTTGAGGCCGGGGTCAATGCCGACACCACGCGCAATGCCACGGGTGATGTCAGTGTCACCGCGCAGACGCTCAATAACAACGGCAAGAAGATTATCGCCAGCCGCAATCTGACAGCCAACGTCGGTCAACTGAACAACCGCAGTGGCGAGCTCAGCAGTTTGAGCAACGTCACCTTGCGCGTCGCGTCGCTGGACAACGTGGCGGGCCTGGTCGCCGCCGGACAATTGCTGGACATCAACGGGGCCAGTCTCGACAATACTCGCGGCCGCTTGTCGAGCAGCGGCGGGCTGGTGCTGACCAGCACCGGCGTGCTGAACAATCAAAGCGGTTCGATCAGCACCGACAGTGCTTTGACCCTTAAAAGCCAAAGCTTGAACAACAGTCAGAACGGCCTGATCACCGGCAAGAAGGCGAGCATCGTCACCACCGGAGTGTTCGATAACACCCAGGGCGGCCAGTTGCTGGGTGGCGACACGCTCGACCTGACGGCCACCCAGGTCAGCAATGGTGCTGCCAGCAAAATCGCCAGCGAAAAAGCCCTGGTCGCCAGTGTTACCGGTTTCGATCAGCAGGGCGGCCAGCTCTTTAGCAAAACGTCCCTGAGCCTGGACTTGAACCAGGGCCAGTTGAACAACCGGGGCGGTTTGATCAACGCACCGTTGCTTGTGTTCAAGCACCTCAAGGGGGTCAACAACAACGACGGCGGCGAAATTTCCAGCGCCCAGGCATTCACCCTGGCGGCGCAAAGCCTGAACAACGACAACGGCAAGTTGCTGAGCAGCCAGGCCCTGGCTCTGCGCGTCAATAATGCAGTGACCAACCTCAAGGGCCTGATCGCGGCCGCTGCCTTGGAGGTCGAAGCCGCCAGCTTGGACAACAGCGGCGGCACCCTGACCAGCCGCGCCAATCTGGACCTGGCACTTACCGGTCACCTGACCAACCAGGACAAAGGCCTCATCAGCGCCACCGACGCGTTGACCCTCACCTCCCGCAACCTGAACAACCAGCAAGGTTCGCTGCTGGGCAGCGCCATCGCCATCGATTTTGGCGTCGCCACCGGTGACCTGAACAACAGCGCCGGCCTGATCACCACCGCCGGCATTCTGAGCATTAGAAATCTGCGGGACCTGAACAACCAAAACGGTGAACTCTCCAGTAACCAAAGCTTCACCCTGACCGCCCGCGACCTGGACAACAGCGCCGGCAAGCTCATCAGCAATGGTCAGATGACCGTGGCCGCTCGCCAAGTCATCAATCAGGGTGGCCTGATCTCCGGCTTCAAAGGCCTGGAGCTGACTGCCGCGAGCCTGGACAACCGTAACCACGGCACGTTGTCGAGCCGCGACGAAGACGTTAGCGTCACCCTCAGCGGCGCGCTGCTCAACAGCGGTGACGGTGCGTTAGCGGGCCAGAAAAAACTCACCGTCAGCACCGCCAGCCTGGACAACAGTGGCGGCGGGATTCTGTCCAGCGGCGGCGACCAGATCCTGACCGTCACGGGCGGTTTACTGAACAACGGCCAGGGCGGTTTGATCGACAGCGGCGCCACCCTGGTCATGAACGCCATGACCCTGAGCAATGCCGGCGGCACCGTCAACGCACAACAAGCCCTGAGCTTCACCGGCACCGCGCTGGACAACAGCGGCGGCAACCTGATCGGCAACGCCGCCGTAACCCTCGACCTGCTCGGCGCCCTGACCAACACCAACGGCAAACTCGCCAGCGCTGGCCCGTTGCGGGTCGAGCGCGCCATGCAGATCAACAACCAGGGCGGCCAGATCGCCAGCCAAGGTCTGTTGACCCTGCTCACCGGTGGCCTGGACAACCGCAATCGCGGCACGGTCGCGGCCAATGACCAGTTGGTCTTGACCGCCACCGGCATCGTGCAGAACGGCGCCAATGGCTTGATCTACAGCCAGAACGCTGGTGTGCAGATCGAAGCAGCCAACCTCGCCAACGGCAAAGGCACGGTGCAAAGCCAGGGTGCCTTGACGCTGACCGTCGACGAAGCGATCGACAACCAGAGCGGTCGGATCGAAGCCAGGACCGCTGACCTCAGCATCGGCGCCATCAGCCTGGACAACCGTGGCGGCGTGCTCGCCAGCCTCCAGGGGCTGCTGAAGACCGAACTGACCGGCGTACTGAAAAACGGTTATGACCTGAACAACAACCGCCAGGGCGGCATCACCCAGGCCCAGCGCCTGAACCTGACCGCCCTGGGCGGCCTCGATAATTACGGCGGGCGCATTTCGGCGCAAACCGGCGATGCCATCGTTCTCACCCGCAACTTCGACAACCGCAACGGCGGCCTGTACGCCAAAGGCAAGGTCAGCGTCACCGGCAACGACTTCGACAACAGCGGCGATAACGACGGCCAGATCGCCGGCAGCCAGATCGACCTGAACCTGACCGGCGTATTGAACAACCGCCAGGGCATCATCGAAAGCGACAGCACCCTGTCGATCAAGGCTGCCAGCCTGGACAACCAGACCGGACAAATCCGCGCCCTGGGCAGCAGCGGCAAAACTAACTTCCAGATCGGCGGCCTGTTCGACAATCGCAGCGCTATCCTGGAAAGCGCCAACGCCGACCTGACCCTGGGCGTTGGCAGCTTCCTCAACAGTAACGGCAAGCTGCTGCATGTGGGCAGCGGCACGTTCGACATCTCTGCCGCCAACATCGGCGGCGCCGGTGGCAGCATCACCACCCTGGGCGGCCTGACCCTCAACGCCGACACCTGGATCAACACCAGCGTCATCCAGGCCGGGCGCCTGAACATCAACGTCAACAACTTCACCCAGACCGCCACCGGCCAACTGCTGGCCTCGACCTCGCTGGAGGGAACGGGCGTCAACTGGACCAACGATGGCCTGATCGCCAGTGACGGCACCCTGAAGCTGAAACTCACGGGCAGCTACACTGGCGCGGGCCGGGTCACCAGCGTGGGGCGTCTGACGCTCGACGCGGCCAGTGTGTACCTGCCCGAGACGGGGCGGATTACCGGTGGCGGGCTAACCGACGTCACGGCCAGCGGATCGATCATCAACCATGGGCGGATGACAGCGAACGATGACCTGCTGCTCAGCACCGCGTCACTCAGTAACTACGGCACCCTGGGCGGGGCGCAGGACCTTACCGTCAACGCCGCGCAGTTGCTCAACGAGAAGGGTCTGATGTTCAGCGGCGCGGCCATGCGGCTGCGCAGCAACACGCTGACGAACAATTACGGTGACATCTACAGCTTGGGTGAGTTGACCGTCGCCCGCGACGCGGCGGGCGCGCGGGCGGACGTGATCGAAAACATCTCCGGCAGCCTGGAAAGCGCCGGTGACATGCGCTTGCTGGCGAACGCGGTCATCAACCGCCGAGACATACTCACCTTCAGCCAGAAACGCGTGAATGGCTATATCACCCACAGCTGCAGCCATTGCTCGGATGAGTGGAACGTCTGGTACTACGTCCATGAGATCTACGAGCGCACGCTCGATAAAGACTCGCCCTCGGCCTTCATTACCGCCGGTGGCAACCTCACGGTCACCGGCTCCAGCTTCCTCAATCAATACAGCTCGGTGTCGGCCGCCAGGGACATCAACATCTCGGTCGATACCTTCAACAATGAAGGGGTGAACCTTGAGACCATCGTCTATCGCAGTGACTACAAGAACCCGGCCGACCGGGAGCCGGGGAGCATCTACCTGGGGCTGATCGACCCGGGCGGCGCGGTCAACGAGTACAACAAATACAGCGCCCAATACGTGCCCTTGTACCGGCGCGCCGATGGCGGCTATTTCTATCAGCAGGAGAGCGGGCTCAGTACCGAACTCAACCCGGATTACGACCCGACGAAAAACCTGCCAGTGCCCGAAGAAGTCACGCGCTATGGCGTCTTCAGGGCCACGCAATTCGCCACTACAGGCAAAAGCATCGACGCGGTGATTCAGTCGGGCGGCAGCACGTCGATCACCGCCACCACCACGCTCAACAATAGCGTGCAAACGGTCAATGCGCCGATCATCACCAGCGACAGCAAGGTCGATGACACCGGCACCCTACGGGCGACCACGCCGTTTATCGCTCACATCAACAGCCAACTGCCCCCCGACCTGGCCCAACAGCGCATCGACCCGTTGACGCTGCCCGGCTTCGTGATCCCCGAAGGTCAAAACGGTTTGTTCCGCCTCAGCGGGCAGGGCACCACCCCGGACGCGGATGCAACCCACAGCAACGCGCAAAACTGGGCCATGGAAAAGCCCGCCGTGATGCCGACGCGACCGAACTCGAGGTCACCCGCCGACGTTTCCACGATTATCCCCCCGAAACGCTTGTCCGCCATGGGCGTGGTGTCCACCCCGCCCAAATACCTGATCGAAACCAACCCGGTGCTCACCGACCTCAAGCAGTTCATGAGTTCGGACTACCTGCTGGCAAACCTTGGCTACGACCCGGATCAAAGCGCCAAACGCTTGGGTGATGGTTTGTATGAGCAGAGGCTGATCCAGCAAGCCGTGCTCGCCCGCACCGGCCAACGCTTCCTCGATGGCCAGACCTCCAACGAGGACATGTTCAAGTACCTGATGGACAACGCCGTCGCCAGCAAACAGGCGTTGAACCTGGCCGTGGGCGTCAGCCTCACGTCGCAACAGGTCGCGGCCCTGACCCACGACATCGTCTGGATGGAAAACGTCGAGGTCAACGGCGAACAAGTCCTGGTGCCGGTGCTGTACCTGGCCAACGCCAACAACCGCCTGGCCGCCAACGGCGCGCTGATCCAGGGCAAAGACGTGACCCTGATCGCCGGCAAGGACCTGAACAACGCCGGCACCTTGCGCGCTTCCAACAACCTGTCGGCCACCGCCGCCAACGACCTGACCAGCAGCGGTCTGGTAGAAGCCGGTAACCGCCTCGACCTGCTGGTGGGCAATAACCTCGTCAACAAGGCCGGCGGCATCATCGCCGGACGCGACGTGTCGCTCACCACCGTTCGGGGCGATGTAGTCAACGAACGCACCGTCACAAACTACGACGACAAAAACGGTGAATGGTCCTGGTCCATGGGCTTTGCCGACAGCGCCGCGCGAATCGAGGCGACCAACAACCTGAGCATCGACGCCGGACGCGACTTCAACACCGTTGGCAGCGTGGTCAGCAGCGGCAGAGACCTGACGATAGAAGCAGGGCGCGATGTGAACATCGTTTCGGCGCAGAAGGCCGATCGCCTGACCGATGGCGGCGATCACGATGACTCGGCGATCACGCAACTGGGCTCGCAGGTGTTGGCGGGGCGTGATTTGACGGTGACGGCCGAGCGCGATGTGACGGCGGTTGCCAGCGAGATCGAAGCCAAACGCGACGTGGGCATGAGCGCGGTGGGGGACATGACCCTGGCGTCGGCGGCAGATGAGGTGCACTCGTATAACAAGGGGGCGAGGGTTACGAAGGAGGAGGATCACGTCCGTCAGGTTGCCACGGTCGTCACGGCGGGTGGGAATGTGGTGCTGAGTGCGGGCAAGGATCTGGGGTTGATTGCCAGTCGGGTGAGTGCCGGGGATGAGGCTTATCTGGTGGCCGGTGCAAACCTGGTGCTGCAATCGGCTAAGGATTCGGATTACAGCTTTTATAGCAAGACCAAGAAGTCTTCTTCTGGGAAGAAGTTTCGGTTGGATGAAACCAGTAGTGTCACCAACGTTGCCAGCTCGGTCACGTCAGGCGGCAACAACGTCCTGACCGCCGGCAACGACTTGCTGATCAAAGGCAGCAATGTCATTTCCGAAAAAGGCAGTGTCGGGTTGGGGGCTGGCAATGATGTGGAAATTGTCGCCGTTACCGACTCCGAGAGTGCTCGCCACGAGCGCAGCAAAAGCAAAAGTAGCTGGGGCGGCTTGAAGTCGAGCAAGGTCCAGGACAAGTTGGCCGAAACTCAGACAACTGCTGTCGGCAGCATGATCTCGGGCGACACTATCGCCGTCATCGCCAAACGCGATGCCACCATCACCGGCTCGGCCCTGGTCAGCACCGATGACCTCACGGTACGCGCGGGACGTGACCTGACCATCGACGCGGCGGAGAACACTTTCTCCCGCACTCAAATGCACAAGGAGAAGAATCGCGACCTGACGGGCGTACTGACGGGCAACAACCTGGGCATCGACGACATCACCGGTAATCAGCACCTGTCGATCAGCAACCAGAAACACAACGGCACGGCATCGCAAACCACCCTGACCGGTAGCACCATCGGCTCCAGCAAAGGGAACGTCAGTCTCGTTGCCGGTGGAGACCTCAACGTAATCGCCAGCGATCTGGTCAGCACCAAGGGCATGAGCCTTCGTGGCTCGAACGTCACCATTGCTGCTGGCATGGAAACGGCGGATCAAAGTACCGTCGATAAAGCCAAAAGCCTGGCCGTCGGGCGTGTGATCGGTGGTGCGATCGTCGACACGGTCAACACCATTCGCTCGTCGGTCGAGGCCGCAAAGGACGCGGATGACCCTCGGCTCAAAGCGGTGAAACTGGCCCAGGCGGCGCTGGCGGCCTACAACCTCGGCGGGATGGCATCGGACGCTAATGATCAGAAAACCGGCTTCGCCGACAAACAGGGCGGTACCGCCAGCAATGGTTCATTGATCAAAATCGGTACCGAAATCGCCAATACCCGAAGCAAAAGCACCAGCAATTACGCGAGCCAAACCACCAAGCAAAGCACCCTTAACGCGGGCACTACGTTATCCATCATTGCCAATGGCAACGCGGCGCAAAACGATGGTGATTTGCATGTCATCGGCAGCAGCATCAAGGCGGTCAACACGTCGTTGCTCGCCAGCAACGACATCATCCTGGAGAGCGCGCAGAACACGGCTGACTGGTCCAACCGCAACAGCAACAACAAAACCGCTATCGGTGCCAGCTTCAACATCGGCCAGCAAAACGGCTTCACCCTGGACCTTGGGGCGCAGCTCGCAAAAGGTATGGGGGATGGCAGTTCCGTCACCCAGGTCAACACAACGGTCGATACCGGTTCGTTGCTGTTGCGCAGCGGCGGCGACACCACGTTGGCGGGCGCTCAGGTTCGTGCTGATGAAATAAATGCGCTGATCGACGGAAACCTCAACATCATTTCCCGCCAGGACACTCAGGACCAGAAAAGCAAGCAAAGTAGCGGCGGTTTTGGTGCGAGCATCTGCATTCCACCGTTCTGCTACGGCACGCCTGTAGCCGCTTCAGCCAACCTGGCTGCCGGCAACATGAACAGCGAGTACAAAGGCGTCACGGATCAGACCGGCCTGTTCGCGGGGACGGGTGGCTACACCGTTGACGTGGGTAAAACCACTACCTTGGAAGGTGGTGTGATTGCCAGCGATGCCTCGGCGGATAAGAACCTGTTGATCACTGACCGTCTCGTCGCTCGCGATATCAAGAATGTCAGTGAAATCGAGGCCCAGTCCGCTGGTATCGGCATCTCGGGCAGTTACGGTGGTGCTGGGGCGAGCGCCTCGGTGGGGGGCTTGTACGGTATTGCTCTAAGCGAATCCGACAAGAGCCACACACGTAGCGCGGTGAGCGAAGGCACGATCATCGTCCGCAACCCGGAGGGCGCTCAAGATACTGTCGGCTTGAATCGCGATACGAAGAATGCCAACGAGCATTTGGACAAGCCTGACGAAGAGGCGATGAACGAGCGCATCGAGCTGGTGAAGAGCTCGGTGGAGTTGGTGAAAGGGATTAGTAGTGCCGTCGCCGCCGAAAAAATCAAGGAAGCTCAAAATCCGGACAGTGAGGCCTACAAGGTTGCCCGCGAAAAGCTGAACGACAGCGGGGTGGCTAGTCCAACCCCTGAGCAAATCAGCCAACAGGTTCAGCGCGATTACGGAACAGGCAGTAGTTTTCAAAAGGCCAGTCAGGCGGTAGCTGGGATTGTCCAAGGCATCCTCGTAGGAGACATCGGAGCGCTCGTGGGAGGCGCGGCTGCGCCTTATCTGGCTCAAGCCGTTAAGCAGATGACCGAAGGTGATGACGCAGCCAACCTGATGGCGCACGCCGTATTGGGTGCGGTTCTGGCAAAAGCACAAGGAGGCTCGGCGCTGGCCGGGGCTGCGGGTGCCACTGTCGGTGAGCTGATAGCGAGCCAACTCTATCCGGGCCAGTCCAGGGACGAGCTGACCGAGTCGGAAAAACAAACGATCGCAGCGCTGTCGACGTTGGCCGGCGGGTTCACCGGCGCGCTTGCTGGGGGGGATGCATTTAACGCTGCGCTTGGAGCTGGCACGGCGAAAAATGCTGTCGAGAACAATCATCTGAGCGATATAGAAAGGCTTTCGCTCCAGGTTCTGCAGCGAGAGTACGAGTCGTCGTGTAATGGCTCAACTACAAGTGATTGCCAAGATTTGTCTAGCGAGATCTCGGAGCTTATTGCGAAAAATTTTAGCGTTCTAAAGGAAGAGGTTCTTTCGGAGGATAACGATTTCACCCGCGCTATGGTCCACACAACTTCGCCTGGGGATGTGATTTCCTGCGCTACGTCACCAAATGGTTTTTGTGTGGCTACCGACAAGACGATCACGACGGATCAAGGTGAGGAGTGGGTTCTGCAACCCGCGTCGTTTGAGCAGGCTATCGGAGGGAAAGCAAGAAACGAGTTGGATAAAGCAACCACCACGGCTCAGCTTCAGGGGATTTCCAATGAACTGTTCTCGGCTGGTTGTGGTGGGGCTGGTGTAGGAGGTATAGCCTGCCAAGGCTATATGGCGGCGGGTGGCGAGAATCCTATTACGGGGGAGGTGGCCAGTAATACCGAGCGGGTCATGTGGGGTATCCAGGGGCTGCTGAATGCATGGGGGCTGGGTGGTTCGTTATATAGCGTGTCTTCAAAAGGGCTTGTACCTAGCGGTTTCGCCAGTGCGAAAGATTTTTCACATTTTGGCGGTAGTGTCAGGGATGGTTTGTTGAAAGCAGGTTATACCAATGTCGATCCCATACTTCAGGGGAGTGCTATAACTGGCAAAAGCTATCGAACAGGGCAACCTTTCGATGTCGGACGAACTAGCGATTTTGATATCGCACTAGCCAGTCCAGAGCTATTAAACAAAGCAAGCTCTCTTGGGATTGGGCTTAGAGGCGGCGCGACGCGTACCGGTCCACTTAGCGCGAGGGATCTTAAAGTGCTTGGTTTGGAAGATTTGGCAACTCAGTTAAGTAGGCAGGCAGGTCGAGATGTTAATTTTATGATCTATGGCTCAACGACTTCGGCGATAAGTCGAGCCCCTAGCGTTATTTTACCGAGGAATTAAATACGTGGCTGCATACGATCTATACGGTGTTAAAGATATATCTATTATAGTGGCAAAGTTAAATGTCGAAGAGCTCTTGGGTGTCTCATTTGAGGAAAGGGAGAGTGCCTACCAAGGGGGCGTGTATTATCGATTTGACGGTGAGGGAGGGGAGGGATTTGTTCTGAAAGAAAATATTGATCCTTTTGATGGTGAAGCTGTGGAACAGTTATTTTCTGAGTATCCAGTTTTGCTTTATGTGGATAAAACTACTCGTTCAGATGAGATCGGTGACTTTCTGAATATAAAATTTTGCCTGCTAAGGCATGAGCTGTTCGATTGAGTGGTGTGTTTGTAGAGATACACAAAATGGAAAACCGGGACAGATCACGTTTTCTGTGATGTAGAAACGTGGTCTGTCCCCGTTTTACGCATGGTAGTAAGCAAAAAATTGAAATTGTCACACCTAATGGAACGGTTATGGCTGACCAACGGGTCGTTTCTAGGCTTATTGAGAATAATCCTAACTACAATGGTCAGCCTATCCGATTGTTGTCGTGTGATACTGGGGCATGTGATACTGGGTTTGCGCAAAATCTAGCAAACAAAATGGGGGTTCCAGTGAAAGCACCAACCAACTTGGTATGGGCTTATGGTAATGGGAAGATGGTAGTGGCCCCCTAGGTCTTCGTCGAATCCTAATTCCCCATTGTTTAATCTTCCTGATTTATCAAATCAAGGAGCTTTCAAAATATTTAATCCTGGTAGGCTATAATGAAAAGATCAGATTTTATAGCTTGTGAACGATGTGGAGGGGAGTTGAAGGTTTTTGAAGAGGATAGTACTCAGGGGTTTAAGTGTGCTAATTGCGGGTGGTCGGTAGTGACGACACATATCCCCGATATTAAGGTTGATGAGACGAAGTATGAGGTCTGCTGTAGTGGTGACTATAAAAATGTGGTCCATATTAGAGCTGTGTCTGAGGTTCTGGGTTGTAATTTTTTAACAGCTAGAAAGACACTGGAGCATGGACGTTCTCTCGTGTTTGTCGGACAGGCAGATGAGGTTTTGCGAGTTCGAAATATTCTTGTTTCGGTTGGGCTGGTCTGCACCATTTCACCTGATTTTAATTGGGGGGTAGGTGGGGATGTTTATGTTTGGTCTGTGGAAAACCGGGACAGACCCTGAGGGATCCCCGAATTTTCTTACAGAAAATCAAGAGGTTGGAATATTGAAG
>NZ_JAKNQY010000044.1 GCF_024494355.1 Pseudomonas sp. Q11 | reverse complement strand
CGGTGGTTTGTCCGGCGGCGATGGTGATGACCGAGCCATTGCTCAAGGTCACGGTTACCGGAGTCTGGGCCGGGTTGGTCAGGGTGGCGGTGTAGGTGATCTGGCCGCCTTCGGTCACGGTGTTGCCCGCCGTCAGGGTGACGGTGGTGGTGTCGACAGTGTCGGTGATCTGGGTCACGGCCGGCGTGGTGGGCAAGGTCACGGCAATGCCGGTGCCGCCAGTAGTGCCGGTGACGGTGACGCTGATCTGGCTAGGGTCGTTATAGACGGTGTCGTTCGGCGCCAGGGGGACGTTGACACTGCCGGTCAGTTGCCCGGCGGGAATCACGATCACTGCACCGTTGGACAGGGTCACGATCAGGTTGGTCTGGGGCGCTTGGGTGACGGTCGCGGTGTAGACCAGCACGCCACCGGCTTCAGTCAGGGTTGGCGTGGCACTCAGGGTCAAGGTCGAATCAAGCAGTGCGTTGGCAGTGGTGTCCGCGCTGGTGTCGACACCGGTGATTTCTTCGTCGGCGGCTGCGGCAGAGCTCAGGCCTTCAGTCGGGAATCCGATGGTAGGGTCGACGCTGCCGGCGGTGGCATCCAATACCACCACGCTGTGCCCGCCTCCGGCGGCACCCCCCGTACCCGCGGCTGTGGCGCCAGCGGCGGTGGCTTCAAGGGCGGTCGTCGGGTCGACGCCGGCGGCAATGGCCTGTTGCAACTCTTCTACAGACGGCGCGGCCTGGGCGGTGGCCTGGGCCAGATCGGTAGAGGAGTCCGGGGCACTGGCGCTCCACTGGGTGTCGCGACCCAGGTCCAGAGTGCGCCCATCGGCCAGCTCCAATGTAACGGCGCCAGCAGGGCCGGTATCTAACTGATCGCCTGTGTACAAGCGGTCACCTTCAATGAGCACGCGCCGAATGCCCTCGGGGGATACGACGAAAACCTGTCCAACAATGCTTTTGACAACGGCAATAACACTGCTCATTGAAGACTCTCCGGGTGCCACGTTCAGTAGACTTCCATGTACCGGGCAGCCTCGTGGCTGTACCGGTCTGGATGTTCTTGCTTCGCTAGATAAAGTTGTTTTGACGCTTTGCTATGTCAATATTTTGGCTTATTTTTTTGGTTTTTTTGTTTATGCCAAAGTATTGACCTTCTGCTGGCCATCCTAAACAATCGCTTCAGTAATGTCACATTGATATTTAAGCGGCGACCTGTTCTTTCGGTGCATGATTCACTGCCTGTTTCGAACTTTCCGACATACGGTCATCCCGGTTGCCATCATCCGATGCAGCGCCACCTTTCGCTGTGATTCAAGACAAGAGTTTCGGGAAAAATCCAACCATGCGTTCGCACCTGTTCAAGGCTTTACCTTTCGCCCTCGCCGCCAGTTTCGTACAAGCACAAACCTTGCCGCAGGCCATGCAACAGGCGTTGGATGTCCATCCTGAAATCCAGGCCGGGGTGAACAGTCGTTTGGCGGCGGACTACCAGCTCAAGGCAGCTAAAGGCGGCTACCTGCCTAGAGTGGACCTGGCGGCGGGGTATGGTCGCGAAGGCACCGACAGTGTTACAACCCGCTCGGGCGGTACCAACCACTGGGAAACCTTGAACCGTAGCGAGTCCAGCCTGCGCCTGACGCAAATGGTTTTTGACGGTTTTGCGACGTCCAGCGAAGTGGGGCGTCAACAAGCCACCGTGAATGCCCGTGCCTATTCCTTGCTGGACGCGTCCGAGCGCACCGGGCTGACCGTGGCCCAGGTTTACCTGGATGTGCTGACCCGGCGCGAGTTCGTGCGCCTGGCTGAGGAAAACCTCAAGAGTCACGAGCGCATCTTCGATCAAATCAAGCTGCGCACCGACCGTGGCGTGGGCAGCGGCGCCGATCTGGATCAGGCTGAGGCGCGCATGGCCCAGGCCCGCAACAACCTGATCACCGAGCAGACCAACCTGGCCGACGCAGAGACCAACTACCTCAGCGCCGTGGGCCAGATGCCCGACCAGCTGGAACGTCCCTCCGATTTTCTGGCGTTGTTGCCGGCCAACTTGAACGAAGCCCGCGCCCAGATGCTGGAAAACAGCCCGGTGTTGCGTTCGGCGGAGGCAGACATCGCGGCCGCCGAGCAACAGTACGAAGCCGCCAAGTCGAGCTTCTACCCACGCTTCGACGCCGAGTTGGGCCGTACCGCCGACAACGATCTGGATGGTCAGAACGGTCACAACAACGAATGGCAAGCTATGCTGCGCATGCGTTTCAACCTGTATGCCGGTGGTAGCAACAAGGCGGATCTGGAGTCCAAGTCGTATTTGTCGAACCAGGCTCTGGACATCCGCAACAATGCCCTGCGTCAACTGACTGAAGAGTTGGGCCTGGCCTGGAACGCTCTCAACAACGCCAATGCCCAGGTGCCGATTGCCCAGCAATACGTCGATCACAGCGCCAACGTACGCACCGCCTACCAGCGGCAGTTCGGCCTCGGCGAGCGGACCCTGCTCGACTTGCTCGACAGTGAAAACGAGTTGTTCAGCGCATCCCGACGCCTGGCGGAGATCAAGAACGTGCAGTTGTTCAGTCAATACCGGATCAAGGCAACCATGGGCCAGTTGCTCAAAAGTCAGGGCGTTGTCGCGCCGTTGGCATCCGTTGTGCAGAATGACGTCAAGCCCAGGGTCCAGTTGCCTGGGATGAATTGAGTCATCCATCCCTTTTGACCAGCAAAGAGTGCCCAGCGTGGAATCAGAAGTCAGTCGAGTCGAACTCATCCATGATCCACGCACGCTGCACGATGACCCGTTGCTGGACGGCTTGCTGGCGCTTTGCATGCTCCATCAGAAGCCGGCCAGCGCGGCGATGCTCACCACGGGCCTGCCGTTGCCCAAGCAACGGCTGAGCGTCGAATTATTGTCGCGTGCGGCAGCGCGTGCCGGTCTGCAAGGCCGGGTGCTGCAACGCGAGCTCGAGCAGATACCGACCATCGCCATGCCGGCCCTGCTGTTGCTCAAGGACGGTCGCAGCGCGGTATTGCTCGGCTGGGTCGGCGATGACCAGGCGCGACTGCTGCTCAGCGAAAGCGACGGCGGCGAAGTGACGGTCAGCCGCGAGCTGCTGGCCGACGATTACAGCGGCAAGGTGTTCTTCGCCCAACCGCAACACAAATTCGACGTGAACCACGGCACGCTCATCCCCCGGGCGCGTTCGTGGTTTCGCGACACCCTCAAGCGGTCGCGCTGGCTATACGCCGACGCCATCGCCGCCAGCTTGCTGATCAACATTATCGCCATGGCTGCGCCGCTGTTCGTGATGAACGTTTACGATCGCGTGGTGCCGAACCAGGCCGAATCCACCCTGTGGGTGTTGGCGATCGGCATCACCGGCGCCTACGTGTTCGACCTGATCCTCAAGATGTTGCGCAGCCTGTGCCTGGACCTGGCCGGCAAGAAAACCGACCTGATCATTTCGGCGACGCTGTTCGAGCGCATCGTTGGCATGGCCATGAAGTATCGCCCGGCCCGGGTTGGCAGCTTTGCCCAGAACATCCATGAATTCCAAAGCCTGCGGGACTTTCTCGCCTCCTTGACCCTGACCAGCCTGATCGACCTGCCGTTCACCTTGCTGATCTTTATGGTCATCGCGATCCTCGGCGGACATCTGGTATGGATTCCGGTGCTGGCCTTTCCGATTGCCCTGCTGATCGGCTACGCCTTGCAAAAGCCCCTGGCGGCGACCATGGAGCGAACCATGGCCCTGGGCGCCGAGCGTCAATCCAGCCTGATCGAAACCCTGGCCGGTCTGGATGCGGTGAAGGTCAACAACGCCGAGAGTGAGCGCCAATATCAGTGGGAGCAAACCATTGGCACGCTCAGTCGTCTCGAGCTGCGGGTGAAGATGCTGTCCGGCCTGGCGATGAACATCACCTTGCTGATCCAGCAGTTGGCCGGGGTGATCATGATCGTCTTCGGCGTCTATCAGATCATCGACGGCAACCTGAGCATGGGTGGGTTGATCGCCTGCTACATGCTCAGTGGTCGCGCCCTCAGCCCGTTGGCGTCGCTGTCGGGTCTGCTGACTCGCTATCAGCAGGCGCGGGTGACCATGGTTTCGGTCGACCAGATGATGGAGCTGCCCCAGGAGCGCAATTTCGAAGAGCGCCCGCTGAGCCGTAAGGTCTTGCAAGGCGCTATTGAATGCCGTCAGTTGAATTTCACCTACCCGAACCAGCAGAACGCCGCACTGAAGAACATCAACCTGGTGATCAAGCCTGGGGAAAAAATCGGCATCATCGGTCGTAGCGGCTCGGGCAAGAGCTCCCTGGCCAAGTTGCTGGTGGGCCTGTATCAACCGGACGACGGAGCACTGCTGGTTGATGGCGTGGACATTCGCCAGATCGACGTCAGTGAGCTGCGCTACAACATCGGTTACGTGCCCCAGGATATCCAGCTGCTGGCCGGCACCCTGCGGGACAACCTGACCTCCGGCGCCCGTTACGTCGAGGACGAACTGGTGCTCCAGGCCGCCGAACTTGCCGGTGTGCATGAGTTCGCGCGCCTGCATCCGCAAGGCTATGAACTGCAAGTTGGCGAGCGCGGGCAGAACCTGTCCGGCGGCCAGCGACAGAACGTCGCCCTGGCCCGCGCGCTGCTGCTCAACCCGCCCATCCTGCTGTTGGATGAACCCACCAGCGCCATGGACAACACCGGTGAGGAACGCTTGAAACAGCGCCTGGCCGCCGTGGTGGAAAACAAGACGGTGCTACTGGTGACGCACCGGGCATCCTTGCTGTCGCTGGTGGACCGCCTGTTGGTGATTGACCGCGGGCAGATCCTCGCCGACGGCCCGAAAGCCGCCGTGATGGAAGCGTTGAAGAAGGGGCAGATCAGTGTTGCTTAAGTCGGGTTTCAAGGGTGCTATCGGCCGCTATTTCAAAGGCTCCGACTCACTGCACGGGCAACCCCTGCCGGAGGTCAACAAGGCTCTGATCGAGGATGCCCCACGGGTGGTGCGGCTGACGATCTGGGGGATCATCGGCTTCTTTGTGTTCCTGTTGCTGTGGGCCAACTTCGCGCAGGTCGACGAAGTGACCAAGGGCGACGGCAAGGCGATTCCGTCGTCCAAGATCCAGAAAATCCAGAACCTGGAAGGCGGTATCGTTGCCGAGCTGTTTGTCAGCGAAGGACAGATCGTCGAGGCCGGCGCGCCGTTGATTCGCCTGGATGACACTCGGTTTGTCTCCAATGTGGGGGAGACCGAGGCTGATCGCTTGTCCATGTTGCTGCGGGTCGAACGCCTCAGTGCCGAGGTCGATGACCGGCCGCTGAACTTCCCGGAGGACGTGCTCAAGGCGGTACCGCGCCAGGCCGCCAGCGAAGAGTCGCTGTACATCAGCCGTCGTCAGCAACTGCACGATGAAATCGGCGGGTTGCAGGAGCAGTTGATCCAGCGTCAGCAGGAGTTGCGCGAGTTTATTTCCAAGCAGTCGCAGTATCGCTCGGCTCTGTCGTTGCAACGCCAGGAGATCAATATGTCCGAGCCGCTGGTAGCCCAGGGCGCGGTGTCACCGGTGGAAGTGCTGCGGCTCAAGCGTGCTGAAGTCGAAACCCGTGGACAACTGGACGCCACGACACTGGCGATTCCCCGCGCCGAATCGGCGATCAAGGAAGTGCAGCGCAAGATTGATGAGACGCGCGGCAAGTTCCGCAGCGAAGCCCTGACCCAACTCAATGAGGCGCGCACCGACCTGAACAAGGCCCAGGCCACCGGCAAGGCTTTGGAAGATCGTGTAAGCCGTACACTGGTCACCTCGCCGGTGCGGGGTATCGTCAACAAGTTGCTGGTGAACACCATCGGCGGGGTCATCCAGCCCGGCAGTGACCTGGTGGAAATCGTGCCACTGGACGACACCCTTCTGGTGGAAGCGAAAATCCGTCCCCAGGACATCGCTTTCCTGCATCCCGGCCAGGACGCCACGGTGAAATTCACCGCGTACGACTACACCATTTACGGTGGATTGAAAGCCAAGCTGGAACAGATCGGCGCCGACACCATCACCGATGAAGACAAAAAAACCACCTACTACATCATCAAGCTGCGCACCGAACGCAGCCACCTGGGCACCCCTGAAAAACCGCTGTTGATCATCCCGGGCATGGTGGCCTCGGTGGACATCATCACTGGCAAGAAAACCGTGCTCAGCTACCTGCTCAAACCGATCATCAAGGCCCGGGCCGAGGCGTTGCACGAGCGGTAGTGTTTGAGCGGGCGCTTCAACTTGAGGCCTGGGCTTTTGTGGCGAGGGAGCAAACGCCCGCTGGCCTGTGTAGGAGCTGTCGAGTGCAACGAGGCTGCGATCTTTCCCAAGACACTTGAATTTCAAGCGAAAGATCAAAAGATCGCAGGCTCCGCCAGCGCCTACAGAGCCATCCCTCTCCACAGGTTCTGTGTTGCCTGGGCTGACGCCTTCGCGAGCAGGCTCGCTCCCACAGTTGATCGGTGTTGATCTCGATATTTAAGTTCGACACAAAACCCATGTGGGAGCAGCCTGCTCGCGATGGCGATCCTCAATCCACCACAGATACCTCAGCTGCTTCGCAACTCAATGGGGATAAATCCCTTCGCCACAACTGCAGTTTATTTATCGTCGCCTGCCCATCTGCCAGGTAAAGCCCTTTCCACAGAACGATGTGGCCTGGTTAGGCCGTGAAGTGCGGTATCGCGATGGAGAGTTGACGTTGGTGGAGTAGAGGTTCTGGTTGGCTGAGAGTCGGCGTATTCAGCCGCGGGATTGTTACCAGTAATCCGGCTTGATAGCGGGTGCTTTGTGGGTGGGGACTCTGTTGGGGAATTGGTGGAATTGGAGTTCGTCGCAGGTGACAACGCGGCGCATCCAGTGGGCGTGCAGCTTCAAAGATCCAGGTGCCAGGCGCTTGGATCCGGTTCGGTAGGGGAGCACCACACCAATTTTCAAGTGAGGAAAATTTTCTCGGATAGCTCTCAATGCTGGAGCCATGTCCGTGTCCCCAGAGACCAGCACGAGCTGTTCGATACGTTTTTCCCTTGGCGAGGCTTCTTGTCTTGAGGCCACGCGATACATGCTGATTGCGATATGGACATCCGTTTCCTTTTCTTCCAGCTTCCAGATAGCCACTGTATCTTGGCGTGAGGCGCCGATGTTTCTGCTGACAAAGCGGGGGGCGTTGGCACGTTCGAGCTGATGGCGACCATAATGAACCGCGACTTTGCTGGCCTTCAACGCGCGGACATACGAGTCTTGAGCTTCTTTGGAAATGATCCCTCGTGTCGCCAGTTCCGGTTTGACGGATGACGTAAAGTAATCAACGGAGGCGAGTGAGCTTTGAGGATTCTCGACGCGAGCGATGTGCGTCAATAGCTGCGGCAGGTTCAACCATTTATAGGGTGTGCCAGCGAGCAATCCATAAAAAACGTTATAGCCGTCAACAAAAAAAGCGGTGCGCACAAACTCAATCCCCAGAAACGAAAAAACCGGCCGAAGCCGGTGTTTTCACCCCAACGGCCAGAGAATTTAATCTCTGCGTACGGGGTTGAGCAGTGAACGAATCCTAGGCCTTGGGGTGACGCTCGTCAACCAAGGGTGGACAAGCTCCAGCACCGGCAGGCTGAGTTTTGTGAGTATTTACTGAAGCAGGTCAAGGTGTTTTCAGGTTGCTTTGCCAGCGATTATTACCGCTGTTGTCCAAAAGAATTGCGGCCCTGAAGAGGCACGAATGATCCATCGTTCATGGCTGTTTCGGGCGAACGGATCCTCCTAAACCTTTGTGGGATCTAATACCGATATGCCTCATGTAAAAAACCAAGCGTTTTAGACCGCTCCCTAGCCTTTTTGAAACAAGAGATTTCATCCTCTCACGGCTCTTCCCTTGACGCCCCCCACCGCTGTCGTAGACTCCGCCCATCCGTCAGGGAGTAGCGGTTATGCGGCGTTCAGGTAGTTGGGTTTTGGGGTTGGCCTTTGTAACGTGCGGAGTGCAGGCGCAAACGCCTGTTTCCGGCGATCCGTTGCTCGAGAGCGGCATCACGGCCAGTGCGCCGAGCGGCAATGAGGCGCGCGGGGTGCTTCGGGCGCGGGATCAGGCGGTGCTTGCCAGTGAATTGGCCGGGCGAATTGTCGAGTTGCCGTTCAGTGAGGGGGAGTCCTTCAACAAGGGCGACACCCTGGCGCGTTTTGATTGTTCGGCGTATCAGGCTCAGCTTAATGCGGCCCGGGCCGCGAGCCGCGGTGCCAGTGAAGAACTGGCCCATAACAAGCAACTGGCGGCGTTGAAGTCGGTTGGGCGGTTTGAAGTGGCGCGCGCCGAGGCCAGGCTCAGCGAGGCTCAGGCGCAGTCCCAGGTCTATCAGGTCCAGGTCAAGCGCTGCAGCGTGATCGCGCCGTTCGATGGACAGGTGGTGGCGCGCAAGGTCCAGCGCTATGAAAGCGTGGCCGCCGGCGCACCCTTGCTGGACGTGGTCGACAACCGCACCCTGGAGATCCACCTGTTGGTGCCGTCGCGCTGGATGGGCAGGCTTCAGCCCGGTCAGCCCTTTACCTTTGTCCCCGATGAAACCGGCAAGCCGCTGCAAGCGACGGTCAAGCGCCTTGGCGCGCGCATCGACGAGGGCAGTCAGACCTTGCTGCTGGTTGCGAGCGTCCCTGATGCCAGTGGCCTGCTGTCCGGCATGAGCGGCACGGCGCGTTTCGCGGAGTTCAAGTGAACGCGCCGATAATGGGCAGCGCCGAGCAGGTATTTGCCCGCTTCCTCGATCTGGAGCGCCAGACACGGGCAGCGCGTACCCCGGCGCAGTTGTGCTACAGCCTGGTCAACGATGGTCAGGCCCTGTTCGGGTTTCGCCACGCCGCGCTGTTGATCGCCGGCAAGGTCCAGGCTGTGACCGGCGTCAGTGCGGTGGAGCCCAACGCGCCATTCGTGGCATTTGTCGAGCAGGCGGTAGCGCAGCTGTTCAAAAACGGGGTGCTGAACCAGGCCCGGGTAATTGCCGCTGATGGGGTGAGCGACTCCATTCAGGCGGACTGGCGAAGTCTGTCGGCGGGGCAGGTGTTCTGGCTGCCGTTGATCGATCATCAGGGGCAGGTGTTCGGTGGCTTATGGCTGGCCCGTGACCTGCCATGGTCGCCGTCCGAACAAGTGCTGCTGTCGCAACTGGGCGACACCTACAGCCACGCCTGGCTGGCGCTGCAGCCGCGCAAACCGTGGCGCTTGCGCTGGACCCGCAAGCGTCAGGTCGCCTTGGTAGCGGTGCTGCTGTTGGGGTTGCTGATTCCTGTGCGTCAGTCGGTATTGGCCCCGGCCGAAGTGGTGCCGCTGGGCGGGCAGGTGGTGGCGGCGCCGCTGGACGGAGTGATTGCCGAATTTCTGGTCAAGCCCAACCAGAGCGTCAAGAGCGGTGACCTGCTGCTGCGCTTCGAAAGCACCAGCCTCAAGGCCCAGGCCGATGTGGCCGAGCGAGTGTTGGGCGTGGCCGAGGCGGAGCTCAAGGCTAACGCTCAGCGCGCGTTTGCCGATGCCGAGTCGAGTTCCAAGATTGATTTGTTGGCTGCTCGCGTCGAGCAGAAACGCGCCGAGCGCGACTATGCCATCGAGTTGCTCAAGCGCAGTGAAGTGCGCGCCGAACGGGACGGCATTGCGGTGTTTGCCGATGCCGAACGTTGGCTCGGCAAGCCCGTTCAGACAGGCGAGCGGTTGATGGAAATCGCCGACCCGAACCAGGCCGAATTGCGTATTGAGCTGGCAGTGGGCGACGCAATTGACCTGGCCCCCGGAGCCCAGGTGGCGTTGTTCCTCGACAGTGATCCGTTGCAACGGCACCTGGCCAGGCTCGAACGTTCGGCCTACGAGGCGCAACCCACCGCCGCCGGGCAACTGGCGTATCGACTGGACGCGCGTTTCGATGACGCGGCGCCGCGCATTGGCCTGCGGGGCACGGCGAAAATTTTCGGCGATCGCGCCCCACTGGCGCTGTACCTGCTGCGTCGGCCACTGGCCGGCTTGCGCCAGAGTGTGGGCCTGTAGCATGGAGCTGCCGAGCCTGCGGCCAGACCTGCAATTGTCTCCGGCGGCCCCCGACCCGGACGGCTCCCCGCAGTGGACTCTGGCCGATCCGGTACGCGGGCGTTATTTCAAGCTCGGCGCGGCGGCAATGCGCATGCTGCGGCACTGGTCCCTCGGTGACCCGGAGCAGGTGCTGCAAGCGGCGAACCGTGAGCCGGGGCTGCCGCTCAATGCTGAGTCGCTGGAGCAACTGCTGGGCTTTTTGCGGGGGCACGATCTGATCAGCGCCATGGACCCGCAACAGCGTGACAGCTATCAGTTCAAGACCGCCGCCCAACGCCAGAGCCTGTGGCAGATCCTGTTGCATCAATATCTGTTTTTTCGCATTCCGCTGTGGCGTCCGGATGCTTTTCTCAACCGCGCCTGGCCGTTTCTTGCGCGGTTCGGTCCGGCCATCCTGCGTTATGGAATGCCCCTGACCCTGGGTGTGGGGATTTTTCTGGTGTCGCGGGACTGGCAGCGCTTCGTGGCGACTTTTCCGCACCTGTTCAGCCTGGGTGGCGCGATGGCGTTTGCGGTGGCGTTGTTTTTCGCCAAGTTGTGCCATGAGTTCGGTCATGCCTTCATGGCCAAGCGCGCCGGTTGCCGCGTGCAAAGCATGGGCGTGGCGTTCATGGTGCTGTTGCCGATGTTTTATACCGACGTCAGCGATGCCTGGCGGATCAATGATCGCCGAGCCCGGCTGCTGATCGGCGCCGGCGGTGTGCTGGCCGAATTGCTGCTGGCCTGCATCGCTTTGCTGGCCTGGTCGCTGTTGCCGGACGGACCGGCCCGCACGGCGGCGTTCATGTTGGCCAGCGCCACCTGGATCACCACGTTGGTCATCAACCTGAACCCGTTCATGCGCTTCGACGGTTATTTTCTGCTCAGTGATTTCTGGGCAGTGGATAACCTGCAGGGGCGAGCGTTTGCGTTGTGTCGCTGGCGCCTGCGCGAAGCCTTGTTTGGCTATGGCGCGGCGGCCCCGGAGCCCTGGACGCCGAAAATGCGTCGCCGCCTGCTGGTGTGGGGCTACGGTGCCTGGCTGTGGCGCGCGGCGTTGTTTCTCGGTATTGCCCTGGCGGTCTATCACCTGTTCTTCAAGGTGCTGGGCATTTTCCTGATGTTGGTGGAATTGGTGTGGTTCATTTTTATGCCGATCGTGAACGAATGGCGGCAGTGGTGGAGCCGGCGCGAGCAGGCCCATGGTCCGCGAGTGCTGCTCAGTGGCCTGGTGTTGCTGGCGTTGGCGTTGGTGCTGCTGTTGCCCTGGCGCAGCGCCGTGGAGGTGCCGGTCATGCTGGAGGCCGGTCGCGCCAGTGCCTTGCATGCGCCGGTGGCGGCGCGGATCAAACAGGTGAACGTGCATGACGGCCAGACCGTGGCCCAGGGCGATGTATTGATCGAGCTGGAGTCGCCGGACATGGCCTCACGCCTGGCTATCGTGCGTCGGGAAATCGAGATCCAGCAACTGCAGATGCGTCGTCAGGCCGGGCGCAGCGAAACCGCCGCCGATGCCGGTATCGTCGAACAGCAACTGGCCGAAGCGGTGGCTGAATACCGAGGTCTGGCCGCTCAACGTGAGCGCCTGCTGTTACGCGCCCCTCATGCCGGACAAGTGCGCGATTTGCTGTCGCAGTTATCGGTGGGGCGCTGGTTGTCACCGACACAGCCGCTGGCGCGGGTGGTACAGGCCGACTCCCGCTTACGCGGCTACCTGACCGAAGCCGAACTGTGGCGGGTCGAGCCCGGGGCCACGGGGCGGTTCATCGCGGACGATCCGATGCACGCTTCGATTGCCGTGCAATTGAATGAAATCGATACCAATGGCGTGGCCTGGGTCGAGCAACAGGCGTTGACGTCCGATCACCACGGGCCGATTGCGGTACGTCGTGACGCGCAACAACGGGCGGAGCCGGTGCAGGCGCAATATGGCGTGCGTTTGAGTGCTGTTGATGACACGCCTGCGCCCACGCAACCGCTACGTGGCGTGGTGGTGTTGCAGGGGCACGGTGAATCGGTGCTGGGAGCGGCTTGGCGCCGGTTGGCGGCATTGGGTGTACGCGAAAGCGGGTTTTAAGGAGCAGGCATGGAGTCAGTAGCAGCAGAGGGGCTGGTGGTGCGTCCGTCTCGGACCAATGATGGCCCGTTTTTGCAAAGCCTCTATCAGGCAGCGCGCCCGGATCTGCAATGGATCGACGGCGAGCCGGAGCAGGTGCAGCAATTGATCGCGCAGCAGTTCCAGGTGCAGGAGCAAGGCATGGGAGAGCACTTTCCCAATGCCATGCATTACGTCGTAGAAAAACTCGGCACTGCTATCGGCGCTTTGAGCACCGATTTTGGCCCCAATGAGATCCGCGTGCTGTACCTGGCCTTCATCCCCCAGGCCCGTGGGCAGGGTTACGGTCGGGCGGTGCTGCAAGGGGTGCAAAAAGCTGCGCAACAAATCCGCTGCCCGGTGGCGACCGTGGTCTGGAGCAGTAACCCGCACGCACGCCAGCATTACCTGGCATTGGGCTTTGAAGTGCAGGAGCGCAACCCGGCGGCGGAGCGGCTGGTTTGGTATCCGAAGGGGAGCTGAGCTGCTTCTGGCTCGTGTGGGAGCGAGCCTGCTCGCGATAGCGGTGGGTCAGTTTGAAGTGATGTTGGCTATGCCACCGTCATCGCGAGCAGGCTCGCTCCCACAAGGGATCATCAGTCTTCAGTTGAACGCAATGTAGAAATACCCCAGCGCCGGATCCCGTCCCATGGGCGGTATCCGAGACACAAACACCCCTTCGAGTCTCCCCAGTTCCGGCACTTCCAGGCCACAGAGTCCGTCCACGAAGTCCGTGCTCTGCAGGCTGTTGAATTCCACACTGAACGGCATGCGCTCAGCGCTTGGCATCTTCGCCCGAGGTGCTTGCTCGAGGTTTTCGAACCGCACGGGCAGGGTGCTTCCGTCGGGTAGGGTCAGGCTGCTGATCTGGCCCAGCAGCGGTTGGAAATGGCGGCTTTGAACCTGCTGCAACATGTCGAGGCTCCAAAAGGCCGGAGGGCTGCAACCCTCCGGCAGGTGGGTCAGTTTCGGGCCGGGAAGATGCCTGAAAGAGCGATGCTGAAGTTGATCGCCAGGAACGGGTTCATGATCGCCATCGGAGTGCTGCCCCCTGCTGGGGCAACCGTGCCGCTGACGGTAGTGGTCACGCCTTGGAGTGGCACCGGGGAGGCGCCAATCTGATCGGAATAGATTGCCGCCGACCCTGGCCCGGTGCCGGAGGTGCCGATGAACGAGTTGGTGGCCGTTGGTGTATTGACCGGGTTGCTGGCTGGATTTGCCAGTTGCAGGGTGGTCGCGGCGGTGATGCCTGTGAGGGCGTGAGTGTGCATAGGCAGGTTAGCCTGCGTCGCGGTGACGTTTTCGGTGCCGGAGATTTCGCCGATGACTCGCGGCGTCAGGCCCAAACCGTTGCCCATGCCCATGGGCAGGCGACCTTGCAGGTTGGGGAGCATGAAGGTGGTCTGGCCGTTGCCTCCATACGTCACGCCGATCAAGGCGAATAAGGTCTGGTACTGAGAAAGGGCAAGCGTCTGCCCGTTGCACAGGGCCCATTCCCTGGGTGCGAAGTTGAAGGCAAACGACTGGATAGTGCCGATGAATACTTCCATAGATTCCTCATCCATCAGGTTATTGGTATGGCGACTCGTCACGCACGGCTGAGCGTAGACGGGGTTGTTTCATTCTGCCGGACGAAAAAGACTGAAAGAGGCCATCGTTTTGCTTAATCGATTCAGGTGCCGGAGATGTTTCTACCGTCCATCTTTTTTACACTCTAATGCGCAACTGATATCAAAGTACTACTAGGCGGCGATTATTTCATCAGCTACGCTTCGCGCTACAAAAGGACTACAAACAAGGTGAAGGGATTGTCGCAGTTTCACTTTATCTCCGGTCTACCGCGCTCAGGCTCGACCCTGCTTTCTGCCATCTTGTTGCAGAACCCGCGCTTTCATGCCGGCATGACCAGCCCCGTTGGTTCGCTGTTCAGCAGCGTCCTGCAGCAGTGCAGCGCCGGCAGTGAGTTTGGCTCGGTGATCGACACCGACCTGCGCCGTCGCCTGTTGCGCGGGCTGTTCGACTCCTACTACGCCGACAAGGTCGACAAGCCTGTCATCTTCGATACAAATCGCCAGTGGTGCGCCCGGTTGCCTGCGTTGCAGGACCTGTTTCCCCAGGCCAAGACCATCGCCTGTGTGCGTAACGTCGCCTGGGTGCTGGACAGTCTGGAGCGGCTTTACCGCGCCAATCCGTTCGAGAACACCAAGTTGTTCAATGACGATGATGAGCGCAACACCGTCTACAGCCGCTGCGAAACCCTGGCCCAGCGCAACCGCCTGGTTGGCTTTGCCTGGACGGCGCTCAAAGAGGCGTATTACGGCGAAAACGCCGAGTCCATGCTGATCGTCGACTACGACCTGTTGAGCCAGGCCCCGGAACGGGTGATGCGCCTGGTGTACGAGTTCATCGGCGAGCCTTGGTTCGAACACGATTTCAATCACTTGACCTACGACGCACCGGCCTTCGACCAGGCCCTGGGCGTTGCCGGCCTGCACAAGGTCAAGCCCAAGGTCGCGCCGCAAGCCCGGCGGACCTTGCTGCCGCCGGATCTGTTTGAAAAGTATGCCGAGTTGTCGTTCTGGCGCGATGGTTCTTCCAGCGCTGCCAATGTCATTCGTATGAAAACCGACGCCGCGGTCAACTGACTCGCGGTTTTTTCATTTGCGTGTTTAAAAAGTTCGAGTCCAGGTGAACGTCATGTGGTGGAGCAAAGGCAAATCGCGGGTAACCGAGGGCGCACAGGCCCTGGCATCGCCAATGATCATGTCCCTGGAGCCGCGAATGCTGTTCGACGGCGCGGTCGCGGCTACCGTGGCCGATGCCGCACAGGCGGACGCCCAACCCAACGCAGACGCGGCCAAGACGCCTGCGGCTGACCAGGCTTCAGACGGCCACGCGCCACAAGGCCAGGCCGATGCCACCCAGGCCGCTGTGCCGGGCAAGGCCGTGGTGTTTGTCGATTCCCGCGTCAAGGATTCGGCCAGCCTGCTCGAAGGCGTTGCGCCCGGTACCCAGGTGGTGCAACTGGATGCCACCAAGGACGGCCTGCAGCAAATCGCCGATTACCTGGATACCCACCAAGGCATCAGCTCGGTGCAGATCATCGCCCACGGCAACGCCGGCGATCTTTGGTTGGGCAACAGCTACCTGTCGGCGGACAACGTTCAGGCCCGCAGCGAAGTGCTGGCGCAGATCGGCCAGGACATGAACGTCGGTGGCGATATCCTGATCTATGGCTGCTACACAGCCGAGGGCGAGCGCGGCCTGGACCTGGTCAATTCACTGGCGCAGTTGACCGGCCGCGACGTGGCGGCGTCCACCGATCGTACGGGCCTTGGCGGCGACTGGGACCTGGAAATCGCCACCGGCAACATCGAAAGCGCCAACGTGCTCTCGGCCAGTGCCATGAGCGAGTACCAATGGGGCCTGGCCACCTGGACCGCTACCAACAACCTCAATAGCGGCGTGGGCTCTCTGCGCGCCGCCTTGTTGTCTGCACAGAGCGGCGACATCGTCACCTTCAATGCCAACATGACCGTCGCCCTGACCCAGGTGCTGGTGGTTGACAAGAACATCACCATCGATGGCGACCTCAATAACGATAACGTTGCCGACGTGACCCTCGACGGCCAGTACCGCACCCAGATCATGCAAGTGACGTCCGGCACCACGGCCACCCTCGATGGCCTGGTGATTACCCGGGGCATGGTGGCAGGCAACGGTGGTAACGGCGGTGACGATGCGCTGGTGTCCCAGGGCGGCGGTATCTACAACGCCGGCACCTTGACCTTGAGAAACGTGACGGTGACCGCGAACGCCGCTTCGGGCGGCGGTGGCGGCGGCGGTGTGACGCCGCAATACGCTGGTGGCGCTGGTGGCGGCGGTGGCGCGATCACTGGCGGTACCGGTGGCAAGGGCGGCGACACGCTCAACTCCACGGGCTCCAACGGCACGGCCGGACAGGGCGGCGCGGGTGGCGGTTTCTTCAACATTGGCGGACGTGGCGGCTCCACCACGGGTGGCGCGGGCGGTGCGGCTTATCCAGGCTACAGCACCGGTTCGGCCGGCGGCACGGCGGTCAGTGGCGGATTGTCCATCGGCGGTGGTGGCGGTGGCGACGGGTATGACGACATCGGTGGCGCTGGCGGCGGTGCGGTAGGGGGGATCTACAACGATACCGGCGCGACCCTGCGGATCATCGGCAACTCGACCATTTCCAACAACGTCGGCGCCGGCGGTGGCGGTGGCGGCGGCGGGGCTGGCGGTAGCTATCTCCAGGCGGGTGGCGCGGGCGGTGTCGGCGTCGGCGCCATCTGGAACAAAGGTTCGATCCTGATCACCGCTGCCAACTTCGCCGCCCTGGCCGGTAACGTCGGCGGCAGCGGCGTGGGTGGGACGAGTGCGGGGACCGCGGGTGTTTCGCCGGCCTCGGTGGCCAACGTCTACGGCGACGGCGGCACCATCAATACCAACTATGTGCCGGACGAAACGCCGCCCACCGCGACCGTCGTGGTGGCCAATACCAACCTCAACTCCGGTGGTACATCGACGGTCACCATCACCTTCTCCGAAGCCGTGACCGGCCTTACCGCGGCGGACCTGACGGTGCAGAACGGCAGCGTCGGCACCTTGACCAGTGGCGACGGTGGCATCACCTGGACCGGGACGTTGACTGCGGCCAGTGATATCGCCGACACCACCAACATCATCACCCTGAACAATACCGGCGTGGCCGACCTGGCCGGCAATGCCGGCGTGGGCACCACCGACTCGAACAACTACATCGTCAACGACACCGTGGCGCCGACGGCGTCCATCGTGGTGAGCGACACCGCCCTCAGGATTGGCGAGACCTCGACGGTCACCATCACCTTCAGCGAAGCGGTGAGCGGTTTCACTGCTGCCGACCTGACCGTCGCCAACGGTTCACTTACCGGTTTGAGCAGCAGCGACGGCGGCATCACTTGGACGGCAACCTTCACACCGGACGCTGCGATTACCGACACTTCCAATCTCATCGTCCTGAATAACACCGGCGTGGCGGACCTCAATGGCAACGCCGGCGTGGGGACTACCAATTCCAACAACTACGCCATCGACACGCAACGCCCGACCGCCACCATCGTGGTGGCTGACACCGCGCTGCGCGTCGGTGAAACCTCGGTGGTGACGATCACCTTCACCGAGGCCGTGAGTGGTTTCACCCTGGCCGACCTGACCGCTGCCAATGGCAGTTTGAGTGGGCTGAGCAGCAGCGACGGCGGCATCACCTGGACCGCGACGCTCACCCCGAGCGCCAGCATCACTGACGCCACCAACCTGATCACCTTGACCAACAGTGGCATTGCTGACCAGTCCGGTAACGTCGGCAGCGGCACCACTGACTCGAACAACTACGCCGTCGATACCTTGCGCCCGACCGCCACCATCGTGGTGGCCGATACCGCGCTGAACATCGGTGAAACATCGCTGGTGACGATCACTTTCAGCGAGGCCGTCACGGGTTTCACCCTGGCCGACCTGACCGTCGCCAACGGGTCGCTGAGCGGCCTGAGCAGCAGCGACGGCGGCATCACCTGGACTGCGACGCTCACCCCGAGCGCCAGCATCAGCGACGCCACCAACCTGATTGTCCTGGCCAATACCGGTGTGGCGGATGCGGCGGGCAACGCCGGCAGCGGTACCACCAGCTCCAACAACTACGCAGTCGACACGCAGCGGCCAACCGCTAGCATCGTGGTGGCCGACACCTCCCTGAGCGTTGGTGAAACGTCCCTGGTGACCATCACCTTCAACGAAGCGGTGACAGGCTTTACCACCGCCGACCTGACGGTCGCCAACGGCACGGTCACTGGCCTGAGCAGCGGCGACGGCGGCATTACCTGGACCGGCACGCTCACGCCAAGCGCCAGCACCAGCGACACCAGCAACCTCATCACCCTGGATAACACCGGCGTGGCTGACGCGGCGGGCAACGTCGGCAGCGGCACCACCGATTCCAATAACTACGCCATCGACACCGCACGTCCGACCGCCACCATCGTGGTCGCCGACACGGCCATCGCCGTTGGCGAAACATCGGTGGTGACGATTACCTTCAGCGAACCCGTGACGGGCTTCACCCTGGCGGACCTGAGCGTCACCAATGGCAGCCTGAGCGGCCTGAGCACCAGCGACAACATCACCTACACCGCGACCTTCACGCCAAGCGCGGGTGTCAGCGATGCCACCAACCTGATCACGCTCAATAACACGGGCGTAGTGGACGGCGCGGGCAATACCGGCAGCGGCACCACCGATTCCAACAACTACGCCGTCGACACACTGCGCCCGACCGCCACCATCGTGGTCGCCGATACGGCGCTGAGTGTCGGCGAGACGTCGCTGGTCACCATCACCTTCTCCGAAGCGGTGACGGGCTTCGACAATTCGGACCTGAGCATCGCCAACGGCACGCTGAGTGCGGTCAGTAGCAGTGATGGCGGCATTACCTGGACCGCCACCTTCACCCCGGCCCTCGGGGTCAGCGACACGTCCAACCTCATTGTCCTGAACAACATCGGGGTCACCGATGGGGCGGGCAACACCGGCACCGGCACCACCAACTCCAACAACTACCAGGTCGACACCAACGTGCCGACGGCGACCATCGTGATTGCCGATACCACATTGAGCATCGGCGAGACGTCGTTGGTCACCGTGACGTTCAACTCGGCGGTCAGCGGGTTCGACAACGCGGACCTGACCGTCAGCAACGGTACGCTCAGCACCATGAGCAGCACCGACGGCGGCGTCACCTGGACGGCCACCTTCACGCCGAGCGCCAGTATTTCCGATACCAGCAACGTGATCACGCTGGACAATACTGGCTTGATCAACGGCGCGGGGAACGCTGGCGTCGGTACCACGGACTCCAACAACTATGTGGTCGATACGGTGCGACCCACCGCGACCATCGTTGTGGCCGATACGGCTATTGCCGCCGGCGAGACCTCGCTGGTGACCATCACCTTCAGCGAAGCGGTGACCGCTTTTACCAGTGCCGACCTGACGGTTGCCAATGGCGTGATCTCCGGGCTGAGCAGCAGCGACGGCGGCATCACCTGGACCGCGACCTTCACGCCGTCCGCTGGCGTCACCGACACCAGCAACGTCATCTCGCTCAATAGCGGCGGTATCGTCGATCTGGCGGGCAACACCAACGTTGGCACCACCGATTCCAATAACTACAGCATCGACAGCCAGCGTCCGACCGCCACGATTGTGCTGAGTGACGTTGCGTTGAGACCGGGTGAAACGGCTCAAGTGACCATCACCTTCAGCGAGGCGGTCACCGGCTTCAGCAACGCCGACCTGAGCGTGGCAAATGGCACCTTGAGCGCCGTGAGCAGCAGCGACGGCGGCTTGACCTGGACGGCCACTTTCACGCCGGACCTGGGCGTGACCGACGCCAGCAACCTGATCGTCCTGGACAATACCGGTGTGAGCGACGCGGCGGGCAATACCGGGACAGGCACCACCAACTCGGCCAACTACGCGGTCGAGACGCGGGTGCCAACCGCCACCGTTGTGGTGGCTGATAACGCACTCAGCGTGGGGGAAACCTCGCTGGTGACCATCACCTTCTCGGAAGCGGTCAGCGGGTTCGACAATGCCGACCTGAGCGTGAGCAATGGCACACTGAGTAACGTCTCGTCCACCGATGGCGGCGTGACCTGGACGGCCACCTTCACCCCGGCCAGCAACATCAGCGACACCAGCAACCTGATCAGCCTGGACACCAGCGGCGTGGTCAACGTTTCGGGCAACAACGGTGTCGGCGTGGTGAACTCCAATAATTACGCGGTCGACACGGTACGCCCGGGCGCCACCATCGTGCTGGGCGACACTACGCTGGGTATCGGCCAGAGCACCACCGTGACCATTACCTTCACCGAGGCAGTGGCCGGCTTCGACCTCTCGGACCTCAGTGTCGCCAATGGTGTGCTGTCCAATCTCGCCAGCAGTGACGGTGGCCTGACCTGGACCGCGACCTTAACGCCTACCGCGGGCGTCAACGATGCCACCAACCTGATCCTGCTCGACGCCAGCAATGTGCAGGACCTGGCCGGCAATGCCGGCGTGGGCATCGCCATTTCCAGCAACTACGCACTCGATGCCACCCGGCCGACGGCAACCATCGTGGTCGCCGACCCGAACCTGACGGCGGGCGAGACGACCCAGGTGACGTTCACCTTCAGTGAAGCGGTGACTGATTTCGATCTGTCGGACCTGAGCGTCACCAACGGTGAGCTCACCAATCTGACCACCAGCGATGGCGGCAAGACTTGGACGGCGACGTTCACACCAACGGTGAGCCTCACCGACCCGAGCAATTTCATCGCCTTGGACACCAGTAACGTCAGCGACCTGACGGGCAACGCCGGAGCAAGCGTGGCGGTGTCCAACAATTACGCAATTGACACCGTGGTGGCCAACGATGTGAAGCCACCGCCGGAGTTCCTGACGTCGGACCCTGTCACGGTCGTACCGCCATCCGAGGTGCCGTTGCAGCCGATCATCTTCACACCGCCAACGGGCGACCTTGGCTCGCCGCTGGGCTTTCCGCCCCTGTTTGAGCAACGGGACGTGGGCGGCGGCATTCGGCCGATTGGCGACATCTTCATCAACCGTGGTGCATTGGCGCCGAGCTTTATCGCCCAGGTATTCAGCACCGACGCTGCGGGCGATGGCTCCGGCCAAGGCTTCCTGGGGTTTGGTGGCGGCGATGGCGGGGTGTTTGGCAGTAGCACTATCGCCGGTCTGTTCAGCCAGGACTCCAGTGCCGATGGCGAATCGCTGGACGCCTTCGGCAGTCAGTCGATGCAGGGCGGTGATGTGTCCCAAGGGGTACGCGGGGTTTTCGGCGCACCGACTCTGGGTCAGCAACTGCAACAACTCAAAGACACTGAACAACGTCAGGTCGACAGCCTGGCAATGGCATTGCAACAGGTCGGCATCAGCCAGGCGCAGGCCTGAACAACAAAAAAATATTGGGGCAGCCAGGGGCAATCCAGGGAATGAATAGAAGTCAGAAGTTATTCGCAATGAGTGTGCTGGCGTTGACGGTCAGCGGATGTGCAGTCACCAGCGAGCCGATCGAGCGTAGCGTCAGCGAAGAGCGCGCCCGGACCGATCTGCAGAATATGTACAAGGATCAGGAGCCGCTCAGCGGCCCGCTGACCCTGCACCAGGCCATGGCCCGTGCGGTGAAGTACAACCTGGAAGGCCGCTTGAAGATCATGGAAGAGGCGCTGGCCAAGCGTCAGTTGGACCTGGCCAGTTTCGACATGCTGCCACGCATGGCCCTGGACGCCGGCTACGTGGGCCGCAATAACGTCAGCGCTTCCAGCAGCCAGAGCGTGGAAACCGGTACCCAGTCTCTGGAGCCGTCGACCTCCCAGGACCGCGACCGCGAAGTGGCCGACCTGACCATGGTCTGGAACGTGCTCGATTTCGGCGTGAGCTATATCAGTGCCAAGCAGGCCGGGGACCAGCGGCTGATCGTGCAGGAGCGCCGTCGCAAGGTCATCAACACGATCGTCCAGGATGTGCGTTCGGCTTACTGGCGAGCCATGGCCGCCGAGCGCCTGCTCAAGCAGATCGACAGCCTGATGGTCCGGGTCGATACGGCCCGCGGCAACAGTCAAAGCATGAGCGAGCAACGCATTGGCGACCCGGTGCAGGCTTTGGGTTACCAGCGTTCGCTGATCCAGGCCACCCGCCAGCTCGAAGAACAGCGCCGGGCGTTGTCCTTGGCCAAGACGGAGCTGGCGACGCTGATCAACCTGCCCCTGGGCACTGAGCTGACCTTGGCCACTCAGGATGAATACGTCATCCCGGAACTCAAGGTCGACCTCGCGCGCCTTGAACAGGAAGCCCTGACCAGCCGTCCGGAACTGCGCGAGCAGGACTACCAGACGCGCATCACCGCTGCCGAAACCCGCAAGGCCATGCTGCGCCTGTTGCCGGGGCTGGAGTTTTCCGCTGGAGGGCATTACGACAGCAACTCGTTCCTGGTGGAGCAGGGCTGGGCTGACTATGGCGTGAAAGTTACCTGGAATCTGTTCAACGTAATCTCCGCCCCGGCGGCCATCAACGTGGCCAAGGCCGGTGAAGAGGTGGCGGCGGCGCGGCGTCAGGCCATGTCGATTGCCGTGCTGGCGCAGCTGTACGTGGCCAATGCCAATTACCGCGAGGCGCTACGCCAGTTCAAGACCAGCCAGCAGTTATCGGATATCGACGGGCAGATCGTCGGTCAACTGCGCAACCGCTATCAGGCCGCCGGCTTGGGCGAGCTGGACCTGATCCAGGGCGAACTCAACACGCTGCAGGCTGATTTGCGGCGGGATCTGGCCTATGCCGACCTGCGCAACGCCTACGGCCAGATCTTTGCCAGCGCTGGCCTCGACCCGCTGCCCGATGAAGTGCAATCGACCCAAGTGCAGTCCATCGCCACGGCGCTGGCCAACCGCGAAGCGGCGTGGGCCCAGGGCGATATCGCGGTGCCGACGGCAGCGGTGACCCCATAACAGGTCGCCAGCATGGTGCGCCCGGCGTTTTCCCGGCTGCCGGTCACGGTGAACCTGCCCTTGCTGTTGCAGGCGCTGGCAGCTGTTGAAGACGATCGTTGGCAAGGCCATTTCAACAGCGCCTATTACAGCGGCGACTGGAGTGGCGTGGCGCTGATTTCGGCGGTCGATGCCTTGACCCCGTTGTCTTGCGGGCGCGGTCAGCCCGTGCGCCGCGCGCCTTGGTCAGACGATGACCGTTGGCACGAAGCGTTGCGCGACTGGCCGCTGGAGATCGTTTCGGCACGGCTGCTGCGACTCGGTCCCGGCGGGTGTATCCACGAGCATCGCGATTATGACTTGGGTGGAGCGGACGCCGATCTGCGCCTGCATGTGCCGCTGCTCAGCCCGCCTGGCGTGGATTTCTGGCTGGATGGGCAACGCATTCCGATGACGGCGGGAGAATGTTGGTTTCTCGACCTGTCGCTGCCTCATCGCGTCGATAACCGCAGCAGTCAGCCGCGGATTCATCTGGTGCTCGATTGCCGCCCCAGCCCATGGTTGCAAAGGCAGGTTGCCGCAGGCCTGCTCAGCACACCGGCAATCGGGGCTGAGGGAAGTGATCTGGTGTGCTTTGAGCAGCTCGTTGAAAGCGACCCTCATCTCGCCCGGACCTTGCAGAGCCTGCATGACGTGGACGCTTTCATTGAGTGTGCAATCGCAATGGCTGCCGCACGCGATTTGCACGTTACCCGCGAGCAATTGCAGGCGGCCATGCGCAACGGTCGCCGGCAGTGGAGTGACCAGTGGAAGGCCTGAACCTGGATGGCTGGTTGCCGATCCGCGTGTGGCAAGCGGCGGGGCAGTGGCGGGTTGACTGGTGCTGGTTCGCTGAGGCGCGATTGTCGCAACCGTTTTTCGGCGACGCGGTGGAGCAGGCCCTGCGGTTGCCCTTCAATCAGGCGTTCCGTCGCCAGACACCCTTGGGCGCTCTGGATCAGTGGAAGCAACAAAGCCCGGGTCTGCTTCCAAGTGCATTTATCTTCCATGCCTCCCGCTGTGGCTCGACATTGATCAGCCAGATGCTGGCGCAACTGGACGATCACATCGTCATTTCAGAGCCGCCGCCGCTGGATACTCTGCTGCGCAGTGATATGGCGCACGCTGACCGGTGCATGGCGCTCATGGGGCTGATGTCGGCCTATGGGCAGCGCCGCCGAGGCGTGGAGCAGCGGCTGGTGATCAAACTCGACGCCTGGAACATCGGTGAGCTGGCGCTGCTGCGCGAGTGTTTTCCCGACACGCCTTGGCTGTTTGTGTACCGCGACCCTTTGGAAATCGCCGTTTCCCATTTGCGTCGTCCCGGCATGCACATGGTGCCGGGGATGATCGGGACGAGCGTGCTGGACGACGGATTGCCTTTCCGCGGCCAGGAAGATTTCATCGCTCGCCGACTGGGCCGGTTGTTGCGGGTGGGGTTGGAGCGCTGCCATGAGTTTGCCGGGCTGGCGGTTAATTACACTGAGTTGCCTGATGCGATGGCAGGGCGGCTGGCAGTGTTTTTCAGACTCGATGGCGCCCAGCGCCGCCAAGTGTTTGCGATGGCGGGGCAGCATGCCAAGCAGCCGGGGCAGGCGTTTTCCGGTGACAGCGAGGACAAGCGTCGGGAGGCTTCGTCATCTTTGTGCGATCAGGTGATGCATTGGGCGCAGGGGCCCTATGAGGCGCTCGAAACGTGGCGGCCTGATAGCCGGCCAGGATTTGGTTGACTGGGTACATATCCGTTGCTGC
>NZ_JAKNQY010000043.1:14552-28074 GCF_024494355.1 Pseudomonas sp. Q11 | reverse complement strand
CAGCTATAAGGCCGTCTCGCGAGCAAGCTTTGCTCCCACAGGTCCTGCTCAAACAGGTCTCCCACAGGTCCTGCTCAAACAAGTCTGGTTGGGGGGCCGCCGCAAAAGCGTTTAGGGGCTATTCATGCACCATAGAATCTCCCTCATTCGCTCAGGCATGCACTGCCTTTTCGCAACACCCTGACGCCAGTTCCTTGAGAATCGGGCAGTCGGGGCGGTGGTCGCCGTGGCAGTGTTCCACCAGGTCCTGGAGGGTGTCGCGCAGTTCGCCCAGCTCGCGGATTTTCTGGTTCAGTTCGTCGATGTGTTGCCGGGCCAGTGCCTTGACGTCGGCGCTGGCGCGTTGGCGGTCCTGCCAGAGGGTCAGCAATTTGCCGACCTCTTCCAATGAAAACCCCAGGTCCCGTGAGCGTTTGATAAAGGCCAGGGTATGCAGGTCATCGGCGCCGTAGATCCGGTAGCCACTGTCGGTGCGATGAGCCGCCTTGAGCAGGCCAATGGACTCGTAATACCGGATCATCTTCGCGCTCAGGCCGCTCTGGCGGGCCGCTTGGCCGATGTTCATCGCTTGTCCTCCAGATGCTCGGGTGTCCAGAATTTCAACAGTAACGCATTGCTTACCACGCTGACGCTCGACAGGGCCATGGCCGCGCCGGCCAGCACCGGGTTGAGGAAGCCGAACGCTGCCAGCGGAATACCGATCAAGTTATAGACAAATGCCCAGAACAGGTTCTGCCGGATCTTGGCGTAGGTCTTGCGGCTGATGTCCAGCGCGGCCGGCACCAGCCGTGGATCGCCGCGCATGAGGGTGATGCCGGCGGCGTGCATCGCCACGTCTGTGCCGCCGCCCATGGCAATGCCAATGTCTGCGGCGGCGAGGGCCGGGGCGTCGTTTATGCCGTCGCCGACCATCGCCACCACCGCATTTTTCTTCAACTGCTGGACGATGGCGGACTTATCGGCCGGCAGTACTTCGGCGTGGACGTTGGTGATGCCCAATGCTTCGGCCACCACCCGGGCACTGCCCCGATTGTCGCCAGTCAGCAAGTGACTGCCGATGTGGCGTTCATTCAGGGCTTGTACGGCCGCCAAGGCGCCGGGCTTGAGTGTGTCGCCGAAGGCGAACAGGCCCAGCATTCGAGGCGTTGCGTTTTGTTCGATCAGCCAGGACAGGGTTCGGCCCTCGGTCTCCCAAGCCTGGGCTGACTCGCTCAGCGAACCGGGGTCCAGGCCCAGTTCGTCCAGCAAGCGTCGGTTACCGAGGGCCAGGCGCTGCCCATTGAGGCTGCCGGCAATACCGCGTCCGGTCAGGGACTGGCTGTCGCTGATGTCCGGGACCTGCAGGCCGCGCTCCGTACAAGCGTCCAGCACCGCCTTGGCGAGGGGGTGTTCGCTGCCGCGTTGCAGTGCCCCGGCCATTTGCAGCAGCCTGTCTTCGTTACCGTCCAAGGCGGTCAAATGGGCGATGCGCGGCGTGCCGGAGGTCAAGGTTCCGGTCTTGTCGAACACCACGGTGTTGACTTCATGGGCGCGCTCCAAGGCCTCGGCATCCTTGATCAGGATGCCGTGGCGGGCGGCCACACCTGTGCCGGCCATGATCGCCGTGGGTGTTGCCAGTCCGAGGGCGCACGGGCAGGCAATCACCAGTACGGCGACGGCGTTGATCAGCGCCGCCTCCAGGGGGGCGCCATACAACCACCAGCCGATCAACGTCGCCAATGCCAGCACCAGCACGACCGGCACGAAGACCTGGCTGACTTTATCCACCAGTTTCTGAATGGGGGCCTTGGCCGCCTGAGCGTCTTCCACCAGACGGATGATGCGCGCCAGGACGGTTTCGGCGCCCAGGGCCTGGGTACGCACCAGCAGGCGGCCTTCGCCGTTGATGGCGCCGCCGGTCACCTTGTCGCCGGGTTGCTTGGGCACCGGCAGGCTTTCGCCACTGATCAGGGCCTCGTCGGCGTGACTCTGGCCTTCCAGCACTTCGCCGTCCACCGGGAAACGCTCGCCGGGCTTGACCAGTACCCGATCATTCAAACGCAGGGCGCTGATGGCGACGTCCCGTTCCTGACCATCAATGACCTGGATCGCCCGCTCCGGTCGCAAGGCTTCGAGGGCGCGGATAGCGCTGGCGGTCTGGCGCTTGGCGCGGCTTTCCAGGTATTTGCCCAGCAACACCAGGGCAATCACCACGGCCGAGGCCTCGAAATACAGGTGTGGCATGCTGCCGGGACGGGCGATGGCCCATTCATAAATGCTCAAGCCATAACCCGCGCTGGTGCCCAGGGCCACCAGCAGATCCATGTTCCCGGCCCCTGCACGCACGGCTTTGTAGGCCGCGACATAAAAGCGCGCGCCGAAGATGAATTGCACCGGCGTCGCCAGAGCGAATTGCGCCCAGGCCGGCAGCATCCAATGCACGCCGAACGGTTGCAACAGCATGGGCAGCACCAACGGTACGGACAGCAAAATCGCCAGCACCAGGGCCAGGCGCTCGCGATTCAGGCGATTGCTTTGCGCGTCATGGGATTGCTCGGCCTCCCAGACACTGGCGTCATAACCGGCGCCCTTGACCGCATCGATCAGGGTCTGCGGATCGACCCGGCCGAGCAAGTCGAGGTGGGCCCGTTCGTTGGCGAGGTTGACGCTGACTCGGTTCACCCCGGCAACTTTGCTCAGGGCGCGCTCGACCCGGCCGACGCATGAGGCACAGGTCATTCCCTCGATGGACAGTTCCAGAGTCTGGACCGGGACGCTGTAGCCGGCCTGTTCGACGGCCTGCATCAAGGCTGGCAGGCTGCCCTCGGGCGCCTGGATCCGCGCCTGTTCGGTCGCCAGGTTTACGCTGACGGCGCTGGCCCCTGTGACGTTGCTCAAGGCACGCTCGACCCGACCGGCGCAGCTGGCGCAGGTCATCCCGGCAATCGGCAGATCGAAAAAGGTGGATTCAGGCATCGGACAGGCTCCCTGTAGTGAATGACTACAGGATCAACCTTGCCACGCCGGGAAGGTCAAGCGCCAATCCAAAAGCTTGCACACACCCCTTGTGGGAGCGAGCAAGCCCGCTCCCACTGTTTATCTAAGGGGTCAATAACCCAGCTCAGTCGGCTTGAGATACATCCCTTCCTGGGTCATGGCGATGCGGAATTTCAGTACGTCGCCCGCCTTGAGCATGACATCCTGCGACCCTGGCGCGAGCATGCCCGGGCTGCAGCCCGGCGCCTGGCCCGGCAGCAGCTTCAAGCGCAAGGAGAATTTTCCCGGTGGCAAGTTGAAGGAGGTGCTCTGTTCCTGGAACAAACGGCCTGAGAGCTGATCGCCGATATAGATGCCGATTTCGCAGGAAGTCGGTACTTCCAGGCGCTCGCGGGAAATGATCAGCACGCCGTAGTCTTCGCCGACGGCCGACGCCTGGGGGCTCACCGCTGACAAACCGAGCATGCAAAACAGGCTGAACGCTGACCAGCGCATGGCTGAACCTCCGGTGTGAAATCCTTGATGTGTGCAGCTTGGCTGAGCTCGGCACCGATTGCCAGCCCGGCAGTTTTCGTCAGAACTTGACCTTTCCATGATGGCAAGCTTGAAACTGCTGGCAACCTCAATCCCAAGGAGTTATCTCATGCAAACATTCAATGTTCAGGGAATGTCCTGCGGTCACTGCGTCAAGGCCATCACCCAGGCTGTGCAGGCCAGGGATCCGGCGGCGGATGTGCAGATCGATCTGAGCGCCAGGACTGTTCAGGTGCAGAGTTCTTTGTCGGTCGATGCCGTAGTCCAAGCCATTAAAGAGGAGGGGTACGAGGCCAGTCTCGCCTGAGATTTTTAATCGTTAGCGACCTATCGGAATGTTCAAGAGCGCCCGGCACGGCTAAACTGTCGGGCTGCTGGCTGACGCCTGAACCTGGACGCCCGATGAACCTCCGTACCATTCTGATTCTTGGCGCCTTGAGCGCATTCGGTCCCTTGGCGATCGATTTCTATCTGCCGGCTTTCCCGGCCATGGCGACTGCCTTTGGCACCGATGAAAATCACATCCAACTGACCCTGGCGGCTTATTTTCTCGGATTGTCTATCGGGCAACTGGCCTATGGGCCGGTGGCGGATCGCTTCGGGCGGCGCATTCCATTGCTGACGGGCGTTGGCCTGTTCACCCTGGCGTCGCTGGCCTGTGCCTACGCGCCGAGTCTTGAATGGCTGATTGGTGCCCGCTTCGTCCAGGCCCTGGGCGGATGCGCCGGTATGGTGATTTCCCGGGCGGTGGTCAGCGACAAATGCGACGCGGTGGGCTCGGCCAAGGTGTTCTCGCAACTGATGCTGGTGATGGGCCTGGCGCCGATCCTCGCGCCGGTGCTCGGCGGGTTGTTGGTGAACCTGCAGGGGTGGCAATCGATCTTCATTGCCCTGACGGTGTTCAGCGCACTGGCGGCGACGGCTGTGGCGTTGTGGCTGCCGGAAAGTCTGCCGGCCCATGTACCTCGTCAACCGTTGTCCGGGGCGTTGCGCCAATATGGTCGACTGCTGACCGACTCGATTTTCCTGGGGCACGCCTTGACGGGGGGCATCGCTATCGCCGGGATGTTTGCCTACATCGCCGGTTCGCCTTTCGTCTTCATCAAGCTCTACGGTGTACCGGCCGAACACTTCGGCTGGCTGTTCGGGACCAACGCGGCGGGTTTTATCCTGGTGGCACAGGTCAACGCCCGGTTGTTATCCAAGCGTGGGCCGGCATTCCTGCTGTCGCGCGCGGTATGGGTCTATCTCGCCGCCGGGCTGTGTCTGCTGGTGGTCAGTTCGTTGCACCCGCAGCGGTTGTGGCCGTTATTGGTTCCGCTGTTTATCTGCATCGCCAGCCTGGGTTGCATCCTGCCCAATGCCTCGGCGTGCGCCATGAACGGGCAGGGCGCTCGTGCTGGTAGCGCGTCGGCGATGCTGGGATGCCTGCAGTTTTCCGTGGCCGCCGGGGCCGCCGCTTTGGTGGCGGCGCTGCATGACGGCACCGCCGTGCCGATGGCAATGGTCATCAGCCTTTGCGGACTATTGGTGGTGGGCGCAGCGATGCTGACCCGCCGCCTGCAACATGCCCGGACACTGGCACAGGCCAGTGGCCAGGACTGATTCAGCCGGCCGCTCGTTGCTGCTGTTCGGGGTAGTAGTGAGGTGCGTGAATACGCGCTTGCAGGGTGGTGGCGAAAGCCTGGGCCTCGGTCTCGGTGCGAAAGGTCACGACGTGTTGGTCAAGACGCACTTGCCACTGGGATTTTGCCACTTCTTTTATCAGGATCTTCATTGCTGACCTCCTCACGTAAAAGATTGCGCTGCAAAGGCCTCGAGTGTAGACCTGAATGCGATCGCAATTGTGACAACGGTCAATTCTCAGACTGACGGTGCAGGTTTTTTTGTGGGAGCAAAGTTTGTTCGCGATGAAGGCTACGCGGTTCCCTGTCAGGCCGAGTCGTCGCGTATCGCGAACAAGCTTTGCTCCCACAAAGAACCGCTCCCTCATTGGGGGTCAGAAACCTTCAAGCACAATCTTGCCTTTGGCTTTTCCGCTTTCCAGCAAAGCATGGGCCCGGCGCAGGTTCTCGGCGTTGATGGTGCCAAAGTGCTCGCCCACGGTGGTCTGCAGCGTGCCGGCGTCGATTAGCGCGGCGACGCGGTTGAGCAGTTTGTGCTGTTCAATCATGTCCGCTGTTTCGAACAGCGAGCGGGTGTACATTAATTCCCAATGCAACGACAGGCTCTTGCGCTTGAGCTTGGTCACATCCAGCGCCTTGGGATCGTCGATCAGTGCCAGTTTGCCCTGGGGTGCCAGGGCCTCCACCAGTTGGTCCAGGTGCTGGTCGGTCTGCGTCAGGCTGGCGACATGGGTCACCTGAGCCTGGCCTGCTTGCTTTAATGCATCGCTCAGCGGTTGGCTGTGGTCCACGACCAGGTCGGCACCCAGGCTTCGCACCCAATCCTGTGTCTGCGGCCGGGAAGCGCTGCCAATGACTTTCAGTGCGGTGAGCTTGCTGGCCAATTGCGTCAGTATCGAGCCGACACCTCCCGCAGCACCGACGATCAACAGGCTTTGGCCCTGATCGTCCTGGCCTTCCTGGATTTGCAGGCGCTCGAACAGCAACTCCCACGCGGTAATGGCCGTCAGCGGCAGGGCAGCGGCTTCGGCGAAACCGAGGGTCTTGGGCATTTGGCCGACGATGCGCTCATCCACCACATGCAATTCGCTGTTGCCGCCAGCGCGGACAATGGAGCCGGCGTAGAACACTTTGTCGCCCGCCTTGAACAGCGTGACCTCATTGCCCACCGCCTTGACCACGCCGGCTACGTCCCAGCCCAGCACTTTGGCTGCGCCGTCTTCGGGCTGGACGTTCTGGCGGATTTTCGTGTCGATCGGGTTGACCGAAATGGCTTTGACTTCCACCAGCAGGTCCCGAGGACCGGCGGTGGGTTCCGACAGTTCAATGTCTTGCAGTGATTGCGGGTCGGTGATCGGCAACGAATGGTAGTAGGCGATGGCTTTCATGAAGCGCTCCGTGAGGTGAGTTGGATGAAGGCCATGTTTAGCTATTTATCGCCGAGATAAAACCGGGTAAAAGCACAGACTCTTTCAATATTTTTTTGATAATGAGGCCGTCATGCTTCGATTCGACGACTTGCAGTTGTTCGTCCGGGCCGCAGACCTGGGCAGCCTTTCTGCCGCGGCCAGGGTCATGGACTTGTCGGCGGCGGTGGCCAGCGCCGCGTTGAAGCGGATAGAACAACACCTGGGCGCCCGGCTGTTGGCCCGTTCTACCCGCAGTTTGCGCCTGACGGCCGAGGGCGAAGGTTTCCTCGAATATGCCCGTGCCGCGCTGAGCAGCCTCGACGAAGGGCGCAGGTTATTGACCAGCGGCCAGGATCAGGTCAGCGGGGTATTGCAGTTGTCCGCCCCCTCGGACTTGGGACGCAACCTGCTGCTGCCTTGGCTGGACGCATTCCAGGACGAGCACCCGGGGCTGACGGTACGACTGCTGCTGGGTGATCGCATCGCCGACCTGTTCAAGCAGCCGGTGGACATTGCGTTGCGGTATGGCGAGCCGGAAGATTCGAGCCTGGTGGCCCTGCCTGTCGCGCCGGATAACCGCCGCGTGCTGTGTGCATCGCCGGGTTACCTGGCTCGGCATGGCGAACCCAATCAGTTGGAGCAACTGGCCCAGCATAATTGCCTGTTGTACATGCTCGGCACGCGGGTCCATGACCGTTGGTGCTTTCATGACGGCAAACGGGAAATGAGCCTGACCGTCAGCGGCGACCGTTTCAGCGACGATGCCGATGTGGTGCGTCGCTGGGCGGTGGCAGGCGCGGGGATCGCTTATAAATCCTGGCTGGACGTTTCAACCGATGTGTTGGCCGGACGTTTGAAAATCCTGCTGCCGCACCTGCAATGCGAGCGCGCGCCGCTCAATCTGCTGTGTGCTCACCGAGCGCAGTTGAGCAAACCCATCAATCTGCTGCGAGAGATGCTCAAGCTGCGTTGTGGCCGGTTGACGGCACAATTTGCGTGCTCGTCGAGGCCCGACCATTAGTCGCGGGTAAATAGAGACTTTTCCCTCACGAACAATCGCCTCCAAAGGTTTCCGGAGGACAGGAAACCTCGATCTGCACGCTTATACTAGCGGCCGCCTGAAGCGGCGCGCGACTTGCGGCGGTCGAGCCGCTTTGGGCGGCCCCATTGCTGGTCACTATGCGCCAGAGCAGTAGACGAATGATTCAACAGGGAGTGAATACATGGAACATGCACCTTGCATCAGCCAGATCGCCACGCTGCTGGCCGACCCAAAACGCAGCGCAATGATGTGGGCCTTGATGGACGGCACGGCGCGGCAGGCTGAAGAACTGGCGTTGTTGGCCGGGCTGTCGCCGTCTTCGGCCAGTGCTCATCTGGGACGTCTGTCCGCCGGTGGCCTGTTGAAAGTCGAAGCCCGTGGCCGCAAACGGTTTTTCCGCCTGGCGGCACCCGAGATCGGCGCTGCCGTCGAAGCACTGGCCAGCGCGACTCTGGCCAGCACGCCGCGGCAGCTTCCAGAAGTCTTCAAGCGCGGGGTCATGCCGGCCAAGGCCCCGTCGGCTCCTGCTTCGTTGATGCGCGCCAGACTTTGCGACGACCATCTGGGCGGCACCCTGGCGGCAGACCTGTATCAGCGCCTGCTGGACGCCGGCTGGATCGAACAGGGCGACCAGCGGGTGATCGTGACTCACAAAGGCGCCAATGAGCTGGCCGGGCATGGCCTGTTCATCCAGGCACTGGCCCACCGCAACGCCCGCACCGCTTGTGCCTGTCCGGACTGGAGCGAGCGGCGTCCGCACCTGGGGGGCGCCCTGGGCGCGGCGTTGCTGCAACTGTTCATGCAGTCCGGCTGGCTGAGCCTGCCCAACGACTCAAGGGCCTTGCAGGTGACGGTGCTTGGCCAGCAGGAAATCCATCGATTTGCCAGGCAGGACACTGTGGAAATGGCGTTCTAGGGCGGCCACAGGTCGTAATCAGCAATAGCCTCCAGCAAGGTTCGCGCACACTCGATCCTGGGATTTTTTTGGATTGGGGGAGAAACAGCATGGATACTCACGGCTACAGCGCGGCCGAACGTCTGGAGCGACTGCCCATCAGCGGCTACCACCGGATTATTTTCATCATCATCGCCTTGGCGTTTTTCTTCGACTCCATGGACCTGGCCATGATGACGTTCCTGCTGGGCTCGATCAAAGCCGAGTTCGGGCTGAGCACCGCCCAGGCGGGTTTGCTCGCCAGCTCCAGCTTCTTTGGCATGGTACTGGGGGCGTCGCTGTCGGGCATGTTGGCTGATCGGTTCGGGCGCAAGCCGGTGTTCCAGTGGAGCATCGTGTTGTGGGGCATCGCCAGTTATTTGTGCTCGACCGCCCAAAGCGTCGATTCACTGATGCTGTTCCGCATCCTGCTGGGTATCGGCATGGGCATGGAGTTTCCGATCGCCCAGTCAATGCTCTCGGAGATGATCCCGGCCAAGCGCCGGGGCCGTTATATCGCCTTGATGGACGGCTTCTGGCCGTTGGGTTTCGTGGCGGCGGGCGTACTGTCGTACTTTCTATTGCCGGTGATTGGCTGGCGCGACATTTTTCTGGTATTGGCGGTGCCGGCGGTGTTTGTCCTGGTGATTCGCTTCTTCATTCCCGAGTCGCCGCGCTGGCTGGAACAAGCCGGCCGGGGGGACGAGGCGGATGCCGTGCTCAAGCGAATCGAAGACAAGGTCCGGGCATCGTTGGGGCGTCGGGAGCTGCCGGAGCCGATTCGCCTGCCGAGGGTTGAGAGCACGCCGGGCAGCTTCTTTTCGGCTCTGGCGCAGATATGGTCACCGCTGTATCGCCAGCGCACGATGATGATCTGGAGCGTCTGGTTCTTTGCTTTGCTCGGTTTTTATGGCCTGACGTCCTGGCTCAGCGCGTTGTTGCAGCAGTCGGGGTTCGCCGTGACCCAGTCGGTGTATTACACCGTGCTGATTTCTTTGGGCGGGATTCCAGGTTTCCTGATGGCGGCGTGGCTGGTGGAGCGCTGGGGACGTAAACCGGTGTGCGTCGTCACGTTGCTGGGTGGTGGGGTGATGGCGTTTCTATATGGTCAGAGCGCGGTGTTTGGCGGCAACGTGGGCCTGCTGATCGGCACCGGGCTTTTGATGCAGTTTTTCCTGTTCGGCATGTGGGCGGTGCTCTACACCTACACGCCGGAGCTGTACCCCACCTCGGCACGGGCCACGGGTTCGGGCTTTGCCTCGGCTGTCGGCCGTATTGGTTCGCTGCTCGGGCCACTGGTCACCGGGTTGGTATTTCCCATTACCGGACAAGGCGGCGTGTTCGCCCTGGGCGCGCTGTGCTTCGCCGTGGCGGCGGGGGTGGTCTGGCTGTTCGGGATGGAAACGCGGGGCAAGACGCTGGAGGAGTTGAGCGAGGGTACGGTGGCCGGTTAGACCACTCCACCCTTGTGGGAGCGAGCCTGCTCGCGATGGCGGTAAGTCAGTCGACATTGATGTTGAATGTCATGCCACTATCGCGAGCAGGCTCGCTCCCACAAGGGGGCATCGCCAGTCTTAGGGTTTTACTAACCGCGCATCCAGGCTGTTCTGCGCCAGGCGCTTGGCCTGGTCCTGGGTCATCCCCAGGTGGGTGTGCAGTGCGTGGAAGTTTTCGGTGACGTAGCCGCCGAAGTACGCCGGGTCATCGGAGTTGACCGTCACCTTCACACCGCGCTCGAGCATGTCGAGGATGTTGTGTTGCGACATGTCGTCGAACACGCACAGCTTGGTGTTGGACAACGGACAGACCGTCAGCGGAATCTGCTCGTCAATGATCCGCTGCATCAGTCGTTCATCTTCAATGGCCCGTACACCGTGGTCGATGCGCTGGATCTTCAGCAAGTCCAGGGCTTGCCAGATGTACTCGGGCGGGCCTTCTTCGCCGGCGTGGGCGACGGTGAGGAAGCCCTCGTTGCGCGCACGGTCGAATACCCGCTGGAACTTGCTCGGCGGGTGGCCCATTTCCGAACTGTCCAGGCCCACGGCCACGAACGCATCGCGGAACGGCAGTGCCTGGTCGAGGGTTTTTTCGGCCTGTTCTTCGCTCAGGTGGCGCAGGAAACTCAGGATCAGGCCGCTGGTGATGCCCAGTTGCTGTTCGCCGTCCTTGAGGGCAGCAGCGATGCCGTTGAGCACCACTTCGAACGGGACGCCACGGTCGGTGTGGGTCTGCGGGTCAAAGAACGGTTCGGTGTGAATTACGTTCTGCGCCTTGCAGCGCAACAGGTAGGCCCAGGTCAGATCGTAGAAATCCTGGGAAGTGCGCAACACGTCGGCGCCCTGGTAATACAGGTCGAGGAATTCCTGCAGATTGTTGAAGGCATAGGCCTTGCGCAGGGTATCCACGTCGCTCCACGGCAGGGCGATCTTGTTGCGTTCGGCCAGGGCGAACAGCAGCTCGGGCTCCAGCGAACCCTCCAGATGCAGGTGCAGTTCAGCCTTGGGCAGGGCGTTCAGCCAGTCGTACATGTTCTTTTCTCATCAGCGAATCGATGGCGGGCATTCTACAGGGGCTGGCCGCAATGTCTGGTAAAACCTGACCGGCTGATCCACTACACAGCCTGATGCTCCCTCCGGTAAGCATAGGTGTCAGCGAAGCGCGATAGCAGGAATTCGGCGCAGGTGGTGGTCGGGTACTTCGGTGGATGGGCGTCATCCTGGCAACCAGGCAAGCATTGGATCAGCGTGTCGGGGTGCGGCTCGGCAAAGAACGGCATTGAATAGCGGTCCACTCCCAGCGGGCTGATCACCCGATGCGGCGTGGACAGGTAACGGTCGTTGCTCCAGCGCGCCATCATATCGCCGAGGTTGACCACGAACGTGCCGTCGATGGGCGGCGCGTCGATCCATTGGCCGTTGACGTTGCGCACTTGCAGGCCACCAGCGGCGTCTTGGTAAAGCAGGGTGATGCAACCGTAATCGGTATGGGCGCCGGCACCTTGCTGCTCGGCAGAGCTGGCGGTGTGACGCGGCGGATAGTGAATCAGGCGCAGCACGCTCACTGGCTCGTTGAAGCGTGTGTCGAAGAAGTCCCTCCCGATGCCGAGGGCCAGGGTCATGGCGCGCAGCAGTGTTTGGGCAAGTGCCTGCATGTCGCGGTAATGCTGCTCCATCAGGGGTTCCCAGCCCGCCAGGTCCGGGTGTCGGTTAGGACCGCGCAGAGGTTTATACGCCAGCACGTCGGGATGGTCGGTCGGCAAGTGCAGGCCCATGTCGAAGGTTTCTTTCAGGTCGCTGGGTTTGGTCGGGTCCAGTTGTTCGGTGGCGACGGCGCCGTAGCCGCGATGATGGCGGGTCTGGGTGATGTCGATCTTGAGTTTTTCTTCTACCGGCAGCCTGAAGAAGCGTTGGGCATGGTCCAAAACTTCGGTGATGCGTGTCGGGCTGATGGGGTGACCCTTGATGTAGAAAAAGCCCCACTGGCGGCAGGCCTGGTCGATCTGGCTGGCGACCGATTGCCAGGCGCTGGGGCTATCGCCGTAGAGCGGGCTGATGTCGATGATGGGAAGGCTGTTCATGCGGCTTTCCTGATTGCGTGAGGGGGCCGATGTGGGAGCGAGCCTGCTCGCGATAGCGATTTGTCTGTCGACATCAACGTTGAATGTCAGTCCGCTATCGCGAGCAGGCTCGCTCCCACAGGGTTTTGTGTTGACTCGTCAGTTATTTGGGAATCTCAGCCTTCATACCTTCGACGTAGTAATTCATCGACGCCAGTTCCACATTGGTAGCGCTCACGCCCTCCGGGATTTTCTCGACGCCGGCCTGGTCCTTGATCGGCCCGGTGAACGGATGGAAGGCGCCGCTCTCGATGTCGGCGATGATCTGCTCGGCTTCGACTTTGACCGCCGCTGGCACCAGGTTGCTGATCGGCAGCTTCACCGTGCCTTCCTTCAGACCGCCCCAGTAGTCCTGGGATTTCCAGCTATGGTCGATCACGCTTTGGGTCGCTTGGATGTAGTGCGGGCCCCAGTCGTTGACAATCGAGGTCAGCACCGCCTTGGGACCGAAGTGGGCCATGTCCGAAGCGTAGCCGACGGCGTAGACGCCGCGCCGCTCGGCGGCCTGGATCGGCGCCGGGCTGTCGGTGTGCTGGAACACCACGTCCACGCCCTGGTCGATCAGCGCGTTGGCGGCGTCGGCTTCCTTGCCCGGATCGAACCAGGAGTTGACCCACACCACTTTGATTTCAGCGCCGGGGTTGTACTTGTTCAGGGCCAGTTGGATAGCGTTGATATCGCGGATCACTTCTGGAATCGGGAAGGAGGCGACGTAGCCGATTTTTTTGCTTTTGGTCATCTTGGCCGCGATGAAGCCGCCGACGTAGCGACCCTCATAGGTGCGTGCCAGATAAGTGCCAAGGTTCTTGTCCTGCTTGTAGCCGGTGGCGTGTTCGAAGGTCACCTTGGGGAATTGCTTGGCGACCTTCAAAGTCGGGTTCATGTAGCCGAAGGACGTGGTGAAGATCAGGTCGTACTTGTCCTTGGCCATGTTGCGGATCACCCGCTCGGCGTCGGCGCCTTCGGGCACGTTTTCCACGTAGTTGGTGGTGATTCGGTCGCCGAGTTTCGCCACCAGTTCCTTGCGCCCCTGTTCATGCTGGTAGGTCCAGCCGTGGTCACCGATAGGGCCGATATAGACGAAACCGACCTTCAGCGGGTCGGCGGCGCTGGCATTCAGGCCGGCGCTCAGACCGACAGTTGCAGCGACGGCGCAAAGCAACTTCTTCAAGGGACGCTTGTGCATGAACTCGAACTCCATTTTGTTGTGAGGTTGGCTGAATAGCGCTAATGCAAAATGCTGACCAACAAGACAACAAATATTCGACGTCTCGACACCGCCATCGCGGGCAAGCCTTGCTCCCACAAGTGCAAGGCCAAACCATGTTGCACAGAGCTTGCTCTCACAAGTGCAAGGGCAAACCATGTTGCATCAGAGCTTGCTCT
>NZ_JAKNQY010000043.1:0-14452 GCF_024494355.1 Pseudomonas sp. Q11 | reverse complement strand
CACAAGTGCAAGGGCAAACCATGTTGCATCAGAGCTTGCTCTCACAAGTGCAAGGGCAAACCATGTTGCATCAGGCTTGCTCTCACAATTGCGCTGCAATACCTGTGGGAGCAAGGCTTGCCCGCGATGAGGCCCCTGAGAACAATAAAGGTGCAACGGCTTCTCGCTCGCCACCCCCTGGTGCACCACACCGAACGAAACGTTCGCGTCCCCCCATAGTCAGTAGCTCAAGACACCGCCCACGTTGATAGGCCCGCGATGCTGACTTTGATCAAGCAAGAAAAACTGCTGTTGCTGGCGCTGATCGCCGCAGTGATCGCCTATCCGCTGGAGCACTGGCTGTTGGGCAGCGGGCAGATCGTGGCATTGATCGGCGGGTTGGTGCTGATCGGCTTTATCGTCGCGGCGTCCATGCGTGTCGCCCATCATGCAGAGTTGCTGGCGGAAAAGGTCGGTGATCCTTACGGCACTATGATCCTGACCCTGGCGGCGGTGCTGGTAGAAGTGGTGATCCTGGCGATCATGATGAGCAACGAAGCTTCGCCGACCCTAGTGCGCGACACGATTTATTCGGCGGTGATGCTCGACATCAACGGCATTCTCGGCCTTGCCGCGTTGATGGGCGGAATCAAGCATGGCGAGCAGGCTTACAACGATGATTCGGCGCGCACCTACAGCGTGATGATTCTCACCGCCATGGGCGTGTCGATGGTGGTGCCGGAGTTCATTCCCCAAGAGAGCTGGAAGCTCTATTCGGCATTCACCATCGGCGCGATGATCGTGCTGTACACCCTGTTCCTGCGCATGCAGGTGGGCCCTCACAGTTACTTTTTCAGCTACAGTTACCCGGAAAAACGCCGCCGGAAAGAGCCGCTGGAAAACCAGCCGAAACCCATCAGCCTGACGTTCTCCATCGCGGCACTGGTGTTTGGCGTCGTGGTGATCGGAGCCTTGGCCGAAGTCATGTCCAAAGCCATCGACCTGGGGCTGGAAGGTTCAGGGGCGCCGCCGGTGGTTACGGCGATTCTGGTGGCCGCCATTTCCGCGGCACCGGAAATCCTCACCGCCTTGCGCGCGGCGCTGGCAAACCGCATGCAGTCGGTGGTGAATATCGCCTTGGGGGCTTCGCTGTCCACCGTAATCCTCACGGTGCCGGTGATGGAAGCGATGGCGCTCTATACCGGCCAGCCGTTCCAGATGGCAATGACCCCGGTACAGACGGTGATGATCTTCATCACCTTGATCGTCTGCGCCATCAACCTCAACGATGGGGAAACCAATGCCATCGAGGGCATGACCCATTTTGTGTTGTTTGCGACGTTTATCATGCTGTCCTTGCTGGGACTCTAGAAGAGCATCGCGGGCAAGCCTTGCTCCCACAGTGAATAGTGGGTGTTCATGACGGCAGCCTTGCTCCCACAGTGAATGGTGGGTGTTTATGAAGTCAGCCTTGCCGTGAGACCTGTGGGAGCAAGGCTTGCCCGCGATGGCGTCCGGTCAGGCGCCGGCGATCAATTCCCGCGCCGCCTGGCTATGATCAGCAATCAACCCCTTCAGGTCCAACCCCTCGACCTGCCCGTCGATGACCCGCCACTGCCCACCGATCATCACCCGGTCCACCCGGTCCGCGCCGCACAGCAGCAAGGCCGAAACCGGATCGTGGCTGCCGGAGAAGCGCAGTTCGTCGAGCTTGAACAGCGCCAGGTCAGCCTGCTTGCCCACCGCCAGTTCACCGATATCGCTGCGCCCCAGCAGTTGTGCCGAACCGCTTGTTGCCCAGCCCAGCACTCGCTGCGGGGTGATCGCCTGCGCGCCATAGCGCAGGCGCTGGATGTACAACGCCTGGCGGGTTTCCAGGATCATGTTCGAGGCATCGTTGGATGCCGAGCCATCTACACCCAGGCCCAGCGGAGCGCCGGCGGCGGTGAGCTCCAGGGTTGGGCAAATGCCTGAGGCCAAGCGCATGTTGGAACTTGGGCAATGGCAGATACCAGTGCCGGCGGCACCGAGGCGGGTGATTTCCTCAGCGTTGAAATGAATGCCGTGGGCCAGCCAGGTGCGTGGCCCGAGCCAGCCGACGCTGTCCAGATAGTCCACGGTGCGCAGGCCGAAGCGTTGCAGGCAGAAGTCCTCTTCGTCGAGGGTTTCGGCCAGGTGGGTGTGCAGGCGCACGTCGAGTTTCTCCGCCAGCTCGGCGCTGGCACGCATGATTTCAGGCGTGACCGAAAACGGTGAACAAGGCGCCAGGGCAATCTGGATGTGCGCACCGTCGCCGCGCTCATGGTATTGGCTGATCAACCGCTGGCTGTCCTCGAGGATCACTTGGCCCTGCTGCACGGTCTGTTGCGGCGGCAAGCCTCCGTCAGCTTCGCCCAGGCTCATGGAACCGCGAGTCAGCATCGCGCGCATGCCCAGTTCTCGGACGCTTTGCACCTGCACATCGATGGCATTTTCCAGGCCTTCGGGAAACAGGTAATGGTGATCAGCCGCGGTGGTGCAGCCTGAAAGCAGCAGTTCGGCCAGCGCCACTTTGCTTGCCAGGGCTAGTTTTTCCGGCGTCAAGCGCGCCCATACTGGGTAGAGGGTTTTCAGCCACGGAAACAGCGGTTGGTTCACCACCGGTGCCCAGGCGCGAGTCAGGGTCTGGTAGAAATGATGATGGGTGTTGATCAGCCCCGGCAGGATCACATGCTCGCGGGCGTCGAAGACGATGTCACAGGGCTGCGTGGGTTGTTGGCCGGCGCTCAGCAGTTCGACGATCACGCCGTTTTGCAGGACAAGACCACCGCGGGTATCGAGGTCGTTGGCCGTGAAGATGGCGAGGGGATTTTTTAACCAGGTACGGGTCGCAGGCATGGTGGCCGGCTCCTCTGAAAGTGGGTTCAGGTTAGCCAGCTCAGTGATGCCCTGTCTGCTGATCCAGGGTCGCCCGTTGGAGGGGCGAGGTACGGAGTTTACTCAGGTTGCGGGGCACATTTCCAGAGTTGAACGGGAGCCATGTGGGAGCGAGCCTGCTCGCGATAGCGGTGTGTCAGTCGACATCATGGTGAATGTTAGACCGCAATCGCGAGCAGGCTCGCTCCCACAGGGGGAAGGTTTGGGTTACCAGGGAATCGTCTCACCCTTGTAGTTGACGAAATGATGCCCACCCTTGCCGGCAAAGGCATTGACCTGATCAATCAGGCCCCGGGTGCTGGTCTCGACATCAATGTCCGCGCCTTCGCCACCCATGTCGGTCTTCACCCAGCCCGGGTGCAGCGACAGGACGGTCAGCGTCTGTTCGCCCAGTTGGCTGACGAAACTGTTGGTCATGGAATTGAGCGCAGCCTTGCTCGCCTTGTACAGCGCCAGTTCCGGGGCGTCAGGCATGGTCACGCTGCCCAGCACGGAGCTCATGAATGCCAACACGCCACTGCCATCGCGGATCTGGCCGACGAAACGCTGGGCCAGGTTGATCGGCGCCACGGCGTTGGTGAAGAACAACTGGCCGACTTCGGCCAGCGTCGCACCGCCGGGGCTCTGGTTGCCAGGGCCTTTGACGCCGGCGTTGACGAACAATAGATCGAAGGTTTCGTCCTTGAGCTGCTGGCTCAGGGCGATGACAGCTTGCTGGTCGTCCATGTCGAGCTTTTCGATCCGCACCGGCCCAAGCGCCTTCAACGCCTCGGCGTTCTGCGGGTTGCGCACCGTGGCGGTCACGCTCCAGCCATCGCTGAGCAGTGTCTTCACCAGGCCAAGGCCCAGGCCTCGGGAGGCGCCAATGATCAATGCGTGTTTTGCCGAATTCATGAGGGGCATCCTTGATGAAAAAAGGTCACGGATTTAATGGACAACGTTGCCCGAGCCGTTGTTTCAGCTCGTGACGCAACGCGTCGAGTTCGGTCATGCGGGTTTCGATCAGGTCCAGTTTGTCTTGCAGTAATTGCGTCACGGCGCGGTCCGGGTCCGGTGCGTTCCACAGCGCGGCGACACTGTTGCCGATCTCGCCGAGGGTAAAGCCCAGGCGCTGGGCGGTCTTGATGTAGAGCACCAACTGCACCATGTCGGCGGGGTAATCGCGATAGCCATTGGCACTGCGTCGTGCCGCGATCAGCCCGCGTTTCTCATAGAAACGCAGCGTGTCACGGCTGACGGTACAGGCCTGGGCCAGTTCACCAATGCGCATGATGAGTCTCCGCGGGGCTTGACCCTGGAGCATACCCCAGGCTTTAGCTTCTTTGCTCCCCGATTATCTGGAGCAATGCGTATGTGGACTTCAATGCAATACCGCCGACTGGTGCGCGGCAGTGCCTGGTACGACCTGATCGCGACAGCCGCGTTTGCCACGCCGTGGAGTTTTGCGGCGGTACACGGCGTGTTGGTGAGCATCAGCCAAATGTTAAACCTGCCGGGCGAGCTGCCACCGTTCGCGTCGGTGCACATGCTGATGGCAAATTTGTTGGGTTCAATTGTCTGTGTATGGGCGGTGCTGCGGATTCGTGATCCGCAACCGCTGTACGGGCGCTATGACGCGGCGGGGCGGTTTCTGTTTGCGGCCTGGCAGCTTTATGCACTGCTTCATGGGGCCAGTGCGGTGTTGTGGGTTTTCCTATTTTTCGAGTTGCTGTGGGGCGTTATGCAGGTGTTGCCTGTTCGGGCTTCATCGCGGGCAAGCCTTGCTCCCACAAATCACTGAAAGTCTGTGGCCTTCATGAAAACACTGAAAGTCTGTGGAGTTCATGAAAAACTGTGGGAGCAAGGCTTGCCGGCGATAGGTGCGCCGCGGTCTATCTCAATGCCCCGCCTGCCAAGGCTGCCCCAGCGACACGGGCGCATACAGCCGGGTACGCACTGCATCCCGGGACAACAGCACCAGCACCACGATGGTTGCGGCATACGGCAACATCGCCAGCAGACTCGATGGAACCGCCAGCCCCAGCCCCTGGGCCACCAGATGCAGGATGCTAGCGAGGCCAAACAGATAGGCGCCCAGCAGCAGGCGCCAGACTCGCCAACTGGCGAACACCACCAGCGCCAGGGCGATCCAGCCGCGCCCGGCGCTCATGTTCTCGGCCCACATCGGCGTGTAGGCCAGCGATAGATAGGCCCCCGCCAGCCCTGCCATGGCGCCGCCGAACAGCACCGCCAGGGTCCGCACCCGCAACACTGGCAGGCCCATGGCACTGGCGGCATCGGGATTTTCCCCCACCGCCTGGATGATCAGCCCGACGCGACTTTTCCCAATCACCCACGCTACCAGGGCAAACAGTGCAAAAGACAGGTACACCAGCAGATCCTGGGCAAACAGCATCCGCCCGATCAACGGGATGTCACTCAAGTAGGGAATCGCCAGTGGCTCGAACCCTGCCAGCGGCTTGCCGACCCAGGCGGCTCCGACAAAACTCGACAGCCCCACGCCGAAAATCGTCAGCGCCAACCCGGTGGCCACCTGATTGGCGTTGAACACCAGCGCCACCAACGCGAACAGCGCCGACAACAGCATCCCGGCGGCCATTGCCAGCAGCACGCCCAGCCACAGGTTGCCGCTGTTGAACGCGACGATAAAACCGATCACCGCACCGAACAGCATCATGCCTTCCTGGCCCAGGTTTAAAACACCGCTTTTCTCGCAGATCAGCTCACCCAGGGCCACCAGCAGCAACGGTGTGCCGCAACGGATCATGGCGTAGAAAATATTGCTCAACAGGTCGATATCCATCACAGCGCTCCTGCCTGTACGGCGGTGGTCCGGGTGCGCCGGGCCCAGCGCAGGTGCAGGCGTGGCCGATACAGGATCAGTACGTCGCAGGCCAGCAGGAAAAACAGCATCATGCCCTGGAACAACTGGGTGATCGCCTGGGGAAGGTTCAGCGACATCTGCGCGCTTTCGCCGCCGATGTACAACAAGGCCATCAACAGGCTGGCGAACAGAATGCCGATGGGATTCAGACGCCCGAGGAACGCCACGGTAATTGCCGCATAGCCGTAGCCCGGCGATACCTGCGGCACCAGTTGGCCGATTGGCCCGGTCACTTCGCAGACACCGGCGAGCCCGGCCAGCGCGCCGCTGATCAATAGCGCGAGCCACACCAGCGGCTTCTGACGAAAGCCGGCGAAACCGGCGGCGCGAGCATCCAGGCCCAACACTTTGATTTGAAACCCGACAAAACTTTTCTGCAGCATCACCCAGACCGCCACCAGCGCCAGCAGGGCGAAATACAACCCGGCATGAAGCCGCCCGTCTTCCACCAGCAATGGCAGGCGACTGGCATCGCCGAACATGGCCGACTCCGGAAAGTTAAACCCGGCCGGGTCTTTCAGTGGCCCGTGAACGCAGAACAGCAGCAGGTTCAGCGCGATGTAGTTGAGCATGATGCTGGTCAGGATTTCATTGGCATTGAAGCGCGTTCGTAGCCACGCCGTGAGCCCGGCCCAGGCTGCACCGGCCAGGGTGCCGGTCAGCAGAATCAACACCAGAGCCCAACGGCTTTGCATTTCGATGATGTTCACCGCGACAGCGCTACCGGCCAGGGCGCCCAAAAGCAGTTGTCCTTCGGCGCCAATGTTCCAGATTCGTGCCTGATAGGCCACCGCTAGGCCGAGGGCACACAGCAGGATCGGCAAGGCCTTGACCAGCCATTCGGACACGCCGTACAGATCGCTGATCGGTGCGATCAACAAGGTGTACAAGGTTTGCAACGGATCATGCCCCAGGGCGGTGAACAGCAGCGAACCACAACCCAGGGTCAATACGGCGGCCAGCAGTGGCGAGCACCAGAGCATCAGGCGCGATTGTTGGCCGCGGGGTTCAAGAGACAGCAGCATAAAAACTCCGTTAGACCGTCGCGGGATCAGGGGATTGAGGGGCGTCGAACTGGCCGGCCATCCAGCCGCCGACGTCGCTGAGCCGGGTTTGGACGGTGGGCCTCAAGGCGGACAAACGCCCGCCGCACAAGGCGCCGAGGCGGTCGCTGATCTGGAACAGTTCGTCGAGGTCTTCGGAGATCACCAGGATCGCGGCACCCGCATCGCGTAAGGCAATCAGGGCCCTGTGGATGGTCGCCGCCGCGCCGACGTCCACGCCCCAGGTCGGATGCGCTGCCACCAGCAGCTTGGGCTGTTGGAGGATTTCCCGACCGAGGATGAATTTCTGCAAGTTGCCCCCCGATAGGCTGCGCGCCGGGGTTCTGGTGTCGGGTGTCTTCACCCCAAAACGACGGATAATCTCTTCGGCCAGGTGCTCGACCTTGCGCCGTTGAATCAGGCCGCAACTGATCAGTCCTTGCTGGAAGGCGCTGAGCAGGGTGTTATCCACCAGACTCAATTGCGGTACGGCGCCGTGGCCCAGGCGTTCGGCGGGGACAAATGCCAGCCCGAGGCGGCGACGGGCGTCGGGTCGCAGATGAGCCACGGGTTGCCCGTCGAACCGGATCGTCTCGCCTTTGTGGCGGGGCAATTGCGTTTCACCGCTGAGCAATGCCAGCCACTCGTCCTGCCCATTACCCGCGACTCCGGCGATACCGACGATTTCGCCGCTGCATACTTCAAGGTCTATATCCCGTAACGAGCAACCGAACGGGTCTGGGTTTTGCCATGACAGTTTCTGGATCTCAAGGAACGCTTTATCTGCGCTGACCTTGGGATAATCCGCGATCAGCCCGGCCGCTTCGCCGACCATCAACTGCGCCAATTCCCGGTCCGAGCACCGCGCCGGTGTGCAATGCCCTGACACCCGTCCGCCACGTAATACAGTGGCGCTGTGGCACAACGCGCGGACCTCGCCCAACTTGTGGCTGATGAACAAAATGCTGCAGCCTTCGCTTGCTAGGCGTCGAAGGGTCACGAACAGTTCTTCGGCTTCCTGGGGCGTCAGCACCGAGGTGGGTTCATCGAGAATCAGCAGGCGGATGTCCTGCATCAAACAGCGAATGATCTCCACCCGTTGGCGCTCGCCAATCGACAAGCTGTGGACCAGCCGCTGCGGCTCCAGCGCCATGCCGTAGCGCCGGGAAACATCGCGGATTCGCGGTTCCAGTTGCGCCGGAGTGCCGGCCGCCGCGCCCATGGCCAGGGCGATGTTCTGCGCCACGGTGAGGGTTTCAAACAGCGAGAAATGCTGGAATACCATACCGATCCCCAGGCTGCGGGCCTGGGCCGGGTTGCGCAGGTTGACCCGTTGGCCTTGCCAGATCACCTCGCCCGAATCAGCTTGGGTAACGCCGTAGATAATCTTCATCAGGGTGCTTTTGCCCGCGCCGTTTTCGCCGAGCAGCGCGTGGATCTCGCCGGGCTGGATACTCAGGTCGATGGCGTCATTGGCCAGGCAACCAGGGTAGCGTTTGCTGATATTGCGCAATTGCAGGCGCGGGATGGAATCGGGGTCGGACATGACAGGCTCGGGTCAATGGACATGAATGCCTGTGGATAAAGCAATTTCCTGGCCAGCAGGTCAGGAAATGTCGGCGAACCCCGCGCTTTGGCTGTCGGATTGGCATACACGCCACCACTTGCACTATTGATCGGGCACCGCAATGGGGCGAGCAGGGTAATCCGGGCGTTGTTTGTGCCCCGAAACGGGTGGTTAAAAAATGATCAGGCGGCTGCGAGCCATGCCTTTCATGGGACGGCGTGAGCCATGAACGGGTTATCCACAGGATGTTCCACAGTTATTGTGCGCAAGCCTGAAGGTCCGGCATAACCAGCGCCCGGCTTTCTTCTAAAGGTGATAAAACATCGCAAGCATCTGTTTTTCTAACGAATTCGTACAGAAAACAGTGCTTTGATCAAAAAACGAACAATGACCGCAAAGCCGCATGACAGAAGGGTTACAGCGGAATGTACTCAGGTTATCCACAGTCGGGTGCACAGTGGATGTGGGCAAGTCGCACGATGGCGTTTGCCCTGAAAAGTCGCAGGCCCCTTCGCTCTCAACGGGCCAGCAGAATCCGTCCGCGGCTCAGGTCGGCCAATTGCTTCTGCAATGTTTCGATCTTCGCTTCACCCACGGCCACCTGCAAGTCCACGCCATTGGCTGTAAAGCTCTCGGCGTTCACCAGTCCGCCGCATTCGGCCACCCGCAGTTTCACCAGGGGCAGTTCCGCGAAACCGCAGGTGCAGCGCAGCGCCACGCGGCTGATCAATTCAACCTTCTCGGCGTTTTGCAGGCATTTGTTTGCGCCCCCGCCATAGGCCCGGGCCAGCCCTCCGGTGCCCAACTGGATTCCACCGTACCAACGGATCACCAGCACCACGACTTGATCGCAAGCCTGGGCTTCGATGGCCGCCAGGATCGGTCGCCCGGCAGTGCCACCCGGTTCGCCGTCGTCGTTGCTGCGGTATTGGTCGCCGAGTTTCCAGGCCCAGCAGTTGTGCGTGGCGTTCAGATCGCTGTGCTGTTCTATAAAGGCCACGGCATCGGCTGGGCTGGTGATAGGGGCGGCGAGGGTGATGAAGCGGCTTTTGCGAATCTCTTCGCGGTATTCACAAAAGCCGGTGAGGGTAAAAGGCATGAGGATCTTAAAAGGTTGGTTTCAGGCCGCAGCCCTTGAGAATGATGCGGATCAGGTTGTCGCCAGCATCGAGCATGTCCTGCTTGGTCAACTTGCTGCGACCGGTCACGCGGCAGATCTGGGTGGCAAAGTCAGCGTAATGCTGAGTACTTCCCCACAATAGAAAGATCAGGTGCACGGGGTCGATCGGGTCCATCTTGCCGGCATCGATCCAGGCCTTGAACACCGCTGCGCGGCCGTTGAACCAGGTGCGATAATCCTGGTTGAAATATTCAGTCAGGCATTCACCCCCGCTGATCACTTCCATGGCGAAAAGCCGAGACGCCTGGGGCTGGCGGCGGGAGAACTCCATTTTGGCGCGTATGTAGCGGGTCAGGGCTTCGGCCGGATCATCCTCGGCGGTGAGGGTATTAAAGGTGCTGTCCCACAACTCGATGATGTTGCTCAGCACCGCCACGTACAACCCAAGCTTGTTGGTGAAGTAATAATGCAGGTTCGCCTTGGGCAGGCCGGCTTTCAAGGCGATGGCATTCATGCTGGTGCCCTTGAACCCGTGACGGGCGAATTCATCTTCGGCAGCCTTGAGAATGGTCTCTTCGTTTTTTTGACGAATGCGGCTGGTGGGCTTGCCACCGTGGGCAGGGACTTCAAAGGTCATGGGCGTTTCCGGGCTGGGTCTGTGGGGCAAGCAAATGCGTTGATAGCGCACCGGCAGCGATCCGACAAGTGCCATCACACTAAAAGCATCTCGATGGCGATCACCTGATCTTGTGGGAGCGGGCTTGCTCGCGAAAGCGGAGGGTCATTCAATATAGGTGTCGACTGATACAACGCCTTCGCGAGCAAGCACGCTCCCACAGGGTTAGCGAGTTGCAGCCAGACTCTGGAGAAAACTCTCTAGCACCAGATGAGGCCGACGCCCCTTGCGCGTGACTGACGCCAGGCTCAAATCATAGAACCGGACCGTGGGCTTGAGGGCGCGCAACCGTCCCTGCTGGACCCACAGACTGGCGTAATGATCCGGCAGGTAACCGATGTAACGCCCTGTAAGAATCAGGAACGCCATGCCTTCGCGGTCCGATGCACTGGCGGTGCAATTGAGTGCCTGGTAGTGGGCCTGGATCTCGGCCGGCAGGCGGAAGGTCGGTGCGATGGCATCCTGGCTGTCGAGGCGAGCGTCGTCCAGTTGTTGGTCATCCATATAAAACAACGGATGCCCGACCGCGCAATACAACAGCGAGCGTTCGCTGTAGAGCGGTTGATACTCCAGCCCGGAAAGGGCGCTGGCCTGGGGCACCACGCCGACATGCAATCGACCGTCGAGAACGCCCTGTTCGACCTCGTTGGGAGCGATCATGCGAATCTGAATCTGCACGTCAGGCCCGCGTTCCTTCAATTGGGCCAGGGCATGGGTGATGCGCATGTGGGGCAGGGTGACGAGATTATCGGTCAGGCCGATGATCAACTCGCCGCGCAAGTGCTGATGCAGGCCATTGACCTCGGTGCGAAAGCTTTCCAGTGCACTTAATAGTTGCAAGGCCGATTGATAGACCTCGCGGCCTTCCTCCGTCAGGGAAAAACCCGCACGCCCGCGCTGGCACAGCCGCAGGCCAAGGCGCTGTTCAAGGTCGCTCATCTGCTGGCTGATGGCGGAGCGACCGATCCCAAGCACCGTCTCTGCTGCGGAGAATCCACCGCACTCCACCACGCTTCGAAAAATGCGCAACAGACGAATATCAAAGTCGCTGACCTGGGCCAGCGGATCGGGACGACGCGCACTCATAGTTTAGTGATCCGCTGACTGAAGGTTAGAAAAGTTGGATTTCACCGACTTTATCGCCGTGGCAAGTTAGCTGCAAGAACGTCTTTCGATCCCTGTTGCTCCTGTCCTGCGAGGTTTTGTCGATGAACATGCCCGAACATGCTGCCGGCTCCCTGGCCAGCCAGCTCAAGCTTGATGCCCACTGGATGCCTTATACCGCCAACCGCAACTTCCAGCGTGATCCACGTCTGATCGTCGCCGCCGAAGGCAGTTGGCTGGTGGATGACAAAGGGCGCAAGGTGTACGACTCGCTGTCGGGCCTGTGGACGTGTGGCGCCGGGCACACCCGCAAGGAAATCCAGGAAGCGGTCGCCAAACAGCTGGGTACCCTCGACTACTCGCCGGGCTTCCAGTACGGCCATCCGCTGTCGTTCCAACTGGCGGAAAAAATCACCAACCTGACACCGGGCAACCTCAACCATGTGTTCTTCACCGACTCCGGTTCCGAGTGTGCCGATACCGCAGTGAAAATGGTCCGCGCCTACTGGCGTCTCAAGGGCCAGGCGACTAAGACCAAGATGATCGGCCGTGCCCGTGGCTACCATGGTGTGAACATCGCCGGCACCAGCCTTGGCGGCGTCAGCGGTAACCGCAAGCTGTTCGGCCAGGCAATGATGGACGTCGATCACTTGCCCCACACTTTGCTGGCGAGCAATGCCTATTCCCGCGGCATGCCAAAAGAGGGCGGTATCGCCTTGGCCGATGAGCTGTTGAAGCTGATCGAGCTGCACGATGCCTCCAACATCGCCGCTGTGTTTGTTGAACCGATGGCCGGTTCCGCTGGCGTGCTGGTACCGCCTGAAGGTTATCTCAAGCGCCTGCGAGAAATCTGCGACCAGCACGGCATCCTGTTGGTGTTCGATGAGGTCATCACCGGGTTCGGCCGCACCGGCTCGATGTTCGGTGCCGATAGTTTCGGCGTAACCCCGGACCTCATGTGCGTTGCCAAGCAGGTCACCAATGGCGCGATTCCCATGGGCGCGGTGATAGCCAGCTCCGAGATCTACCAGACGTTCATGAACCAGCCGACGCCTGAGTACGCGGTGGAATTTCCCCATGGCTACACCTATTCGGCGCACCCGGTGGCGTGCGCGGCAGGTTTGACGGCGCTGGATCTGCTGCAGAAGGAAAACCTTGTGCAAAGCGTGGCCGAGGTGGCTCCGCATTTCGAGAATGCCTTGCATGGCCTGAAGGGGGCAAAGAACATCATCGACATCCGCAACTATGGCCTGGCCGGGGCAATCCAGATCGCGCCCCGCGATGGCGACGCGATCGTGCGCCCGTTCGAGGCAGGCATGGCGTTGTGGAAAAACGGGTTCTACGTGCGTTTCGGCGGCGACACTCTGCAATTCGGGCCAACGTTCAACAGCAAGCCACAGGATCTGGATCGTTTGTTCGATGCGGTCGGTGAAGTGCTGAACAAACTCGACTGACGCATCCTTCCATATAGCTTTCAATACGGGCGTCCGGCAGCGGACGCCTGTGGATAACATTCTGGAGTCCCCATGAGCCTCATTGCGCATTTGATCAATGGCGAACTGCTGAGCGACAGCGCTCGTACCGCCGACGTGTTCAACCCTTCAACCGGCCAGGCGATTCATAAGGTGCCACTGGCTGATCGTGCGACGATCCAGCGGGCTATCGATGCCGCCAAGTCGGCCTTCCCTGCCTGGCGCAACACACCGGCGGCCAAACGAGCGCAGGTAATGTTCCGGTTCAAGCAGTTGTTGGAGCAGAACGAGTCGCGCATCGCCCAGTTGATCAGCGAAGAGCACGGCAAGACCCTGGAAGACGCGGCCGGAGAGCTTAAGCGCGGCATCGAGAACGTCGAATTTGCCTGTGCGGCACCGGAGATTCTGAAGGGCGAATACAGCCGCAACGTAGGACCGAACATCGATGCGTGGTCAGACTTCCAGCCCTTGGGCGTGGTGGCGGGCATCACGCCATTCAACTTCCCTGCGATGGTCCCGCTGTGGATGTACCCGCTGGCGATCGTCTGTGGCAACTGCTTCATCCTCAAGCCGTCCGAGCGTGACCCGAGTTCGACGCTGCTGATTGCCCAGTTGTTGTTGGAAGCCGGTTTGCCCAAGGGCGTCTTGAGCGTGGTGCATGGCGACAAGGCTGCCGTGGATGCACTGATCGAAGCGCCGGAAGTGAAGGCGCTGAGTTTTGTCGGCTCGACGCCGATTGCCGAATACATCTATGCCGAAGGCACCCGGCGCGGCAAACGCGTTCAGGCACTGGGTGGGGCTAAGAACCACGCGGTCTTGATGCCGGATGCAGATCTGGATAACGCCGTCAGTGCGCTGATGGGCGCGGCCTATGGGTCGTGCGGCGAACGCTGCATGGCGATTTCAGTGGCGGTGTGTGTGGGCGATCAGGTAGCGGATGCGCTGGTAGCCAAGCTGGTGCCGCAGATCCAGTCGCTGAAAATCGGCGCGGGTACGTCGTGCGGGCTGGACATGGGGCCGTTGGTGACCGGACAGCATCGCGACAAGGTCAGCGGCTATATAGAAGATGGCGTATCGGCGGGTGCGTCGTTGATTGTCGATGGTCGCGGTTTAAGCGTGGCCGGGCATGAGGAAGGGTTCTTCCTGGGCGGCTGCCTGTTTGATCGCGTGACACCCGAGATGAGCATCTATAAGGAAGAAATTTTCGGGCCGGTGCTGTGCATCGTCCGGGTCAACAGCCTGGAAGAGGCGATGCAACTGATCAACGATCACGAGTATGGCAACGGCACCTGCATCTTCACCCGTGATGGCGAAGCGGCGCGGTTGTTCTGCGATGAGATCGAAGTCGGCATGGTGGGCGTCAACGTTCCATTGCCGGTGCCTGTGGCCTATCACAGCTTTGGCGGTTGGAAGCGTTCGCTGTTCGGCGACCTGCACGCCTATGGTCCGGACGGGGTGCGTTTCTATACCCGTCGCAAGGCGATTACCCAGCGTTGGCCGCAGCGTGCCAGCCATGAGGCTTCACAGTTCGCGTTCCCCAGTTTGTAATCGGTCGGTGAAGAGGCGGCGCCCTTGGGCGTCGGCCTCTGTGTTTGCAGGGCTTTTAGACTGATGTGACAGAATTGTGAAAATAGGTGTTGACGGCAAATTCTGGACGTCTATAATTCGCCCCACTTCCGGCGCAGTCGAAA
>NZ_JAKNQY010000042.1:12122-30017 GCF_024494355.1 Pseudomonas sp. Q11 | reverse complement strand
AGGACACCGCCCTTTCACGGCGGTAACAGGGGTTCGAGTCCCCTAGGGGACGCCACGATTACCCGCTCTGCGGGATTTTATAAGGGTCATTCAATTCTTGAATGACCCTTTTGTTTGTCTGGCGTTCGGCCAACCTCCAATTCCTTGAAAAGATGCTTCTGACCAGCGGTCAAAATTTCCGCTTGCGGAAATTTATTACATGGATAATATTTCAATCGTAATATTCGGAGGTGACGATGAGCGATAAAAAAGCGCAGACCCGTGAACGCATACTCAAGGCCGCCAGTGCCGCGCTGATCCAGCGTGGACCGGCTGAGCCAAGTGTCGGCGAGGTGATGGGGGCGGCCGGGTTGACGGTAGGGGGCTTCTACGCCCACTTCGAGAGCAAGGACGCCTTGATGCTGGAGGCGTTCAAGCAACTGCTCGGCCAGCGCCGTGGACTGATCGCCGACATGGATACCGAATTGACCGGTGAAGAGCGACGTGCCCTGGTGGCAGCGTTCTATCTGTCGCGCAAGCATAGAGATTCCACCGAGCAGGCCTGTCCGATTCCGGCGTCGGTGGGCGAACTGGGTCGGCTGCCCGATGAGTTTCGTGCAGTGCTCAATGAGCACATAGAGCTGTTGGTCGCACAGTTGGCGGCCAGCCCGGAAGACGCCGACAAAGCCTTGGCCGACATCGCCTTGATGGTTGGTGGCCTGGCCCTGGCTCGGGCGTTGGGCCCGGGCGAGTTGTCGGACCGTTTGCTGCGCGCCGCCAAGTCGGCGGTGCGATGAGCTAAGGCGCAAGCCCTGGAGATGAGCGATGGACAGGTTGAGCTGGATTCGTGGCGTCAATAGCACACTGGGTTGGGTGGCTCCGCGCCTGGTTGCGAAAAAAATGCGGGTACTGTTCATGCGTCCCCGAAACTTGCCGCCACGGGACTGGGAATTGCCATTGCTGGCGACTTCCGAGCGCATAACCCTGCGCTTCGGTCTTTCGGCCTTGCGCTGGGGCAAAGGTCCGACCGTCTTGCTGATGCACGGTTGGGAAGGGCGGCCCACCCAATTCGCGGCGCTGATCACTGCGTTGATCGACGCCGGTTACACGGTGGTGGCGCTGGACGGTCCGGCCCATGGTCGTTCTCCTGGCCGCGAAGCGAATGTCTTGCTGTTCGCCAGGGCCATGCTCGAAGCTGCTGCGGAACTACCGCCGTTGCAAGCCGTGATCGGGCACTCCATGGGCGGCGCCAGTGCCATGCTGGCGGTTCAGTTGGGGTTGCGGACCGAGACCTTGGTCAGCATCGCTGCTCCTGCCCGGATTCTTGGCGTGCTGCGTGGGTTCGCCCGAATGATGGGGCTACCGCCCAATGCCCGTTCGGCCTTCATTCGCCTGGTGGAAAACGATGTGGGCATGCGAGCCTCGAAGATGGACGTCGTCCATTATCAACTGGACGTGCCGGGGCTGATCGTCCATGCCGACGACGACACCTTTGTCTCGGCGAAGGAATCGCAACTGATTCACGAAGCCTGGTTTGACAGCCGCTTGCTGCGCTTGCCACAGGGCGGGCACCAGCGGGTGCTGGCCGATCCGCGTGTCATTGATGGTGTGTTATCACTGTTGGCCGGGCGTAGCCTGCAAGCGCGGCAATCGGCTTGATCTGTGGGAGCGAGGCTTGCCCGCGATGGCGGTCAAGCTCGGATCCGTTACACTGGCCCCAACCAAATTCGACCGGGAGAGGGGCATGGGCTGGGATCGGGCAACGCCGTTCATTATTGATCTCCAAGTAAATGCTGAAGACATCGATGGCCTGGGCCACGCCAATAACGCGGTATACGTCACCTGGCTCGAGCGCTGTGCCTGGCGCCATTCCCAACGCCTGGGGCTGGATCTGGTGGAGTATCGGCGGCTGGACCGGGCTATGGCGGTGGTGCGTCATGAGATCGATTACCTGGCGGCTGCCTACGAAGGTGACGAACTGCAACTGGCCACCTGGATCGTCGACTGGGATCAGCGGCTGAAGATGAATCGGCATTTCCAGCTGATTCGCCCCAGCGACAACACCACTGTGCTGCGCGCCCAGACCACTTTTGTTTGCATCGAACTGTCCACTGGCAAACCCAAGCGCATGCCGCCGGAGTTTATCGAAGGTTATGGCCCTGCGTTGAACCCTTGTCGGAGCGAGCCTGCTCGCGATAGCGGCGGCACATCCGGCATCTTTGCAAGCTGACCCAGCGCCATCGCGAGCAGGCTCGCTCCCACAGGGGGTTGGCGGTGAATTCCGATGTTGTGGGCAAAATCCGGTAAACTGCCGCACGTTTTTCGTTGAGTGTGTTTTTCCATGCAAATTGCCTTGGCGCCCATGGAGGGGTTGGTTGACAACATCCTGCGGGACGTTCTGACCCGTGTTGGCGGTATCGACTGGTGCGTGACCGAGTTCATTCGCATCAATGACCGTCTGCTCACACCGGCCTATTTCCACAAGCTCGCCCCTGAGTTGCTGACCGATGCCCGGACCGCTGCCGGCGTGCCGTTGCGGGTGCAGTTGTTGGGTTCCGATCCGGTGTGCCTGGCGGAGAACGCCGCATTGGCCTGCGAGCTCGGTTCGCAGGTCATCGACCTGAACTTTGGCTGCCCGGCCAAGACTGTGAATAAATCACGGGGTGGGGCGGTGTTGCTCAAGGAGCCGGAGCTGCTCAACGAAATTGTCGAACACGTGCGTCGCGCGGTACCCAGGCACATTCCCGTCACCGCCAAGATGCGCCTGGGTTTCGACAGCCCGGATGGGGCGTTGGTCTGCGCCACGGCATTGGCCGAAGGTGGCGCGGCGCACATTGTGGTGCATGCGCGGACCAAAACCGACGGCTATAAGCCGCCGGCCCACTGGGAGTGGATCCCGCGGGTCCAGGAGGTGGTCAAGGTCCCGGTGTTCGCCAACGGCGATATCTGGAGCGTGGAAGACTGGCGCCGGTGCCGCGAGATCAGCGGCGTGGAAGACATCATGCTCGGTCGCGGCCTCGTGTCCCGTCCTGATCTGGCCCGGCAGATCGCTGCGGCCAGGGCCGGTGAAGAGGTGATCGAGATGTCCTGGGCCGAGTTGCAACCCATGCTCCAGGACTTCTGGGTGCAGGTGGTCGAGCAATTGACGCCACGCCAGGCGCCTGGCCGGTTGAAGCAGTGGCTGGCGATGTTGACCCGTAATTATCCCGAAGCGGTGGAGCTGTTTACCGCCCTGCGCCGGGAAACCGACCTGGACGCGGTAGGCCATTTGCTGGGCGTGGAGCGCACTGAAGCGGCCTGAAAAAATTTCAAAACAACCTCTTGAAAAGTATTTGGCGGTCCCTAGATAAGGGATACGCGATGCCGAATTCGGGTCGCGGAGACAAAAAACCTTGCTGAACTTTTCAGGAGATTTGAATCATGAGTACTGCATTTTCCCTGGCCCCTCTGTTCCGTTCCTCGGTGGGCTTCGACCGTTTCAACGACCTGTTCGAAACCGCCTTGCGCAACGAACCGGGCAGCAGCTATCCACCCTACAACGTGGAAAAACATGGCGATGACGAGTATCGCATCGTGGTTGCCGCCGCCGGGTTCCAGGAAGAAGACCTGGACCTGCAAGTGGAAAAAGGTGTGCTGACCATCAGCGGCGGTAAGCGCGAAGCGAGCAACGACAGCGTGACCTACCTGCACCAGGGTATCGCCCAGCGTGCGTTCAAGCTGTCCTTCCGGTTGGCCGATCATATCGAGATCAAGTCCGCCGGCCTGAGCAACGGTCTGTTGAGCATCGACCTGTTGCGAGTGATCCCGGAAGAGGCGAAAGCCAAGCGCATCCCGATCAACGGGGCGCAGCAACAACCCGCGCTGCAAAACTGATGCATTCGCAACTCATGAAGAAGGGCGCCATTGGCGCCCTTCTTCATTTGTGGAGCCCTCATTGCGGGTTCCTCCGTCAGGGCAACAGCCGCTCAAACCCCTCCAGCGGCAACGGCCGGCTGTGCAGGTAGCCCTGGTACAAATGGCAACCCAGCCCCTGCAGGAAACTCAGTTGCTCCGGCGTCTCGACACCTTCGGCAATCACCTCCAGCTCAAGGCTGCGGGCCATCGCGACGATGGCGCGGATGATTTCGGTATCGTTGGGGTCGCTGGTGGCGTCGCGCACGAATGACTGATCGATTTTCAGGGTGTCCACCGGCAGACGTTTGAGGTAGGTCAGCGACGAATAACCGGTGCCGAAATCGTCCATGGCGAAGCTCACCCCCAATTTTTTCAGGCGACGCATCTTGGCGATAGTGTCGTCCAGGTTCTGGATCACAATGCCCTCGGTGATTTCCAGCTTGAGCATGGCGTAAGGCAGGCCATAAGTGGCGAGGCAGCTTTCGATGCGCTCGACGAAGTCGCTCTGGCGGAATTGCCGTGGGCTGATATTCACGCACAGGCTGAATTGCAGCGGATCGATCTTGCCCTTGGCGATCAGTTGTTTGAAGCCGTTGCAGGCCTCATCAAGGATCCAGGTTCCGACTTCCAGGATCAGCCCGCTGTCTTCCAGTACTTTGATGAATTCATTCGGCGATTGGGCGCCCAATTCGGGATGATGCCAGCGCACCAATGTTTCGGCGCCAATGATGCGGTTGTCCCGGGCGTCAACCTGGGGTTGGAAATGCACGCTGAACTCGCCTCGGGCCAAGGCCTGGCGCAGGTCGGTCTCCATGCGCAGCCGTTCGCTGGCGGCTTTTTGCATGGTGGCGTGGAACATCTGCGAGGTATTGCGCCCCGAGTCTTTGGCGCGATACAGCGCAATGTCGGCGCGCTTGAGCAGGTCGGTCGGGGTGGACCCGTGGTCGGGAATCAGTGCCATGCCGATGCTCGGCGTGACTTGCAACCGCTGGCCATCGAGGAACATCGGCTCCGAAAGCAATTCGCGCAGGGTGTCGGCCAGGTTTTGTACCTGTTGGCTGACCGCGCTGCGGGTGCCTTCCAGGCCGCTGAGCAACACCACGAATTCGTCGCCGCCCAGCCTCGCCACGGTGTCTTCCAGACGCACGCTGGCTTCCAGGCGCGCTGTGATTATTTTCAGCACCGTGTCGCCCACCGGGTGGCCCAGGGAGTCGTTGATGTGCTTGAAGTGGTCCAGGTCCAGAAACAACAGAGCGCCCCGCAGATTATGGCGCTTGAGCAAAGCGATCTGTTGGCTCAGCCGATCCATCAATAGGGCGCGGTTGGGCAGGTTGGTCAACGGATCGTGATAGGCCAGGTGGCGGATCTGGGCTTCGGCATTCCTTAGCAGGCTCACGTCCCGGGCGGTCAGCAACAGGCAGGCCGTTTCATTGAGCATGATGGGTTCGACCGAGACCTCCACCGTGAGGATCTCCCCGCGTTTATTGCGCCCGAGCATTTCCTGGTGATGCACCCGACCCTTGAGCTCCAGTTCGGCCAGCAGCGCCATGCGCTGTTTTTCTTCGGCCCAGATGCCGACCTCGTAGACCGTATGCCCGATCACTTCGTCGGCGCGGTAGCCCGTCAGGCGGCAGAAGCCGTCATTGACCTCAAGGTAGCGGCCGCTTTCGTATTCGGTGATGGTGATGGCGTCAGGGCTGGAATGAAACGCCTTGGCGAATTTCTCCTCGCTGGCCTTGAGGGCCGCTTCGGAGCGCTGTTGCTGGGTGATGTCGCGCAGGGTGGTAACGATGCAGGGCTGGTTGCCGACATTGATTTGTCGACTGGATATCACACAAGTCAGCGGCTGGCCGTTTTTATGATGGACGACGACGGCTACGTTGTTCAGGGAGCGATCGCGTATCACTCTTTCGATGCGTTGCAGGCTGCTGCTCGAGGCATCCCACAGGCCGATTTCGTCGGCGCTCAGGCCAATCACATCGGTGGCTGACCAGCCAAAGGTCTGGGTGAAGCTGGAATTGATTTCGAGGAACCGGCCAGTGTCCTGATGGGTCACGCAGATCGGGTCGGGGCTGACTTGAAACAGCGTGGCGAATTTTTCTTCCGATGCCGCCAGGCTCTGTTCGCGTTCTACCTGGTCAGTGATGTCCAGCAGGGTGCCGGCCATGCGCAACGGGCTGCCGTCGTCATTACGATAGAGGCGTGCGCGGCTTTCAAGGTATCGAGAGCCGCCGTCCGGCATTTGTACGCGGTAGGTCAGTTGATAGTTTCCCGCCGGGCCTTCACGCAGGCTGCGGTAGGCGTTGCGCATGTTGTTGCGCTCATCATCGGGCACCCCTTCGAAAAACGCGTCGAACGACTCGTGGAAGGGCTTTGGCTCCAGGCCGTGCAATTGCGCCGCCCGGGCCGAGCCGTAGAGCATGCCGCTGGGAATGTGCCAGTCCCAGGTGCCCAGTTGCGCCGAATCGAGGGCCAGGTCGAGGCGTTCCTGACTGTCCTTGAGCGCTTGTTCGGCCAGTTTGCGTTCGGTGGTGTCAAGGAAAGTGCTCAGCAGGTAGGGCTGGCCTTCCAGTTCGACCCTCTGGGCGCTGAGAAGGCCGCTGTGGACCTGGCCATTACTGGCCTGTAATTCCACCTCCATGCTCGCCATTTCGCCCTTGGCCTTGATGGCCTCTACCAGTTTTACCCGCTGCCCGGGGTCGACCCATAAGCCCAGCTCCAGTGTCGTACGGCCGATTATGTCGTGCAGCGGCCAGCCGAACAGGCTTTCGAAGTACTGGTTGGCCTCAATGATCAGCCCGTCTTCCTGGCGAGTCAGCAGCACCATGTTCGGGCATAGGTGAAAGAGCGTGGCGAAGCGTTTTTCCGAGCTGCGCAGTGCCTGCTCCCGTTCGCGCTGGTGGGTGATCTCGCGAATCACGCCGATCATTCGAGGGCGGCCGTGTTTGTCGGGTAGTACGCTGCCGTTGATTTCCAGCCAGTGCAGGCTGCCGTCAGGCCAGACGATACGGTGGTGCATGGCCTGTTCCAGTGGCGCACCGGCCACGGCCGCATGAAAGGCGCGGATGGCCTTCGCTCGGTCTTGGGGGAGCAACAGGTCCAGATAGTCCACATCCGCCGGCAGGGGCTGGCGTGGATCGAAGCCGAACAGCGCCTGGGTGCCCCGCGACCAACTGATCTGTCCGGTATCAATGTCCCACGACCAGGCTCCCAGCCGCGCCCCGTTCAGAGCCGCCAGCAACTGCGGGGCGCTGTCCCAGCTTTGCTCGGACCGTTTTGGGTCTAGCGCCTGAATGCGCGGCAGGGGCGGGAAGTTGTCAGCGGATTTGGGCATTATCTCGCGAGCCTTGGGCAAATTTGGGCGTTGGGCGCAGGCGTTTCGGCTCTATAGGAGTAGCACAACCTATGCCCTTGTCCCTGGCAGATCGATTTGTGCGTCCAGTAAGGACATGAAAGCCCGTGCAGCATTCGACAGCGTCCGTTCGGTGTGCAAGATATAGCCTAGCTGGCGACTGAGCTGTATGCCGGGCAAAGGAATGCGTGCCACCTGGTCATCGAGCATGGTGCGCGGCAGGACGCTCCAGGCCAGGCCAATGGAGACCATCATCTTTATGGTTTCCAGATAATTGGTGCTCATGGCGATGTTCGGCGTCAGGCCCTGGGCCTCGAACAGACGTTGAACGATGTGGTGGGTAAAGGTATTGCCCCCCGGAAAAACCGCCGGATGCAAGGCGATGTCTGCCAGGCTGACCGGGCCGTTGTCCAACAGCGCGTGTTCCGGCGCCACCACGAAATCCAGCGGGTCGTCCCACACCGGCGTGGCGCGCACCAGCGTGTGAGGCTCCGGGGCGAGGGTGATGACCGCCAGCTCCGCGCGGCCATGAAGAATTTCTTCGTAGGCCACTTCCGAATCCAGGAACTGAATATCCAGCGCTACCTGTGGGTAGCGTCGGGTGAACTCCCTCAATAGAGGTGGCAGTCGGTGCAGGCCGATATGGTGGCTGGTGGCGAGCGTCAGGCGGCCGGTCACTTCGCCGGTCAGGTTGGTCAGGGCACGGCGGGTGTCATCCAGCACATTAAGAATCTGATAGGCCCGTGGCAGAAGGGCGCGGCCGGCCTCGGTCAGGCCGACTTCTCGGCCGAGCCGATCGAACAGGCGCACTTTGAGTTGTTGCTCCAGCCCGGCAATACGCTTGCTGATGGCCGGCTGGGTCAGGTGCAGGCGTTCGCCGGCGCTGGAGAAACTGCCGGTCTCGGCGATGGCGATAAAGGTGTTGAGGCTGGCGAGGTCCATGGTAGTTTCGTTCGAATTCCAAATGGTTATGCAAAGCATGAAAAATATGAATTTGAGTTATTTAATGTAGCCTCATAAGATCAGCCTCACAAGCCAAGGGGTTATTGATTCACTCAAGACCCGGGGCATAGAAACAAGCTGATGAGGAACCGTCTGATGGCCGGCAAAACGCTCTACGACAAGCTCTGGGATTCGCATTTGGTCAAGCAGCGGGACGATGGTTCGGCGCTGATCTACATCGATCGTCACATCATCCACGAAGTGACTTCGCCGCAAGCCTTTGAAGGCCTGCGTCTGGCCGGGCGCAAGCCGTGGCGCATCGATGCCAATATCGCGACCCCGGACCACAACGTGCCGACCACACCGGAGCGCAAGGGCGGCATCGCAGCCATTGCCGATCAGGTGTCGCGTTTGCAGGTTCAGACCCTTGACGATAACTGTGACGAATACGGCATCGTTGAATTCAAAATGAATGACGTGCGCCAGGGTATCGTCCACGTCATTGGTCCGGAGCAGGGCGCGACCTTGCCCGGCATGACCGTGGTCTGCGGCGACTCCCACACGTCCACCCATGGTGCGTTCGGCGCCTTGGCCCACGGCATCGGCACCTCCGAGGTCGAGCATGTGCTCGCCACCCAGTGCCTGGTGGCCAAAAAAATGAAGAACATGCTGGTGCGCGTCGAGGGCAAGTTGCCGTTCGGCGTGACCGCCAAGGACATCGTCCTGGCCGTGATCGGCAAGATCGGCACCGCCGGTGGGAACGGCCACGCCATCGAGTTCGCCGGCAGCGCCATCCGCGATTTGTCCGTGGAAGGGCGCATGACCATCTGCAACATGTCCATCGAAGCCGGCGCTCGTGTCGGGCTGGTGGCCGCGGATGAAAAAACCGTGGAGTACGTCAAGGGCCGTCCGTTTGCTCCCAAGGGCACCGAGTGGGACATGGCGGTGCAAGCCTGGAAAGATCTGGTCTCCGATCCCGACGCGAAATTCGACACCGTGGTCGAACTCGACGCGACGCAAATCAAGCCGCAGGTCAGTTGGGGCACTTCCCCGGAAATGGTCCTGGCCGTGGACCAGAACGTGCCCGATCCGGCCAAGGAAATGGATCTGGTCAAGCGTGACTCCATCGTCCGCGCGCTGAAATACATGGGCTTGAGCGCCAACCAGGCGATCACTGACATTCAGCTGGACCGTGTGTTCATTGGCTCATGCACCAACTCGCGGATCGAAGACCTGCGCGCAGCGGCGGTGATCGCCAAGGGCCGCAAGGTCGCCTCGACCATCAAGCAAGCCATCGTGGTGCCAGGCTCGGGCCTGGTGAAGGCCCAGGCAGAGGCCGAAGGTCTGGACAAGATTTTCCTCGAGGCCGGTTTCGAATGGCGTGAGCCTGGGTGCTCGATGTGCCTGGCGATGAACCCGGACCGTTTGGAGTCGGGCGAGCATTGCGCCTCCACCTCCAACCGTAACTTCGAAGGCCGTCAGGGCGCCGGTGGTCGTACGCATCTGGTCAGCCCGGCCATGGCCGCCGCCGCCGCCGTCAACGGCCGTTTCGTCGACGTCCGTGAATTGATCTGAAGGAGCGCAGCATGAAAGCTTTTACCCAGCACACTGGTCTTGTCGCGCCTTTGGATCGTGCCAACGTCGACACCGACCAGATCATCCCCAAGCAGTTTTTGAAGTCGATCAAGCGCACCGGTTTCGGCCCGAACCTGTTTGACGAGTGGCGCTACCTGGATGTGGGCCAGCCATACCAGGACAACTCCAAGCGACCGTTGAACAAGGATTTCGTGCTCAACGCCGAGCGTTACCAGGGCGCCAGTGTCCTGCTGGCTCGCGAGAACTTCGGCTGCGGTTCCAGTCGCGAGCACGCGCCATGGGCCCTTGAAGAGTACGGCTTTCGCAGCATCATCGCGCCGAGCTACGCCGACATCTTCTTCAACAACAGCTTCAAGAACGGCCTGTTGCCGATCATCCTGAGCGACGCTGAAGTGGATGAGCTGTTCCAGCAGGTCGAGGCCAACCCCGGCTATCAACTGCAGGTCGACCTGGCAGCCCAGACCGTGACCCGTCCTGACGGCAAGGTGTTGAATTTCGAGATCGATGCATTCCGCAAGCACTGCCTGCTCAACGGTCTGGACGACATCGGCCTGACCTTGCAGGACGGCGAGGCGATTGCCACGTTCGAAGCCAAGCACCGGGCGAGCCAGCCTTGGCTGTTTCGTGATGCCTGATCTTGTGTAAGGCGTGAAAATGCCATCGCGAGCAGGCTCGCTCCCACATTGGATTTGCGGCGCAAACAAAACCCCTTGTGGGAGCGAGCCTGCTCGCGATGAGGCCAGAACAGACACAGCCCAAAGGAAGTCCCCATGACCACCACCGCCCACAGTCAGGTTGTACAAAAGCAATTCGGTGAACAGGCTTCGGCCTATCTGAGCAGCGCCGTACACGCCCAGGGCACTGAGTTCGCGCTGCTGCAGGCTGAGCTTGCCGGGCGTGGCGAGGCCCGTGTGCTGGACCTGGGGTGCGGCGCCGGGCATGTGAGTTTCCATGTGGCGCCGCTGGCCGGGGAAGTGGTGGCCTACGACTTGTCCCAGGCAATGCTTGACGTCGTGGCCGCCGCGGCAGCGGATCGTGGCCTGGGTAACATCACCACGGTGTGCGGCGCCGCGGAGCGCCTGCCGTTCGCTGACGCTGAGTTCGATTTCGTGTTCAGCCGCTATTCGGCGCATCATTGGAGCGACCTGGGTCTGGCGCTGCGGGAAGTGCGCCGGGTGCTCAAGCCGGGTGGAGCGGCGGCGTTCATTGATGTCCTGTCACCTGGCATGCCGTTGCTGGACACGTACCTGCAAAGCGTTGAAGTGCTGCGTGACACCAGCCATGTTCGCAATTATTCGGCCGGCGAATGGTTGCGCCAGGTCAGCGAAGCGGGGTTGCATACCCGCAGCACCACGCGCCAACGCCTGCGCCTGGAGTACCAATCGTGGGTCGAGCGCATGCGCACCCCCGAAGTGATGCGCGGGGCGATCCGTGAGCTGCAGCGATCGATGGGTGTTGAGGTGCGTGAATATTTTGAGATTGAGGCCGATGGTTCATTCAGTACAGACGTGCTGGTGCTGTGGGCCGAGCGGTAGCACTTTTTCCGGCCAGTCCAAGCGCGGGCCGACAGAGCAAATGAGGAAAACATGAGCAAGCAGATTCTGATTCTCCCAGGCGACGGCATTGGCCCGGAAATCATGGCCGAAGCGGTCAAGGTCCTGGAGCTGGCGAACGACAAGTACGGCCTGGGCTTCGAACTCAGCCACGATGTGATCGGCGGCGCTGCCATCGACAAACACGGCGTCCCCCTGGCCGATGAAACCCTGGACCGTGCCCGTGCCGCCGATGCCGTGCTGCTGGGCGCCGTGGGCGGCCCGAAATGGGACAAGATCGAACGCGACATTCGCCCAGAACGCGGCCTGCTGAAGATCCGTGCGCAATTGGGCCTGTTCGGCAATCTGCGTCCGGCCATCCTCTACCCGCAACTGGCCGACGCTTCGAGCCTGAAGCCGGAAATCGTATCGGGCCTGGACATCCTCATCGTCCGTGAACTGACCGGCGGTATCTACTTCGGCGCCCCGCGCGGCACCCGTGAGCTGGATAATGGCGAGCGTCAGGCCTACGACACCTTGCCGTACAGCGAGAGCGAAATCCGTCGTATCGCCCGGGTCGGTTTTGACATGGCGCGCGTGCGCGGCAAGAAACTGTGCTCGGTGGACAAGGCCAACGTCCTGGCTTCCAGCCAACTGTGGCGCGAAGTGGTCGAGCAGGTGGCCAAGGATTATCCGGACATCGAACTGAGCCACATGTACGTCGATAACGCCGCCATGCAACTGGTGCGCGCGCCCAAGCAGTTCGATGTGATCGTCACCGACAACATGTTCGGAGACATCCTGTCCGACGAAGCGTCGATGCTCACCGGTTCCATCGGCATGCTGCCGTCGGCCTCCCTGGATGCCAACAACAAAGGCATGTACGAGCCATGCCACGGTTCGGCGCCGGACATTGCCGGGCAGGGCATTGCCAACCCGTTGGCAACCATCCTGTCGGTGTCGATGATGCTGCGCTACAGCTTCAGCCTCAATGATGCGGCTGACGCCATCGAGAAGGCGGTCAGTGTGGTATTGGATCAGGGTTTGCGCACGGGCGACATCTGGTCGGCCGGTTGTACCAAAGTCGGTACGCAGCAAATGGGCGATGCAGTAGTCGCCGCGTTGCGTAATCTGTAATCTTTGCGGCCCACCGCTTCGACGGTGGCCCACTTTTGTATAGGTGTAGTTGCGATGAAACGTGTAGGTCTGATCGGTTGGCGCGGCATGGTCGGTTCCGTGCTCATGCAGCGAATGCTGGAAGAGCAGGATTTCGATCTCATTGAACCGGTGTTTTTCACCACCTCCAATGTCGGTGGCCAGGGCCCGTCCGTGGGCAAGGACACCGGTGCGCTCAAGGATGCCTACAGCATTGACGAGCTCAAGACCCTCGACGTGATCCTGACCTGTCAGGGTGGCGACTACACCAGCGAAGTCTTCCCGAAACTGCGTGAAGCCGGCTGGCAGGGTTACTGGATCGACGCCGCCTCCAGCCTGCGCATGCAGGACGACGCGGTGATCATCCTCGACCCGGTGAACCGCAAGGTCATCGACCAGCAACTGGACGCGGGCACCAAGAACTACATTGGCGGCAACTGCACCGTCAGCCTGATGCTGATGGGGCTGGGTGGCCTGTTCGAGGCCGGACTGGTGGAGTGGATGAGCGCCATGACCTATCAGGCGGCCTCCGGGGCCGGCGCGCAGAACATGCGTGAACTGATCAAGCAAATGGGCGCGACCCACGCCGCTGTCGCCGATGACCTGGCCAACCCGGCCAGTGCCATCCTGGACATCGATCGCAAGGTCGCCGAGGCGATGCGCAGCGATGCGTATCCGACCGAGCACTTTGGCGTGCCACTGGCCGGCAGCCTGATCCCGTGGATCGACAAGGAACTGCCGAACGGCCAGAGCCGTGAAGAGTGGAAGGCCCAGGCTGAAACCAACAAGATCCTGGGGCGCTTCAAGAGCCCGATCCCGGTGGACGGCATCTGCGTGCGTATCGGCGCCATGCGCTGCCACAGTCAGGCCCTGACCATCAAGCTGAACAAGGACGTGCCGATCGCCGACATCGAAGGGTTGATCAGCCAGCACAACCCTTGGGTCAAGCTGGTGCCCAACAATCGCGAAATCAGTATGCAGGAGCTGAGCCCGACCAAGGTCACCGGCACTTTGAACGTACCGGTGGGCCGTCTGCGCAAGCTGAATATGGGCTCGCAGTTCGTCGGCGCCTTCACCGTCGGCGACCAGTTGCTGTGGGGCGCGGCCGAACCGCTGCGCCGCATGCTGCGGATCCTGCTCGAACGCTGATCGGTCACTGCTGTGAAAGAACCCGTGCCTTGTGAGAGGTGCGGGTTTTTTTATGGAGCTGAATGCACGGTCAACTGTGGGAGCGGGCTTGCTCGCGAATGCGATGGGCCAGCTGGTAAAGGTGCTGGATGTACTGCCGCCTTCGCGAGCAAACCCGCTCCCACAGGTTTTGCGGCCACTGAAGATCCACTGAAGAGCCTCTGTGGGAAGAGCCTTTGTGGGAGCAAAGCTTGCTCGCGATGAGGCCAGTTATGGCACTGCAAATCCTCCAGCCAATTGCCTGCATACCCCCCACCCGGTAAAGTGCCGCTCCCCACGTTTTACCTGAGGTAGACCCTTGAGCCAGTCCTTTGATATTGCCGTGATCGGCGCCACCGGTACTGTCGGCGAAACCCTTGTCCAGATTCTCGAAGAGCGTGACTTCCCGATCGGCAACCTGCACCTGCTGGCCAGCAGCGAGTCGGCGGGAAGCTCGGTGATGTTTCGCGGCAAAAACGTGCGGGTGCGCGAAGTCGACGAATTCGATTTCGGCAAAGTCCAACTGGTGTTTTTTGCCGCCGGCCCGGCGGTGACCCTGAGCTTCGCCCCGCGTGCCACGGCGGCCGGTTGCGCGCTGATCGACCTGTCCGGCGCTTTGCCGCCAGAGCAGGCGCCGCAGATCGTGCCGGAAGCCAACGCCGGGCTGCTGGCGGGTCTGAGCAAGCCGTTTCAAGTCAGCAGCCCCAGTGCGTCGGCGACCGCGCTGGCCGTGGTGCTGGCGCCGCTGCGCCATTGCCTGGAGTTGCAGCGCATCAGCCTGACCGCCAGTCTTGCCGTGTCCGCCCAGGGCCGCGCAGCTGTCAGTGAGCTGGCCCGTCAGACCGCCGAGTTGCTCAATGCGCGTCCCCTTGAACCAAAATTCTTCGACCGGCAGATGGCGTTCAACCTGCTGGCTCAGGTTGGCACTCCGGACGAGCAGGGCCATACGCTGCTGGAAAAGCGTCTGGTGCGCGAATTGCGTCAGGTGCTGGAACAGCCTTCGTTAAAGATTTCCGTCACTTGCATTCAAGCCCCGGTGTTTTTCGGCGATAGCTTTAGCGTGACCGTGCAGTCAGCCAGCGCGATCGACCTGTCGAAAGTCAATGCAGCCCTGGAAGCGGCGCCCGGCATCGAGTGGGTGGAGGCGGGCGATTACCCGACCCCGGTAGGCGACGCGGTAGGGCAGGATGTGGTCTACGTGGGGCGTGTACGCGGGGGGATCGATGACCCGGCGGAACTAAATATGTGGCTGACGTCAGATAACGTACGCAAGGGCGCGGCGCTCAATGCTGTGCAAGTGGCTGAGTTGTTGATAAAAGACCTGCTGTAAAAGATACTTGGCAACAATTTGTCGAATGATTCTAGCTGGGCGCTATGCTTGGCCAGAGTGCTGAAGGCGAACCTCCCTCTCGGGGCTTTCCCCGGGCACGAGTGAAACGATCGCGCGCGCCGTCGCTTCGGGGTGGCGCGTAATGCCTTACGGCAGCGGCATCAACACCTTCTCGCTGGCCGAGGAATGTTCAAACAAAGGAAGAGGCTATGGTTCAAGTTCGCAAACTGGTGTTAGCAATAGCGGCCGCCTCGGCGCTGTCCTCCGGTATGGCGCAAGCGCTCGGGCTCGGGGAACTGACCCTGAAGTCGCCGCCGAACCAGCCTCTGGTCGCCGAGATCGAGCTGCTCGACGTCCAGCAATTGACCGCCGCCGAAGTCGTGCCGAGCCTGGCCTCGCCCGAGGAGTTCGCCAAGGCCGGAATCGACCGGCAGGCCTTTCTCAATGACCTGACCTTCACCCCGGTGATCAATGCCAATGGCAAGAGCGTCCTGCGTGTGACTTCCAGCCAGCCGCTGTCCGAACCGATGGTCAAGTTCCTGGTGCAGGTGATGTGGCCCAATGGCCGGCTGCTGCGCGACTACAGCATGTTGATCGATCCTTCCAAATTCTCCCCCCAGGCTGCTGATGCCGCCCGGACGAAGCCGTCCCAGGTCGTATCCACTCCGGTGACCGGGGCCACCAAGCCCTCCCAATACACCACCACGCCACGCGATACGCTTTGGGAAATTGCCGCCAAGGTGCGCAACGGCGGGTCGATCCAGCAAACCATGCTAGCGATCCAGGCGTTGAACCCGAACGCATTCATCAACGGCAACATCAACCTGCTCAAGACCGGCCAGGTATTGCGCTTGCCGGATCCGGTGCAAAGCACCGCGTTGCCGCAACCCCAGGCCATCGCTGAAGTGGCTGCGCAGAATGCCGCCTGGCGCCAGGGGCGCCGGGGCGTCGCTCGGTCGGGCCAGCAGCAGTTGGACGGTACCAAGCGGGGTGGCAGTCAAACAGCACCGGCCCAGGCGGCCGGTCGCGATAACCTGAGTCTGGTTTCCGCCGAAGCCGCGAAGGCGGGCGCCAAAGGTGCTGCCGGCGATGCACAGGCGTTGAGCAATAAACTGGCGGTTACCCAGGAAAGCCTCGATTCGGCTCGCCGCGACAATGAAGAACTGAAAAGTCGGATGGCTGATCTGCAAAGCCAGCTGGACAAGCTGCAACGCCTGATCGAACTGAAGAACAACCAACTGGCCAAGATGCAAGCCGACGGAGTTGCCGTACCACCCGCCGACGAGTCGGCCCCGGCGATGTCGGCAGAATTGACGCCGGACCCAACGGCTCAAACTCCGGCGTCAGCACCCGCGCCTGAAGCGACGCCGCCTGCGGTTCCCGTCGAGCCAGCTCCCGCTGCGTCCGGCGAACAAAAGTACAACGATCTGCTGACCAATCCGATTCTGTTGGGACTGGTCGGTGGTGGTGCGCTGATCCTCCTGTTGCTGCTCTTGTTGCTGGCCCGCCGCCGAAAGGCACAGTTGGAAGCCGAGAAGCACTTGCGCATGGCCCGGGCCCTCGAGGAGGAGGCCGACTTCTCCCCGGAGCTCGATCTGCCCCCGAGCAGCTTCGAGGGCATTGAAGTTCCACCGCCAAGCGTAAAACTCGAGCCAAAACCCGCTCCCGAGCCAGCGCCCAAGCCCGCCCCGGTGATTGCGCCCGTGATCGTCACGCCGCCGATCGCCGCGCCATTGGTGGCTCCGGCTGCCGAGCGTTCCGACGATGTGCTGAGTCAGGCCCAGTCCCACATTGATCGTGGTCGCTTGAATCAGGCTGCCGATCTGCTTGAGCAGGGCATCAAGGCCGAGCCTCAGCGCAGCGACCTGCGCCTGAAACTGATGGAAGTCTACGGTCAGCAGGGTGACCGCGACGCCTTTGTTGCCCAAGAGCGTCAACTGGTGGCCAACGGCGAAAACTATGCCCAGGTCGAGCAGCTCAAAAGCCGTTTCCCGGCTATGGTGGTCGCTACCACTGCCGGTCTGGCCGCCGCGGCAGTCGCCGCTGAACTGGACGCCCAGTACGTCAAAGACCTGCTGGAAGACAAGCCGGCGACCGATGATGAACTCGACGGCGCCTTCGACCTGAGCCTTGAGGATCTGGAGGCCGCACCGGTTACGCCAGAGCCAGAGCCTGTCGCCGAGCTGGATGCGTTCCCATCGGATGACGACCTGGACTTCGAATCGTTGCTCCAGCAGCAGACCGAAGCCAATGAAAGCCTGGACGATCTGTCCGAGTTCGACCTTGACCTGGGCGCCGATGCTCCGGCGCCGGCCTTGGCCGATGAAGACTTCCTGCTGGACCTGGACGACGACCTCAAGGACCTGGACGTGCCTGCCGCCGCTACCCCCGCCGTGGCCGACACTCCATCTGACGACCTCGAGTTGCCGGAAGATTTCGACCTGTCCCTGGCCGATGAAATGGACGTGCAAGACAAGCCCAAGGATGCCTTCGAATCCGAACTGGACGATGTCAATGCCGAGCTTGAGCGCCTGTCCGACGACCTGGCTCAGCCGACTTTCACTGCTGAAGACGCGTTGGCCAGTGCCGACGATGAGCCGGATTTCGACTTCCTCAGCGGCACCGACGAAGTGGCGACCAAGCTCGACCTGGCCCAGGCCTACATCGACATGGGTGACAATGACGGCGCCCGGGATATCCTCGGCGAAGTCCTCAGCGAAGGCGATGCCACGCAAAAGAGCGAGGCGCAGGAAATGTTGTCGCGCCTGGCCTGAGGTGATCGGGTAAACAAAAACGGCAGCCAGTGAGGCTGCCGTTTTTGTTTGGGCTGGATTCTTAGGGTGGCTGACGGGCGCTATCGCGAGCAGGCTCGCTCCCACAAGGGATTTGTGCTGGGCACAGGGTCCATGAACACCCGAGAACCCCGTGGGAGCCAAGCTTGCTCGCGA
>NZ_JAKNQY010000042.1:0-12022 GCF_024494355.1 Pseudomonas sp. Q11 | reverse complement strand
CCACCGCTATCGCGAGCAGGCTCGCTCCCACAGGGATTTGTGGTGAGCGTAGGTTTCATGAACACCCAAGAACCCCCGTGGGAGCCGAGCTTGCTCGCGATGGCACCAGTACGATCAACACATGGCTACCGGTTGGACTGGCATCCCGCCCCGCCGGCCTTATAATGCCCGCCTTTGCGTACCTCAGCAGGCTGTAATTCCTTGGCAAACATAGACAACCCGGCCGCCGAAATGGCGGCCGACGGCTTTTTCCGGATCGCCCTGGGCGTTGAATACAAAGGCTCGCGCTATCGCGGCTGGCAGCGTCAGGCCTCCGGTGTGGTGACGGTGCAGGAAACCCTCGAAAACGCACTGTCCAAAGTCGCCGATTCGCCCGTGTCGCTGCATTGCGCCGGCCGTACCGATGCTGGCGTACACGCCTGCGGCCAGGTGGTGCATTTCGACACCCAGGTCGAGCGGTCGATGAAGGCCTGGGTCATGGGGGCCAACATCAACTTGCCCCACGACGTCAGTGTCAGTTGGGCCAAGGCAATGCCGGCGCATTTCCATGCTCGCTTCAAGGCGATCGCCCGGCGTTATCGCTATGTGATCTACAACGACCAGATCCGCCCCGCGCATCTGAACGAAGAAATTACCTGGAACCACCGTCCACTGGACGTCGAGCGCATGGCCGAGGCCGCGCAGTACCTGGTCGGTGTCCATGATTTCAGCGCGTTTCGCGCCGGCCAGTGCCAGGCCAAGTCACCGATCAAGGAGCTGCATCACCTGCGTGTGACCCGTCACGGCAAAATGATCGTGCTCGACATCCGCGCCAGCGCCTTCCTGCATCACATGGTGCGCAACATCGCGGGCGTGCTGATGACCATCGGTGCCGGTGAGCGGCCGGTGGAGTGGATCAAGGAAGTGCTCGAAAGCCGCATCCGTCGTTCCGGTGGCGTGACGGCGCACCCGTTTGGCCTGTACCTGGTGCAGGTCGAATACCACGATGAGTTCGAGCTGCCGCAGCGTTACATCGGGCCACATTTCCTCACGGGCTTCTCGGAACTCGACGGCTGACGCCCTGCGCAGCATTTGCTACCATCCGGGACTTTCACGGATTTGCCTGAGGTTTTGACGACATGCCGGCCGTTCGCAGCAAGATTTGCGGGATCACCCGCGTCGAGGACGCTCTGGCGGCGGTGGAGGCCGGGGCCGACGCCATCGGGCTGGTGTTTTATGCCAAGAGCCCGCGGGCGGTGACGGTGCAACAGGCGCGGGCGATCATCCGGGTTCTGCCGCCGTTCGTGACCCCCGTCGGCCTGTTCGTCAACGCCAGTCGTTGCGAGTTGGGCGAGATACTCGACGCGGTGCCGCTGGCCTTGTTGCAGTTTCACGGCGACGAGGAACCGGCTGATTGCGAGGGCTGGCATCGTCCGTACATCAAGGCGTTGCGGGTCAAGGCCGGTGATGACATCGCGGCCCGTTGCGAGACCTTTGCCAGTGCCAGTGGCATTCTGCTGGACACCTATGTGGAAGGCGTTCCCGGTGGGACCGGCGAAGCATTCGATTGGTCGCTGGTGCCCCAGGGCCTGAGCAAACCGATTATCCTCGCTGGTGGGTTGACGGCGCAAAACGTGGCCGAAGCCATCCGTCAGGTTCGCCCTTATGCGGTAGATGTCAGCGGTGGGGTAGAGCAGAGCAAGGGCATCAAGGATCCGGTCAGGATTCGTGCGTTCATGGCCGCTGTACGCAGCAGCCAGTAGTCAATGTGACGGCTGGCAGACTGCCGCCGTCCATACCAGCACTGTACAAAGCAGGCAGGCACCGCCTCCGGGTGGGCCGATAGCGTAGTGGCAACCGCGGTGCAGCGGTTGCCGGGATGGCTGAGGAAGGTTGGGCTGTACGCAGGTCATGTTTCGCGCTGACCGTGGTGGTCCCTCGACCCTCGCCGCACAATGAATTTAGCTCAAGGGCATACGCGGGACCGCGAACCAGAGCGTTCGGGTCACCGGTACTGGAGAAAGAAAGCATGAGCAACTGGTTGGTAGACAAACTGATCCCTTCGATCATGCGTTCCGAGGTGAAAAAAAGCTCGGTGCCTGAAGGTCTGTGGCACAAATGTCCATCCTGCGAAGCGGTGCTGTATCGCCCCGAACTGGAAAAGACCCTGGACGTTTGCCCCAAGTGCAACCACCACATGCGCATCGGCGCGCGTGCCCGTATCGACATCTTCCTGGACGCCGAAGGCCGTGTTGAGCTGGGGGCCGACCTGGAGCCAGTAGATCGCCTGAAATTCCGCGACGGCAAGAAATACAAGGATCGCCTGACCGCGGCCCAGAAGCAGACCGGCGAAAAAGACGCCCTGGTGTCCATGAGCGGCACCCTGCTGGGTATGCCGGTGGTGGTTTCGGCCTTCGAGTTCTCCTTCATGGGCGGCTCCATGGGTGCAATCGTCGGTGAGCGCTTCGTGCGTGCCGCCAACCATGCCCTGGAAAACCGTTGCCCAATGATCTGCTTTGCCGCGTCCGGCGGTGCACGTATGCAGGAAGCGCTGATCTCCCTGATGCAAATGGCCAAGACCTCCGCGGTACTGGCGCGCCTGCGTGAAGAAGGCATTCCGTTCATCTCGGTGCTGACCGACCCGGTCTATGGCGGCGTCTCCGCCAGCCTGGCGATGCTGGGTGATGTAATCGTCGGCGAGCCAAAGGCCTTGATCGGTTTTGCCGGCCCGCGCGTCATCGAGCAAACCGTGCGTGAAAAACTGCCGGAAGGCTTCCAGCGCAGCGAGTTCCTGCTGGAACACGGCGCCATCGACATGATCATCCATCGCCAGGAATTGCGTCCTCGCCTGGGCAACCTGTTGGCGCAACTGACTGGCCTGCCGACGCCGAAATTTGTCGCCGCCCCCATTGAGCCGATCGTGGTTCCACCGGTGCCTGCGAACATATGACCCAACGTACCCTGGGCGATTGGCTTGCCTACCTCGAGCAGTTGCATCCATCGGCCATCGACATGGGGTTGGAGCGCTCGCAAGCGGTAGCGTCCCGCATGGGACTGGCCAAACCGGCGCCCCGGGTCATCACCGTTACCGGCACCAATGGCAAGGGTTCAACCTGCGCCTTCGTGGCCTCGCTGCTGCGGGCCCAGGGGCTGAACGTTGGTGTCTACAGTTCGCCGCACCTGCTGCGTTACAACGAGCGGGTGCAGATCAACGGCGTCGAAGCCTCTGACGCCCAGCTGTGCGAAGCCTTTGCAGCGGTGGAAGCCGGGCGAGGCGAGATCTCCCTTACCTATTTCGAGATGGGCACCCTGGCGGCGTTCTGGCTGTTCGCGGGTGCCGGTCTTGATGCTGTTGTGCTTGAAGTTGGCCTGGGTGGCCGGCTCGATGCTGTCAACCTGGTGGATGCGGACGTTGCGCTGGTCACCAGTATCGGTGTGGACCATGCCGATTACCTGGGTGACACCCGTGAGTCCGTGGCCTTCGAGAAGGCCGGTATCTTCCGTCCGGGCGCGCCTGCGCTCTGTGGCGACCTCAATCCCCCTCAGCCGTTGCTGGACAAAGTCCGCGAGTTGGGCTGCCCGTTCTTTCTGCGCGGGCGCGATTTTGACCTGGCAATGACTGAGCAGCATTGGCAATGGCGTGGCAGTGATGCTCAGGGCAACCCGGTGGAGTTGCGCGATTTGCCGCTCCTGGACCTGCCAATGGAAAACGCCGCGCTGGCGCTCCAGGCTTATCTGTTGTTGGGCCTGCCGTGGCACGCCGGGCAAATCGTTGAAGCGTTGCAAGCGACCGGTGTCGTCGGTCGTCTTGATCGCCGCCAGTTCGATTGGCACGGCAAGCGCCTGAACCTGCTGCTTGATGTCGGCCATAACCCTCATGCGGCGCAGTACCTGGCCGAGCGCCTGGCACGGCGGCCGGTAGCCGGGCGCCGCCTGGCGGTGTTCGGGTTGCTGTCCGACAAGGATCTGGATGGCGTTGTCGATGCGTTGGGTGCTAGTGTCCAGCATTGGGCGGTAGCGCCGCTGGATTCACTGCGCTCGCGCCCGGCTGCCGAACTACGGGAAGCCTTGCAGCGTCGCGGGGCTAGCGTAGAGACTTATGACAGCGTGGCCGCGGCGCTGGAAGGGCAGTGCGCCCTGGCGACGGGCGACGATGAGATCCTGCTGTTCGGATCATTTTTTTGTGTTGCCGAGGCCCTTCAATGGCTGGCCCGGCGCTCCACGGAGGAAGCTGCAGATGGCATTGCTGGATAAGGCGTACAAGCAGCGCATGGTGGGGGCCCTGGTATTGGTGGCCTTGGCGGTGATTTTCCTGCCAATGCTGTTTTCCCGACAGGATGAACAGCGCCAAGTGACGGTCGAAGCGCCGACCGCTCCCCAGGCGCCGTCGATTGCGCCCGTGCAGGTCGACCCGGTGGCGGTGCCTGAGCCGGAAGCGCTACCCCAAGAGCCCGTTCCGAGCGACGAGGAGCTGGCCGAGCAACCTGCGCCTTCCATGCCGATTGAACCTGCACCGGCGGCGCCCGCCACGGTCGCGCCGGCTCCGAGCAAGCCGGCAGTCGCTCCGGCTCCGGCAGCGCCGGTGGTCAAGCCAGCGCCGACCCAGCCGATTACCGCGGCCCCGGCCAAGCCGGACACCACGCAAAGCCGCGTGGACGCCAACGGTCTGTCGGTCAGTTGGTCCGTTCAATTGGCCAGCCTGAGCAATCGTGAAGGGGCCGAGAAATTACAGAAAACCCTGCGCAGCCAGGGCTACAACGCTTATATCCGCACCGCCGATGGCAAGAATCGCGTGTTTGTGGGGCCGCTGATCGAGCGTGCCGAGGCCGACCGGCTGCGGGACCTGCTCAGTCGCCAGCAGAACCTCAAGGGTTTTGTGGTGCGTTTCCAGCCTGAGCGCGGTTAACGGCGATTTGCCTGATTTGAATCACACTGACAATCGCAGCTTACCGATAGCCCTGGCCTCTGCTAAAATGCGCCGCCTTATCCGTCTGTAGGCTGCACCGTGCCATTTACCTGGGTTGACTGGGCGATCGTTGCAATCGTCGCCATCTCTGCATTGATCAGTCTGAGCCGCGGCTTCGTCAAGGAAGCCCTCTCGCTGCTGACCTGGATCATCGCGGGAGTCGTAGCCTGGATGTTTGGTGGTTCGTTGTCCCAGTACCTCTCCGGATACATCGAAACTCCATCGGCCCGCGTGATCGCGGGTTGTGCCATCTTGTTTATCGCCACCTTGCTGGTCGGCGCAATGATCAACTATCTGATCGGCGAACTGATTCGCGTCACCGGGCTTTCCGGGACGGACCGGTTCCTGGGCATGGCCTTCGGCGCGGCGCGTGGCGCGTTGCTGGTGGTCGTGGCGGTCGGGCTATTGAGCCTGGGGCCGGTACAGCAGGATACGTGGTGGCAGGAGTCCCGGCTCGTGCCACAATTTCTATTGGTCGCAGACTGGTCCAAGAACCTGATCCTGGGTTGGAGCAGTCAGTGGCTTGCCAGCGGTATCAGCGTACCCGCTGAAATACCGTTCAAGGAACAACTCTTGCCGATGGCCAAAACGCCGCAGTGAGTGTTGTTCAGTTCAGATCCATTAAGTAGGGGTTGTGTCGCATGTGTGGCATCGTCGGTATCGTCGGTAAGTCGAACGTCAATCAGGCGCTGTATGACGCGCTAACCGTGCTCCAGCACCGCGGCCAGGACGCTGCCGGTATCGTGACCAGCCATGACGGCCGGTTATTCCTGCGCAAGGACAATGGGCTGGTGCGTGACGTGTTCCACCAGCGTCACATGCAGCGCCTGGTCGGCCATATGGGCATTGGCCATGTGCGTTACCCGACAGCGGGCAGCTCGACTTCGGCCGAAGCCCAGCCGTTCTACGTCAACTCGCCGTACGGCATCACGCTGGCGCACAACGGCAACCTGACCAACGTCGAGCAGTTGGCCAAGGAGATCTACGAATCGGACCTGCGCCACGTCAATACCAACTCCGACTCGGAAGTGATGCTCAACGTCTTCGCTCATGAGCTGGCCCAGCGCGGCAAGCTGCAGCCTACCGAAGAAGACGTGTTCGCCGCTGTGACCGACGTGCATAACCGTTGCGTCGGCGGCTACTCGGTCGTGGCGATGATCACCGGCTACGGCATCGTTGGTTTCCGCGATCCCCATGGCATCCGCCCGATCGTGTTCGGCCAGCGTCACACCGACGAAGGCGTCGAGTACATGATCGCCTCCGAAAGCGTGTCCCTGGACGTGCTGGGTTTCACCCTGATTCGCGACCTGGCGCCGGGCGAAGCGGTCTATATCACCGAAGACGGCAAGTTGTTCACCCGCCAGTGCGCGACCAATCCGAGCCTGACCCCGTGCATCTTCGAGCACGTCTACCTGGCGCGCCCGGACTCGATCATCGATGGCATCTCGGTCTATAAGGCCCGCCTGCGCATGGGCGAGAAACTGGCCGACAAGATCCTGCGCGAGCGGCCGGAACACGATATCGACGTGGTCATCCCGATCCCGGACACCAGCCGCACCGCAGCCCTGGAGCTGGCGAACCACCTCGGCGTCAAGTTCCGCGAAGGCTTCGTGAAGAACCGCTACATCGGCCGTACTTTCATCATGCCCGGCCAGGCCGCGCGGAAAAAATCGGTACGCCAGAAGCTCAACGCCATCGAGCTGGAATTTCGCGGCAAGAACGTGATGCTGGTGGACGACTCCATTGTGCGCGGGACCACGTGCAAGCAGATCATCCAGATGGCCCGCGAAGCTGGTGCGAAGAACGTGTACTTCTGCTCGGCGGCCCCGGCGGTGCGTTATCCGAACGTCTACGGCATCGACATGCCGAGCGCCCACGAGCTGATCGCCCACAATCGCACCACTCAGGAAGTAGCCGACCTGATCGGCGCCGACTGGCTGATCTACCAGGACCTGCCGGACCTGATCGAAGCGGTTGGCGGTGGCAAGATCAAGATCGAGCAGTTCGACTGTGCGGTATTCGACGGCAAGTACGTCACCGGTGACGTCGATGAGGCCTACCTGAACAAGATCGAGAACGCTCGTAACGATGCGTCCAAGGCCAAGACCCAGGCGGTCAGCGCGATCATCGATCTGTACAACAACTGAGTGAAAACCGGCCCTGAGGGGCCGGTTTGCGTTTAATGACTACAGGAGCGACAGCATGAGTCAGGATTGGGATGCCGGTCGGCTGGACAGCGACCTTGAAGGCGTAGCGTTCGATACCCTGGCGGTCCGCGCCGGTCAGCACCGCACGCCGGAAGCGGAGCACGGCGAGCCGATGTTCTTCACGTCCAGCTACGTGTTCCGCACCGCTGCCGATGCGGCGGCACGGTTTGCCGGCGAGGTGCCGGGCAACGTCTACTCGCGCTACACCAACCCCACCGTGCGGGCTTTCGAAGAGCGTATCGCCGCCCTGGAAGGTGCCGAGCAGGCTGTGGCTACCGCCACCGGCATGGCGGCGATCATGGCCGTGGTCATGAGCTTTTGCAGCGCTGGCGACCACGTGCTGGTGTCGCGCAGCGTCTTCGGTTCGACCATCAGCCTGTTCGAAAAGTACTTCAAACGCTTTGGCGTGGAAGTCGATTACGTGCCCCTGGCGGAGTTATCCGGTTGGGATGCGGCAATCAAGGCCAACACCAAGCTGCTATTTGTCGAATCGCCGTCCAACCCCCTGGCTGAGCTGGTGGACATCGCCGCGCTGGCGGAAATCGCCCACGCCAAGGGCGCCATGCTGGTGGTCGATAACTGCTTCTGCACACCGGCGCTGCAACAGCCGCTAAAGCTGGGTGCCGACGTGGTGGTGCATTCGGCGACCAAGTTCATCGACGGCCAGGGCCGTTGCATGGGCGGCGTGGTGGCTGGTCGTGGCGAGCAGATGAAAGAAGTGGTGGGCTTCCTGCGTACCGCTGGGCCAACCCTGAGTCCGTTCAACGCCTGGATCTTCCTCAAAGGCCTGGAAACCCTCGGCCTGCGTATGAAAGCCCATTGCGCCAACGCTCAGGTCCTGGCCGAGTGGCTGGAACAGCAGGGCGGCATCGAGAAAGTGCACTACGCCGGCCTCAAGAGCCATCCGCAACATGACCTGGCCGCGCGTCAGCAGCGGGGTTTCGGTGCGGTGGTGAGTTTCGAGGTCAAAGGGGGCAAGGAGGGCGCCTGGCGCTTCATCGACGCGACCCGGTTGATTTCCATCACCGCCAACCTGGGTGACAGCAAAACCACCATCACTCACCCGAGCACTACCTCCCACGGTCGCCTGGCGCCCCAGGAGCGTGAAGCCGCGGGCATCCGCGACAGCCTGATCCGTGTAGCGGTCGGTCTGGAAGACGTCGCCGACCTGCAAGCCGACCTGGCCCGTGGGTTGGCGGCCTTGTGATCGAGCTGGCAACGCCGCCCAGCGGCACTCATGGCCGGGTAGCTCTGGTGACGGGCGCCGCGCGGGGTATCGGCCTGGGCATTGCCACCTGGCTGATCTGTGAGGGCTGGCAGGTGGTTCTGACTGACCTGGACCGCGAACGCGGCTCCAAGGTCGCCAAGACCCTGGGGGATAACGCCTGGTTCATCACCATGGACGTGGCAGACGAGTCGCAAGTCGCCACGGGCATTGCCGAAGTGTTGGGCCAGTTCGGCCGGCTCGACGCGCTGGTGTGCAACGCGGCCATTGCCGACCCGCACAACATCACCCTGGAAAGCCTGGACCTGGCCTACTGGAATCGGGTCCTGGCGGTGAACCTTGGTGGGCCGATGCTGCTGGCCAAGCACTGCGCGCCTTACCTGCGTGCCCACAATGGCGCCATCGTCAACCTGGCCTCGACCCGCGCTGCGCAATCGGAACCTGACACCGAAGCCTACGCAGCGAGCAAGGGTGGCTTGCTCGCCCTGACCCACGCCTTGGCGATCAGCCTAGGGCCGGAAATTCGGGTCAATGCTGTCAGCCCCGGCTGGATCGACGCACGGGACCCGTACCAGCGTCGCGCGCAGCCGCTCACCGATGCCGATCATGCTCAGCATCCGGCAGGCAGGGTAGGGACGGTGGAGGATGTAGCGGCAATGGTGGCGTGGCTGTTGTCGCGCAATGCCGGTTTTGTCACGGGGCAGGAGTTCGTGGTGGACGGCGGCATGACGAAGAAAATGATTTATGAGTGAAGGCAGCTGCAAGCGGCAAGTTTTAAGCTGCAAGCAGGGCGGTGTGGATCCAGTGCTTTTAACTTGTAGCTTGGAGCTTGCCGCTTGAAACTGTTTTTGAAAAAAATCCAACCCTGCTATTGACTTAGCTTCGGTACCTGCGTAAATTTCGCGGCCTCAACGAAGCAAAGGGTGATTAGCTCAGCTGGGAGAGCGTCTGCCTTACAAGCAGAATGTCGGCGGTTCGATCCCGTCATCACCCACCATGTTTTACGAGAGTTTTGCGAAAGCAAGACGGAAGCTGTCAAAAGCCTCCACCGACGCGCAGCGGTAGTTCAGTCGGTTAGAATACCGGCCTGTCACGCCGGGGGTCGCGGGTTCGAGTCCCGTCCGCTGCGCCATATTTTCCGAAGCAGGTTCGCCTGGTTCGAGATCCAAACCCAAGGGGTTGGATCAGACGAGTTAACTGGATGCAAGTCCACAGCGATACGCAGCGGTAGTTCAGTCGGTTAGAATACCGGCCTGTCACGCCGGGGGTCGCGGGTTCGAGTCCCGTCCGCTGCGCCATATCTGCTTCGAGGCCCACTGAACGCCTTGAAGCTAAGAAGCAAGCTGAGAAGCTACTTCTAGTCGATAGCAAAGACCCTGGTCGAAAGACCGGGGTTTTTTGTTTTCGGGATAAGGACACTGGAAGGTTGGAACAAGCCCGTGGCGAGGAAGCTTGCTTGTGGCGAGGGGATTTATCCCCGTTGGGCTGCGAAGCAGCCCTTTGGTGATGTGTTGTCGTTCTCAGAACCCCAATTTATCCCGCAACCCGTAGTACCAGGCCCCCATCGCCGCGAACGGCGTACGCAACAACTGGCCACCAGGGAAAGGGTAGTGCGGCAGGTCCGCAAACGCATCAAAACGCTCAGCCTGACCACGCAGCGCCTCGGCCAGGACCTTGCCCGCCAGGTGCGTATACGTCACGCCATGGCCGCTGCAGCCCTGGGAATAGTAAATGTTATCCCCCAGGCGCCCGACCTGCGGAAGACGCGACAGCGTCAGCAGGAAGTTTCCGGTCCAGGCGTAATCGATCTTCACATCCTTGAGCTGCGGGAATGCCTTGAGCATCTTCGGACGAATGATCGCTTCAATGTTCGCCGGATCCCTCGCGCCATACACCACGCCGCCGCCGAAAATCAGGCGCTTGTCGCCCGTCAGTCGGTAGTAATCGAGCAAGTAGTTGCAGTCTTCAACGCAATAATCTTGAGGCAACAGGCTGCTAGCCAGCTCATCGCCCAGCGGTTCGGTAGCAATCACCTGTGTACCGCAAGGCATGGACTTGGCTGCCAGTTCCGGCACCAAATTGCCCAGATAAGCATTACCCGCGACGATAATGAACTTGGCCCTGACCTTGCCCTGTGGCGTATGCACAACCGGGCTGGCGCCACGCTCGATGCGCACCGCTGGCGATTGCTCATAAATCACCCCGCCCAGCGACTCCACAGCCGCCGCTTCGCCCAGGGCCAGGTTCAGCGGATGAATATGTCCGCCGCTCATATCGAGCATCCCGCCCACATACTCCTCGCAAGCCACCACCTCGCGAATACGCCGCTCATCCAGCAACTCCAACTGCGTATGCCCAAAACGCTCCCATAAACGCTTCTGCGACTCCAGGTGGCCCATTTGTTTGGCGGTAAGGGCGGCGAATACGCCACCGTCCTTCAAGTCGCACTGAATCTGATACTTCGCCACCCGCTCGCGAATAATCCGCCCACCCTCGAATGCCATGTTGCCCAGCAACTGCGCCTGTTGAGGACCAACGCTACGCTCGATCACATCAATGTCGCGGCTATAGCTGTTAACGATTTGCCCGCCATTGCGCCCCGAAGCGCCAAAGCCTACCTTCGCCGCCTCAAGGACCGTGACCTTGAAACCGTGCTCCAGCAGAAACAGCGCAGAGGACAGGCCGGTGTAACCAGCGCCGATCACGCAAACATCCGTTTCGACATCATCCTGCAGGGCAGGGCGAGCTGGAACCGGATTGGCCGACGCGGCGTAATAAGACTCTGGATACGGTGTGTTCGCCATTCTGCAACCTCTGTTTTATATTTTTTACGAATGCGCCGATCCTACCCGAGATGAAAATCAGCCGCCAGCCACCGCCAAATCTTCGTCGCATTGGCGAAATTAAATATTTTGCATATTCATAGGGTTAGGTGAAAAAAAGGTATTGACAGCCCTTCGGAATTCCGTAGAATGCCGCCTCACAGCAGGCACGTAGCTCAGTTGGTTAGAGCACCACCTTGACATGGTGGGGGTCGTTGGTTCGAGTCCAATCGCGCCTACCAAACAAAATCCGCTCTGCTGGGCGGTCTAGAAGGGTCAACCGAGAGGTTGGCCCTTTTTTGCGTCTGGGGTTTGGGAAAACCTTATAGAGGGGAAGTCACTGATAGCCCGCTGATGCGCGGGCTTTTTCGCTACTCAACGGCCATTGGCGATATCTGCTTCGGCCTCGCCAATCAGATCGTCGAGAGATACTCGAACAGGTGTTTCGTTGGCGTCGAGACGTGCCTTGAGCAGGTGTACGAGTTCCAGTTCGTCCAGGCGCTCGACCATCGCCTCATAGACATTCGCCGGGACCATGTAGCCCACAACGCGGTTGTGGTTCAGCACGGCCACAGGTAAGCCATTGGCGCTGCTCAAGACGGAAGATGGGTTCTTCTTGAGTTCAGATACGCTGACGGCCACATCGGCCAGAATATTTTGCATGGATATGACTCCTGATAGGTCTTTATTCTGGTCTTTTTATTCTGGAGTGACAGCTGCCCAGAGTCTCCATGCCAGGCCCAGAAAAGCAGAAAAGGGGACAGATTTGAATGGCACTTACTTAACCTTCTTCGGGTGTCCATTCTTCCTGACCTCGGCCCTT
>NZ_JAKNQY010000041.1:19994-32270 GCF_024494355.1 Pseudomonas sp. Q11 | reverse complement strand
GTTACTTTCGCCTGGGCCGGCTTCCGGATTTTCGAAAGTGACCCGCCGTCAGGGCGGAACCATAAGCCGCCGTTACCGCAGCAACGGATATGTACCCAGTCAACAAAACCCAGGCCGGCTGTCAGGCCGCCTCGCGAGCAAGCTTTGCTCCCACAGGTAAGCGGCCAAATACAGTCGCCCGCAATACACACAAAAACCGCCTAGCTAAACACGCCAAGACACTTTGGTTGCACCGCTCTACCTCACGGGTTTCAAGAGGTAATACCTGCCCCAACCCGGTGCGCAGACGCCTTGCCGACGCACCGGCAAGGAGCACCATTGCAGCGAAAAACGCCCACGCAAACGATCAAATGCGTCAGAAGTTACACAGATGCGACATTAAGGTACGTCCGTGCCACTGTTTCAGGCTTGTAACGGCTCTGGATCTTGCATTGGGTATGGGGCCTGCATAAGTATCCGCAGGTCGACTCACGAGGTCGCCCTCAAATCCAAAAATGACAACAAATCATGAGGCCAACATGCTTAAACAAGCGGTCATTCCGTTTTTAGTCAGCGCAGGCTTATTAGCCAGCGCACCTTTCGCCCATGCGGCGACTAACCTGGTGTTCTGCTCCGAAGGGAGCCCGGCCGGTTTTGACCCTGGTCAGTACACCACCGGAACCGACTTCGACGCCTCTGCAGAAACCATGTTCAACCGCCTGACCCAGTTCGAACGCGGCGGCACCGCTGTGATTCCTGGCCTGGCAACCAAGTGGGACATTTCCGAAGACGGCCTCACCTACACCTTCCACCTGCGTGAAGGCGTCAAGTTCCACACCACCCCGTATTTCAAGCCGACACGTGAATTCAACGCCGACGACGTGCTGTTCACCTTCAATCGTATGATCAGCAAGGATGACCCGTTCCGTAAGGCCTATCCGACCGAATTCCCGTACTTCACCGACATGGGGATGGACACCAACATCACCCAGATCGATAAAGTCGACGACCACACCGTCAAGTTCACCCTCAAGGATGTTGACGCCGCGTTCATCCAGAACATGGCCATGAGCTTCGCCTCGATCCAGTCCGCCGAGTACGCGGCTCAACTGCTCAAGGAAGGCAGGGCTTCCGACATCAACCAGAAACCGGTCGGCACCGGCCCGTTCGTGTTCAAGAGCTACCAGAAAGACTCCAACATCCGCTACACCGGGAACAAGGACTACTGGAAGCCTGAAGACGTGAAGATCGACAACCTGATCTTCGCCATCACCACCGACCCGTCGGTACGTATCCAGAAGCTGAAGAAGAACGAGTGCCAGATCACCCTCTTCCCACGCCCCGCCGACCTCAAGGCGCTGAAGGAAGACAAGGCACTGAAGATGCCTGACCAGGCGGGTTTCAACCTGGGCTACATCGCTTACAACGTGATGGACAAGATCAAGGGCAGCAACGAGCCGAACATTCTGGCTGACCTGAAAGTTCGCCAGGCGCTGGACATGTCGGTCAACAAGCCACAGATCATCGATTCGGTCTACCAGGGCGCTGGCCAACTGGCGGTCAACGCCATGCCGCCAACCCAATGGTCCTACGACACCACCATCAAGGACGCCAAGTACGACCCTGAGAAAGCCAAGGCGCTGCTCAAGGAAGCCGGCGTCAAGGAAGGCACCAACCTCACTCTGTGGGCGATGCCGGTGCAGCGTCCGTACAACCCGAACGCCAAGCTGATGGCTGAAATGCTGCAGTCCGACTGGAAGAAGATCGGCCTGAACGTCAACATCGTCAGCTACGAATGGGGCGAGTACATCAAGCGTTCCAAGGGTGGCGAGAACCAGGCGATGATCATTGGCTGGAGCGGTGACAACGGTGACCCGGACAACTGGCTCAACGTGCTGTTCGGCTGCGACTCCCTGGCCGGCAACAACTTCTCCAAATGGTGCGACAAGAAATTTGACGACACCGTCAAGCAAGCCAAGCGCACCACCGACCAGGCCAAGCGCACCGAACTGTACAAACAGGCGCAACACATCCTCAAAGATGCTGTGCCAATGACACCTGTCGCTCACTCGACGGTGTATCAACCCATGCGCAACAACGTGCAGGACTTCAAGATCAGCCCGTTTGGCTTGAACTCCTTCTACGGCGTCAGCGTCAGCAAATAAAGGTAGGCAACGGCGGCGTTTCTGACGGCGCCGTTGCTTTATCTGCCGAGACCAAGACTCAGGAAAACGCCTACATCCAAAAGCACTGCGTACCACAGCAGTTGGTTTAGGACGTATCGCCTTTTCCCACAAGTCTTTCAGGCGTTACGCATTTACTGCCTGGCCCGCGGCCCATACCGTCGGGAGCCAGGTCGATCTGCTGGCCCTGCGGCATCGCTGTTTGCAATGGATTGAACTCAGTGCCCGGACATGTCCTGCAAGGGCGCCGGTCACTGTTAAACACCCCATAGAGAGAGGGAGCGCCATGCGCCATACCTTGGTTTTATCCGCATTGCTGGGCACCGGCCTGCTGGCCGCCACCTCCATGGCCCAGGCCGCCAGCGGCAGCCTGGTGTTCTGTTCCGAAGGCAGCCCCGCCGGTTTCGACACTGCGCAATACACCACCGCCACTGACAACGATGCCGCCGAACCGCTGTACAACCGCCTGGCCGAATTCGAAAAAGGCGCGACCAACGTCGTACCTGGCCTGGCGACTAGCTGGGACATTTCCGAAGACGGCCTGAAATACACCTTTCACCTGCGTGAAGGGGTGAAGTTTCATACCACCGATTACTTCACGTCGACCCGGGATTTCAACGCCGACGACGTGCTGTTCACCTTCAACCGCATGCTTGACCCGCAGCAGCCCTTCCGCAAGGCCTACCCGACCGAGTTTCCGTACTTCAACGGCATGAGCCTGAACAAGAACATCGCCAAGGTCGAGGCCACCGGGCCGTTGACCGTGGTCATGACGCTCAACAGCGTGGACGCCGCGTTCATCCAGAACATCGCCATGAGCTTCGCCGCGATCCTGTCGGCCGAATACGCCGATCAGTTGCTCAAGACCGGCAAGCCCAGCGACATCAACCAGAAGCCGATCGGCACCGGGCCGTTCGAGTTCAAGAGCTACCAGAAAGACTCCAACATCCGCTACGTCGCCAACCAGCAGTACTGGGCGCCGGAACGGGTCAAGCTGAAAAACCTGATTTTCTCCATCAACACCGATGCCTCGGTACGGGTGCAGAAACTCAAGGCCAACGAATGCCAGGTCACCCTGCACCCGCGTCCGGCCGATGTGCCGGCCTTGAAAAACGACCCGAAACTGCAACTGATCGAGAAACCGGGTTTCAACCTCGGCTACATCGCCTATAACACCCGTCACAAACCGTTCGACCAGGTCGAAGTGCGCCGGGCGCTGGACATGGCGGTGAACAAGCAGAGCATCCTCAACGCCGTGTACCAGGGTGCGGGGCAACTGGCGGTCAACGCCATGCCGCCGACCCAGTGGTCCTACGACGACACGATCAAGGACACCCCCTACAACCCGGAAAAAGCCAAGGAGCTGCTCAAGGCTGCCGGGGTCAAGGAAGGCACCGAAATCACACTTTGGGCCATGCCGGTACAACGCCCGTACAACCCCAACGCCAAGCTGATGGCCGAAATGCTTCAGGCCGACTGGGCGAAGATCGGTCTGAAGGTGAAGATCGTCAGCTACGAATGGGGCGAGTACATCAAGCGCACCAAGAACGGCGAGCACGATGTCAGCCTGATCGGCTGGACCGGTGACAACGGGGACCCGGACAACTGGCTGGGCACGCTGTACAGCTGCGATGCCATTGGCGGCAACAACTACTCCATGTGGTGTGATCAGGAATACGACAAGCTGATCAAGCAGGCCAAGGTCGTCACCGATCGCGACCAGCGCACCGTGCTCTACAAACAGGCCCAGCAGTTGCTCAAGCAGCAAGTGCCGATCACCCCTGTCGCCCATTCGACGGTCAACCAGCCGCTGAGCGTCAAAGTCGAAGGGTTCAAGGTAAGCCCCTTCGGTCGCAGCGTGTTCTCGGGCGTCAGCCTGAACCCATAACCGATTAGCCATACCGCGGGGCCCCATTTGGGGCCCTCACGCAGACGTCTTGCCGAAATTCACCGTTCAGGCGCAGTGCAAACGTTTGCGAAGCCAAGATGAGTTGCAAAAACCGATAGCCGTATCACTAAAAAAGACCGGCATTAAAAAGAAAGAAAAAGGAGCTTTACCCATGAAACTCAGCAGCACCGCGTTACTGGCCTTGGCCATCAGCAGCGTGACCGCCACGGCGTACGCAGAATCGCAGAGCCAGGCGTTCAATCCGGTGACCGTCAAGACCACCAGCGCTCAATCCGAAGCCACCGGTTTCGTAGAAGGACAGTCGGTCAGTGGCAGCACTCGCAACTGGTATTCCAACGAATTGAAACGCCGCGGCGGCGCCTTCAGCTACACGCGCGACGGCGTTGAACGCAGCGATTCGCGCCGGACCAACTGGGTTCAGGGCACCATCCTGAACTACACCTCCGGCTTCACCCAGGGCACCGTTGGCTTCAGCACCGAAGTCGCCGCCTACAACGCTATCGCGTTGCTCGGTGATCACGATGACATCATGGGCGGTTCCAACCGGACCCTGGCGCACTCCGACGGCGACGCCGTCGACCAGTGGAGCAAACTGGGCCTGGCGAACGTCAAGGCGCGGGTTTCCAACACCACGCTGACCGCCGGTCGTCAAAACTTCAGCAGCCCGATGGTCGATGTCATCGGCAACCGGGCCCTGCCTTCGAGCTTCCAGGGTGTGAGCCTGCACAGCGAAGAACTGGAAAACCTGGCATTCGACGTCGCGACCTTCGACCGTAACTCTCCCCGCACCGAGCAAAGCCTCGCCAAGTTCCGCTCCGAATACGGCAGCTCCTCGGCCGAGGCCGATCATGTAAATACCGCCGGTATCTCTTACCAGCCGTTCGCCAGCCTCACTACCAGCCTGTGGGGCACCCAGGCCGAAGACCTGTGGAACCAATACTACTTCGGCGCCAGCCACGTATTGGGCGACAGCTCGGTGCTGAGCCTGACCACCGGCCTGAACTACTACAGGACTGTGGATTCGGGCAAAAGCAAACTGGGTGATATCGACAACAATACCTACTCCCTGTCGTTTGGCCTGACGCACCAGGCCCACAGCCTGACGTTCTCGTATCAGGAAGTGGACGGTAACGAGTACTTCGACTACCTGCACGAAACCAACGGCATCTACCTGGCCAACTCCCTGTTGTCGGACTTCAACGGCCCGAACGAGAAATCCTTCCAGATCGCCTATGGCCTGAACATGGCTGAATACGGCGTGCCAGGCCTGAAATTCAACATCTATCAGGCTCGCGGCTGGGGCATCGATGGTACGCATTACAAGGGCACCGGCTACAGCGACTTGACCCAGATGGATGGCGAAACTCACTACGAATACGGTGTTGGCGCCTCCTACGCCGTGCAAAGTGGCCCACTCAAGGCCACCGCGATTCGCGCCACCTACACCACACATCGCGCCAGCGAAAACCAAGCCGACGGCAGCCTCAACGAGTTCCGCCTGGTCACCACCATCCCGTTCAACATTCTCTAAACCCTCCACCGAACGGCCGACTCACAAGGTCGGTCGTTCGGTTTTTGCCATTGAACCGATTGCAGAGGATTGCCGATGAACATGAATCCCCTACGCGCAGCCATCGCCGCTGCGTTGCTGAGTGTCGCCGTAGGCGCCACGGCCAAACCCCTGGTGGTTTGCACAGAAGCCAGCCCGGAAGGCTTCGACATGGTCCAGTACACGACTGCAGTCACTGCCGATGCCGTGGCAGAAACCATCTTCAATCGCCTGGCTGACTTCAAGCCCGGCACCACCGAAGTGATTCCGGCCCTGGCCGAATCCTGGGACATCAGTGACGACGGCCTGACGTACACGTTTCATCTGCGCAAAGGCGTCAAGTTCCACACCACCGATTATTTCAAGCCGACCCGCGACATGAATGCCGACGACGTGGTCTGGAGTTTCCAGCGCCAGCTGGACCCGAATCATCCATGGCACAAGCTGTCGAGCGTAGGCTTCCCCTACTTTGAAAGCATGGGCTTCAAAGAGCTGCTCAAAAGCGTCGAGAAAGTCGACGAGCACACCGTCAAGTTCAGCCTGACCCGTCGCGAAGCGCCGTTTCTGGCGGACGTCGCCATGGCCTTTTCCTCGATCTACCCGGCCGAATACGCCGACCAGTTGCTCAAGGCAAACAAGACCGGCGACCTCAACAGCAAGCCGATCGGCACCGGACCGTTCATTTTCCAGCGCTATAACAAGGATGCCCAGGTTCGTTTCAAGGCCAACCCGGATTACTTCCGTGGCAAGCCACCGGCTGATGCGCTGATCCTGGCCATCGCCACCGACAACAACGTGCGCATGCAAAAGCTCAAGACCAACGAGTGCCAGATTGCGCTGTACCCCAAACCCGACGATATTCCGAGCATCAAAAAAGATCCCAACCTGAAGGTCGCCGAACTGGACGCGATGACTGTCTCCTACACCGCCCTGAACACCAGCCACAAATACATGAGCGATGTGCGGGTGCGCAAAGCCATCGACCTGGCCTTCGATAAGGAAGCCTACGTCAACGCGCTGTTCGGCAAGGGCAACGCCACCGTGGCGGTCAACCCGTACCCACCAACGCTGCTGGGCTTCAATCATGATTTGAAAAATCCGCCTCGGGACCTGGACAAGGCCCGTCAACTGCTCAAGGAAGCCGGCGTACCGGAAGGCACCGTGTTCACCCTGTTCACCCGTAACGGCGGCGGCCCGACCAACCCTAACCCGATGCTCGGCGCGCAGATGATGCAGGCGGACCTGGCAAAAGTCGGGATCAAGGTCGACATCCGCGTGATGGAATGGGGCGAAATGCTCAAGCGCGCCAAGAACGGCGAGCACGACATGGTTTCCGCCGGATGGGCGGGCGATAACGGCGACCCGGATAACTTCCTGACGCCTATGCTCAGTTGCGAAGCGGCCAAGAACGGCGAAAACTACGCGCGCTGGTGCAACGAGAAATTCCAGGCGCTGATCGACCAGGCCCGCGCCACAGTGAACCCAGAGGAGCGCACCAAGCTCTATGAACAGGCCCAGGTGCTTTTCAACCAGGACCAACCGTGGATCAGCATGGCCCACACCCGAATGTTTACCGCAATGCGCAAGAACGTAGAGGGCTATGTGATTAGCCCGCTTACGACCAATAACTTCGCCACCACCCAGGTGAAGTAGATAAGAAAACGCCCGGCAACTCTTATCCAGGAGCTGTCGGGCACGCCTAACCGGCTGATGAGGTACACCTTAAGATGTTTAGTTTTATTGCCCGCCGACTGGGATTATTGATCCCCACGTTTTTCGGCATCACCTTGCTGACTTTCGCGTTGATTCGCATGATCCCCGGCGACCCCGTGGAAGTGATGATGGGCGAACGTCGGGTCGATCCCGAAATGCACGCTCAGGCAATGGAACGCCTTGGCCTGAACAAACCGCTGTATGCCCAGTACCTGGACTACATCGGCAAACTGGCCCAGGGCGATCTCGGCGAATCGCTGCGTACCCGTGAAAGCGTCTGGACCGAGTTCAGTTCCCTGTTTCCCGCGACCCTGGAACTGTCCCTGGCCGCCCTGTTGTTCGCCGGTATCCTGGGCCTTTTGGCCGGGGTGATCGCGGCACTCAAGCGAGGATCCCTGTTCGACCATGGGGTGATGGGCATCTCCCTGGCGGGGTATTCGATGCCGATCTTCTGGTGGGGCCTGATCCTGATCATGTTCTTCTCGGTGTCCCTGGGCTGGACGCCGGTGTCGGGGCGCATCGACCTGTTGTACGACATCGAGCCGAAAACCGGCTTCATGCTGATCGACACCCTGCTGGCCGATGAGCCAGGCGCGTTCCTCGACGCCCTGCACCACCTGATCCTGCCGGCCATCGTGCTGGGTACTATTCCGCTGGCGGTGATCGCCCGCATGACCCGTTCCTCGATGCTTGAAGTGCTGCGCGAAGACTACATCCGCACCGCGCGCGCCAAGGGCCTGTCGCCGTCGCGAGTGGTATTCGTGCATGGCCTGCGCAACGCGCTGATCCCGGTGCTGACCGTGGTCGGCCTGCAAGTCGGCACACTGCTGGCCGGTGCGGTCCTGACCGAAACGATCTTCTCCTGGCCGGGCATCGGCAAGTGGCTGATCGAAGCCATCGGCGCCCGGGACTATCCCGTGGTGCAGAACGGCATCCTGTTAATCGCCTGCCTGGTGATTCTGGTCAACTTCGTCGTGGACGTGCTCTACGGCTTTGCCAACCCACGTATCCGTCACCAGCGCTGAGATCAAAACCATGAGTACTCCAACTACCTCGGTAGCAGTCGATCAAAGCCTGCTGTACCCGTCCCCGTACAAAGAATTCTGGCATGCGTTCTCCCGCAACAAGGGCGCCGTGGCCGGGCTGATGTTCATGACCCTGATCGTGTTCTGCGCGCTCTTCGCCCCGTGGGTCGCCCCCCATGACCCAAGCGAGCAGTACCGCGACTTCCTGCTGACGCCGCCGGTGTGGCTTGAAGGCGGGCAAATCCAGTTCCTGCTGGGCACCGACGAACTGGGGCGCGACTTGCTGTCGCGACTGATCCAGGGTTCGCGCCTATCGCTGCTGATCGGTTTGTCGTCGGTGGTGATGTCGCTGATTCCGGGCATTCTGCTGGGGCTGTTCGCCGGGTTCTTCCCGCGTCTGCTCGGCCCGACCATCATGCGTTTGATGGACATCATGCTGGCCCTGCCCTCGCTGCTGCTGGCCGTGGCGATTGTCGCCATCCTCGGCCCTGGCCTGATCAACACCGTGATCGCCATCGCCATCGTGTCGCTGCCGTCCTACGTGCGCCTGACCCGCGCCGCGGTGATGGGCGAGCTCAACCGTGACTACGTGACCGCCGCCCGCCTGGCCGGTGCCGGCCTGCCGCGCCTGATGTTCATCACCGTGCTGCCCAACTGCATGGCGCCGCTGATCGTGCAGGCGACCTTGAGCTTTTCCTCGGCGATCCTCGACGCCGCCGCCCTGGGCTTCCTCGGCCTGGGCGTGCAGCCGCCAACCCCGGAGTGGGGCACCATGCTGGCCTCGGCCCGGGACTACATCGAACGCGCCTGGTGGGTGGTGAGTCTGCCTGGCTTGACCATTTTGCTCAGCGTGCTGGCAATCAACCTGATGGGCGACGGTTTGCGCGATGCGCTGGACCCGAAACTCAAGAATGCCGCCTGAGGAGATTCCCATGTCACTGCTAGAAATCAAGAATCTCAACGTTCGCTTCGGCGACGCCACCGCCGTGCCGGTGGTCGACGGTCTGGACCTGACCGTGGAAAAAGGTGAAGTACTGGCCATCGTCGGTGAATCGGGCTCGGGTAAATCCGTGACCATGATGGCGCTGATGGGCCTGATCGAGCACCCGGGCATCGTCACCGCCGACGCGCTGAACTTCGACGGCAAGAACATGCTCAAGCTGAGCAACCGCCAGCGTCGGCAGATCGTCGGCAAGGATCTGGCGATGGTCTTCCAGGACCCGATGACCGCGCTCAACCCCAGCTACACAGTGGGTTTCCAGATCGAAGAAGTGCTGCGCCTGCACCTGAAGATGTCCGGCAAGGCCGCCCGCCAGCGCGCCATCGAACTGCTGGAGAAAGTCGAAATCCCGGGCGCCGCCAGCCGCATGAACGCCTACCCGCACCAACTGTCCGGCGGCATGAGCCAGCGTGTGGCGATTGCCATGGCCATTGCCGGCGAGCCGAAACTGTTGATCGCCGACGAACCGACCACCGCCCTCGACGTGACCATTCAGGCGCAGATCATGGACCTGCTGCTGGCCCTGCAAAAAGAGCAGGACATGGGCCTGGTATTAATCACCCATGACCTGGCCGTGGTGGCTGAAACCGCCCAGCGCGTGTGCGTGATGTACGCCGGCCAAGCGGTGGAAGTGGGCAAGGTCCCGGAGCTATTCGACATCCCGGCCCACCCGTACAGCGAAGCGCTGCTGGCGGCGATTCCGGAACACAGCATGGGCGCCGAGCGCCTGGCGACGCTGCCGGGTATCGTCCCCGGTCGCTACGACCGTCCGCAGGGCTGCCTGCTCTCGCCGCGCTGCCCGTATGTGCAGGACAACTGCCGTCAGCAGCGCCCCAACCTTGACCCGAAAGCCGCCAGCCTCGCCCGCTGCTTCTATCCGTTGAACCAGGAGGTGGCGTGATGGCCGTCGTACTTACCGCCCGTGACCTGACCCGTCATTACGAAGTGTCCCGTGGCATGTTCAAGGGCCATGCGACCGTGCGCGCCCTCAACGGCGTGTCGTTCGAACTGGAAGCTGGCAAGACCCTGGCCGTGGTGGGCGAATCCGGTTGCGGCAAGTCCACCCTTGCTCGGGCCCTGACGCTGATCGAGGAACCGTCCACCGGCTCCCTGAAAATCGCCGGCCAGGAAGTGGCCGGCGCGAACAAGGCCGAACGCAAGCAGTTGCGCAAAGACGTGCAGATGGTGTTCCAGAGCCCGTATGCGTCCCTCAACCCACGACAGAAAGTCGGTGATCAACTGGCCGAGCCGTTGCTCATCAACACCAGCCTGTCGGCCACCGAGCGGCGGGAAAAAGTCCAGGCGATGATGAAGCAGGTGGGCCTGCGTCCCGAGCATTACCAGCGCTACCCGCACATGTTCTCCGGCGGCCAGCGCCAGCGTATCGCCCTGGCCCGCGCGATGATGCTGCAACCCAAGGTGCTGGTGGCGGACGAACCGACATCGGCGCTGGACGTGTCGATCCAGGCCCAGGTGCTGAACCTGTTCATGGACCTGCAGCAGGAATTCAACACCGCCTATGTGTTCATTTCCCACAACCTGGCGGTGGTGCAACACGTGGCCGACGATGTGATGGTGATGTACCTCGGCCGTCCGGTGGAAATGGGCCCTAACGAGTCCATCTACAGCCGTCCGCTGCATCCGTACACCCAGGCACTGCTCTCGGCCACACCGACCATCCACCCAGACCCGAACAAGCCGAAGATCAAAATCGTCGGCGAACTGCCCAACCCGCTCGACCCACCGTCCGGCTGCGCCTTCCATAAGCGTTGCCCGTATGCGACCGAGCGGTGCCAGACTGAAGAGCCGACCCTGCGCTTGCTGGATAACCGGCAGGTGGCGTGTCACTACGCCGAGCAGTTTCTCGACGGCGCGGCGTAAACCAAAAGGCAATACAGCACTTGTGGCGAGGGAGCTTGCTCCCGCTGGACTGCGCAGCAGTCCTGAAAAACAGGGCCGCTTCGCGCCCCAGCGGGAGCAAGCTCCCTCGCCACGGGTAATGCATCTGCGAACATGAAAAAACCCTGCTGCCCGGTCAAATATATGATCGGGCAGTAGGGGTTTTCTTTGTCTGAACCCTACGTCTGGCTATCACCATCATCGGCATCAGGGTCATCAATCGTCGAGTCGTCATCATCCTGATCGCCGGGTTGCTGTTCTTCATTGGCGGCGAGCATCCATTCGCCCTGCGCCACTTGCCCGTTCGCCGCTTGTTTTTCATGCTCATCGCATTCGGCCCAGGCCGCTGACGAACCGAGGGACAGCATCAGCAAAACCTTCAGCAAAATCATCGCGCGTAGAAATGTGTTCATAGCCGATTCCTTTTTTCTCTGGTTAAAGCCCAAGCCTGACGACGTTCAGGAAACGCTGCTTCTGAACGGTCGGTTCCTCAGATAAGACGCCCATGCGCAGGCAGAAATGCCGTCCGCTGACAGAATGGTTTCGCATAACGTTTATCCCGAACGGTTATGAACTGAGTTTGCTTACCAACCCTCCCCAGAAACCTTGTGGGAGCAAGGCTTGCCCGCGATGGCGAAGGCACATTCAACACCCCCGCAAGCTGACCCACCGCTATCGCGAGCAAGCTTTGCTCCCACAGAGGAATCTGGGTCGAACACAATTTTTTGCCCGCAGAAGTTCCAGTGTGGAAGCGAGCCTGCTCGCGATGGCGGTGGGTCAGCAACATTGGGACCGACTGACACTCCGCTATCGGGAGCAAGCTTTGCTCCCACAGAAGAATCTGGGCCGAACACAATTTTTTGCCCGCTGAAGTTCCAGTGTGGAAGCGAGCCTGCTCGCGATGGCGGTAGGTCAGCAGCATTGGGACCGACTGACACTCCGCTATCGCGAGCAAGCTTTGCTCCCACAGACGGATCTGTGCCAAACACAATTTTTTTTGCCCACTGAAGTTCCAGTGT
>NZ_JAKNQY010000041.1:0-19894 GCF_024494355.1 Pseudomonas sp. Q11 | reverse complement strand
GGGAGCGAGCCTGCTCGCGATGGCGGTGGGTCAGCCACCACTGAATTGCCTGACACTCCGCTATCGCGAGCAAGCTTTGCTCCCACAGAGGAATCCGGGCCGAACACAATTTTTTGCCCGCTGAAGTTCCAGCGTGGGAGCGAGCCTGCTCGCGATGGCGGTGGGTCAGCCACCACTGAATTGCCTGACAATCTGCTATCGCGAGCAAGCTTTGCTCCCACAGAGGAATCTGGGCCGAACACAATTTTTTGCCCGCTGAAGTTCCAGTGTGGGAGCAAGCTTTTCTCCCATAGGTGATTGGTGGTGCCCAGGCGGAAATAAAAAACCCCGCAGCTTTCGGTGCGGGGTTCTGGGTGTATAGCTCAGCGCTTAGTGATGCTCACGCGTCGCACGGAAGTTCACATCCGGCCAGCGCTCTTCCATCAGCGCCAGGTTGACCCGGGTCGGCGCCAGGTAGGTCAGGTGACCGCCGCCGTCCAGCGCGAGGTTTTCCACGGCCTTGTTGGAAAATTCCTCGAGCTTTTTCTTGTCGTCGCATTCGATCCAACGGGCGGAGTACACGGTGATAGGCTCGTAGGAGCACTCGACCTTGTATTCCTCTTTCAAGCGGCTGGCGACGACGTCGAACTGCAGCACACCGACGGCGCCGAGGATGATGTCGTTGCTGCGGGTCGGGAAGAACACCTGGGTGGCGCCTTCCTCGGCCAGTTGCTGCAGGCCCTGGCGCAGTTGTTTGGACTTGAGCGGATCCTTCAGGCGTACGCGACGGAACAGTTCCGGGGCGAAGTGCGGGATGCCGGTGAAGCCCAGGGCTTCGCCTTCGGTGAAGGTGTCGCCGATCTGGATGGTGCCGTGGTTGTGCAGGCCGATGATGTCACCGGCAAAGGCTTCTTCCAGTTGCTCGCGCTCCGAGGAGAAGAACGTCAGGGCGTCGCCGATGCGCACGTCCTTGCCGGTGCGCACGTGGCGCATCTTCATGCCTTTTTCGTATTTGCCGGAACAGATGCGCATGAACGCGATGCGGTCGCGGTGCTTGGGGTCCATGTTCGCCTGGATCTTGAACACGAAGCCGGTGAACTTCTCTTCCACCGGTTCCACGGTGCGCTCGTTGGCCACCCGGGCCAGCGGGCGTGGCGCCCAATCGACAACGGCATCGAGTACGTGGTCCACACCAAAGTTGCCCAACGCAGTACCGAAGAACACCGGCGTCAGTTGGCCGTCGAGGAACTCCTGCTGGTTGAATTCATGACAGGCGCCCTGCACCAGCTCCAGTTGCTCGACAAAACGGGCGTACTCGTCGCCCAGGTGGGCGCGGGCCTCGTCGGAGTCGAGCTTCTCGATGATTTTGGTTTCGGTGCGTTCATGACCATGCCCGGCGGTGTAGACGATGATGTAGTCGTCGGCCAGGTGGTACACGCCCTTGAAGTCACGGTAGCAGCCGATCGGCCAGGTGATCGGCGCAGCCTTGATCTTCAGGACCGCCTCAATCTCGTCGAGCAGTTCGATCGGGTCACGAATGTCGCGGTCCAGTTTGTTGATGAAGCTGACGATCGGCGTGTCCCGCAGACGGCAGACGTCCATCAGGGCGATGGTCCGTGGCTCGACGCCTTTACCGCCGTCGAGGACCATCAGCGCCGAGTCCACCGCGGTCAGGGTGCGATAGGTGTCTTCGGAGAAGTCTTCGTGGCCCGGGGTATCGAGCAGGTTGATCATGTGATCGCGATACGGGAACTGCATGACCGACGTGGTAATGGAGATACCCCGTTGTTTTTCCATTTCCATCCAGTCGGAGGTGGCATGGCGGTCGGACTTGCGAGATTTCACCGTGCCGGCCACTGCAATCGCCTTGCCCATCAGCAAGAGCTTTTCAGTGATGGTGGTCTTACCGGCATCGGGGTGGGAAATAATGGCGAAAGTGCGGCGTTTCGCGACTTCGGCGGCCTGTTTGGTCATGGGAAATCGCCTGGCAGGTGATTCAAAAAAGGGCGGCGATTATAGCTCAACTTGTGCCAGGAACCGAACCATTGGGCACATCCGGGGTGGCCAAATGCCCCTTTACGTGGGAACCTTTCGCCCCGTGAAGACGTCCACCCCCCTGATACGGCTGTTCGTCAGGGTCTGCAAAATCAGCAAGTTAGCCTGACGAGGCTGCGCTTATGGCTCAATTTACAGGCCGTTTTACCGGCACTGAACAGAGCTGCTTCTCGCGAACGTTTTCCCGGCAACCTTGACGGTTTGCCGCACGGGAAAGCGCGCGCCGACTGAAATACAAAGGAGTCCGCCTGTGGCTATCCGCTATGGCAAAGGGCTGACAGGGGGCGCGATCGTCGTCGCTCTCCTGGCCCTGCTGGTCTATTGGATCGGTATCGATACGATTGAGCGTTACCACGACGATTTACTGTTTTACCTGCAAGCTCACCTGATGCTCGTTGTGGCGTCCATGTTGGCGGCTCTGATCGTCGGCATCCCCGCCGGCATCGCCCTCAGCCGCCCCGCGATGGTCGGGCGCGCCGAACGCTTCATGCAAGTCTTCAACATCGGCAACACCGTGCCGCCCCTGGCCGTACTGGCCATCGCCCTGGGCTTCCTGGGCATCGGCAGCGGGCCCGCCATCTTCGCCCTGTTCCTCGCCTCGCTGCTGCCCATCGTGCGCAACACCTACGAAGGCCTGAAGAACGTCCAGGGCTCCCTCAAGGAAGCCGCCGTCGGCATCGGCATGACCCCGCGCCAGGTGCTGTGGAAAGTCGAGTTGCCCAATGCCGTGCCGATCATCGTCGGTGGTGTGCGGGTGGCACTGGCGATCAACGTCGGCACAGCCCCACTGGCGTTCCTGATCGGCGCCAACAGCCTTGGCAGCCTGATCTTCCCCGGCATCGCCTTGAACAATCAGCCGCAACTGCTGCTCGGCGCGGTGTGCACCGCCCTGCTGGCGTTGCTGCTCGACGGCCTGGTGACACTGGCCAGCCGCCTCTGGCTGGAACGCGGTCTGCGAGCGGCATAGACCCGGCTGCAATAAAGGAATCGTTATGAAGAAGTTGAGCTTGATACTGGGCTGCGTCCTGCTGTTCGCAGGATTTGCCCAGGCCGCTGAAAAACCGCTGATTCGCCTCGGCGCCCGAGTGTTCACCGAGCAGACGCTGCTGGCAGAAATCACCGCCCAATACCTGCGCGGCAAAGGCTACGACGCGCAGATCACCGGTGGACTTGGCAGCAACCTGGCCCGTAGCGCCCAGGAGAGCGGACAACTGGACCTGCTCTGGGAGTACACCGGCGTGTCGCTGGTGTCCTACAACCACATCACCGAGAAACTCGACAGCGCGCAGTCCTACGCCCGGGTGAAAGAAATCGACGCAAAAAAAGGCCTGACCTGGCTGACGCCGTCGAAATTCAGTAACACCTATGCCCTGGCCTTGCCGGAAAAAATCGCGCAGCAATATCCACAGATCAACACCATCAGCCAATTGAACAGCGTGTTACAGGCCGAGGCCGATGAAAATCACCTGGTGGCCCTGGACACCGAGTTCGCCAACCGCTCCGACGGGCTGGATGGCATGGTCGAGCTGTACGGCATGAACCTGACCCGCGAGAACATCCGGCAAATGGACGCGGGCCTGGTCTACACCGCCCTGCGCAACAGCCAGGTATTCGCCGGCCTGGTGTACACCACCGACGGGCGCCTGAGCGCGTTCAAACTCAAACTGCTGGAAGACGACAAGCAGTACTTCCCGGACTACACCGCCGCGCCCGTGGTGCGCCAGACGACTCTGGATGCAAATCCGCAACTGGCCGCGCAGCTCAAACCCCTGGCCGAATTGTTTGACGATGAAACCATGCGCCAGCTCAACGCCCGCGTGGACGTCAACCACGAAAGCCCTTCCGCCGTTGCCGCCGATTTCCTGCGCCAGCATTCCCTGCTCTCAACCCAATGACCTGGAGGAAAAGCCATGGATTTTCTTGACGCCTTTTCCCATCTGGACTGGCCACTGGTGCTGCACCTGACCTTGCAGCACATCACCCTGGTGGGCATCGCCGTGACCCTGGCAATTGTGGTCGGCGTACCGCTGGGCATTTTCATGACCCGCTTTCCGACCCTCGCCGGCCCCTTGCAGGCCAGCGCCACGGTGCTGCTGACCATTCCGTCGATCGCCCTGTTCGGCCTGCTGCTGCCGGTCTATTCCACATTCGGCCAAGGCCTGGGGCCGATGCCGGCGATCACCGCCGTGTTCCTCTATTCCTTGTTGCCGATCATGCGCAACACCTACCTGGCCCTGACCGGTGTCGAACCCGGCATCCGCGAAGCTGCCCGTGGCATCGGCATGACCTTCGGCCAGCGCCTGCGCATGGTCGAGCTGCCCATCGCCGTGCCAGTGATCCTGGCCGGCGTGCGCACCGCCGTGGTCATGAACATCGGTGTCATGACCATTGCCGCCACCATCGGTGCCGGTGGCCTGGGCGTACTCATCCTCGCTTCCATCAGCCGCAGCGACATGTCGATGCTGATCGTCGGCGCCGTGCTGGTCAGTCTCCTGGCCATCTTCGCCGACCTGCTTCTGCAATGGCTGCAACGTTCGCTGACTCCAAAAGGACTCCTCAAATGATCGAACTTCAAAACCTCAGCAAAACCTTCAAGAGCAACGGCAAGGACGTCAAGGCCGTGGACTCGGTGAGCCTGACCGTCAACGAAGGCGAGATCTGCGTGTTCCTCGGGCCATCGGGCTGTGGCAAAAGCACCACGCTGAAGATGATCAACCGCCTGATCGCGCCCACCTCGGGCAAGGTCTTGATCAACGGTGAAGACACCACCGGCCTGGACGAAGTGACCCTGCGCCGCAACATCGGCTATGTGATCCAGCAGATCGGCCTGTTCCCGAACATGACCATCGAGGAAAACATCACCGTGGTCCCGCGCCTGCTGGGCTGGGACAAGCAAAAATGCCACGACCGCGCCCGCGAATTGATGAGCATGATCAAGCTTGAACCCAAGCAGTACCTGCATCGTTATCCGCGGGAACTGTCGGGCGGCCAGCAGCAACGGATCGGCGTGATCCGCGCACTGGCGGCCGATGCGCCGCTGTTGCTGATGGACGAACCCTTCGGCGCGGTGGACCCAATCAACCGCGAGATGATCCAGAACGAGTTCTTCGAGATGCAACGGGCACTGAACAAGACCGTGATCATGGTCAGCCACGACATCGACGAAGCCATCAAGCTGGGGGACAAGATTGCGATCTTCCGCGCCGGCAAGCTGATCCAGTTCGATCACCCTGACACGCTACTGGCGCACCCTGCCGACGAGTTCGTCAGCAATTTTGTCGGCCAGGACAGCACGCTCAAGCGCTTGTTGCTGGTCCGGGCTGAAGACGCGGCGGACAATGCACCCGCGGTCAGCCCCGAGACACCGGTGGCCGAGGCGCTGGAGTTGATGGACGAACATGACCGTCGCTACCTGGTAGTGACCTGCGCCGAGAACAAGGCCCTGGGTTTTGTACGACGTCGCGACCTGCACCGCCAGACCGGCGCCTGCTCGCAGTACCTGAGCGAATTCAACGCCACAGCGGCTTACGACGAACACCTGCGGATCCTGTTGTCGCGCATGTACGAGTTCAACCGTTCGTGGCTGCCGGTGATGGATGCCGAGCGGGTGTTCCTCGGGGAGGTGACGCAAGAATCGATTGCCGAGTACCTGAGCTCCGGCAAGTCCCGTGGAGGCAAGACCAGTATTGTTTCGCCAGCCGAGACTGCGGTGGCCTGATTGGGCACCGCAGGCTTTTGTGGCGAGGCTTTTGTGGCGAGGGAGCTTGCTCCCGCTTGAGTGCGAAGCGCTCATCGCTTTTTTGGGGCGGCTTCGCCACCCAGCGGGAGCAAGCTCCCTCGCCACAAGGGCAAGCGCTGCATTCAGAGCTCTGCGAAACAGATCAAAATGAACATCAATCTGTCACACAGGTCGGTTACATCAGGAGCTGTCGCGGGCCACACGACGAATGAGTGCAAAAACGCGACATTTTTTGTTGATCTCAGGCCCCTCACGCCCTAAAGTTCGCGCCGAACGTCCATGCTGGAAACGATCCATCCGGCTCAAGTACTGACGACGAGACAGCAAGGCCAAGGGAATCATGCATCCCGTGGCCTTTTTGCTTTCGGCGACATGCCTTGGGAAGTAGGCGAACCAAAGTGGGGATACGGAGGACGTTCACGAGGGCTGCTTGCCCTCAAACCCATTGATCCTGATGTTTGCCAGTAGGAGTCCCAAGTATGTCGATCCAGGTCGAAGATTATTTTGCGCGCGAAACCTTTCAGAAAATGAAGGCGTTCGCCGACAAGCAGGAAACCCCGTTCGTGGTGATCGACACCGCGATGATCTCCCAGGCCTACGATGACCTGCGCGCCGGTTTCGACTTCGCCAAGGTCTATTACGCCGTCAAGGCCAACCCGGCGGTGGAAATCATCGACCTGCTCAAGGATAAAGGCTCGAACTTCGACATCGCCTCGATCTATGAGCTGGATAAAGTCATGAGCCGTGGCGTAGGCCCGGATCAGATCAGCTACGGCAACACCATCAAGAAATCCCGGGACATCCGCTACTTCTACGAGAAGGGCGTGCGCCTGTATGCCACGGACTCCGAAGCCGACCTGCGCAACATCGCCAAGGCCGCACCGGGTTCGAAAGTCTATGTGCGTATTCTTACCGAAGGCTCGACCACCGCTGACTGGCCGCTGTCGCGCAAGTTCGGCTGCCAGACCGACATGGCCATGGACCTGCTGATCCTGGCCCGCGACCTGGGCCTGGTGCCGTACGGCATTTCCTTCCACGTCGGCTCGCAACAGCGTGACATCAGCGTCTGGGACGCCGCGATTGCCAAGGTCAAGGTGATCTTCGAGCGCCTGAAAGAAGAAGACGGCATCGTGTTGAAGCTGATCAACATGGGCGGTGGCTTCCCGGCCAACTACATCACCCGCACCAACAGCCTGGAAACCTACGCCGAGGAAATCATCCGTTTCCTCAAGGAAGACTTCGGCGACGAACTGCCGGAGATCATCCTCGAGCCGGGCCGTTCGCTGATCGCTAACGCCGGTATTCTTGTCAGCGAAGTGGTGCTGGTGGCCCGAAAATCGCGTACCGCCGTCGAGCGCTGGGTATACACGGACGTGGGCAAATTCTCCGGCCTGATCGAAACCATGGACGAAGCCATCAAGTTTCCGATCTGGACCGAGAAGAAAGGCGAGATGGAAGAAGTGGTCATCGCCGGCCCGACTTGTGACAGCGCCGACATCATGTACGAGAACTACAAGTACGGTTTGCCACTGAACCTGGCCATCGGTGACCGCCTGTACTGGCTGTCGACCGGTGCCTACACCACCAGCTACAGCGCGGTGGAATTCAATGGCTTCCCGCCGCTGAAATCGTTCTACGTGTGATTCGCTGATCGCAGGACCCGAAAGCCCGTGACTGTGTCACGGGCTTTTTTGTAATAGCGCGAAACGCGCCCATAAGCGTGGCTTTTATGTGTATTTATGAATGGTTCTCGATAACATGCGCGCCGTGATGAACAGCACTGACTGAAAGGCGGGCGACGTGTTTAAGAAAACCCTGTTCCAGTTGCACTGGTTTTTCGGCATCAGCGCCGGGCTGGTCCTGGCGTTTATGGGCATTACCGGTGCCGCGGTGTCGTTTCAGGACGAAATCCTGCGGGCGTTGAACCCCCAGGTGTTGATGGTCCCGAAACAACCGGAAGGCGTCCTGCCGCCTGCCGAGCTGGTGCAACAGATCGAGGCCGCTTCCGGTAAAACCGTCGCCATGCTTTGGGTCGAGACCGACAGCGGCCACGCCGCACGGGCGATTTTCGCCGCCCCGCCTGGGGAAAAGCGCGGGCCCATGCGCTATTTCAACCCGTACAACGCACAGTTCATGGGCGACGTAATGGGCCAGGATCTCTTCGGCCTGATGCTCAGGCTGCACCGCGTCCTGGCCCTGGAGGATGTGGGTCGGCAGATTACCGGTGCCTGTACCCTGATCCTGGTGTTTTTCTGCCTGTCCGGGCTGTACCTGCGCTGGCCGCGCCAATGGAAAAGCTGGCGTGCCTGGCTGACCCTCGACTGGGCGAAAAAAGGCCGCAGTTTCAATTGGGACCTGCACTCGGTGGCGGGCACCTGGTGCCTGGCGTTTTATCTGCTGGCGGCCCTGACCGGCCTGACCTGGTCCTACGATTGGTACAACAAAGGCGTAACCCGCCTGCTCTCCGATTCCCCTAAAGAAGAACGGGTGCGCAACCGCGGCGCAGCTCCGAGCGGCCCACCGCCGGTGGCCGATTACCGGGCCATGTGGAGCAGCATCTACAGCGCCGCCGGCCCTGGCCTGACGTCCTACAACGTGCGCATGCCGCCGGTGGCCGGGCAACCGGCGACGGTGTACTACCTGCTGAAAAACTCGCCTCATGACCGGGCACTGAACCAGCTCACCCTCGACCCGGCCACCGGCGTCATCAGTCATCACAGCCGCTACAGCGACAAGAGCCTCAAGGCGCAGTTGCTGACCAGCGTCTATGCCCTGCATATCGGCAGTTATTTCGGCCTGATCGGGCGGATCCTGGTGACGGTCGCAGCGCTGGCCATGCCGCTGTTCTTCATCACCGGCTGGTTGCTGTACCTGGACCGTCGCCGCAAGAAGCGCAACATCAAGAACGCCCGCCAGGAACTGGCCGCCCACCACAGCGACGCCCCGGCGTGGCTGATCGGGTTCGCCAGCCAGAGCGGTTTCGCCGAGCAACTGGCCTGGCAGACCGCCGGCCAGCTCCAGGCCGCCGGTTTGCCGGTGAAGGTCCAGCCGCTGGCCGGTATCAGCGAGCAGGAGCTGAGCAATTGCAGCCACGCCCTGTTCGTCGTCAGCACCTTTGGCGACGGCGAAGGACCGGACAGCGCCCGGGGTTTCGAGCGCAAAGTGCTGGGCCGGGCCCTGAGCCTGGAGCGCCTGCAGTATTCGGTACTGGGCCTGGGCGACCGGCAATACGAAAACTTCTGCGGCTTCGCCCGACGCCTGCACGCCTGGTTGGCGGAGCATGGCGGCAAGACCCTGTTCGCTCCGGTGGAAGTCGACAGTGGCGACCCTTACGCCTTGCGTCACTGGCAACAGCAATTGGCCGAACTGACCGGCCAGGCACCGCTGGACATCTGGCAGGCGCCCAGTTTCGAGAACTGGACCCTGCACCAGCGCACCTTGCTCAACCCCGACAGCAGCAGCTCTGGCGTGTATCTGCTGGGTCTCACCACGCCCGGCCCGAGCAGTTGGCTGGCCGGTGACCTGGTGGAAATCCTGCCGCGCAACGACCTGTCGGCCATCGAACAGTTCCTGGATGGCCTGGGCATCGCCGGCGTCGCTCGCGTGCAGGTCGATGGCTTGTCCCAACGTCTTGATCAGGCCCTGGCCAACCGCCAACTGCCGGAAAATCGCGCCCATCTGGTGGGCATGCATGCCCAGGCGCTGGTGGATGCCCTGGCGCCACTGGCACTGCGCGAATACTCCATCGCTTCAATTCCCGCCGATGGCTCGCTGGAACTGATGGTACGCCAGGAACGTCACGCAGACGGCAACTTGGGTATCGGCTCCGGTTGGCTCACCGAGCATGCGCCGCTGGGCAGTGCCATTAGCCTGCGGGTACGCCGTAACAGCGGCTTCCATCTGCCGCCCCAGGGCGTGCCCATGATCTTGCTGGGCAACGGCACTGGCCTGGCCGGCCTGCGCAGCCTGCTCAAGGCGCGGGTGGCTGAGGGCATGCAGCGCAACTGGCTGCTGTTTGGCGAGCGCCAGCGCGAGCATGATTTCCACTGCCGTGACGAGTTACAGGAATGGGTGACATCCGGCGATCTGGAGCGCCTGGACCTGGCGTTTTCCCGGGATCAGGAACAGAAAATCTACGTTCAGGACCGCCTGCGCGAATCCTCGACCCTGCTCAAGCAATGGTTGGCCGACGGTGCGGTGATCTATGTCTGCGGCAGCTTGCAGGGCATGGCCTCGGGCGTGGACCAGGTGCTCAACGACGTGCTCGGAGCCGCGGCAGTGGAGCGCTTGATCGAGCAGGGCCGGTATCGGCGGGATGTCTACTGACAAACGCCCATCTTTAGTACCCCTGTGGAAGCAAAGCTTGCTCGCGATGGCGGTATATCTGTCTAGAAATGGCTACTGACAGTCCGCCATCGCGAGCAAGCTTTGCTCCCACAGAAGCCTCTCCCACAGAGGCTCCTGGCACGACTGACAGTCAAACCGGCTGCAACTTCTTCTCGAACACAGCCAGGCCTTCCAAGTCCCGCAACACCACGCTCATCTCCCCGCTCTGGCCATCGATGTTCACCTCGCCAAAGAACTGGTACCCGGCAAACGGCGAGGTGTTCTGGGCCGGGGGGGCTTTCTGGAACACCACTTCGGGGCCGAACGTCTTGTCCAGAGGATTGGGCCCGAAGCTGCCGGCGTTCAACGGCCCGGCGACAAACTCCCAGAAGGGTTCGAAATCCTGGAACGCGGCCTGTTCCGGGTGGTAATGGTGGGCGGCGCAATAGTGCACGTCAGCGGTGAGCCAGACGTAGTTGCGCACCTGATGCTTGCGCAGGTAGCCAAGCAATTCGGCGATCTCCAGTTCACGGCCCTGGGCCGGCCCCGGATCACCGTTGGCCACCGCTTCCCAGCGCGGCACGCCGGGACTGACTTCGCCGTCGGGCACGCCCAAGCCGATGGGCATGTCGGCGGCAATGACTTTCCACTGGGCACGGGACTGCTTCAATTCGCCCTTGAGCCAGTCCAACTGCCTGCGACCGAGAAAGGGTTTGGCCCCGCCGAGGTTGGCGTCGTTGGCTTCGCGGTAGCTGCGCATGTCCAGCACGAACACATCCAGCATCGGCCCGTAAGCGAGCTTGCGGTAGATCCGCCCGCCTGCGTCGGCCTTCTGCAAGCGCATGGGAGCGTATTCCAGCCAGGCCTGCCGCGCACGGCCCACAAGGCTGTGGATATCCTTGGTCTGGTAGCGTTCATCCAGTTGCTTGCCCGGCGACCAGTTGTTGACCACCTCATGGTCGTCCCACTGCCAGATCTGCGGCACCTCGGCATTGAAGCGGCGTACGTTTTCGTCCATCAGGTTGTAGCGATAGTTGCCACGATATTCATCCAGGGTTTCGGCGACCTTGCTCTTGGCTTCGGTGGTGAGGTTGCGCCAGATGCGCCCGCCTTCGGTGGTGATCTGCGCCGGCACCGGACCGTCAGCGTAAATGGTGTCGCCGCTGTGGATAAAAAAATCCGGCAGGCGCAGGCGCATGGCTTCGTAGATGCGCATGCCGCCAATGTCCAGGTTGATGCCGAAGCCTTGGCCGACGGTATCGCCGCTCCAGACAAACCGGATGTTGCGCTTGAACCGCGGCACGCTGCGCAGGTGACCGAGCCAGGGCTCACTGGCGACGCCACTTTGGGCATCTTCAAAATGCACCCGGTAAAAAATCGCCTGGTCTGCCGGCAGTCCGGTGAGTTCAACCCGGGCGGTAAAATCGCTGCGACTGTCGGCCAGTGGCGAGACGAAACGCCGCGGGTTGGGCAACTGGCTGCGAGTGTCCCATTCCACCACCATCCGGGCCGGACGGTCGCAGCGACTCCAGATCATCGCCCGGTCGCCCTGCAAATCGCCTGACTGCACGCCATCGGTGAGCACCGGGCGATCCTTGACCGAGGCAATCACCGCCGGCGCCAGCCCCGGCAACAACAACCCCGCCCCCACGGCTTGCATCACACGGCGACGGCCCAGGTCGAATTCGCTCATGGTGTTTCCCCTAAAAGGGAAAACTTAAGCATGGTCGTGTTAATCGGGTGTGACAGGAATCTTGTGAACACCCCAACACCACTGTGGGAGCGAGCCTGCTCGCGATTGCAGAGTGTCTGGCGACCCATTGTCGACTGATACACCGCTATCGCGAGCAGGCTCGCTCCCACAGGGAATTTTCATTGTTCAAACTAAAGTGGTCAGGCCTTGGCCGGCTCCAGCGCCATCTCCACGACTTCCGGCCGCTTGAGCAGCGCATAGGACACCGCCGTCAGCAGACTTCCCGCCACGATCGCCAGCAAATACAACAACGCATGATTAATGGCGTTGGGGATCAGCATCACGAACAGGCCACCGTGGGGCGTCATCAGTTTGCAGCCGAAGTACATCGATAGTGCACCGGTCAGCGCACCACCGGCGATGCTGGCCGGGATCACCCGCAACGGGTCCTTGGCGGCGAACGGAATCGCCCCTTCGGAAATGAAGCACAGCCCCAGCACCAGCGCCGCTTTACCGGCCTCGCGTTCGGTCTGGGCAAACTTGCGGCGGGCGATGAAGGTCGCGATGCCCAGGCCAATCGGCGGCACCATGCCAGCGGCCATGGCCGCCGCCATCGGTGCATAACTTTGCGACGCCAGCAGCCCCACCGAAAATGCATAGGCGGCCTTGTTGATCGGCCCGCCAAGGTCGACACACATCATCGCCCCCAGCAAGACACCCAGCAGGATCGCGTTGGTGGTGCCCATGCTGTCGAGGAAATGGGTCAGGCCATCCAGCATGCCCGCCACCGGTTTGCCGACGATGTAGATCATCACCAGACCGGTAAACAGGCTCGCCAATAGCGGGATGATCAGGATCGGTTTGAGCGCTTCCAGGCTCTGGGGCAGACGCACGTAGCGGTTGATTGCCTTGGCGGCGTAACCGGCCAGGAAACCGGCGATGATCCCGCCAATGAACCCCGCGCCCAAGGTGCTTGCTAGCATCCCGCCGATCATGCCGGGCGCCAGGCCGGGACGGTCGGCGATGGAATAAGCAATGTAGCCGGCCAGCAACGGCACCATCAGTTTGAACGCGGTGTCGCCGCCGATCTGCATCAGCGCCGCCGCCAGCGTGCCGGGTTCCTTGAATGCGGTAATGCCGAACACGAACGACAAGGCAATCAACAGACCACCGGCCACCACCATCGGCAGCATGAACGACACGCCGGTCAGCAGGTGCTTATAGACGCCGGTCTTCTCCGAGTTTGCCGCAGCGCTGGCAGCGCCCGAGGCGCTTTCCTGGCGGCCTTCGGCCAACGCCTTGTTCAGCGTGGCTTCGGCCTGCTTCAAGGCGATACCGGTGCCGCAGCGATAGATTTTCTTGCCGGCAAAACGCTCGGTGGCCACTTCAATGTCGGTGGCCAACAGCACCACGTCGGCCACAGCGATAGCCTCGGCACTCAGCGGGTTGCGAGCGCCCACCGAACCCTGGGTCTCCACTTGCAGGTCGTAACCGAGTTTCTTCGCTGTTTGCTGCAACGCCTCGGCGGCCATGAACGTGTGAGCGACGCCAGTCGGACACGCGGTGATGGCGACCAGGCGCGGGGCGCGCTCAGCCGAGACCGCCGGCGTCTGCTCCAGCACCTCGGATTCGACCAACACTTCGGCCTCTTCGGCGCCACGGCGCAGCAACGAGTCAACGTCTTGCAGGGCCTGGGCCGGGGTGCTGCGAAACAGACGTTTGCCGACGAACCGCGACAAGTCCACCGGGCCGCTGGCAACCAACAAAATCCACTCAGCCGCGTCGAGGGTCGCGGCCGACAATTGGCGTTCAGGATGGGCCGCGTCATGGACTTCCACGCTGGTACTCCAACCCTGACGCTGGGCCGCCGCGTCCAGCAGGCGGGCGCACAACACACTGGTGACCATGCCGTTCGGGCAGGCCGTCACAATGGCTAATTTCATTCTTGCGAACCCTCTTATTGTTCTGTCAGGGGGCGCACGCGCACGCCCTGTTCAAGCGACGCCAGCAACGCGGTGTCATGGATGCCAAAACCGATCTGCGTCACGGCCATGGCGGCGATGGCCGTGGCGGTGCGCAGGGTCTGCTGCGGCGTATCGGCGTTGAGCAGGCCATGCAGCATGCCAGCCAGCAGCGAATCACCGGCACCCACGGTGCTGGCGACAGTGACGCTGGGCGGCGAAGCATGCAGCGCCGAACCGACACCGAACCAGTTCACGCCGTCGGCGCCGTGGGAAATCACCACATGCTCGATGCCTTGGGCGTGCAATCGTTGCGCCGCTTCAGCCTGGGCAAATTCGCTCACCACGTCGCAACCCAGCGCATCGGCCAGTTCCTCGGTGTTTGGCTTGATCAGCCACGGCCCCGCCGCGAGGGCGACGCGCAAGGCTTCGCCGCTGGTGTCGAGGGCCACGTTCAAGCCCAATTTCTTCAAGCGAATGATCAGCGCCTGCAACCATTGCGGGCTAACACCCCGGGGCAGGCTGCCCGCCACCACCACGACATCGTGGCCGGGGGCGATTTGTTCCAGTCGCTCAAGCAACGCTTGCTGTGCGGCGTCATCAACCACCGGGCCTGGACCGTTGAGGTCAGTGATGCGCCCGTCCTGCTCGGCCAGCTTGATGTTGCTGCGGGTCTCTCCTGGGACGCGGATAAAAGCGTCGACAAAACCGCGCTGGGCGAACAGCGTTTCGAACGCCTGGGCGTTGTCTGCACCGAGAAAGCCACTGACGGTCAGGGTATGGCCCAGGTCAGCCAGCACCTGGGCCACGTTCACGCCCTTGCCGGCGGCATGGCTGTGCATGGCATCGCTGCGGTTGACCTGGCCTGGTTCCAGGCGCGCCAGTTCCACCGTGAGGTCGAGCGCCGGGTTCAGGGTCAGGGTCAGGATCTTGGCCATTACAACGCCTCCACTAATGCACGCACGTCATTGGCGCTGCCCACGGCCAAGGCCTCTTGGGCCAGGATTTTTACTTGCGCAAGGCTCACTTCGCGCACTCGCGCCTTGACTTCGGCGATGCTGCGGGCCGAAACGCTCAGTTCGTCCACCCCCAGGCCCACCAGCACCGGCACCGCCAACGGATCAGCCGCCAGCTCACCGCACACACCGACCCACTTGCCATGCGCATGGGCGGCACGCACGGTGATGTCGATCAGTTGCAGCACCGCCGGGTGCAGGCCGTCAGCCTGGGCCGAAAGGGTTGGGTGACCGCGGTCGATGGCCAGGGTGTACTGCGTCAGGTCGTTGGTGCCAACGCTGAAGAAGTCGACTTCCTTGGCCAGCACCGGCGCCAGCAGTGCAGCGGATGGCACCTCGATCATGATGCCCAGTTGCAGGTCCGCCACCGGAATCTCCAGGCGCAGGCGCTCGGTCATGTCCCGGGCCTGGCGCCACTCATCGACGCTGCCCACCATCGGGAACATGATCCGCAACGGACGGTTTTCGGCAGAACGCAACAAGGCGCGCAATTGCGCTTCCATGATCTGCGGACGTTGCAAGGTCAGGCGAATGCCACGCACGCCGAGGAACGGGTTCTCTTCTTTCGCAATCGGCCAGTACGGCAGCGGTTTGTCGCCGCCCACATCGAGGGTGCGCACCACCAGCGGGCGACCGGCCAGGCCATCGAGCACCTTGCGGTATTCGGCTTCCTGAGTCGCTTCATCCGGGGCCTGGGTGTGAGCCATGAAAATCAGTTCGGTGCGCAGCAGGCCGATGCCTTCGGCGCCCTGCTCCACCGCACGGGTGACACCGGCGCTCTCGCCGATGTTGGCGAATACTTCCACGGCATGACCGTCACGGGTCAGCGCCGGTTGATGACGTTGTTCAGCGGCCACCTTGAGACGTTGCTCGCGGGTGTCGCGCTCTTCGATGGCCCGTTGCAGCGTGGGCGCGTCGGGGTCCACGTGCAGGCGACCGCGCTGGCCGTCCAGCAACAGTGAAGTACCCGGCGCCAGCAGCAACACCGCCGCACCGGCCCCCACCAGCGCGGGGATACCCAGGGCCCGGGCGACGATGGCGCTGTGGGCGGTGGCGCCGCCGCGCGCGGTAAGAATCCCCGCCACGCGGGCGGGATCCAGACGGGCGACGTCGGACGGGCCCACCTCGTCCATCACCAGAATGTACGGTTGCTCGGGTTCGCTCGGGGTTTCGACGCCGCACAGTTGCGCCAGCACACGCCGGCCGACGTCCCGCAGGTCGGCGGCACGTTCGGCAAGCAGTGCGTCCTGCAACGCCTCCTGTTCTTTCGCGGCGGCTTCGATCACGCCCATCCACGCCGCTTGCGCGCTCTCGCCCAGCTTCAATCGGGTGTCGACTTCGTCGGTCAGCGCCGGGTCGTCGAGCATCTCCTGATGGGTGATAAAGATTTCGCGGATGGCCTTGGCCTTGGCGCGTTCGACCAGACCTTCGATATCGCGGCGCACCTGGTTCAAGGCGTTTTGCAGGCGCTCGCGCTCGATGGCCGCCGACTCGCCGCGCAGCGGATAATCGATGGCCTGCAGCACTTGGATGTGGGCCGGACCGATGGCAATACCTGGGGCCGCGGCAACGGCCTGGATCAGGCTGCCGGACTCGGGCGCCAGCATCACGGTGGCAACTTCGGCCATGGTGGTTTGCTGTGGCGCACTCGGTGGTGGCAGCGGCTCGACTTCTTCGCCCAAGCCTTCCTCGATCGCGGCCAACAGGGCCGGCAAGGCGTCGGCGGCGATGCTGGGTTCGGCGATGAACTCCAACACCTGGCCGCGACGAGCGCCCAGGCTCAGCAACTTGCTCAGACTCTTGACCGACACAGCGCTGTCCTGGCCGTCGACGATGCGCACGCGGATCTCGCCTTCGAAGCTTTTTGCCAGTTGCGCGAGGATCTTCGCCGGACGCGCATGCAAGCCGTGGGCATTGGCCAGGCCGATGCGAGCGCTGGGCCAGTCGGCGGGCAGTTCGCCGCCCAACACTTCCAGCACCTTGCGGCTACTCGTGGCGCGGCCCAGTTCATGGCCGCGGCCTTCGATCAACAACGCGCAGAGCCGTTCGAGCAAGGCCTGGTGCGCCTCGCCGAGGCTGGCGAGACAGAACAGGCCGCTCAATGGCTGACCGAGATAACGGATGGGCTTGTCCGGCGTGACGAAGGCCAGGCCCGGGCGTTTGACGGTCTGTTCGCTGTGCAGCCACCACAGGCCATCGCCCAGCGGCAGCGCCTCGACCTGCTGCAATACACCCGCAAAGCCGTTGCTCACACAATCGGCCTGGCGCAGCAGACGGGCGCCGCGCCAGACCAACTCTTCGAAATCGTCGGCCGACACGCCGAGGCCGATCATCTGTGCATCCAGAGCCAGTTCCTGTGGCGCGCCTTGCAGCAGCTTCAGCAGCGCTTCGGCCGAACCTGCGCGGCGCAGGGCCTGGCCCAGGTCCGTCTCGCCGAGGGCGCGGGTCAGCAGTTGCAGCAGACGCAAGTGTTCGTCGGACTTGGCCGCGATACCGATCGCCAGGTAAACGATCTGCCCGTCGCCCCAGTCCACGCCGTCGGGGAACTGCAGCAAACGCACCCCGGTGGAGTAAACAAGATCGCGGGTTTGCGGGGTGCCGTGGGGGATGGCAATACCTTGGCCAAGAAAGGTCGAGCCCTGGGCCTCGCGAGCCTGCAAGCCGGCCAGGTAACCTTCGGCTACCAGGCCATCGGCCACCAGTTTGTCAGCGAGCAGTTGCAGCGCGGCGTCTTTATCCACAGCTGTCTGAGCCATGGATATCTGCTCTAGAGTGAGCTCGAGCATGCTTTCTCCTTTTTGGCGTCGGGTTGGCGCCAGGTATTGTTTTGAATGAATCAGCTTAACGTTACAGGACGGCTTTTGGCGCTATCGCGGCAGACGGGCCAAAAAATCCTGCTAACCTTGAAAATACGCCTGCTGAAACGTTTAATCTAGAAAGATTGGCACGTTACTCGATAATCTCTCATCCTTGAAGTGCAACTTGTCGCCGCCGTCGCGACAGTCACCGTCGTCCTGAATCGGGTAGGATGCCCCTCATTGTCGGGGCAAACTCGAAAAAACAAGGAAAACCGGGTTGAAACTCAGTGATATCGCCCAGTTGGCCGGTGTGTCCGTAACCACCGCCAGCTATGTCATCAACGGCAAGGCCGAACAGCAACGCATCAGCAGCGCCACCGTCGAACGTGTGCGCGCGGTGGTCGAGGAACATGGCTTCACGCCCAACCCCCAAGCAGCCGGATTGCGCAGCCGGCACACGCGCACCTTGGGCTTCATCTTGCCGGACCTGGAAAACCCCAGTTACGCCCGCATCGCCAAGCTGCTGGAACAGGGTGCCCGGGCGCGGGGCTATCAACTGCTGATCGCCAGCTCCGACGATGCGCCCGAGAGCGAGCGACAGCTGTTGCAACTGTTCCGCGCCCGGCGTTGCGATGCGCTGATCGTCGCCAGTTGCCTGCCGGCCGGGGACGACAGTTATCGCCAGTTGCAGGCCAAGGGCATCCCCATCATCGCCATCGACCGGGTGATGGAGCCTGCACATTTCTGCTCAGTGATCAGCGATGACCGCCAGGCCAGCCTGCAACTGACCCGTAGCCTGCTGGAAACCAATCCCCGCCAGATCGCGCTGATCAGCGCCCGGCCCGAGTTGAGCATCAGCCAGGAACGCACCGCCGGGTTCAACGAAGCCCTGGCCGGATTCCAAGGCCAGGTATTGATCGAGCACGGCGAGTCGTTCAGCCGTGAATGCGGTCGCCAGTTGATGGATGAATTGCTCGCGCGATTGGGGCACCTGCCTGATGCGTTGATCACCACCTCCTATGTGCTACTGCAAGGGGTGTTCGACGCCCTGCACGACTTCCCGCTCAAGTCGCGTCCGCTACGCTTGGGCACCTTTGGTGATACGCAACTGCTGGACTTCCTGCCACTGCCGGTCAACGCCATGTCCCAGCAGCATCAACTGATCGCCGACAAGGCCCTGGCGCTGGCCCTGGCCGCCATCGAAAACGATGATTACCAACCCGGGGTGCAGGCCATCGCACGCACGTTCAAGCAGCGCATTCATCAGGGCTGAGCATTCTTCAGGATTGAAGCATGGAACTGATCGATACCCACACCCATCTGGATTTCCCCGACTTCGACGCGGACCGCCCGGCGCTGCTGGCGGAAAGCCGTGCCTTGGGCGTCCGGCAGATGGTGGTGCTGGGGGTGTACCGGGATAACTGGCAACGGGTTTGGGATCTGGTGCAAGGCGACCCGGACCTGCACGCCGCCCTGGGCCTGCACCCGGTGTATCTCGACCAGCATCGCCCCGATGACCTGGGGCAATTGCGCCAATGGCTGATCCGCCTGGCCGGGCATCGGCAGTTGTGTGCGGTAGGGGAAATCGGTCTGGACTACTTCGTCCAAACCCTGGACCGCGAGCGTCAGCAGGCGTTGTTCGAGGCGCAGCTACAACTGGCGGCGGAATTCGAATTGCCGGCGCTGATCCACGTGCGCCGCAGCCATGCCGCCGTGATCGCCACCCTCAAGCGCATTGGCCTCAAGCGCGGAGGGATCATCCACGCCTTCGCTGGCAGCTTTGAAGAGGCCCGCGAATACATCAAGCTCGGTTTCAAGCTCGGCCTCGGTGGCGCCGCCACGTGGCCCCAGGCCCTGCGCATGCACCGGGTGCTGGCCAAACTGCCGCTGGACGCGGTGGTGCTGGAAACCGATTCGCCGGACATGGCTCCGGCGATGTTCCCCGCTCAGCGCAACAGTCCGGTGCATTTGCCGGCTATTTGCGAAGCCTTGGCGGGGATTATGACGATCAGCCCTGAGCAACTGGCCGAGGCCAGCACGGCCAACGCCCGCCAACTGTTCAATTGGTGACCCCCTGTGGGAGCGGGCTTGCTCGCGAAGGCGATCTGTCTGAACCGGCGATGCTGAATGTGACGCCGTCATCGCGAGCAGGCTCGCTCCCACAGGGGAATTGCGGCGGACGCAAAATTTGTGAACACCACCGATAAAAACTGTGGGAGCGAGCCTGCTCGCGATAGCGGTCTGCCTGAAAAGCTGATGCTGAATGGGCCAACGCCTTCGCGAGCAAGCCCGCTTGTGTCTTGCATCGTGATTAGACTGAAGGTGAG
>NZ_JAKNQY010000040.1 GCF_024494355.1 Pseudomonas sp. Q11 | reverse complement strand
TCGCTGCCTCTGAAAAAGATGGCTAAATAAACCATCCAAGACAGTTGCTCCCACAATGGGTCTTCAGTGCTAGCAGAATCTGCGGAGGGAGTTAGAAATCCCCCCACAGCTGCTGCGCCACGGCCAGTGCCACCACTGGCGCGGTTTCGGTGCGCAGCACTCGCGGGCCGAGGCGGGCGGCGTGGTATCCGGCGGTCTTGGCCTGTTCAACTTCGACATCCGACAAGCCGCCCTCGGGGCCGATCAGGAAGGCCAGGGTCGACGGTCTGGCATGGCTGACCAGCGGCTCGGCCACCGGGTGCAGCACCAGTTTCAGTTCGGTGTCGGTCTGCTTCAGCCAGTCGGCCAGCAGCAGCGGCGGGTGGATCACCGGCACGGTGGAGCGTCCGCATTGCTCGCAAGCGCTGATTGCCACCTGGCGCCAGTGCAGCAGGCGCTTGTCGGCGCGTTCGTCCTTGAGGCGCACTTCGCAGCGCTCGCTGAAAATCGGCGTGATCTCGCTGACGCCCAGTTCGGTGGCCTTCTGGATCGCCCAGTCCATGCGCTCGCCGCGGGATAAGCCCTGGCCGAGGTGGATGCGCAGGGGCGATTCAACCTGCCCGGCGAACTGTTCGTCCAACTGCACCCGCACGCGCTTCTTGCCGACTTCAGCCAGGGTGCCGCGAAACTCCTGGCCAGAGCCGTCGAACACCTGCACCGCATCGCCCTCGGCCATACGCAGCACCCGACCGATGTAGTGAGCCTGGGCTTCGGGCAGTTCGTGAGCGCCGAGGCTCAGGGGGGCGTCGATGAAGAAGCGGGACAGTCTCATGTGGAATCTCTGCAAGAAAAAATATCGTGGTTGAAGCTGATGGCCTCTCGCGGGCAAGCCATGCTCCCACAGGGCGATGCGATCAACTGTGAGGGCAAGCCTTGCTCCCACAGGGCGGTGCGATCAACTGTGAGGGCAAGCCTTGCTCCCACAGGGCGATGCGATCAACTGTGAGGGCAAGCCATGCTCCCACAGGGCGGTGCGATCAACTGTGAGGGCAAGCCATGCTCCCACAGGGCGGTGCGATCAACTGTGAGGGCAAGCCATGCTCCCACAGGGCGGTGCGATCAACTGTGGGAGCAAGGCTTGCCCGCGATGGCGGAGGCCCGGGCTCAGCCCGGATCCCGGAACCCCGGATGAAAATCCTTCGGCACCGCCACGCTGACCTTGTCTTTAGTGGCGATGTCGATGCCCTCGCTGGCCACTTCAGCCAGGAAATCAATCTGCTCGGGGGTGATGACATACGGCGGCAGGAAATACACCACGCTGCCCAGCGGTCGCAGCAACGCGCCGCGTTCCAAAGCATGCTGGAACACCGTCAGGCCGCGACGTTCCTGCCATGGGTAAGCGGTCTTGCTGGCCTTGTCCTTGACCATCTCGATGGCCAGAACCATGCCGGTCTGGCGCACTTCGGCCACGTTCGGGTGATCGGCCAGGTGCGCGGTTGCACTCGCCATGCGTTGGGCCAAGGCCTTGTTGTTTTCGATGACGTTGTCTTCTTCGAAGATATCCAGCGTCGCCAGGGCCGCCGCGCAGGCCAACGGGTTGCCTGTGTAGCTGTGGGAGTGCAGGAAGGCGCGCAGGGTCGGGTAGTCGTCGTAGAACGCGCTGTAGACCTCATCGGTTGTCACGCATGCCGCCAGTGGCAGGTAGCCGCCGGTCAGGGCCTTGGACAGGCAGAGGAAGTCCGGGGTGATACCGGCCTGTTCACAGGCGAACATCGTGCCGGTGCGGCCGAAGCCGACGGCGATTTCGTCGTGGATCAGGTGCACGCCATAGCGGTCGCAAGCCTCGCGCAGCAGTTTCAGGTACACCGGGTGATACATGCGCATGCCCCCGGCGCCCTGGATCAGCGGCTCGACGATCACGGCGGCCACGGTGTCGTGGTGTTCGGCCAAGGTCTGCTCCATGGCCGCGAACAGGTTGCGCGAATGCTCTTCCCAGCCCATGCCTTCGGGGCGGTGGTAGCAATCGGGGCTCGGCACTTTGATCGTGTCCAGCAGCAACGCCTTGTAGGTTTCGGTGAACAGCGGCACATCGCCCACCGACATCGCCGCAATGGTCTCGCCGTGGTAACTGTTGCTCAGGGTGACGAAGCGCTTTTTATCCGGCTGGCCGCGATTGATCCAGTAGTGGAAGCTCATCTTCATCGCCACTTCGATGCAGGACGAGCCATTATCGGCGTAAAAACACCGGGTCAGGCCTTCGGGCGTCATCTTCACCAGGCGCTCGGACAGTTCGATCACCGGCTGGTGGCTGAAGCCGGCGAGGATCACATGCTCCAGTTGATCGACCTGATCCTTGATGCGCTGGTTGATTCGCGGGTTGGCATGGCCGAACACATTGACCCACCAGGAACTGACGGCATCGAGGTAGCGCTTGCCTTCGAAGTCTTCCAGCCACACGCCTTCACCGCGCTTGATGGGGATCAGCGGCAGCTTTTCGTGGTCTTTCATCTGGGTGCAGGGATGCCATAACACTGCGAGATCGCGTTGCATCCACTGGTTATTCAGGCCCATATACAGTCTCCTCGAGGCAGCTCGCGGCGGGCGCGGGCAAAACAATCGCGCAAGCCTATGCAATGGCGGCCCTGGGGACAACCCATTGTGTCACTCCTGCTACCTTGAGTAAGGCGATAGACGCCGCTGGCGGCGCTGGGATGGCTGACGTATTCTTCGCCGTTCTCTGAGCCGTCTGGCTCGAAAAACTGATAGTCCCTGCGTTTTATTCCGGAGTTCGCTGAATGTCTGCTGGTTGGCTGCGCGCCTGTGCGCTGGTGATGATAGGGCTGTTCAGCGCTTGTGCGCTGGCCAAGGACAAGCAACCGACGGTGATCGTCATCGGTGGCGGCCTGGCGGGGCTCACGGCGGCCTACGAGCTGCAGAACAAAGGCTGGCAGGTAACCCTGCTGGAAGCCAAGCCAAGCCTGGGCGGCCGTTCGGGCATGGCCACCAGCGAATGGATCGGCAACGAAAAGACTCAGCCGGTGCTGAACAAGTACATCTCGACCTTCAAACTGAGCACCACGCCGGCCCCGGAATTTGTGCGCATCCCCAGCTATCTGATCGACGGCACCTACCTCACCACCGCTGACCTGGCGACCAAGCAACCGGCCACGGCCGAAGCCCTTAAACGCTACGAAACCACCCTCGACGACCTGGCGCGTTCCATTGAAGACCCGCAGAACCCATCGGCCAACAACACGTTGCACGCACTGGACCAGATCAGCGTCTCCAACTGGCTCGACCGACTGCAATTGCCGGCTACCGCGCGGCAGTTGGTGAACCAGCAGATCCGCACCCGCTATGACGAACCGTCGCGACTGTCGTTGCTGTATTTTGCCCAGCAGACCCGGGTCTATCGTGGTGTGTCCGACCGTGACCTGCGCGCCGCGCGCCTGCTGGGTGGCAGCCCCGTGTTGGCTCAGGCCTTCGTCAAACAACTGAAAACCATCAAGACCAGCTCGCCCGTCTCGGCCGTCTCCCAGGACAAGGACGGCGTCACCGTCAAGGTTGGCAGCGTCGGCTATCAAGCGGATTACGTCGTGCTGGCGGTGCCATTGCGAGCCCTGAACAAAATCCAGCTGACCCCGGCCCTGGATGCGCGGCATCAGGGTGCGATCAAGGGCACCAACTACGGCTGGCGCGACCAGATCATGCTCAAGTTCAAGACCCCGGTCTGGGACAGCAAGGCGCGCATGTCGGGCGAGATCTATAGCAACACCGGCCTGGGCATGATGTGGATCGAGCCGGCCATGAAGGGCGGCGCCAATGTGGTCGTCAACCTCTCCGGCGACAACGCCCGGGTGATGCAAGCTTTTGGTGACAAGCAGATCGCCGATCAGGTGCTGATCCGCTTGCACGCGTTTTATCCGAAGGCCCGGGGTGCCTTCACCGGTTATGAAATTCGTCGCTACAGCACCGACCCGTCCATGGGCGGCGCGTACCTGGCCTTTGGGCCGGGCCAGATCAGCAAGTACTGGCGTCTGTGGGAAATGCCGTTGCAGCGCGTAGCCTTTGCCGGTGAACACACCGACACCTTGTATCCAGGGACCCTGGAAGGCGCGTTGCGCAGTGGGCAGCGGGCGGCCAGCCAGGTTGAAGACCTGGCGGCGGGCAAATCGTTTGAACCGGCCAAGGTCGTGCCGGTGGCCGCAGCAGCAGCTGCTGCCGGTGCGGTGGCGGCGAAGAAGGGCAATTTCTTCAGCAACCTGTTTGGTGGCTCGGATGACGACAAGAAACCGGAGCCGGTAGCGCCTGCTCCAACGCCTGCGCCCGTCCCAGCACCCGCACCGGTGGAACCACCAGCGCCTGCTCCGGCGAAAGTTGAGCCAACCAAGAAAGCAACGGCGAAACCGGCGGCGAAAAAACCAGCTGCCAAAACCCCGGCTAAAAAAGCGCCGACCAAGGCACCGGTGAAAAAGGCCGAGCCGGCGAAGAAGCCAGCAGTCAAACCGACGACTACTGAAACCAAGGCTCAGTAACGATCAGGTGGAAAGAACGCGGCCCAAGGACCTAATGCTGGTCACTTAAGGCAATCGACAAACCCGTGGCGAGGGAGCTTGCTCCCGCTGGGCCGCGAAGCGGCCCCAAAACCTGCCAGTGCGGAACATCAGACACACCGCACCCGCCGGTTTACGACTGCTTCGCAGCCGAGCGGGAGCAAGCTGCCTCGCCACAGCTCCATCATTTTTCTCAAATGAACCACATGGGCCTAAGGGCCGCTTTTTTTTATCCCGCATCAAGCGTATCGGCGCCGCTTGATAAGCGCGACGCCCTACACGCCTCGGCGATATATCGGAAACTTCCCACCCTTTAACCGGAAGCAGGCGATAGCGCTTACCAAGCCATAAGTCTAGGCTCCTCGAAAAACAGGAGCGTGTATGAAAATACTGATGGCAATGGTCGTATTGGTTTCGATGTACGGGTGCGTGTATGGCGAATGCCGGGATCCTTTGAAAATTCCAATGATTCCAAAAAGAGATCCGCAGTTAGCACACAAGTGCTCCATCGATCCATATAGGCCTGAGTGCTCGGTAAACTAATGATTCACAATTGTGACCTCGTAAAAACTGGAGTTAATATGAAGTTGATAGCGGCTTTAATGCTATTGGCAGTATTCGGTGTCAGTACTGCTGATGGTCGTATGGTGCTGAAAAAGCACGATCCTCAATTAGTTTATAGATGCGACATGGATACTTACAGGCCTGAGTGCGTCAATGAGTGACTCAAGAGAGGCGGAAGTGAAAACGACCAAGTTTTAATTTCAAAGTCCTCAAATAAAATTTTGACCCGCTTTGGCTTGGACATACGTCCCGGGACGAAGCCAAAGCGAGCCCGGCATAGCTTTCCCGTTCGCCTGTCATGGATGACCAGGTTGCCGTCATCCTGAATGATCATACAAGCGTTGTACCAAAGCGACTTGTCCCTGCTATGGCTACTTTCAGCAATCCATAAGCGTCTTCTGGATGGATCATAAAGAAAGCCACTATTAGCGACTACAAATTGCAGGGGCTCTCGCATTCTCTTTGGATACAAGGTTGCACTATAGCGTTGATTGCCATCTGCAACCCAGACTACGGCTTCACCATCTTTGATGACCAAGTTTCCATTAACCTGCAATATCAATCGAAATCGCCCATTTGGAGACTGGAGGTACTGCCCCGGTGACATTGTTTGGTTGGAGGTAGCAACGGCGAGCCACTTGCTCGAAATGGAGTGTAAGGAACAGCCATGTTTTTTACCTTTGTTCAATGAATGTTGAAGCTCGCATTTAATGAAGGGTAAAAACGAAAAAGGCGATACATATATATTGCGTGGGCAAAAATTTTAATCACGATGACGGCTCCAGCGTGGTCTCCTGTGGGCGCGAGCTTGCTCGCGATGAGATCCATGCGGCCATCCCATGGCTGCCTGCCTTCTTGCCATCACACCCGTCATTTCCGTTTAATCTTTCCTTAACCCACCCCCGCCAGACTGATTATCGTATTTCTCGATATTTCAAAGCGAAAATTTCCGCTTTAAATCGATCGATAACTCGCTAGTCTTGGTCGCAGTTTTTACAGGATATGAGCAATGCAGCTACGCAACTCTTCTTCTCGCTACGGCTGGGTCAGCATCGTTTTGCACTGGGCCATTGCACTGGTGGTGTACGGGCTGTTCGCGCTGGGGCTGTGGATGGTCGGTCTGGACTACTACGACACTTGGCGCAAAGACGCGCCGGACCTGCACAAGAGCATTGGCCTGGTGCTGCTGGCGGCCATGTTGTTGCGGGTGTTCTGGCGTTTCGTCAGCCCGCCGCCCCCGACCCTCGAGACCTATGGGCGCCTGACCCGTGTCAGCGCCAAGCTCGGCCATAGCGCGCTGTATCTCGGGCTGTTCGCCGTGATGATTGCCGGTTACCTGATTTCTACCGCAGACGGTGTCGGGATTCCGGTGTTTGGCTTGTTTGAAGTACCCGCGCTGGTGTCTGGGCTGCCTGATCAGGCAGACATTGCCGGCCAGATTCACTTCTACCTGGCATGGGCGCTGGTAATTTTCTCCGGCCTTCATGCGTTGGCAGCATTGAAACACCACTTTATCGACCGTGACGCGACCCTCAAGCGCATGCTGGGACGCCAAGCCTGATGTTCAACCTCGACTCCAAAGGAATAGAAAGCATGTTGAAAAAGACGCTCGCCGCCCTGGCAATCGGTTCTGCCCTGCTGTCGGCCGGCCAGGCCATGGCTGCCGACTACGTGGTCGACAAGGAAGGCCAACACGCCTTCGTCGACTTCAAGATCAGCCACCTGGGCTATAGCTACATCACCGGTACCTTCAAGGACATCGACGGCAAGTTCAGCTTCGACGCCACCAAGCCTGAAGACAGCAAGATCGAGTTCAACGTGAACACTGCCAGCGTGTTCACCAACCATGCCGAGCGCGACAAGCACATCGCCAGTGCGGACTTCCTGAACGCGAGCAAATTCGCCAAGGCCACCTTCGTTTCCACCAGCGTCAAGTCCACCGGCAAAAGCGCTGATGGCAAGGCAACTGCCGATGTGACCGGTGACCTGACCCTGCTGGGCGTGACCAAGCCTGTCGTGGTCAAGGCCACTTTCCTGGGTGAAGGCAAGGATCCATGGGGCGGCTACCGTGCTGGCTTCGAAGGGACCACCAGCATCAAGCGTTCCGATTTCGGCAAGCAGAAAGACCTGGGCCCAACGTCCGACGTGGTCGAGCTGTATGTTTCGTTTGAAGGTGTCAAAGCGAAATAACATTCGCACCTGACAAAAAAACGCCCCTGATCTTGTAATCAGGGGCGTTTTTTTATTGTCGTATGGAATCTTGTGAACCGCGCATGACCTTTGTGGGAGCGAGCCTGCTCGCGATAGCGGTGGGTCAGTCAACATCTGTACTGGCTGAGTCGACGCAATCGCGAGCAGGCTCGCTCCCACAGGGTAAAATCGGCGTCACTCAAATAAAAATGCCCCTGATCGCGAGATCAGGGGCATTTTTACGGCCTGGAGAAACTCAGCGATTACGGGTCAGCAGTGCCGGCTTCTCGCCCCGTGGACGGCTTGGCAGTTGATCCAGCTGTTCAGGCGTCGGGAAACGATCGACCTTCGATTCCTTATGCACGATCTTCGGCTGGTTACCACGAGGGGCTTGCACGGCGGGTTCCTGACGAGGCTGGTCGTCACGGGCCGGGCGGCGAGGGCGGGAATCTTCGCGGCGGGCCTGGCCGTCACGAGGCGCGCCGTTGCGCGGGCCGCTGCGTTTGGCCGGTGGGGTGCCGGTGGACGAGCCGTTGCTGTTGCGCGGGCCGTTCTGACGCCCTTGGGACTGGCCACGAGGAGCTCCTGCACCAGCGCCAGCACCCTGTGCCGGGGCGCCAGGACGACGCCCGCGACCCTGGGCCGGTTTCTGCTGCGGCACGTAGTCGACGCGGTTACCGAAGTTGTCGATATCGTCGTCGAGGAACTCGTCCGGTGCACGATCAGCAGCGGCGCGTGGTGCCGGACGCTGCTGTTCACGGGCCGGGGTACCTTCGCGAGGTTTGTGCTCACGGGCCGGGCGTTCACCGCGACTGGTGCTGGCCGATTTTTCCTTGCCCTTGTCCTTGCCTTTGTCTTTACGACCGCCGCCACCGCCGCCGCCATTTGGACCATCACCGCGAGGGCCACGGGCATTGCGTGGATTGCGCACGTCCGGACGTTCACGCACTTCAGGCTTCTCGGCCTCGATGGTGCTGGCATCGAAGCCCATCAGGTCGCCATCGGCGATTTTCTGCTTGGTCATGCGCTCGATACTTTTGAGCAGCTTTTCTTCGTCCGGCGCGACCAGCGAGATCGCTTCACCCGAACGGCCGGCCCGGCCAGTACGGCCGATACGGTGTACGTAGTCTTCATCGACGTTCGGCAACTCGAAGTTGACCACGTGGGGCAACTGGTCGATGTCCAGGCCGCGGGCGGCGATGTCGGTGGCAACCAGAATGCGCACTTCGCCGGCCTTGAAGTCAGCCAGGGCCTTGGTGCGAGCGTTCTGGCTCTTGTTACCGTGGATCGCCACGGCGGGAAGGCCATGCTTGTCCAGGTACTCGGCCAGGCGGTTGGCGCCGTGCTTGGTGCGGGTGAACACCAGGACCTGTTCCCAGGCGCCGGCGGTAATCAAGTGCGCCAACAGGGCACGCTTGTGGCTGGCCGCCAGGCGGAACACACGTTGTTCGATGCGCTCGACCGTGGTGTTCGGCGGAGTGACTTCAATGCGTTCCGGGTTGTGCAGCAGCTTGCCGGCCAGGTCGGTGATGTCCTTGGAGAACGTCGCCGAGAACAGCAGATTCTGGCGCTTGGCGGGCAGGCGGGCCAAAACCTTCTTCACGTCATGGACAAAGCCCATGTCGAGCATGCGGTCGGCTTCGTCCAGCACGAGGATTTCCACGTGGGACAGATCGACACTGCCTTGGCCGGCCAGGTCGAGCAAGCGGCCCGGGCAGGCCACCAGCACGTCGACGCCACGGGACATGGCCTGGACCTGAGGGTTCATGCCCACGCCGCCGAAAATGCAGGCGCTGACGAACTTCAAGTCGCGAGCGTAGACCTTGAAGCTCTCGTGTACCTGGGCCGCCAGTTCGCGGGTTGGGGTCAGGACCAGGACGCGCGGTTGGCGCGGGCCGTGACGCTGGGATTTGTCTGGGTGACCGTTGGGGAAAAGCCGCTCCAGGATCGGGAGGGCAAAACCACCGGTTTTACCAGTGCCTGTCTGCGCCGCGACCATCAGATCGCGACCTTGCAACACGGCGGGGATGGCCCGCTGTTGCACCGGGGTAGGCTGGGTGTAGCCGGCAGCCTCGATGGCGCGGACTAAAGCCTCGGAGAGACCGAGGGAAGCAAAGGACATGAGTAATCCTGTTTTAGTGAGGGCCTGGCCCAATGGGATAGTCTTGCCGGGCGCGAATGACGTTCAACAAAAAGACGTCATCCCGTCCGGTCCTGCCGAGTCTGGAAAGCAGGTCCGGACAGGGCTCGCGCGGGCTGGAAGCTGCGCTGTAGCGGTGTCGGGATGCCTTTTGCAAGACCGGGCGTCCGGGCGTGAGCCTGGCGGGAAGGCCGGAGTATAACAGAGCAAACGCCGCGCGCCGCTTTCCTGCTGCTCAACGGTTTATTTCAGCGCTGCGCCGGGCTGGACGGTTCGGTCCTGACAGACGGAACTGCGCCATAGCGAGCGATCAGCTCGGCGTAGGCCGGTTCGCGCTTGAAGCGCTTGAGTTCGGCGCTGAAGCGCTGCACGAGCAGGTCCATACCGGCGTTGCGCCGTACGGCCAGGTATTGGCGTTGACGGCTCACAACCACGGGGTTTTCGGTGATCTGGTCACCCAGCTGCATTTGCTTGAGTACGTGCCGGCCCACCCGGCGGTCGGTGATGAGCAGGTCAATCCGGCCCAGTTGCAACTTGCCGAAGTTGGCTTCATGGGTGGGCGCCGTCTCACGTTTGAACAGGGGTGATTCACTGAAGGCCTGGCTGTACAGATAACCGGGCGACGTGCCGACGGTCAGGCCGCCCAGGTCATCAAGGGTGCGAAAGGGATGGGGGCGGGCGTTGGCATAGAACATCACGAACTCCACGTCCGATAGCGGTTCGCTGGGGTAAAGCAGCATGGCGTCGCGTTCGTTGCTGTGGAAAATGTCCAGCGCACCGTCCGCCAGGCCCTGTTCAAGCATCGCCAGGCAACGTTTCCAAGGCAGCAGTTGCCATTGCACATCAATGCCCAGGCGCTTGAACACAATGGCGGTGGTTTCGTAGTCGAGTCCCCGGACCTGGCCGTTCTCTTCGTAGACATAAGGCGCCCAGGGTTCGGTGACAATGCGCAACTTCTCGGCCCGGGCATCCATGCTCAGGTAAAGGAGAAAAAAGGTAGTCAATAACCGGGCGATGAAGGGCATGGCCTGAGGTTACGACGAGAGCTCATCAAATAGCTAGAGCCCTCTGGCTTGCGGCCTGGTCGCCTTTTGACATCGGACGAACGAAAAAGCCTTGGTTTTCGCCAAGGCCTTTTTATACACCGCCGAACCAAGTCATTAACGCGGCAGTTTGAGGTTATTCCATACGGCGAGGCTGGGCTCGGCCTGGTTCAGGGTATAGAAATGCAGCCCCGGCGCGCCGCCCTGTAACAAGCGCTCACACATTTGTGTGATGACGTCCTCTCCGAAGCTTTGGATGCTGGACGTATCGTCGCCGTAGGCTTCCAGTTGCTTGCGGATCCAGCGTGGGATTTCTGCGCCGCAGGCATCGGAAAAACGCGCGAGTTTGCTGTAGTTGGTGATCGGCATGATCCCCGGCACGACAGGAATGTCGACACCCATCTTGCGTACGCGGTCGACAAAGTAGAAATAGCTGTCGGCGTTGAAGAAGTACTGGGTGATCGCGCTGTTGGCGCCAGCGTTGGCCTTGCGTACGAAGTTGAGCAGGTCGTCTTCGAAATTGCGTGCCTGGGGGTGCATCTCTGGGTAGGCAGCCACTTCGATGTGGAAGTGCTCACCGGTTTCTTCACGAATGAATTCAACCAGGTCGTTGGCGTGGCGCAGTTCGCCGCTCGCCATGCCCATGCCCGAGGGCAGGTCACCGCGCAGGGCCACGATACGGGTGATGCCGGCCGCCTTGTACTGGCTCAACAGGCTGCGCAGATCGGCTTTGCTGTCACCCACGCAGGACAGGTGTGGGGCGGCCGGGATTTTGACTTCGCTTTCGAGCTGCAACACGGTGTTGATTGTGCGGTCCCGGGTCGAGCCGCCAGCGCCATAGGTGCAGGAGAAGAAATCGGGGTTGTAGCTCGCCAACTGACGGGCAGTGGCGATCAGTTTTTCATGCCCAGCATCGGTCTTCGTCGGGAAGAACTCGAAGCTGTAGCGACGGTCTTGGGACATGGTGGGGCCTCCAGCTTCAAGCGGCTAGCTACAAGCTGCAAGAGGGCGGTGCGCCGAATTCTTGTGCTTTAAGCTTGCAGCCCGCAGCTGCGTAACAGCGATGAAGAAGTAAGCCCCAAGCGGCAAATCGCAAGTAAACAAACCGCTCTTACTTGCCGCTTGAAGCTTGTAGCTACTGTCAGTACCTATACGCGTGCGGCTTGAACGGGCCTTCGACGGTCACGCCGATGTAGTCAGCCTGTTGCTTGGTCAGTTTGGTGACCACGCCGCCGAAACCGCGGACCATTTCCAGGGCCACTTCTTCGTCGAGTTTCTTGGGCAGCACTTCCACGGTCAGGCGCTCGGCTTTCTGGGCCGGCGACAGGTCGGCGTATTTCTGGCCGAACAGGAAAATCTGCGCCAGGACCTGGTTGGCAAACGAGCCGTCCATGATGCGGCTTGGGTGGCCAGTGGCGTTGCCCAGGTTCACCAGACGGCCTTCGGCCAGCAGGATCAGGTAGTCATCGTTCTGTGGGTCGAAGCTACCGGCGCCGGTGCGATGAACCTTGTGGACCTGTGGCTTCACTTCTTCCCACGCCCAGTTCTTGCGCATGAAAGCAGTGTCGATTTCATTGTCGAAGTGGCCGATGTTGCAGACCACGGCGCGCTTTTTCAGGGCCTTGAGCATGTTCGCGTCGCAGACATTGACGTTACCGGTGGTGGTCACGATCAGGTCGATCTTGCCCAGCAGCGCCTTGTCGATGCTTGCTTCGGTGCCATCGTTGTTACCGTCGATGAACGGCGAAACCAGCTCGAAGCCGTCCATGCAGGCCTGCATGGCGCAGATCGGGTCAACTTCGGACACCTTGACGATCATGCCTTCCTGGCGCAGGGACTGAGCCGAACCCTTGCCCACGTCACCGTAGCCGATGACCAGTGCCTGCTTGCCCGACAACAGGTGGTCGGTACCGCGCTTGATGGCGTCGTTGAGGCTGTGACGGCAGCCGTACTTGTTGTCGTTCTTGCTCTTGGTCACCGAGTCGTTGACGTTGATGGCCGGGATCTTCAGTTCGCCCTTGGCCAGCATGTCCAGCAGGCGGTGTACGCCGGTGGTGGTTTCTTCGGTCACGCCGTGGACGCGCTCCAGCACGGCCGGGTATTTCTTGTGCAGCAGTTCGGTCAGGTCGCCGCCGTCGTCGAGGATCATGTTGGCGTCCCATGGCTGGCCATCCTTGAGGATGGTCTGCTCCAGGCACCACTCGTACTCTTGCTCGGTTTCGCCTTTCCAGGCGAAAACCGGGATGCCGGCAGCGGCGATAGCGGCGGCAGCCTGGTCCTGGGTCGAGAAAATGTTGCAGGACGACCAGCGCACTTCGGCACCCAGGGCAACCAGGGTTTCGATCAGCACGGCGGTCTGAATGGTCATGTGGATGCAGCCGAGGATTTTTGCGCCTTTCAATGGCTGTTCGCCAGAGTACTTGCGGCGCAGACCCATCAGGGCTGGCATTTCGGATTCGGCGATGATGGTTTCGCGACGGCCCCAGGCAGCCAGGGACATGTCGGCGACTTTGTAATCGGTAAAATCTGCAGGCGTGATAACAGCGCTCATGAAGAGCCTCCATTCGTAATGTATGCGAATGGGCGCCGTTGTGCGTTTAGTGTCCGTGCGGGGAGCCCCGTACAAACAACGCCCCATCCGAGCCTGACAGGTCGAACCTGCTGCAGCGCCCCTCGGACAGGTGGCGGGAACGGTCCAAAGCGTGGACCGGTGAAGCGGGGCGATTATAGCTGGCTTTGAGCGGGTAGTTGCAAGGGGCAGCGGACAAGCTGCAAGCTGCAAGCTAGAAGCTGAACTGCCCTTTCTTGCCGCTTGAAGCTTAAATCTTGAAGCTGCCCCCAGGAGTGAACATGAATTTCCACACCCGCAAATGGGTCAAGCCCGAAGACCTCAACCCCAACGGCACGCTATTTGGCGGCAGCCTGTTGCGCTGGATCGACGAAGAAGCGGCGATCTACGCCATTGTCCAGCTCGGCAACCAGCGCGTGGTGACCAAATACATCTCCGAAATCAATTTCGTCAGCGCTTCGCGCCAGGGCGACATCATCGAACTGGGCATTACCGCCACTGAGTTCGGCCGTACCTCCATCACCCTGACCTGCGAAGTGCGCAACAAGATCACCCGTAAAAGCATCCTGACCGTGGAGAAGATGGTTTTCGTCAATCTTGGGGAAGATGGCCTGCCGGCGCCGCATGGCCGGACCGAGATCAGGTACGTCAAGGATCAGTTCCAGGACGATATTGCCAGCGCGTGAGATCGGCGGTGCGCCCATCGCGAGCAGGCTCGCTCCCACATGGACTTGCGGTCGGTCGCAGCATTGTTGTCCACCACCAATCCCTTGTGGGAGCGAGCCTGCTCGCGATAGCGGTTTTCAAGGCACCAATGAACATTGTGGCCCGCCACTGAACAGCTCCGAACGCCGCGTGTCGTAGGTACATCACGCCACCGGTTCAGGAGCTCCATGGACACTCGAAAAGACGGCAAGACCCCTGATCTTTCGGCGCAGGAAAAGCACGAAGTCGACCGCAATCAGCCACCGCGGGCCGCGGTACTGCATGAGATTATCCGAACCCAGGGCAACCAGGAACTGGAGCGCAGTGTCGCCGCGCTTTGGTGGTCGGCCCTGGCCGCCGGGTTGACCATGGGCCTGTCGCTGATGGCGATGGGACTGCTCAATTCCCGCTTGCCTGAGGGCGAAGCCTTCAAGGTGATCGCCAGCTTCGGCTACTGCGCCGGTTTTCTCGCGGTGATTCTTGCCCGTCAGCAACTGTTCACCGAAAACACCTTGACTGCGGTGTTGCCCATCATGAGCAAACCCACCTTGGGCAACTTCGGCCGTCTGTTCCGGCTCTGGGGTGTGGTGCTGGTGGGTAACCTGTGCGGCACCTTGCTGGTGGCCTATGTGATGCTGCATCTGCCGATTTTCGATCGCCGCACCGATCTGGCTTTTCTGGAGATCGGTCGTAAGGTCATGGAAAACGACACCGGCCAGATGTTCGCCAAGGGCATCATTTCAGGCTGGATGATCGCCACCATGGTCTGGATGATCCCTTCCATGGAGAGCGCCAAGATGTGGATCATCATCCTCATCACCTACCTGATGGCGCTTGGGGATTTCACCCACATTGTCGTCGGCTCGGCCGAGGTGTCCTATCTGGTGTTCGCCGGCCAGCTGTCGTGGGAGGATTTCTGGATGGTGTTTGCCGGGCCGACCCTGGCGGGGAACATCATCGGAGGCAGTTTCATCTTTGCGCTGATCAGTCATGCGCAGGTGCGCAGCGAGACCAATGCACCGCTTAGTCAGCAAAACCTGCCGTCACATCTCGATGACGCTGATGATAAATAAAATAAAACGCCGTCAACACGGTCAGCCCGCCCACCAGAGCGCCGGTCCATGGCAAGTCGGCCAGATCGGCGCCGCTGGCCACCACCAGGCCGCCAATCCAGGCACCCGCCGCGTTGCCAAGGTTGAACGCGCTCTGGTTCAGGGTCGAGCCCAGGTTCGGCGCTTCTTGGGCCTGGTCGATGATCAGCAATTGCAGGATCGGACACAGTGCAAAGGCAAATACACCCCATAGGACCAAGGTAATAGCCGCCGGAACCACCGACCGGCTGGTCTGGCTGAACGCGGCCAGCACCAGTACCACTGCCAGGGCCATGGCTACCAGCGAAGGCAGCAGGCGCCGGTCCGCCAGGCGACCGCCGAGAAAACTGCCCGCTGTCAGGCCGACACCGAACAGCAGCAGCATGAGCGTGATGCCGTGGGGGCTGACCCCCGTGATGTCCTGCAGGATCGGTGCGATGTAGGTGAACACGCTGAACAGGCTGGTGGAGGCCAGCACGCTCATGCCCAGGGCAAGCAACACGTTGGCCTTGCCCAGCACTCTGAACTCGCTGGCCAGATTGGCCTTCTCCATGGGGATTTCCCGGGGCAGCCAGACCCATTGGGCAATAGCGGCAATGATCCCGATGACCGATACCGCCCAGAAGGTCGAGCGCCAGCCGGCATATTGGCCCAACGCGGTACCCAGCGGCACGCCCAGCACATTGGCCAGGGTCAGCCCCGTGAACATCATTGCGATTGCTTGGGCCCGTTTGTTCGGCGCCACCAGCCCGGCCGCGACCACCGAGCCGATCCCGAAGAATGCCCCATGGCACAGTGCGGTGATGACCCGGGCGGCCATCAATGTGACGTAGTTCGGTGCCAGGGCGCAGAGTACGTTGCCGACAATGAACATCAGCGTCATGCCCAGCAGCGTTGCCTTGCGCGGCATGTTGGCGGTGCCGATGGCCAGGATCGGCGCGCCGAACACCACGCCCAGGGCGTACCCGGTAATCAGCAGCCCGGCCTGGGGAATGCTCACGCCCAGGTCACGGGCGACATCGGGCAACAGCCCCATGATGACGAATTCGGTGGTGCCGATGCCAAAAGCGGCGACGGCCAAAGCAAGCAAGGCGAGTGGCATGCGCAAGGTCTCTGTCTGTAGTCTTGACGCTCTGATCAGGCATACGCATGCCAATGCGCCGGTTCGAATGAAACGGGGCAGCAGCAAAAATTATTGGAATTGGTTTTCTGCGCAACTGAGTGCGGCGTGGTCGGTTTGCAGTATAGACGATAGCGAATAAATTCATGAGCCCTACTGAGCGTAGGAGCTGTCGAGTGCAACGAGGCTGCGATCTTTCCACCGGCAATTGAGTCTGGAGTGAAAGATCAAAAGATCGCAGCCTCGTTGCACTCGACAGCTCCTACGGGCCGGGGGGACAAGACAAGGAGCGTGCTGTGCTGGCAACAGCCTTGGTATTGGTCGCCGCGCTGTTGCATGCGGCATGGAATACGCTGATCAAGTTCAGTGGCGAGCGTTTGCTGGTGGTGGCATGCATGGACAGCGTCGCGTTGCTGTTCGTGGTGCTGGCGCTGGGCTTCGTGGCGTTGCCACCGCTGGAGATCTGGCCGTGGATCCTGGCGTCGGCGGCATTCGAGTTGTTGTACCGCTATCTGCTGATCCAGGCGTATCGGGTGGGTGACCTGGGACTGGTCTATCCGCTGATGCGTGGTCTGTCGCCGTTAGTGGTGCTGGCCTTGACGTTGATCTTCGCCGGGGAAGTGCTGACGACCCATCAGATCATCGGCATCTTGCTGATCCCGTTCGGCATGCTTTGCCTGTTGTGGCAGGGCGGAGGTGGCGAGCGATTGCCCTGGTCAATGTTGCCGGTGGTGGCGCTGATAGGCCTGTGCATCGGCTGCTACACCTTTATCGACGGCCATGCTCTGCGGCGCTGGCCCCGGCCACTGGATTACCTGGTCTGGGTCACGCTGCTCAGTGCCTGGCCATTTCCGTTGCTGGCGCTGGTGCGCAAACGACCTGCGTTCATGCTGTTCTGGCGTGAACAGTGGCGGCTGGGGCTGGCGGTCGGGTTTTGCGTATTGTTGAGCTACGCTCTGGTGCTGTGGGCCATGCAACTGGGCTCGATCGCCGAAGCGGCGGCGCTGCGGGAGATCAGCGTGATCCTGGTGGTGCTGTTTGGCATGCGCTACCTGAAAGAACCTTTCGGCCGGCCACGGCTCTTAGCCTGCGGGCTGGTGCTGATTGGCATGCTGGTGATGAAATTCTGACCAGTGCCCTGATTTTCGATTTCTATAACATTCAAAGAAGGAACTGCTTCATGACGGTTGCCCTATGGTGCATTTTGATTGCCTTTCTCCTGCCTTACGTATGCGTTGCGATCGCCAAGGCCGGTGGAAAGTACCGGTTGCGGGACAACCACGACCCTCGGGATTTTCTGGACTCGCTCGAAGGAGCCCCCCGGCGTGCATACGCCGCGCAACTGAACAGCTTTGAAATTACCCCGTTTTTCGCCGCTGCCGTGATCGTCGCGCACCTGGCCGGCAATGCCGAGCTTGTGACCATCAACGTGCTGGCGGTGCTGTTTATCACCAGTCGCCTGCTGTACATCATCTGCTATCTGGCGGACTGGGCGACCTTGCGTTCGCTGGTGTGGTTCGTGGGGGCAGGGTTGGTGTTGAGTTTCTTCTTCGTTTCGGTCTGAGCCAGGGGGGCGAATCCCGTTGTCTGTGCTGGCCCCATCGCGAGCAGGCTCGCTCCCACATTGGATCTAGTCGTACACAAAACATGTGTCCACTGGAGATCAACTGTGGGAGCGAGCCTGCTCGCGATGGCGCCGGTACAGTCAGCCCATTTCTTAGGGATTGGCACTGACAGTATTGGCAACCTGCGGCACCTGCGGTAATGCCATGCCCTTGGGCCACAGCATCCAGATCTGCCCCTGTTGTTTCATATCCCCGGCCAGGTTCCCCGCTGCTTCACCGGTGCCCCAGAACAGATCCGCCCGTACTTCGCCGGCAATTGCGCCGCCGGTGTCCTGGGCCGCGACCGGCCGGTTCAATGCACTGCCGTCAGGGCGGGTGGTGGATAACCACAACAGGCTTCCGAGCGGAATCACCTTGCGATCCACCGCCACGCTGTAGCCGGCGGTCAGTGGCACATTCAGTGAGCCTCGGGGCCCTTCGTTGCTGTCGGGGTTGCGGTTGAAAAACACGTAGCTGGGGTTGCTGCCGAGCAATTCGGGAATCCGGTTCGGGTTGGCTTTTGCCCAGGCACTGATGGTGCCCATGGTCACCTCTTCTTTCTTCAGTTCGCCCTGTTCGACCAGCCAGCGCCCGATGGGTCGGTAGGGGTGGCCGTTCTGGTCGGCATAGCCGATGCGCAATTGGCGGCCGTCATCGAGTCGAATGCGGCCCGAGCCCTGGATCTGCAGGAATTGCAGGTTCATCGGGTCTGTCAGCCAAGCGATTACCGGTGCCTTCACCCCGTTGGTTTCGATGGTGGCCGCGTCGTCGTAGGGCTTGAGCACCCGGCCTTCGAGACGACCGCGCAGGCGCTTGCCCTTGAGCTCGGGGTAAATACTGTCCAGCGACACGATGATCATGTCTTCCGGCACCCCGTACACCGGGATGTTGGCGCTGGCAGTCTGGGTGAGGCTGCCGGGGTAGACCGGTTCGTAGTAACCGGTAATCAGACCGTTGGGGCTGTTGTCACCCGAGCGCAGGCCGTAGACATCCAGGTTCTGCTTCAGAAAACTGCGCACATCCACGGCGGTCAGCGGCACATTGGCCGCCGCCGCGCAGGTGGTGCCCCACACCGCGTCGGCCTTGAGCCGGGTGCAGGCGCTGCGCCAGGAGCCAAAGCCGGCCAGCAGGTCTTCATCGGACACCGATGGCAAGGCTTCCCACGGTGCGCTGACATAAGTGGCGACGGCATGGGTCTTGGGCTCTTCGGCTTTGTCGCCGCGGTTGCAACCGGCCAGCAGTGCGATAAGCGGTAGGGTCAACGCCAGGCCTTTGTGCCAGGTCTTGAAACTGTGCATGAGATTTCCTTGCCGGTCGTGCGGACGCTCCAGGCGTCCAGACAACCCGTATTGATAATAGGGCTATTGGTCTTTGCCGGTGACCCGAGGATACTAACCGCCGTTTCCTGCTCCGAGGCCAAGATGTTTGTAAAACGATTTTCCATGGCCGTGCTGGCCTGCCTGATGTTGTCCGCCTGTGGCGGTATCGATCCCAATTCCCCACTGGGCCAACGCAAAGCGATCTTCAAGCAGATGCTCAAGACCAACGAAGAGCTGGGTGGCATGTTGCGCGGTCGCATCCCGTTCGACGGCCCGCGCTTTGCCGAGGGCGCGGCGCAACTTGATCAACTGTCCCGCGAGCCGTGGAAACATTTCCCGCAAGTGCGTGAAGAAGACCACACCAGTGCTCGGGATGAGGTCTGGCAAAAACAGGCGCATTTCCAGGAACTGGCCCGCAGCCTTGAAGCGGCCACCGGTGAGTTGGTGACCGTCAGCAAGGTCCAGCCGTACAGGGCCAGCAACCTGGGGCCTGCGGTGCAGAAGGTAGAGGATGCGTGCAGCGCCTGCCATAAAGAGTTTCGGGATTATTGAGTAGGGGCAACTGCAAGTTTTTAGCTGCAAGCTGCTGGTGTGAAGCTTGGAGCTTGTGGCTTAAAACTTGTCGCTTGCCGCTTATTTATCCAACTCATCCACCGCTTCCTGCAACTCTTTGCGAGAAGCCGCCAGCTTGTCCTTGCGTTTGTTGATCCGCTGCGCGTCGCCTTTTTTCATGGCCTTTTCCAGGTCGGCCTGACGCTGGCTGACTTCGTGCTTGGCTTCAAGGACCTTGTTTTCACGTTCCTTGCGCAGGGACGCGTCGGTGCAGTGGGTGGTGACCTGGCTCAACGCCGTTTCCAGGCCGGCTTGCTGATCTTTGTTGCCACGGGACTTGGCCAGCTCGATTTGATTGATGATGCCCTGGCGCTTGGCCGCGCAGCCGGTGAGCTCCGGTGTTTGCTCGGCTGCCATCAGGGGGGCGGCCATGGCGCTGCATAGAGTCAGCAGTGCGATAGAGGACATAAAATTCATAGCTACTCCGTGAAAACTCGCGAGCGGTCGGTATAGATGCGCAGTTGGAGCGTACCTTTACCCCTTGGGTTCAACTGTGGGGTTCGGATTAGAAACCGTCGACCCCGGCAGTGCGTAATACTTCACTCAAAGCCAGCACCTGTGGGTCGCGAAAAAAAGCCCTCAGTTGCGCGGCGCGTCCCGGACCGATACCGGCTTCGGTTTGCCATTGTTCGGTGTCGCGCTCGGCAAGCACCTGCCATGGCCCCTCCAGCCGGACCTCGCCGGTGGGTGGCAGGCCAAGGGCCTTGAGCCACTGCCCGAAAGGACGTTGCCGGGCGCTGTGCAGGCTGGCGACCAGGCGGGCGCTGCTGCGTTCGCCGAAGCCGGCAATGTTAGCAAGCTCGTTGGCATCAAGGGTCATCCAATCCAGCAATCCATTGAGTTGACCGGCCGCCAGGAGTTTTCTCCAGGTTCCCGGGCCGACATGGGGCAGGGCTAGCCCGTGCTTGCCGCTGAGCCAGCCCAGGCGCGCCAGGAACTGGCTTTCGCAGCCGGGTGTCGGCTGCCAGCAACTTAACAAGTGATAGTCGGCCGCCGTTGGGGCGTTCACGTCCTGGCGCTCGACACTGCGCAGCACGACGCTGTCCAGGCGTGGAATGGTCAGCCCGGCCAGGCTGATGGCGACCCGGTCGCCAGGGCGGATGTCCATTTGCTCCCAACGTTTTAGGGAACTGACGCTCACCCGGCGGATTCGTCGGTCGTCGAGCATGACTGGCTCAAGTTCCAGCACGGGCGTGATGCGCCCGGTACGACCGATCTTGAAGCGTACGTGGCGCACCTCGGCCAAGGCCTGGGCATAGGGATATTTCCAGGCCACGCTCCAGAACGGCGACCGGGCCTGCCAGCGATCAGCAGGTGGACGGCGGCTTTGGCGCAGGACGATGCCATCGCTGGCAAATGGCAGTGGCGTGCGATACCAGTGGTCGCGCCAGTGCTCGACGTCGGCCAATGCCTGGACGGGCTGGCTGTAGCCGGTGGTGTCGGCAAAGCCCAGCGCCTGCAGGGTCGCCTCCCGTTCGGGCAGGGTGGCCGGTCCCTCAGGCCAGTCCCAGACAAACAGGCCGATGTCCGCCCCCTCTTGCGCGGTCAAATTCGTGCGCGCCATCAGCCCCGCCACGGTCGCCCGGGCGTTGAGACTGCCGTTGCTGGCCTGGACATGGGCAATCAGCCGCCAGTACAGCTCACCCTGAACGATCAGGTCCAATGGCTGATGTAGCCGTTGCGGGATGGCGTTGATTTTGTGGGCAGCCCAGGTCCAGTCTTGTCCCTGGACACCATCACCGCGGCTGATCGCCTGATGCAGGTGCCCTCCGCGATAGATCAAGGTCACAGCCACGCCATCGACTTTCGGTTGGACCCACAGGTCTTCTCGGCCTTGTAGCCACGCCTTGACCGCGTCGGCATCCTTGAGTTTGTCCAGGCCCGTGTGTGCAACCGGGTGTGGCACTTTCCCACCCGCCGTGCGCAAGGGGGCACTTGGCGCCTCCAGGCCAAAGCAGTCGCGCCACTGGCCCAGCTGGATGCGGGACTGATCGTAGAGCTCGTCGGCTACCAGTGATCGGCCGAGACGGTGATAGCTGTCATCCCACGAATCGATTCGCTGCTGCAGGGCGGTGATTTCCGCCTGGGCGCGTCCGAGGGGCCAGTCGGGACAAGGCGCGGCGATGACAGGGGAGCAGATGCATATAAAACAGGCCAATAGGCGTGATAACGGCAGCATCGAAGCATCCTTGCTTGGTGGTGTACTTGAAGGCTAGTCACTGTCACAGAAGGTGCGAGGCCGGGAGCGTTACCGGATCTTGCAGGGGGTGTTGGCGAAGTCGCGGCGGTACAGTGCAGGGTGATTTGGTTGCGCAACTGTGCCTTGAACCCATTAGAGGCGAGTGCAGAATGGGCTCTCGATCCGCTCTGCCAGGCATGCATCCCTATGGACCTGACGACCCTCGCTGTTTTCATTCCAGCCTGCTTCGCGCTGAACATGGCGCCGGGGCCGAACAACCTGCTGTCCATCAGCAACGCCTCGCGCTATGGCTTCGTCCGGGCGTGCAGCGGTGGCATTGGTCGGCTGCTGGCGTTTGCACTCATGATTGCCCTGGCAGCGGTGGGGTTGACCGCTGTGCTGCATACCTCGGAACTGTTGTTCCTGGGGATCAAGTTCGTGGGTGCCGCTTATCTGTTCTACCTTGCCGTGCAATTGTGGCGGGCGCAGCCCGAAGCCGGAGCTGAAGCGGCGGTCACTTCGATGAGCGTGACCCGCCTGGCACGCCAGGAGTTTCTGGTGGCGATCGGCAACCCGAAGGCGATCCTGTTGTTCACCGCCTTCCTGCCGCAGTTCGTCGACCGCGCCAGCACCGTCACCCAGCAGTTCGCCGTGCTGGGCGGCCTGTTCCTGGCGCTGGAGTGCATTGCCATCGGGTTGTATTGCTACATGGGGATTTATGCGCGGCGACTGTTTGCCCGGCCGAGCGGCAAGCGTCTGTTCAATCGCATGTGTGCGGGTCTGCTGGCCAGCGCGGCTTCGTTTTTGCTGGTGGCACGGCGGTCTTGAGTTCGATGGTCCCTTGTGGCGAGGGGATTTTGTGGGAGCAAGGCATGCCCGCGATGAGGACAATGCAGTCACCCGGGAGAACGAGGCGCCTGTATCGCGGGCAAGCCTTGCTCCCACAGATAAGTTCCCAAGCCACAAGTTCCTTGCGGGCTTCAACCCCCTGAATGGGTATGAGCCGGACATGAAAAAGCCCCTGACGACCCAGTCGCCAGGGGCTTTTCGTACCAGCGGGCTTTACAGGCCGGCAGCGGCGCGCAGGGCGTCGGCGCGGTCGGTTTTTTCCCAGGTGAAGGTGGTGAAGGTATCGTCACCGACCGTCTTGGTTTGCGGCGTGCGACCGAAGTGGCCGTAGGCAGCCGTGTCCTGGTACATCGGGTGCAGCAGGTCAAGCATGGTGGTGATGGCGTACGGACGCAGGTCGAACACTTCACGAACCAGCTTGATGATCTTGTCATCGCCGATCTTGCCGGTGCCGAACGTGTTCAGCGAGATCGAAGTAGGCTGGGCAACGCCAATGGCGTAGGAAACCTGGATCTCGCAGCGCTCGGCCAGGCCGGCGGCGACGATGTTCTTGGCCACATAACGACCGGCATAGGCCGCCGAACGGTCAACCTTCGATGGATCCTTGCCGGAGAACGCACCACCGCCGTGACGGGCCATGCCGCCGTAGCTGTCGACGATGATCTTGCGGCCGGTCAGGCCACAGTCGCCGACGGGGCCACCGATGATGAACTGGCCGGTCGGGTTGATGTGGAACTGGGTGTCCTTGGACAGCAACTCGGCAGGCAGTACGTGCTTGACGATCAGCTCCATCACGCCTTCGCGCAGGTCCTTGTAGGACACTTCAGGGTTGTGCTGGGTCGACAGTACGACGGCATCGATACCGACAACTTTGCCGCCTTCGTAACGGCAAGTCACTTGGGACTTGGCATCCGGGCGCAACCAAGGCAGCAGGCCGGATTTACGGGCTTCAGCCTGGCGTTGAACCAACTGGTGCGAGAAGGTGATCGGGGCTGGCATCAGCACGTCGGTCTCGTTGCTGGCGTAGCCGAACATCAGGCCCTGGTCGCCAGCGCCCTGGTCTTCAGGCTTGGCACGGTCAACACCCTGGTTGATGTCGGGGGACTGCTTGCCGATGATGTTCATCACGCCGCAGGTCGCGCCATCGAAGCCGACGTCGGAGCTGTTGTAGCCAATGCCCAGGATGACGTCACGGACGATCTGTTCCAGGTCGACCCAGGCCGAGGTGGTGACTTCGCCGGCGATGATCGCCACGCCCGTTTTCACCAGAGTTTCGCACGCCACGCGGGCGAACTTGTCTTCAGCAATGATGGCGTCCAGCACCGCATCAGAAATCTGGTCGGCGATTTTGTCCGGATGCCCTTCAGACACGGACTCGGAGGTGAAAAGGGAGTATTCGCTCATCTCGATGTTTTCCTACAAGTTACCGATGGTGAGTGTCGCCAGCCGGTCGCTGAAAATGGCGGACCTGAATCTGGAAACCATTACGTAAGCCCACATAGAGGCTTTCCCCGGGCACGAGGCCCGCAGCGGTGGCCCAACGGGCCAGATCGTCCTGTTCAAACCCCAGCCAGAGATCACCGCAGGCCTCCTTGGCCCAACTCTGGTTGTGGCTGCATAACTCTGTCACTAACAGGCTACCGCCCGGTTGCAGCAGGCCGGCCATGTGCTTGAGCGCATCGGCCGGCGCGGCGAAATGGTGAAGCACCATGTTCAATACAACGCAATCGGCCTGCAGGCTCACACCATCCAAGGCATCGGCCAGTTGCAGGCTGACATTAGCCAGTGTTTCACGCTCACACACCTGGCGTGCCAGCTCGAGCATGGCCGGGCTGTTGTCCAGCGCCGTCACCTGGCTGAAACGCCGCGCCAGTTCCGGCAGAAACGCGCCGTCGCCAGGGCCGACTTCAATGGCCGTGGCGGTGGGCTCGAAATCCAATTTGTCGAGCAGCGCCACGACGCTTTCGCGGTACTGCGGCAGCCCTGCGATCAGGTCCTGCTGGGCGCGAAACTTCTCGGCCACCCGGGCGAAAAAATCCTGGCTGGCGGCGGCCCGCTGCCCGTGTACTTGGGCGATGCGGGCTTGCACGTCTGCCGGCAGGTCCAACTCGTCCACTTCTTCGAGCAGCGCGGCATGCAGCTTGCCGCCCAGCAGATCGGTATGGGGCAGGGCTCGGCGGTAAAAAATCGCATTGCCTTCACGACGGGTTGCCACCAGGTCGGCCTGGGCCAGGACCTTGAGGTGGTGGCTCATGCCGGATTGACCGATGCCGAAGATCTGCGCCAATTCCAGCACTCCGAACGAATCGTTGGCCAGGGCACGCAATACATTGAGCCGCAGCGGATCGCCGCCGGCCTTGCAAAGGGCCGCCAGCTCATCGCAATCGTCATGGCGAATGGAAGGCACGCGTAAATTCATAGGGCGGCAGTCTAGTGGGGGGTATGGATCATCGCAAGGGCAATATCAAAAAGTTTTGATATTGCTCGATAAATGGCACTTCCACAGGCGTGCTTGACTCTACAACCCATCAGCGGAAAGGTTTCACCTGGCGAATGCCACTTTATCCACCGGAAAAAAGCCTCTGGATGACTATCTGTCATTGCCCCGGGGCGGGTGGGTGAGGGAAAATGCTCGCCTTTTTCAGTTTCACCATTCAAAACCCAGGAGATCAGCGATGCCCAGCCGTCGTGAGCGTGCCAATGCCATCCGTGCACTCAGCATGGATGCCGTGCAAAAAGCCAACAGCGGCCATCCCGGTGCCCCTATGGGTATGGCGGATATCGCCGAGGTGCTTTGGCGCGACTACCTCAAGCACAGCCCGAGCAACCCATCGTTTGCCGACCGTGACCGCTTCGTGCTGTCCAACGGCCACGGCTCGATGTTGATCTATTCGTTGCTGCACCTGACCGGTTATGACCTGTCGATCGATGACCTGAAGAATTTCCGCCAGTTGCACAGCCGCACGCCGGGCCACCCGGAATATGGCTACACCCCAGGCGTGGAAACCACCACCGGTCCACTGGGCCAGGGACTGGCCAACGCCGTGGGCTTTGCCTTGGCGGAAAAAGTCCTGGCGGCGCAGTTCAACCGTCCAGGCCACAACGTTGTCGATCACCACACTTACGTGTTCCTGGGTGATGGCTGCATGATGGAAGGCATTTCCCACGAAGTCGCCTCCCTGGCCGGCACCTTGGGCCTGAACAAGCTGATCGCCTTCTACGACGACAACGGCATTTCCATTGATGGCGAAGTCGAAGGCTGGTTCACCGACGACACCCCCAAGCGTTTCGAAGCCTACAACTGGCTGGTCATCCGCAATGTCGACGGCCACGACCCGGAAGAGATCAAGACCGCCATCGAGACGGCGCGCAAGAGCGCCCAGCCGACCCTGATCTGCTGCAAGACCACCATCGGTTTCGGATCGCCCAACAAGCAAGGCAAGGAAGACTGCCACGGCGCGCCACTGGGCGCCGAGGAAATCGCCCTGACCCGCGCTGCGTTGAAGTGGGAACACGGTCCGTTCGAAATCCCGGCCGACATCTATGCCGAGTGGGACGCCAAGGAAAAAGGCCGTGCCGCCGAAGCCGAGTGGGACCAGCGCTTTGCCGCCTACTCTGCGCAATTCCCTGAGCTGGCCAATGAGCTGGTCCGTCGCCTCAGCGGCGAGCTGCCTGCCGATTTCGCCGAAAAAGCCTCGGCTTATATCGCTGAAGTCGCCGCCAAAGGCGAAACCATTGCCAGCCGCAAGGCCAGCCAGAACACCCTCAACGCTTTTGGCCCGCTGCTGCCGGAGCTGCTGGGTGGTTCGGCCGACCTGGCCGGTTCCAACCTGACCTTGTGGAAGGGCTGCAAAGGCGTCAGCGCCGAAGATGCCAGCGGCAACTACATGTATTACGGCGTTCGCGAGTTCGGCATGAGCGCGATCATGAACGGCGTGGCCCTGCATGGCGGCCTGGTGCCTTACGGCGCGACCTTCCTGATGTTCATGGAATACGCCCGCAACGCCGTGCGCATGTCAGCCTTGATGAAGAAGCGTGTGCTTTTTGTATTCACCCACGACTCCATCGGCCTGGGCGAAGACGGCCCGACTCACCAGCCGATCGAGCAACTGGCAAGCCTGCGCTGCACGCCAAACCTGGACACCTGGCGCCCCTGTGACGCCGTGGAGTCGGCAGTGGCCTGGAAATACGCCATCGAGCGTAACGACGGTCCATCGGCGCTGATCTTCTCCCGCCAGAACCTGCAGCATCAGAACCGCGATGCCGACCAGATCGGCGACATCACCCGCGGCGGCTATGTGCTCAAGGACTGCATTGGCGAGCCTGAGCTGATCCTGATCGCCACCGGCTCCGAAGTCGGCCTGGCCGTCCAGGCCTACGACAAACTGACCGCGCAGGGCCGCAACGTACGTGTGGTATCCATGCCGTGCACCAGCGTGTTCGATGCCCAGGACGCTGGCTATAAACAAGCGGTATTGCCGTTGCAAGTCAGCGCCCGGATCGCCATCGAAGCCGCGCACGCCGATTACTGGTACAAGTACGTGGGTCTGGAAGGTCGCGTGATCGGCATGACCACCTACGGCGAATCGGCGCCAGCGCCGGCGTTGTTCGAGGAGTTCGGCTTTACCTTGGAAAACATCCTGGGTCAGGCTGAAGAGCTGTTGGAAGACTAAGTCCAGGAATGTATCGCCTGTTCTGACGCTATCGCGGGCAAGCCTTGCTCCCACAGGATGCGCACTCCCACAGGGAAATGCCATTCAGGATGTGCACTTCCACAGGGAAAGGCCATTCAGGATGTGCACTTCCACAGGGCAATGCCATCCTGTGGGAGCAAGGCTTGCCCGCGATGACAATGGAATGTTCAGCGCCTTATTCATGGATTCACCCAGGTCAGAGAATCCCATGCCCCAACCGCGTCCTTACAAAGTTGCACTCAACGGCTACGGCCGGATTGGTCGTTGCGTCTTGCGTGCGTTGTTCGAGCGAGGAGCGAAGGCCGGGTTCGAGATTGTGGCCATCAACGATCTGGCCGACATGGCCAGCATCGAATACCTGACACGCTTTGACTCCACCCACGGCCGGTTCCCCGGCGAAGTGCGGGTCGAGGGCGATTGTCTGCACATTAATGGCGATTGCGTGAAAGTCCTGCGCAGTGCCACCCCCGAAGGTATCGATTGGGCGGCTTTGGGTGTCGATCTGGTGCTTGAGTGCTCCGGTGCCTACAACACCCGTGAAGATGGCCAGCGTTTCATCGCCGCCGGCGCGCCGCGGGTGTTGTTCTCCCAGCCAATGGCCAGCGAAGCGGATGTGGACGCCACCATCGTCTACGGCGTGAATCAGGACTGCCTGGCCGGTGATGAGCTGCTGGTGTCCAACGCGTCCTGCACCACCAACTGCGGCGTGCCGCTGTTGCGCCTGCTGGACCAGGCCATTGGCCTGGAATACGTGTCGATCACCACCATTCACTCGGCGATGAACGACCAGCCAGTGATTGACGCCTATCACCATGAAGACCTGCGTCGGACCCGTTCGGCGTTCCAGTCGGTGATTCCGGTGTCCACTGGTCTGGCGCGTGGCATCGAGCGGCTGCTGCCGGAACTTGCGGGGCGAATTCAGGCCAAAGCCGTGCGGGTGCCGACGGTCAACGTGTCTTGCCTCGACATTACGATGCAGACTGTGAGCGATACCGACGCCACCGAGGTCAACCGGATCCTGCGCGAAGCCGCCACCAGCGGCCCGCTCAAAGGCCTGCTGGCCTACACCGAGTTGCCCCATGCCAGTTGTGATTTTAACCATGACCCACATTCGGCCATTGTCGATGCCAGCCAGACCCGGGTTTCCGGGCCGCGGCTTGTGAACATCCTGGCCTGGTTCGACAACGAATGGGGGTTTGCCAACCGAATGCTGGATGTCGCTGAACATTATCTGCAAGCAGCGACTTCGCTTTCTGTTTCTCAGCTCTCTGTTTCAAAAACACCTGCTCACTAAACAGTTACCCAGGAATTGCGACCCATGACCGTGTTGAAGATGTCCGACCTCGATCTGCAAGGTAAGCGCGTACTGATCCGCGAAGACCTCAACGTCCCCGTCAAGGACGGTGTTGTCACCAGCGACGCGCGTATCCTGGCTTCGCTGCCGACCATCAAGCTGGCCCTGGAAAAAGGCGCGGCCGTGATGGTCTGCTCGCACTTGGGTCGTCCGACCGAAGGCGAGTTCTCGGCCGAAAACAGCCTCAAGCCGGTCGCCGCTTACCTGAGCAAAGCCTTGGGTCGTGATGTACCGCTGGTGGCTGACTACCTGGATGGCGTGGACGTGAAGGCCGGCGATGTCGTGCTGTTCGAGAACGTGCGCTTCAATAAAGGCGAGAAAAAGAACGCTGACGAACTGGCCAAGCAGTATGCGGCCCTGTGCGACGTGTTCGTGATGGACGCGTTCGGCACCGCCCACCGCGCCGAGGGTTCGACCCACGGCGTGGCGAAGTTCGCCAAAGTGGCCGCCGCTGGCCCGCTGCTGGCCGCCGAACTGGACGCGCTGGGCAAGGCCCTGGGTTCCCCGGCCCAGCCGATGGCCGCCATCGTTGCCGGCTCCAAGGTCTCCACCAAGCTCGACGTGCTCAACAGCCTGAGCCAGGTGTGCAACCAGTTGATCGTCGGTGGCGGCATTGCCAACACCTTCCTTGCCGCCGCCGGTCACCCGGTCGGCAAATCCCTGTACGAGCCGGACCTGCTGGACACCGCCCGGGAAATCGCCGCCAAAGTCAGTGTGCCGTTGCCGGTGGACGTGGTGGTTGCCAAGGAGTTCGCCGAAAGCGCTACCGCCACCGTCAAGCTGATCGCTGACGTGGCCGAGGATGACATGATCCTCGACATCGGTCCGCAAACTGCAGCCAACTTCGCCGAACTGTTGAAATCTTCCAAGACTATCCTGTGGAACGGTCCGGTCGGTGTGTTCGAGTTCGACCAGTTTGGCAATGGCACCAAAGTGCTGGCCCAGGCCATCGCCGAGAGTGACGCATTCTCCATCGCGGGCGGCGGCGACACTCTGGCGGCCATCGACAAATATGGCGTGGCCGAGCAGATCTCCTACATTTCTACCGGCGGCGGCGCATTCCTCGAATTCGTCGAAGGCAAAGTACTGCCAGCCGTGGAAGTCCTGGAAAGCCGGGCCAAGGCCTGAGGTTTCGTTGACCAGGCAAAGGAGTGTTGTGATGGTCAAGACGTTGGCGCTTTTGTTGCTGACCGCATCCCTGGCCGCTTGCGCGAGCAACCCGAAAGCCGCACCGGAAGCGGTTGCTCCCAGCGAGCCGAAGACTGGTTGTTACCAGGCCGAGTGGCAGGCCGAAACCAACCCGGTGCTCAATAAGCGTTCCGGGCCGGAGGGGCTGGACAAATACGAGACACAGGCCCCTGCCAAGGAACATGGTTGCCCTTGAGGGGTCTGACTCATTAACTCAAGGCTGGCGGCTTGCGCTGTCAGTCGAGGAACACGGATGAAAGGCTTTATCGCCATTTTGGCGCTGGCAATGCTGGCCGGTTGTGCGCAGCTGGATCGGTTTCGTTCGTCCGAGCCCGTAGTAGAGGGCTGGACAACCTGGACCTGCGACAGCCAGGCCAAAGTACTCTGGCGTTACACCGATGACACCCGCAAGGAAGTCGACGTTCGCCTCGGCGGAGCCGAGCAGGTCTATCGCCTGAAGGAAGAGCCGGGCGCATCGGGTACGCTGTACAGCGACGACATGCTGGCGTTTCACGTCAAGGGTGAGGAAGGCCTGGTTTACTGGGTCGCCACCAATGACTTGATTGGCCGGGGTTGCAAAGCTGACTGATTCAATGGAGATCCAATGTGGGAGCGAGCCTGCTCGCGATAGCGATGTATCAGGCACCAGTGATGTTGACTGTCGGGCCCTCATCGCGAGCAGGCTCGCTCCCACAGGGTCCTCTACAGTTTCGAGATTTTGTTTCGCCGAACACGCAGGCCGGACCCACCCCCGACCTGCAATGACTTGAATAGCCGCCGCCGCTCCGGCAGGCTGGCACGATTAACGACCCTCGACCGGGAGAGACACACTAATGGCACTTATCAGCATGCGTCAGATGCTGGACCACGCAGCCGAGTTCGGCTACGGCGTCCCAGCCTTTAACGTCAACAACCTTGAGCAGATGCGCGCCATCATGGAAGCCGCTGACAAGACTGACTCCCCGGTGATCGTCCAGGCTTCGGCCGGCGCCCGCAAATATGCCGGCGCGCCATTCCTGCGTCATCTGATCCTGGCAGCCATCGAAGAATTCCCACACATCCCGGTGTGTATGCACCAGGACCACGGCACCAGCCCTGACGTCTGCCAGCGCTCCATCCAGCTGGGCTTCAGCTCGGTGATGATGGACGGTTCCCTGGGCGAAGACGGCAAGACCCCTACCGACTACGAATACAACGTGCGCGTCACTCAGCAAACCGTCGCCATGGCCCATGCCTGCGGCGTCTCGGTGGAAGGTGAACTGGGTTGCCTGGGCTCGCTGGAAACCGGCATGGCCGGTGAAGAAGACGGCATCGGCGCCGAGGGCGTGCTGGATCACAGCCAGATGCTGACCGACCCGGAAGAAGCGGCGGACTTCGTCAAGAAGACCCAGGTCGACGCCCTGGCCATCGCCATCGGAACCAGCCACGGCGCCTACAAGTTCACCAAGCCGCCTACCGGCGACGTGCTGGCCATTGACCGTATCAAGGAAATCCACAAGCGCATCCCCAACACCCACCTGGTAATGCACGGTTCGTCCTCGGTACCGCAGGAGTGGCTGGCGATCATCAACCAGTACGGTGGCGACATCAAGGAAACCTACGGCGTGCCGGTTGAGGAGATCGTCGAAGGTATCAAGTACGGCGTGCGTAAGGTCAACATCGATACCGATTTGCGTCTGGCTTCTACCGGTGCGATGCGTCGGTTGATGGCGACCAATCCGAGCGAGTTTGACCCGCGTAAGTTCTTCGGTGCCACCGTGACTGCCATGCGTGATGTGTGTATTGCTCGTTACGAAGCTTTCGGTACTGCGGGCAATGCTTCGAAGATCAAGCCGATCTCTCTGGAAGCTATGTACCAGCGGTATTTGAAGGGTGAGTTGAACGCCAAGGTTAACTAAGGCTCAAGCGTCAAAAAAAACCCGCAGCGATGCGGGTTTTTTTGTGCGTGGGGATTGGCCTTGAAGATTGGAAGACACAACACGCTTGAAATGTCCGCTATAAAGGACATAATTAGCTTTCAAAGCTAAAAAGTCCGTTATAGGTGACACTGTGCTGATTCTAAACCCTTCAATTCTTGGCGAGAGGATGCGTGCACTGCGCCGTGCGAAGGGTTATACCCAACAGCAGCTCGCTGAGAAAGCCAACTGCAACCGCAAAACGATTATCGATCTTGAAGCCGGTGAAAACGTGGCCGTGTACACCTTGTTTCGAGTCGTATCGGCGTTGGGGATGGCGCTGGAAATCGTCGACAAGCGGATCGACCTCAAATCCCTAGCTGATCTGGTAGAGCATGATGAGTAAGGTCAAGCTGCTCAATGTCATGACACCGCAAGGTTATAGCGGCGACTTGTCCAAAGGTTCGCAGTTTTCGTTCGCCTATGCGAGCGCCGAGGCGTCTCGGGAGGTTTCGTTGGTCATGCCCTATGACCCTACGCCTTCAGTCAGTAACGTCCTTCATCCCATCTTTGATATGAACGTGCCCGAGGGGTTTCTGGCCGACCAGATCAAGCGTCGTATGGCCAGACACATGCAAGTCGATGACATGCGGCTGCTATCGGTGATAGGTGGTAATCAGATCGGTCGACTCAGCTACGTCAACCCGGTTGAGGCCCCTACGACTGTGCGGGCTCAGGTCGGGTTGCAGGACATTCTGTCGGCGGATACTTCACAAAGTGTTTTTGACTTCCTTGTTGATACTTATTTTGAGTCTGGCATTTCGGGCGTCCAGCCCAAAGTGCTTGTGCCTGACTTGGATAAGCTGACTGGCGATCGAAAAACGATGCTTAGCTCCGATCTGATCGTGAAATCCGGCGCAGAGGAGTATGCCCATCTGGCGCAGAATGAATTCCTTTGTCTGGAAGCTGCTCGTTTGGCCGGGTTGGAAACTCCGCCATTCTGGCTGTCGGAAAACGGTGAGTTGTTTGTAATGGAGCGGTTCGACCTGACCCCTTCCGGGCGCTTGGGGTTTGAAGACATGGCCGTGCTCCTTGGCCTGCACAAAGACCCTCATGACAACTACAAATATTCCCAGAGTTACGAGACCCTTGCGGCAGTAGTGGACCAGGTATGCCGGCATGCTGAGCCGGTTCGCGAACGGGAGCGCTTTTTTTCTTCGGTGTGCCTCTCGGTCATGGTGCGCAACGGCGATGCCCACCTGAAAAATTTCGGTGTTATTTATACGCATCCCGACGCACTGGAAACCGTGCGGTTGGCACCGGTTTTTGATGTCACCACTACCACGGTGTATGAACACTACAACCCCAAGTCTGGCCGCTCGTTGGTGGATCGGACCTTGGCGATCAAGATGAACAAGGTGAAGACTTATCCTGATCGGCAGCAACTGATCGAGTTCGGTCGCAAGCATTGTGGGGTAGATAAGCCATTGTTGATTATTGAGCGAATCGCCGACGCGATGAGCCAAGCGTTGGCGATCAATGGGCATCGTATTGATGGGGAGCTGCTAAAAGGCATGCAGGCGGAGTGGGATGGCGGACGGCTTGCAGCACTTTATGACTCGGTTGCACCTCGATTCAGGCGCAAGCCATTGGCGTGAAGCGAGTATTGTTCGTTATGAAGCGTTCGGGACGCTGGTAATGCTTCGAAGATCAAGCCGATCTCTTTGGAGGCGATGTATCAGCGGTATTTGAAGGGTGAGTTGAACGCCAAGGTTAATTAAGGTTTCAGCGTTTTGAGAAAACCCGCAGTGATGCGGGTTTTTTTATGTGTGGGATTTGTGTGTATATCCGTTTTTTGGGTAACGGCTGCTTATGGTTCCGCCCTTACGGCGGGTCACTTTTGGCAAACGCCCCAAAAGTAACCA
>NZ_JAKNQY010000003.1:7665-371595 GCF_024494355.1 Pseudomonas sp. Q11 | reverse complement strand
CTTCAATATTCCAACTTCTTGATTTTGCGTAAGAAAATTCGGGGATCCGTCAGGGACAGACCAAAATTAATTTAGCTTATTAATTTAAGCCATGAAATCATGGCCTGTCCCCGAAATTCTGTCCCCGAAATTCCTTGCGAAAGGTACTCTTCTGATATTTCGATATATCTATGATTTTTCATACGATTTTAAACAATTGCCTTTCGGGTTCGCATCCAGTTCCTCGGTCTAAAGAGGAGTTGATATTTTAATGGCTTGATGTCAATATGATATCATTGTATCTATAGTGTTCTATGGAGTTAGTGATGATTGTATCTAGACTGAGCTGGGTGAAAAGTTTTTTTATTGGTACTTGGCAATTTTTTGCGAGCGTGGTGGTTGTTTTTTTTGTGTTTCTTGGTCAGTTTCATGATTTTAAATCTCCAGATGTGGTCTTGGAAGTCACTGCGGTTAGCGCTACAAGCTCGCAGCCTGTTGATCTCATAAAATTCCCGGAGCTTTCTGCTTTAAAATTTCTCGTTGGAGATGAAGATTTCATATCCTTGAGCGGGGCTAGTAGAGAACACTCCCCAGATGAAATAGAGCGTTTACTTCTAATCTATAAAAACAAAATAGCTACAGCTACGACAGAAATTGATAGGGCAGAAAAAAATCTTGGGGCCGCGATTTCTGGCGCAAACGCCAAAGAAATTGAAGCGCGCTTAAATGCTCTAGATGATGAACTTACTGGGCTTCCGAGAAGTTTGTTTTTGCTGAGCTCCGCACGATCTGCCAAGGAAGCTCCTGAAATAACAGGGAGTCAAATGTTGGAAAAATTAAAGTCTAGGGTGAATGAAATGCTCGAGGCCAAAAGAAAGGAAAGAGATAGTATGCTTTCCAAGTACAAGGAAGCAAGTAAGCAATGGTCGGAGTTTAAGTCGGTTGTTATGCCAAGTAGAACTAAGCTTGTCGTTACCTGTGCCGTCGGGAATCAAGGTAGTGGCGCAACTTCCCTTAAGCCCCAGGCTCTTTTTAGGGCGAATTTGGGGGAGGGGAACTATCTGGACTTCCCAATGAAAATGAGTGGGTACGACAGCTCTCCTGAAGCTGCTACTTTGCAATCTCAGTCTTATAAAGTTATTAAGTTTGAGTCAGATGAGATTCAATCTATGACTGCCGCCGACAGGGAGCGTTTTAAGTCGTTTTTGGGTAACGCTTCTCCTGCTAAAATATTTGTGTCCGATGTTCGTGGCGAAGTTTATGCTTCGAACTCTGTGCCATTCTCTCCTGGAGTTTACGAGCAAAAGATGTTCGACTCGCTAAAGCAGTTTGCATCGTCAAAAACATTTCGTTAGTTTTGTGAGTCTCCCTCAGGTTTTGTTTCGGTGTAATCCGGATACCGGCTATAGCTAAGTTTTTTACTCGTTATCAGAGTGTCTGTCCGAAACAGCTACTCGCTCTTAAGGGGGAGGGTTGCGTTTTCGGGTTGACGTCGGAAAATCGATTTGTCTGCCTAGATAGTCAACGATGTCCACAATCGTTTGGTTCCACCTGATTAGGGTTTTCCATTCGTCCAGCTACAGAAAATCGGGAACGGCCACGATTAAATTGGCGCCTGCATATTAATTTAAGCTAGGAATCGTGGTCTGTCCTCGAATTACTAAGTCCCCGAATTACCAAATCTACAAGGATGGAGCGAAATGAAGTTTTCCGTTGGAGTTGGCGCATTTTTCGGGGGGCTATTTTCTGTCCTGATCCTAATGTTGATTTTCCGCGCATTCGATGGTGATGCAACAATTTTGTTTGGGGCTGCTGATGGCAAGAGCATCGATATCTTGAGTGGCATTATTCTACCTCTCGTGTCGACTTTTGCCGGTGCTGCGGCAGGCTCCTTTTTTACCTACAAATTTCAAGTGAAAAATCAACGCGTTGAGCAGGAAAATCGCGATGTTGCACTCATTCGTCAGGCTTTTCTAGCCTTGCAATCTCAACTTTTTGATCTTGGGGGACTCAAAAAATCCATTGTGATTCCCTTTGCTTCACACAAACTTCGATTTCTCGATATGCCTTCAGTTTTAGGGCATACGGGAGTTACCGATAGGGTAAATCAGGATGTGTCGCTACCTTTGATTAGGCATAATAATGCTGAGGTATTGCAGAAAGTTATTATGGCCGAAATGTCGTATTTCAATGTCATCGCTATTCACCGCTCTTACGAAGCTCTTAGTGCTGCATACAAGCAAAAATTGCGAGAGGGTGGTGTGGGGTTAAATGATATATGTTCATTTAAATTTAAAGTTTCAAAGGTTGGTGGTGAGATTGTTGCTCAGCTGTATGTGACAGGAGAGGGTTTGATTGAGTTGCTTGATTCGGCAATATTAGATGTTGCCGAGGTTTTAGATGAGTTGTCAGGCTTTTATACTAAAAACTACAAAAGCTCAGAAAATAGAATGTTGGTTTCTAAGTCTATTGAATCCGCTGAGGATGTGTTTAAAAAAACAATCCCACCATTTTTTTGCGATCTAAATGAGATGATGGACGCGAGCGGTTACGAGCCTCAGTACTTTGACCCTGCTACTAACGATCCAAGACCACTTCGACGGCTCGCCAAATCTGACTGGGCGGATGGTGGCTATAAAGTTCGATAAATCGTCCGAGGTCCACCTAACAGGAGCACTCATGTTTTTTCAGCGTAAAACCAATCGTCCAGGGCTTTGCCACAAACCCATTTCCTGCACGGACAGGGCTATCTTCAAACTTACCTGCACGACGTTATAGGCCGATGCGCCTCGGTATTGGTCTGGTGAGTTCGGCAGCTCCTCAACGGCGTGCCGTTAGGCGGCGTCAGCCATCTCGTTCATTTCGAACCGTTCAAGCTGGTCGATCAGGCCTTCGTCAAACAACGCGGCTGCCATCTCGTGGAGCGTTTCCCGGTGCGCCTCGGGGTTCTGCATTCGGAAGGCCTTGTCATCGAGCGCCAAGTGCCATCGCCGTATCCTGAGAGATTAAGCCTGTCCGAAATTGATGAGAACCAATCGCTGTACAACTACTGTATGCGTGCGCAGTAACGCGCTCGATTGGTTGATGCTAGCGCGGGGCGACGAGCTGTCAGAAAAACTCGGGGAGTTGACGTAAAACGGGGACAGACCACGACTAATTTGGCGTCTGCATATTCATTTAAGCTAGGAATCGTGGTCTGTCCCCGAATTACAAATAGGTACCTGGCAACCCCCCGTCGTGCGGGGGGCGTCTGCCTGGCAACTCAGGCCGCGATGATTTGAAATTCTGTGGCCTTGGCAATCGGCCTGACGTGATTATTCTCGCGCTTCATTTCAACCAGCCCGTAACCAGACATGGTTTTTAGCGTCCGCGACAGGTTGCTTACCTTTCGCCCAGTAGCCTCGGCCAACGAGGTCAGAGATTCCGGCTGAGTTTCTTTGATGAGCTTGAGCAGCGCCCGGTTTTCATCACTCAGCACCTCGGCCAGCGACTTCATGGACGGAAACCAAATCTTGGGCTCGGTTGCCTTGGGCTTGTACTCGCCACAGGCAATCGCCAATACACGCGCACGCATCTGCGCTTGCGACATGATGCCAATCTTTAGTGTTTTCATTTCTTCACCTGCTCCAACACACGGTCAACGTCTGCGAAAAAATCCTGTAGCAACTGCTGAGCGTCTTTGAATTCATAGGGCACGCCCTATCCGTACTCGACCGATGCTTATGGTCGTAGGGTAGGACCTGGCCCGCATATTTGAACTTGGTGGCAGCGACAGTTGGAGGGTAACGGTCGATTGGATAGGGGACAATCGTGGCGTCATGCTGGCGGGGCGAGAAATTGTGTGTCCGGGATTAACGCATCTGGGGCGGACGGAGCGAGCTTGCGTCTGTATGGCAGAGTGTCGGTGGTGGTGATGGCCTCATCGCGAGCAGGCTCGCTCCCACAGAGTTCAGTGTGTGGACAGAAAGTGGATGTACAGAAACAACAAAGCCCTCGCATTTCTGCGAGGGCTTCATTTTGTATGGTGCCGGCACCAGGAGTCGAACCCGGGACCTACTGATTACAAGTCAGTTGCTCTACCAACTGAGCTATACCGGCGTGTGGGCGACGATTATAGCGATTGGGTGCGTTCTGTAAACCCCTGAATTCTGACTATTTTTGCAGGCCCTCGACTCAGGCGCGGCGCACGAGGTTGCGTACTTTCTGCAAGGTTCGCCAGGTGCGGCTGTTTTGTAGGGCATGGAGTTGGGCTTCGGCCCGTTCGGCGCGTTGCAGGGCGGCGGTGAGTTGCTGGTCGGGTTCGCTGAGGGGGTGGCTGAATTTGTGGCCTTTGCAGAACTGGAACTCGTCGAGGTTGCACGGCGGGATGTCGAAAGCCGGTTTGAGCGCCAAGTGTTCTTCGGCGAGGTAAAAGGTGTTGAGGCCGTCGAACAGGATGGACTGGTAGCCGGCGTCGGTCACCAGGTTTTCCCAGGTCTGGTCGCGGGCCCAGGGGGTTTCGATGAGGATGATCCAGGGGCGCCAGCGGGTGAAGTCCATGCCGCGCAGCACGGTTTCTTCGTGGCCTTCGACGTCGATTTTCAGGAAGTGGATGGGGCGGTCCTGGGCGTATTGCTCGCAGATCGAAGTCAGGGTGCGGGACTGGACAGTCTGCTTGCTTACGTTCATGCCGGCGTCGCGGTGCTGTTGGGCGACGCTGGCTTCGACGGTGGACAGGCCCGTGTCGGCGATGGTGTAGAAGGTCAGGCTGTCGGCGTTTTCGCCGGCCACGCATTGCAGGTTGATGTCGTTGGGCCGCGCTTGACAGAGAGCGTCGTAGTAGGCCTGCACCGGTTCGATGTTGATCCCGCGCCAGCCGTGATCGTAGAACGCCCGGGTCACGGAATCTTCCGTCGGATGGTTGGCACCGACGTCGAGGTAAAAACCGTTCTTTTCCGACTTAAGGGCGCGCCACAGGCGTATGTCTTCGAAGTTTTGTGCGTAGGAAATGAACGTCACGGCCAGTCCTTGTGTGTGTCGGCATTGTGTCAATCACGATACGTAAGGCTGTTGTACTGCACGGGCGCGGTGGGCGCAATTGTTGGCGTGTGGGAGCACTGAGTTCGGCGGTTATGTCGTTTTGCTTGAACGCTTATGCACAACGGGCGGGGCGGGGCGGCTGCCATCTTGCGATTTTGTGACAGCTTTCTCGTTTGCTCGCAAATGCCTGTTTTAATGGTTTTTTATCCATATGAACAAAAAATGACCAGCCTCGGTCGTAGAGGAAAAACGCGGATTTATTGGATCCAGGACTATTTCATCAACAGAGTTATCCACAGGCTGTGTCGTATCAGTAACGCTCGGCCAGCAACATCAGATTTCGTGGCGTGAGGGGCGTTTCGCAGAAGGTGCCGAGGCGGACGTGGTAGTTTTTCTGGCTGAGGAAAAGCGCCCGATCCAGCACCAACCACAGCTCCAGAGGCCGTCGGAAAAGGCCTCGGACCAGTTCCAGGTTGCGCACTTCGGCCAGGCGTTGATGACCGGCCGCTTCCAGTGCCGACCAGTCAGGCGAGCCGACTGTGGATAAGTCTTTCAGGACTGCCAGATCGGTGCAGTACTGGATGAAGGATTTTTCCAGCCAGGCGCTGGGGAGCGAGGGGGTGGGCAGATAGTCGTCGCTGCCCCGGATCTGTCGTTGCAGCAGGTCAAAGCTCAGGCGTCGGGCCATGGACTGGTCCCGTTGCCGTCGGGTGCGTGCGCCGGCGGTGACGGTTTCGGTCATTGGCAAGCTGAGATCATCGAGCGTTAGCTGTAGGCCCGAAGCCTTGGCGGCGTCGGACAGCGGTTGATAACGTTCAGCACGGATGCGGTTGTAGCAGCACGGGGCGATTGCCAATTGCGTGCAGCCAGCGGCGCTCGCCAATTGCATTAGCCGCACATGCAGGTCGCCGCAGGCGTGCAGGGCTACCGGCGTGTGCTCAGGGCGGATCGCCTGGGCTGCTTCTGGTGCCAGCACGTCTTGCTGCAAGTGCGTGGCGGACAGACGGTGGCGTTGGCTCAGTTGCTGGCCGCTGGCGACCAGGGCTGGGTCGTACTCCAGGCACGTCAGTTGTTGTTCATCGTGCAGCAAGCGTCGGCCGAGGTGACCTTTGCCGGCGCACCAATCGAGCCAGTGGGTCGGTTTGGCAGCGAAGTGCAGGCGGCTGGCGAACGCTTCGATCTGCTGCCATTTACGCCCTGGCACGTCGACGCTGAGGCGATGGGCGGCGGCTTCGAGCTCTTTGCCCGGCAGTTCTGTGACGGTGCTCAACGCATGGGAAATGGCTGCCAGCTCTGGAAATGGCGTCGGTGCATGTTCAATCAGCCAGGGTTGGTGATGATCGTTTTCTGCATCCTCCAGCGAACGTTGGCGTAGCCATTGGGCCAGTTCCGGGTAGGACCCTTCCCAGGGCAGTTGCAGATGGGTGAACGGACGTGGTTTCCACAATGCCTGGTGCGTTGTGAGAAAAGCATCCAGCGCGGTGAAACGGGCGAGTAACGCCTCGCCCGTCAGCACGCTGCGGTCAGCGCCCTTGGCAGGCATCGACGCGCAACCAGCGCTCCAGCTGTTTGAAGCCCTGCACCAGCACGAACGCCATCAGCAGGTAGAACATGCCGGCCGCGAAGAAGATTTCCACCGGCAGGTAGGTCCGGGCAATGATCGTGCGCGCCATGCCGGTGAGCTCCAGCAGGGTCACGGTGCTCGCCAGTGCGCTGGCCTTGAGCATCAGGATCACTTCGTTGCTGTAGGCCGGCAGGCCGATGCGCGCTGCACGCGGCAGGATGATGTAGAACAACGCCTTGGGTCGGGACATGCCCAGGGCTCGCGCGGCCTCGATTTCACCACGAGGGATGGCCTGGATCGCGCCGCGCAGGATCTCGGCGATGTAGGCGGCGGTGTGCAGGGTCATGGTGGCCGTGGCGCACCAGAACGGATCCCGCAGGTACGGCCACAGCGCGCTGCTACGCACGGCGTCAAACTGCGCCAGGCCGTAGTAGACCAAAAACAGCTGAACCAATAACGGCGTGCCACGGAAAAAGAAAATGTAGGCGTAGGGTAAAGCCCGCACGTACCACAGGCGTGAGGAGCGGGCGATGCCCAGCGGAATCGCCAGCAGCAGACCGGCGATCACGGCGATGGCCACCAGCTCCAGGGTCAGTGTCGCGCCCTGGGCCAGTTTCGGCAGCCACTTGATGATGACTTCCCAGTTCATTGGGTGCTCCTGGTAAAGCCGCGAGCGGCACGTCGTTCCAGCAAATGCATGCCGATCATGGCGAGCACGGTAAGGCCCAGGTACATGAACGCGGCCACCATATAGAAGGTGAACGGTTGCTTGGACACGGTCACGCCGATTTGTGCGTGCCGCATGATTTCTTCCAGGCCGATCACCGACACCAGCGCCGTGTCTTTCATCAGGATCATGAACAGGTTACCCAGCCCGGGCAGGGCGATGCGCCACATCTGCGGCATGATCAGCCGGGTGAAGATCCGCCACTTGGACAAGCCCAACGCCACGCCAGCTTCGCGATGGCCCTTGGGGATTGCCAGGATAGCGCCGCGAAATACTTCCGTGGCGTAGGCGCCAAAGCACAGGCCCAGGGCGATGACGCCGGCGGCGAAGGCGTTGAGGGAAAGGTCCGGGTTACCGAAGTATTCGCCCAGGGCACGCATGAGGTTGACGGTGCCAAAGTAGATCAGCAGCACCCAGAGCAATTCGGGAATGCCGCGAACCAGTGTCGAATAAGTGCCGCCCAGCCATTGCAGCGGCTTGTACGGGGAAGTCTTGGCCAGGGCGCCGAGCAAGCCGAGCACCAGCCCCAGGCAGAGGGCCGAGAGCGCCAGTTTGACGGTCATCAGCGCGCCGGCGGCGAGCGCCGGGCCGAATCCGTAGAGATCGATCATCATGGGTGTGTGTTCATATCGCGGCAGGCTTTGCTAAGGGCCGGCGCCGCAATGAAGCAGCGCCGGCCAGGCACGTCAGTATCAATAGATGCTGAACGGGAAGTACTTGTCGTTGATCTTTTTATAGGTGCCGTCGGCAACGATTTCCTTGAGCGCGGCGTTCAGCTTGTTGCGCAGTTCGTCGTCACCCTTGCGCACGGCGATGCCGATCTTGTCGCTTTCCACCACCGGGTCGCCTTTGAATTCATAGGCGGCGCCGTCTTTGCTCTTGAGCCATTCGTATTGCACATATTTGTCGGCCAGGATGGCGTCAACGCGGCCCGAGAGCAGATCGAGGTAGGCGTTTTCCTGAGTGTCGTAGAGCGTGACCTTGATGTTGTAGTCATCTTCCATGTTGCGGTCGTCCAGCCAGGTGCCGGCCAGCGTTGCGCGTTGTGCGCCAATGGTCTTGCCGCTCAGGTACGCCTTGTCGGTCTTGAAATCGGTAGTGGCCTTCGGCGCGATGAATTGCAGTTTGTTGGAGTAGTACGGCTCGGTGAAGTCCACGGCCTGCTTGCGTTCCTCGGTAATCGATAGCGAGGAGATCAGGAAGTCGAACTTCTTGGCGTTCAGGGCCGGAATGATGCCGTCCCAGTCGGAGGTCACTACGCTGCATTCGACTTTCATCTTGGCGCACAGGGCGTCGCCAATGTCCTTGTCGAAGCCGACCACGTTGCCGCTGGCATCTTTGTTATTGAACGGCGGGTAGGCCGCTTCGATGCCCATCTTCAGTTTTTCCGCGGCCATGGCGCTGGCCGAGAAGACCAGGCTGGCGGCAGCGGCCAGGAGGAATTTCTTGTAGGTCTGCATATGTACTGCTCCGTTAGCGGTTGCTGGACATGAATTGTTTGCAGCGCGCCGAAAGCGGGTTCTCGAAGACCTGCTGTGGCGATCCTTGCTCCTCGACCAGGCCTTGATGAAGGAACACCACTTCGCTGGAAACCTGACGGGCGAAGCCCATTTCATGGGTCACCAGCAGCATGGTGCGGCCTTCTTCGGCCAGGGCGCGGATCACACTAAGTACTTCCTGGACCATTTCCGGGTCAAGGGCAGAGGTGGGTTCGTCGAACAGAATCACTTTAGGCTGCATCGCCAGCGTGCGGGCGATGGCGGCGCGCTGCTGCTGACCGCCGGACAGCTCGGCAGGGTAGGCATGCCGCTTGTCGGCGATGCCGACCTTGGCCAGCAGGGCTTCGGCCACTTCCACGGCCTCGGCCTTGCTCTGGCCGAGCACTCGGCGCGGGGCTTCGATGATGTTGTCGAGCACGCTCATATGCGGCCAGAGGTTGAAGTTTTGAAACACAAAACCGATTTCGCTGCGCAGGCGGTTGATCTGTTTGCCATCGGCGGCCACCAGTTCACCGTTTTTTGCGGCCTTGAGCTTGAGTTCTTCGCCGGCCACCAGGATCTGGCCCTGATTGGGATTTTCCAGCAGGTTGATGCAGCGCAGAAATGTTGATTTGCCGGAACCGGAGGAACCCAGGATCGAGATCACATCGCCGTCGCGGGCGGTCAGCGAGACGCCTTTGAGCACCTCCAGCTTCCCGTAGCGTTTGTGCAGGTTGCGGATTTCAAGCGCGGGCGTGGCCTGGGCCATGTGCGTTCCTCATGGTGTGTGCTCCCTTGCTGTTGGCGGCCTTCCTGGCGAGGCGGCCAAGCTAGCATAGCGTCCGAATGGCAGCCAACAGCGCTACGGGTGGTAAACCGTGAATGTGCGGCAGGTTGTCGCATCGGCGCAGCAGACTGTCGCGCCATCAACAACCGAACGGCCGTTAGAACTCTGTTTACCGGTAAAAAACCCGGGGAGTCGCGTAAAAAAAGGCGCGATGGTGCCAGCTTTGGCCGGGGGTTGGAAGGGTTAATCGGATGAGCGTGCCGTTGCGCTTTTCCTTCTGCACAATTAATCGGTCCGATTATTCTCCGGGCAGTGATGACGAGTCACCGGCCAACTTATTCGCTGGCGGGTTCCTCCATCGACTGACGATAACGATCCAGCGCCTCGCTGAAGTCCTTGATGAACTCCGGGGTGCTAAGCCAGCGTTGCGCCGTCTCGCGGTCCATGTCGTCGGCCCACATGCGGTAATCCACCAGCATGTCGGCTGCCAGGTTGGTCGCTGCCATGCTTTCGTTCTCGGCGCTCTTGAGGTCCAGCAGGCCAGGGCGCTCGCTGATCATCTCGCTTACGGACGCGAGCAGGGTATCGAGCATTTCACTGCGGCCAACGGCCTCGGCTTCGCGCAACTTGGCGAACAGTTCCAGCACATAGACCGGTGGCTGGGCGGTGGCGTGGGCCGGGTCGCCATACATGGGGATGGATTTACGCCCGCTCATGCGCAGTTGCTTGGCTTTGTCTTTGGCACGCTTGGCGCGTTTTTGCTGTTTGTTCAGTGAGGCCATTGGGCTTCGGTTTCCAGTTTGTTAGGGGGCAATGCCCGGCTCAGTTGATTTTCGGCACGGTAAAGCTGAATTCGCTGCCCTTGCCTGGCTGGCTTTCGGCGTGCAGTTTACCGCCATGGGCCTGGACAATCCCCTTGGAAATATACAACCCCAGCCCGGTGCCGTTCGGGTTGCCTTCCTTGACTGTCCAGTAGCGGTCAAACACGTGAGGCAACTGCTCGGGTTTGATTCCTTCGCCGGTGTCACGAACGCTGAACACGATCTCGTCCCCCACCGACATCGCGCTGATGCCTACGCTGCCTTGCTGGGGGGTGAACTTGATGGCATTTCCGATCAGGTTCGACAGCACCTGGAACAACCGTTCGGGGTCGGCATTGATCTTGAGGTTGGGTTCGGCGTGGAACGAAATATTGATGGCCTTGGCGGTTGCCAGCGGCGTCAGCAGCGAGCAGGCGTCTTCGAATATCTGGCTGACGTCCATCGGCTGGGGATTGATAGTGTAGCGCCCGGCGTCGATGCGCGATGTGTCCAGCAGGTCTTCGAGCAGTACGTTCATGCGGCTGGCGGCCTGTTGCATGGTATCGATGGCCGAGGCAATTCGCTTGGAACTATGGGAACCGTCGGAGCTGAAGGCCTTTTGCATCATGCCGCAGAGCATGGATATGACTGTCATCGGGTTGCGCAGGTCATGGGACACCACCGCCACCAGTTCATCGCGCGCCTGCACGGCCTGGCGCTCCTTGTGCACTTGCCGGGCCAGATCGTTTTCCAGGGCCGAGCGGCGCAGGTCGTTGGCGGCAAACAGATCGCCGTGGGTCCATTTGGTGCTGATGCCGGCCATTTCGACTTTCCAGATTTCAAAAGACGTCCGCGGTCGCAAGCGCAAACCTGTCTCGTTGCTTTCCAGGTCCAAGGGTTTTTGCGGGTCGCCGCTCCACTGAATGGTTTGTTTCACCTCCGGGCGGAACCACAGCACGCCATTTTCCACAGGCTTGGGCAAGTGGATAGCCAGTACACCGCTGGCCACGTCCTGGTAAGCCTGGGCCGGAGCGAATGCGCTGCTCAGGTTGTGGTGGGAGAAAACGGGCTGGCCGGTCTCCAGCATCCATTTATGCAGCTCGCGGATCTGCTCCGCTTCCGGGCACTGGCCATGGCGGTGCAGCTTGTTGTCCTCAAGGATCGCGACGCCGGTGGCGCCGGTCAGGTCCATCAGCCGCTGGGGTTCGTGGGACAAGCCGTCAAAGACATTGTTGCTGGACTCGGCCATGGCCGTGGCGAGAACCTTGAGGTCCTCAAGCTTGGCGTCCCGTTGGCGGGTCAGCTCCAGTGCTTCCATCGCGCTGATCTGCAGCGACAGCACTTGGCCGATGGTCTGGCAGGCCATGCGCATTTCATGGGGCACGAGCAGGGGTTGACGGTTGCCGCAACTGATCAGGCCCCACAGCCGGTCGCCTTCCATCAGGGAAATGCTCATGGACGACAGCACACCCATGTTTTTCATGTATTGGCGGTGGATCGGCGAGACACTGCGCAAGGTGGAAAAGCTCAGGTCCAGGGGTGTTTGAGTGTCGGGGCGCACCTGCGGGACCAGCGGTACCGGCGTGTAGTCAGCGTTGGGGATGATCCGCAGCCAGTTGGTGCGATACAGCTCCCGGGCCTGTTCAGGGATATCCGATGCTGGAAAAAACAGGCCTTTATAGAGTTCCATCGACGGTGCGCTGGCCTCGGCGATCACCTGACCGTGGCCTTCTTCTTCGAAGCGATAGATCAACACCCGGTCGTAGCCGGTCATGGCCTGAATTTCCCGAACGCTGATTTCGTACAGGGCCTGAAGGCTTTTCGCGCCTTGTAAGCGTTGCAGCATGCGCCCCAGGTTGGCTTCGCCGCTGACACCTTCGGGACGGTAGTCGCTCATGTGCTGTTCCAGTTCGACGATCAGGGCGCCTTGATGGCGGTGGACCAGGGCGTCAAAACGCAGCTGGTTCACGACAATCTCCACGGGCGCGTTGTCGCCGTCCGCATCGGCGCGACAGGCCTTGAGGACGGCTTGGGCCTGCTGCTGCCCGAACAGTGTGTCCAGCGTCTGGCCGGGGAGACCGTAAGGATCGTGCCCCATCAGTTGCAATACGTTGGCGCTGACCTGTCGGATGACGAAGTCGGGTTCGGACAGCGTCAGTAGCACGCCATGAGGCTGGATAGCCCCGGGGAAGCGAATCGGTTCGTCTGCACAATTGGCCAGCAGTTCTTCGAAGGCTTCCTGGTTTTCCGGGGTCATAACAATACCTTCTGGCTGTCCAGCCAGTGTTCAAAATGAGTAAACGTCGCTTTGGCGGCGCGTGTGACTTCGAGCGTTTGGGCGTCGCCAAGGTTCCTGTCGCCCAGATATTGAAGGAAGTCCTTCCAGCGCCGGCCAGTGAGTTCGCCATACACATTGAGAAACGCCGCGCCGCTGGAGGCGTCAAGACCGAGCTGTTCGGCCACCCTGCGCCGAAGGATCTGCCCGCCGAGGGTTGCGCCTTCCAGCACATAGGAGACCCCGAGGGCGGCGGCACGGGAGTCGATCTGCGGCAGGTCCCGGCAGGTGGGCAGTGCCTCGATAGCCTGGTCACCCATGCCCAGTGCCGTGAGGTCCGCCTGCAGTACGGGGAGTTTGACCCGCAGGGATTGGTCCAGCCCGGTCGGTGTCAGCGTCAGGACATGAAGTCGCTGTTCCAGCGGCTTATAAAAACCGTAGTAGGCCGCCATCAGGCGCCGGTACAGGTCGAGGTCCAGCTGTTCGGAGAAAAACGGCAAGCGTTTTTCCAGGGCGACGTGCAGCTCAGCGGTTTCGGTCCGCAATGCCTGAATCAGAGAAGGGGAAGGCGCGGCCGGTGACATGCGGGATAGAGCTCGTTGACTGGAGCGTTGCTGGAAAAAAGCGCATCAATCTTACACAGGTTTTTTGTCGCGAGCGGTCATCAGCTGCTGGCTTTCAATTCGCCCGTCGTCAGGCCCGGTTGCCGATCCTCAAGCCTTGCCCGTTCACGATCCAGTTCATTGCGCAGCTCTTCTTCCTGTTTCACCGCCGGGCGGTCTTGGCTGGCCAGCAGACGTTCGTAGTAGAGGGTGCCGATCTGACGTTCCAGGGCGCGGGTGGACCAGTTTTGGATGGCTACCTCGTTCATGTACCAATGACGGGCGTTTGGGTCTTCTACCCGCAGAAGTGTGCGGTAATGGGTCCAGCTCAATTCGGAACGCACTGCGTTCCAAATTGGAAACGATTGATAAAAGTCCCGCATGTGGCGCAGGTTGCGTTCATCAAACCCTTTCCCAAACCTCGCTGTCAGTACTTTCGCCAGCGACGGCAGCAGTCGTGCGCCATAAGTCGCCCGCTCGGCTCCTCCCTGTTCGAACTCGATGATGTGCCGCCCAATCTGCCAGCAGGTTTGAACCTGAAGCGTATCGACGGCACGCAGCACCTTCTGGCGTGCCTGGCGGATCAGTTCGCCTAGCTCATTAATCAGAGGGGCAAGTTTTGGGTCGTCTTGAGGGAGAAGTGAGGTCATCGAAATGTCAGCCGTGAGAATGGGCGGACCAAAAGGATGCTCTGGACGACGTTTCGATGATGCAGGGCGAGTCTGATTAGGCGGGAGGAAAGCCGTCCGATTCTTGCAGGACGGGTTTGACGCCGCCTGATCTTGGCTGACCCTGGCTTGTAGGAGCTATCCCGGGAGGGCGTCATCCACTGCCGACGTCCTCGTAACGCGGACGATGATCAGACCGTATCTTGTGTCAGCGCCTTGGACGCGGCGACATAATCGGCCTGGAACTGCTCACTCTCGACCCAGTCCAGCGCGGCCTGCTCATCGACGCCCGTGGTCAGGCGACGGTATTCGATCAGGGCGGTAATGATGAAATCGGTCGCTTCTTCCTCACCTTCCTGTTCTAGCACCAGCGCCAGCAGCGGATGCCCCAAGAAGACCGCGCACATGGCCTGCTGGCTGATCTTTTCAGCCGCGCGCATGACTTGGAACAGCTCCGTCAGGTCCACGGTTTCCAGATCGATGCGCTCATCGTTCGGGTCAAGGAAATCGTTCGGCGCAGCAGCACGCTGAATGCGGTTCTTCTTGGCTTTCGCCTTGGCGCGCTGGTTTCGTTTCTGCTGTTTGTTTGCCGATGACATGGGGCAGACTCCTGGCATGAAAATAAGGCGGTCTATCCTACAGCTTCAGGGCGACCACTTCGAATCTCAATCCACCACACACAACGTGGCACCCAGTGAGGTTGAAGAGCTCGACGCGCTGTCACAGCGACCTCAAATCCCGGGCAATAAAAAACCCCGATCAATTTCTTGATCGGGGTTTTCGGTATTTGGTGCCCAGAGACGGAATCGAACCGCCGACACGGGGATTTTCAATCCCCTGCTCTACCGACTGAGCTATCTGGGCAACGGGGCGCATTAAACGGGTTTTTCAGGGGGTCGTCAAGCACGTTTTCAAAAAATATTTAATTATTACCGTCGCTTACGATCCGCCCCCGCGCTGAACGGCTTATTCGGACGGCGGCACGTAGCCTTCGGCCTTGGCGTATTCTTCGCCGGAAAAGAACTTGTCCATTTCGCCTTGAAGGTATTTGCGGTCTTCGGCGTTCATCATGTTCAGGCGTTTTTCGTTGATCAGCAGGGTCTGGTGTTTTTGCCAGTCGCCCCAGGCCTTGGCCGAGACGTTGTCATAGATGTCCTGGCCTTTGGCGCCGGGGAACGGCGCGCGCTCCAGGCCTTCGAGCTCTTCTTTGTACTTGCGGCACATGATGGTGCGGGTCATTGCAACTCTCCTGCGTTCAATACGGCAGCCGCGCGTTCGAGCAAGGTTTTGACCGGGGCGGCGAGGCCCAGGCGCGGCGGGGTGGCGAGGTTATACCAGAGCCAGTCGGCCTCGGCCACGTGATGACCGGTTTCCCGGACCCGGACCAGCCAGGGTTCGATCGCCAACTGGAAGTGGCTGAAAGTGTGTACCAGGCTCGGCATCTGCTGGTGGTGGCCCAGCTCCAGCGAGTGTTGCAGGGCCAGGTGTTGCAGGTCGTCGAGATCGTCGAGTTCCGGCAGGCTCCATAAGCCGCCCCACAGGCCCGTGGAGGGGCGGCGGTAAAGCAGAATCGCGCCTTCGCGGTTGGCCAGCATCGGCATCAGGGTGCGTTTTTTGGGCACTTCCTTGCGTGGCTTGGGAATCGGGTAGCGGGTCTCCAGGCCAAGCATATGGGCTTCGCAGCCTTTTTTGAGCGGGCAAAGCAGGCAGCTGGGTTTGCTACGGGTACAGAGCGTGGCGCCCAGGTCCATCATTGCCTGGGTGTAGGCGTTGACCCGGTCTTGAGGCGTAAAACGCTCGGCGGTCGCCCACAGTTGCTTCGCGATCTTCGGCTCGCCCGGGTAACCTTCCTGGGCGGTGAAGCGCGCCAGCACCCGCTTGACGTTGCCATCGAGGATCGGCGCTCGCAGGCCCATGCTGATGCTGGCGATCGCGCCGGCTGTGGACAGTCCGATACCCGGTAACTCGGTGAGTTTTTCCACGTCGCGGGGGAACTCACCACCATAGTGCTCGACAACGATCTTCGCGGTTTTCTGCAGATTACGGGCGCGGGTGTAGTAGCCCAAGCCGGTCCACAGGTGCAGCACTTCGTCTTCCGGCGCGGCGGCCAAGGCTTGCACGGTGGGCAGCGAGGCCATGAACCGGTCGAAATAATTGAGCACGGTGCTGACCTGGGTCTGCTGCAACATGATCTCCGAGACCCACACCCGATACGCAGTGATGTCTTGCTGCCAAGGCAAGTCGTGGCGCCCGTGGCGGTCGAACCAGTCCAGTACAGCGCTGGAAAACTGCTCGGCTGTCATCGCTTGAACAACCCCTTGAGCGCGTCCCTCAGCTCAGGGCTGACCTTGTCGCCGAGCTTCTCGTCGATCTTCTCATTGAGCTTGTCGCCGAGGCGGTCGCCGGCCAGCTTCGCGGCGACTTTGCCCAGGCCTTCGTTGTCCAGGCGGCATGCCTTCGCGCCCAGCTCCAGCGGACCGCGGCAGCGCAACGGCCATTCGACATCGACGTAACGTTCGTTGACCTGGCAAGCCGGGTCGGGCATGTCGCTCTTGTCACCTTCGATGATGATGCCGACGCGGTAATCCATGCCCAGCACGCGCAGGTCGATATCGCCGTTACCGTTGACGGTCATGCCAGGAATACGGACTTTCAGGTCCGGGTTGCTGGCCACGCCGCTGCGAAAGGTGAGATTGCCATTAAGTTGCTGGAACGGTGTGTCCTTGCCTCGGGGTTCGCCACTGAGGGTTTTACGATTGAGGGTGGCGATGCCTCTGCACAATTGCTGCTCAAGGTTGGCGTTGAGCAGGACACCGTCGTTGATGACGAACCCGGCAGTGCCGTTGAGGCTGTCGATCAGGGCCTTCTGGCTGTTGCCGCTGGCGGTTATGGCGCTGTTGAGCGTCACCAGGCCTTTGACCGGCGGATTCTTGCCCTGGCTTTCGATGATTTTCTCGGCCGGCACCCGGTTGATGCGGGTTTGCAGGCTCAACTGCGGCATGGGCTGACGCACGTCCAGCGTGCCCTTGACTTCGAAGTTGCCGTTGTACAGATCGCCCCGCAGGTTTTCCAGGGTCAGCAGACCGCCCTGACCGCTGGCCTTGAGGGCGGCATTCTGGATTGGCAGCTTATCGAGGGTCAGTTGGCCGAAGGTCAGGTCGGCGTCCAGGTCCAGTTTGCCCAGGCGTTCCACCGGAAACAGTCGGTCGTTGCTCCAGGCGCCCTGGGTCGGCGCGCTCGGCAGCGGTGTGCTGCCGGCACCGGCCATGGCACTGGCTTCGGTGCTGCTGACCTCCGCCTCACGGGCCGCCTTGGAACTGTCGGCCTCGGCGGATTTTGGCGGCAGGTAGCGGTCAACGTTGAAGGTATCGGCCTTGAGCTGCGCACGCAGTGACTGCTTGGCAAAGTCTTCCACGGCGATACGGCCGCTGAAGGTGCTGTCGTCGATTTTCAGATTGATGCTATTGAATTCGGCGCTGGTCGGCGTGGCCGCAATGCGGGTGACCAGTTCGACTTTGCTCAAGCTGCCTTCGGCCATGGCCGGCAGTTTCTGACCGACGCTGTCGACAAATTTTGCCAGGTCGAATTGGGCGATCGACATGCCGCCGCTCACTTGCGGGGTCTTGTCCAGATCATTGACCTTCAGTTCGCCCAATGCGCGCAGTTGATTGATGGAAAGCTTGATGCCGGTCCATTCGGCGACGTTCGCCGCTTTATCGAGGAGCAACTGCCCGTGTGCCGCGAAGGTCACGGTCTTGCCTTGCAAAGGGTCGCCCGTGGCTTCGCCGGACAGCTTCAAGTCTTCGAACCTGTAGCGTTGCAAGGCGCGCTCAAAGCGCAGCTCGCCAGTGACTTCGGTGCGTACGCGCACGGCTGGCTGGTTGCTGGCCAGGAATGCGGTCAGCGTGACCGGGATGTTGGTGGAGTCATGGACCGGGCCGGTGCTCAGTTGGATGCTTTCGGCGGTGAACTGCTTGCCGGTCTGCTCGTCGGTGTACTCGACCCGTGCGTTGTTCACGGTCAGGCTGTCGATGTCCAGGCGAGTCGGCTGGGCCGGTTTCTGTCCTGGAGTGCTGGCCGCAGGGGCTGGTTGTTCGGCCGGTGCCGGGGTGTTTGCCGTCGTTGTAGAGGCGGGTGCCTTGCCGATGTCTTCCCAGTTGCCGTGGCCATTCTTGTCACGGTTGAGTCGCAGGTTCAGGCCTTCGACCCGCACGTCGCTCATTTGCACTTCCCGGCGCAGCAGCGGAATCACGCGCACGGAAAGACCGAGCATCTGCAGGTCGGCGAACGGTTGTGTCGGGTTTGCCAGGGTGGCGACGCTGGCTTCGTGCAATTCCAGACCCAGCCACGGGAAAAGGCTCCAGCCGATGTCGCCATTGAGGGTCAGCTCAATATGGGCCTTGTCGCGGGCTATCTGGCGGATCTCTTCTTTATAGTCGTTGGGATCGAAGAGGTGGGTCAGGGCAAAGCCCAAGGCCACAATGACCAGCAACAGCCCGAGAAGTACCAGACCCAGGATTTTGCCGAACGCTTTCATGGGCGAGTCCTTGTAGGTTGAGTTCAAAATTTAGCCTGGGAGTATAACGCCCTGACCTGATGGCGCGTTGGGTGATCGTTCTTTCTGACAGGCCTGTGGCACATAGAGCATTTGTGGGGAGGGCTGCGCTGGGCTCCCGAATCTAGGCCTGCTCCAGTGTCAGTTTCAATTTGGTCGCCAGGGCCTGGGCTGCCAGATGACCGGATGGGGCCAAGAGCTTCAGTTCGGCGCCGTGTTGCGTGGCCATTCTCCGGGCTTCGCTGACCAAACGTTCCGCCACCCCTCGACGACGAGTAACGTTTCGCACACACATTTGGGACAAGTGCCAGACGTCCTGGTGCCGTTGCAGCCGCGCGGCGCCGAGCAGCCGGTCATTGAAGCGGGCTGCGATCAACGCGCCGTCTTCCAGGCATTTCTGTATCAATTGTGTGCCGTCACTGAACGGTTCGAACAGCCAGGCCGGGGCGTCCTGGTAGATTTTGTGCAGGTCCTGCCCGTCCCGACAGGTGGCTTCATTTAGCTGCTCAACAACGATGGGCATATAAATTCCTGAAAAATAAACGATTCACGCCCTACAGAAAACGTGCAACGGCGCGATAAGACAGAAGATGTAAAAAAGGTGATAGCACTTTGGCTTTTCTGTCATAAGCAAATGGTAACCTTTACCCGTTCGCCAGTCCTTATGCGACTCAATGTCGCATTAAAATGAAGCTTCACCAGAAAATACAGCCGTGCTTTGCGTGCAATAAGGCTGAGGGTGAGGCAGGGCTGGCGAGTCATACCAATAACTGGGGGATACACAATGAGCACGAGCATCACGGCGGACGGCATTGCCGACCAGCCTGCGTTCCTCTCCAAGGAACGCATTATCGCCAAGCCCGGATTCAACCGGTGGCTGGTTCCACCGGCCGCACTGGCCATTCACCTCTGCATCGGCATGGCCTACGGCTTTTCGGTGTTTTGGTTGCCGCTGTCCAAGGCACTGGGCGTCACCAAGCCTGTAGCCTGTGCGCCGGACATGAGCTTCATCACACAAGTCTTTTCATCCCAATGTGACTGGCCGATCTCAATGCTCGGCTGGATCTACACCTTGTTCTTCATCTTCCTGGGTTGCTCGGCAGCCATCTGGGGCGGCTGGCTGGAACACGCCGGGCCGCGTAAGGCTGGCGTTGTATCGGCCTTGTGCTGGTGCGGCGGTCTGCTGATTTCCGCGCTGGGTATCTACACTCACCAGATATGGCTGATGTGGGTAGGCTCCGGGGTAATCGGTGGTATCGGCCTGGGGCTGGGCTACATCTCCCCGGTTTCGACGCTGATCAAGTGGTTCCCGGACAAGCGTGGCATGGCTACCGGTATGGCGATCATGGGCTTCGGCGGCGGCGCGATGGTAGGTGCTCCGCTGGCTGCAGCGCTGATGAGCCATTTCTCTTCGCCGACTGAAGTGGGCGTATGGCAAAGCTTCCTGGTCATGGCCGCGATCTACTTCGTATTCATGGTCGGTGGCGCCCTGTCGTACCGCGTCCCGCCGACCGGCTGGAAGCCTGAAGGCTGGACCCCGGCACCGAAGAAAGCCGCGAACGCGATGATCACCCATCGTCACGTTCACGTGAACGTGGCCTGGAAAACCCCGCAGTTCCGTCTGGTATGGCTGGTGCTGTGCCTGAACGTATCCGCCGGTATCGGCATCATCGGCATGGCATCGCCACTGTTGCAGGAAGTGTTCGGCGGCAAGTTGCTCGGCAATGACTTGCCGTTCGGTCAGTTGGATGCTGTGCAACTGGGTCAGATCGCGGCCATTGCGGCCGGTTTCACTGGTCTGTTGAGCCTGTTCAACATCGGTGGGCGGTTCTTCTGGGCATCCTGCTCGGATTACCTGGGTCGCAAGAACACCTACTTCGTGTTCTTCGCCCTGGGCTTTGCCCTGTACGCGCTGATCCCGAACCTGGGCCATCTGGGCAGCGTCGCGCTGTTCGTGGCGGCGTTCTGCGTCATCCTGTCGATGTACGGCGGTGGTTTCGCCACCGTGCCGGCCTACCTGGCGGACCTGTTCGGTACGCAAATGGTCGGCGCGATCCACGGTCGTCTGTTGACCGCTTGGGCCGCAGCAGGCGTGCTGGGTCCGGTACTGGTGAACTACCTGCGTGAATATCAACTGAGCATCGGCGTTGAACGCGCCGCGGCCTATGACATCACCTTGTACATCCTCGCCGGCCTGCTGGTGCTGGGCTTCCTGTGCAACATGATGGTTCGCCCGGTTGCCGACAAGTACTTCATGACCGACGCCGAACTGGCCGCCGAACAGGCGCTGGGTCATGACAAGGGCGCCGACAGCAGCACTTCGCTGGAGTGGAAAGCCGCGCCGGGCACCAAGCCTTTGGCGATCGCCGCCTGGCTGGTGGTGGGCATTCCGTTGGCGTGGGGTATCTGGGTAACCCTGCAGAAGACGGCGGTGTTGTTCCAGTAAGACTGTTGCCCGAACCTTCAAGGTGAGGGCAAACCCTATGTGGGAGCGGGCTTGCTCGCGAAAACGGTGTGTCAGTTAACGATGATGTCGACTGATACGCCGCTTTCGCGAGCAAGCTCGCTCCCACATTTGTTTGGGTGATGGCCTCAATTGCTTGTACGGACATGTCTATCGCCGACAACCCGTCAGGGATATCACCTCCCGTGTTTCTGTTTGCCGCTCGCGCCCCTATAATGGCTGCCTTTTTCGCCCAATGATTTTGCGGAGCTGGTGATGGCCGAACGTAAGGCGTCTGTCGAGCGCGACACTCTGGAAACCCAGATCAAAGCCTCGATCAACCTGGATGGCACCGGAAAGGCCCGGTTTGATATCGGCGTGCCTTTTCTTGAGCACATGCTGGACCAGATCGCCCGTCATGGGCTGATCGACCTTGATATCGTCAGCAAGGGTGACCTGCACATCGACGACCACCACACGGTGGAAGACGTCGGTATCACCCTGGGGCAGGCTTTCACCAAAGCCATCGGCGACAAGAAAGGCATCCGTCGCTACGGTCACGCCTACGTGCCGCTCGATGAGGCGCTGTCACGCGTGGTCATCGACTTCTCCGGTCGCCCGGGCCTGCAAATGCATGTGCCATACACCCGTGCCACCGTTGGCGGCTTCGACGTGGACCTGTTCCAGGAATTTTTCCAGGGCTTCGTCAACCACGCCAATGTGACCCTGCACATCGACAACTTGCGCGGGCACAACACCCACCACCAGATCGAAACCGTGTTCAAGGCTTTCGGCCGCGCGCTGCGCATGGCCGTGGAGCTCGATGACCGCATGGCCGGGCAAATGCCCTCCACCAAGGGCGTTCTGTAATGCAGACGGTCGCGGTTATCGATTACGGCATGGGCAACCTGCACTCGGTGGCCAAGGCCCTCGAGCACGTGGGCGCCGGCAAGGTACTGATCACCAGCGATGCCGATGTAATTCGCGAAGCCGACCGGGTGGTCTTTCCTGGCGTCGGTGCGATTCGTGACTGCATGGCCGAGATCCGTCGCCTGGGCTTCGATTCGCTGGTGCATGAAGTCAGCCAGGACCGTCCGTTCCTTGGCATTTGTGTGGGCATGCAGGCCTTGCTTGAGAGCAGCGAGGAGAACGACGGCGTCGATTGCATCGCGATGTTTCCAGGCCAGGTGAAGTTCTTCGGCAAGGATCTGCACGAAGACGGCGAGCACCTGAAAGTCCCGCACATGGGCTGGAACGAGGTGAAGCAGACGGTGGATCACCCGCTGTGGCACAACATTCCAGACCTGGCGCGTTTCTACTTCGTGCACAGCTACTACATCGCGGCCGGTAATGCCCGGCAGGTGGTGGGCGGCGGTCACTATGGCGTCGACTTCGCCGCGGCCCTGGCCGACGGTTCACGCTTCGCCGTGCAGTTCCACCCGGAGAAGAGCCACACCCATGGCCTGCAATTGCTGCAGAACTTCGCGGCGTGGGACGGTCGCTGGTAATGGCTCGCAAGAAACCGCCGATCCTCACCCTCACACCCGAGCAGGAGAGTGAAGCGAACCGCAAGATCCAGCGGTTCATGGAGGATCGTTTCGAACTGGACCTGGGTTCGTTCGAAGCGGCGGAAATTCTTGAGCTGTTTACCCGCGAAATTGCTCCGCACTATTACAACAGGGCGATTTTCGATGTGCAGGCGCACCTTAAAGAAAGGTTCGAAAGCATCGAAAGCGATTTGTGGGCTTTAGAAAAGAGCAGCTGAAAGCTTCGAGCCGCAAGCTGCAAGAATTGAAACGCGTGCCTGCTTGCAGCTTATAGCTTGCAGCTTGCAGCTCTTTGACGAAGGAAAAGCATGCTCATTATCCCCGCTATCGATCTCAAGGACGGCGCTTGCGTACGTCTGCGCCAGGGCCGGATGGAAGACTCCACGGTGTTCTCCGATGACCCGGTGAGCATGGCCGCCAAGTGGGTGGAGGGCGGCTGCCGTCGCCTGCATCTGGTTGACCTGAACGGTGCCTTCGAAGGGCAGCCGGTGAACGGCGAAGTGGTCACGGCCATTGCCAAGCGCTACCCGAACCTGCCGATCCAGATCGGCGGCGGTATCCGCTCGCTGGAAACCATCGAACACTACGTCAAGGCTGGCGTGAGCTATGTGATCATCGGCACCAAGGCGGTGAAAGACCCGGCGTTTGTCGCTGAGGCCTGCCGCGCCTTCCCTGGCAAGGTCATCGTTGGCCTGGACGCCAAGGACGGTTTCGTCGCCACTGACGGTTGGGCTGAAGTCAGCACCGTGCAGGTGATTGACCTGGCCAAGCGTTTCGAGGCCGATGGCGTGTCTGCAATCGTCTACACCGACATCGCCAAAGACGGCATGATGCAGGGCTGCAACGTGCCGTTCACCGCCGCCCTGGCCGCCGCCACGAAGATTCCGGTGATCGCCTCCGGCGGCATTCATAACCTGGGCGACATCAAGGCGCTGCTCGACGCCAAGGCGCCAGGCATCATTGGTGCGATTACGGGCCGCGCGATTTATGAGGGCACGCTGGATGTGGCAGAAGCCCAAGCTTTTTGTGATGGCTATGCGGCCAGCTCTAAGCTGTAAGCTGCAAGTTAAAGCGCGATCGCAATCCGCTCTTTCTTGCAGCTTATAGCTTGAAGCTTGCAACTCTTAATCGGAGATTAAGCCCATGGCGTTAGCCAAACGCATCATCCCTTGCCTGGACGTGGACAACGGCCGGGTGGTCAAGGGCGTCAAGTTCGAGAACATCCGCGACGCCGGCGACCCGGTTGAAATCGCTCGTCGCTATGACGAGCAGGGCGCGGACGAGATTACCTTCCTCGACATCACGGCCAGCGTCGACGGCCGCGATACCACGTTGCACACCGTCGAGCGCATGGCCAGCCAGGTGTTCATCCCGCTGACCGTGGGCGGTGGCGTGCGCACCGTGCAGGACATTCGCAACCTGCTCAACGCCGGTGCGGACAAGGTGTCGATCAACACCGCCGCGGTGTTCAACCCGGAATTCGTCGGCGAAGCGGCCCAGCGTTTTGGTTCGCAGTGCATTGTCGTGGCCATCGACGCGAAGAAGGTGTCCGGTCCGGGCGAAACCCCGCGCTGGGAAATCTTCACCCACGGCGGGCGCAAACCCACCGGCCTGGACGCCGTTGAATGGGCGAAGAAGATGGAAGGCCTGGGGGCCGGTGAGATCCTGCTGACCAGCATGGACCAGGACGGCATGAAAAACGGTTTCGACTTGGGCGTCACCCGCGCCATCAGCGATGCCCTGGGCATTCCGGTCATCGCCTCCGGCGGCGTCGGCAACCTGCAGCACCTGGCCGATGGCATCCTTGAAGGGCATGCCAGTGCGGTACTGGCGGCGAGCATTTTCCACTTCGGCGAATACACCGTGCCTGAAGCCAAGGCTTACATGGCGCAGCGCGGTATCTGCATTCGCTGATTGCTGGACACCATGGCGGGCCCAAGGCACTCTTGGGTACACCATGGATTACGGTAGCCCGATATGCTCAAACGCTTCGTTCTTGCCTTTGTCGGCGTCACGTTGTTGCTGGCAGGCACCGCCCGCGCTACCGAGTCTTCGCTGGTGTTGCTGACGGAAAATTTTCCGCCCTACAACATGGCCAAGAATGGCAAAAACTTCGCTCAGGACGAGAACATCAATGGCATCGCCGTGGACATCGTCCGCGAGATATTCAAGCGTGCCGATATCAGCTACAGCCTGACGCTGCGTTTCCCATGGGAGCGTATTTATAAGCTGGCCCTGGATAATCCCGGGTACGGCGTGTTTGTCACGGCACGATTGCCCGAGCGTGAAAAACTCTTCAAATGGGTCGGTCCGATTGGCCCGGATGACTGGATCATGCTCGCCAAAGCCGACAGCAAGATTTCCCTGGACTCATTGGAGCAGGCGCGACAATACAGGATCGGGGCCTATAAAGGCGACGCGATTGCCGAGACATTGGCCAGGCAAGGACTGAACCCGATTGTCGTATTACGCGATCAGGACAACGCCAGAAAACTGGTCAACGGCCAGATCGATCTGTGGGCCACCGGGGACCCGGCCGGGCGGTACCTGGCGCGTCAGGAAGGGGTGGACGATCTCAAGACCGTGCTGCGGTTCAACAGTGCCGAGTTGTACCTGGCGTTGAACAAAAACGTGCCCGACGACGTGGTCGCCCGCCTTCAAGCGGCCCTGGATGAGCTGCGCAAGGAAGGTGCGGTGGACGCGATCATGGCGCGGTATCTCTGAAGACTGCGCCACCGCTATCGCGAGCAGGCTCGCTCCCACACTGGATCTGCGGCGAGTCAGTAATTTGCAAACGACCTGATCCCTGTGGGAGCGGGCTTGCTCGCGATAGCAGTGGGTCAGCTTGCATCCATGTTGAATGTGCTGGCCCCTTCGCGAGCAAGCCCGCTCCCACAAGGTTGCTTGGGTGTTCACAGGTGCCGCGCCTGCCATAGACCCACTGTGGGGGATTGCTCGCGATGGCGGCAACACGGTCGCCGCTACCGATAAACCCCATCTTTCCCATGCCCGGCCATCGCCCGATTGCTGCGCAGGCTGATCATCGACTTGATGTCGATCCATTCGATGCCCTGGGCCTTGAGCTTTGGCAGTTCGCGTTCGAGCACCGCCAGGGTCTGCGGATAGGGATGGCCAATCATCACCGCGGAACCCTGCTGGCGGGCCAGTTCTATGGCGACCTGAAGCTGGTGCGCGATGGCCGCTTCGGTGCGCTCATCGTCCAGGAACACATCGCGCGACACGCTGGCGAGGCCGATCTTCTGCGCCTCGGCGGCGGCGACCGTCTGGGCGCTGGTGCGGCTGTCGACAAAGAACTTGTGCCGCTGCTGCAAGTTCGCCATCAACCACGCCATGGCCCGCGGCTGGGAAGTCATGCGGCTGCCCATGTGGTTATTGATCCCGCTGGTGAAGGGTACCGCGGCGAATGCGGCGTCGAGGCGTTTTCCCAGCTCTTCAAGGGGCAGTTCCGGATGCCAGGCGAACGGCCCGGTGGCCGGGTCCATGGGCATGTGCAGCATGACGATCTTGCCGGCGCGATGGGCCTCGCGGGCAAACTCGGCGGCGTGGGGCGTATCAGGCATGATCGCTGCGGTGACTGGGCCGGGCAGGGCCAGCACGCGGCGATCCCGAGGCAGGTTTTGCCCCAGGTCGTCGATGATCAGGCTCAGGTAGGCCTTGTGCGGTGCAGGTGGCGGTGTGGCGGGCGCGGCAAAGGCAACGCCCGCCAGACAGCACATCAGGCCCAGGATGACGCGCAGGCCCATCTCAGCGGCCGGAGGTGATGTTCAGTCCTTTGAGCAGGCTCAGGGCCTGGGCCAACTGATAATCGTCATCCTGCGGCATTGGCTTGGCCTTGGCGCCGGAGCCGGTCGGTTTGTCGGCGCCGCCGTTGCCATTGCCCAAGTGACCCTGCAAGTCCGCTTCCTTGAAGTATTCGCTGTCCTGCTCGCTGGTGATCTTGGCCTTGCGCACCTCGATGTCCGGGACGATGCCCTGGGCCTGGATGGAGCGGCCGTTAGGTGTGTAGTACAGCGCAGTGGTGATCTTCAGGGCGCGGTCATTGTTGAGCGGCAGGACGGTCTGCACCGAGCCCTTGCCGAAACTGGTGGTGCCCATGACGACACCGCGCTTCTGGTCCTGCAGGGCGCCGGCGACGATTTCCGATGCCGAAGCGCTGCCACCGTTGATCAGTACCACCAATGGCACGGCTTCGCTCAGGTCGTTGCCGGTGGCCGAAAAGCGCAGCTCGGAATTGGCGATGCGGCCCTTGGTGTAGACGATCAGGCCCTTGGTGATGAAGTGGTCGACTACTTCCACCGCCGATTGCAGCACGCCGCCGGGGTTGTTACGCAGATCCAGAACCATGCCGTTAAGCTTCTTGCCGTTGTCCTTGCGCAGCTTGGCCAGGGCCTTGGCGACTTCTTCGCCGGTCTTGACCTGGAACTGGGTGATGCGGATGTAGCCGTAGCCCGATTCCAGCAATTGGCTCTTCACGCTTTTGACCTGGATGATCGCGCGGGTCAGGGTCACGTCGAACGGCATGCCGCCATCGCGTACCAGGGTCAGGGTAATCTTCTGGCCGATCTTGCCGCGCATCTTGTCCACGGCTTCGGTCATGCTCTGGCCGCGAGTCGGCTGGCCGTTGATCTTGACGATGAAATCGCCGGCCTGGATGCCGGCCTTGGAAGCGGGTGTGTCGTCGATGGGCGAAACCACTTTGACGAAGCCGTCTTCGCTGCCGACCTCGATGCCCAGGCCGCCGAACTCGCCGCTGGTGCTTTCTTGCAGCTCGGCGAAATCTTCCGGCCCCAGATACGCGGAGTGGGGGTCAAGGTTGCTGAGCATGCCTTTGATGGCGTTCTCCAGCAGCAGCTTGTCGTCCACCGGTTCCACGTAGGCGGCCTTGATCCGGTCCATGACTTCGGCAAAGGTGCGCAGTTCGTCCAGCGGCAGCGGGGCCTTGGTGGTCGCGGCCGTAGCGGCTGTCGACGATGGGGCCGGTTCAGCGGCGAACGCCAGGGGCGCACCGATCACAAGTGCGATCGTCAGGGCCAGCGAGGTGAGGCGGGACAAATGCAGCATGTCGAACGAACTCCTGAGTTGGATGGGCGCGCTTATCCTTGCGCACGACACCATTGGGTCGGGTCACTGGGGCGACCCTGCTGACGAATAGCGAAATACAGCGCTGGCGTATCCTGCCCGCCACTGTTACCAACCGTAGAGATGGACTCGCCGGCCTTGACCACATCGCCGGCAGCCTTGAGCAGCGACTGGTTATGGCCGTACAGACTCAAATAGCCGTTACCGTGATCCAGGATCACCAGCAGGCCGGCGCCGCGCAGCCAGTCGGCGAACACCACGCGACCACCATGCACGGCATGCACCTGGCTGCCGGCAGTGGCGCTGATCATCACGCCGTCCCATTTGGTGCGTGTGTCATCGCCGCGGGTTTGACCGAAGCGTGCAAGCAATCGACCATTGACCGGCCATGGAAGTTTGCCCCGTGCCGAAGCAAAAGCGCCGCCGAAGGTTTCGCCACCTGTGGAAACCAACGGGCCGGGGCTTGATCGGGCAGGCTTGCGCGGTGCATCGCTGGTGTCGGCCTGGGCCTCACGCAAACGCTTTTTTTCGGCTTCCTGCTGGGCGATCAGCGCCTTCTGGCGCGCTTCTTCCGCCTCTCGAGCCTGGCGTGCCAGGGTCTCTTCAATGGTCTTGAGGACCTTTGCCAGTTGAGCCTGGTCTTGCTCGCGGGCCTTGAGCTTGCTGTCGCGGGCCTTCACGTCCTTATTGAGCTTAGCCAGGGCGAGCTGACGCTCCTTGCGAACCTTCTCGAGTTCTTCGCGCTGGGTGTCGAGGCTGCTTTTCTGCACCAGCAACTGCGCCTGCTGCAATTCAATCTCTTTTTCGACATTGGCCAATTGGCGCAGGGTTTCGTTAAAGCTCTTGAGTTGCTCCAGGCGTGCCTGGCTCAGGTAATCGTAATAGGTGAGCGTGCGGGCGAACTTCTCGGGGTTCTGCTGGTTGAGCAGCAGCTTGAGATATTCCTGCCGGCCGTTCTGGTAAGCCGCCCGGGCCTGGATGGCGATCAGCTTTTGTTGTTCAGTGCGCGCGCTCTGGAGTTTTTTTTTCTCTCCATCGAGCCGCTGCAGCTCGGATTCACTTTTCTTCAGCTCTTTTTGCAGGGCGTCGACCTGTTTCTCCAGCTTGCCCATCTCGGTCTCGGTGCCGCGCAGGTCTTTCTGCACGCCGGACTTCTCTTCCTGCAACTTGCCCAGCAGCTTTTTCAGCTCGGCAATGTCCTGACGCGTGGCGTCCAACTGCTGTTGGGTTTGCGCGCGCTCGTCAGCAAAGGCCGGTTGGAGCAGGCAGGTCAGAACGAGGGCTATCAGAACGCGAAGCATAGAGGCGGGCGACACCAGGGAAAGGGACGGCCTAGTATGCCCGGCCCACGCTGCAAAAAAAACGCCCATTTGGGGCTGTGTGATAACTGGCCCAAAAAACACCTTGAACCCTGTGGGAGCGAGCCTGCTCGCGATGAGTCCATAACATCCAACATAGATGTTGACTGTAATACCGCTATCGCGAGCAGGCTCGCTCCCACATGGGTAAGTGTTGGGTCAGACCAGGATCGAGGTCCCGGTCATCTCCGCGGGTTTCTCCATGCCCAACAGCATCAGCATGGTTGGCGCCACGTCAGCCAGCACGCCGCCATCGCGGACCTTGAAGTTGCGCTTGCCGACATAGATGAACGGCACCGGCTCGGTGGTATGGGCGGTGTGGGCCTGGCCGGTGGACTCATCGGACATTTGCTCGACATTCCCGTGGTCGGCGGTGATCAGCGCTTCACCGCCGACCTTTTCCAGTGCCTCGACGATGCGCCCGACACAGGTATCCAGGCATTCCACGGCTTTGACTGCGGCGTCGAACACACCGCTGTGGCCGACCATGTCGCCGTTGGCGTAGTTGACCACGATCACGTCGTAGCGCTGGTTCTCAATGGCATCGACGATGCGGTCGGTGACTTCCGGTGCGCTCATCTCCGGTTGCAGGTCATAGGTGGCAACTTTCGGCGACGGGATCAGGATGCGTTCTTCGCCGGGGAAGGGCTCTTCACGGCCGCCGGAGAAGAAGAACGTCACGTGGGCATATTTCTCGGTTTCAGCGATGCGCAGTTGGGTCTTGCCGTGCTTCGCCAGGTAGTCGCCCAGCACGTTTTCCAGGCTGCCGGCGGCGAAGGCCGACGGTGCCGGGATGCTGGCGGCGTATTGGGTCAGCATCACGAAGCCGGCCAGTTTCGGCTGGCGGGCGCGTTCGAACTCCTTGAAATCGTCTTCGACAAACACGCGGGTCAACTCGCGGGCACGGTCGGCGCGGAAGTTCATGAACACCACGGCGTCGCCGTCCTCGACTTTGACCGGCTCACCAATGGTGGTGGCTTTGACGAACTCGTCGCTTTCACCCCGTTCGTAGGCGGCTTGCAGGCCTTCCTGGGCGGTGGCGGCGTTGAACTCGGCGTTGCCGTCGACAATCAGGTTGTAGGCCTGGGCCACCCGATCCCAGCGGTTATCGCGGTCCATGGCGTAGTAGCGGCCGACGATGCTGGCAATACGGCCCTTGCCGAGGGCCTCGAAAGTGCTGTCGAGCAGTTTGATCGACGACGTGGCGCTTTTTGGCGGGGTGTCACGGCCATCGAGGAACGCGTGCAGGTAGATTTTTTCGGCGCCGCGCTTGGAGGCCAGTTCGGCCATGGCGATCAGGTGGTCCTGGTGGCTGTGAACGCCACCATCGGACAGCAGGCCCATGAAATGCACGGCTTTGCCGGCGGCCACGGCTTTATCCACAGCAGCGCAGATGGTCGGGTTTTCAAAGAATTCGCCGTCGCGGATCGCTTTGGTCACGCGGGTGAAGTCCTGATACACCACGCGGCCCGCGCCGAGGTTCATGTGGCCGACTTCGGAGTTGCCCATCTGTCCGTCGGGCAGGCCGACGTCCATGCCGCTGCCGGAGATCAGGCCGTTCGGCACGGTGGCTCCCAGACGGTCCAGCACAGGCTTGCGGGCCGCGTACACGGCATTGGATTCGTGGCTGTCACTGTGACCGAAGCCGTCGAGAATCATCAGGACCAAAGGTTTAGGCGTGGTAGTCATGGAATCCACTCGTGGCTGATTAAAAGAAGGCGATGGAAAAGGGACGGGCAGTTTAAAGGTAAGTTCCGGTGCCGTCACCGCCGGGCGGGGTTTGGCCGACCTTGTGTGCTGTGTATACTGGCCGACATTTTAACGCCCTGGAACCTCCTTCGATGGTTGCTCACCTGATTGAATTTGCCACTAACCACTACCTTCTCGTCGGTATCTTCGTCGTACTGCTAGCGTTGCTGGTTGTCCATACGATGCAGGGCGGCGGCCGCAGCCTCAGTACTGGCGAGCTGACTGCGCTGGTCAACAAGGACACCGGCGTGGTGGTAGACATCCGCCCGAGCAAGGATTACGCCGCTGGTCACATTGTCGGCGCGGTGAACATTCCCCAGGACAAACTGATCGCCCGTATCGGTGAACTGGAAAAACACAAGACCAAGACGCTGATCCTGGTGGATGCCCAGGGCCAGCACGCAGGCACTCATGCCCGCGAACTGATGAAGTCCGGCTTTACCGCCGCCAAGCTTTCCGGCGGCGTTGCAAGCTGGAAAGCCGACAATCTGCCCCTGGTGAAGTGAGATGACCCACGTCGTTGTCTATTCCAGCGATTACTGCCCCTATTGCTCCCGAGCCAAGTTCCTGCTCAAGAACAAAGGCGTGGCTTTCGAAGAGATCAAGGTCGACGGCAAGCCGCAACTGCGTGCCGAAATGACTCGAAAGGCCGGACGTACCTCCGTGCCGCAGATCTGGATCGGCAGCACCCACGTGGGCGGTTGCGATGATCTGTTTGCCCTGGATCGTGCCGGCAAGCTCGATGCGATGCTCAAGGCCTGAATTCCCTACTAAGAACCTGAAAGTAAGAAGGATCTGCGATGACTGACCAACAGAACACAGCTGCCAGCGAAGAAGAAACCGCACCGCAATTCTCCTTGCAGCGCATTTACGTACGTGACCTGTCCTTCGAAGCCCCGAAAAGCCCGGCGATCTTTCGCCAGCAGTGGGAGCCGAGCGTAGGCCTGGACCTGAACACCCGCCAGAAAGCCCTGGAAGATGACTTCCACGAAGTGGTGCTGACCCTGTCGGTCACCGTGAAGAACGGTGACGAGGTGGCGTTCATCGCCGAAGTGCAACAGGCCGGGATCTTCCTGATCAAGAACCTGGATGCCGCTTCGATGAGTCACACCCTGGGTGCGTTCTGCCCGAACATCCTGTTCCCGTACGCCCGCGAAACCCTCGACAGCCTGGTGACTCGCGGTTCGTTCCCGGCCCTGATGCTGGCCCCGGTGAACTTCGATGCCCTGTACGCGCAAGAACTGCAGCGCATGCAAGAAGAAGGCACCGCAACCGTTCAGTAAGCGGCGCTGCCCATCCGGCACAAAACCTGTGGGAGCGAGCCCTGTGGGAGCAAAGCTTGCTCGCGATGAACGATGACGCGGTTTTGCAGTTGAACCGTGTCGACCTCATCGCGAGCAAGCTCAGCTCCTACAGGCTCGCTCCCACAGGTGTTTCTGGCTGACAGGGGCTCAGGCGAAACCGTTCTGCCGCCAGGCCTCGTAAACCGCCACTGCCACGGTGTTGGACAGGTTCAGGCTGCGACAGCCTTCGCGCATCGGTAGGCGCAGACGCTGGTCGGCGGGCAGGGCATCCAGTACCTCGGCCGGCAGGCCACGGCTTTCCGGACCGAACAGGAATGCATCGCCGGCGACGAAACTGGCGTCATGGAACGGCCGCGAGCCTTTGGTGGTGAAGGCGAACAGTCGCGGATGCCCCAGGCTTTCCAGACAGCTGGCGAGGTCGGCGTGGCGCTGCAGGGTGGCATACTCGTGATAGTCGAGGCCGGCACGGCGCAAGCGCTTGTCGTCCATCTCGAAGCCCAGCGGTTCGATCAAATGCAGGTGGCAGCCGCTGTTGGCGCACAGCCTGATGACGTTGCCGGTGTTCGGCGGAATTTCCGGTTGAAAAAGGATGACGTGAAACATGCACGGCTCCGCAGATAAAGATGAGCGGCATTCTACGCCGCAAACCGATCGGCGTTCGAAGCTATTGCCTCGGGTGATGGGGTCTTTGGCGATCTTCGGTCTGATGGTCGGCTTGATGATCGGTCGCCTGACCACGCCCGACCCAAGCGTGCTGCAACAAGTCGAGGTGATCGATGGGACGCTGGTGGCCTGGTTCAACAACGAACCCAAGCTGCACGGGGAAATGATCGACGGCTCCGTGGCGCTGTTGTTCCAGGCAGAAGGCCGCCCGCAGAAGGGCCAGCTCAAACTCAACGGCAAGGACGTGAACTGGCGGGTGCGTTTGAGTGACAAGGGGTTGTTGCTGACGCTGGTAGCGGCGCGCTCGTTGCGAGGGGAGTGGGTCGGCAGCGAGGTTGATGACCGCTGGCGGCTGGAGGTCCGTCTCCAGGAGCAATAAAAGAGGGAATCCCCGGCCTGCCTGTACCAAGGTCCCCAAACGGGAGGGCTTGCGCGAAACGCGCGGCCCCGGGTGTAAAGAAGGGAAACCTTGACCTGCCTGTATCAAGGCCCCCAAAACAGTGGGCTCGATGAGCCCGATATAAAATGGGGAATCCCCGGCCTGCCTGTACCAAGGTCCCCGAAACTGGGTAGTGATTGAGCTATTGCAGGGGGCGTGCCAGTTTTAAATGGCTTGTCACAAAAAGACTGCTGGTGATGCGAAAAGCCCCGTATTCCGGGGCTTTTGCTTTTGTTTGTGCGGTTTTTTCGAGTTGGGCTGATTGGTTTTGACGTGGGGCCGCATGTGCCATTGCGGTTCTCAGTGCATCGATGCGGTGCATCAAGCCTTCAAAAGCATCGCGAGCAGGCTCGCTCCCACAAGATAGTCGCAACACTGCAAACCTTTGTGGGAGCGAGCCTGCTCGCGATTGGCCTTCAAGATCAGCGAAGACCTAAAGACGGTTTGTCAGCCCTCATCCCCCTCATCATCATCCCCACCATCAACCTTCATCCCCAATTCCTTGATCTTGCGGGTCAAGGTATTGCGGCCCCAGCCCAGCAGCACGGCGGCATCGCGGCGGCGGCCGGCGGTGTGCTTGAGGGCGGTTTCGATCATGATGCGTTCGAAACTTGGTACGGCGCTGTCCAGCAGGTTCGATTGGCCGCGGGCCAGGGCCTGGTCGGCCCACTGGCGCAGGGCCTGTTCCCAATTGGTCACCGGAGCCGAGTCCTGGGGCAGGCTCAGCAGTTCCGGTGGCAGGTCGCTAATGTGCACTTCGCGACCGGACGCCATCACCGTGATCCACCGGCAGGTGTTCTCCAGTTGGCGCACGTTGCCGGGCCATGGCAGGTTCTTGAGGTATTCCTCGGTTTCGCTCTTGAGCAGCTTGGGCTCCACCGCCAGCTCCTGGGCGGCGCGGCTGAGGAAGTGCCGGGCCAGGGTCGGGATGTCTTCGCGACGGTCCGCCATGCGTGGAATATGAATGCGGATCACGTTCAGGCGATGGAACAAGTCTTCACGGAATTTTCCCGCGTGGACCAGCGTTTCCAGGTTCTGGTGGGTCGCGGCGATGATGCGTACATCGACCTTGACCGGGGTATGGCCGCCCACTCGATAGAACTCGCCGTCCGCCAGCACGCGCAACAGCCGGGTCTGGGTGTCGGCCGGCATGTCGCCGATTTCGTCGAGGAACAAGGTGCCGCCGTCGGCTTGTTCGAAGCGTCCGCGCCGCAGGTTGGCCGCGCCGGTGAACGCGCCTTTCTCGTGGCCGAACAACTCGGACTCCATCAGGTCCTTGGGGATCGCCGCCATGTTCAGTGCGATGAACGGTGATGCCGCCCGTGGACTGTGGCGGTGCAGGGCATGGGCGACCAGTTCTTTACCGGTGCCCGATTCGCCGTTGATCAGCACGGTGATATTGGAGTGGCTCAAGCGCCCAATGGCGCGAAACACTTCCTGCATCGCCGGCGCTTCACCAATGATTTCCGGGGTGCGGGCCAGCGCCGGCACCTCCTCCATGCCCTGTTGTTCCTGGGCGTGCTGGTTGGCGCGCTTGACCAGTGACACGGCCTCATCGACGTCGAACGGCTTGGGCAGGTATTCGAAGGCGCCGCCCTGGTAGGACGCTACGGCGCTGTCCAGGTCTGAGTGGGCGGTCATGATGATCACCGGCAGCCGGGGGTGCTGCTCGCGAATCCGCGCCAGCAGGTCCAGGCCGCTGGCGCCAGGCATGCGGATGTCGGAGATGATGACGTCCGGTTGCTGACGGGCAAGGCGGCTCATCACCCCGTCGGCGCTGTCGAAGCTCTGGGTGGTCATGCCTTCCTGTTGCAAGGCTTTTTCCAAGACCCAACGGATAGAACGGTCGTCATCGACGATCCACACGGTTTCACTACGGCTCATGTCGATGTGGCTCCTTGTTCCAGTGGCAGGAAGATCGAAAACGTGGTGTGGCCGGGGTGGCTCTCACATTCGATCAAGCCCTGATGCTGACTGATGATGTTCTGGGTAATGGACAGGCCCAGCCCGGTACCGTCCGGGCGGCCGCTGACCATGGGAAAGAAGATGGTTTCCTGCAACTCCGTGGGAATGCCCGGACCGTTGTCGATGATTTCGATCTTGGTCACCAGGCGATGGCGCACGTGGCCGATGGTGAATTGGCGCATGGCGCGGGTGCGCAGGCTGATGCGGCCCAGGCGCAGCTCGTTCTGGCTGCTGATGGCCTGCATGGCGTTGCGCACGATGTTCAGCACCGCCTGGATCATCTGTTCGCGGTCGATCAATACATCGGGGATGCTCGGGTCGTAGTCGCGCACCAAGGTGATGCACCCCTGGCTCTCGGCTTCCACCAGGCTGCTGACGCGCTCCAGCACTTCGTGGACATTGCACATCGCCAGGGACGGCAGCTTGTTGGAGCCGAGCATGCGATCCACCAGATTGCGCAAGCGGTCGGCTTCTTCAATGATGACGTTGGTGTAGTCCTTGAGGCTTTCTTCCGGCAGTTCCCGGGCCAGCAGTTGTGCGGCGCCGCGAATCCCTCCTAGGGGGTTCTTGATCTCATGGGCCAGGCCGCGCACCAGCATCTTGCTGGTTTCCTGCTTGGACAGCTGGGCTTCTTCCTTGGTGATGCGCAGCAGCCGATCACGGGGATGCACCTCCAGCAGCAACAGCGTGGCACCGTTGTTCAGGATCGGTGTTACCGCGTAATCCACTGTCAGGGTCTGACCGGTCAGGGCGGTGAGCATCGCTTCGCGCTTGGTGAACGGGTGCGCCTGTTCCACGGCCTGACGCAAGGAGTTGAGCGCCTCGGCCGATTCCGTGAACAGCTCGCTGATGAACTGCCCGTGGCTGCGCTGGCCGCTGACGGCCAGCAGCATCTCCGCTGCCGGGTTCATGTACTCGAGGCGCAGTTCTGCGTCGAGCAGGATGGTTGCGGTGGTGAGGTTGTCGAGTAGCAAGCGGTGTAGTGCGTCGCTAATGGTCATCAGGACCTCTTTTGGAGCGTAAGCAAGCACGCGTATGACGCGCTGATACAAGGAAAATGCAAAAACCAAACCAAGGCTCCGAAAAGAAGCGTTTAGAGCCTCAAACGAACCTTTTTCGCCCGATCGCGTGGCGTTCTGCCAGCTTTTTCGGGTACTTTCGAACCAAAATGGGCTGGAATTTGAGTAGGGTGCAGACACTTGCACCAATATAGTGCGCCATCCGGAGGCGTTAGAAAAACGGCAGGATGCTGCTTTGCTCTTCAGCCGGCTTATCGGCGAGGGGACATTCGGGGCGCTGGCCGTAATCGGCTGTGGCGCAGGGTTTGATGCGGCGTTTTTGCGCCAGGGAAATGCGCTGCATGTGGAAAGGCTGATTGGCGGTGCGTTCGACGATACGGTCCTGCTCATCGAGGATCTCCACCGCCAGATGATGGCTGCCTCGATCGATGTTGCCCAGGGCGAACACCGGGCTGGGCCCCGGTTCGTCGGTGGGATTGCCGTCCAGTAGCAGGCGGTAGCGGTGGCCTTTTTGCAAACCGGGTTCGCTGGTGACCGTGACGATCAGTTCCCCCGCTGTGCTGCGTATCGTGGCATCCGGTTCCGGGATCAGCAGCCGCAGCATTTCGTAACGGAACATTGGATCGGGCTTTTCTGCGGGCGCCGGCACCGAGGCTGCGCCGGAGGGCGGTGTCGCCATCCGGTTGGCGGGTGGCAGTTGCACTTTTTGGGCGTTACCGGGACGTGGTTGATCGGTGAAGACGCGATTGCCTTGAGCGTCGATGTAGGTATAGATCTGCGCCGCCCCCGGCAGCGCGGCCAGGGACAGGCACAGCGCGAGCAGCCAACGGATCATGGGCGGTGCACCCGTTGCACGGTGAAGATGACGGTTTCGCTCTGTTGCACAAGATGTTCGCCGTCGATGACCTGCACCGCCAGGCTGTGCTCGCCCCGGTCGATATTGACCAATTGCAGGCGCGGCACATTGCTCGGCTGGCCATAGGGCTGGCCGTCCAGCAACAACCTGAACAGATGAGGGCTTTGCAGGCGCGGCCGAGCCAGGACGCCAACGGTGAAGGTGCCGTTGTTGGCGCGCAAAGCCTCTTCGCTGGGGATGTCCGTCAGCTCCAGGGTTTCGTAGGCATCGGCTGATTCGTCGTAGGTCGAGGCGGGTGTGGGTGCATCCGCCGTGGCCGGGGGCTGGGGCTCGACGCTGTTGAGCGGCGGCAGGTCCACCGCCTGGGCCGGCACGCCATCAGGCGGCTGGTTGCTATAGGCGGTGTTGCCGTCGGCGTCGGTGTATTTGTAGATCTGTGCGGCGGCTGGCAGTGACAACAGCAACAACAGAATTCCTGGAAAGCCACGACCCATAAAATCAACCGAAAACCAAAAGTGTTGGATTGCAGCATAGGTCAGCGGAGGCGCTTGGCCCAAGTTGTTGCATGCAATCCATTGTGGGAACCGTCTCAGCCTCCAGGCTCGACACTGGCCCCCTGTGGGAGCGGGCTTGCTCGCGAAAGCGGAGTGTCAGTCACTGGAGTGCTGGATGTGCCGGCCTCTTCGCGAGCAAGCCCGCTCCCACATTGGAGTTGCGGTGTCCACAGCCTCCAGGCTCGCTCCCACAGGGGGAGATGTGTGGGGTCAGGTTTTTTTGAGCACGCACAACTCTGCGGTCGCTCGAACCAGCGCCATTTGCCGCAATGGGTCGTCACTGACGGTATGGGTGGCCTGGGCCAACCATTGTGGGCATTGCGGGTCGGTGCGGTAGGAGCTGAAGTCGGCCAGTTGTTGCAGCAGGCGTTTTTGCAGTTGATCCAGTTGCGGGCGGATCTGCCCAACCAGGTCCGGGCGCGGGGCGTCCGGGGCTTTGCCTTGCAATTGCCAGTCGGACAGGTGCGCGTATTGCACCAGTTTGTTGGCTTCTATTTGTGCGGCGAAAAACGCCTCTACCGCTGTGCTGCTCAGTTTGTAAGCCGATGCCTGGGCGACGGCTGCGGCGATCACCTCGCGTTCGCGCTGGCGATCTTCCACTGGTTTGCGGCTGTCCCATTTGCTCAAGGCGACTTGGTCGGCAATGGCCAGGCGCTCGCCTATGGTGCCCAGCAGCGGGGCGAGGGTGGCGGGTGCGGTGGCGGCCTGGGCGGCGGTGCCCAGCAACGCGGCAGACAGAGCAAGGCAGAATGAAAGGCGGGAAGTCATGGGTGATCTCGTCTTCGAACAGTGGAGGGCGCAGACAATCATGCACGTAACCTGCGCCCATAAAAAAGGCCTCCCGAAGGAGGCCTCTCTTTATTCACGCCGCGTGGGGCGGCACTACCGGATCAGCAGCTGTAGTACAGCTCATATTCCAGTGGGTGTACGAAGGTGCGGACCTTGATTTCTTCTTCGCTTTTCAGTGCGATGTAAGCGTCGATGAAGTCATCGCTGAATACGCCGCCCTTGGTCAGGAACGCACGGCCCTTGTCCAGCTCTTCCAGGGCTTCTTTGAGGCTGCCACACACCTGTGGAATTTCCTTGGCCTCTTCAGGCGGCAGGTCATACAGGTTTTTGTCGGCGGCATCGCCAGGGTGGATCTTGTTCTGGATGCCGTCCAGGCCGGCCATCATCAGTGCGGCGAAGGCCAGGTACGGGTTGGCAGCCGGATCCGGGAAACGGGCTTCGATACGGCGAGCCTTAGGGCTGTTGACGTAAGGAATACGGATCGAAGCGGAGCGGTTGCGAGCCGAATAGGCCAGCATGACCGGCGCTTCAAAGCCAGGCACCAGACGCTTGTAGGAGTTGGTCGACGGGTTGGTGAAGCCGTTCAGGGCCTTACCGTGCTTGATGATACCGCCGATGAAGTACAGGGCGGTGTCCGACAGGCCGGCATAACCTTCGCCTGCGAAGGTGTTCTTGCCGTCTTTGGAGATCGACATGTGCACGTGCATGCCCGAACCGTTGTCGCCGTACAGAGGCTTCGGCATGAAGGTCGCGGTGCGGCCGTAGGCATCAGCAACGTTGTGTACGCAGTACTTCAGGGTCTGGACTTCGTCAGCCTTCTTGACCAGCGTGTTGAATTTCACGCCGATTTCGTTCTGGCCGGCAGTCGCCACTTCGTGGTGGTGAACTTCGACGGTCTGGCCCATTTCTTCCAGTGCGTTGCACATGGAGGTACGGATTTCGTGGTCATGGTCGAACGGAGGAACCGGGAAGTAGCCGCCCTTGATGCCTGGACGGTGGCCTTTGTTGCCGCCTTCCACGTCCTGGTCGGACATCCACGAACCCTGTTCGGAGAAGATCTTGAACATGGAACCGGAGATGTCGGACTTGAACTTGACCGAGTCGAAGATGAAGAACTCAGGCTCAGGACCGAAGAATGCGGTGTCGCCGATACCGGTGGACTTCAGGTATTCCTCGGCGCGGTGGGCGATGGCGCGTGGGTCGCGGTCATAGCCTTGCATGGTCGAAGGTTCGATGATGTCGCAAACCAGGATCAGGGTCGGCTCTTCGGTGAACGGGTCCAGGACAGCAGTTTCGTCGTCCGGCATCAGGATCATGTCGGAGGCTTCGATGCCTTTCCAGCCAGAGATGGAGGAGCCGTCGAACATCTTCCCGATTTCAAAGAATTCGTCGTCCAGCGCATCACGGGCCGGCATGGTCACGTGATGTTGAGTGCCTTTGGTGTCAGTGAAGCGCAGATCAATCCACTTGACGTCATGATCTTTGATGAGTTGAACCGACTTCGACATATGTCCTCCGGGTGGCTTCGGGCGGGTAATGGTGTGCCCTTAGATATGGGTGATGCCGGCGCGAATACTCTGCCAAGGCAACCTGCCTCACAAGGGAGCAATTTGCATGCCAGTGCCCCAGCATGGGTTTTTTGCACCAAATCCACGCTTTTAAAGCCTTGAAGCCCGGATTGTCGAACAATTGCGCACTGCAATGTGGCGCGACTTGTGAGTGGTGACCTGTTTTGGTGCGTCGAAAACCGAGTGCACATTAACTGGTTAAACCTTGAGCAATTTCCGCTATAATCCGCGCCCCCCTTTTTCGGCTGGCCGTTCGCGCGCTGTTTTCATGAAACTAATCGTAAAAGTCTTCCCCGAGATCACCATCAAGAGCCGCCCGGTACGGATGCGTTTCATCCGCCAGCTGGCCAAGAACATCCGTGCCGTGCTCCGCGATCTGGACCCGGCTGTGGTGGTGAACGGCGTGTGGGACAACCTCGAGCTGGAAACCCGCGTCAGCGAACCCAAGATCCTCAAGGAAATGACCGAGCGCCTGAGTTGCATGCCGGGCATTGCGCATTTCCTGCAGGTCGATGAATACCCGCTGGGGGATTTCGACGACATCCTGGCCAAGTGCAAGCTTCATTACGGTGATGCTCTGGCCGGCAAGATTTTCTCGGTGCGTTGCAAGCGTGCAGGCAAACACCCGTTCAGCTCGATGGATGTGGAGAGATACGTCGGCAGCCAGTTGCGCCAGCAGTGCGGCGCCGCTGGAATCTCATTGAAAGAACCGCAAATCGAAGTGCGCATTGAAATTCGCGACCAACGGTTGTTCGTGATCCACAGTCAGCACGACGGCATTGGCGGTTACCCGCTGGGTTCGCTGGAGCAGACCCTTGTGCTGATGTCCGGCGGTTTCGACTCCACGGTCGCGGCCTACCAGATCATGCGTCGCGGGCTGATGAGCCATTTCTGCTTCTTCAATCTCGGCGGGCGCGCCCATGAACTGGGCGTAATGGAAGTGGCGCACTTCATCTGGAAGAAGTATGGCAGCTCCCAACGCGTGTTATTTGTGAGCGTACCGTTCGAGGAAGTCCTGGGCGAGATTCTCGGCAAAGTCGATAACAGTCATATGGGCGTCATTTTGAAGCGTATGATGTTGCGTGCCGCGTCCAGCATCGCCGATCGGTTGCACATCGATGCGCTGGTCACCGGCGAGGCGATCTCGCAGGTGTCGAGCCAGACGCTGCCGAACCTGTCAGTGATCGACTGTGTCACCGAAAAACTGGTGCTGCGCCCACTGATCGCCAGCCACAAGCAGGACATCATCGACCAGGCCAATGAAATCGGCACCGCCGAGTTTGCCCGGCACATGCCGGAGTACTGCGGGGTCATCTCGGTCAATCCGAAGACGGCGGCCAAGCGCGGGCGGGTGGAGCACGAAGAGAAAGAATTCGACATGGCGGTGCTCGAGCGTGCGCTCGAAAACGCCAGGCTGGTGCCAATTGATCGGGTAATCGATGAATTGGGCCAGGACATACAGATTGAAGAAGTCGGCGAAGCGCTGGCCGGTCAGATCATCATCGACATCCGTCACCCGGATGACGCCGAAGACGACCCGCTGAGTGTCGCCGGTATCGAGGTACAAACGATGCCGTTCTATGCAGTGAACGCGCGTTTCAAGGAACTGGACCCTACTCGCCAGTACCTGTTGTATTGCGACAAAGGCGTGATGAGTCGCCTGCATGCCCACCATTTGCTCAGTGAGGGGCATGCCAATGTGCGCGTTTATCGACCGAGCTAAGTGCCCGGGGCTGTTTGCCTGTGGCCTGCGTCACCGGCCCCCCGACGCCGCCGGCAAGCTGTAACGGCTTTGTCGGACTCAACGTAAATCGCTGCCACGACCTGTCAGCACACCGAATCCTCTGATCGAGATACACAAGTGATCGAAAATCTACGCAACATCGCCATCATTGCTCACGTTGACCACGGTAAGACCACCCTGGTAGACAAACTCTTGCGTCAATCCGGCACCCTGGAGCGCAACGAGCTCAACGACGAGCGCGTGATGGACTCCAACGACCAGGAAAAAGAGCGCGGTATTACCATCCTGGCGAAAAACACCGCCATCAACTGGAATGGCTACCACATCAACATCGTGGACACCCCGGGCCACGCCGACTTCGGTGGTGAAGTAGAGCGCGTAATGTCGATGGTCGACTCCGTGCTGCTGCTGGTCGATGCCCAGGACGGCCCTATGCCGCAAACCCGTTTCGTGACCAAGAAGGCTTTCGAAGCCGGCCTGCGTCCGATCGTGGTCATCAACAAGGTTGACCGTCCAGGCGCGCGTCCGGACTGGGTTCTGGATCAGATTTTCGACCTGTTCGACAACCTGGGCGCCACCGAAGAACAGCTGGACTTCAAAGTCGTCTACGCCTCGGCCCTGAACGGTATTGCCGGTCTGGACCACACCAACATGGCCGAAGACATGACCCCGCTGTACCAGTCGATCGTCGACGACGTACCTGCGCCGAAAGTCGACCGTGACGGTCCGTTCCAGATGCAAATCTCGGCCCTGGACTACAACAGCTTCCTGGGTGTGATCGGTGTTGGCCGTATCGCCCGTGGTCGCATCAAGCCGAACACGCCGGTCGTGGCTATCGACGCCGACGGCAAGAAGCGCAACGGTCGTATCCTCAAGCTGATGGGTCACCACGGCCTGCACCGCATTGACGTTGACGAGGCAGCTGCCGGCGACATCGTCTGCATCAGCGGCTTCGAGCAACTGTTCATCTCCGACACCCTGTGCGACCCACTGAACGTCGAAGCGATGAAGCCGTTGACCGTCGACGAGCCAACCGTTTCCATGACCTTCCAGGTCAACGACTCGCCATTCTGCGGTAAAGAAGGCAAGTTCGTGACCAGCCGTAACATCAAGGAGCGTCTGGACAAGGAGCTGCTCTACAACGTGGCACTGCGCGTTGAAGAAGGCGACTCGGCCGACAAGTTCAAGGTTTCCGGCCGTGGTGAGTTGCACCTCTCGGTTCTGATCGAAACCATGCGTCGCGAAGGCTTCGAAATGGGCGTGGGTCGTCCTGAAGTGATCATCCGTATGGTTGACGGCGTCAAGCACGAACCGTACGAAAACGTGACCATCGACCTGCCGGAAGAATCCCAGGGCGCGATCATGGAACAAATGGGCCTGCGCAAGGGCGACCTGACCAACATGGTTCCGGATGGCAAGGGCCGTGTGCGCCTTGAGTACAACATCCCGGCCCGTGGCCTGATCGGTTTCCGTAACGAGTTCCTGACCCTGACCTCCGGTGGCGGCATCCTGACTTCGATCTTCGATCGTTACGACGTGATGAAGTCCGGCGACATGTCCGGCCGTCAGAACGGTGTTCTGGTATCGGTTGCTACCGGCAAGGCACTGACCTACTCGCTGGAAACCCTGCAAGCGCGCGGCAAGCTGTTCGTCGAGCACGGCCAGGACATCTACGAAGGTCAAATCGTCGGCCTCAACAGCCGCGACAACGACCTGGGCGTGAACCCAACCAAAGGCAAGAAGCTCGACAACATGCGTGCTTCGGGCAAGGACGAAACCATCGCCCTGGTTCCGCCGGTCAAGTTCACCCTGGAGCAAGCGCTGGAGTTCGTGCAGGAAGACGAACTGTGCGAAGTGACGCCTAAGTCGATTCGCCTGCGTAAGAAGATCCTTGGCGAAAGCGAGCGTACCCGCGCTGCCAAGAAAAGCGGTAACTGAGTTTCGACTTAGTTAATGGCTGAAAAAAACGCCCCTGATTGTGAGATCGGGGGCGTTTTTTTATGCCTGGAAATTATGCGTCGCTTCTTAGGGCCCTATCGCGAGCAGGCTCGCTCCCACAGTGGATTTTCAGCGGATACAGATGTTGTGTCCGGCATAAATCCAGTGTGGGAGCGAGCCTGCTCGCGATGACAATGGTTCAGGCACTAAAGAGTCAGCGGCTGATCAGAACTTGTCCAACGTCCGAGGATTACGCTCGCGCACCACTGCCTTGGGCTGGTAGGCGCAATACCCTGGCCTCGGCCCGACTCGCGGATGGTTGCGGCAGGTGTCCGGGCGTTTCTCGTAAATGGTGCACAACCGGCTCTTGCGATCCAGATACAGGCAATCGTTGTTGCTCATGCGCTGAAGCGTGAAGATTTCGGATTTCTGGTTATAGCGCTCGACGATCCCTTCCTTTTGCAGGCGCTTGGCGATGTTTTTCGGCGGGTCGCCCAGCTCGAACTCATCGACGATGCCGATCCGGATCAGGTCCTTGATCTTGACCTCCACCGGCAGTGTGCAGCAGCTCGACACGCAGGAACCGCACATTGGCGCGGAGTACTTGGCCCAGGTATCGATTCGGTCGATCTCCGCGGCGGCGATCAGGTTGGGCTTCATCATCAAGGTTTACCAGCATGCATCAGGGCGCGCGATCATACCGGGACTGGTGAAATTTTGAACGACCATCTGCCGGTTTTTTTTCGAGCCTGGCAAAACTTTTCCTGGACCGGCACGGCCCCTGCATTCATTCGCTCATATGGCAATTCCCTGGCGGCGATTCTCCGGCACCACGGAAAAACCAACGAACCTGCGCCTGTAGCGCCTGTCAGACCGTCTAGGCTCAGACAATTTCATGCTCGTTCGAGGTCTCACCAATGACTCAAGAACCACTTGTTCGCGAAGCCGAAGTGGCTGCATTTCGCGATGCCGTGTTGACCAAACTCACTTACGCCGTTGGCAAGGACCCGGATCATGCGTTTGATCACGACTGGTTCGAAGCCATTGCCCTGGCCGCCCGCGACCATATGGTCGAGCACTGGATGGACCACACGCGACAGATCTACCGCAAGGGCCAGAAGCGCGTCTATTACCTTTCCCTGGAATTTCTCATCGGTCGCTTGCTCTATGACAGCCTGAGCAACCTCGGCCTGCTGGACACCGCCCGCGAAGCCCTGACCGAACTGGGCGTGGATCTGGAGCGCATTCGGCTGCTCGAACCCGATGCGGCGTTGGGCAACGGCGGCCTCGGCCGATTGGCGGCCTGTTTCATGGAAAGCATGTCCACCCTGGGCATTGCCGGCCATGGCTACGGCATTCGTTACGAGCACGGCCTGTTTCGACAGGCGATCGTCGATGGCTGGCAGCAGGAGCAAACCGAACACTGGCTGGATTTCGGCAACCCCTGGGAGTTCGAGCGGCCTGAAGTGGTCTACCCGATCGGCTTCGGCGGCAGCGTCGAGACCGTGACCGACGCCTCCGGCAATACCAAGCAAATCTGGTCCCCAGGCGAAACCGTGCGAGCCATCGCCTATGACACGCCCGTGGTGGGTTGGCGCGGTGCCAGCGTCAACACCCTGCGTCTCTGGCGCGCCCGCGCCATGGAAGAGCTGCACCTGGAACGCTTCAATGCCGGCGACCATTTGGGCGCTGTGGCGGAAGTGGCCCGGGCCGAAAGTATCTCCCGCGTGCTATACCCGGCCGACAGCACCGAGGCGGGCCAAGAACTGCGTCTGCGCCAGGAGTATTTCTTTGTGGCCGCCTCGTTGCAGGATTTGTTGCGCCGTCATCGCAACATGCACACCTCGGTGTTGACCTTGGGTGATCACGCGGCGATCCAGCTCAACGACACCCACCCGTCCATCGCCGTGGCCGAATTGATGCGTCAATTGGTGGACGTCTACGACGTGGCCTGGGACGCCGCCTGGCAGATCACCCAGGACACGCTCTCCTACACCAACCACACGCTGTTGCCCGAAGCCCTGGAAACCTGGCCGGTGGGGCTGATGGAACGCATGTTGCCGCGGCACATGCAGATCATCTACCTGATCAATGCCCAACACATCGATTCTCTGCGGTCCAAGGGCGTGCACGATTTCGACGTGCTGCGCGCGGTGTCATTGATTGAGGAAGACAATGGTCGCCGGGTGCGCATGGGCAACCTCGCGTTCCTCGGTTCCCACAGTGTCAACGGCGTATCGGCGTTGCACACGCAATTGATGCGCAACACGGTGTTTTCCGAGCTGCACACGCTCTACCCCGAACGGATCAACAACAAGACCAACGGCATCACTTTCCGCCGCTGGTTGTTCCAGGCCAACGCTGAATTGACCTCGATGATGGTCGATGCCCTGGGGCCGAGCGTGCTCGACAACCCCGAGGAGCGGCTGGTCGAGCTGGAGCCGTTCGCTGATCAACCGGCGTTCCGCAAACAGTTCGCCGAACAGCGCCTGCACAGCAAAAAGGCCTTGGCGCACCTGATTCACGAACGGTTGGGTATTGCCGTGAACCCGGCGGCGATGTTCGACGTGCAGGTCAAGCGGATCCATGAATACAAGCGCCAGTTGCTCAACCTGATGCACACCGTGGCGCTGTACCAGGCAATCCGCGCCGAACCGGAAGTGGACTGGGTGCCGCGGGTGAAAATTTTCGCGGGCAAGGCCGCCGCCAGCTATCACCAGGCCAAGTTGATCATCAAGCTGACCAACGATATTGCCCGGGTGGTGAACAACGACCCGACCGTGCGCGGCCTGCTCAAAGTGGTGTTCCTGCCCAACTACAACGTCAGCCTGGCCGAAAGCATCATCCCGGCGGCGGACCTTTCCGAGCAGATTTCCACGGCCGGTTTTGAGGCGTCAGGCACCAGTAACATGAAGTTCGGTCTTAACGGCGCGCTGACCATCGGCACCATGGACGGCGCCAACGTGGAGATGCATGAGCGCGTGGGCGGTGAGCACATGTTCATCTTCGGCCTGACGGCCGAGCAGGTGGAGGCTCGCAAGCAGAACGGCGAGTTCAGCGCCGCGCCGGACATTGCCGCGTCTCATCGCCTCAACGATGTGTTGCAGGCCATTCGCGGCGGGGTGTTTTCGCCTGACGATCCGATGCGTTACACCGGGCTTGTCGACTCACTGGTGGATTACGATCGCTTTCTGGTCTGCGCCGACTTCGACGCTTACTGGGATGCCCAGGCCAGGGTCGAGGAGCGCTGGCACGACGCCCAGCAATGGTGGCGTTCGGCGGTGCTCAACACCGCGCGCATGGGCTGGTTTTCCTCCGACCGGACCATCCGTGAATACGCCACCGACATCTGGAAAGCCTTGGAGTAGCAGTTGCAGGAAATGTGAGCGAAGCCCAACGGTGGTTGGGCTTGGCCGATATACTAAGCGCCAGTTTCGCCGGGCTGTGTGGCCGGGTTCAGTACTGCAAGCGCCAGCAATCCATTGTGGGAGCGAGCCTGCTCGCGATAACGGTGTGTCAGCCAAATGTCTGTAGCTGACGGACCGCTATCGCGAGCAGGCTCGCTCCCACAAGGTTTGTGTGATTCCTCTAGACTGAAGCAGACACCGCATCACCCCGGTTACGTCAGCAAAGGGCCGCTTAGGGATATCGACCATGCAATGGATCTTGACGCTGTTAGGCCTGGCACTCGGCTGGGTGGTGGATGAGTCGTTCGCCGATGCGCTGATAGGCGCGTTGCTAGGCCTTGGCATCGCTCAGGGGATTGGTCTGCGTCGCCTCGGTGCTCACGCCGCCGAACAGCAGAACCAGTTGCAAACGGCCCAGCGCGCCTTGAGCGCACTGGAGCAGCGGCTGATCGCGCTTGAGCTCAGCACTGTCGCAGCCTCGAGCGAACCTGCGCCATCGCCCGAGATCGTCGTGGCCCAGGCACCAGAATCCGAAATCCAACCTGAGCCGGAGCTGGTCTGGGAACTGCCGCCGGACCTTGAAGTCCTTCCGGCGATGACCGCACAAGCCGGCCAGCCGTTGCCCGACGACGTATGGAGGCCTGCGCCGGTCGCCCCCAAACCCGTTCAATCGGAACCAGTTGCCCCTCTTGGTCCGAATCTGCTCGAGCGTGCCGTGGCGGGCGGGCGTAACTGGCTGTTTGGCGGTAATACCGTGCTGCGGGTCGGCGTGGTGCTGTTGTTCCTCGGCCTGGCGTTTCTGCTGCGCTATGCCACTGAAGGCATGGTCGTGCCCATCGAGTTGCGTTACGCCAGCGTCGCGTCCAGTGCGGTAGGCCTGCTGGGCCTGGGCTGGTGGCTGCGCCAACGCAACAGCAACTACGCGCTGATGTTGCAGGGCACCGGGATCGCGGTGCTGTACCTGACCGTGTTCGCCGCCATGCGCCTGCATCCGCTGCTCGACTCCAAAGCAGCCTTGGGCTTGCTGGTGGCGGTCACGGTGTTCTCGGCGATTTTGGCGGTGACCCAGAATGCCCTCGGCCTTGCTGCGGTGGCGGCGTTGGGCGGGTTTGCCGCGCCGATCCTGACGTCCACCGGCAGCGGCAACCACATCGCGCTGTTCAGCTACTTCATCCTGCTCAATGCCGGCATCCTGGCGATTGCCTGGTTCAAGGCCTGGCGTCTGCTCAACCTGATTGGTTTTGTCGGCACCTTTGGCATCGGTTTCGCCTGGGGCTTGCGCTCTTATGGGCCAGAACTGCTCTGGAGCACCGAGCCGTTCCTGATTGTTTTCTTCCTGATGTACCTGGCGATCGGCTTGTTGTTCACCCGACGCAAGCTGCTGGAAATGGGCGATGGCCCCGAGCACGAAAGCCGCGATGCGCTGTTGCGCTGGTCGGTGCGCAAGGGCGACTACGTGGACGGCACCCTGCTGTTCGGCCCGCCGCTGGTGGGGTTCGGTTTGCAGTTCGCGCTGGTGCAGCATCTAGAGTTCGCCGCTGCGTTCAGCGCCTTGGCCCTGGGCATGATCTACATGGGGCTGGCGCGGGTATTGATGGGGGGTCGCGCCGTCCTGTTGGCCGAAACCTGCCTCGCTCTGGGGGTGATTTTTGCCAGCCTGGCGATTCCCCTGGGCCTCGACGCCCGGTGGACTGCGGCGGCATGGGCCGTGGAAGGGGCGGGGATTTTCTGGCTGGGCCTTCGTCAGCAGCGGCCATTGGCACGGGCTTTTGCCTTGCTGCTGCAACTGGGCTCGGCACTGGCCTTTGTCAGCGAGTTGCGTCAGGGCGACAGCAGCCTGATCGATGGCGCACCGCTGGGCGCGTTGATGCTGGGTGGCGCCTTGCTGTTCAGTTTCTACCAATTGCGCAAGACCGCGCCTGAGCACACCACCCGTTGGGAGCGCCACGGCCTGCCGGTGCTGGCTGTGCTGGGGTTGAGTTTTCTCTATCTGCTGGCGCCGCTGTTCTTCTTCACTCACGGCACCGCCATCGCCTGGGCTTTGGCCGGTCTGGCCACGCTGTTCGCGGGCCTGCGCCTGCAATCACGCAGCTTCCTGTTTACCGCGTTCGCGGTGCAACTGCTGGGCGGCGCGCTGTTCCTGTTGCGTTTGCAGGGGGCCGAAGGGGATTCGACCGCCGTGTTCAGCGCTGGCTGGAGCGGTTTGCTCAGCGCCTCCCTGATTGGCTTGGCGCTGATTGGCGGCATGCTGCTGGCGGCGCGCGATGACATGGTGCGCAACGATGTCCGATTGCTGCGCGGGTTGTCGGTGGTGCTGCTGGCGGGGTTGGTGCTGATCAACCTCGCCGTGCTCTTCGTCCTGCCCTGGCAAACGGCGAGCGGTGTATGGGCGGCCAGTGGCCTGTTGATCATCTGGCTGAGCCTGTACCTGAAGCAGCGCGTGAGTTTTGTGTTTGGCCTGCTGTTGCAGTTGATCGGTGGCGCGGCGTTCCTTGCCGCCGGGGCGGCGCTGCTCGGGCCGCTGAGTGCCGAGGATCTGCGGCCCCTGGCTCACAGCGGGTTCTGGACGCCGCTGGTGCTGGGGTTGGCGGCGCTGGTGGGCGCATGGCGATTGCAGCGGGGCCATCCTTCGGCGGTATTCCAGGCCTTGAGCTTGCAGCGTTTGTCCGAGTTGCTGCTGGTCTGGGGCGCAGGCTGGTGGGCGCTGGCGTGGGTCAGCGAAGTGCTGCGCTTTGCTCCGCAGAACCTGCAAGGTCATTTGTTGCTGATCGTCGCGGCAATCAGTGTGGCGCTGTGGACATTGCTGGCGCTGCGTTTGAAATGGCCGGTGATGGGGTTGCTATGTACCTTGCTGATTCTGGCGGCGGGCTGCGTGCTGGTCGCGACCGGGCACAGCCGTTATCACCCGGCGGCGGATTTTGGCTGGCTGGCCTGGTTGGCTGTGTTCGCCGTGCATTTCCTTTCCCTGAAACGCCTGGCGCCGATGCTGCCGGCCCGGGCGTGCAGCACCGCCCATGTGCTCGGTTGCTGGCTGCTCATCGGCATACTGGCGCTGGAGCTGCGCTATGCCCTGCTGCTGTTGTCCGAGCAGTACAACGCCTGGCGCTGGCTGGGTTGGGCGATTCTGCCGAGCCTGTACCTGGTGCTGATGGCCGCGCCACGCACCTGGCCATGGCCGGTCTCGGCTTACCCTCGCGAATATCGCGTGTACGCGGCGGCGCCCCTGGCGCTGTTGATGCTGGGCTGGTTCTGGCTGGCCAACACTTTCAGCGACGGCAGCGCCGAACCGTTGCCCTATGTGCCACTGCTCAACCCGCTGGAGCTGGGCTTGCTGTTCGCCTTGTTTGGCGTCTACGCATGGGCTCGCAGCACGGTAGCGCAACAGGCAATCCGATGGGGTCATGCCGGACACCTCGCCCAGTTGATCGCCGGCGTGTCGCTGTTCGCGTTCTTCACCGCCGTGGTGATGCGCAGTGCCCACCATTGGATCGGAGTGCCGTTTGAGCCGGAGGCGTTGCTCGAATCCATGTTTGTGCAGGCCGGGCTGTCCATCGTCTGGACCCTGATTGCCTTGGGCCTGATGATCGGCGGACATCTGCGCCATCGTCGTGAGGTGTGGCTGATCGGTGCAGCGTTGATCGCCGTGGTGGTGGCCAAACTGTTCTTTGTCGAATTGAGTAACCGTGGCGGTCTGGCGCGGATCGTGTCGTTTATCGGCGTGGGTGTATTGCTGTTGGTAGTGGGCTACTTCGCGCCGCTGCCGCCAAAACGCCCGGAAGGGGGCTCGCGGACCGAGCCGCCAATACCTGTCAGTGAGGGAGTGTCGTCTTGAGTCGCAAGTTGAGTCGGATCGGGCTGGGCGTGGCGGGGTTGTGGCTGGCCTTGTCGGTGACGGCCCAGGAACAACCAGCGGATTTCGCCCATCAGGTGCCATTGGCTTTGAGCGGCGAGGGGCCGTGGTATCGCCTGGCGTTGCCTCTGGAGATTCAGTTGCAAGCGCGGCAGACCGACCTGAGCGACCTGCGGGTGTTCAACGCCGCCGGGCAGGCCCAGGCCTATGCCCTTGTTCGCGAGACTGCCCGGAGCCGGGAAAACCGCACCACCGACGTGAAGTGGTTCCCGTTGTACAACGCCGCTGATGACAACGAGCGCGCGCCCAGCGTACGGGTGCAATCGAGCGCCAACGGCACGCTGGTGCAGGTGCAGCCGTCCAGCCGGCTCGAAGCGGGGGAGGAGGAGTTGCGCGGTTGGCTGCTGGATGCCAGTGCGATCAAGGCGCCCTTGCAGCAGTTGATCCTTGACTGGACCAGCGAGCGCGACGGCTTCCAGCGCTTCACCATCGAAGCCAGTGACGACTTGCAACACTGGCAGGCGTGGGGCGAAGGCCAAGTGGCGCGGCTGACCTTTGCTGATGAGCGGGTGGAGCAGCATGAGGTCAGCTTGCCGGGACAACCGGCGCGTTATCTGCGGTTGTTATGGGAATCGCCGTCATCGGCGCCGGTGTTGACCTCGGTCCAGTTGCAGAGCGGCAGTCGCGAAAGCCTGCCGTTGCCGTTGGCCTGGTCGCAGCCATTGGCCGGCAGCACCACGAAGGCTGGGCAATACACCTGGCAGTTGCCCATGGGGCTGAATATCGAGCAGGTGCAGGTCGAACTGAGCCAGGCCAACAGCCTGGCGCCGGTGACCCTGGCCGGACGGCGTGAAAGCAGCCAGCCGTGGCAAACACTGAACAGCGGTTTGCTCTATCGCCTGACCCAGAACGGCCAGGATGTACTGCAAAACCAATTGCAACTGTCGGGGCAGACCGTGCAGCAATTGAGGCTGACGGTGGACGAACGGGGCGGCGGCCTCGGTGCCGAAGCGCCGGCCTTGCGTTTTGCCGTGCGCCCGACCCAGGTGGTGTTCCTGGCGCGGGGCGAGGGCCCCTACAGCCTGGCACTGGGCAATGCGACGGTGAAAGCGGCCAGCCTGCCAATGGCCACGCTGGTACCCGACTACAAGCCGTCACGCCTGGCGACGCTGGGTACGGCGAAGGCGAATGGTGTTGCGACCTCGGCGCCGGCTGCCGCAACACCCACTGTCGAAACCAACTGGAAGAAAATCGGCTTGTGGGCGGTGTTGCTGATCAGCGTACTGGTCCTCGCGGCGATGGCCTTCAGCTTGCTGCGCAAGCCGCCGGTCAAATCCCCGTAGGAGCTGTCGAGTGCAACGAGGCTGCGATCTTGTCCCAGACACTTGAATCGGGAATGAAAGATCAAGATCAAAAGATCGCAGCCTCGCTTCGCTCGGCAGCTCCTACAGGGGTTGCCAGGGCCGGATATGAACTCAATCCCCTATAACCCGTCTCATAGGAGGAATTAAGTCCCGACTCGCGCTAAACTGCGCAGGTTTTTCCGCCCCCTATTCTTCGGAGCCGTCCATGTCCCGCGTTACCTTGAGTCGCTATTTGATTGAGCAGACCCGCAGCAACAACACCCCTGCCGATCTGCGCTTTTTGATCGAAGTGGTGGCGCGTGCGTGCAAGGAAATCAGCCACGCCGTATCCAAAGGCGCCCTGGGTGGTGTCCTGGGCAGTATGGGCACCGAAAACGTGCAGGGCGAAGTGCAGAAGAAGCTCGACGTGCTCTCTAACGAAATCCTGCTCGAAGCCAACGAATGGGGCGGTCACCTGGCCGGCATGGCGTCCGAGGAAATGGACAACGCTTACCAGATCCCGGGCAAATACCCCAAGGGTGCCTACCTGTTGGTGTTCGACCCACTGGACGGTTCGTCGAACATCGATATCAACGCGCCGGTGGGCACCATCTTCTCGGTACTGCGTTGCCCGAACGAGTACCTGAGCCAGAACGAAGCCTTGAATGAAAAGGCGTTCCTGCAGCCAGGCACCGAACAGGTAGCCGCTGGCTATGCCATCTATGGCCCGCAGACCATGCTGGTGCTGACCCTGGGCGACGGCGTCAAAGGTTTCACTCTGGACCGTGAGATGGGCAGCTTCGTACTGACCCACGAAGACATCACCATTCCGGAAACCACCCAGGAATTCGCCATCAACATGTCCAACCAGCGACACTGGGAAGCCCCGGTACAACGCTACGTTGGCGAATTGCTGGCCGGTGAAGAAGGTCCGCTGAAGAAGAATTACAACATGCGCTGGGTCGCCGCGATGGTCGCGGACGTGCACCGCATCCTGACCCGCGGCGGTCTGTTCATGTACCCGCGCGACAGCCGCGAGCCGTCCAAGCCGGGCAAACTGCGCCTGATGTACGAAGCCAACCCGATGTCGTTCCTGGTGGAGCAGGCCGGTGGTGCTTCCACTGACGGTCACCAGCGTATTCTCGACATCCAGCCTGAAGGCCTGCACCAGCGTGTGGCGGTGTTCCTGGGTTCGAAGGAAGAAGTCGCCCGCGCGACCGCCTACCACAAGGAATAAATCATGGCCCAGCCCTGGCAGTCGTTGCTCGATTGGTGGTTTGGCTCAGCCAAATCGCCGGACGAAATAGCCGCTGACAAAGGCAAGCTATGGTTTGGCAAGCGCCATGATCGCCAGGCGCACGAGCGCTTTGGCGATCAGGTCGAGCAGGCACTGGCCGGCGAATTGACCGATTGGGCGCAACGCCCCGAAGGCTGGCTGGCCCTGGTGCTGTTGCTTGATCAGCTCCCGCGAATGATCTTTCGCGACACTCCCAAGGCTTTTTCCGGTGACCTGCGTGCCCAAGCGCTGGTAGCCCAAGGCATGGCGGCGGGTTTTGACCGGCAACTCGAACCGATCCAGCGGGTGTTCATCTACCTGGTGCTCGAACATTGTGAAAACCTGGCGGTGCAGAATGAAGCGGTTTCCCGTTTCATCGAGCTGACCCGCGAGCAGCCCGAGGCGGATCGGGCGGTGTTCGAAGACAACCTGGATTACGCCGAGCGGCATCAGAAGATCATTGCGCGGTTTGGGCGCTTTCCCCATCGCAATGCGGTGTTGGGGCGTGAGTCCACGGCTGATGAAATCGAGTTTTTGAACAGGCCTGGGTCGCGGTTCTAATTTTGCGCTGCGGCGCCTACCGCTATCGCGAGCAGGCTCGCTCCCACAGTTGATCTCCAGTGCCCCCGGATTTTGTATCCGACAGAGATCGGTGTGGGAGCGAGCCTGCGATAGGGCTCGCCCTGGTGCTATATCCGGAAACTGCCCACCAACTGTTTCAACCGCGCCGCCTGCTGTTCAAGGTCGGCACAGGCCCGCAATGTGGCTTGCAGGTTTTCCACGCCTTCCTGGTTCAGCGTGTTGATTTCGGTGATGTCGACGTTGATTGATTCCACCACGGCGGTCTGTTCTTCGGTGGCGGTGGCCACGGACTGGTTCATGCCGTCGATTTCACCGATGCGCTGAGTCACGCTGCCCAGGCGTTCGCCGGCCTGGTTGGCGATGCCGACGCTACTTTCGCTCTGGCGCTGGCTGTCGGTCATGGTCAGGACCGCTTCCCGGGCGCCGACTTGCAGTTCTTCGATCATCTTCTGCACCTGCTGCGCCGAATCCTGGGTGCGATGAGCCAGGTTGCGCACTTCATCGGCCACCACCGCGAAGCCGCGCCCGGCTTCACCGGCCCGGGCGGCTTCGATGGCGGCGTTCAGAGCGAGCAGATTGGTCTGTTGGGAAATGCTGGTGATCACCTCAAGGATCTGGCCGATGTTCACCGTGTTGCTGTTCAGGGTTTCGATGTTGCCGCACGAATCGCTGATCTTGGCGGACAACTGCTGCATGGCGGTGATGGTCTTATCCACCACTTCTTGACCGTCTTCGGCCAGGCTGCGGGCATCGCTGGAATGTTGCGAGGCTAGGGCGGCGTTCTGGGCGATTTCCTGGGCGGCGGCACCGAGCTGGTTGATCGCCGCGGCCACGCTGCTGGTGCGCGAAGCCTGCTGGTCGGAGTTGACCATCGACGAGTTGGACGCGCTGACCACGCGCAGCGCGACTTCGTTGACCAGACCGGTGGCCGAGGCCACTTCGCGGATCGACGTGTGGATGCGCTCCACGAAACGGTTGAACGAGGTGCCCAAGGCGCCGAATTCGTCCTGGCCATGGATGGTCAGGCGGCGGGTCAGGTCGCCTTCGCCTTCGGCGATGTCATGCATAGCGCGGCCCATGGTCAGCAGCGGTTGCATCAGCACGCGGATCAGCATGCCCAGCAGGGCGATGATGAACACTACGGCAATGACCATGGCGATCAGCGCTGACGTACGGAACTCGCTGAGCATCGCCAGGGCAGTGTCCTTGTCGAGCACCAGCGCCACGTACCAGTCGGCCCCCGGCACGCCGTTGACCCGCGTGAAGGAGATGTATTGGGCCTTGCCGTCGAGTTCGACTTCCTTCATGCCTGGGCTGACTTGCAGTGCGCCGTTAGGGTAGGCCTCAGCCAGGGTTTTGAGCACGCGCTTGCTGTCAGGGTGGATGAGGATCTTGCCGTCGGCGCTGACGATGAACGCATGGCCGTGGCCGCCGAAGTTCAACGAGTTGATGATGGCGCTGACGCTCGACAGGTCGATGTCCGCACCGGCTACGCCGATCATCTGGTTCTGATGCTGTACTGGGGTGGCAACGGTAATCACCAGTTTGCCCGACGAGGCGGCGATGTAGGGTTCGGTGACGATGGTTTGTTGCGCGCTGTTGGCGGCCTTGTACCAGCCACGGGCGCGGGGATCGTAGTCGGCCGCACGATTGCCGGCCGGCACCGAGAACATCACGCCGTCAGTGCCGCCGAAATAGCTGAGCTGGAAGTTGCCGGTGTAGGCCGGTAGACCCACGGCGCGTTTGAGGCTGTCGGCATTGCTGCCATCCACCGCAATCTGCTGGGCCAGCGATTGCAGCAATTGGGTGCGGCCTTCGACCCAGGTTTGAATGTTACGGCTGGTCAGGCTGCCGAGCGCCTGCATGGAGGTCTCGGTGCTGGCATGCAGGCCCTGGCGCTGACGGTAATCGTTGAACAGGATGAAGCAGGCGAATGCAGTGGCTACCACAAGCGCAGCAGCCAGCAGGATTTTGTGGCTGAATTTCATGTTTTTGGTCATTAAGAACGCTACCGCAGAGGAGCTGGTCAGGAAGGGGCGCCAATTTGCCATAACACCTGGCATCGCGCTGCTCTTTTTATCGGCTCCAAAGCGCTTTGAATCAGGCGTGCGCAGGCTAATCCCGACGAAATACACGACGGCGTCACAAACTGATTGATTCATCCATGAAACACCTGCCCAAAGCCCAACAAATACTGGGTCTGTCAGGGAACCAGATAGGGGTTTTCTCTTCTAAGGTTCTGGTTGGCACCCTGCCACCCCCTTCCGTTCCAGGAGTTACACCATGTCGCTGCGATCTATCGCCCTGTTGTCCTTGTGCGTCTTGTTGACGGCATGCAGCAAGGTCAACCAGGAAAACTATTCGAAACTGTCTGCCGGCATGCCCAAGGCCGAAGTCGAAACGTTACTGGGGAAACCGACCGATTGTTCGGGCGCGCTCGGCATGTCCAGTTGCACCTGGGGTGATCAGAAAAGCTTTATCAGCGTGCAGTACGCCGGTGACAAAGTGTTGATGTTTTCCGGCCAAGGCCTGAAGTAAACCGGGGCCAGCGGCCCGCGGGAGAAAAATAATGATGCGGTTATTGTTAGTGCTTTTTGCCGGCCTGGTATTGGCTGGCTGTGCCACTTCTGGCGAAGACCCGTTGGCGCCAAAGACTGTCAACAGCGTCGACCTCAAGCGTTACCAAGGGACCTGGTACGAGTTGGCCCGTCTACCGATGTACTTCCAGCGCAACTGCGCGCAATCCGAAGCCCACTACACCCTCGAGCCTGACGGCAATGTGGATGTGTTCAACCGCTGCCTGACCTCGGACTGGCAGTGGGAAGAAGCCAGGGGCACTGCAACGCCTCAAGTGCCGGGCAAGACCGACAAGCTCTGGGTCGAATTCGATAACTGGTTTTCGCGGATCGTGCCGGGTGTGGCGAAGGGGCAATACTGGGTCCTGTATGTCAGCGATGATTACAAGACCGCCATCGTCGGTGACCCGAGCCGTCGTTACATGTGGTTGCTGTCCCGAACCCCGACGGTCAATGGCGTTGTGCGCGAAGAACTGCTGAGCAAGGCGCGCCAGCAGGGTTACGACACGACTCGGTTGATCTGGCGTGCGTCGGATCGGCAGATGGCCAAGACTTCGGATTGATAGTCACCGGGATCAAATGTGGGAGCGAGCCTGCTCGCGATGAGGTCGTCACATTCAACGCAGATGTTGACTGGTAGACCGCCATCGCGAGCAGGCTCGCTCCCACAGGTTTTTGTGGTCAACCCAACAGTTCGCGCAAGACTTGAGTGAACGCTCGGGCGCTTTGTTCTTCTTCGGCATGGCTGCCATCCCGCACCACCCATTGCCCGCCAACCATCACATCTCGCACCTGACGATCCCCGCCGGCAAACAGCCAGCGATTGAGAATCCCGTCGCCGTTGGCGGTGGCCAGGTAAGGGTCGTTGCCATCGAGCACCAGCCAGTCGGCGCGCTTGCCGACTTCGAGGGCGCCGACCGGTTGTCCCAAAGCCTGGGCTCCACCTTCCAGCGCAGCATCGAACAAGGTGCGCCCGACCATCGGTTGATCCGCCCGATACAAGCGGTTGCGCCGCTGGTCTCGCAGGCGCTGGCCGTATTCCAGCCAACGCAGCTCTTCCACCACGCTCAACGACACATGGCTGTCGGAACCGATTCCCAGGCGCCCGCCCTGGGCGAGGAAATCCACGGCAGGGAAAATCCCGTCGCCCAGGTTGGCTTCGGTGGTCAGGCACAGACCGGCGATCGCCCGGCTTCTAGCCATGAGGCTGACTTCGTGAGCATTGGCGTGGGTGGCGTGGACCAGGCACCAGCGCTGATCCACCTCGGTGTTTTCGTACAGCCATTGCAGCGGACGGGCGCCACTCCAGCTCAGGCAGTCGTCGACTTCCTTTTGCTGCTCGGCAATGTGTATGTGCACCGGGCAATGGCGGTCGCTGGCGGCGAGCACTTCCTGGATTTGCCCGGGCGTCACGGCGCGCAGGGAGTGGAAACACAAACCCAGCGCCTGGGCCGGTTGTCCGGCCAGAATCGGCTGCAGGCGTGACTGAAGTTTCAAGTAGTTTTCGGTGCTGTTGATGAATCGACGTTGTCCGTCATTGGGGGCCTGGCCGCCGAAACCGGAATGGCTGTAGAGCACCGGCAGCAGGGTCAGGCCGATACCGGCGGCGCTGGCAGCCTGGCTGATGCGCAGGGCCAGTTCCGCCGGGTCAGCGTAAGGCATGCCGTCGATGTTGTGGTGCACATAATGGAATTCGGCGACTGAGGTGTAACCGGCCTTGAGCATTTCGATGTACAGCTGTCGGGCGATGATGCCGAGCTGATCGGGGCTGATTTTTCCGACGAGGCGGTACATCAGGTCACGCCAGGTCCAGAAACTGTCATTGGGATTGCCCGCCACTTCCGCCAACCCGGCCATGGCCCGCTGGAAAGCGTGGGAGTGCAGGTTCGGCATCCCCGGCAACAGTGGCCCGCCCAGCCGTTCGGCGCCGTCTGCCTGGGAGTCGGCCTGGATATGAGTCAAGACGCCGCTGGCGTCGACTTCAAGACGTACATTATGGGCCCATCCATCAGGCAGCAGTGCGCGTTCGGCAAAGAAGGCGGACATGGTTCAACCTCATTGTGCGTAATTTGTATATACATATACAGACGTTTGCCTGCCCGGTAAACTCCGGCAAGCTAGCACCCTTCTTTTGCAGAACAAGGAACCGCCGTGCCGACTCCGCCTGCCAAACCGCCGCTGGCCGCAAACATGGGCGACAGTCCGGCGCCCTTGTACGCCCGCGTCAAACAGATGATCACCCAGCAGATCGACAGTGGAAACTGGCCACCGCATTACCGCGTGCCGTCGGAAAGCGAACTGGTCAACCAACTGGGTTTCAGCCGCATGACCATCAACCGCGCCCTGCGTGAGATGACCGCCGACGGCCTGTTGGTGCGCATGCAAGGCGTCGGCACGTTCGTGGCCGAGCCCAAGAGCCAGTCGGCGTTGTTCGAAGTGCATAACATTGCCGACGAGATTGCGTCCCGAGGCCATCGCCATACGTGCAAGGTCATCACGCTGGAGGAAGAGGCCGCCGGTTCCGAGCGCGCCCTGGCGTTGGACATGCGCGAAGGCCAGAAGGTGTTCCACTCGTTGATCGTGCATTTCGAGAACGACATCCCCGTGCAAATCGAGGACCGTTTCGTCAATGCCCTGGTGGCGCCGGACTACCTCAAGCAGGACTTCACCCTGCAAACGCCCTACGCCTACCTGAACCAGGTCGCGCCGCTGACCGAAGGCGAGCATGTGGTTGAGGCGATTCTTGCTGAGCCGAGCGAGTGCAAGTTGCTGCAGATCGAGCGGGGCGAACCGTGCCTGTTGATCCGCCGCCGCACTTGGTCGGGGCGCCAGCCGGTGACCGCCGCGCGCCTGATTCACCCCGGTTCCCGTCATCGTCTGGAAGGACGCTTTCATAAATGATCAAGCAGATGAACGTTCTGCGCGCTGCGGATTATCCACGCATGCCGTGGAAAAACGGCGGCGGCAGCACCGAAGAAATTACCCGGGATTCAGGCTCCGGCCTGGACGGTTTCGGTTGGCGCCTGTCGATCGCCGATATCGGTGAGTCGGGCGGCTTTTCGACCTTTGCCGGGTACGAGCGAATCATCAGCGTGTTGCAGGGCGACGGCATGACGCTGACGGTCGATGGTCAGGCCACGCGGTCTTTGCACCCTCTGGATCCCTTTGCATTCAGTGGCGAAAGTCATGTGACGTGCACCTTGCTGGGCGGAGCGATTCGCGACTTCAACCTGATCTACGCGCCAAAGCGTTACCGCGCACGGTTGCAGTGGATGGGCGGCCAGCAGCGGTTTTTCAGCGAGGCGGGGACGGTGTTGGTGTTCAGTGCGGCTCCGACGCTGAGGGTCAAGATTGATACGGCTGTCGAGGCACTGGGGCTTTATGACTGCCTGCAACTGAGCGGTAACACCGGATTGCTGGAGATCTCAACCGTTGGCCAGTGCTGCGTGATCGAGCTGTCCGCTCACTAATTCGCGGCGTGAGAGCTTTTGTGGCGAGGGAGCTTGCTCCCGCTGGGGCGCGCAGCGGCCCTGTTTTTTGGGACTGCTGCGCAGCCCAGCGGGAGCAAGCTCCCTCGCCACAAAAAGCGTGTTCGTTGTTCCTTCTACGCGCACCAACTTGTTACCGAATGCCCCAGCCTGGCGCAACGCCATGCTTTATTGCCCTTCCTTCCAGCTCCAGAAAAACCTCTTCAGAAATTTCATTTTCCGCTGGAACCCTTCTGATACGGGCCCTACGGCCACACTCACAGTTTTCCTCAAGGGCGCCTTCAACAAGTTGGCCGCTTGATTGCATATGCTTGTACATACAAGTAAAGACGTATGCGTATGAGTCGCCGCCGCTCAGCGCAACGTTGATAGAAATCGCGCCCATTGCCTGGGCTGGTCTGGATTGATCGCTGAGGAGTTTTTGCTGTGACCGACGCTACCCGCAAACCTGAAAAATACCGTGACGTTGAAATCCGTGCCCCACGCGGTAACACCCTGACCGCCAAGAGCTGGCTGACCGAAGCGCCGCTGCGGATGTTGATGAACAACCTCGACCCGGAAGTGGCCGAGAACCCCAAGGAGCTGGTGGTTTACGGTGGCATCGGCCGTGCGGCGCGCAATTGGGAGTGCTACGACAAGATCGTCGAAAGCCTGACCAACCTCAATGACGACGAAACCCTGCTGGTGCAATCCGGCAAGCCGGTGGGCGTGTTCAAGACTCACAGCAACGCTCCTCGCGTGTTGATCGCCAACTCCAACCTGGTGCCGCACTGGGCCAGTTGGGAACACTTCAATGAACTGGACGCCAAGGGTCTGGCCATGTACGGCCAGATGACCGCCGGCAGCTGGATCTACATCGGCAGCCAGGGCATCGTCCAGGGCACCTATGAAACCTTCGTCGAGGCCGGTCGTCAGCATTACGACGCAAACCTCAAGGGGCGCTGGGTCCTGACCGCCGGTCTGGGCGGCATGGGCGGTGCGCAGCCGTTGGCCGCGACGCTGGCGGGCGCCTGCTCGCTGAACATCGAATGCCAGCAGGTGAGCATCGATTTCCGCCTCAAGACGCGTTATGTCGACGAACAGGCCACTGACCTGGACGACGCCCTGGCCCGCATCGAGAAATACACCGCAGAAGGCAAGGCGATCTCCATCGCGCTCTGTGGCAACGCCGCCGAAATCCTGCCGGAAATGGTCCGTCGTGGTGTGCGCCCGGACATGGTCACCGACCAGACCAGTGCCCACGATCCCCTCAACGGCTACCTGCCGGCCGGCTGGACCTGGGACGAATACCGTGCCCGCGCCAAGTCTGAGCCCGCTGCTGTGGTGAAGGCCGCCAAGCAATCGATGGCCGTCCACGTCAAAGCCATGCTGGCTTTCCAGAAAATGGGCGTGCCGACCTTCGACTACGGCAACAACATCCGTCAGATGGCCCAGGAAGAGGGCGTCGAAAATGCCTTCGATTTCCCAGGGTTCGTGCCGGCGTATATCCGTCCGCTGTTTTGCCGTGGCATCGGTCCGTTCCGTTGGGCCGCACTGTCGGGTGACCCGCAGGACATTTACAAGACCGACGCCAAGGTCAAGGAACTGATTCCCGACGACGCGCATCTGCACAACTGGCTGGACATGGCCCGCGAGCGCATCAGCTTCCAGGGGCTGCCGGCGCGTATCTGCTGGGTCGGCCTGGGCCAGCGTGCCAAGTTGGGCCTGGCGTTCAACGAGATGGTGCGCAGCGGCGAATTGTCGGCCCCAATCGTGATCGGCCGCGATCACCTGGACTCCGGTTCCGTGGCCAGCCCCAACCGCGAAACCGAAGCCATGCAGGATGGCTCCGATGCCGTGTCTGACTGGCCGTTGCTCAACGCCTTGCTCAACACCGCCAGCGGCGCGACCTGGGTTTCGCTGCACCACGGCGGCGGCGTCGGCATGGGCTTCTCGCAGCATTCGGGCATGGTGATTGTCTGCGACGGCACCGACGAAGCGGCCGAGCGAATTGCCCGCGTGCTGCACAACGACCCAGGCACTGGCGTGATGCGTCATGCCGATGCCGGTTACCAGATCGCTATCGATTGCGCCAAGGAGCAAGGGCTGAACCTGCCGATGATCACCGGGTAGGAGCTGGCGAAGCCTGCGATCTTTTGATCTTGATCTTGATCTTGGTCTTTCGCTTGAGATTCAAGTGTCAGGGGAAAGATCGCAGTCTCGTTGCACTCGGCAGCTCCTACAGGGACCAGGGCCGTTATCCAGTAATCAGAACAATCCACAGAGGTTGAACCATGGCCGTCACCCGCACACGCGCAAGCAGCAAGTCGTTGATCGAGAAACGTTCGATCGACTACATCCCGGAAACGGAGAGACATGGTCGATTGTTGAGCCAGTTCACCCTCTGGATGGGTGCCAATCTGCAAATCACTGCAATTGTCACCGGTGCATTGGCGGTGGTGCTGGGCGGTGATGTGTTCTGGTCGTTGATCGGTTTGCTGATTGGCCAACTGCTCGGCGGTGGCGTCATGGCGTTGCATGCCGCGCAAGGACCCAAGCTCGGCCTGCCGCAGATGATCTCCAGCCGGGTGCAGTTTGGTGTTTATGGCGCGGCCATCCCGATCGTGTTGGTGTGCCTGATGTACCTGGGTTTCACCGCAACGGGAACCGTGCTCTCCGGCCAGGCGCTGGGCCAGCTGTTTGGCGTCAGCGACAGTGTCGGCATCCTCATTTTCGCCAGTGTCATCGTGCTGGTCACGGTGCTCGGTTATCGGGTGATTCACTTCATTGGACGTGTCGCCAGCGTTATTGGTGTGATTGCCTTTGTCTACCTGTTCGCTCGCCTGATCAGCCAGACAGACGTCGGCGCACTCCTGCAGATCCGCCATTTCAGCTGGAGCAGCTTTCTGCTTGCGGTGTCGCTCGCGGCATCCTGGCAGATCGCTTTCGGCCCCTACGTGGCTGACTATTCGCGTTACTTGCCGAGCAAGACTTCCTCGGTGAAAACCTTTTTTGCCGCAGGCGCCGGTTCAGTCATCGGCGCACAGGTGGCGATGATCCTCGGCGTGTTTGCCGCCGCCTCGGCCAATGGGCAGTTTGCCGGTCATGAAGTGGCCTACATTGTTGGCCTGGGTGGTACCGGTGCCACCGCTGCGCTGCTGTACTTCAGCATCGCGTTCGGCAAGGTCACCATCTCCACGCTGAACTCCTACGGCAGCTTCATGTGCATTGCGACCATCATCAGCGGTTTCCGTGGTCACCTGAACGTAACGCGCTTGCAGCGTCTGGTCTTCGTACTGGTCATCGTCGGCGCTGCGACCCTGATCGCGCTGCTCGGTCAGCACTCGTTCCTCGGTGCGTTCAAGTCCTTCATCCTGTTCTTGCTGGCATTCTTTACGCCTTGGAGCGCGATCAACCTGGTGGACTACTACTGCATCACTCGCGAGCGCTATGACGTGCCGGCACTGGCCGACCCGAACGGTCGCTATGGTCGCTGGAACGCCCTCGGCATCAGCGTCTATGTCTTCGGTGTACTGGTTCAACTGCCGTTCATCGCCACCAAGTTCTATACCGGTCCGCTGGTGGAAGCCATGGGTGGTGTGGATATTTCCTGGATCATCGGTCTGGTGCTTCCCGCAGCCCTGTATTACGCGTGTGCGAAAAAATGGCACGGCACGGTACCCGATCAACTGATTCTGCCGGTTGAGCCAACCGGCGTTGTAGACCCTATAACAAGCGGGGCTGGTCGCGCTGCGGCGCAGGCCTGATTGGACGTGGAAAGGGCTGGATGCCTCTTGACTGCCGTAAGCCATTTCAATGACCAAACTCAATGAGTAGGAGCGTCACATAATGAAATCGAACAAGACCCTGCTGACCACATTGCTTTGCATGGGCCTGCTGGCCAGCGCCGGCGCCACGCAAGCGGCGGGTTGGTGCGAGTCGGGTAAACCGGTGAAGTTCGCCGGCCTGAACTGGGAAAGCGGCATGTTGCTGACCGACGTCATGCAAGTGGTGCTGGAAAAAGGCTACGGCTGCAAGGTCGACAGTCTCCCGGGCAACTCGATCACCATGGAAAACGCCTTGAGCAGCAACGACATCCAGGTGTTCGCCGAAGAATGGGTAGGTCGCAGTGAAGTCTGGAACAAGGCCGAGAAGGCTGGCAAGGTCGTCGGCGTCGGTGCTCCGGTGGTGGGTGCTATCGAAGGCTGGTACGTGCCGCGTTATGTGATCGAGGGCGACGCCAAGCGCAAGCTCGAACCCAAGGCGCCGGGCCTGAAGAACATCGCTGACCTGGGCCAGTACGCCGCTGTGTTCAAGGACCAGGAAGAGCCGTCCAAGGGTCGCTTCTACAACTGCCCGGCCGGCTGGACCTGTGAGCTGGACAACAGCGAAATGCTCAAAAGCTATGGCCTGGAAAAAACCTACACCAACTTCCGTCCGGGCACCGGTCCGGCCCTGGATGCGGCGGTGCTGTCGAGCTACAAGCGCGGCGAGCCGATCCTGTTCTACTACTGGTCGCCTACCCCGCTCATGGGCCAGGTAGACCTGGTGAAACTGGAAGAAAAACCGGGCGTGGACAAAAGCGTGAGCATCAAGGTGGGCCTGTCCAAGACCTTCCACGACGAAGCGCCTGAACTGGTGGCGGTGCTGGAAAAGGTCAACCTGCCTATCGACATCCTGAACCAGAACCTCGGCCGCATGGCCAAAGAGCGGATCGAGTCGCCGAAACTGGCGAAGATCTTCCTGAAGGAACATCCTGAAGTCTGGCACGCCTGGGTAAGCGAAGACGCTGCCAGGAAAATCGACGCGGCTCTGTAGGTCGAGTACTTCCCGGCCCACCGAAGGGCTGGTCGGGACGTTCACCGCATCCATTTGATCGAGAGTCTCTTATGTTTCCCGAAAGCTTTACCTTCTCCATCGCCAACTGGGTCAACGGTTGGGTCGACTCCCTGGTGACCAACTACGGTGATGTGTTCCGGCATATCTCCGACACCATGCTATGGGCCATCGTCAACCTTGAAGGCCTGCTGCGCATGGCCCCCTGGTGGTTAATGCTGGCTATCGTCGGCGGCATTACCTGGCACGCCACTCGCAAGGTCGTGACCACGGCGGTGATTGTTGGCCTGCTGTTTCTGGTGGGCGCGGTGGGCCTGTGGGACAAACTGATGCAGACCCTCGCCCTGATGCTGGTGGCGACATTTATTTCGGTGTTGATCGGCATTCCGTTGGGCATTCTCTCGGCGCGCAGCAATCGCCTGCGTTCGGTGCTGATGCCGTTGCTGGACATCATGCAAACCATGCCGAGCTTCGTGTACCTGATTCCGGTATTGATGCTGTTTGGCCTGGGCAAGGTCCCGGCGATTTTCGCCACGGTGATCTACGCCGCGCCACCGTTGATTCGCCTGACCGACCTGGGCATTCGCCAGGTGGACGGTGAAGTGATGGAAGCCATCAATGCGTTCGGCGCCAACCGCTGGCAACAGCTGTTCGGCGTACAACTGCCCCTGGCCCTGCCAAGCATCATGGCCGGGATCAACCAGACCACCATGATGGCGCTGTCGATGGTCGTCATCGCTTCGATGATCGGCGCCCGTGGCCTGGGCGAAGATGTTCTGGTGGGCATCCAGACGCTCAACGTCGGGCGCGGCCTCGAAGCGGGGCTGGCGATCGTGATTCTCGCCGTGGTCATCGACCGCATTACCCAGGCCTATGGTCGCCCTCGGCATGAGGTGAGCAAATGAGCAACGCAGTCATCAGCAAGATCGAAGTCAAAAACGTCTTCAAGATTTTCGGCAATCGTTCCAAGGATGCCCTGGAACTGATCCGCCAGAACAAGACCAAGGACCAGGTCCTGGCCGAAACCGGTTGCGTGGTCGGTGTGAACGACCTGTCGTTGAGCATCGACACTGGCGAGATCTTCGTGATCATGGGCCTGTCCGGCTCCGGCAAGTCCACCCTGGTGCGGCACTTCAACCGGCTGATCGACCCTACCAGTGGCGCGATCCTGGTGGACGGCGAAGACATCCTGCAACTGGACATGGACGCCCTGCGCGAATTTCGCCGGCACAAGATCAGCATGGTGTTCCAGAGCTTCGGCCTGCTGCCCCACAAGAGCGTGCTGGACAATGTCGCCTACGGCTTGAAAGTGCGCGGCGAGAGCAAGCAGGTCTGCACTGAGCGGGCGCTGCACTGGATCAATACCGTGGGCCTCAAGGGCTACGAGAACAAGTATCCGCATCAGCTTTCCGGCGGCATGCGCCAGCGTGTGGGCCTGGCTCGTGCCTTGGCGGCGGACACCGACATCATTTTGATGGACGAAGCCTTCAGCGCTCTCGATCCGCTGATCCGCGCCGAAATGCAGGACCAGTTGCTGGAGCTGCAGAAGACCCTGCACAAGACCATCGTGTTCATCACCCACGACCTCGACGAAGCCGTGCGCATCGGCAACCGCATCGCGATTCTCAAGGATGGCAAGCTGATCCAGGTCGGCACGCCCCGGGAGATCCTGCACTCGCCGGCGGATGAGTATGTTGATCGGTTTGTGCAGCGCAGGGCTGCGGTGGTTTGAGGTTTTTTGGGTGACTGGACTGGCCTCTTCGCGAGCAGGCTCGCTCCCACAATGGGATCTCTTTTGTTCACTCATTTTGTGTCCAAAGCAAATCCCTGTGGGAGCGAGCCTGCTCGCGATGGCGCCGGTAAAGCTGCATCAATGTCCAGGTTATAAGCATGAGGTTGAAGATGTCCCAGGCTGAAAAAATCGTTATCGCCGATGCTCCATTGCGTTGGCAGGATGTGGTCGCCGTCGCACGCTGCGGTGCGCCTCTGGAGCTGTCGGCCGAGGCCTGGGCGCGGATCGACAATGCCCAGGCCATCGTCCAGCGCATCGTCGAGAGCGGCGAGCGCGCCTATGGCGTCAACACCGGCCTGGGCGCCTTGTGCAATGTCTCGCTCAAGGACGAACAGCTCAGCCAACTGTCGCGCAACACCCTGCTCAGCCATGCCTGTGGCGTCGGCGCGCCGCTGGCCGATGAACAGACCCGGGCGATTCTCTGCGCGGCCATCCTCAACTACAGCCAGGGCAAGTCCGGCATTCATCGCCGAGTGGTCGAAGCCCTGCTGGCGCTGCTCAATCACGGCATCACCCCGCAGGTGCCATCCCAGGGGTCGGTGGGTTACCTGACCCACATGGCCCATATCAGCATCGCGTTGTTGGGGGTTGGCAATGTCAGCTATCGCGGGCAAATAGTCCCGGCGCAACAGGCCCTGGCCGCAGAGGGCTTGCAACCGGTGCAGCTGGGGGCCAAGGATGGTTTGTGCCTGGTCAACGGCACGCCGTGCATGACCGGCCTCAGTTGCCTGGCCCTGGCCGATGCGACGCGGTTGCTGCAATGGGCCGACGTGATCGGTGCCATGAGCTTCGAGGCCCAGCGCGGGCAGATCGCGGCGTTCGATGCCCAGATCATCGCCCTCAAGCCGCACCCCGGCATGCAACAGGTCGGCGTCAACTTGCGGGCACTGCTGGACGGCAGCGAAGTCATCGCTTCGAGCCTGGGCATTCGCACCCAGGATGCGTTGAGCATCCGTTCGATTCCTCAGGTCCACGGTGCCGCGCGCGACCAACTGGCGCACGCCCGGCAACAGATCGAAACCGAACTCAACGCCACCACCGATAACCCGCTGTTGCTGGGCACGCCGGAGAGCTTCCGGGTCATGTCCCAGGCCAACCCCCACGGTCAGTCGGTGGCCTTGGCGGCGGACCTGCTGGCGATTGCCATGGCCGAAATCGGCTCCATCGCCGAACGCCGGCTCGACCGCTTGATCAATCCTCATGTCAGCGGCCTGCCGGCGTTTCTGGTGGCCAACCCCGGGGTGAACTCAGGGATGATGATCGTGCAATACGTCGCCGCGTCGCTGTGTGCGGAAAATCGCCAATTGGCCCAGCCGGCGGTGCTCGACAACTTCGTCACCTCGGGCTTGCAGGAAGATCACCTGAGCATGGGCACCAACGCCGCCCTGAAGCTGCACCGGGCGCTGGAAAACTGCACGCAGATCCTTGCCATCGAATACCTGCTGGCCGCCCAGGCTTTTGAGTTTCTCAAGGCGCAGCGGTTTGGGCGCGGCACTGACGTTGCCTGGAAACTGCTGCGCGAGCATGTGCCGGCCTACGACCAGGACCGCTGGCTGGCGCCGGACATCGCCAGCGCCGCCGCGCTGCTCAAGGACCCGGCCGTGCTGCACCAGGCTTTCCCGAATTTGAATTGATCAAAAATCGCCAGCGTGCCAAGGCGCCTATTTGCCCATAAGGCATCGCCCAAAAAGCGAAGGTGACGGATAACGGAGCATTCCGGAGCGATTGGCGGGTATATAACAACACTCTCAAAAGGAGCATGAAATGACTGCCTTAAACCTGATCCCTGGCCAACTGAGCCTGGCTCAATTGCGTGACATCTATCAGCAACCGGTGACCTTGAGTCTCGACGCCAGCGCTTCGGCGCAGATCGAGGCCAGCGTCGCGTGCGTGGAGCAGATTCTCGCCGAGAATCGCACGGCCTACGGCATCAACACTGGTTTTGGTCTGCTGGCCTCGACCCGCATCGCCAGTGAAGACCTGGAAAACCTGCAACGCTCGCTGGTGCTGTCCCATGCTGCTGGTGTGGGCGAGCCGATCAGCGATGCGCTGGTGCGGTTGGTCATGGTGCTTAAGGTCAATAGCCTGAGCCGGGGGTTTTCCGGCATCCGTCGGCAGGTGATCGATGCGCTGATTGCGCTGATCAATGCCGAGGTCTATCCGCACATTCCGTTGAAAGGCTCGGTCGGCGCTTCGGGTGATCTGGCGCCGCTGGCCCACATGTCCCTGGTGCTGTTGGGCGAAGGCAAGGCCCGTTATAAAGGTGAATGGTTGCCGGCCGTCGAGGCGCTGAAAGTGGCCGGGCTCGCACCTTTGACCCTGGCCGCGAAGGAAGGCCTGGCGTTGCTCAACGGCACTCAGGTGTCCACTGCGTTTGCCTTGCGTGGCCTGTTCGAAGGCGAAGACCTGTTCGCCGGTGCCCTGGCCCTGGGCAGCTTGACGGTAGAAGCGGTGCTCGGCTCCCGTTCGCCATTCGATGCGCGTATTCACGCCGCGCGCGGCCAGAAAGGCCAGATCGATGCCGCCGCCGCTTATCGCGATCTGCTGGGCGAGCGCAGCGAAGTCTCCGCCTCTCACCAGAATTGCGACAAGGTCCAGGATCCGTATTCCCTGCGCTGCCAGCCACAAGTGATGGGTGCCTGCCTGACCCAGTTCCGCCAGGCCGCTGAGGTGCTGGTGATCGAAGCCAACGCCGTGTCGGATAACCCGCTGGTATTCGCCGCCGAGGGCGATGTGATTTCCGGTGGCAACTTCCACGCCGAACCGGTGGCAATGGCCGCTGACAACATGGCCCTGGCAATCGCCGAAATCGGTTCCCTGAGTGAGCGGCGCATTTCGCTGATGATGGACAAGCACATGTCGCAACTGCCGCCGTTTCTGGTGGCCAATGGCGGGGTGAACTCGGGCTTCATGATCGCCCAGGTCACCGCCGCCGCCCTGGCCAGTGAAAACAAGGCGTTGTCCCATCCCCATTCGGTGGACAGCCTGCCGACTTCGGCCAACCAGGAGGACCATGTGTCCATGGCCCCCGCCGCCGGTAAGCGGCTGTGGGAAATGGCCGAGAACACCCGTGGGATTTTGGCGGTGGAGTGGCTCGCTGCCTGTCAGGGATTGGATCTGCGAGGCGGTTTGAAAACTTCTGCCAAGCTGGAGCAGGCCCGCGCCCTCTTGCGCGCAGAAGTGCCGTTTTATGAGAAGGACCGGTTCTTCGCGCCTGACATCAATGCGGCGAGCGAATTGTTGGCCAGTCGTTGCCTGAATGAACTGGTCACGGCGCAGTTGTTGCCGAGTCTGTAAGGACATCATCGCGAGCAGGCTCGCTCCCACAGGGGGTTGGTGTAGAGCCCCGGCACACCGGAAGTCCTTGTGGGAGCGAGCCTGCTCGCGATTCGATCTTCAATAATTCGAGGAAACCGGGATGAAAACTCTCTGGCAAAACTGCCACGCCGCCACCATGGCCCAGGGCGTCTACTCGATCATCGAAGACGCCGCCATCGTCACCCACGGCGAGCTCATTGAATGGATCGGCCCGCGTACCGCGCTGCCGGCCGGTGACTACCCGGCCGTCAACGACCTCAAGGGTGCCTGGGTCACTCCGGGGCTGATCGACTGTCACACCCACACGGTGTTCGGTGGCAACCGCAGCGGTGAATTCGAACAGCGCCTGCAGGGTGTCAGCTACGCCGAAATCGCAGCGGCCGGCGGGGGCATCGCCAGCACCGTGCGTGCTACCCGGGCCGCCAGCGAAGATGAACTGTTCAGCAGCGCCGCCCAACGCCTGAAAAGCCTGATGCGCGATGGCGTAACCACGGTGGAAATCAAGTCCGGCTACGGCCTTGACCTGGCCAGCGAACGCAAGATCCTGCGGGTCATCCGTCGTCTCGGTGAGCAACTGCCGGTCAGCGTGCGCAGCACGTGCCTGGCGGCTCACGCCTTGCCGCCGGAATACACTGATCGCGCCGATGACTACATCGAGCACATCTGCACCGAGATGCTCCCGGCGCTGGCCGCCGAAGGGCTGGTGGATGCGGTGGATGCATTTTGCGAGTACCTGGCGTTTTCCCCGGCGCAGGTCGAGCGGGTGTTTATCACTGCCCAACAACTGGGCCTGCCGGTGAAGCTGCACGCCGAACAATTGTCGTCGCTGCACGGTTCAAGCCTGGCGGCCCGTTATCAGGCGCTGTCGGCCGATCATCTGGAGTTCATGACCGAGGACGACGCCAGGGCCATGGCCGAATCCGGCACGGTGGCGGTGCTGCTGCCGGGGGCATTTTATTTCCTGCGCGAAACCCAGCTGCCGCCCATGGACGCCCTGCGCAAACATGGTGTGAAGATCGCCGTCGCCAGCGACCTCAACCCCGGCACCTCGCCGGCGCTGTCGTTGCGCTTGATGTTGAACATGGCCTGCACCTGCTTTCGCATGACCCCTGAAGAAGCCCTGGCCGGGGCGACGATTCATGCGGCCAGAGCCCTGGGCATGGCCGCTACCCACGGTTCGCTGGAGGCCGGCAAGGTGGCGGATTTTGTCGCCTGGCAGATCGACCGCCCGGCCGACCTGTCGTACTGGCTCGGTGGCGATCTGGAAAAACGCGTCGTGCGTCACGGCGTCGAAATCGATTAAGGAGAACGGTTGTGGAGAAGGTCCTGAATTTCAAGCAAGGGCGCGTGCCGCTGTTGATCAGCATGCCTCACGGCGGCCTGCGCCTGACGCCGGCGGTGAAGGCCGGCTTGATCCCCGAGGCGCAAAGCCTGCCGGACACCGACTGGCATATTCCTAAGCTCTACGAATTCGCCGCCGAACTGGGGGCCAGTACCCTGGCCGCTGAATATTCACGGTTCGTGATTGATCTGAACCGGCCCGACGATGACAAGCCGATGTACGTCGGTGCCACCACCGGTTTGTATCCTTCGATCCTGTTCGATGGCGTACCGTTGTTTCGCCAGGGGCTGGAGCCGTCCGCCGCGCAGCGGACGACTTATTTGCAGCAGATCTGGGCGCCTTACCACCAGGCCCTGCGACAGGAACTGGCGCGGCTCAAGGCCGAATTCGGCTATGCCTTGCTGTTCGACGCCCACTCGATCCGTTCGGTAATCCCACACCTGTTCGACGGCAAGTTGCCGGACTTCAACCTGGGCACTTTCAACGGCGCCAGTTGCGCCCCGACGCTAGCCAGCCAGCTCGAAGCCATCTGCGCTCGCCACGGTGAGTTCACCCATGTGCTCAACGGGCGCTTCAAGGGCGGACACATCACCCGGCACTACGGCAACCCGGCCGAGCACATCCACGCGGTGCAACTGGAGCTGTGCCAAAGCACCTACATGGAAGAGTTCGAACCGTTCAACTACCGCGCGGATCTGGCGGTGCCGACCCAAGTGGTGCTCAAGGAATTGCTGGAAGGCTTGTTGGCGTGGGGGCGGCAGGCCTACAAACAATAATCTGTGGTGAGGCAGCTTTTGTGGCGAGGGAGCTTGCTCCCGCTCGAGTGCGTAGCGCTCGCAAAATTTTGGGGCCGCTGCGCAGCCCAGCGGGAGCAAGCTCCCTCGCCACAACAGCCTTCATTGCAACAACCTGTCGCCACCGTGCAAAACCGGGTCGCCACAGTTCACCTTTCTCCCCTCGACGCTGCGTAATGTTTCGGGCACGGTGCAGCAAGACACCGGCCTACAATAATCCGCTGCCGCACGAGACCTTCCCGATGAAAAGACTGTTCAAACGCTGGCTGTCGATCTTCTGCGGTAGCGCAATACTCAGCACCGGGGTGATGGCCGCAGAGCCTGCGTCCTGCCAGACCGTACGCATGGGCGTGGTCAACTGGACCGACGTGATCGCCACCAGTGGCATGGCTGACGTGTTGCTCACGGGCCTGGGCTATGAAAGCAAACAGACCAGCGCCGTGCAGCAGATCATCTTCGCCGGCATCCGCGACAAGCGCCTCGATATTTTCCTGGGCTACTGGAAACCGGCGATGGACAACAACATCGCGCCGTTCCTGGCGGCCAACCAGGTGAGGGTCCTGGACCAGCCGAGCCTGGCCGATGCCCAGGCCACGCTGGCGGTGCCGGACTATGTGGCCGCAGCCGGCCTCAAGACTTTCGCTGACATCGCCCGATTCAAGGAGCAGCTCGGCGGCAAAATCTATGGCATCGAGCCGGGGAGCGGCGCCAACACCACCATCAAGACCATGATTGAAACCAATCACTTCGGTCTCAAGGACTTCAAACTGATCGAGTCCGGTGAGGCCGGGATGCTGGCCGCTGTGCAGCGGGCGGTGAATCGCAAGGAGTTCGTGGTGTTCGTCGGTTGGACACCGCACCCGATGAACATCAATATGAACATCACCTACCTGACGGGCAGCGAAGACGTCTACGGCCCGAACGAAGGCGCCGCAACCGTCTCCACCGTGACCGCGCCGGACTACGCCCAGCGTTGTCCGAACGTGAACCGCTTGCTGGAAAACCTCACCTTCACCGCCGCCCAGGAAAGCCAGTTGATGGTGCCGATCATGGCGCGCCAGACACCCCAGGACGTCGCCCGGCAATGGCTGCGTGAGCATCCCGAGGATCTTCAGCGCTGGCTCGTCGGGGTGACCAGTTTTGACGGCAAGGATGGCGTGGCGGCGGTGCAGGCCAGTCTCAAAAACTGAGCTGCCTGGCTGTGGCGGGGTGATTTATCTGTGGCGGGATGATTTATCCGTGGTGGGATGATTTATCTGGGTGGAGTGATTTATCTGTGGGAGCAAGGCTTGCCCGCGATAGCGATGGGTCAGTCGACATCACTATCGGATGCACCACCGCCATCGCGGGCAAGCCTTGCTCCCACATTTTAATAGTTGGTGTTCTTCATGGCCTCATATCCACTCTCTGAACAGATGTCAGCCTTCATCGACAAAACCCTGAGCTTCAACAGCCCGGACGACAGCCTCGCCGGTTGGCGCCAGGCCTACAGCCAAATGTGCCGGGCGCTCACCCCGGCATGCCCGCCGACGTTGGTCATCGAGGATCTGGAGCTGGCCGGCGTGGCCGTACGGGCCTATCACCCGCGGCGTGCCGCGCCGCTCGCAGGCTGGCCATGCATCTTTTATTTGCACGGTGGTGGTTGGGTCGTGGGCGATCTGGACTCCCACGACTTCATCTGCATGGAACTGGCCGCGACCCTCGGCGTGCTGGTGCTGGCGGTGGATTATCGACTGGCGCCGGAGCATCCATTCCCCGCCGGTTTCGAAGACTGCCTCGCCGTGTGGCGACATTTGGCGGCCGCCCCTTTTGCCATCGACCCACGTCGCCGGGTGGTGGCCGGTGACAGCGCCGGAGGCAATCTCGCCGCCGCCTTATGCCTGGCCTTGCGCGATGCCGGGCAAGCGCTACCGCGGGCGCAGGTGCTGATTTACCCCGCCCTCGGTGGCTCCGCGCATCTGCCTTCACGCCACGAATGTGCCGACGCGCCGCTGCTGAGCAGCAGCGAGCTGGAGGGGTACAGCGCGCTCTACCTGCGCGGCGTGCAACCGACCTGCTACGCCATGCCGTTGCTCGCCGATGACCTGGGCGGCCTGTCACCAGCGTTGGTTGTCGTGGCGCAATGGGACCCGTTGCGCGATGACGGTGTCCTTTATAGCGAGCGGCTGAACATCGCCGGGGTGAGCGCTTCCTTGTATGTCGGCGAGGGCCTGATCCATGGCTGCCTGCGGGGCCGAGGCATGGTGCCGGAGGTCGATCAGATGTATCGCACACTGCTGGCTTATCTGGCTGACACGCTTTGACTGCGCAGGGGACATGCTCATTCGGGTAATTCGGGTTTATGATGCCGGACGGCAGATTAAATAGAAGTCCCCCCAGGGATGACTCGACCCCTTACGGAGCGCGCAATGCAGACTTTGTACCCGCAGATCAAACCTCATGCCCGGCACGATCTGGCTGTCGATGACACCCACACGCTCTATGTCGATGAAAGCGGTTCCCCGGAAGGGCTGCCTGTGGTGTTCATTCACGGCGGCCCGGGTGCCGGTTGCGATGCCCAGAGCCGCCGCTATTTCGATCCGAACCTGTACCGCATCGTCACCTTCGACCAGCGCGGCTGTGGTCGTTCCACCCCTCATGCCAGCCTTGAAAACAACACCACCTGGGATCTGGTCGAAGACCTGGAGCGCATCCGCAAACATCTGGGCATCGAAAAGTGGGTGCTGTTTGGCGGCTCCTGGGGCTCGACCCTGGCCTTGGCTTACGCCCAGACCCATCCCGAGCGGGTACATGGCCTGATTCTGCGTGGGATCTTTCTCTGCCGTCCGCAGGAAATCGAGTGGTTCTACCAGGCCGGTGCCAGTCGCCTGTTCCCCGATTACTGGCAGGACTACATCGCGCCGATCCCCCTGGACGAACGCGACGACCTGCTCGGTGCCTTCCACAAACGCCTGACGGGTAATGACCAGATCGCCCAGATGCACGCGGCCAAGGCCTGGTCGACCTGGGAAGGCCGTACCGCGACCCTGCGCCCGAACCCGCTGGTGGTCGATCGCTTCTCCGAGCCGCAGCGTGCGTTGTCGATTGCCCGGATCGAGTGCCATTACTTCACCAACAATGCTTTCCTCGAACCCAATCAGTTGATCCGTGACATGGGCAAGATCGCCCATCTGCCGGGCGTCATCGTGCACGGCCGCTACGACGTGATCTGCCCGCTGGACAATGCCTGGGAGCTGCACCAGAACTGGCCCAACAGTGAATTGCAGGTGATCCGCGACGCCGGTCACGCCGCTTCGGAGCCAGGTATCACCGACGCTTTGGTGCGCGCCGCCGCTCAAATGGCCCGGCGCCTGCTTGATTTACCGCCTGAAGAAGCATGAAGGGCTTGTTGCAACGGGTCCGCGGCGCCCGTGTCGAAGTCGCGGGGGAAATCGTTGGCGCGGTGGATCAGGGCCTGCTGGTGCTGGTGGCGGTCGAGCCCGAGGATACCCAGGCCAGTGCCGACAAACTGCTGCACAAATTGTTGAACTATCGAGTATTCAGCGACGCCGAAGGCAAGATGAACCTGTCCCTGACGGATGTCGGCGGCGGCCTGTTGCTGGTGTCGCAGTTCACGCTGGCGGCGGACACCAAAAGCGGCTTGCGCCCAAGCTTTTCGACAGCTGCGCCTCCGGCCCTGGGCGAATCGTTATTCAGCTATTTGGTAAGCCAGGCGAAACAGGTGCATGGCACTGTGGCATCAGGTAGATTCGGCGCCGACATGCAGGTGCATCTGGTCAACGACGGCCCGGTAACCTTCCTGTTACAGGTCTGAAAGCGTTTGAAACATCTTTTCGGTCCTGTTTCGAGGCAAAACAGGGAGTTTTCTCGATAAATACTTTGTTACCCCTGATGCGTTGTCACGCGGGCTACTAGATAATCGCGCGCTACGGGGGACCAGCGTTCGTTGGTCCATTTGACTTAGGTAGAGACTTGTCCTGGGCCGTTTGGGGAATCATTTTGTCCCATCGGAGTCGGAACAATGCTCGCCAACTTGGCAAGAGTGGCCTGCAGGTGCGGTTTTCAATGCCGTTACCGTGCAGATACTTTATCTGGCCGTTGGTTTTTTGATCTGTTTTCGGCGAGGGTTGCTCGTGATTGTTAGTCCCTGTAATGCACCAAAAATGACTGCCAAACGGTTTAGAAACGCTCTGGTAGCGGGCTCGGCCCTGCTGTGCCTGTTTGGCGCGGGCCAACTGTGGGCATTCAGCCTGGATGATGTATCGGCGAAGGCTCAAGAACTGGCCGGGCAAAAATTCGAAGCCCCGCGCAGCAATCTGCCGAACGAATTCCGCGAAATGAAATTCGCTGACTATCAAAAAATCCGTTTCCGCACCGAAAAAGCCGAGTGGGCCGATCAGAAGACACCGTTCAGGCTGTCCTTCTATCACCAGGGCATGCATTTCGATACGCCGGTGAAGATCAACGAGATCACCGCGACCACCGTCGATGAAATCAAGTATGACCCGACGCGCTTCGATTTCGGTGACGTCAAGTTCGACCCCAAGTCCACTGAAAAACTGGGCTACGCCGGTTTTCGCGTGCTGTACCCGATCAACAAGGCCGACAAGCAAGACGAAATCATGACCATGCTGGGCGCGAGCTATTTCCGCGTCATCGGCAAGGGCCAGGTTTATGGCTTGTCCGCCCGTGGCCTGGCCATCGATACCGCCCTGCCATCCGGTGAGGAATTCCCGCGCTTTCGCGAGTTCTGGATCCAGCGTCCGAGGCCGACCGACAAGCACCTGGTGATCTTCGCCCTGCTGGATTCGCCACGGGCTACCGGCGCCTATCGCATGATTCTGCGTCCGGGCACCGACACCGTCGTCGACGTGAAGTCGCGCGTGTTCCTGCGAGATCGCGTAACCAAGCTGGGCATTGCTCCGTTGACCAGCATGTTCCTGTTCGGCGCCAACCAGCCGTCCAAGATCCTGAACTACCGTCGAGAGCTGCACGATTCCAGCGGCCTGTCGATCCATGCCGGCAACGGCGAGTGGATCTGGCGCCCGTTGAACAACCCGAAACACCTGGCCGTGAGCAACTTCTCGGTGGAGAACCCGCGTGGTTTCGGCCTGCTGCAACGCGGTCGTGACTTCAGCCACTACGAAGACCTCGATGACCGCTATGACAAGCGTCCAAGTGCCTGGATCGAACCGAAAGGCGATTGGGGCAAGGGCTCGGTCGATCTGGTTGAAATTCCGACCGCCGACGAAACCAACGACAACATCGTGGCGTTCTGGAGCCCGGAAAAGCTGCCTGAGCCAGGTCAGCCGCTGGACTTCGCCTACCGTCTGCACTGGACCCTCGACGAAGCCAACCTGCATTCGCCGGACAGCGCCTGGGTCAAGCAGACCCTGCGTTCGACCGGTGACGTGAAGCAGTCCAACCTGATCCGTCAGCCGGACGGCAGCGTGGCTTATCTGGTGGATTTCGAGGGGCCTTCCCTGCAAGCGTTGCCGGAAGACGCGGAAGTGCGTAGTCAGGTGAGCGTCGGCGAAAACGGCGAGATCGTCGAGAATAATGTGCGTTACAACCCTGAAACCAAGGGCTGGCGCCTGACCTTGCGGCTGAAGATCAAAGACCCGAAACAGTCCACTGAATTGCGCGCCGCGCTGGTCCGTCCACTGGTTCCGGTTGAAGCTCCAGCCGCGTCCCATGCGGTGACCACCACCCTTGCCAAGGCTGACAAGGTCGCCAGGCAGCAGAGCGATAAGGAAACCGCGAAAGAAAAAGAGCAGGAAAAAGAAGCCAAGGCCGATAACGCGTCCACTGCCGCTGAGTCGACCCCAACCCCGCAGGAACCGGAACCGACTGAACAAGTCCTGACCGAGACCTGGAGCTATCAGTTGCCCGCCGATGAGTAATACTCCAGTACGGCCAGAGACGCTCAGCGAGTATCTGGCCCATTTGCCGATGACCGACGCGCAGCGTGCCGAGCTGGCGGGCTGCAAGTCGTTCAGCCAGTTGCACGAGCGCCTTTCGTCTTCGACCTTCGATGCACCCACCGAGGCGGCGCAAGCCTCGGTGGGCCGTCGGCTGACCCTGAGCACCGCCGAAGAACTCAAGGACGCCGAAATGCTGGCGCTCGATGCCAGCGGTCGTGTCTGTCTCAAAGCCACGCCGCCGATTCGTCGGACCAAGGTTGTCCCGGAGCCGTGGCGCACCAACATCCTGGTGCGCGCCTGGCGTCGCCTCACAGGGCGCACCAACCCGCCGAAGCCGCCCAAGGATGAGCGCGTGCTGCCACACGCACGCTGGCGCACCGTGGGTTCGATCCGTCGCTATATCCTGCTGATCCTGATGCTTGGCCAGACCATCGTCGCCGGCTGGTACATGAAGGGCATCATGCCGTATCAGGGCTGGTCGTTGGTGGACCTGGACGAAGTCCTGCACCAGCCGCTGTTGCAGACCGCCACCCAGGTACTGCCCTATGCATTGCAGACCAGCATCCTGATTCTGTTCGGGATCCTGTTCTGCTGGGTATCGGCCGGTTTCTGGACGGCGCTGATGGGGTTTCTCGAGTTGCTCACCGGGCACGACAAGTACCGCATCTCCGGTGCCAGTGCCGGCAACGAGCCGATTCCCAAGGACGCCCGCACCGCGTTGGTGATGCCGATCTGCAACGAGGACGTGCCGCGAGTGTTCGCCGGTTTGCGCGCCACGTTCGAGTCGGTTGCGGCCACCGGGGACCTGGACCGTTTCGACTTCTTCGTACTCAGCGACAGTAACGAAACCGATATCTGTGTCGCCGAGCAGCAAGCCTGGCTGGATGTTTGCCGTGAAGCCGCAGGCTTTGGCAAGATTTTCTATCGCCGCCGTCGTCGTCGCGTCAAGCGCAAGAGCGGTAACCTCGACGACTTCTGCCGTCGCTGGGGCAGCGACTACAAGTACATGGTCGTGCTCGACGCCGACAGCGTGATGAGCGGCGAGTGCCTGACCAGCCTGGTGCGCCTGATGGAAGCCACCCCGGATGCCGGCATCATCCAGACCGCGCCACGCGCCTCGGGCATGGACACGCTGTATGCGCGCATGCAGCAATTCGCCACTCGGGTGTATGGCCCGCTGTTCACCGCCGGCCTGCACTTCTGGCAGTTGGGGGAATCCCACTACTGGGGCCACAACGCGATCATCCGCATGAAGCCGTTCATTGAGCACTGTGCCCTGGCGCCATTGCCCGGTAAAGGGGCGTTCGCTGGTGCCATCCTGTCCCACGACTTCGTCGAAGCCGCGCTGATGCGTCGTGCCGGCTGGGGCGTCTGGATTGCCTACGACTTGCCGGGCAGCTATGAAGAGTTGCCGCCGAACCTGCTGGACGAACTCAAGCGTGACCGTCGCTGGTGTCACGGTAACCTGATGAACTTCCGGCTGTTCCTGGTCAAGGGCATGCATCCGGTGCACCGCGCGGTATTCCTGACCGGTGTGATGTCCTATCTGTCGGCGCCGCTGTGGTTCTTCTTCCTGGTGCTATCCACCGCGCTGCTGGCGGTGAACACGCTGATGGAGCCGCAGTACTTCCTCGAGCCACGCCAGCTGTACCCGTTGTGGCCGCAGTGGCATCCGGAAAAAGCCATCGCGCTGTTCTCCACTACCATCGTGTTGCTGTTCCTGCCCAAGCTGCTGAGCATCATCCTGATCTGGGCCAAGGGCGCGAAAGAGTTTGGTGGCAAGTTCAAGGTGACGATGTCGATGCTGCTGGAGATGCTGTTCTCCATGCTGCTGGCGCCGGTGCGGATGATTTTCCACACCCGCTTCGTGCTTGCCGCCTTCCTGGGCTGGGCCGCGACCTGGAATTCGCCCAAGCGTGATGACGACTCCACGCCCTGGAGCGAAGCCTTCAAGCGCCACGGCCCGCAAACCCTGTTGGGCTTCCTCTGGGCCTTGTTGGTGATCTGGCTGAACCCGAGCTTTTTGTGGTGGCTGGTGCCGATCGTCGGTTCGCTGATGCTGTCGATTCCGGTATCGGTGATCTCCAGCCGTGTGGGCCTGGGCTTGAAGTCTCGCGACGAGAGCCTGTTCCTGATCCCCGAGGAATACGCGCCGCCACAGGAACTGCTGTCGACCGACCAGTACACCCATGAAAACCGTTGGCATGCGCTGAACGACGGTTTCATCCGGGCAGTGGTCGATCCGCAACAGAACGCCCTGGCCTTTGCACTGGCCACATCGCGTCACGGCCAGGCCGAGCCGATTGAATGGCTGCGAATCGAACGGGTTCGCCACGCCCTCACGGTTGGCCCGGCGGGCCTGAACAACAGCGAGCGACTGGCGCTGCTGAGCGATCCGGTGACCCTGTCCCGCCTGCATGAGCAGGTCTGGAGCGAGGGGCATACCGAATGGCTGGCGGCGTGGCGTGCATCGGTCAAGGCCGATCCTCACGCTCCGCTACTGCCGCTTCAGCCCATGAGCGCACAGCCTCAACTGGCCTGATACGCAAAAAGCCCCGCTTCTGAAAGGAAGCGGGGCTTTTTGTTGGGCTAAGGATCTGTACCTGGGACTTCCGGATGTCGAGCGACTAGCGTTATTAAACAACTGGAGTGACTTTGGCGTCTGGACTGAGGAAGTCAATGTGAAAGCCGCTGGAGCCATCCCCGATAGCTAAATGGACACCGTTGATTCCCTCATTCATTTGGGAGTTCACCTTGTAATCTATGAAGGCTGCTATTTCTTCGTTGACGCCGATGGCGAATTCGGTCAGTCCAAGTCCTCGAACTCCAGCAGCTAATTTCAAAGTTTCGATATGTTCCTCGTTGTCGGCTTGTAAAGACGTCACCTTGTTTTCCACGACTGTTAGCCATCCTCCCGCCTTGGCTATCGAATCTGATAACAGCTCAAGCCTGACCCGAATGTTTTTAGGCAGTTGTGGGTTGGCTTTTCTTAATACAGTTAAGATTCCGGAAATTTTAAGTTTTCCGCTCAAACAGAACGGGCAGCGTTCGTGGATATTCATGTGGGCATAGTGCACTTCGAAGAATTCGGCTGCTGAGTGTATGAAATTCCCTGAAATGTCCTCCTCTATCAAAGCGTAGGGTTCTGCTTGGCGGTTGAGTGTGACTTTTCCGAAAGTGCCTTCGCCTGATAGGAGGAATGAGTCATGGGAATTAAGCATGTTTAAAAAGAAACGCTGTCTTTCTAATGCTCTTCTGAAGTCGCTGTTAAGCAGTAAGTGCAAACTGTAGTTCGCGCTACTGAAAGACGGATCGAAGACCTGTGCTGCGCAGAAAACGCTCTTTTTGAATGGGGTGGCCTTGGCAATCTCCAGCGTGAGCTTGGCCGCGTTGTTGCTGAACGAGAAAATTATGCTATTTCGAGGGGGAGTACTGATTTCGTGAATGTGCGCTGTGTTTAATCCTTGATGACTGCATTCATCAAGGAATTCTTGTGAGTCTGCAATGACCCAGAATTCTTCCTCTCCAAAAAGTGTGTGGATACTGGTCATGGATGACATGGATTGCTCCTGAATGGGCGGACGGCATATACAATGCCGCCCGCTGGTTAGCGGAAGTTAGTCCTCCGTGTAGGCCCACGCCAATGGAGCCCATCCAAAGTTTTCCGGACCCGAGGTCAGGCGACTCAGTTTCTCTGATGTGTCTATTTGCTGTTCCATATTAATCCTCCTTTTTGTTGGGAACCCCTTTGTTGAACAGGGGGTTGTATTAACTCAAGTGTTTCTAAGATTTGGAATGGTTTTTTTAGAGGTTTTTAGAATGGATTGTGCTGTTTTTTGTTTCTTGGCTGCGAGGAGATTATTTGTGTGGGAAGTGTCTGTAGCGGTTTTCTGAAATTTGAGTAAATGACTCTCTGACATTGTTTGGGTGGTCTAGTGTTGATAGGTTTTATTGCTGTTCGTTTGAGGTTTTAAACTAAGGGGATCGGAAATGGCAGGTACAAAAAAATATTTGTCTGATGCAGCTCTCCAGCAGGCGCTGTCCGTCACAGACCTGACGGAAACACATACGGCCGTCCACGCGGTTCGGCTGATGGTTAATGAGATTGTCGAGGGATTGATCCGTAGCGGCTGGCCTCGGGCACGTATTCAGACAGGCCCGCGTATCGTGTCTGCTGAAGAAAACTATGGGCTGCTAGGCTACGACCCGGCAGAGATCACCTTGGGCAGTGAACACACACGCTGGGTGAGCGAAGATTCGCTATTGCGCACGCAAACCACCAGCCAGATTCCCGCCGCCCTTCAACGGGCTGCTCAAGAGCGCAAGACGGGGGAGATGATCCTGCTCGCCGCTCCGGGCATCACATTTCGCCGCGACAGTCGGGATAGATGGCATTGTGCCGAACCGCATCAAATGGATATTTGGGTTCTGGGCGATCCAGAGCTTTCAGGTCGCGAGCATCTGTTGCGTCTGGTCGGCGATATTCTCGGCGCCGCGGTACCCGATAAGCCTTGGGTCTACAGCGACAGCCCGCATCACTACACCGAGGGCGGAATCGAAGTGAATGTACTGAACGACGGCGCCAATGTTGAAGTACTCGAATGTGGCCTCATCGCCACTTCGCTGCTGCGGCGTTTAAACATTGATCCTCGGCGCCATGGTGGACTGGCGTTGGGAATGGGCCTGGATCGGCTGACGATGCTACGCAAAGGCATTCCAGATATCCGTTTGTTGCGTGACGCTAACGAACGGGTGCAGGCCCAAATGCAAGACCTGCGGCCATGGAACGCTGTTTCGCGTTTGCCTTCGATTTCTCGAGATATTTCGGTGGCGGTGTCTCCTGGATTGAGTGAGGAGGTGCTGACTGAGAGGATGCTGCAGGCGGCCGGGGACTGTTCTGGCTGGATCGAGGAAATGCAGATCAAAGGACGTTGGGTTTCGTCTGAATTGCCGCCCCAAGCTATTGAGCGACTCGGTCTTCTGTCCGATCAGGAGAATGTTCTACTGCGGGTCGTACTGCGTGATTGTTCTCGGTCAATAACGACTGTGGAGGCCAATGCTTTGTATGAAAAGATTCAGTCGGCGTTACACGAAGGTGCCCCGGGAGCAGGCTACCGAATGGACTTGACGGTGCGTTAATGCACTCGCCACTTGTGCTGGTTCCGTTTCCCAGATAAATCAAAATCGCCCCGCTTCTGAAAGAACGCGGGGCTATTTGTTGGGTAGGTTTTTATCTGTGGTCCTGAATGTTGTGGCGATGTTGGTCAGTGCTGCGGGTTGATGCGATCCAACATCCGGTTTGCCAATAACCTGCTCAGCTCGATCAGTTGCTGAATGCCGAAGGCGACATGGCGTCGAGAGCCTTTCAGGTCGAATGCAAGGTCGCTGATCATGGCGTCGGCTGAGGCCAGGTTTTCGCTGAGGTTGGCCAGCAGGCTTTCGGTGTCGATGCCGTCGACGACGGTGAAGAGCTGGTCTGGCGACGGTTTATTCTCGGATTTGGCCTGTTTGGGGTTCAGGTAGTAATCGAGCGTGCGATCAGTGGCTTCCTGGAGTTTCCTGGGGTCGGTTTCTGGTTCTGGTGGGTTGGGTGTGACCTTGTACATGGTTGACGCTCCTTGATTGATGGAGCCGCCAGACATCGCTGCTAAACGAAAAGGGTGGCGGCAGTACGCGGGTTAGCAGACCAGGAATCAAGGAACCCGGCGCACCGAAGTGCCCCACGCACAGCCGCCATAACGCGGGCCTGCGTGCCTTGATATTGTGCCGAGCTGCTAAACCCGATCGCTGAACTGACAGCGACCTGCAAACATTAGAACCCAGGCCCAAGGCGCACAAGCCGGCGGATTCTCGCGTAGTTGTAGGCAATGGCGCAAGGCTGCGTAGCCTTGGGATGACGGATTGTGGGGCGCAGGTATTTTTGTATGTATATCCGTTATTTAGGTAACGGCTGCTGACGGTTCCGCTCTTACAGCGGCTCACTTTTGAGAAGCCGGAATGCCGGCCCAGGCACAAGTAAGCAAAACGCTTTATGCCCCACCACTCGGCACCTCGCTCAGGCTCGGTGTGCCCTCACTCCGGCATTGCTCCGTGGGCCCGCCGCGCAATGCCTGCGTTCGGCCAGCGTGGTTAACGGGGCGCCCCAGATCAACGTCCACCGCGAGGCCTGATAGCCGACCTGGTTCTCCGGCCCGTACACCCGTCTGATCTGTGGGAGCAAAGCTTGCTCGCGAGGCGGCCTGACAGCCGGCCTGGCTCTCACGATCGTACCCCAATCCAATTGTGGGGGCGGGCTTGCTCGCGAAGGCGGCGGCACATTTAGCATTGATGTGAGCTGGCCCACCGCCATCGCGAGCAAGCTTTGCTCCCACAGGACTGGCGGTGGGCACTGATCTTATAAACGACCGAGACTAATGTGGGAGCGAGCCTGCTCGCGAAGGGGTCAGTACATGCAACATCTTCATCGACGGTGATATCGTCATCGCGAGCAAGCTTTGCTCCCACAGGATTGGCGGTGGGCACGGATCTTATAAACGACCGAGACTAATGTGGGAGTGAGCCTGCTCGCGAAGGGGTCAGTACATGCAACATCTTCATCGACGGTGATATCGTCATCGCGAGCAAGCTTTGCTCCCACAGGATTGGCGGTGTGCACGGATCTATAAACGGCCGAAACTAATGTGGGAGCGAGCCTGCTCGCGATGAGGCCGGCATCTCCAACATCTTCATCGACGGTGACTCCGCCTTCGCGAGCAAGCCCGCTCCCACAGGAGGAACGCGGTCCCCATCAATAACCAGGTTGGCTATCAGGCCGCCTCGCGATGGACGTTGATCTGGGGCTGTGCTTTTTGGACAGGTAATCAGCGATGAACATCACTTTAAGGTCCATAGGTTTCAGCTCTCTCCAAGGCATGGTCAGATCCTCGCGAAATCGACCATGCCAGTTAAAAACTGTTACCTATGTGCGTGAACTGATTTGTAACCCATGTGGGTGTGTCATACCCCAAGTTAAACCCTGAATCGCCCCACCAACGTCTGCAAATGAACCCCCAACCGCGCCAGCTCAGCACTGGAGGCGGCGGTCTCTTCACTGGACGACGCAGTTTGCTCCGACACATCGCGTACGTTCAGCACGCTGCGGTTGATCTCCTCAGCCACGGCACTCTGCTGCTCAGCCGCCGCAGCGATCTGCTGGTTCATCGACTGGATGGCCGAGACCGTGCGGGTGATGTTTTCCAGGGATCCACCGGCGCGGCGGGTCAGTTCGACGCTGTTGTCGGTCAGGGTGCGGCTGTTGTCCATGATGGTCGCGACCTGTTCGGTGCCCGACTGCAGGCCGACGATCAGTTCTTCGATTTCTTCAGTGGACTTCTGAGTGCGCTGGGCCAGGCTGCGGACCTCGTCAGCCACCACCGCGAAGCCACGTCCGGCCTCGCCGGCACGGGCCGCTTCGATGGCCGCGTTGAGGGCCAGCAGGTTGGTTTGCTGGGCTACGGACTTGATCACGTCCAGCACGCTGCCGATCTTGTCGCTTTCGCGCTTGAGGTCGCCCATCGCTGTGGTGGAGTTACCCACTTCGAGGGCCAGGCGTTCGATCTGGGCGATGGCTTCGCCGACCACTTTTTCACCCTCGCGTGCCTGCTGGTCAGCCGCGACGGCCGCTTCAGAAGCTTCCTCGGCATTGCGCGCCACTTCCTGCACCGTGGCGGTCATTTCGTGCATGGCAGTGGCGACCTGGTCGGTTTCCACTTTCTGACTGTTGACCCCGGCGCTGGTCTGTTCGGTCACGGCCGAGAGTTGTTCGGCGGCGCTGGCGATTTGCGTAACGCCGTCGCTGATGCCGCCGATCAATTGCCGCAGCCCTACGGTCATGCTCTGCATGGCGCGCTGCAACTGGCCCAGTTCGTCGCGGCGCTCGGAGGTGAGGTTGTGGGTCAGGTCGCCCGCGGCAACGCGCTCGGCGACTTTGAGGGTCTGGCCCAGCGGGCCGACGATCTGCCGGGTGATGACCAATGCTGCGATCACGCCGAACAACATGGCCAGCACGGCAGCCGATACCAGGACAGTCTTGGCCTTCGCGGCGTCGTGGTCGCGCACGGCGGTCTGGGACACGGTCAGGCTTTTGCTGGACTCAAGCAATACTTCGCCTTGCTCGGTCATGCGCTTGAGCGCAGCGGCGGTATCAAGCTGGGAGTCGCGGAACTGGCTGACTGCGGCACGGTAGGCGTTGATCGAATCGCTGGCCTGCTGCAGGTTGGCGGAATGTTCCTCAGGCAACTGCGCCGGCAGGCGTGCGAGAAGTTTGAGGGCATCGGTAATGGCGTCAAGGGCTGGTTGCTGGGCTTCGCTCTTGCCGCTGTAGGTGTAGCCGCGAACCTGGTAGCGCGCTTGCTGGATCGCCTTGCTCAGGGATACCACGTTGTTGAACTGGGCGATGTCCTCGCTTTGTAGCATCGCTTTTTCGACTTCGTCGACCCGGGCCACGGCGTTGTCGGCACTGGCGCCGAGTTTGCTGCGGGCATCTTCGCGGCTGACGGTGGCGCTGGCCATCTCGGCGAAGGCGCTTTTGTACTCGGCCACAGCGGCCAGTTGTTTGTCGATCAGCGCCACGTCGGCCGGCTGCTCGATCATCTGGCGGGCAGCGGTCAGTCCGGACTCGAGTTTGGCAAGCAGATCGTTGACTTCCTGCGGACCGTTCTCACCTCGCGTGGTGTAGTAGTCCAGGCGTGCCAGGCGCAGGTCCTTGCTCAACTCGTTCAGGCTGGAAATGTAGCCCAGCTTGTCGCCACGGCTGATGACATTGCCCAGGCCGCTCCAGCCGGTGAAAGCGATCATCAAGGTTAGAAATAGCACCAGACCGAAGCCGAAGCCGAGTTTGCGATTGACGCTTACGTTTCCCAGACTCTGGGTAAGCATTCGGAACATGCTGATTTCTCCCTTGCTGCATTGAATTGGTTTTATGGGAGCTGTATCGGCGGGACGGGAGGGATCTGTAGAAATGAACTGAGGAACCTGGAGCTTGCCCGAAAAGTTTGCAAGCCGCGGGGCTCAGAACAGCCGTGCAAGCAGCGCGGTAACGGCGGTTTCGACGCGCAGGATACGTTCGCCTAGTTGTACCGGTTGCAGCCCGGCCTTGGCCAACAGGTCAATTTCGTAAGGAATCCAGCCGCCTTCGGGGCCGATGGCCAGGGTCACGGATTCGTCCAGCGCGCGAGGGCAGGGGGGGTAGTTTCCTGGATGACCGACCAGACCCCGGGTGCCGTCCGCCATGGCCGGCAGGCGGTCTTCAACGAAGGGCTTGAAGCGCTTTTCGATGATGATCTCTGGCAGCACGCTGTCCCGCGCCTGCTCCAGGCCAAGGATCAGTTGTTCGCGAATGGCCTCGGGCTCCAGGAACGGGGTTTGCCAGAAACTCTTTTCCACGCGGTAGCTGTTGACCAGCACCACGCGCGGCACACCCATGGTGGCGATGGTCTGGAACACCCGTCGGAGCATTTTCGGTCGAGGCAAGGCCAGCACCAGCGTCAGCGGCAACTTGGCCGGCGCAGGTTGGTCGAGTGTCACTTGCAGTTCGGCTTCGCGGGCTTCCAGGCGCAGCACCTGAGCCGTGCCCATCAACCCGCCGATACGCCCGATCCGCAGGCTGTCGCCGACGGCGCTGCGATGCACTTGCTGCATGTGGGTCAAGCGGCGATCGCTCAGCACGACGCGGTCGGGCCCGATGAAGTCGGCCTCTTCAAGCAACAGCAGGTTCACGCTTGGGTCGCTGGCGGCTGGTCGTTATGGTCGTCGACCGGTTGATCGTCTGCTTCTTCCCGGCGCTTGCGGACCAAGCCGCCGAACAGGATGCCGATCTCGAACAGCAGCCACATCGGCACGGCCAGCAGGGTCTGGGAAAAGATGTCCGGTGGGGTCAGGATCATGCCGACCACGAAGCAGCCGATGATCACGTACGGACGGATTTTCTTCAGGTACGCAACGTCGACCACGCCGATCCACACCAGCAGCACGACGGCTACCGGGATTTCGAACGCCACGCCGAAGGCGAAGAACAGCGTCATGACGAAATCCAGATAGCTGGTGATGTCGGTCATCATCTCCACGCCCGCCGGAGTGGCGGCAGCGAAGAACTTGAAGATCAGCGGGAACACCAGGTAATAGGCGAAGGCCATGCCGGTGTAGAACAGCAGAATGCTGGACATCAGCAGCGGCACGGCGATGCGTTTTTCATGCTTGTACAGGCCTGGCGCGATGAAGCCCCAGATCTGGTGCAGGATCACCGGGATCGCCAGGAACAACGAGACCATCATCGTCAGCTTGAGCGGCGTCAGGAACGGTGACGACACGTCGGTGGCGATCATCGTCGCGCCTTCCGGCAGGTACTGGCGCAGCGGTGTGGAAACGAAGGTGTAGATCTGTTGGGTGAAGGCAAACAGCCCGGCGAAGATGACGAAAATCGCCGCCACGCAACGCAACAGGCGGGTGCGCAACTCGGTGAGGTGCGATACCAGCGGCATCGGCTGGTCGTTTTCAGGAATATCGCTCATGGGGCTCGCGGCGGCAAAGTAGGGTCGTTGGGAACTGCTGGCGTTGCCACTGTCGGGGCGGGCTCCACGGGGTTCGCGGGCTCGGATGCCACAGGCGGCGTGCCATCCACGGGCGCCTGTGGGGCAATCGTCGGCTCGACCGCAGGCTGAACCGGTGTCGGCTCCTGCTGGGTCGGGGTGAAGATTTTCCGCGCTTCCTGCTCCAAAGACAGAATGTGTTCGTTGTGAAGTTGCCGACGAATGTCGTCGGCCCCGATTTCACGTTCAACTTCCTGTTTGATCGCATTGAAGCTGCGCTTGAGCCGCCCGATCCATAAACCTGCGGTGCGCGCAGCGCCCGGCAGCCGCTCGGGGCCCAGCACCAGCAGGGCGACGAGGCCGACGAGCAGCAGTTCAGTGAAGCTGATCCCAAACATTAGTCAGTGCTCACGAGTCTTTGCGGGTCGGCTCTTCGACTTTCTGTGCCTGCACATCGATGGTGTGCGGGGCATTCACAGGTTGAGTGGCCTGTGGGTGTACCGGTTGGGTCGGCTGCGCCGGTTGAGCGGGCGTTGCTGCCGGGTCGGCCGGTTTTTCGTCGTCGTTCATGGCCTTGCGAAAGCCCTTGATCGACTCGCCAACGTCAGTGCCCAGGTTCTTGAGTTTCTTGGTGCCGAACACCAGGACCACGACCACCAGAATGACGACCCAGTGTTTCCAGTCAAAAATACCCATGTGGCTATTCCTCTTGTAAGTTGATCAGGCGGACGGACGCGAGGCTTTCTCGACGTGTCCGGACAGACCGAAGCGACGGTCCAGTTCATCCAATACAGCCTGCGGGTGCTGCCCCAGTTGGGCAAGCATGACCAGGCTATGGAACCACAGGTCGGCGGTCTCGTAGATCACGTCGCTGCAGTCACCGCTGATGGCGGCGTCCTTGGCGGCGATGATGGTCTCGACCGACTCTTCACCGACCTTTTCCAGAATCTTGTTCAAACCCTTGTGGTACAGGCTGGCGACATAGGAGCTGTCGGCCGCGGCGCCTTTGCGCTCTTCCAGCACCTGGGCCAGGCGGGTCAGGGTGTCACTCATGGGTATGTCCTGAATAAATGGCATGCGGGTCCTTGAGCACCGGGTCGACGGTTTTCCAGTCGCCGTTCTCGAAGACGCGATAGAAGCAGCTTTGACGGCCGGTGTGGCAGGCTATCTCACCGACCTGCTCGACCATCAGGATGATGACGTCGCCGTCGCAGTCCAGGCGCATCTGGTGCAGGTGCTGCACGTGTCCGGACTCTTCACCCTTGCGCCACAGCTTGCCACGGGAACGTGACCAATAAATGGCGCGGTTCTCGGCGGCGGTCAGTGCCAGCGCTTCGCGGTTCATCCAGGCCATCATCAGCACGCGCCCGGTCTTGTGATCCTGGGCGATGGCTGGCACCAGGCCGTCAGCGTCCCATTTGATCTCGTCCTGCCAGTTTTTCATCTTGGGTCCTGGGGCAGCGGCAAGCTTTGAGCTTCAAGCTGCAAGTAAAAGCAATTCTGTGTTGTGTTGATAGGTTCAACCCATGAACTTGCGGCTTGCAGCTTATCGCTTGCAGCTGATTCCTGCTATCGACGAACGACCAGATACAAACCAACGATGACCATGATGCCGGCGGGCCAGTGACCCAGCTGGCTCAACGGGCCCCCGCTCGCCAGTACCGCACCGCCACCCAGGTGAGCGGCGCCGAGCAGGCGCATGAACCAGTCGTCCCCGCGCTCTTTCCACGGCGGCGCGGGGTCGTGGGCGTGGGGTTGGGACATGCGTTCGAGCAGGTCGCGGGTCATGTTGGCCAAGTGCGGGATCTGCTCGAACTGGCTCTGTACGTTGCCCAGCAGGGTCTTGGGGCTCACGCGCTCGCGCATCCAGCGTTCGAGGAACGGTTGGGCGGTGTTCCACAGGTCCAGGTCCGGGTATAGCTGGCGACCGAGGCCTTCGATGTTCAGCAAGGTTTTCTGCAACAGTACCAGCTGTGGCTGAACCTCCATGTTGAAGCGACGCGCGGTCTGGAACAGGCGCATCAGCACCTGGCCGAATGAAATATCTTTTAACGGTTTTTCGAAGATCGGTTCGCATACGGTGCGGATCGCCGCTTCGAATTCGTTGAGTTTGGTCTCGGCCGGCACCCAGCCCGAATCGATGTGCAGTTGCGCGACGCGGCGGTAGTCGCGCTTGAAGAAGGCGAACAGGTTGCGGGCCAGATAGTCCTGGTCTTCGGGGGTCAGGCTGCCGACGATGCCGCAGTCGATGGCAATGTATTGCGGGCTCCATGGCTGCACGGTACTGACGAAGATGTTGCCCGGGTGCATGTCGGCGTGGAAGAAGCTGTCGCGGAACACTTGGGTGAAGAAAATCTCTACGCCGCGCTCGGCCAGCAGTTTCATGTCGGTGCGCTGGTCGGCCAGGGTTGCCAGGTCGGTCACCTGGATGCCATAGATGCGCTCCATCACCAACACTTTTGGACGACACCAGTCCCAATAGACTTGCGGCACGTAGAGCAGCGGCGAGCCTTCGAAGTTACGGCGCAGCTGGCTGGCGTTGGCGGCCTCGCGTAGCAGGTCGAGTTCGTCGTAGATGGTTTTTTCGTAGTCCTGGACCACGTCAACCGGGTGCAACAGGCGTGCATCGGCCGACAGCCGCTCGGCGGCCCGGGCGAGGATGAACAGCCACGCCAGGTCCTGGGCAATGATCGGCTTGAGACCCGGGCGGATAACTTTCACCACCACTTCTTCGCCGCTTTTGAGCTGCGCGGCGTGAACCTGGGCCACGGAGGCCGAGGCCAACGGTTCGACGTCGAAACGGCTGAAAATTTCGCTGATCTTCTTGCCCAGTTGCTCTTCGATCAGGGCCACCGACACCTTCGAATCGAACGGCGGGACGCGGTCTTGAAGCATCATCAATTCATCGGCGATGTCTTCGGGCAGCAGGTCGCGACGGGTCGAGAGGATCTGTCCGAACTTGATGAAGATCGGTCCCAGGTCCTGCAAGGCCAGGCGCAGGCGTGCACCGCGACTCAAGTCCAGCGTTCGCCGGGGAAACCAGCGCCACGGCAGCACGAAGCGCAGCGCCAGTAAAAACCAGGGCAGCGGCAGGGCGAACAGCAGGTCATCGAGGCGATAGCGGATCACGACGCGCTGGATGCGCAACAAACGGCGGACGGCAAGCAGCTTCATGCGTTATCGCTTGGTTTCAAGGGAGCGGGAAAGGCGCTCGAAACGCGCCTCGAGACGTTCCAGGTCAAGTTTGATCTGGTCCAGTTCATTAAAGCGGGCTTGCGCTTCGCGTTGGCCTACGAGAGTACGCGATTCCTCGGCCAGGTATTCACTCAGATTTTGCCCCAGGCTGGCGAAGCCTTGGCGATACCAGCGGGTGCGGCTGCGCAGATGGCCACTGAGTAGCTGAGTGCCCACCGGGCCGAGCCAGCGGGACACTTCATATTCCCAGTCCAGCTCCAGGTCCTGGAGAATCGCCGCCAGCTCCAGCAGCACGCCGCTGTCGCCGTCGAGTTCCACCTCAGGGCCGTGCAACACGGCGGTCTTGTCCTTGCTCAGGGCCAGGTTCATCAGGCTCGATGCCGGGGCGCGCAGGGTGCAGTGTGCCTCGGCTTCCCAATGTGCGGCGAGCATCAGGCCTTCGTCGCTGGGCAGGATGAACAGCTGCAACGCCGGGCTGCGGCAGTCCACGGCAATCACCTTGCCGCTCAAGTGCGCCAGGCGCGCAAGCGCCGTACTGTCCAGTCGCAGGACGCGATTGACGCCGAGTTCGACGCTGGCGAGCAGGCCGGTGAGCAGCATCAGGGCTTGATACCGCGGTGCAGGGCCACGATGCCCGACGTCATGTTGTGGTAGGTCACGCGGTCGAAACCGGCCTCGACCATCATCGACTTCAGGGTTTCCTGGTCCGGGTGCATGCGGATCGATTCGGCCAGGTAGCGATAGCTTTCCGAGTCATTGGTGATCAGCTTGCCCATCAGTGGCATGAAGGCGAACGAGTAAGCGTCGTAGGCCTTGGACATCAGCCTGTTGGTCGGCTTGGAGAATTCCAGCACCAGCAGGCGGCCGCCGGGCTTGAGTACTCGTAGCATCGAGCGCAGGGCGTCTTCCTTATGGGTGACGTTGCGCAGGCCGAAGGCGATGGTGACGCAGTCGAAATGGTTGTCGGGGAAGGGCAGCTTCTCGGCGTCGGCCTGGACGAACTCGACATTGCCGGCCACACCCAGGTCCAGCAGTCGGTCACGACCGACCTTGAGCATGGATTCGTTGATGTCGGCGAGCACCACCTGACCGGTCGGGCCGACAATGTGGGAGAACTTCTTCGTCAGATCGCCCGTGCCACCGGCGATGTCCAGCACACGATTACCGCTGCGCACACCCGACAGCTCGATCGCGAAACGCTTCCACAGACGGTGCATGCCGCCCGAGAGCAGGTCGTTCATCAAGTCATATTTGGCGGCTACCGAGTGGAAAACCTCAGCGACTTTTTCCGCCTTCTGGCTTTCCGGCACGTTCTTGAAGCCGAAGTGAGTGGTGGGTTCGGCATCGCTGCCTTTGCGCTGATCAGTCATATCGCTGTCACCAAAAAAGAATGCGGGACATTCTAATCCCGGCGGAGGGCTTTGTCTTGGCAAGCCTGAAGGTAAGATGAGCAACCGCCGGGACGTTTTGACGCAGCCAGGGTCAGAAACGTGCAGGCAAGTCCCGATAAAACAGGAGTCATCAGATGGCCCGTATAACAGTTGAGCGTGCCCACGGCCTGGGCAAGGAAGCGGCCCGCGCGAAAGCCGACCAGTTGGCGCAGAAGCTGTCCGACAGCTATGGCCTGGAGCCGCAGTGGTCGGGCGACACGCTGAAGCTCAAGCGCTCCGGGGTCAAAGGCGAGGTGCATGTGGGCGAAGACTCGATCCGCGTCGATGTCGAGCTGGGCATGTTGATGTCGGCCATGAGCGGCACGATCAAGACGGAAATTGAAAAGGCGTTGGATAAAGCATTGGCTTGATTGAAGAGATGACTCAAGTTCATCACTCATTCACCTGTGGGAGCGAGCCTGCTCGCGATAGCGGCGTGTCATTCAACATCAATGTTGCCGGTCTATCGCCATCGCGAGCAGGCTCGCTCCCACAGGGGAAGTCATCACCTCGGATTCTGTGGCAGTAGTTAGGGTGCCGTTTCTAATTATTGTCACTACTTTGTGCCTGAGCCCGACCGTGTACGGGCAGTTCCTCAAACCTGTTATCGAGTGAGGTGCACCATGGCCAAAGTTATTTTGAAGAAAAAAACCGACGTTGAATCTTCCACGCTCAGCGACGTGAAAACGTACGCGCGCAAGATCTGGCTGGCTGGCCTGGGCGCCTACACCAAGGTCGGCCAGGAAGGCAGCGAGTACTTCCAGGAGTTGGTAAAAGCTGGTGAAGTTATTGAAACCAAAGGCAAAAAGAACATTGCCGGAAAACTTGAAGCGGCCAACAGCGAACTGATTGAAGCCAAGACTGACGTCAACACGTTCAAGGCCCGGGTTGAAGTACAACTCGATAAAGTCGAGAAGGTCTTCGACGCCCGTGTTGCAAGTGCCTTGAATCGTATCGGCATTCCGTCTAAACATGACGTTGAGACACTCTCTGCTAAGCTCGATGAGCTGACGGCATTGCTTGAACGTGTCGCGCGTAAACATTAAGGAGAACGGGATGGCTGGCAAAAAAATCACCGAAAAAGAAGGCAGCTCGTGGGCCGGGAAGATTGAAAAATACTCCCGCAAAATCTGGCTTGCTGGTTTAGGCGTGTACTCGAAGATTGACACTGACGGCAGCAAACTCTTCGAGTCCCTGGTTAAGGACGGCGAGAAGGCCGAAAAACTCACCAAGACGGCGGTCGGCAAACAGGTCGATGCTGCCAAGGACTCTGCCGAGTCCGCCAAGTCGCGAATGGGCGGCGTGAAGGATCGGGCGATGGGCAAATGGGACGAACTGGAAGGGGCTTTCGACAAGCGCCTGAACAGTGCGATCTCTCGCTTGGGCGTGCCGAGCCGCAATGAAGTCAAGGCGCTGCACAGCAAGGTCGACACCCTGACCAAGCAGATCGAAAAACTCACCGGCGCCAAGGTCGCGCCAGTGGCAGCGAAGACTGCGGCAGCCAAGCCTGCCACCAAGACGGCCGCCAAGCCATTGGTCAAGGCCGCGGCAAAACCCGCGGCTAAACCTGCGGCAAAAGCAGCGGCCAAACCGGCGGCGAAAACCGCAGCCGCCAAACCTGCCGCCAAGGCAGCGGCCAAGCCGGTAGCAGCCAAACCCGCGACCAAAGCAGCGGCCAAGCCGGCTGCCAAAACCGCGGCCGCCAAACCTGCTGCCAAGCCTGCGGCAAAAGCGGCGGCCAAACCCGCTGCGGCGAAAAAGCCTGCGGTGAAAAAACCGGCCGCGCCAAAAGCTGCCGCACCGAAGGCGCCGACTGCTGCCGCCAAACCGGCCGCCCCGACGAGCCCCGCGAACTCCGCTTCGGCTCCGACTCCGGCGGTTACCCCGACCGCTGCGCCGGCTCCATCGACGCCTACCACCCAGTCCTGATATCCAGGGCAAACAAAAACGCCCGGCCTGTGAAGGTCGGGTTTTTTTATGCGTATGCATTTGAATGCACCGCAGAAGCGGGCTTGCTTCCACAGGGGGCTGGTGGTGATGCAAATATTGGAATCACCCAGAAAACAATGTGGGAGCGAGCCTGCTCGCGATAGCGGTGTGTCAGCCACATTGATGTTGGATGTGCGTCCGCCATCGCGAGCAGGCTCGCTCCCACAAGGGATCTTCCTCTGCTGGTCGTTAGTCGTGCTCTTCCAGGTACCGCAACGCCAGTTGCTCGGTCGCAACCTTAGCCGCCGGCGGCAGATGCGGCGCTACCAGCATCATGACCTGATAGACCACCAGTCGAACCTCACCCTCGCGGTCGAGGATGCGCTGATAGTCCAGCGAGAACAGCAGGGTCATGGTGATCTGTTCCACCAGTTGCCCCAATGCCTGGGTATCGCTGACCAGCATCCCCTGGGCCTTGAGTTGCGCCAACAGCGAGGCCAGGGTGCGTTTCAGGGCGTTGAGCAACTGGCGGATGCCCTTGGCCAATTTCGGCAGGCGTCCGGCCAGGTTCGACAGGTCCTGGAACAGAAACCGGTATTGAGCCAGCCGTTCGACGATCAGGTGCAGGAACAGCCAATAGTCCTCCGGCGCCAGTTGTACATCTGCCGGTGGGTCCAGCAGCGGTGCCAGCTCGCCCTGGAAGCGCTCGAACAGCCCGAGGATCAGGGGCTCCTTGCCATGAAAGTGGTAATAGAGGTTGCCTGGGCTGATGCCCATTTCGTTGGCGACTTCCATGGTGGAAACGTTCGGTTCGCCCTTCTCATTGAACAACTGCAGGGCGCATTCAAGAATGCGGTCGCGGGTTTTCATCCGGTCTTCTTAGTGATGGAAGTTGTGCCACGGGCCAGCGCCTGGCCGTGGAGTGCGCCCCTAGCGCACGCGCACATAGGTCCCCGGCGCCGCGTCCAGGGGCGGGTAGTTCGCGTTGCCCAGGGTCATTTGTGTTTCGCGCTGGGCGCCGGAGCGCTCCTGGACCCAGCCCAGCCATTGGGTCCACCAACTGCCTTCGACGTGCTTGGCGTCGTAATACCAGGCTCGCGGGTCGCTGCTCAGTTTTGGGTTTTCGACGTAATTGGCCTTGGGGTTGCCTGGCGGGTTGAGGATGCTCTGGACGTGGCCGCTGTTGGACAGTACGAAGCGTCGTTCGCCACCCAGCAGCAACGTGGAGCGATAAACCGCATCCCAAGGCGTGATGTGGTCATTGATGCCCGCCACGCTGAAGCTGTCCACCGTCACTTTGTGCAGGTCGATCGGTGTGCCGCACACTTCCAGGCCGCCGGGGTGGGTCAGGGGGTTGTGCTTGAAGAAGTCCAACAGATCGCCATGGTAGGCCGCCGGCAGTCGGGTGCAGTCGTTGTTCCAGTAGAGGATGTCGAACGCTGGTGGCTCCTTGCCCAGCAGGTAGTTATTGATGAAATAAGTCCAGATCAGGTCATTGGGGCGCATCCAGGCAAACACCCGGGCCATGTCGCGGCCATCGAGGATGCCTTTCTGGTAGGAACGGCGCTTGGCGGCCTCCAGGGTCTGCTCGTCAGTGAACAGCGTGGCCGGGCTCTCCATCTGGCTGTCCAGCAGGCTCACCAGGTAAGTGGCGCTGGCAACCCGGCGCAGTTGGCGCTTGGCTTGCAGATGGCCTTGCAGGGCGGCGATGGTCATGCCGCCGGCGCAAGCCCCCATCAGGTTGACCTCGCGGGCACCGGTGATCGCCCGGCAGACATTCATCGCTTCTTCCGTCGCTTCGACATAGCTGGACAGGCCCCATTCGCGGTGACGTACATCGGGGTTGCGCCAACTGATGATGAACACCTGCAAACCGTTTTTAAGGGCGTACTGGACGAAGCTGTTGGAAGGGCTCAGGTCGAAGATGTAGAACTTGTTGATCTGCGGCGGCACGATCAGCAATGGCTTGGCGTATTGCTTTTCGCTCATGGACTTGTACTGGATCAGCTCGAGCATTTCGTTGCGAAACACCACCGCGCCCGGCGTGGTCGCCAGGGTCTTGCCGACTTCGAAGGCATGGGGCGTGACTTGCCGCGGCAGCCCGTCGTTGTGCAGCAGGTCGTCCACCAGATGGCTGATGCCACGAATCAGGCTGGTACCGCCGGAATTGAACAGCTCTTTGACCGCCAGCGGGTTGAGCAGGGTATTGGAAGGCGATACGGCATCATTGAGCAGGGCGAAAGCGAAGTGAGCCCGGGCACGGTCATCGGGGCTCATGTCGCATTCGTCGATCCAGCTCTTCATCTGTTTCTGCCAGCTCAGGTAGGCCTGCAGGCTACGGCGGTAGAACGGATTGAGCTCCCAGGTGGGGTCGGCGAAGCGCTTGTCGTTGGGGTTGGTGGGGTGCAGGGTTTCCCCTAGCAGCACGCGGCCCAACTGGCTGCCCAACTTCAACGCATGCCGGGCGCTGTGCACCGGGTTGCGCAAGCTGTGTGCGGCAACACTGCGCAGCGTGGAAAGCAGGTCCCTGCCCCGCAGGCCGGTGACCGCGCTTTGTGCGTTGATGAAGTTGGCAGGGGCGGGCATGGAACCCTTCGCCGGTTTGTCGCGCATGAGTCAACTCCTTCGTCATCAGGCTAAAAACAAACACACCGAAGCAGACAACATAGTCGCTGTTTCGGGCAGTTGCGCGGTCCGGCGTCCTGCCAGGCGCTTTTGGACGGTGTCAGCCGCCACCCAGCGGCGCGGGATGCGGGTGCATGACCGCGCGCTGACGTTCTTCCTCCAGAAACTTCATGATGATCGGCGCCACAGCCTCGGCCCGGGTAATCAGGAACAGATGGCCATCGTCGATGATGTGCAATTGGGCGTTGGGGATGCGCCAGGCCAGCATGCGCATGTTGATCAACGGGATCAATGGATCGTCGTCGCCGGCCAGCACCAGGGTCGGCTGGTGGATCTTGTGCAGCCAGTGGATGCTGGTCCAGCCCAGGCCGGCGAACAGTTGCCAGTAATAACCCAGCTTGCCCGCCGAACGAACCTTGGCCGCGTGACTGGCCGCCAGGCTTGGGTCACGGCGGAACGAGCCGCCGTAGATCAGTGGCGCGATGCGCATAACGTGGGACGGCTGCACATAGCGTCGAGGACTTGCCATCATCCACAGCACTTTCGGTTTGCCCGGCACCATCACCGCTCCGGCAGCGGTGGCCGCCAGCACCAGCTTTTTGCAGCGCTCCGGGTAGTCATGAGCGAACTGCTGGGCCAGGGCGCCGCCCCAGGACACGCCGATCACGTTGACTTGCCCGTAATCGAGATAGTCGAGCATCCGCGCGGTGAGTTTTGCCAGGCCGGGAAAGCGATACGGCCGGCTGGGCGTCGACGAGCCCCCTACGCCGGGGACGTCAAAGGCGATGACCTCCAGGTCCGGGTCCAGGGCCTCAATGAACGGGAACACCAGCTCAAGGTTGGCGCCGATGCCGTTGAAAATCAGCAGGGGCGTCAAATGAGGCTTGCCGGGACGTACCGCGGTGCGCAAGGTCTGGCCATCCAGATCGACGGTACGGAAGATGTACGGTTGCGGCATGCTTCAAGCCCTGGGGTAGAAAAGCAGAAAAAGCAGTTTCAAGCTTCAAGCTTCAAGCTGCACGAGGCCAGCTTGGAGCTTGAGGCTTGTAACTTGCAGCTATCTTTCATGTACATACGTGCCCGGCGCCGCTTCTCCCGCCGGATAAGTCTTGTTGCCCAGCGCCGTCGGTGCTTTTTTCAGTTTGCCCGAGCGCTCTGCCTGCCACGCCTGCCAATGCAGCCACCAGGAGTCGGTGTGCTTGGTGGAGTTCTCCTGCCAGTCCTCGGCCTTGGCCGGCATGTCCTCGCTGGTCATGTAGCGCGACTTGGGGTTGCCCGGCGGGTTGAGGATGCTTTGGATGTGCCCGCTGCTCGACAGCACGAATTCCACCTTGCCGCCAAACAGTTGTGCGGATTTGTAGCAGGACTTCCACGGGGTGATGTGGTCGTTGGTGCCGGCCAGGGAGAAGATGTCGGCGGTGACCTGCTTGAGGTCGATCGGCGTGCCGCACACTTCCAGTGCATTGGGCCGGATCAGCGGGTTGTTCTTGAACATCTCGATGAGGTCGCCATGGAACGCTGCCGGCAGCCGGGTGGTGTCGTTGTTCCAGAACAGGATGTCGAACACCGGCGGTTCGTTGCCCAGCATATAGTTGTTGACCCAGTAGTTCCAGATCAGGTCATTGGGGCGCATCCAGGCGAAGACCTTGGCCATGTCGCGACCTTCGAGCACACCGGCCTGATAGGAGTGCCGCTTGGCCGCTTCCAGGGTCTGCTCGTCGACGAACAGCGCCACGTCGGTGTCCAGGGTGGTGTCGAGCACGCTCACCAGCAGGGTCAGGGCATTGACCTTTTTCTCGCCCAGGGCAGCGTAGTGCCCCAGCAGCGCGGTGCAGGTGATGCCGCCCGAGCAGGCACCGAGCATGTTCACATCCTTGCTGCCGGTGATGGCCGTGACGACGTCCACCGCTTCCTTGAGCGCCTCGATGTACGTCGACAGGCCCCACTCGCGCTGCTCCTTGGTGGGGTTGCGCCAGCTGACGATGAACGTCTGCACATTGCTGCGCAGGCAGAAGCGCGCCAGGCTCTTGTCCGGGCTCAGGTCAAAGACATAGAACTTGTTGATCTGCGGCGGCACCACCAGCAATGGGCGCTCGTGGACCTGTTCGGTGATGGGCCGGTACTGGATCAACTCCAGTACGTCGTTGCGAAATACCACGGCACCTTCCGTCACGCCCAGGCTCTTGCCGACTTCGAATGCGCCCATGTCGACCTGGCTCGGCATCCCGCCGTTGTGCACCAGGTCCTTGGCCAGATGCGAAAGGCCGTCCAGCAGGCTCTTGCCGCCGGTTTCGAAGAAACGTTTGACCGCCGCCGGGTTGGCTGCCGAATTGGTCGGGGCCATGGCTTCGGTCATCAGGTTGATCACGAAGTGACCGCGGCTGATGTCCTGGGGCGAAAGGCTGCTCTCGTCGATCCAGGCGTGCAGCTCCTTGCGCCACGCCAGGTAGGTTTGCAGATAACGTTTGTAGAGCGGGTTCTGGCTCCAGGCCGGGTCGTTGAAGCGACGGTCATCGCCCGCAGGTTGCAGTTCGGATCTGCCGAACAGGACGTTCTTGAGTTCGACGCCGAAATGGGCGACGTGCTTGACGCTGTGCAGCGGTTGTTTGATGGCCTGGGTCAGCACCATTCGGGCAGAGGCCAGCAGATCTTTTCTGCGCAAGCCGACGACAGGATTCAACCCCAGGGTATTTTCCGAGGCCTGGTACTTCAGGTCATCGTTGTTCTTGTTGCTCATCTACGACGCTCCATTGTCCTTCAGACGAGTACCTGGGCCATGCCAGAAAGCCCACAGCCAATAACAGGTACGCTGCTCGGGTGACCGTTAATTCCGCATCGAGGCAATGAGGAAACGTGTGCAAGGAATTCGCTGATTCCTTTGCAGGGAACTTGCCAGCTCCATTGGTTACCCGAGTTTAATTTTTTTCGCAAGCAGGCCAGTCATTGACGTTGCGGCGGGGGCATTCAAGCAGATGAGTCTAGAAAATTCGCCCTAAAGCGCCAGCCCTTGAGTTAGAGCATCAGCTTGACGACCGACTCGTTCGGGTCGCGGGTTTTACCGGCCGCCTTGAGTTCGGCAAGATAGTCGTTCCACAGGTCCTCCTGGCGTACCGCCAACTGATACAGGTAGTCCCAGGTGAACAGTCCGCTGTCGTGGCCATCGTCGAAGGTCAGTTTCAGTGCGTACTGGCCGGCCGGCTCGACCTTGGTCAGGCCGACGCCGATTTTCCCGTATTGCAGGATCGGCTTGCCGTGGCCCTGGACCTCGGCGGAAGGCGAGTGCACCCGCAAGAATTCGGCGGGCAGGTGATACTCCTCGTCCGGCGCGTATTTGAGCGTCAGGGTCTTGGAGGCTTTGTGCAGGTTGATGGCGCTGGGGAGTTTGGTCATGGAGGCAGCTTACAAGTTACAAGCTTCAAGCTACAAGCTGGAGGTGACCAGCTTGAGGCTTGCAGCTTGTGGCTTGTGGCTTAGAGAATATACCGCGACAGGTCTTCGTTCTCTGCCAATTCACCCAGGTGGCTGTTGACGTACTCGGCATCGATGAGGATCGGTGCTTCGTCGTGAGCGCTGGCCAGGTCGCCCGCACTGAACGAGACTTCTTCGAGCAGGCGCTCGAGCAGCGTGTGCAGGCGTCGGGCGCCGATGTTCTCGGTCTTCTCGTTGACCTGCCAGGCGATCTGCGCCAGGCGCTTGATGCCTTCCGGCGCGAACTCGATGTTCAGGCCTTCGGTCTTGAGCAGGGCACAATACTGTTCGGTCAGGGACGCATGGGGCTCGCTCAGGATGCGTTCGAAGTCTTCCGGCGTCAGTGCCTTGAGCTCGACACGGATCGGCAGGCGACCCTGCAGCTCGGGCACCAGGTCACTGGGCTTGCTCAGGTGGAACGCCCCGGAGGCGATGAACAGGATGTGGTCGGTCTTGACCATGCCCAGCTTGGTATTGACCGTGCAGCCCTCGATCAGCGGCAGCAGGTCGCGTTGCACGCCTTCGCGGGACACATCGGCGCCGCCGACATTGCCGCGCTTGGCGACCTTGTCGATTTCGTCGATGAACACAATGCCGTGCTGCTCGACGGCCTCCAGGGCCTTGGCTTTCAACTCTTCTTCGTTGACCAGGCGGCTGGCTTCTTCATCGCGCACCAGTTTCAGCGCTTCCTTGACCTTGAGCTTGCGGTTCTTGCGCTTGCCCTTGCCCATGTTGGCGAACAGGCTTTGCAATTGATTGGTCATTTCCTCCATGCCTGGCGGCGCGGAGATGTCGACGCCGGCCATTTCGGCCACTTCGATCTCGATTTCCTTGTCGTCCAGCTGGCCTTCGCGCAGGCGCTTGCGGAACAGCTGTCGGGTGTTGGAATCCTGGGTCGCAGCGGACTCGGCGTTGAAGCCCATGCGCGCCGGCGGCAGCAGTGCATCGAGGATGCGCTCTTCGGCGGCATCTTCGGCACGGTGGCGGACCTTGGTGATTTCCTGTTCGCGCAGCAACTTGATGGCGGCATCGGCCAGGTCACGGATGATCGATTCGACGTCGCGGCCGACATAACCGACTTCGGTGAACTTGGTGGCTTCGACCTTGATGAACGGCGCGTTGGCGAGTTTGGCCAGGCGACGGGCAATCTCGGTTTTACCGACACCGGTCGGGCCGATCATCAGGATGTTCTTGGGGGTCACTTCAACGCGCAACTCTTCGGGCAGTTGCATCCGACGCCAGCGGTTACGCAGGGCGATGGCGACGGCGCGCTTGGCATCGTCCTGGCCGATGATATGGCGGTTGAGTTCGTGGACGATTTCGCGGGGAGTCATGGACATAGTATTTGGCGGTCCTCAAGCAAGAATGAGCCGTGGCACAGGGCCAGGCTTATTCCGCGAGATCCTGCTCCTCAATGGTCTGGGTGTGGTTGGTGAAGACGCAGATGTCGCCGGCGATGCCCAGGGCAGTCTCGACGATTTCGCGGGCCGACAGATCGGTCTTTTTCAACAGGGCACTGGCCGCAGCCTGGGCGTAGGCACCGCCGGAGCCCATGGCGATCAGGCCATCCTCGGGTTCAACGACGTCACCGTTGCCGGTAATGATCAGCGAGGCATCCTTGTTGGCGACCGCGAGCATGGCTTCGAGGCGGCTCAGGGAACGGTCGGTACGCCATTCCTTGGCCAGTTCCACGGCGGCACGCACCAGGTGGCCCTGATGTTTCTCAAGCTGGCCTTCAAAACGTTCGAACAGGGTGAAAGCATCGGCAGTGGCCCCAGCGAAGCCGGCGATGACCTGGCCGTGGTACAGGCGGCGGACTTTCTTCGCGTTGCCTTTCATCACGGTGTTGCCTAGTGAAACCTGGCCGTCGCCGCCCATGACGACTTTGCCATGACGGCGGACTGAAACGATGGTGGTCAAGGGACGAGTCTCCACGCAGCGGGGCGAAAATGCCCGGATGGAACTCATATGGGGGTGGCGTGGGTTTTTTCAACCGTGGGGTGGGAGAGGGGACGAGTGGTGCGAGGCGCGTAGGAGCTGTCGAGCGGAGCGAGGCTGCGATCTTTCCCAGATAATTGAGTCACAAGCGGAGGATCAAGATCAAAAGATCGCAGCCTCGCTCCGCTCGACAGCTCCTACAGGGCGCAGCCCAGCGGGAGCAAGCTTCCTCGCCACAAAAGCCCCGCAGCACCGGGTGTTTTCAGCAGAAATCAGCGGCTCTGGCGCTGTTGTAACAACAGGTTGCTGAAACCGCTGCCGGCCAGTTGTTTTTGGGCCTTTGTCAGTTCTTCGCGGTTGCTGAACGGGCCGACCAGCACCCGATACCAGGTTTCTTCCTTCACCTTGCCGGACTCCACCGCCACGGACTGGCCCAGCAGAATGATCTGCGCCCGGACCTTGTCGGCGTCGGCCTCCTTGCGGAACGAGCCGGCCTGCAGGAAGAACTTCGTCACCGGAGCGGCCTTCTGCACCGGCGGTGCCGGTGGCGGCGTGATGCCGGCCAGGGCAGCCTGGGCGCGGGCGGTGTCGATCTTCGCCGCTTCGGCCGGGGTCACCGGTGTGGTGGGCACCTGCGGCACTTGTGGCGTCGGCAGGGTTTTCTCCGGCACGGCATCGGGCGGCACGATGACTTCCGATTCCGGCAGCAGGGTATAGAAGTCGTATTTGGGTTTGACCGGTTGCGTCGGGCTCGGCGGGGTCTTGTTGGCCTCGGCGATGCGCGTAGCCTTCTGCTGCTCTTGGCGCACGCGCTTGACGTCATCGCCCTGGCCCGGTTCCAGTTTCATCAGAAACACAATGAAAGCGCCAACGGTCAGGCCGATGGCCATCCACAACCAGCCCGGAATCGGCTGTTTGGCTGGAGGCTGGTAACGACTGGCGCCACGTTTGGGTGCAGGTTTTTTCTTGGCGGCCAACTTACATGCGCTCCAGCGTTTCCAGGCCCAGCAGTTCCAGGCCTTGCTTGAGGGTGCGCCCGGTCAGTGCGGCGAGGCGCAGGCGGCTCTGCATTTGCTCGGGCGTTTCGGCGTTGAGGATCGGGCAGTTCTCGTAGAAGCTGGAGAACAGACCGGCCACATCGTACAGGTACGCGCACAGGGTGTGTGGGGTGCCTTTGTCAGCGACGTTGTTCAGCACTTCACCGAACTGCGCCAGTCTGGCTGCCAGCTCCTGTTCGTGAGGGGCTTGAAGCACAATCTGGCCTTCCACCTCATCGAAGCGTTTGCCCAGCTTGCGGAACACCCCGGCCACGCGAGTGTAGGCGTACAGCAGGTACGGCGCGGTGTTGCCCTCGAAATTGAGCATCAGGTCGAAGTTGAAGCTGTAGTCGCTGGTGCGGTGCTTGGACAGGTCGGCGTACTTCACCGCGTCGATGCCCACGACCTTGGCGATCTGGCGCAGTTCGTCTTCGGCCAGGTCCGGGTTCTTGCCCTTGACCAGGGTGTAGGCGCGGTCCTGGGCTTCGGTCAGCAGGTCGATGAGCTTGACCGTGCCGCCGTCGCGGGTCTTGAACGGACGGCCGTCGGCGCCGTTCATGGTGCCGAAGCCCATGTGCTCCATCTCCATCGGATGGGTCACGAAACCGGCCAGGCGCGCCACTTCGAACACTTGCTGGAAGTGCAGGGCCTGACGCTGGTCGACAAAGTACAGGACCCGGTCCGCCTTGAGCACGCTGTTGCGGTAGCGCACGGCCGCCAGGTCGGTGGTGGCGTAGAGGTAGCCGCCGTCCGCCTTGACGATGATCACTGGCAGCGGCTCGCCGTCAGCGGTCTTGAACTGCTCGAGGAACACGCACTGGGCGCCGTTGCTTTCCACCAGCATGCCCTTGGCCTTGAGGTCGTTGACCACGTTGATCAGGTCATCGTTGTAGGCGCTTTCGCCCATCACGTCAGCCATGGTCAGTTTGACGTTCAGCAACTCGTAGATTTTCTGGCAGTGGGACAGGGAGATGTCCTTGAACTTGCTCCACAGCGCCAGGCACTCGGCATCGCCGGCCTGCAGCTTGACCACCAGGCCACGGGCGCGGTCGGCAAATTCGGGCGACTCGTCGAAGCGTTGCTTGGCGGCGCGGTAAAAGTTCTCCAGGTCCGACAGCTCATCGCTGGTGATCGGGTTTTCCTGCAAATAGGCCATCAGCATGCCGAACTGGGTGCCCCAGTCGCCGACGTGGTTCTGGCGGATCACCGTGTCGCCGAGAAACTCCAGTACGCGGGCCACGCCGTCACCAATGATGGTCGAGCGCAGATGGCCAACATGCATTTCCTTGGCGAGGTTGGGGGCCGAAAGGTCGACCACGGTGCGTTGCAACGGGCCGGCCTTGCGCACGCCGATGCGTTCGTCGGCCAGGGCCGCGTCCAGGCGTGAGGCCAGGGCCTGGGTGTTCTGGAAGAAGTTGATGAAGCCGGGGCCGGCAATGTCAGCCTTGCTGACGTTTTCGTCGGCCGGCAGCGCGGCGATGATTTTTTCGGCCAGGTCCCGCGGTTTCATGCCGGCCGGTTTGGCGAGCATCATCGCGATGTTGCTGGCGAAGTCGCCATGGGTCTTGTCACGGGTGTTTTCGACCTGAATCACCGGCGACAGGCCTTCTGGCAGCACACCTTCAGTGACGAGTTGGGTGATGGCTTGCTGGATGAGCTGGCGAATGGTGTCTTTCATGGTCTTCTCTTTCAACCGCAGGCGCGGCGGCGCTTCGATGCGCTGGTGGAAAAACTGGGCATTATCCGTGGCGAAGGCAAGCTTGCCAACTGTAGCGGGTCGGGTGGGGATATGTGGTGAGTATTCGGGCGCCATCGCGAGCAGGCTCGCTCCCACAGGAAATTGCATTTCAATGTGGGAGCGAGCCTGCTCGCGATGGCGATCTCACATTCAGTACAAATCCACCGGATCCACATCCAGCGACCAGCGCACCGCCCGTCCGCTGGGCATCTGCTCCAGCGCCAGCAGCCAGGCACTTAATAGCCGATGCAACGGTGCCCGGGCATTGGCCTGTAATAGAAGTTGGGCCCTATAGCGCCCCGCCCGCCGTTCCATCGGAGCCGGTACCGGGCCCAAGAGTTCGATGCCGGTGAGGTTCTGTTGCCCCAGCAAGCGCTCGGCTTCGCTGCAGGCTTCGTCAAGGAACGCTTCGGCCTGCCCCGGCTTATGGGCTTCGGCCCGCAACAACGCCAGGTGAGCAAACGGCGGCAGGCCAGCGCCGCGACGTTCGCTCAAGGCTTGCTCGGCGAAGGCGAAGTAGCCTTGTTCGGTCAGCTGTATCAGCAGCGGATGGTCGGCCAGGTGGGTCTGGATAATCACCTTGCCTGGTTCCTCGGCTCGCCCGGCCCGGCCTGCGACCTGGACGATCAACTGTGCCATGCGCTCGCTGGCACGGAAGTCGCCGGAGAACAGGCCGCCGTCGGCATCAAGGATCGACACCAGCGTGACCCGGGGAAAGTGATGCCCCTTGGCGAGCATCTGCGTGCCCACCAGGATGCATGGCTGGCCCTTCTGAATCGTGGCGAACAACTGATTCATGGCGTCCTTGCGCGATGTGCTGTCGCGATCGACCCGCAGTACCGGGTAATCGGGAAACAGGATGCCCAGCCGTTCTTCGGCGCGTTCGGTGCCGGCGCCCACCGGGCGCAGGTCCACTTTGCCGCATTGCGGACAGTGTCTCGGCACTCGCTCGGCGTGGCCGCAATGATGGCAGCGCAGCTCGCCGTGGCGTTGGTGCACAGTCATTCGAGCGTCGCAGCGTTCGCAGCCCGACATCCAGCCGCAGTCATGGCACAGCAGGGTCGGGGCGAAACCCCGGCGGTTGAGGAACACCAAGACCTGTTGCCCGGCGGCCAGGGTCTGGCCGATGGCTTGTTGCATCGGACCGGAAATGCCGCTGTCCAGCGGACGACTTTTTACATCCAGGCGCAGGAACCGTGGCTGCTTGGCGCCGCCGGCCCGTTCGTTCAGGCGCAGGAGCCCGTAGCGGCCGGTGTAGGCGTTGTGCAGGCTTTCCAGGGATGGCGTGGCCGAACCGAGAACAATGGGGATGTTTTCCTGGCGTGCCCGCACCAGCGCCAGATCGCGGGCGTGGTAGCGCAGGCCTTCCTGCTGTTTATAGGAGCCGTCATGTTCTTCGTCGATGATAATCAGACCGGGGTTTTTCATCGGTGTGAACAGGGCCGAGCGGGTGCCGATGATGATGTCGGCCTCACCGTCCCGGGCGGCGAGCCAGGCTTCCAGGCGTTCACGGTCGTTGACCGCCGAATGCACCAGGGCGATCCGCGCGTTGAAGCGTTGTTCGAAGCGCGCCAGGGTTTGTGGCCCAAGGTTGATTTCCGGAATCAGCACCAGGGCCTGCTTGCCAGCTTCCAGGGTCTGGCGGATCAGTTGCAGATAGACTTCGGTCTTACCGCTGCCGGTGACGCCGGCCAGTAGAAAGGCGTGATAGCTGTCGAAACCTGCGCGAATCGCCTCGCAAGCGGCCCGCTGTTCGGCATTGAGCGGCAGTTCCGGTTGGGCCAGCCAATGTTCATGGCGAGCGCCCGGGGCGTGCCGGCGGATGTCTACCTGGACCAGGTCCTTGGCCAGCAGCAGGTCCAGGCTGTCCTTGCTGAGCATCAGTTTGCTCAATAGCTGATGGGCCACGCCGTGGGGATGCTGGGCCAGGGTTGCCAGGGCCTCACGCTGACGCGGGGCGCGGGCGATGCGCGGGTCGTCCAGCGAGGCGCCCGGTGCCACCGACCAGAACCGCTCCTGACGTGCCTCGGCCGGTTCGCCCTGGCGCAACAATACCGGCAGTGCCCAGCTCAGGGTGTCGCCGAGGCTGTGCTGATAGTACTGGGAGGTCCACAGGCAGAGCTTGAACAGCGAGGCGGGCAGCGGCGGCGTTGCGTCGAGCAGGGCCAGGGCCGGCTTCAGCTTGTCGGCCGGGACTTCGCTGTGGTCAGCGACCTCCACCAGAATCCCGATCATCTCCCGCCGGCCGAACGGCACCCGCAGGCGCATGCCCGGATGCAGCTGCTCACGCAGGACTCCCGCCGGGGCGCGGTAGTCGAACAGGCGACGCAGAGGCGAGGGCAGGGCGAGGCGCAGGATGGCGTCGGGCACGCGGGAGGGTCTCGATATACAGACAAATTCAGAAGGCTTGGCACAACCCTTGTGGGAGCGAGCCTGCTCGCGATGGCGGAGCGTCAACCAATACCCATGCGGTTGATCCACCGCCATCGCGAGCAGGCTCGCTCCCACAGAAGAGCTTGCGCATGAGGCGGGGAGCCTAGCAGACGGTTGGTACAAGTCATAGCTTGCGTGATTGATGTTGTCTGGTAGAATCCGCGGCCTAATTACGTGCGGTATTCAACAATAGTGTTGGGTGGCGGCACGCTAGCCTGAGGAAAACACCATGAAAACCGATATCCATCCGGAATACCCAGAAATTGCCGTGACCTGCAGCTGCGGCAATAAGTTCGAAACTCGTTCGACCTACGGCAAAGCCCTGTCGATCGACGTTTGCAACGAATGCCACCCGTTCTACACCGGTAAGCAAAAGACTCTGGATACCGGCGGCCGCGTTCAGAAGTTCGCCGATCGTTTCGGTGCTTTTGGCAAAGCAGCTCCAAAGGCCTGAGGCTAATCATTTTGGATGGTCGTCTCGACTGTTCCAGACTGATGAAAAAGGCGTCCCTCGCGGGCGCCTTTTTTGTGTCTGCGATTTGGTTCTGTGGTGCCCAAGCCTCCTGTCCTTCGCCGGGCAACCTGCCCCAGGTGGCGGTGCAACGCGTGGTGGATGGCGATACTTTGTACCTGGAGGATGGCCGACGCATTCGGATGATCGGCCTGAACAGTCCTGAACTGGGCAAGCGAGGCCGCGCCGACGAACCGTTCGCCGTGGCGGCGCGCCAGCGACTCGAAGCCCTGGTGGCTGCCAGCGATGGTCGGGTGGGTGTATTGCCTGGCAAGGACGACCGGGATGATTACGGTCGCACGCTGGCCCACGTCTACAACGCCCAGGGCGAGAACCTCGAGGAGCGGTTGATTGCCGAAGGGCTGGGTTTTCTGGTGGCGGTCGCGCCGAACGTCGAACTGGTCAGTTGCCAGCAAGTGGCCGAACGTCATGCGCGGCAAACCGGATCCGGCCTCTGGAAAAAATCTCCCGTCGTACAAGCGCGGCAGATCAACGCGCCCGGTTTCGTGCTGACGAGCGGGCGTGTAGAAAGCGTGCAACGCAATCGCGGTGGTATCTGGATTGAGTTGCAGGGGTCGGTTGTCTTGCACATTGCGCCCGGTGTGCAGAGACGCTTCGACGCCTCGGCCCTTGAACGGCTCAAGGGCCGGAAAATCGAGGCGCGGGGCTGGGTCATCGACCGTGCCCGGCGTGGCGGGAACAAGGCCGGGCGGGCTCGATGGATGTTGCCGCTGACCGATCCTGCGATGCTGCAAGCGGACCTTTAAGAGAAAAATCGTAGACATTTTTCGGCTGGATTGTATGCATCTATCCCTTGTGTTTCGTGGCTCTTGGCCCAAAGTCGTAGGGCGGCGTGCTTGACAGGGGTGACCGGTCAGTCTTGTAGGGACTTTGCGAGGCGCGTATCCTCGGCGGTCCGTCTGTCCAACACAGTAAAAAGCGGAATGCCCACATGTCTGATCTGAAAACTGCCGCTCTCGAATATCACGCTAATCCTCGTCCAGGGAAGCTGAGTGTCGAGCTCACCAAGGCCACCGCTACTGCCCGCGATCTGTCGCTGGCCTACAGCCCCGGCGTAGCCGAACCAGTACGCGAAATCGCTCGCGACCCTGAGCTGGCCTACAAATACACCGGCAAGGGCAACCTGGTGGCAGTCATTTCCGACGGCACCGCGATTCTCGGCCTGGGCAACCTCGGCCCATTGGCCTCCAAGCCGGTCATGGAAGGCAAGGGCGTTTTGTTCAAGCGTTTCGCCGGTATTGACGTGTTCGACATCGAAGTCGACTCCGAAAGCCCGCAAGCCTTCATCGACACCGTCAAGCGTATCTCCATTACCTTCGGCGGCATCAACCTGGAAGACATCAAGGCACCCGAGTGCTTTGAGATCGAACGCGCCCTGATTGAGCAGTGCGACATTCCAGTGTTCCACGACGACCAGCACGGCACCGCGATCGTGACTGCGGCCGGCATGATCAATGCCCTGGAAATTGCTGGCAAAACCCTGCCGCAAGCCAAGATCGTCTGCTTGGGCGCCGGCGCTGCCGCCATCTCCTGCATGAAGTTGCTGGTGAGCATGGGCGCCAAGATCGAAAACATCTTCATGGTTGACCGTACCGGTGTGATTCACTCCGGCCGTGACGACCTGAACCAGTACAAGGCCGTGTTTGCCCACCCCACCGAGAGGCGCTCCCTGGCCGACGCGCTGGACGGTGCCGACGTATTCGTGGGGCTGTCGGGTCCGAACCTGCTGAGCCCGGAAAACCTGCTGCGCATGGCGCCGAACCCGATCGTGTTTGCGTGCTCGAACCCTGATCCGGAAATTTCCCCGGAGCTGGCTCACGCCACTCGCGGCGACGTGATCATGGCCACTGGCCGTTCGGACTACCCGAACCAGGTCAACAACGTACTGGGCTTCCCGTTCATTTTCCGTGGTGCCCTGGACGTTCGCGCCAAGCGCATCAACGAAGAGATGAAAGTCGCGGCCGCCAACGCCCTGCGCGAACTGGCCAAGCTGCCAGTTCCTCAGGAAGTGTGCGATGCCTACGGTGGCATCAAGCTGGAATTCGGTCGTGAGTACATCATTCCGAAACCAATGGACGCCCGCTTGATTACCCTGATCTCCGACGCCGTGGCCAAGGCTGCGATCGAGACCGGCGTGGCAACCCTGCCGTATCCGAAGAACTACCCGCTCAAGAGCGTGGATGACGTGTTTAACGGTTAACGGCAGCCCGCCCATAAAAAACCCTGGCCTGAACAGCCAGGGTTTTTTTATGGGCTTCAAGCTTCAAGCTTCAAGCGGCAAGTTAAAAGCAGCGCGTACTGCTCTTGCTCTTGCCCTTAACTTGAAGCCTGCAGCTTGAAGCTTACCGCTGCTTTCCTAGAACAGATCGATCGGCGCCGCTTCGTCCGCCGGCAGTGGGCTGCCTGGCACGATGCCGTTGTCCAGTTCGTTGATCGACGGTGGGGTGTCTTCGCTCTTGAACAGTTCGAAATACGCACCCGGAGTGCTTGGAGTGGCTGCGCGGCCGCTGACCGGGTCGACCCGCAGGCTGAGGATGCCTTCCGGTTCCGGTTGGGTGTGTGGGGGTTTGTCCTTGAGGGCTGCGCCCATGTAACTCATCCAGATCGGCAGCGCCACGGTGCCCCCGTACTCGCGCCGGCCCAGGCTTTCAGGCTGGTCGAAACCGGTCCAGACGGTGGTGACGTAATCGCCGTTATAGCCCGAGAACCAGGCGTCCTTGGATTCGTTGGTGGTGCCGGTCTTGCCGGCCAGATCGGTACGACCCAGGGCCAGGGCGCGGCGGCCGGTGCCGAGCTTGATCACGTCCTGCAGCATGCTGTTGAGAATGTAGGTGGTTCGGCCATCGATAATGCGTTCAGCGATGACCGGCGCTTGCGGTACGGCTGGCGCTGTCGTGGCTTCGCCCGGTGTCGCCTCTACCGTGAACGCCTCGCTGGCCGGTGCGGCGACGCCGTCGCTGGCTTGCTCGCCTGAAGGCACCCGTGGCGGGTTGGCGAGGAACAGCGTGTCGCCGTTGCGGCTTTCGATTTTGTCGATCAGGTATGGGGTGATTTTGTATCCGCCATTGGCGAACGTGCTCCAGCCCGTGGCGATTTCCATCGGGGTCAGGGTTGCGGTGCCCAGGGCCAGCGACAGGTTGCGCGGCAGGTCCTGCTTGTTGAAGCCGAACTTGCTGATGTAGTCGATGGTGCGGTCCACGCCCAGCGCCTGCAGCAAGCGGATCGACACCAGATTACGCGACTTGTACAGCGCTTCGCGCATGCGGATCGGGCCCAGGAAGGTATTGGTGTCGTTCTTCGGGCGCCAGACCTTGTCCAGGTATTCGTCGACAAACACGATCGGTGCGTCGTTCACTAGGCTGGCGGCGGTGTAACCGTTATCCAGGGCCGCGCTGTACACGAACGGCTTGAAGCTTGAACCCGGCTGGCGCTTGGCCTGCATCGCACGGTTGTAATTGCTCTGCTCGAAGGCGAAGCCGCCGACCAGCGACCGGATGGCACCGTCCCGCGGGTCAAGAGACACCAGGGCGCCTTGGGCGGCCGGGATCTGGCTGAACTTGAGGGTGTTGTCCGGCTGGCGCTGTACCCGGATCAGATCACCCACCTGGGCGACGTCAGACGGCTGTCGTGGGTTGGCGCCCATGCTGTTGGTGTTGAGGAAGGGGCGCGCCCATTTCATGGTGTCCCAGCTCACATGCTCTTCCAGCTCGCCATTGCGGGTCAGCACCAGGATGCCGTCCTTGTCCACCTGAGTGACGATCGCCGGTTCCAGGCTGCTGATGGTGCGCTGCTTGGTCAATTCCTGCGCCCAGGCCTCTTTGGTCTTGCCGGGCAGGCGCGATTCAGGCCCACGGTAGCCGTGGCGCTGATCGTAGCTGATCAGGCCCTCATGCAGTGCGGTGTTGGCCATTTCCTGCAAGTTGCTCGGCACCGTGGTGATCACGCGAAAACCTTCGGTGTAGGCGTCGCTGCCATAACGTCCGACCATCTCGGCACGGGCCATTTCGGCGATGTACGGCGCGTTCACCTCGGGGGTCGGCACGTGGTAACTGGCGTTCAGTGGCTCGTTGATCGCGGCGGTGTAGTCGGCCTCGCTGATCTTGCCCAGCTTGTACATGCGGCCCAGGATCCAGTCGCGACGCTCCTTGCTGCGCGCCGGGTTGGCCAGCGGATTGAAGCGAGACGGTGCCTTGGGCAGGCCGGCGATCATCGCCATCTGCGCCAGGCTCACATCTCGGATCGACTTGCCGTAATACACCTGTGCCGCTGCCTCGATGCCATAGGCGCGGTTGCCCAGGTAAATCTTGTTGACGTACAGCTCCAGGATTTCGTCCTTGGTCAGCTGTCGCTCGATTTGCAGGGCCAGGAGGATCTCGGTGGTCTTGCGCGAAAAGCTGCGTTCACTGGTCAGGAAGAAGTTTTTCGCCACCTGCATGGTGATGGTGCTGCCACCGGATTGGATGTGGCCACTCTTGATCAACTGGCTCGCGGCCCGCATCAGGCTGCCCGGATCGACGCCGTAGTGATTGGCGAAGTTATCGTCTTCAGCACTTAGTAACGCATTGATGAAATTGGGGGGAATGTCGGCGAAACGGATCGGCGTGCGGCGCATTTCACCAAACTCTGCGATCAACTTGTCGTCGCTGCTGTACACCCGCAGGGGAATCTGCAACTGAATACTTCTCAGCGCCTCCACGGAGGGTAATCCCGGACTAAGGTAAAGAAACGCACCGCTCAGACCCAGGAGCAGTCCGCAGAAAACGGCGACGATGGACCATCCGAAAAATTTCAGCAGACGAATCAAGGCTTTTGGATATCCAGGCAAAGAATGAAAAGGCGCCAGGTGCCGGGAAAAACCCGTGCTTGCAACAAAGCGAAAAAAAACGCTGGGCATTATAAGCATTTTTTTCCGTCGGTAACGCCACCCGGACGTCCGTCGGGCCGGAGTGATTGAACGCAACGCATATTAGAGAGTCCGTAACTCACGGATAGTCATAGGGAATTGGTAGTGCTACGACTCTTCAATAAAAAAGCCCATACGCTTTTGGGGATAGACATCAGTTCCACCTCGGTAAAGCTGCTCGAGTTGAGTCGCCAGGGCGAGCGGTACCGTGTCGAGTCCTATGCGGTGGAACCGTTGCCGGCCAACGCCGTGGTGGAAAAGAACATTGCCGAGCTCGAAGGCGTGGGCCAGGCATTGTCACGGGTGCTCGCCAAGGCCAGGACACCCTTGCGCAACGTGGCAGTGGCTGTCGCGGGGTCGGCGGTGATCACCAAGACCATCGAGATGGACGCCGGACTTTCCGACGACGACATGGAAAACCAGCTCAAGATCGAAGCCGATCAATACATTCCTTATCCGCTGGACGAGGTGGCCATCGACTTCGAAGTCCTGGGCGTTTCACCGCGCAGCGCCGAGCGGGTCGAGGTGCTGCTGGCCGCCTGTCGCAAGGAGAATGTCGAGGTTCGCGAGGCCGCGCTGGCGCTCGCGGGGTTGACCGCCAAGGTGGTCGATGTGGAGGCCTATGCGCTGGAGCGCGCCTTTGGGTTGCTTGCCACGCAACTGGCCGCGTCCCAGGAGCGGCTGACGGTGGCGGTGATCGACATCGGCGCCACCATGACCACCCTGAGCGTGCTGCATAACGGGCGCATCATCTATACCCGCGAACAATTGTTCGGCGGTCGCCAGCTCACCGAAGAAATCCAGCGTCGCTACGGCCTGTCGCCCGAGCAGGCCGGGCAGGCAAAAAAACAGGGTGGCCTGCCAGACGATTACCTCGGTGAGGTCCTGCAACCTTTTCGCGAGGCCCTGGTGCAGCAGGTATCGCGATCCTTGCAGTTTTTCTTTGCGTCGGGCCAGTACAGTGCGGTGGACCACATCCTCTTGGCCGGAGGCACCGCCTCGGTCGCGGGGTTGGACCGGCTGATCGAACAGCGCCTGGGCACGCCGACCCAGGTGGCCAATCCGTTTTCCAACATGGCCCTGGGCAGCAAGGTCAATGCCGGTGCCCTGGCCAGTGATGCACCGGCCTTGATGATTGCCTGCGGGCTGGCCCTCAGGAGCTTTGACTGATGGCGCGGATCAACCTTCTTCCCTGGCGAGAGGAACTGCGTGAGGAGCGTCGCAAGCGCTTTTTGCTGGCACTGGTAGGCGCATTGGTCGGGGCGGTGGGCCTGACGCTGATCGCGGTCCGATACCTGGACAGTGCCATTGACTACCAAGTGGCTCGCAACAGTCATATCAGCGAGCAGATCGCGGTGCTGGACGAGCGCATCAAGCAGATCAGCGAACTCAAGGCCCGCCGCCAGCAACTGCTGGAGCGCATGCGCATCATCCAGGACTTGCAGGGTAACCGGCCGGTGAGCGGGCGCATCTTCGATCAACTGGCGCGAACCCTGCCGGACGGGGTTTATTTCACCGAAGTGAAGATGGAAGACAAGACGCTCTCGATCAAGGGCGCCGCGGAATCGAACAACCGGGTCTCGGACCTGATGCGTAACCTGGACGCCTCGGACCTGTTCGATGCACCCAGCCTGACGGAGGTCAAGGCCACCACGGCCGGTCAGCTCGACCAGGCCAACGTCTTCCAGCTGACGGTTCGCCAGACCCGTCCGGCCATTGCCGAGGACGCCCAATGAAGCCGGGAGAGTGGTTCGAAGCGCTGCGCAAGATCGACATCAGCGAGCTGGACACCAACAACATTGGCTCCTGGCCGATGCCGGTCAAATGGATGACCGGCATCCTGCTGGTCATCCTGGTGTTGGGGTTGGGCTATAACTTTGCCTTGAGTGACCTGGAGAACCAGCTGCAGCAAGTGCGTGGGGAAGAAAACACCCTCAAGGCACAGTTTGCGGGTAAAGCTCACATGGCCGCGAACCTGGAGCGCTACATCGAACAGATGAAACAGATGGAAGCCTCCTTCGGCGTGCTGTTGCGGCAATTGCCCAGTGACACCGAAGTGCCTGGCCTGCTGGAGGACATCACTCGCACCGGTCTGGGCAGTGGCCTGGAATTCGAGGAAATCAAGCTGTTACCGGAGGTCACCCAGCCGTTTTATATCGAGCTGCCGATCCAGATCACCGTGACCGGCGACTACCATGACCTGGCAACCTTTGTCAGCGGCGTTGCCGGACTGCCGCGGATCGTCACGTTGCACGATTTCGACATCGCCCCGATGGAGCCCGATGCGGGGACGAAACTGCGCATGAGCATCCAGGCCAGGACCTACCGGTACAACGAGCAGCAGGTGCAGCCATGACGCCGGCTTGTCGCATTCTCCTGCTGGCAGGGCTGTTCGCGCTGGCGGGCTGCAACAACGATAACGGCTTCAGCGACCTGGACGCCTACATGAACGAAGTGCGGCTGCGCCCGCCCGGCAAGATCGAGCCAACGCCGACGTTCAGGCCCTACGAAACCTTCACTTACAGTGCCGCCGACCTGCGCAGCCCGTTTTCACGGCAGGTCAGGGTGGATCAGGCCGGTCGCCAGAAGGGCGCGCGCAATGTCCGGCCCGACCCGGCCCGGGTCAAGCAATACCTGGAAGGCTTCAACATCGAGCAGTTTGAAATGGTCGGGACGATCTCCAACGGCAGCGGCTCCTTCGCGCTGCTACGCGGTGCGGGTGGGGTTCACCGGCTCAAGGTCGGTGACTATCTGGGACGCAACGACGGGCGGATCGTCGGCATCAGCGCCACTCAGGTCGATGTGGTCGAAATCGTTCCTGATGGCGAGGGCGCCTGGCTGGAACGGCCACGGACCATTCCTCTGAAAGAGCACTCAATAGTGGAACTCGAACAATGAACAGGATTTTTCCAACCCTCGGTATGTCGCTATGGATAGCGCTGCTGTCGCCGATGGTTCATGCGGCCAATCTGAAAACGCTGGATGTCGCGGCGCTGCCCGGGGACCGTATCGAGTTGAAGCTCACCTTCGACGGGCCGCCACCTGCGCCCCGGGGCTATACCACCGAGCAACCGGCCCGGATCGCCCTGGATCTGCCAGGGGTAACCAGCCAGCTGGCCCACAAGAGACATGATCTTGGCGCTGGCAATGCACGAAGCGCCACGGTGGTCGAGGCGGGGGATCGTACCCGCTTGATCATCGGCCTTACCCAGCTTGCGCCCTATACCGCGCGGGTCGAGGGCAACGCCCTGCTCGTGGTGGTCGGCAAGGGTGCGGCTCCCGGCGCCACTTCCCAGGTATCACGCCCGGCAGCCCCCAGTGCTGTGCCGGCCAGAGCCAGTGCGCCGGCGGGCAAGGCCATTCGAGGCGTTGATTTCCAGCGCGGCACCCAAGGCGAAGGCAACGTGGTGATCGATCTGTCGGATCCTTCCATCACCCCAGACATTCAGGAGCGTGAAGGCAAGATCATCCTCAATTTTGCCAAGACCCGGTTGCCTGAGCCGCTACGAGTGCGCCTGGACGTCAAGGATTTCGCCACCCCGGTGCAGTTTGTCAACGCCAGTGCCGGCGCCGACCGGGCCACTATCAGCATCGAACCCAGCGGTACTTTCGATTACTCCACCTACCAGACGGATAACAAGCTGACCGTCAGTGTCCGGCCCATGACTGTCGAGGACCTGCAGAAACGCGATGCCGGTCGCGCCGCCTACAGCGGTGAAAAGTTGTCCCTCAACTTTCAGGACATCGAGGTGCGCTCGGTCCTGCAACTGATTGCCGATTTCACCAACCTCAATCTGGTGGCCAGCGACACGGTGCAGGGCGGCATTACCCTGCGCTTGCAAAATGTGCCTTGGGACCAGGCGCTGGACCTGGTGCTCAAGACCAAAGGGCTGGACAAGCGCAAGGTCGGCAACGTGCTGCTGGTCGCTCCTGCCGACGAAATTGCGGCCCGTGAGCGCCAGGAACTTGAATCCCAGAAGCAGATTGCCGACCTGGCGCCGCTGCGGCGTGAGCTGTTGCAGGTCAACTATGCGAAGGCTGCGGACATTGCCAAGCTGTTCCAGTCGGTGACCAGCGCCGAAGCCAAGGCCGATGAGCGCGGTACGATCACGGTTGATGAGCGAACCAACAACATCATTGCCTACCAGACCCAGGACCGGCTCGATGAACTGCGCCGGATCGTGGCGCAACTGGATATCCCGGTGCGCCAGGTCATGATCGAGGCGCGGATTGTCGAGGCCAACGTCGACTACGACAAGAGCCTGGGCGTGCGCTGGGGTGGGTCGATACAGAACAAGGGCAACTGGAACTCCTCCGGGGTCACCACCGGCGACTCCACCACCATCGGCACGCCAGGCAGCACCAGCACCAACCAGCCGTTTGTCGATCTGGGCGCGTCGGGCAATACCTCGGGCATCGGCATCGCCTTCATCACCGACAATGTATTGCTGGACCTGGAGTTGACGGCCATGGAGAAAACCGGCAACGGGGAAATTGTCTCCCAACCCAAGGTGGTGACGTCTGACAAAGAGACGGCAAAGATCCTCAAGGGTACGGAGATTCCCTATCAGGAAGCCAGTTCCAGTGGTGCCACCTCGGTGTCGTTCAAGGAGGCCTCGCTGTCCCTGGAGGTGACCCCGCAGATCACTCCGGACAACCGCATCATCATGGAGGTCAAGGTCACCAAGGATGAGCCGGATTACCTGAACAAGGTGCAGGATGTGCCGCCAATCAAGAAAAACGAAGTCAACGCCAAGGTGCTGGTCAATGACGGCGAGACCATTGTGATTGGCGGGGTTTTCTCAAATACTCAGAGCAAGGTCGTAGATAAGGTGCCATTTCTTGGCGATGTGCCGTATCTTGGCCGCCTTTTCCGGCGTGATGTGGTTTCGGAGAAAAAATCCGAGCTGTTGGTATTCCTCACTCCGCGTATCATGAATAACCAGGCGATTGCTGTGAGTCGTTGATTCTGTGCGAAATTTGATTCTTGTTGGGCCGATGGGCGCTGGAAAAAGCACCATCGGCCGTTTGCTGGCCAAAGAGCTGCGCCTGCCATTCAAAGATTCCGACAAGGAAATTGAATTGCGCACGGGCGCCAATATCCCATGGATCTTCGATAAGGAAGGCGAGCCGGGCTTTCGTGACCGCGAGCAGGCGATGATCGCCGAACTGTGCGCGTTCGACGGTGTGGTGCTGGCCACCGGTGGCGGCGCAGTGATGCGCGAGGCCAATCGTCGGGCATTGCATGCCGGCGGACGAGTGGTTTATCTGCACGCTTCCGTCGAACAGCAGGTCGGTCGCACCGCTCGGGATCGTAACCGTCCGCTGTTGCGCACCGCCGACCCGGCCAAGACCCTGCGCGACCTGCTGGAACTGCGTGATCCGCTATACCGGGAGATCGCTGACCTGGTGGTGGAGACCGACGAGCGGCCGCCACGAATGGTGGTGCTGGACATTCTTGACCGCCTGCAACAACTGCCACCTCGTTAATACGTCGCGGGAAATGCGTTATCCTCAGCGTCCCGTCATGGCCCGCCGGGACGTGGCCGATAGCCACCGATTGACATCGCAACAGGCACCGTGGACTTTCGTTAATTGCAGGCAGGATGCCTGATTCCATCTTCACTGTGGGGACACATGCAGACACTTAAGGTCGACCTGGGCGAGCGCAGCTACCCGATTCACATTGGCGAAGGTTTGCTGGACCGGCCCGACTTGCTGGCGCCGCATATCGCCGGGCGGCAAGTGGCGATTATCTCCAACGAAACCGTCGCACCTTTGTATCTGGAGCGTCTGACCCGCAGCCTGTCGGCTTTCTCGGTCATTTCCGTGGTGCTGCCCGACGGCGAAGCCTTCAAGAATTGGGAAACCCTGCAGCTTATTTTCGATGGCCTGCTGACCGCGCGGCATGACCGCCGCACAACGGTGGTGGCCCTGGGTGGCGGCGTGATCGGCGACATGGCCGGTTTCGCCGCCGCTTGTTATCAGCGCGGTGTTGATTTCATCCAGATCCCCACCACCCTGTTGTCGCAGGTGGATTCGTCGGTAGGCGGCAAGACCGGGATCAACCATCCGCTGGGCAAGAACATGGTGGGCGCTTTCTACCAGCCCAACGTGGTGCTGATCGACACCGCGACCCTCAATACATTGCCTGCCCGCGAGCTTTCTGCCGGGCTGGCGGAAGTCATCAAGTACGGGCTGATCTGCGACGAACCGTTCCTGGGCTGGCTTGAGGAAAACGTCGACCGCCTGCGTGCGCTGGATCAGGCCGCGCTGACCTACGCAATCGAACGTTCCTGTGCGGCCAAGGCTGCGGTGGTCGGTGCCGATGAGCGCGAGTCGGGCGTGCGCGCCACCCTCAACCTGGGCCACACCTTTGGCCACGCCATCGAAACCCACATGGGCTATGGTGTCTGGCTGCACGGCGAAGCGGTTGCGGCGGGTACGGTCATGGCCCTGGAGATGTCCGCGCGTTTGGGCTGGATCAGTGAGCAGGAACGCGATCGCGGTATCGCTCTGTTCCAGCGCGCCGGGTTGCCGGTGATCCCGCCCGAAGAAATGACCGAAGCCGATTTTCTCGAACACATGGCAATCGACAAAAAAGTGATCGACGGTCGCCTGCGTCTGGTGCTGCTGCGCCGCATGGGCGAAGCTGTGGTGACCGACGATTATCCGAAAGAGGTTCTACAGGCCACGCTGGGAGCGGATTATCGCGCCCTGGCTCAGCTTAAAGGTTAATAAGATTCCGATGACTAGTTTGCATGCCGACGAGGCTTTCCTCGGCCATTTCCAGTTGAGTCATGACCCTTTCGCGCCACGGGTTCCAGGCTTCAAGTTTTTCCCCGCCCAGCGCAAGCCGGTCCTGGGCCAGCTGCATCACCTGGCGCGTTACAGCCAGTTGTTGCTGGTGGTCACCGGCCCTCAAGGCAGCGGCAAGACCTTGCTGCGCCAGGCTCTGGTGGCCAGCACCAACAAACAGTCGGTGCAAAGCGTGGTGGTATCGGCCCGCGGCGCCGGTGACGCGGCCGGTGTGTTGCGTCAGGTGGCCCAGGCGCTGAATGTCGCCCAGGCTGAAGTCGGTGCGATTCTGGATCAGATCGTGCAACTGGCCCTGACCGGGCAGGAAGTCTATCTGTTGGTGGACGACGCCGAGCAACTCGACGAATCTGCCCTCGAAGCCTTGCTGGCCCTGGCTGCCGGTGCGCCGGAAGGCCGTCCCCACGTCTTCCTGTTTGGCGAGTCGTCGCTGATCGCCGATCTGGAGCAGCTGAATCTTGAGCAAGAGCGCTTCCACGTCATTGAGCTGGCGCCCTACACCGAAGAAGAAACCCGTGAATACCTGGCCCAACGTCTTGAAGGCGCCGGTCGGGGCATCGAACTTTTCACCGCGGATCAGATCTCTGAGATTCACGAAAGCTCCGATGGCTGGCCTGGAAATATTAACCAGGTGGCCCGCGATGCTCTCATTGAAGTCATGATTGCCAGCCGCTCAGCGGTTAAGCGTCCAAGTATGGGGTTCAACATGCCGAAGAAACACGTATTGGCGATTTCCGCCGTTGTCGTGGTCGCGATCGCCGCCGCCTGGCTGATGCCGGGTCGCAGCAAGGCACCGACCACGGGCGCACCGGCCAACGAACAGGCCCAATTACCCCTGGGCCAGGACGCAGCGCAACCCAATGGCGCTGCTCCAGAGGTGGAATTTGCCGGTAACACCCAACCGATGCCGCTGCCGCTGGTCGGCCAGTCGCAACCGGTCATGCGCAGTCCCCTGGCTGAGGCCGCTGGCGGCATCACCGAAGGCGACGACGGCACGGCACCACCGATCGATGACACCAGCGATACGCCGCCAACCGTGACCACCACCGCGCCACCGACGGGTGTGCCGGCCGGTCCGTCACCCACGCCGACCCCGGCGCCCGCTCCGGCCGCTAAGCCAACACCGGCCCCCGCCCAGGTGGCCACCGCCAAACCTGCTCCAGTCCCGGCCGCCAAGCCGGCCACCCAGGCCGCGGGCGGTAGCTGGTACGCGGGTCAGGCTCCAGGCAGCTACGTGGTGCAGGTCCTCGGCACCAGCTCCGAAGCGTCTGCGCAAAAATTCGTCAAGGAGCAGGGCGGCGAGTACCGTTATTTCAAGAAAATGCTTAACGGCAAACCGCTTTATGTCATCACCTACGGCAATTTCGCCAACCGTGATGCAGCCGTTTCCGCCATCAAGGCCTTGCCAGCGAAGGTTCAGGCTGGTAAACCTTGGCCTCGCACTGTCGCCAGCGTCCAACAGGAACTGGCAGCAACTCGCTGAAGATTCGGCGGCCTTACCCAGGCCGCCTCTCCCGGCACCTCAAAATTTCCGCAAGGGCGAGCGACCTTCCAGGCCGCGCGCCTTGTGGTGTCTGCGTCACAGTAGCGTTTGAGTCGCAGCGGTCGAACCCAAAAAAGTTTTGACTAGCACAGCGTATGGCTTTAAACCTTTCACAAATGCGACATGGATTTGCGACGTTTCGTCGTCAAATTTGTGAGCCCTTGTGTCGGTGTGTACAATGACCTCCCTTTTGCCCCCGCAAAGCTGGCGTACGTTCGGCGCGGCACGCAACTGGCTGAATTGAAAAGAAATTTGCCTCGATAAGAGGCAGCCTGGTGAGAAAGTGTCTATGAAAGCAGGTCTGTACCAACCAGATGAATTCAAGGATAACTGCGGTTTCGGCCTGATAGCTCATATGCAGGGCGAGCCCAGCCATACCCTTTTACAAACGGCCATTGAGGCCCTGACCTGCATGACCCACCGTGGTGGGATCAACGCCGACGGCAAGACCGGTGACGGTTGTGGCTTGCTGATTCAAAAGCCTGACGAGTTCCTGCGTGCCATAGCCCAGGAAACGTTTGGCGTGACCCTGCCCAAGCAGTACGCCGTGGGCATGGTGTTCTTCAACCAAGACCCGGTGAAGGCTGAGGCGGCTCGCGAAAACATGAATCGCGAGATCCTGGCCGCCGGCCTGCAACTGGTTGGCTGGCGCAAAGTGCCGATCGACACCAGCGTCCTTGGCCGCCTGGCGCTCGAGCGCCTGCCGCAGATCGAACAGGTGTTCATCGCCGGCGAAGGCCTGAGCGACCAGGACATGTCGATCAAGCTGTTCAGCTCCCGTCGTCGTTCGTCCGTGGCCAACGCTGCCGACACCGATCACTACATCTGCAGCTTTTCCCACAAGACCATTATCTATAAAGGCCTGATGATGCCGGCGGACCTCACCGCCTTCTATCCGGACCTGAGCGACGAGCGCCTGAAAACCGCGATCTGCGTGTTCCACCAGCGCTTCTCCACCAACACCCTGCCGAAATGGCCGCTGGCCCAGCCATTCCGCTTCCTCGCCCACAACGGCGAGATCAACACCATCACCGGCAACCGCAACTGGGCCGTGGCCCGTCGCACCAAGTTCGCCAACGACCTGATGCCGGACCTGGAAGAACTCGGCCCACTGGTCAACCGCGTGGGTTCGGATTCCTCGAGCATGGACAACATGCTGGAGCTGATGGTCACCGGCGGCATCGACCTGTTCCGTGGCGTGCGCATGCTGGTGCCGCCGGCCTGGCAGAACGTCGAGACCATGGACCCGGACCTGCGTGCGTTCTATGAATACAACTCCATGCACATGGAGCCATGGGACGGCCCGGCCGGTATCGTCATGACCGACGGTCGCTATGCCGTGTGCCTGCTGGACCGTAACGGTCTGCGCCCCGCGCGCTGGGTGACCACCACCAACGGTTTCATCACCCTGGCTTCGGAAATCGGTGTCTGGAACTACCAGCCCGAAGACGTCATCGCCAAGGGCCGCGTGGGCCCGGGCCAGATCTTTGCCGTGGACACCGAAACCGGCCAGATCCTCGACACCGACGCCATCGACAACCGTCTCAAGTCCCGTCATCCGTACAAGCAATGGCTGCGCAAGAATGCCCTGCGCATCCAGGCGACCATGGAGGACAACGATCACGGTTCGGCTTTCTACGACGTCGATCAGCTCAAGCAATACATGAAGATGTACCAGGTGACGTTCGAAGAGCGTGACCAGGTGCTGCGCCCGCTGGGTGAGCAGGGCTACGAAGCGGTCGGCTCCATGGGCGACGACACGCCGATGGCCGTGCTCTCGCAGCGCGTGCGCACGCCATACGATTATTTCCGCCAGCAGTTCGCCCAGGTGACCAACCCGCCGATCGACCCGCTGCGCGAAGCGATCGTGATGTCGCTGGAAATCTGCCTGGGCGCCGAGCGCAACATTTTCCAGGAGTCGCCGGAACACGCCTCGCGCGTGATCCTCAGCTCACCGGTCATTTCCCCGGCCAAGTGGCGCTCGCTGACCAATCTCGACCGCCCGGGCTTCGAGCGTCAGGTCATCGACCTGAACTACGACGAAAGCGTCGGCCTCGAAGCGGCGATCCGCAACGTTGCCGATCAGGCTGAAGAAGCCGCGCGCGCCGGTCGCACCCAGATCGTGCTGACCGACCGTCATATTGCCCCGGGCAAGCTGCCGATCCACGCCTCGCTGGCCACCGGTGCGGTGCACCATCGCCTGACTGAAAAAGGCCTGCGCTGCGATTCCAACATCCTGGTGGAAACCGCCACCGCTCGCGACCCGCATCACTTTGCGGTGCTGATCGGTTTCGGTGCTTCGGCGGTGTATCCGTTCCTGGCCTATGAAGTGCTGGGTGACCTGATCCGTACCGGTGAAGTGCTGGGCGACCTCTATGAGGTGTTCAAGAACTACCGCAAAGGCATCACCAAGGGCCTGCTCAAGATCCTCTCGAAGATGGGGATCTCGACCATCGCTTCGTACCGCGGTGCGCAATTGTTCGAGGCCATCGGCCTGTCCGAAGAAGTCTGCGAGCTGAGCTTCCGTGGCGTGCCAAGCCGCATCAAGGGTGCGCGTTTCGTCGACATTGAAGCCGAACAGAAAGCCCTGGCGGCCGAAGCCTGGAGCCCGCGCAAGCCGATCCAGCAAGGCGGCCTGTTGAAGTTCGTCCACGGTGGCGAATACCACGCCTACAACCCGGACGTGGTCAACACCTTGCAAGCCGCCGTGCAGCAGGGCGATTACGGCAAGTTCAAGGAATACACCTCGCTGGTGGACAACCGTCCGGTGTCGATGATCCGCGACCTGCTCAAGGTCAAGACCCTGGATACGCCGCTGGACCTCAGCGAAATCGAGCCGCTCGAATCGGTGCTCAAGCGCTTTGATTCCGCCGGTATTTCCTTGGGCGCCTTGTCCCCGGAAGCTCATGAAGCCCTGGCCGAAGCCATGAACCGCCTTGGCGCGCGTTCCAACTCCGGCGAAGGTGGTGAAGACCCGGCGCGCTACGGCACCATCAAGAGTTCGAAAATCAAGCAGGTGGCCACCGGCCGCTTCGGTGTGACGCCGGAGTACCTGGTCAACGCTGAAGTGCTGCAGATCAAGGTTGCCCAGGGCGCCAAGCCCGGCGAAGGCGGCCAACTGCCTGGTGGCAAGGTCAACGGGCTGATCGCCAAACTGCGTTACGCAGTACCCGGCGTGACCTTGATCTCGCCGCCGCCGCATCACGACATCTACTCGATCGAAGACTTGTCGCAACTGATCTTCGACCTCAAGCAGGTGAACCCGAAGGCTCTGGTCTCGGTGAAACTGGTGGCAGAAGCCGGCGTGGGCACCATCGCCGCCGGTGTGGCCAAGGCCTATGCCGACCTGATCACCATTTCCGGTTATGACGGCGGCACCGGCGCATCGCCGCTAACCTCGATCAAGTACGCTGGCGCGCCGTGGGAACTGGGCCTGGCCGAGACCCACCAGACCTTGCGCGGCAACGACTTGCGCGGCAAGGTCCGGGTGCAGACCGATGGCGGCCTGAAAACCGGCCTGGACGTGATCAAGGCAGCCATCCTCGGCGCCGAGAGCTTCGGCTTCGGCACTGCGCCGATGATCGCCCTGGGTTGCAAATACCTGCGTATCTGCCACCTGAACAACTGCGCCACCGGCGTGGCGACCCAGAACGAAAAGCTGCGCAAGGACCACTACATCGGCACCGTCGACATGGTGGTGAACTTCTTCACCTACGTGGCCGAGGAAACCCGCGAGTGGCTGGCGAAACTGGGCGTGCGCTCGCTCGAAGAGCTGATCGGCCGCACCGACCTGCTGGAAGTGCTCGAGGGCCAGACCGCCAAGCAGCATCACCTGGACCTGACACCGTTGCTGGGCAGCGATCTCATCCCGGCGGACAAGCCACAGTTCTGCCAGGTTGATCGCAACCCGCCGTTCGACAAGGGCGAGCTGGCCGAGAAGATGGTCGACATGGCCGCTTCGGCGATCAACGACCTCAGTGGTGCCGAGTTCGACCTGGATATCTGCAACTGCGACCGTTCCATCGGCGCGCGGATCTCCGGCGAAATCGCCCGCAAGCACGGCAACCAGGGCATGGCCAAGGCGCCGGTCACCTTCCGTTTCAAGGGCACCGCAGGCCAGAGCTTCGGCGTCTGGAACGCCGGTGGCCTGGATATGTACCTGGAAGGCGATGCCAACGACTACGTGGGCAAGGGCATGACCGGCGGCAAACTGGTCATCGTTCCGCCCAAGGCCAGTGTCTACAAGACTCAGGACAGTGCCATCATCGGCAACACCTGCCTGTACGGCGCCACCGGCGGTAAGCTGTTCGCCGCTGGCACCGCGGGCGAGCGTTTCGCCGTGCGTAACTCCGGGGCCCACACTGTGGTGGAAGGCACCGGTGATCATTGCTGCGAGTACATGACCGGTGGTTTCGTCTGTGTCTTGGGCAAGACCGGTTACAACTTCGGCTCTGGGATGACCGGCGGTTTCGCCTACGTGCTCGACCAGGACAACACCTTCGTTGACCGGGTCAATCACGAACTGGTGGAAATCCAGCGGATCAGCGGCGAGGCGATGGAAGCCTACCGCAGCCACCTGCAGCGCGTGCTGGACGAATACGTCGAGGAAACCGACAGCGAGTGGGGTCGTGAACTCGCCGAAAACCTCGATGACTATCTGCGCCGTTTCTGGCTGGTCAAACCTAAGGCGGCGAGCTTGAAATCTCTGCTTTCCAGTACTCGTGCGAGTCCGCAGTAAACGACGCAGCAGCAAGCGGCAAGCTTCAAGCCGCAAGTTAACAGCAGTGCGCGTTGTGCCTGCCACCGTGATTGTCTTGCAGCTTGAAGCTTATAGCTTGAAGCTGTCGTGTAAGAGGTTTTGAAGATGGCCGAACGTCTAAGCAACGACTTCCAATTCATCGATGTCGGGCGCAAGGATCCGAAGAAGAAACTGTTGCGTCAACGCAAGAAAGAGTTCGTGGAAATCTACGAGCCTTTCAAACCCCAGCAGTCGGCCGACCAGGCCCACCGCTGCCTGGGCTGCGGTAACCCGTACTGCGAATGGAAGTGCCCGGTGCACAACTTCATTCCCAACTGGCTGAAGCTGGTGGCCGAGGGCAACATCCTCCAGGCCGCCGAGTTGTCCCACCAGACCAACACCCTGCCGGAAGTCTGCGGCCGGGTGTGCCCGCAGGATCGCCTGTGTGAAGGTGCATGCACCCTCAACGACGGTTTTGGCGCGGTGACCATCGGTTCGGTGGAGAAGTACATCACCGACACCGCGTTCGCCATGGGCTGGCGCCCGGACATGTCCAAGGTCAAGCCGACCGGCAAGCGTGTCGCCATCATTGGTGCTGGCCCGGCAGGCCTGGGCTGCGCCGACGTGCTGGTGCGTGGCGGCGTGACCCCGGTGGTGTTCGACAAGAACCCGGAAATCGGTGGCCTACTGACCTTCGGTATCCCCGAGTTCAAGCTGGAAAAGACCGTGCTGAGCAATCGTCGCGAAGTCTTCACCGGCATGGGCATCGAGTTTCGCCTGAACACCGAAGTGGGCACGGACGTGACCATGGAACAACTGCTCGAAGAGTACGATGCCGTATTCATGGGCATGGGCACCTACACCTACATGAAGGGCGGCTTTGCCGGTGAGGACCTGCCGGGCGTCTACGATGCGCTGGACTTCCTGATCGCCAACGTCAACCGCAACCTGGGCTTTGAAAAGTCGCCGGAAGATTTCGTCGACATGAAAGGCAAGAAGGTTGTGGTGCTCGGCGGTGGTGACACGGCGATGGACTGCAACCGCACTTCGATTCGCCAGGGCGCCAAGTCGGTGACCTGCGCCTATCGTCGTGACGAAGCCAACATGCCCGGCTCACGCAAAGAAGTGAAGAACGCCAAGGAAGAGGGCGTGAAGTTCCTCTACAACCGCCAGCCGATCGCCATTGTCGGTGAAGACAAGGTCGAAGGCGTGAAGGTGGTCGAGACCCGTCTCGGTGAGCCGGACGCCCGCGGTCGTCGCAGCCCCGAGCCGATCCCGGGTTCCGAAGAGATCATCCCGGCCGATGCCGTGGTCATCGCCTTCGGCTTCCGCCCAAGCCCGGCGCCGTGGTTCGAACAGTTCAGCATCCAGACCGACAGCCAGGGTCGCGTCGTGGCCCCGGAACAGGGCCAGTACAAACACCAGACCAGCAACCCGAAGATCTTCGCCGGCGGCGACATGGTCCGTGGCTCGGACCTGGTGGTGACAGCCATCTTCGAAGGCCGCAATGCGGCTGAAGGGATTCTGGATTATCTGGGGGTCTAAAGACCCCAGCGGCAAGCTTCAAGCTATAAGCCGCAAGTTGAAGCAACGGCGCTTTTAACTTGCGGCTTGTAGCTTGCCGCTTGTGGCTGTCTTTCTGCGTCGCGCTCTGAGAAAATGCCCGCACTTTTTTTCCGGATGCCGACATGACTGCCCTGAAGAACGACCGTTTCCTCCGTGCCCTGCTCAAGCAACCCGTAGACGTCACCCCCGTGTGGATGATGCGTCAGGCCGGTCGCTACCTGCCGGAATACCGCGCCAGTCGGGCCAAGGCTGGTGACTTCATGAGCCTGTGCATGAACCCCCAGTTCGCCTGCGAAGTCACGATGCAGCCGCTGGATCGCTACCCGCAACTGGACGCGGCGATTCTGTTTTCCGACATCCTCACCATTCCCGACGCCATGGGCCAGGGTCTGTACTTCGAGACCGGCGAAGGCCCACGCTTCAGGAAAGTCGTCAGCACCCTGGCCGACATCGAAGCCTTGCCGATTCCCGATCCGCAGAAGGACCTGGGTTATGTCATGGACGCGGTCAGCACCATCCGTCGAGAACTCAACGGTCGCGTGCCGCTGATCGGCTTTTCCGGCAGCCCCTGGACCCTGGCCACCTACATGGTCGAAGGCGGCTCGTCGAAAGACTTCCGCAAGACCAAGGCGATGCTCTACGACAACCCGCAAGCCATGCACCTGCTGCTGGACAAGCTGGCCCAGTCGGTGACGTCTTACCTCAACGGGCAGATCCTGGCGGGTGCGCAAGCGGTACAGATCTTCGACACCTGGGGCGGCAATCTCTCGGCGGCGGCGTATCAGGAATTTTCCCTGGGCTACATGCGCAAGATCGTCAGCGGCCTGATCCGCGAACATGAAGGTCGCAAAGTACCGGTGATCCTGTTCACCAAGAACGGCGGTCTGTGGCTGGAAAGCATCGCCGATGCCGGTGCCGACGCCCTGGGCCTGGACTGGACTTGCGACATTGGCAATGCCCGTGCGCGTGTCGGCAGCAAAGTCGCCCTGCAAGGCAACATGGATCCGACCGTGCTCTACGCCAAGCCTGAAGCCATCCGCGCTGAAGTCGGACGTATCCTGGCCAGCTACGGCAGTGGCAGCGGCCATGTGTTCAACCTTGGCCATGGCATCACCCCGGAAGTCGACCCGGAACACGCCGACGCCTTCCTGCGGGCGGTGCATGAGCTGTCGGCGCAATACCACGTCTGATTGCAGCCCCTGTCACCCAGCCTGTCCGGACTTGTGCCGGACAGGCCGATTGCTCGCTTGTTTAACGATCTGACATAAACCCCGCCGGTTATTCTTCCTGGCGTGTTTGTCTGTGTTTATTTGTTTTGTTTTTGATAGTTATTTCTATTCGTAGGAAGTTTCTTAAGTAATGTAGGGGAAATTGATTCAGAGATCATTCCTTCTAAGTTGAGAGATTTGTCCTACACATGGGGTATGTAACTTTCTATAAGGTTCCGGGCACTTGCAAGGGCAGGCGTTGGGCGCTCTGGCGCACCTTTCAAGAGGACGGTGATACGTCTTTCATTTTTGATGACTGGTTTGGAACTTATATGAAGAATAACTTCAACAAGAGCAATCTATTAACGGGGTGTGCGTCCTCATTAGTTATATTGTCGGCCATGGCGGCATCCCAAGGCGTGCTGGCCCATGGTTTCGTCGACGTACCGCCTTCTCGTGCACTGTTATGCCAGAAAGGCGTCAACCTGAACTGCGGCGGCGCGCAATACGAGCCGCAGAGTACCGGCGAAACCTTCAAGGGCTTCCCGAATGGCGCCGGTGGTGCACCGCTGCAAGGTCCTATCGACGGTAAAATCGCCAGCGGTGGCAACGCCAACTTTTCTGCTCTTGATGCCCAGTCGGCCACGCGCTGGCATCTGACCGAAATCAATGACCGCAACATCACCTTTCAATGGCGATACTCCGCGGCGCATCCAGCGACCAGACACCAATACTTCATTACCCGCGACGGCTGGAACCCGAACGAAGTGCTCAAGCGTGCCTCGTTCGACAGCACGCCGTTCTGCACGGTGGAAGGTGGTAATCAAGTTCCGGTAGGCGGCGCCCCGCACAATTGTGTCATTCCCGACAGCAAGACGGGTCATCACGTCATCCTGGGGGTCTGGACGGTGGGCGACACCGATAACGCGTTCTACGACCCGATCGATGTGAACATCCTTGCCGAAGCCGGTCTGCCGGGCGGCTGGTCGCCGGTGGGCAGGATTGCGCCATCGACCCAGTTGCTGGCGGGTGACAAGGTCAAGGCCCGGGCATTCTCCGCCACCGGCGAAAATGCCGAGTACAGCGTGGAAATCAGCATCGACAACGCTGAGGAAGGCAAGGCTGAAAACTGGTCGCTCAAGCTGGCCGAGGCCCTCAACAGCGCCCAGCCGCTCATCCGTGCCGGTATCCGTGACGAAGACGACAACATCACGCCGGTCAAGGGCGCCAACAGCCTGTATGCCCAGAAAGAAAGCGGTGTGACCCGCTATGAAGTGCAACTGGACATGCGCGAAGACCCCAACGCCAGCATGGAACTGTCCTCCCTGCAGCCAGAGTATGTACTCGACAAAGGTCGGGTCAGCATGGCGCTCGCCGCGCAGACAAACCGCAGGATGAACCTTGAAGCCACGTTGTTCGATGAGAAGAACAAGCAGGTGGGTATCGTGCAGACCGTAGGCGAAGGCAATACCGCCCTGAGCCTGGACGTGCGCGGCGCCGCCCCTGGCGCGCACACCCTGACGCTGGTGGGTACCACCGAAGACGGCCGCACCACGCGCCAGGAGACCCGGACGGTCACCCTGACCGGCGAGGGCGTAGGCATCGAGTACGACTTCGTGTTCCCTGAAGGCCTCAGCGACTACACCGCCGGCACGAAAGTGCTGCAGCCCAAGACTGACGAAGTCTACGAGTGCAAGCCGTTCCCTGCGTCCGGCTACTGCAAGCAGTACAGCCCGACGTCGAACGGTTTCGAGCCGGGTGTTGGCGCGTCGTGGCAAAACGCCTGGGACCAGCTGTAAGTCCTGACAGGCATGGCCCCAGGCGATCCGCACGGGTTGCCTGGGGCCTTCAAACGAGAACGCAGTTATGTCTATCCATGACTCCAGGCGACGGGTGCTCGTGCTGGTGCTCGTGCCGCTGCTCTACGGGATATGCCTGGCCGGGCAGGAGTGGCGTTTTCGCCAGGCATTGGGCCGTGACGTGCCGGTGGTGGCCGACTCGCCGGTGGCATCGGTTCGCGCCCTGCCCAACGTCCAAGCGGTGGCAACCGTGCTCGGTCTGGCGCCTGCAGGTGCCCAGGCATCGAGCGCCGAACCCATTACGTTGCAAGCCAGTTTTGTCGTCGGTCAAGGTCTGTCGCGGGCCTTGCTGGCGGACGCCGCCGGCCCGCGCATTTACCAAGTGGGCGAACGCTTGCCCGGTGGCAGCGTGCTACGCCGGGTCGAGGCCAGCCATGTGACGTTGTGGCGCAATGGACGGGAAGAGCGGTTGGCCTTGCAAGCCGCGGCCAAGCCCTTGCTGCGCCGGTTGGGCCCCGAAGACGGGCGCCGTGCCGCGCTTCAATCCTCGCAATACCTACGCCCGGTGGCCGGGCAATCAGAGTGATCGAATTCATGAACAGCTTTATCCGGGGCCGTGTTTCGCGTGTCCTGTTCTGCCTCGCCGCGTCGTGCCCGCTGACGCCCGCCGGTTCGCTGCTGGCCGAGGAGGCTCAGTGGCAACTGGCGATGAACAACGCGGAACTGCGCGATGTGGTCGAGGAGTTCTCCGCGATCCTGGGCAAGACCGTGGTGCTCGATCCCCGGGTGTCGGGGAGCATCACCGTCATGTCCCGTGAAGCGCTGGACCGCGAAGGTGTGCGGCGGTTGTTCTATTCGGTACTCGATGCGCATAACTTCACCGTGATCGACGAGGGCGAGCGGATCCTGATCACGCCGGTCAGCGATGCCAGGACGCGCGCCGGCATCGCCGACGAACACGGCGCCACCCCGTCGCAGTTCGTCACCCGGGTCCTCGACCTGCAATCGAGTATCGCGGCCGATGTTGCCGGGTTGGTCCGGCCCCTGGTGTCGGCCAATGGTTATATCGGCCCTTCGGTATCGTCCAATGCCTTGGTGGTCACCGACACCGCGGCCAATGTCCAGCGCATCGCCGGGGTGGTGCGGCAGCTGGATTCAGGGCGCAATCGTAATCATGTGGTGGTGCGGTTGCAGCACGCCTTGACCGGGGACATCGCGCCGCTGATGGAAGCCTCCGGCGGCAAGCGCGAGGGTGACACGGCGGGCGTGGTGATCGCCGATGACCGCAGCAATCGACTGGTGATCATCGGCGCCCCGGCGGTGCGCCAGCGCCTGGTCGATCTGGCCCGGAGCCTGGATGTCCCGGCCGCCGCCTTCCAAGACAGCGCCCGAGTCATCCGCCTGCGCCATAGCGATGCCAAGCAACTGGCCGAGGTGCTGGAGTCGGTCGGCCAGGACAAGAAAACCAAGCCGGCCCTGGCCGGCCAGCGGGAAAGTGCCAGCGCCAGCCCGTTCATGATCAAGGCCGATGAAAGCCAGAATGCCCTGGTACTGATCGCCGAACCGGCCCAGATCCGCACCATTGAAAACATCGTCCGTGAATTGGACCAGCCCCGGGCCCAGGTGCTCATTCATGCGGCCATCGTCGAGGTCACCGGGGACATTTCCGAAGCGCTGGGGGTGCAGTGGGGGCTCAAGAGTGGCAGCGCGACAGGGGCCATCAACTTTCCGGGAACCGACATCCCGATCGTTGGGCTAGACCTCAATAAGCTGGATAAAACCAAGGAAAGCGCATTCCTGCGCCTGGGTGGCGACCGCTTCAGTGCGCTGGTCTCGGCACTGGCGAGCGATGCCCACAGCAACCTGCTGTCCACCCCTAGTCTGCTGACCCTGGATAACCAGGAAGCGGAAATCATCGTGGGCCAGAACGTCCCGTTCAAGACGGGTTCCTACGCCACCAGTGGCAACGGCGCGGACAATCCGTTCACCACCGTGGAGCGCAAGGACGTCGGCATCAGCCTCAAGGTCAAACCCTACATCAACGAAGGCTCGACCTTGCGCCTTGAAGTGGAGCAGGAAGTTTCGGACATCGCGCCGTCGGTCTCCGGTGTGGACTCCTCTGACCTGATCACCAACAAGCGCGCCTTGAAGAGCACGATCCTGGCGGACGATGGCGAGATGATTGTGATCGGCGGCCTGATCCGCGACAGTGTCCGCACCCAGCAAAGCGGTGTGCCGCTGCTGCGCAGTATTCCCTACCTGGGCGCGCTGTTTCGCTGGACCCGCGACACCCAGACCAAAAGCAACCTGATGGTGTTCCTGCGTCCGACCATCGTGCGCAGCGGCGAAGACCTGGCCGAGGTCAGCCGTCAGCGCTACGACGCGCTCCGGGAGCTGAGCAAGCCCGGCTCGCGGAAAAACAATTCGCTGCTGCTGCCCCGGGATGCCCATCAGTTGTTCGAGTCATCCACCGATGCATCGATGGCCGATCCGCAGCAGCGTTCGGGTGCCCTGTGACTGACCAGCAGGCCCCGTTGCCCTTTGGTTTCGCCAGGCGCCTGGGCGTGCTGCTGGAAGGCGCCGGGCCAACGCTGAGCCTGGTCATGCGCCGCGACACGCCGCTGACGGCCTTGGCCGAAGTGCGGCGCCTGTGTGGGCGGGACTTGCCGATCCAGGTGCTGGAACCGGCGCCGTTCGCTGCGCGCCTGGCCAGCGTCTATCGCCAGGGCCAGAGCGCCGCCGAGCAGGTGGCCCAAGGCTTGGACGAGGAGCTGGACCTGCTTAGCCTGGCCGACCAGATGCCGCAGACCACCGACTTGCTGGAACAGCAGGGCGATGCGCCGATCATCCGGTTGATCAATGCCCTGCTCAGCGAAGCGGTTCGCGAACACGCGTCGGATGTGCATCTGGAAACGTTCGAGCAGTACCTGTCGGTACGCATGCGCATCGACGGCCAGCTACAGGAAATGCTGCGTCCGCGCCGGGAGCTGGCGAGCCTGTTGGTGTCGCGGATCAAGGTTATGGCGCGCCTGGACATCGCCGAAAAACGTGTGCCCCAGGACGGGCGCATGGCGTTGCGGCTGGCTGGGCATGAAGTTGATGTGCGGGTCTCGACGCTGCCTTCGGCCCATGGCGAGCGAGTGGTATTGCGCCTGCTCGACAAGCAGGCCGGGCACCTGGACCTGGTGCGTCTGGGCCTGCCAGATGACACCCTGGCAAACTTGCGTCGGTTGCTTGGCAAACCTCATGGCATCGTGCTGGTGACCGGCCCCACAGGCTCGGGGAAAACCACCAGCCTGTACGCGGCGCTGAGCAGCATCAACGATCAGAGCCGAAACATCCTCACCGTCGAAGACCCGATTGAATATCACTTGCCGGACGTCGGCCAGATGCCGGTCAATCCGAAAGTCGACATGACCTTTGCTCGTGGCTTGCGGGCGATTTTGCGCCAGGACCCGGATGTGGTGATGGTGGGCGAGATCCGCGATCGCGAGACCGCCGAAATCGCGGTGCAGGCGTCCCTGACCGGCCATCTGGTGCTCTCGACCCTGCACACCAACACCGCCGTGGGCGCGGTTACGCGACTGAGAGACATGGGGCTGGATGCCTATCTGCTGGCCTCGTCCCTGGCGGGCATTGTGGCCCAGCGCTTGTTGCGCATCTTGTGTCCGTCCTGCAAGACGCCCTATGTGGCCGACGCTGCAACCTGTCGGCGCCTGGGGCTCGACGCCGACGCCGCGCCACGGTTGTTCAAGGCCCGGGGCTGCGAGCAATGCCAGAAAGGTTATCGCGGGCGCATAGGCATCTATGAGCTGGTGAGTGTCAGCGCCGCGTTGTCGCAACTGATTCATCAGGGCGCCCCTGAGCAGGCGCTGACCCTTGAGGCGCGCAAAACCTCCCGCAGCCTGTTTCAGGATGGGTGCCAGCGGGTTCTGGAAGGCCTCACCAGCGTCGATGAACTGCTGCGCATCACCCAGGAGGATTAGCCCCATGCCGACCTTCGATTATCGAGCAGAAGATGCCCGGGGCCGGCGCTGCAAAGGCCGCGTGGAAGCCGGCAACCCCCGTCATGCCCGTCAGGTGCTGCGCGAGCGTGGCTTGCTGCCCAGCGAACTGCACGAAGCGAAGGCGCGCCGAGCCTTGGGCACCCGGCGCGCCGGGGGGCGTTTGAGCCCGGCGGATCTGGCGTTGCTGACGCTGCAGCTGTCCACCTTGATTCAGGCCGGTCTGCCCCTCGAAGAGGCCCTCGGCGCCGTCGCCCAACAAAGCCAGAAGCGGCGCGTTGCCAGCCTGCTGTCGGCGGTACGCAGTCGTGTGATGGAAGGTCACGCCCTGGCCACGGCGCTGGCGGCGTTTCCCCAGGCGTTTCCCGAGCTGTTTTGCGCCACGGTTGCCGCCGGCGAACAGTCCGGCCACTTGGGCCTGGTGCTGGAGCAGTTGGCGGCCTACACCCAGGCACGCCAGGCATCGCGCCAGCGCATCCAACTGGCCTTGGTGTATCCGCTGATTCTGATGCTGGCCTGCGTCGCGATTGTCGCTTTCCTGTTGGGTTACGTGGTGCCGGATGTAGTGAAGATATTCGTCGACAGCGGCCAACCGTTGCCCTGGCTGACCGAGGCGCTGATCGTCCTGAGTGACGGATTGCGTCGCTCTGGCTTGTTGCTGCTCGGGCTGCTGGTCGGGGTGCTCGGGTTATGGCGCTGGAGCCTGCGCCAACCTGCGTGGCGCCTGCGCTGGCATCGTCTGTTGCTCAAGCTGCCTGTGTTCGGCGAGGTGTTGCGGGCGATGGAAGCGGCCCGATTCGCCAGCACCCTGGCGATCCTGAGCAAAAGTGCCGTGCCTCTGGTGGATGCCCTGCGTATCGCCGCGCAGGTAATTGGCAACTTGACGATCCGTGCCCGCATGGCCGACGTCGCCCGTTCGGTCCGCGAGGGCGGGACCCTGACCCGGGGCCTGGAGCTTGGTGGGGATATCCCGCCCCTGATGCTGCACATGATCGCCAGCGGCGAACGGGCCGGCGAACTCGACAGCATGCTGGCCCGGGCCGCCGAACAACAGGAGGCCAGCCTCGCGGCGCGCATCGCGCTGGTGGTGAGCCTTTTCGAACCGGCCATGCTGGTGCTGATGGGCGGCGTCGTGCTGCTGATCGTCATGGCCATCCTGCTTCCGATCCTTGGCCTCAACCAATTGGTGAATTGACCCATGACACTTCAAAACAACCGACCTGCACGTCCTCAACGCGGTTTTACCCTGATCGAAATCATGGTGGTGGTGGTCATCATTGGCGTGCTGGGCGCCATTGTGGTGCCACAGTTCATGAGCCGGCCCGATCAAGCCAAGACTACGGCTGCACGGACCGATATCCAGGCGATTGCCACAGCCCTGGAAATGTACCGTCTCGACAACTTTCAATACCCATCGACCCAGCAGGGCCTGGAGGCGCTGAGCAAGCGTCCGTCCGGCACGCCCGCGGCCAGGAACTGGAACCCCCAGGGTTATCTGAGAAGCCTGCCGGTCGATCCCTGGGGCACGCCCTACCAGTACCTCAATCCGGGGCACAAATCCGTCGATGGCAGCTATGACCTGTACTCGCTGGGCGCCGATGGCGTGCCGGGCGGTGACGGGTTCGCCGCCGACATTGGCAATTGGGCCGAGTGAACATGGCTCGTCATTGTCGGGGCTTCACCTTGCTGGAGCTGATGATCGTTATCGTCTTGATCGGCGTCCTGGCGGGCATGGTCCGCTTCGCCACGGGGCCGAGCCCGGCGCGTGAGGCCCGGCAGCAGGCCCGGGACTTCGTCGCGCTGGTGCAGCAGTTGCGCGAGCGGGCGGTGTTGGACGGGCAGGAATACGGTGTGCGTGTGCAACCCGGCGGTTATCAGGTGTTGCGACTCCAAGCCCAGGACTGGACGGCGGTGTCGGCGTTGCATCGATTGCCCGAGGGACTGACGCTCGGGTTGGAGCTGGACGGTCATGTCCTGCGTCTCGATGACGTTCAAGGCCCACCGCAGTTGCTGATGCTCAGCAGTGACGAGATCAGCCCGTTCAGGTTGCTCTTCAACGTCGCTGGGCAGGCGATTGCCCGGATATCGAGCGATGGCCTGGCGGAGCCGCTGATCGATGAGTAACGCGCGCAGGCAGGCTGCCGGTTGTCAGGGTTTCACGCTGTTGGAAGTCATGATCGCCCTGGCGATTTTCGCGACGCTGGCGGCGGCCGTGCTCTCGGCCAGCCAATTTGTGCTCAAACAGAGCGCGGGGCTCGAGGACCGTCTGTTCGGTGCCTGGCTGGCGGACAATCAGTTGAGCGAATTGCGCCTGCAAGCCGTCACGCCGCCCCCACAACAGCGACTGAGCCGGCACCTGGATCGCCGCGATTGGGTCTTGCAACAGCGGATCGCCCCGACCCGTGATGGGCGGCTGCTGCAGGTCGAGATCCAGGTCAGCCGCCGCGACAGCGTAACCGTCGTGCACCGTACCACCGGGTGGATCGGCCGCCGTCATGAATAGGCAGTCGGGTTTCACCTTGCTGGAGCTGGTCATCGCTATCGCCATTTTTGCCTTGCTCGGCCTGGCCAGTTGGCGGCTGTTCGATGGCGTCGTGCGGACCCAGCAGGGGGCCGCTCAGCATGAACGCGACATCAGGGCCTTGCAGCGCGCTGTCGGCGTGATCGAGCGGGATGTGTGGCAGGCGGTTGTCGACTCGGTCGTGCTCGCGCCCGGGCATTTGCAGTTGCAGCGCAGCCATTGGCGCAACCCACAGGACCAGCTCCGCAGCGAACGGCAAACGGTGAGCTATCGACTCAAGGGCGGCGCGTTATGGCGTGAGAGTGTCGGCGAAGGCACGACGCTCATGCAGCGGCAGAAATTGCTCGACGACGTCCACAGCCTGAGCTGGCGCGTGTTCGACCGGCAACGGGGTTGGCACCGCGAAACCGTGAGCGGCACCGCGCCGCTGGCGTTGGAGTTGATCGTGTCAGCGGGGCGTTTCGAACAGATCCGTCGGGTGCTGTTGTTGCCGGAGGTGTTGCCATGAAGCGACAACGCGGCGTGGCGCTGATCAGCGTGCTGCTGGTGCTGAGCCTGGCCTTGCTGCTGGTCGCTGGCCTGTTGCGCAGTCATCGCCTGTTGTTGCACAGCAGCGCGCAGCAACTGCAACAGGTCCAGTTGCGGCAATTGGGCTTGGCGGGCGAAGCCTGGGCGCGGGCGGTACTGGAGGACAGTGGGATAACGCCGTCCGGGCCCGTTGACCTGAGCCAGGACTGGGCCCGGCTCGGGCCCGTATTGGAAGTGGGCGGCGCCGAGCTGCACATCGGTATCGAGGATCTGTCCGGGCGCCTGAATCTCAATGGGTTGCTGGCCCTGGGTCAGATCGATCAGGTCACCCTTGGTCGCTGGACCCGTTTGCTGGTCCTGCTGGATCTGCCGCCGCTGTCGTTGCCCCAGGTCGGGCCGGTGCAGGAGTTGAGTCAACTGCGCCTGTTGCCGGGCATCGACAGCCAGACGCTGCGGCGCTTGGAACCGTGGGTAGTGTTGCTGCCCAAGGACGCGCGGCTGAACATCAATACCGCCTCGCAGCGCGTGCTGATGACCCTCGATGGCATGGAAGCCGGGCCCGCCAAGGCGTTGGTCAACCAGCGTCGTCACGCGCCATATGCCAGCGTGCAGGCATTTACCAACGACCCGTTGCTGTCCGGAGCGGGCCTCAACAGCCATGGGCTGGGGGTGGGCAGTCGCTGGTTTCGAATTACCGTGAGCGTGATCCATGCCGACAGCCGTCTGCGCCTGGCCTCGGATATCGAGCGTGATTCTGTCAGCGGACGCTGGACGGTTCGTCAGCGCCGTTTCTTACCCTTCAGCCCCAGCGAGCTTCCTTGATGAAAACCTGGCTTTACCTGACAGCCGAGGGCCTGGACGCGCCTTGCGCCAACTGGCCGTGCTGCGTGTGGTCGCCCACCGGCGAGCGGCGTCGACTGCCTTTGCACGAGGCGGCCGGCGAGTTGAGCGGCCGGGCCGTCGATGTGCTGTTGCCGATGGAAATGTGCAGCTGGTTGCGCAGCGATCCGTGGCCCTCTCGACGCCAGCCCCGGCCCCAGGCCCTGGCATTCGCCATCGAAGAACAACTGAGTGAAAACCTGGAGGCGCTGCACATCAGCATCGGCCCGCGGGACCGTCAGCACCGCTATCCGCTGATGGTGACGGAGCGCGCCCGGTTCCAGGCGCTGCTGTCGCTGCTCGCCGAGCAAGGCATCGATACGCGGGCGGTGCATGTCGACGCCGACCTGCTTGCCGATGACCAGGCATTGGGCGTGCGCTGGTTCGGGCGTTGGTTGTTAGGTGCAGGGCTGCCTGCGCGGGCGGCGTTGTCGGTACGGGCCTTGGCGGCGCTCAAGCCCGGCCTGCCCGAGGACATCCACTGGCTGGACGAAGAGCGTGATTGCCCGGGTATCGATGAATGGCTGCTGAACGCGGGTGGACGACCCGTCGATCTGTTGCAAGGTGAGTTTCGTCGACGCCGAAGCCCGCTGCCATGGCGTGGCGCTTCGGCGACGGCATTGGGCATGTTGGTGCTCACCTGGGCCTTCAGCGACGCCCGTGTACGTTTTCTTGAAAGCGAAACCCGGCTTTTGTATGCCCAAAGTGAGCAGCGGTTCAGGTCGCTGTATCCCGGGCAGGCGCGGATCGTCGACCTGGCGGCGCAGTTCCAGGCATTGCAGAGTCGGCGCGGGCAAAGCCACGACACTCAGGTCGCACGTCTGGCCCGTCTGACCGAGCAGGTCATTGGCGCCAGCAACGTCGAGGTGCAGCGCATCGATTTTCGCGAAGGCGAAGGCTGGAAAATCCAGCTGACGGCGAACAGTTTCGTCGAACTGGAACAGTTGCGTGAACGCGGGCAGCAAAACGGCTTGCCCGTCACCCTGGGCAGCGCCAGCAAGCAGAACAATCGCGTGCAGGCCATCCTCACACTGGAGAACAGTTGATGAGCGTCAATGGATGGCGGGTCTTGAAACAGACCTGGGAAAGCCTATCGCGCCAAGAACAAGGGCTGTTGCTGGGGCTTGCCGGGTTGTTGTCGGTGGCGCTGGCTTACACCGCGATGTGGCAACCGGCCAGGCAACGGTTAGAGGTTGCCGAACGACAGCATCGCCAACAGGCCGAACTGAACGCCCGTATCCAGCGCGCCGAACCCACCCGGGATACGACTGCCGCCACTCGGCCCTTGTCGGTGCGCGTCAATGAAAGTGCGACAGCGACGGGCTTGGACATGGCGGAAATGGAGGTCGACGGCGACTCGTTGCGACTCGCCGTCAGTGGTGATGCGAATGCGTTGCTTCAGTGGTTGGATCAACAAGAGCGGGAGGGGGCGGTCCTGCGGTCGCTGACGCTGGAAGTGGAGAATGGTGTGTTGGTCGCGCGAGTGGTTTTGCATCAATGACACACAGCAGTTCTGACCAGGGTATGAGGGGCCTTTGTGGGTTGGTGGGAGTGGGGCAGCGACATGTTTCCCAGAGGGACGCACAGGGTTTGGGCGCACACAGGTTTCTGTGGCGAGGGAGCTTGCTCCCGCTCGGCTGCGTAGCAGTCGTAAACCGGTTTGCAGGATTCACCTGTTGCACCGCGGTGTCTGATTTTGGGGCGGCTGCGCCACCCAGCGGGAGCAAGCTCCCTCGCCACGGGATTGCGTTCGGTCTTTAAGTCCGTGGCATAGCACTCCCTCGCCACAAAGTAGGTGCTCTGTCTCAAGTTTGCACCGGGCTTGCGCCATGGCTAGACCTGCACATTCCCCGGCAACAACGGCAACTTCGCCAGCTTCACCGCCACCCACAACGCAATCACCAGCAAGCCACCGATGAACAGGCCGATTCCGTTCCAGCCGCCCAGGTGCCAGGCCACGCCGCCCGCTGTCCCCGCGACGCTGGATCCGGCGTAGTAGCTGAACAGATAAAGCGACGACGCCTGGCCCTTGGCCTTGAGGGCGCGGCGACCGATCCAGCTGCTGGCAACCGAGTGGGCGCCGAAGAAGCCGAAGGTGAACACCAGCATGCCCAGGATCACCAGCCATAGCGGCGTGGCCATGGTCAGCGCGAGGCCAGCCAGCATCAGCGCGATGGTCGCCCAGAGCATTTTGCGGCGCCCGAGTTTGTCGGCCAGGGCGCCGACTTTCGCCGAGCTGTAGATGCCCGACAGGTACACCACCGCCAGCAACCCGACGGAGGCCTGATCCAAATGATAAGGCGCAACCAGCAAGCGGTAGCCGATGTAGTTGAACAGCGTCACGAACGCGCCCATCAACACGAAGGCTTCAAGAAACAGCAGCGGCAACCCGGCGTCGCGAAAGTGCATGGTGAAACCGTCCAGCAAGCTGCGCGGGTGCAGTGAGCGGGGGCGGAAATTGCGCGACTCGGGAAGAATTCTCCAGAACACCGCCGCCGCGATCAGCGCCAGGCCACCGATCACCAGCATCGCGGTGTGCCAGCTCACGAAATCAATCAACACCCCGGCGATCAAACGGCCGCTCATACCACCGATGGCATTGCCGGCAATGTACAAACCCATCGCCAGGCCGATGTGCCTGGGATGGATTTCTTCACCCAGGTAGGTCATCGCGACCGCCGCCACGCCGCTCAACGACAGCCCGACCAAGGCGCGCAGCACCAGTACACTTTGCCAGGTTGGCATCAGCGCACTGGCAATGGTGCACAGCGCCGCGGCGAACAGCGCCGCGACCATCAACGACTTGCGGCCGATGCGATCAGAAATCGGGCCTGTGATCAGCAAGCCGATGGCGAGCAGGCCGGTCGCCACCGACAGGATCAGGCTGCTCTGCGCGGCATTGATGGAAAACTCTTCGGACAGCAGCGGCATCATCGGCTGCACGCAATACAACAGGGCGAAGGTCGCAAAACCGCCACAGAACAACGCCATCACCGTACGCATGAACAGCGGGGTGCCTTTTTCGATGTAGATGTCGTTCCGTTCGGCGGCAACATTATCGGCGGGAGGCGGGATTTCATGGGCCAGGGGAGCGGCGGCAGTTTTCACGGTGGACCTCAAGGGACACGGACAGGCAGGCAATGAAAAAAGAATATAGCTGGTTAATGTTTCTATCCAATATATTGTTCGACCTGTTTGAGACGTTTTACGACCTAATGGGCTGTCCATGGAATTACGTCACCTGCGTTACTTCATTGCCGTGGCCGAAGAATTGCATTTTGGCCGCGCCGCACTGGCGTTGGGCATCTCCCAGCCGCCCTTGAGCCAGCAGATCCAGGCGCTGGAGCAGGAGATCGGCGCGCGGCTGTTCGACCGCACCAATCGTCGCGTCGAACTGAGCGAAGCCGGGCGATTGTTCCTCGAAGAGGCGCGCAGGATATTGGCCCAGGTCGACAAGGCCGCCGACGTGGCCCGCCGAGCCCAGTTGGGCGAACTGGGCGAGCTGAAAATCGGCTTCACTTCATCGGCGCCCTTCAATTCCACCATCCCCCAGGCGATCTTTTCGTTCCGCCAGCGCTTCCCGGCCGTGCACCTGAACCTGCGGGAAATGAGCAGTACCCAAGTGGCCGATGCACTGGTGGATGACGTGATCGAGGTGGGCATCATGCGGCCGTTGCCGTTGCCCGAAGCCTTGACGGAAATCGAACTCAGCCGTGAGCCGTTGGTGGCCGTGCTCAGCGCCAAGCATCCACTGGCCCAAGGCAATGAAGACGGCCTGTTTCTCTCGGCCTTGGCCCAGGAGCCGTTCGTGTTTTTTCCGCGCAGTTACGGCAGCGGCCTCTACGCACAACTGCTGAACCTGGCCCGCGACGTCGGCTTCAGCCCGCACTTCGCCCAGGAAGCCGGCGAGGCCATGACCATCATTGGCTTGGTCGCGGCGGGGCTGGGGGTCTCGGTACTGCCGGCGTCTTACCAACGGATGCGTATCGATGGGGTGGTCTATCGGCCGCTGCTCGACCCGGCGGCGGTGTCGGCGGTGTGGCTGGTGCTGCGCAAGGATCAGCGTTCGCCGATGGCGGCGGCGTTTGTGGCGTTGTTGACCGATGGTGATCAATGCGCACCTGAGCTTCCCGGGACCATCGAAGGATGACGTGATACAAACTTGAACGAAATCCTGGCAGGAGCAAAATCCATGACCGAACAATTCACTCGTTGGGACTCTGCCGAGTACCTCAAGACCGAAGAGGACATGGCTAATTATCTGGATGCGTGCATGGAGGAGGCAGGAGACGATCCTGCATTCATGGCCCCGTCATGACCTTGTGGGGCTCTTTCAGTCCCCCCATACCGTCGCAGGTTTGTTGACGTGATAGTCATAAAACCCTTGCAGCGTCCAGGTATCGCCCTGGCGTTCAAACGCGGCGCGCCATGCGCCTCGGCCGCCGCCGGGGGCCAGTCGGGCCATGTCGTACCAGTAATACCGATTGATTCGCTTGGTCGTAACCCTGCCAGCGCGAATGTCATCCATGATCTCCAGCATCTTCGCCTGGGCTGTCTCGGGAAAGTTGGCGTATGACATCTGTGCTTCGGCCAGTGGGCTGATGTCTACCCTGAACTTGTCCGGCGCGGGTGTTGGTTTGGGTAAGGCTGGAGCGGTGGTGGCAGGTTGGGTGCCGGTCACTTTATGTGTACGGGCCTGTGTCACGATGTCGATGTCGAAGGGTTCATAGTGAGAGAGGGTATTTGTAAACTTTTTAATATCGTCCCCGGAGACCAGCGTCATGCTTCGTTGTGTCTTGCCCCTGTTGGCTATCAGGTAGGGTATTCGATGATTCCTTATCTCTGTCAGCAGCCCGGGTTTGTGCCGGCGTACTTTCTCTTCCCTGAGGGCGACAATCGACTCGTTATAGTATTCGTCTGAGGCAATGTATTTTCTTCTGGCAGCGACTGCATCCGGCTCATTCCCCGGAAATAAGCTCGTTGCTTTGGCGTTCATTTGCGCTTCTACGGCGTCTAGCATCTGCGCGGTGTCTCTCGCTATTTTTTCTATGGCTCGCTTTTTTTTTCCTTGTCTGGGGGTATAGGCCAGGAATACGGCATCGGTAATGTTATCGCTGATGACCGTTGTATCGGCTTGGATCCGATCGTCGCTGAAGAACTCGTTTTTGTGGGCCAGTATCGTGTCATAAATTTTTATTTTTTGAGTGGCCGTAATTTGCACACGCTGTACGTTCCTTTCTATATGGGTGCTACTGAGGGTAACGATGCTCCAGGCGTTCATCTTGTCCACCAGGTTGCTATACCCGGTTTCATATTGTTGAGTCGAAAAAGTTAGGTATCCCTGATTCAGGTCGTATATCCGCGAGCGATAAGTTTCTATATCGGGCACGTCTATCTCCGCCATGCTTTCGCGAAGGATGCGTTCGGCCAGTTCATCGGGCATCGAATGGAAAATACGCTTTGCCTTATTGATCACATTGACGTCGCGATAGATATGCTTGACCAGCGCCCCCTCTACCAGCGCATTGAGAGTTGTCTGTTGAGGGGTTTCCGGGGTCCAGCCGAGCAGGCTGTGTACAGGGCCGCCACCGCGTAACCCTAGCGGTTCTTCAACTTTCCATTGGCTGTTCTCCCACGTCACGGTCCGTTGGTGCGTGCGGTTGTTTGGTGCGTAGATAATCCTTTCACCTGCCTGCATCTGGGTCCTGTAGTAACCCGTGCCCAGCTTCAGATACTCCTGTCCGTTTGCGTCGCTGTAGCGATTGCGTCCCTCGGACACCAACCCCTTGCCATCGAATCCTTTGAGAGTGAACGGCTCCAGGTTCGGGTCGGGCATGTGGGGCAGGGTCGATAATGCCGGGCGTGCCTGGCTTCGACGGCGCCCCGCGCGGGCCATGATCAAGTCCTGCCCGGCCTCGGCCAGGACGTCCCCCAGCCCAGCGATAAAGTCATGGGTCCACTGATGGAGACTGCCGCCCTCGATGTCTATCGCCGACACCGCGGCACCCGCGGTCATGGTCGGCACGATTGCACGCCCCAATAGGCCGCCTAGCCGGCCTGCCGGGAACATCGACATCGCACCCGTGAGCAGCATGACTGCGTTGCGGCGTCCCTCTTGGGCGCGGGTGCTGTCGCGCTCGGCATGGGTCACCGTCAACATCTCCACCGCCTTGATCCCATGGGCGATTTGCGTCTCATGCAACGCTTTGAATAAATTCCCCTCGACCACGGGCGAAGCGATTGTCTTCGCGAAATCATCCTGTGCCCGGTCCTTGGCCCACGTGAAAACAGACTGTGTGACTTGCTTGATTTTTTCCTCGAGTGTCAGCTCCTCCGAGGTCGGTACCATGCTGGCAAGTTGCTTGGCCTGTTCGAGCAGCGGCAGGTGCGAAATGAGCCAGCGGGTCATCTGCGACGTGGCGGTGAGTGTTTTCGCCAAGGTTATTTCCAACGTCCGCGCGCTGGGCGCATCCACGTCCCTGAACGTCTTGCCGTCGGGGGCGCCTGGTGTGTATAGCGTCAACGAGGGGCGGCTCGCCGTCGTCTTCACCCCAAACGCCAGCAATTCCTTCAGCACGCTGTCGCCCCATTGCAGTTGGCGGACCACCACCTCGTGCCCGTTGACCTTGTCGCGCGCCGCCGCGGTCGGGCCGTCCAGCGCGGCCAGCACCAGCTTCAAGCCGGTATTGTCCCGGTCGTGCCTCAAGTCGCTCGAAATATGGGCAGCCCACACCTGGGCGCGCATCTGTTGCGCTTTCAGGGCCATCCACTGCGCCTGGCCTTCCCGGGCCACACGTTGCAGCTCGGTCGGAAGCCGGGCGCCGATGTTCGCCCTTTCAATGATCTCCACAATTTGCGCGAAGCTCAGCGGCCCTTCCACGGTTGGGTGAGGGGCATTGCGTTCGTCCTGGGTCAGGTTGGACATCGCCCACTGCGTCAGGGAACGACGGTCATCGACGATTCCCCTCTCGCTGCCTTGCGAGACCCCGGAGCCAAACGGCGAGCTCCCCGTCGGTGCGTGGGGGTCGACCACGGTTTTTCTGATGCTCAGGGACACGTCCTCAGGGTCGACCGGCGGGTATTTCGCCTTGATGACGTCGGCGAGCAGCTGACGGGTCCGGTCCCGAAGCGCGTCCGCGGTGGCCAGCGTCACCGGGTCCGGCGGCGGGGGCAGATCTGTCAGGGTTTTGTGCAGGGCCCGCGTCGCCGCCCACCACGCCAGGCGATCACTGGCGGTGACGTGCGGGTTGCCGTGCAGCCAATCATTGAGTCTCTTCAGGTTCAGCCGCAACTCGCGCTCGTCCATGGCGCTCGCCAGGTCCAGCTTGTGGCCGATGTCCGCCGCCACGTCGATCCTGTTCATCCAGGCGGTGATTTCTTCCGACGCCGCCGGACCTTCCAGCACGGCAGTGCCCACGGCGATTTTTTGCGCCGCCCGCAGTTCCGTGACCAGGCGCGCGAGGAAGTGCTCGGTGACAGGTGCGGTGTCGACTTCATCCCCAGCGTTGCCGTCTTGCGCCAGGCCGGCCTTGAGTGCCGCCAGCGTGTCGTACAGTTGCAGCGGCTGGCCCGGGCGGTACAGCACGGCAGCCCCCGGATCGCTGGCGTTGTCATATCGCGACAAGGCCACGGCGCCCGACACCGGTACGCTGAAGCTCCACCGGCGGGGTGTGATCCCCAGGCTGAAGACCCCGGGTCGGATCCGCTCCGCCAACTGTGCGCGAGACGCCGCGTCCGGTGCCGACAACGCATAGTCGGTCAGCGCCTGGTGCATCTGCGGGCTCAACCTCTCGTCCAGCCAGTGAAGATCGGCCTGGGCCTTGAGTTGCCTGGCGAGTTCATCCGCCAGCCAGTCGCCGACGTTGTGGTTCTGGCTGAAGTCGGCCGGCTTGTTCCAGAACTCATCCAATGCACGGGTGAGCAGTCGTTCATAGAGCGCCGGCGTGGTACTGATCAGTCGTTTGATTTCAGTTTTCACGGCGCGCTCGTTCAGGGCGACGGGGGCTGCGGTGGCGCTGTCCCTGCGGGTGACAATCTCGATGCTGTTCAGGTCACGGAAGAACGCGCGCGGATCGATCCTGCCGGCGACGGCTTGCAACAAAAGCGTCTCGAGGAAGAGGATGTCCATCACCGTCCGACGGGTTGTCGGGCCGCCGGCTGTGCGCTGCGCAGGCAGGGTCGTCTCTTCTCGCAGCGTTCGCACGGACAGCGCGTGCACCGTCACGCTGCTGGCCAACGCAGGGAAGGTTCTCCTGAACCAATAATCCAGGTGTTGCCTCAGCACATTGGAAGGCCGTGGGATGGCGTCGTTCAGGCGGATCATGTGTTGCTGCGAAGCCTGGAGTTGGCTGACCAGCCGGGCATCCGGCACCACGGCGCTGTCGGCCGGCGGTAAGTCATAAGACGTTGTTAAGGGGGTATGTTCCACTGCTTTCTTCCTGGAGGAATGTAGGCAGCACAACCTATTCAAGAAAAATTTGGGTGGGTGGTATATAGGTACCGCATGCAGGGAGGGGCGATAGGGTAAGAACAACAATGAGCGGCTATGACGTGGGGCTCGGACAATGTTTGTCAGTTAGTCGCAGAACTTGTGGGAGCGGGCTTGCTCGCGAAAGCGGTGTGTCAGACAACATCAATGTTGACGGTCCCGTCGTCTTCGCGAGCAAGCCCGCTCCCACAGGGATTGCATGGGTCATTGAGTGATGGTGAGGAATGCCAAAATCGCCTCGTGAGTCGCCTGCGTTTGTTCCTCCAGCACCCAATGCCCGGTATCTACCAATATCAATGAGTGCGGTTGCGTCGCAATGTACAAGGCCTGTTCGGCCAAGGTTTTTCCTCTCGAGTGGTCCCCGCCGATGGTGAGCAGTGGAGCAGTCAATTTGTTCTTGGAAAATTCCAGGTTGTCGTTCGCGTCATGTTCTACCCAGGTTGAATAGAGCTTGAAGGCCGCTTCCATGCGCCCAGGCCGGGAGTAGTCTTGCACCAGCGCCTGTCGCACCTCGTTACTGACTTTAGCGTTGCGCGCGAGTACGAAGTCATCGAAGAACATGTCCAGGTAGGTTTTCTCTTGTCCTTGAATCAGGCTGAGGGCCACTTTGCCAAAGAAGCGAAAATGCCATTTGCTGGCTATCCCGGCTGCAGGATCCCCGTTATAGGCAACTTCCCATCCGGGAACGCCCGGAATAAATCCATCCATCAACACAATGTGCCCGGTTTCAGCCGGATAAAGCGCCCCGTAGGCGTAGGCAATGATCAAGCCCATGTCATGGCCAATGATATCGACCCGCTTGATGCTCAAGAGGGTGACCAGTTCGTGCAGATCACGGGCCATGCTTTTTTTGTCGTAGCCACCGACTGAAATATCCGTTTCGCCAGCGCCGCGATAATCAGGAACGATGGCTGTAAAACCGGCATGCACCAATGCGCCCATCAATGGCTCCCAGCTACGCCAGCTGCCTGGAAACCCATGCACCAGCAGAACCGGGTGTTTGCCATCACCCCCCATGAGGTAGTGGAGGCGAATACCGTTCACGGATGCATAGGCATGTGTAAATGTCGCACCGTTGACAACGACGCTGTTTGGTTCCGAAGAAGGCATGGCATGGAGTTTGGAAGATGCGGCTGCACGGCTCGACCAGGCTATTGTGTTCATCAATTCCTTATCCATGTTGGGAACCAGATTATTTTTTATGAGATTGCGAGTTGCCGTTCATAAGGCCGGGATGTTTTACCGAGCGTTGATTTGGAATACGTCTGGAAGCCTGAAGCTATCCTGAGCTCCTTCGCTACTGTCAGAGCTGACAGTTCCGACAAGCGGAAAAAAGCGCTGCTTCGATTTGGATCCCGAAGAGGGGAAAACAGGGTGGAACTTGCGTCGCTACTGTAGGAAAACGCGCATTTCCAGTTACGACACTTCTTATTCGTTCCAGATCCCCCTCCGCCGGGGTTGCGGCTCACCAGTGCTGCAACGTCTTATTCATCACTCTGATCGTCCGGCTCAGTGCTCTCTCCCGGTGGAAGGGGACGCAGCCTGAAGCCCATGAATAAGGCCCCTGAAAATGCACTCATCTTTGGATGCCCCCTACACCAACGAAATCTCCCGTGAGTCTCTCCTTCATTTGGATGACTTGTACTTGGAGCCACGCCAACTGGAGGGTTACGGCGAAGAAGTCGCGGCATTCGTTAATCGACAAAAAGCATTCGTCGAAGCTCATCCGCCAATCGCTATTTACCGAGTGGCCACCGAGGGGAGCCAGACGCGTAACGGCGGAACGATCCAGCAAGTGTCATCGTCGTTGACGTTCACCCTGGACAATGGCTGGAAAGTACGCGCCGCGCAGAAAGGCGACCAGGTGGTGTATGCCGATGGCAGCACGGCGCGGATCGTCACCGCCGCCGGGGAAACCAATAGCAACATCGCACTGGTCGGCAGTCGCTTGAGTAATGGCGACGAGATCATCAATACGCTTCAGCGACGATTCATGATCATCGTGCGTGAGGGCGTGCCGATGGCGGAGGATTTCTTGCCTGCTCTCAGGCTGGCGGAGGTTCATCGCCTGCACTCGGATGTGATGAAGGAGGACATCCAATGAACGAGGGCTGCAGCGCAGCCCAGCGGGAGCAAGGTTCGTGCTTGACACTCGGACTGCTGGAGAGCTCCAGACAGGTTGAAGATGATCTACCTCATGCACCGAGGCGTCAGGCCCAAACCCTGTGGGAGCGAGCCTGCTCGCGATGACGGCAGTACAGCCAACAGCACCGGCGCTGACCCACCGCTATCGCGAGCAGGCTCGCTCCCACATGAGGGGTGTTTAACTGGCGGGCCAACGCCGGAAGATCAGCGAGGTGTTGACCCCACCAAAGGCGAAGTTGTTGTTCATCACGTATTCGTGGCTCATCGGCCGGAATTCGTTGCGCAGGTAATCGAGCTTGCCACATTGGGGATCAACCTCATCGAGGTTGAAGGTGTGCACGTAGAGATCGTGGTTCATCATTTCGATGCTGAACCAGGATTCCAGCGCCCCGCAGGCACCCAGGGTATGACCGAGGAAACTCTTCTGCGAGCTGATGGGCATCTGTTCACCAAACAGGCTGCTGGTGGCCAGGGTTTCGGCAATGTCGCCCTGTTCGGTGGCGGTGCCGTGGCCGTTGACGTAGCCGATGGCCGAGGGTTTCAGACCCGCATCCTCCAGGGCCAGCTCCATGGCCCGGCGCATGGTGCTCAGTTCGGGGCGAGTGGCGTGCTGGCCGTCGGCGTTGCTGCCGAAGCCGACGATTTCGGCATGGATCCGTGCGCCACGGGCCAGCGCGTGTTCCAGTTCTTCAAGCACGAGCATGCCCGCGCCTTCCCCGATCACCAGGCCATCGCGGTCCTTGTCATAGGGCCGTGGGCTGGTCTGCGGTGCATCGTTTTTCAGGCTGGTGGCGTACAGCGCATCGAAGACCATCGCTTCGGTCGGGCAGAGTTCTTCCGCGCCTCCGGCAAGCATCAGTGGCAGGCGACCGAACTTGATCGCCTCATAGGCATAGCCGATGCCATGGCTGCCGCTGGTGCAGGCGCTGGAGGTGGGAATCAGCCGTCCGGTAAGCCCGAAGAAGATACTGATGTTGGCTGCCGTGGTGTGGGGCATCATCCGCACATAGGAGTTGGCGTTCAGCCCTTCGGCCACGCTGTTGAGCAGCATGTTGCCGAATGCCTTGATCTCGTCGGTGCTGCCGGTGGACGAACCGCAGGACACGCCCATGCGCCCGTCCTTGATCGACTCATCGCCCAACAGGCCCGCATCGGCCAGGGCCTGTTCCGCGGCTCCGACTGCCAGGCGCGATACCCGGCCCATGCTGCGCAGTTGCTTGCGCGTCCAGTGCGGCGGGACCTGGAAGTCGTCGATAGGCCCGGCCAGGCGGGTGTTCAGTTCGGTGAACCGGTCCCATTCATCCATGCGTCGTATGCCGCTGCGGTTGGCGGCGAAGTTGGCGGCGATGGTTTCCCAGTCGCTGCCCAGAGAGGTAATGCCGGCCATGCCGGTGACGACGACGCGCTTCATCAGCACAGGCCTCCGTTGACGGCCAGAACCTGCCGGGTGATGTAGCCGGCCTCGGCGGACATCAGAAAATTCACCGCGCCCGCCACTTCTTCCGGGGTACCCATGCGCTGGGCGGGGATCATTTTCATCAGTTCTTCCACGGGCACGTTTTCATCGAGCATGGCGGTGTCGATCAGCCCGGGCGCGACGCAATTGACAGTGATCTTGCGCTTGCCCAACTCGATTGCCAACGCCTTTGCCGCGCCGATCAGGCCAGCTTTCGACGCGCTGTAATTGACCTGGCCGCGATTGCCGATCAGCCCCGAAACAGAGGTAATACAAACAATTCGCCCGGCGGCGCGGCGACGAATCATCGGCATCATCACCGGGTGCAGTACGTTGTAGAAACCGTCCAGGTTGGTACGCATCACCACATCCCAGTCGTCCTCGCTCAAGGCCGGGAATGCGCCGTCGCGGGTCAGCCCGGCGTTGAGCACCACGCCGTAGTAGGCGCCGTGGGTTTCAACATCAGCCTCGAGAATGCTTTTGCACGCGCTGCGGTCGGACACGTCGAACTGCAGCACCCGGGCATTGCGCCCGAGGGCCTGGATTTCGCCCTGGACGGCCTCAGCCTCGGCGCGCCCGCTGCGGCAATGCAGCACGAGGTCGTGCCCGGCCTGGGCCAGACGCAGGGCGATGGCACGGCCGATGCCGCGGCTGGAGCCGGTGACCAGTACGGATTCAGTCATGGCGTATTTCCTGTTGCGGTCGGTTCATGAAGGTAATGGGCTGGCTGAGGTGGCCGGAACACATTCAACCGGGCCGTGGCGTGGATACCCGGGGCGTTGATGTGGCATTCGAACACGCCCATGCCGTTGTCGTCTTCCAGCGAGCGCACACCGTGGATAGTCAACTCGGTACCGGCCGGGAAAAATTCGACATTGCACTCGAACTTGCGGGTGCCGAGCAAAAAGCCAAGCGCCACGGCATCACCACGTTGGCGTGCATGGCAACCGGCAAACGCCGCGACACTCTGGGCCATCAGCTCGATGCCGACCCAGGCCGGCAGCCCACCGTCATCGCGGCTGAACAACCCGTCGGGCTTGACGGTGGCGAGGGTATGGATCTGCTCGTCATCGAACGCCAGGATGCGGTCGATGAGGATCATGTCGCCGGCGTGGGGCAGCAGTTCGGCGAGCGGCCAGTCAATCATGGGGCGTCTCCGATAATCAGGCTGACGTTGTTGCCGCCGAAGGCGAACGAATTGCTCATCAGGCGGCGCGGTGATGTCGGGCTCAGGCGGGTGCTGCTAGTTACCCACTTTAACGCCGGCAGTTCAGAATCGGCCTGGCCGTCCCAGACATGGGGCGGCAAGGCATGTGCAGTGTTTTGCGTGCTCAGGCTCAACCAGCAGAACGCCGCTTCCAGCGCCCCGGCGGCCCCGAGGGTGTGGCCGGTCATAGGCTTGGTCGACGAACAGGGTACTCCCGCTGGAAACAGCCCGGCCACTGCCTGGCTTTCCATGGCATCGTTGTGTTGCGTGGCGGTGCCGTGCAGGTTCAGGTAATCGATCTGGCCGGGTTGCAGGCCGGCACGACGCAAGGCTTTTTCCATGGCCTGGCGAGCGCCGCGACCACTGGGCTCCGGCGCGGAAATATGGTGGGCATCGGAGCTGGCGCCGTCACCCAGCAAGGCAATTGGTGCCGGGTGCCCTGGCGTCCTGCTCATGAGAAACAGCACGGCGGCCTCGCCGATATTGATGCCACTGCGGTTCACCGAAAACGGATTACAGCGCTCGCCCGACACCGCTTCCAGGGCCGAAAAGCCGTTGAGGGTCAGTTTGCACAGGCTGTCCACACCACCGCAGAGCACCGCATCGCACAGGCCCAGGTCCAGCAGGCGCCGGGCGCTCATCAATGCCCGGGCGCTGGATGTGCAGGCGGTGGATATCACATAGGACGGGCCGCTCAGATCCAGCCAGTCGGAAAGAAAGTTGGCCGGCGCGCTCAGTTCCTGTTGCTGGTAGTCGTAGCCGTCGGGGAAGCGCTGCTCGCGCAGGTAGTGGGCAATGCCCTGACTGGCTTCATCGATGCCCGAGGTGCTGGTGCCCAGCACGATACCGATGCGAGCGCGACCGTAAGTCTCAATGGCCTGATCGATCTCGTCGCGAATCTGTAGCCCCGCTTCGAGCAGCAACTGATTGTTGCGGCTGCGGTGCGCGATCAAGGATTGCGGTATGCAAGCGAGTTCACCCGACACCGAGGCCACCGGCAATTTGCCCTCGGCCACCCAGCCATCCTGCACGCGCACGCCGGAGCAGTCGCCGGCAAACAGGTTGCGTGCTACTTCATCTTTACCCCGGCCCAGGGCGCAAATCACCCCGAGGGCATTCAAATAAGCGGTCATGGGGTGCTCTCGGTCAACGGCATGATGCGGTAGTGCGGGCCTTGGGGCAGGCGCAGTTCAAAATCCAGCGGTTGCGTGTAGCGCACTTGCCAGCGTTGGCCCAGGGTGCGTTGCCGAGCCTCTTGCTGGGCGGTGGGGTAGTTGCCCGGCAGTTCGGTTTCGGGCGTCAGGGCAAACAACAGCGCGGCGAAAAGTTCACGGGCTTCGGCGTTGGGTGGCAGCAGTCCGTCGGCTTGCCACTGGCCGTCCACCAGGCGTTGGCGGGCCAGGGGAATGCCCAGCGGGTCCATCATCGACCAGCGGATGCCGGCACCTTCGCGCTGGATCACCAGCAGCCAATCCTGACGCTGTCCGGCCAGTTGCCGCTCGATATGCAACTGCAGCGGCAGTGCCAGGGTCGGCGTGCGTTCCGGCAGCGGCGCCTGACTGGCGCAGGCACTGAGCAACAGCAAGCAGCCAAAAAGCAGCGCACGAATCATTCGACAACCCCTTCAACGGGTTTACGGGCCACTACATTGACCAGGGTTTCCTCCCGCTCGCCAAAGGGCCTGGGGCGGCGCAGGCCGAAGCGTTCGAGAAGGCCGAAATCCTTGGCGCGGCTCCACCACAGATAGGGATACGAGACGTTGGCGGCTTCGAACTGGAAACCCTGACCGCGGATCATTTCCAGGTATTGCGCGGCACTTTTTTGCACGTGCATGGGATGACGGAACAACCAGCGGATCACCCAGGTGTCGATGTAGGCCGCAGTGGACTCCGCGAACATCAGATAGCCGCCGGGTTTGAGCACGCGGTAGAACTCGGCGAGGGCTTTTTCCTGCTCCACCAGGTGATGAAAGGTTTGATGACAGAACAGCAGGTCGACGCTGTCATCAGGCACAGTCAACGTCGCGCAATCGCTGCCGATCAGTTCCACGGCCATACCTTGGCGTGCGGCTTCCGCAAGACTCAGGGCCAGGCTGTGAGGGTCGGCGTCGACGCCGATCAGGCGCTGTGGCGCGAACACCTGGCGCAAGTACTGGAACGACTTGCCCTGGCCGCAACCGGCATCCAGCAGCACCGGCGCCACCGGCAACGGGCCACTGAAGAGGTTGCGCAGGTCATTGATCGCCACCCGCAAGACATGGTGCTGCCAGGTGTGGCTGCGCAGGAACCAGAACCCGAAGCGGGTTTCTTCGACGTAGTTGTCGCTCAGGTAGCTCATGGTTGTTTGCTCATGGCGCCGTGCTCGCACAGATTTCCGAGAGCATGCGCAGGCGTCGCTTGGGTTCGCTGACGAACGGGTTGCGTTCATCCCAGGCGTACCCGGCCAGGATCGCGCTGATCATGCGGCGAATGTCTGGCGAGCCGTCGGTGTAGAAAATCACGTCCTGGAAGGTGCCGGCGTACCAGCCCTCGACGTAGCAGCGGAAGGTATCGACGCCACGTTTGAGTGGCTCGGCGAATTCGCTTTGCCAATCCACGCGTTCACCTTGCAACTGACGATGCAGCACGCCGGCGGCCATGCTGGCCGAGCGCATGGCGATGGTCACGCCGGAAGAAAACACCGGGTCGAGGAATTCCGCAGCGTTGCCCAGCAGGGCGAACCCGGGGCCATGCAGTGTTTTGACATTGGCCGAGTAGCCGCCGATGGTTCGCGCCGGGGTGTCCCATACCGCGTTGGTGAGCACGCCGGCCAGGCTTGGCGTTTCGTTGATGAAGCTGCGCAGGCAAGCGTCAAGATCGTCAGTGCGACCGGCGAAATGCTCTGCCGCCGCCACCACACCGACCGAACAGCGCCCGCCGCTGAATGGAATGGTCCAGAACCACACATCGCGCTGGGTCGGGTGAGTGGTGATGAGGATTTTTTCGCGGTCGAAGGTGGGGGTATCGATGCAATCTTCGATGTGGGTGAACACCGCCTGGCGTAGCGGGAAGTTCGAGGGCGCCTCAAGGTCCAGCAGGCGTGGCAAGACCCGGCCATAGCCGCTGGCGTCGAGGACGAAGTCGGCCTCGACGAGGTACTCGCTGCCGTCTTCGCGCTGTACGCCCAGTTGGGGCTTGGCAAGTGAGAAGTCGGCGCGGGTGATGGCTTGCCCATAACGAATCTCGACACCTTGCAGCGCCGCCTGATCGGCCAGTAGCTTGTCGAAGTCGGCGCGCTGCACCTGGAAGGTGGTGGGCTTGCCTTTGCTGAAGGTGTCGCCGAAATCAAAGGCGCTGTAGCGCTCGCCCCAGGCGAACGCCGCGCCGTTTTTGCGCTGAAACCCGGCGGCATTCACCGCGTCGAGCATGCCGGCCTCTTCGACGAAGTCCAGGCAATGGGACAACAGGCTTTCGCCGATGGAAAACCGTGGGAAGTGCTGGCGCTCAATGACCAGCACATCGTGGCCCTTACGCTTGAGCAGCGCGGCGGCGATGGCGCCAGAGGGACCTGCGCCGATGACGACGACCTGGCGACGTTCCGTTTCAATAACAGGCATTGGAATTCCTTTAGTATCGGCAATCATCGTGGGACTGGCCCTTGTACAGGCGTGCGGTGTTCTTGACGTCCGGCCCACGGCGCCAGCATGAAACTGAACGCCAGCCCCAGGCTGACCGCCAGGCCGAAGCTACTCACCGCCGGAGTGCTGGAAACCGCCAGCAGCCCGAACGACAGCCAGGTGGTGACTGCTGCCAGCAGGGTGCCCAGCAGGCTCACCGCCGCGCCGCCAATCTGTTCACGCATCAGGATCGCGTAATCGACGCCGATGGCGGTGACCAGCAACAGGCCGAACAGGCTGAACAGGGTCAGTGGCTGGCCCAGCCAGCCGAGGCTCGCCAGGCTGCACAGCGCGGCCAACAACGGCAGAGCGACGATGCGAAGGGCGCCGCCGACACCGAAGGGCCAGATTAACAACAGCACGATCAGCACGCAGGAGGCCAGTTTCAGCTCCGCGGCGCTGACCTGCGTGGCGGCAAAGACCCGGTTCAGGTCCCCCAGGCGATCAACCAGTTGTACGCCAGGCAGATCCAGCGTCTGCACCCTGAGCAGCGCTGCATCATTCAAGCCTTGCAGGCTGACCACCGCCGCCACGCCATCGGTCGTCGGACCGAGCCACAGTGTGCGGTACGGTTCGGCCAATGGGCCGGTCAACGCGGCATCGATGTCGGTCACCGGCAAGGCCTGCAATTGCGCCAGTTCGGCTTGCAGTGCGGCGACCGGCACACCCAGGTCCAGCAGCGGTTGCCAGAACGCCGGCAATCGGGCCAGGGCCTCACGCACTTTCTGTTGTTCGGCGGGCGGGCTGACCAGTTGGTTCAGCGATAGGTAGCCCTCAAGCTTCTCCAGGCCAATCAACTGCTCCAGCCGCTCGTTGAGCACCGTCTGACGTTCCAGCAGGTGTTGCTGGTCATCGGCGCGGATCAGGAAGAACTGGCTGGTGGGTTGGAAACCGGTGATACGGGCGATGGCCTGGGCTTCGTCGGTCAAACGCTCAGGCGTACCGATCCACTGGCGCATGTCGTTTTTCGTGGTCAGTTGCCAGAGGCCGCCAGCGCAGAAGATCAGCAAGAGCCCCAACAAGACCGGTGTACGCACCCGCGCCAGCAATGCTTCGCGCGCCCTGAGCAGGTGTTCGCACAGCCGCAGCGGCCACTGGGCCGGGCGTAAGTCCACGCCCTTGAGTAGCGCCGGCAAGAGGCAAACCGCTGTCAGGTAAGCGCCGATCAAACCGGCGGCGGAAAATATCGCGATCTGGGTCAGGGCCGGGAAAGGCGTCCAGGCCAGGGCCAGGTAGCCGATGCAGGTGGTCGCCAGGCTCAGGCTCAGCCCCGGCAGGGTCAGGCGCAGGGCCGACCAACTGCGCCACGGGGTGAGGCTCCAGCTTTTGGACAGGTAGTGCAGCGGATAATCCACCGCCACGCCGATCAGGCTGGCCCCCAGCACCAGCGTCATGACATGCATGCGTCCGAACAGCGCCACGCAGGCCACCGCGCCGAACAGGATGCCCACCAGCACTGGCACGAACGCCAGCCACGCTCGCAAGCGTCCGAAGGCGAGCAACAGCAGCAGCAAAATGCCGAGCGTCGCCCCACCGCCCACCCAGGTGATTTCCCGCGAAGCCTGTTGTTGGGCGCTGGCGGCGTACAGCAGCCCACTGGCCGCCAGCAGATGCCCGTGTGCCGGTTCCGCCTGCTCACGGCTGCGTTGCAGCAGCTCGGCCACTTGCAGCGGCAGGTTCATGTCAAAGGCGTTGCCATGGGTGCGGGCTCGCAGCAGCACCCAGTTTTTGCCGTCGGCTTCAGCGATCAGTGCGCCGCTGCCGACATCCAGCTGTATCGCGCCGCGTTGCGGCTGGCTGCCCTGGATGCGCCCGGTCAGGCCCAGCCAATCGTCCTGGCTCGGCACCAGGCTGAAGCCGCTGAACGGGTCGAAGAGCGCCTGTACCCGTTGTTGGATGAAGGCCTGGGGCTGATCGATCAGTTGTTGCCGGTCCGCTGCCGAGAGCATTGCCAGCCGGCCGTTGAGCAATTGTGTGCGCAAGGTCGGGAGGTCGGCCTGCAGCGTCAACTGGACCCTGTCGAACAAACCGCTGGCCTGCCACTGCTCACCAAGGGTTTGCGCCAGGGCGATGGCCTGCTGGCGGTCGGTGTGCCCGACCAGTAGCAGCACCTCGCGGTTGAGGGGTTCTTGCATGCGTTGTTCGGCGATGAGCTCCAGCGCATCAGGAGAGGTGCCCGGCACCAGTTCCATGAGGTTGGCTGACAGGGGCGCGCCATTGCGCCACTGCCAACCGGCCAGCGCCAGCACCGCCAGCAACAGGATCAGGAACAGTCGCGGCAGCCTGCGTTCACTCGGCAAAATCATGTTGCTCCGCTTCGCTCAAGGCTTTCGCGCGGATGCTGTCCTGCATGCGCAGCACGGTACGGTCACCCTGGGTTTCCAGCAGTTCGATACGCTGCACCAGCTCGCCGCCCTCGATGTTGATCTGGTCGAAGATTTGTTTGAGCAGCACCGAGCGCGGGGTCAGGGTCAGCTTCCACTGCTGCGGTTGGCCCGAGAGACTAAGGTCGAAGTCCCGTTGCAGGCCACTGCTGTCGCCCTGTAACACCGCAAGGAACAAACGATTCTGTTCGGCGCCGGCGCTCTTGCTTGGCAGTGTCTGCCAGGTGTCGCCATCGCGCCGGGCGATTCCCTGGGGGGTGATGCGGTAATCCTGCTGCAGCGGGGTTTGCAGCAGCCACAGCAGGCCGTGGTTCTTCGCCAACACGAAACGGCCCTTGCTGGTGAGGGGCTGGGGCAGGGCGCGCAAGTGCTTTTCCTGGATGAACTGGCCGTGGATCACGTCCGGACGGGCCAGTTGTTCGCTCAACTGTTGCAAGTCGAACGCCTGGGCTACGGGTGCCAGGCAGCACAGCAACAGCCAGACTGACAGGCGCTTCATGGCAGTTTCCTTTCGACGGCTTCGACAAAGACCCGCGGCGAGGCCAGCAGCATTTCGCGACTGGCGACGTCCACCGCCACTTGCACCGAGCTGGCGCGGGTCAGGCGTTCACCGGTGGCGGCGTCGCTGATCAGGTAATTGATCTTCAAGCGGTTTTCCCATTCCACCAGACTGGCGCGCACAGTCAGGGTCTGACCGAACACGGCGCTGCGCACATAGCGCAGTTGCAGGTCGATCACCGGCCACGCATGGCCGGAGGCGAGCATGTCGTTGTAGTTGTGGCCGATCAGGTCGAGCAAGGCGCAGCGGGCCACTTCCAGGTACTTGACGTAGTGACCGTGCCAGACCACGTTCATCGAATCGACATCGAAAAACGGCACCACGACCTGCGTTTCGACGTGCAACACTCCCTGGCTACGCATGCAGCCTCCAGTGTTGCTCGGCGATGCGTTGCAGGCACAGGCGCAATTCGCCTTCCAGGGCGCGGTCTTCGATGACCGGCGGGAAATCCACGGCCAGTTGTTCGTGCATGTCGGCCAGGGCCGGCGGCAGCGGTCGGGCATCTTCGGCACGGTTGCGCAGCCACACGCCCTGGTTGGCGGCCAGCAACGTCGCGGCGGCGACTTGTTCGGTCAGCTCCAGCACGCGGATCGCATCCCGGGCAGCGATGGTGCCCATGCTCACTTTGTCCTGGTTGTGGCATTCGGTGGAGCGCGAGAACACGCTGGCCGGCATGGTGTTTTTCAAGGCTTCGGCGGTCCAGGCGCTGGTACCGATCTGCACTGCCTTGACGCCATGGTTGAGCATCGCTCGCTCGGCGCTGGCGCCGGACAGGTTGCTCGGCAGGCCGTGGTTGTAGCGTTCGTCCACCAGTAGCGCGAGCTGGCGGTCCAGCAGGTCGGCGACGTTCGCCACCAGGTTCTTGAGGCTGTCCATGGCAAAGGCGATATGCCCGCCGTAGAAATGTCCGCCGTGCAGAACCCGCTCGGCTTCGGCGTCGATGATCGGGTTGTCGTTGGCGCTGTTGAGCTCGATTTCGATGAATGAACGCAACCAGCTCAGGCTGTCGGCCAGCACGCCGAGCACGTGGGGGGCGCAGCGCAGGGAGTAGCGATCCTGCAGGCGATGCAGCGGTGCGGTCGGGGCGTCGATCGCCAGGTCCTTGCGCAGCCATGCGGCCACTTGCATCTGCCCCGGATGCGGCTTGGCGGCGAACAGGCGCTCGTCGAAGTGTTCCGGGTTGCCTTGCAGCGCGACCACGTTCAGCGCGGTGATGCGGGTCGCCAGTTGCAGCAGGTAGTCGGCGCGGGCGAAGGCCAGGCAGGCCAGGCCGGTCATCACGGCGGTGCCGTTCATCAGCGCGAGGGCTTCCTTGGGGCGCAGCACCAGCGCCGTCCAGCCCAATTCGCGATGCACATCAGCGGCCAGCCGACGCTCGCCACGGAACATGACCTCTCGCTCGCCGGACAGTGTGGCGGCGACGTAGGACAGTGGCGTCAGGTCCCCGCTGGCGCCCACCGAGCCTTCTTCCGGAATCAGCGGCAGGATGTCATGTTCGAGAAAGGCCTGGAGCCGTTCCAGCAGTTCCACGCGCACCCCGGACACGCCGTGGCACAGCGACTGCAAACGCGCGGCGAGCACGGCGCGGGTGGCCTGGGCGTCCAGCAGTTTGCCCAGGCCGCAACCGTGGAACGTATACAAGTGACGTGGCAGGGCCTCGACGTGGTGCAACGGCACGGCCACCACGCAGGAGTCGCCATAGCCGGTGGTCACGCCGTAGATCACGCCTTCCTTGGTCAGCAACGAGTCGAGGAATTGCGCACCCTTGGCGATGCGCTGGCGGAATGCCGGATCATCCTGCAACCGCGTCTGCGCCTGACGGTTGGCCAGGGCCAGCACGTCCTCGATGCGCAAGGGGCGTTCGCCGAAGGTTACCGGCTCAAGAGTGGGCATCGTCATCGGTCTTCCAGAAAGGGTAAAAGTTAAACCACTGTTGTGGTGCCTGGAGGCAATAATGCGCCAGGCGCTGGGCGTAGAGGCCGGCCCAATGGGCAATGACCTGCTCGCGGTCGCTGCGTTTCCACACCACGGCCTCGGCGAAGGGTTCGAGGGTGACTCGATAGCGCCCCTCGTGCTTGAGGCACATCAGCAGGTTGATCGGGCATTTGAGCAGCCCGGCCAGCAGCCAGGGGCCTTGGGGGAATGCCGCCGGGCGACCCATGAAGTCCACGGTCACAGTGCGTGCGCCGTGCAGCGGTATGCGGTCGCCGGCTATCGCCAGCCACTCGCCGCGCTCCAGGCGTTCGCTCAGTTGCAGCATGATCACCGGGTCCAGCTCACTGACCTGGATCAGCCGCAGATGCGTGGCACCGGCTTCCCCCAGCAAACGATTGAACTGTTCGGCGTGCTTGGTGTGCACCAGCACGTTCATGGTCACTTTCTCGCCCAGCTCGGCCAGGGCCCGGCACATTTCCAGGTTGCCCAGATGTGCGCCCACCAGCATCTGCCCACGGCTGTCGCGCAGATGATTGCGCAGCAATGCCGGATCGACGATTTCGATCTGTTCCAGGCTCAGCTTGCCGTTCCAGACGTCGAGCTTGTCCAGCAGGGAGTCGGCAAACGCCATGAACTGCCCGAACACCCGCCCATGGCTTGGGCGTAGCTCGGTGCGGCCGCTCCAGTCAGCCAGGCGCTGTTGATATTGCCAGGCTGCCTGCCGGGCGCTGCGGCCGAAAATGAAGAAGTACAGGACGATGCCGTACAGCAACGGGCTCAGTAAGCGGCGGCCCAATACCTTGGCGGCGAACGCGGTGAGTTTCATCAGCCAGAAACTGCCGCGCTCCTGGCGGTCGGCCCAGTGCCGCTTGTCTGTCTCAAGGCTCATGTTCGCCACCGTCGCCAGAGAATCAGGGGAGAGCGCACCAGCATGCCGAAGAACAACCGGGTGTGCATGCTGGAAATCAGCACGTTGTCGTGGAACAGGCGGAAGTGCGAAACCCCGTCCAAGGGGTAGTGAACCCGGGTACGCAACCAGCGCATCGGCTGATTGCGCCAGGCCAGGCGTACCAGGATGTCGGAGTCGAAATCCATGCGCTTGCCAATGTTCGCCGAATCGATCAGCGTCAGCACCGGTGGCAAGGGGTAGACCCGAAAGCCGCACATGGAGTCGCGGATTTGCAGGGACAGGCTGTTGATCCAGACCATGACATGCGTCAGGTAGCGTGCATACAAGCGGCCTTTGGGCACGCTCTCATCGTATTGCGGATAACCGCAGATCACCGCATCCGGGTGAGTACGGGATTGCTCGATGAAGGTTTTCACGTCGCCCAGATCGTGTTGCCCGTCGGCATCGACCTGCAAGGCATGGCTGAAGCCCAGGCGCGAAGCCTCCCGCAGACCGGACATCACAGCGCCACCCTTGCCTTGATTGACTGCCAGCCTGACCAGATGAACCCGTTCGCCGTCGGCCAGCCGCTCCAGTACCGCCGCGCAGACCGGGCTGCTGGCGTCGTCCACCAGCACGCAGGGCAGGCCGTTGGCGAGCAGGGCCTGCACCACGGTCGCGACGGCGGTTTCGTGGTTGTAGACCGGGATGACGGCGCAGGGGTTATGCATAGATCCTGCCCTTGTGGCGGGGGAGCTTGCTAGCGCTGTAGGAGCTGCCGAAGGCTGCGATCCTTTGATCTTTCGCTTTGGACTCAATTGATAGGGGCAAGATCGCAGCCTCGTTGCACTCGACAGCTCCTACGTAACCCAGCGGGAGCAAGCTCCCTCGCCACAGGAGGGCGGTGCAATCAGTCATTGGCCACCCCCAGGACGATCCGCCCACTCGAACAGGCCGCCGTGTCATTGCGATAAGCGAAGTACAGCTTGCCGCGTTCGCGGTCGAAGCGCAGGTGCAGTTGGATTTCATCGCCGGGGCGCACCAGTTGCTGGAATTTCAGCACTTCCATGCCAACGAACCGTGGCGGCAAGTCCATCAGTTGTCGGCCCAGGCTCAAGGCCCAATCGACCTGTACCACACCGGGCAGTACCGGTGCGGTGGGAAAGTGGCCGCTGAAATAAGCCAGGTCTGGAGGCACCACCAGTTGCAGGCTCCATTGTCCGTCGGTTTCGATTTGTTCGAGCACTTGCGGGGCTTTGGGGCGCGCAGCCATCAGCAGGGCTTCGACCGCGGCCTGGGGCAGTTTGCCTTGGGCGTTGAGCGGCAACTGCCGCAGCCAGCGCCAGCGCCGAGGCAAGGCGAGCGTTTCGCAGTGTTCGCTCAAGTGACGACGCAAGGTGTCGGTCACGGCGCGTCGGCCCAGGTTACGCAAGGCGTGCAGGCCGCTTTCGCTCAGCACCAGCAGCGCCCCGAGTGAGGCGCGATTTTCCTGGATCACCCCCAGCCGTGCTTCGCTGACCCAGTCGTGGGCCACCAACGCCTGTTCCAGCATGGGCAGTGAGATGCGTTTTTCTTCCAGCTTGACGATGCGGTCCAGTCGTCCGAGCAGTTCAAAGCGGCCATCCTCGGCGATCCGCGCCGCGTCGGCGGTATGTTCCACGTGGCCGGCCGGCAGATAGGGCGAGGCGACCAGCAAGGCGCCGTCGCTGTCCTGGCTCAGCTCTACATCGGCAAAGGGCTGCCATAATCCGCCGCCCTGACGCCAGGCGATGCCGCCGGTTTCCGAACTGCCGAAGATCTCCGTTGGCCATTGCGCCAGTCGCTGGTGCAGGCTTTGGGCGGCCTCGGTCGGCAAGGCACCACCGGAGGAAAATACCCGGCGTACGCCGCTCAATGCCGGCCAGTCGAGATTGTCGCCCATGCGCTTGAGCAAAGCCGGGCTGGCGACCCAGGCAAAAGCCGGGTATTGGCGGCTGGCGCGTTGCAGATCTTCCGGAAAAGCCAGTTGCCGACGCACGAAGGTACGCCCGGCGCACAGCGGCCATAGGACCCGGAACAGCAGGCCGTAGATATGCTGGGTGGCGACGCTGCCGATCATGCAGGCCGGGCCCAGGTCGGCGCCCCACAATTGTTCCAGAGCCTGGACTTCGTTACTCAACTGACGCAGGGTTTTCTCGATGCGCTTGGGCTCGCCGCTTGACCCGGAGGTGCACAGGCTTAGTTTGCACTGATCGAGGTCCAGTTCAGCGGCCTCCAGGGGGGCTTGTCGCAGGTCATCGGGACGGATGTCCGTGGGCTCATCGGTCAACCACAGGTCAACGTCCGGCGACCAGCGCTGGCGGGTCTGGGCTTGCAGGTCGGCCGGGAGCAGGACGCTGGCCCCGGCACGCCAGGCGCCGAGCAGAGCCACCGCCAGGTCGGCGGCATCTTCCAGGTGCACCGCCACCCGTCGTACGCCTCGAGTCTGCAGACCGGCGGCCAGGCTCAGCGCCGCGTCCCGCAGCTGCGAGTGACTCAGGGCCGGGTTGACGGCCAGAGCACGTTCCGGCTGGGCTCTGAGCAACATCTGCTCAAGTGTTATCCAATTCATGGGCGGCCTCTTACCCGTTGTCGTATAAGCCATTCAATGGCAAACAGCAGCCCCATCAATCCGTAGGAAATCAGGCCGGTGTACAACATCCACCAGCTCAACGGCGCCCAGAGGGTCAGGGCGGCGGCGAGCAAGCCGTTACACAGGAAAAATACACTCCAGACCACCGTGACCTGGCGGGTATACACCACCGCCCTGGCCGGTAGCTGCGGTTCGCGCAGGCGCGCCAGGCGTTCGACCATCGGCGGACCGTATTTCAGGCTCAGGGCGAACAGCCCGAGCATGAAGGCGCTGATCAGCACCGGATACCAGCGCAGCAGGAGCGGGCTGTCGAACAGCGCGAGCAATGCGCTGAAGCCAATCGCCGTAGCTGCCATCCAGCGGCTGCCAGGCCTGCCTTTGCCGAGCAAGGCCCGGGCCAGCCACAGGCTACCCAGCAGCAAGCCGAACTGCCACGGGGCGAAATGCTCCATGCCGAAATACACCGCAAAGGGGTACAACAGGCCCACCAGCAGCAGGCCGAGGCCAATCAGCCGGGTCATGCGGCCGGTTGAACCAGTCGATAGACCGCCTCGACCACGTCGTTGACGGTGCGCACCGACTTGAATTCTTCGGCGGCGATTTTCTTGCCGGTCTGGCGCTTGATGTGGTCGATCAGGTCGACCGCGTCGATGCTGTCGATTTCCAGGTCCTGGTACAGGTTCGACTCCAGCGTCACGCGCTCAGGGTCCAACTCGAAAAGCTCGACCAGGGCATCGCGCAGGGTGTTGAAAATGTCGTCACGAGTTTGCATGGTCCGGTCTCAGGGGCGTTTTGCAGTGACGAAGGCCGCAAGGCTTGCCACATTGCTGAAATGGTTGCGGGTGTCCTTGGCGTCGGCATCGATCTTGATGCCGTACTGTTTCTGGATCGCCAGGCCAAGCTCCAGGGCATCCACCGAGTCCAGGCCCAGGCCTTCGCCAAACAGGGTCTGATGATCGCCGATGTCTTCGGTGCTGATGTCCTCCAGGCCGAGGGCGTCGATGATCAGCTGTTTGATGTCACGGTGCAGATCGCTCATCTTCGGCGAGCTCCTTGATGTAATAGTGATGCAGAAAATCGTTGAGCCTGCGCGAAGCCTGCGGCGGGGGGCCGAGCGCGGCGAAGGCCTGTGGATCTATATCGGCCCCCACGTGAAAACTGAAGTGCACGCGACGTTCGGGGATGCGATACCAGGGTTCGGCCTTGGTCAAGGTAGTGGGGCAGACCTTGATGGTCACCGGAGTGAGGATTTTCGCACCTCGCAGGGCGATGGCCGCTGCGCCCCGATGAAAGGCCGGCGGCTGGCCTGGCTGAGTGCGGGTGCCTTCGGGGAACACGATCAGGCTCTGGCCATCCTGCAGGGCATCGCTGGCGGCATCGAGCATGTCCATGCTGCCGTCGTTGCTGATGTATTGAGTCGAGCGCAGCGGGCCGCGGGTGAAGGGGTTTTTCCACAGGCTCTGCTTGACCACGCAGTTGGCGTCGCGCACCAGGCCGATCAGGAACACCACGTCGATCAGCGACGGATGGTTGGCGATGATCATTTGCCCGGGTCGACCGAGTTTCTCCGCGCCGTCGATCTGGTAGGTGAGCACGCCGGTGCGCGCCATGAAACGGATAAAGAACCAGAACAATCGCCCCACGGTACGACGGGCCCGCAGGCGGTGGGCCTGGGCGTCGCCGGGCAGCCAGGTCAGCAATGGAAACACCAGCAATCGCAGGCACAGCCCGCCCAGCCCGAACAGGACGAAGCTTGCCGCGGTCGCGAACAGGCGCCAGTAGTAGGCGTCGCGATGTTTACCGTTCACCGGTTGCGTTGCCAGGTCCATACACGATTTTTCCAGGCATGTTGGCAGGTGGTTTCGTTGTTCAGCAGGGTACGCAACAGATCCAGGGCATGGGGCCAGTCGCTGGCGGGTATTTGCCCGGCCTGGCTGGACAGGTCCAGTTGCCAATCGTCGCCTGGAGTCAACAGCAGGCCCATGGCATAGGGGAAGGGCACATCGTTGACCCAGGGGGCGTACACCTGGGGCGGCTGCTCTTCGGTAATCACCAGCAGCACCGCCGCCGCACCCTCGTTCAGCAGCGCAACAGCCTCCAGGATCCCGTGTTCCAGCCCGTCGCCGGTGGCCGCCAGGGCGGTCATTTCGCTGGTTTCGCCGCGCAGGATCGACCACAGGCCGATCACGGCGTTATGCACCGACAGGCTGAATTGAGTGGGCGATAACGGTTGGTTGGCGGCCAGGTCCTTGAGAATCTCAAAAGTGCGTGGGGTTTCGCCGTGGCGGGAAATAAAGACCAACGGCAGGTTCGGCCGGCCTTCGGCCAGTGGCCAGCCGACGCTGAAGGCCATCCGCGCCAGGCGACTGAGGCGTCGGCGCTGCATGGCCGGCAGAAACGAAACGTCAGGGGCTGCATCGCTGGCGGGCAACACGACCGGCTGTCGGCTCCACGCCTGCCAGTCGTCCACGCTTTCGAGCCCAGGGGCCCACGCGCGCCATTGGGCGATGTTGAAGTTGATCACAAATACACCCCACCCCTGCGGGCTTTTATTGTCACGGTTCAGTGGCTTGACCCGCGTCCAACCCTGCATGGTCTTGCGACCCAAGTGGCGCGCATTATCCCGGTGCGGTTGGCTTGTAGCAAATGCTGGTTACATTTTGCTCAGCGAAATGTACCGGTCAGTTCGCCGAGGCGCAGACAAGAGCCATTGTCGCGATTATGACGAGCATGTCTGTAGGGCATTTCTGTCGTTCGCGGTGTGAGCTGACGCTTCATTGTTCGAAAAAGCCACCGACGTCGTAGTTCAGCAACACTGAAGGTAGCGAAGCGGTATCGGGGACTACTACACTCGGGAATCTTTGATACACGGAGGTTTTGACATGCGGCGCGTGGTGTTCAATCAGAAAGGTGGCGTGGGCAAGTCCAGCATCGCCTGCAATCTGGCGGCGGTCAGTGCCAGCGAGGGGTATCGCACGTTGTTGGTGGACCTGGATGCCCAGGCCAATTCCACTCAATACCTGACGGGCCTTACCGGCGACGACATTCCCATGGGTATCGCCGATTTCTTCAAGCAAACCCTGTCGTCCGGGCCTTTCTCGAAAAAGAACAAGGTGGATATCTACGAAACGCCATTCGACAACCTGCACGTCATCACCGCCACCGCCGAGCTGACGGATCTGCAACCCAAGCTTGAGGCGAAACACAAGATCAACAAACTGCGCAAACTGCTCGAAGAACTGGGCGAGGATTACGACCGGATCTATCTGGATACCCCGCCCGCCTTGAACTTCTATGCGGTTTCGGCACTGATCGCCGCTGATCGTGTGCTGATTCCCTTCGATTGCGACAGCTTTTCACGTCAGGCGTTGTACGGTCTGTTGGCGGAAATAGAAGAGCTCAAGGACGACCACAACGAAGGGCTCGAAGTCGAAGGCATCGTCGTCAATCAGTTCCAGGCGCGGGCCAGCCTGCCGCAGCAGATCCTTGACGAACTCATTGCCGAAGGCTTGCCGGTATTGCCGGTATACCTGAGCAGCTCGGTGCGCATGCGTGAATCCCATCAGGCGAGCCTGCCGCTGATCCATCTGGACCCGCGGCACAAGCTGACCCAGCAGTTTGTGGAGTTGCATAGCCTGCTGGAAAGCGCCTGATTCTGGCCTATGCAAAACCCATGTGGGAGCAACTGGGTGGGAGCAAGGCTTGCCCGCGATGAAAACGCCGCGGTCTCTTGAGGACCGCAGCGCCTGGATCGCGAGCAAGCTTTGCTCCCACAAAGCCCGCTCCCACATTTATCTCACGGCTTCAAATCCCTTGGCTACGCAGCCAACTCATCAACTGCGGCAACGGCAGCGCCCCGCTCTGGCGCGCCACTTCCCGGCCGTCCTTGAACAGGATCAGGCTGGGAATCGAGCGGATCCCCAACTGCGCGGATAATTGCTGATTGGCTTCGCTGTCGAGCTTGGCCAGCCGGCATTTACCCACCAGTTGCGTGGCGGCCTGTTCGAACACGGGCGCGAAGGACTTGCACGGCCCGCACCACTCGGCCCACACATCCACCAGCAACGGCAGGTCACCCTTGATCTGGCTGGCGTAGTCGCCTTGCTTGAGTTCGAACGGTTTGCTCAACAGCACCTGGGCCTTGCAACGCCCGCACTTGGGCTCATCACCCAGGCGTTCGGCGGGGATGCGGTTGAGTCCGTTGCAGTGGGGGCAGGGGATCAGCATTGGGACAACTCCAGAAAAGATCATTGGTAAAGATTTGACCACCGTGTAGAGCACACCGCAAACACTTGTGGGAGCGAGCCTGCTCGCGATTGCGGCCTGACAGTCAATACGTCATTGACTGTCCTGCCGTCATCGCGAGCAGGCTCGCTCCCACAGGGACTACGAATTGCCTGTTATTTAGCGTTGGTCAGCGTGTTGTAGCTGGTCATCAGGTTGCGGTAGTCCGGGATGTGGTTGGAGAACAAAGTCGCCAGCCCTTCCACATCGTTGCGCCAATCGCGGTGCAGTTCGCAGGCCAGACCGAACCAGGTCATCAACTGCGCACCCGAGGAAGACATGCGATCCCAGGCCGATTGGCGGGTCAGCTCGTTGAATGTGCCAGAAGCATCGGTGACCACGAACACCTCGAAACCTTCGGCCAGGGCCGACAGCGCCGGGAAGGCTACACAGACTTCAGTGACGACGCCGGCGATGATCAGTTGCTTCTTGCCGGTGGCCTTGATCGCCTTGACGAAATCTTCGTTGTCCCAGGCGTTGATCTGGCCGGGACGAGCGATGTACGGCGCGTCCGGGAACAGGGTTTTGAGCTCGGGCATCAACGGGCCGTTGGGGCCTGTTTCGAAACTGGTGGTGAGGATGGTCGGCAATTCGAAGTATTTGGCCAGGTCGGCCAGGGCCAGCACGTTGTTCTTGAAGCGGTCCGGGTCGATGTCACGCACCAGCGACAGCAAGCCAGCCTGGTGGTCCACCAGCAGAACGGCGGCGTTATCTTTGTCGAGACGGTTGTAGGAAGTGGTCATGGCGTCAGTCCTCTGGGTTTTGGCTGCCGAACGGTTCGGCGTGGTTAAAGTTTTCAGTGTTGGTGTGTTGCTAAGCGATGGACCTAGATTAAAACTGGCACCTTTGATGCGCTAGACTGTGAAAATCAGCCTTAGCGTTCTATTTGGAGAACGATCATCGAAGACCTCAATACGCTTTACTACTTCACCCAAGTGGTCGAGCACGGCGGTTTCGCCGCCGCCGGCCGGGCGCTGGACATGCCCAAATCGAAGCTCAGCCGGCGTATTGCCCAACTGGAAGAGCGCCTTGGGGTGCGGTTGATCCATCGCACCAGTCGTCATTGCTCGTTGACGGAGATCGGCCAGGCTTATTACCAGCGCTGCCTGGCGATGCGGGTCGAGGCCGAGAGCGCGGCCGAAGTGATCGAGCGCAACCGTTCCGAGCCCCAGGGGTTGGTGCGTATCAGTTGCCCGACGGCGCTGCTCAACAGTTGGGTCGGGCCGATGCTGACCCGCTACATGCTCAAGTACCCACGGGTGGAGTTGTTCATCGAGAGCACCAACCGCCGGGTCGACCTGATCCATGAGGGTTTCGATATCGCGTTGCGGGTCCGCTTTCCGCCCCTGGAAAACACCGACATGGTCATGAAAGTACTGGGCAACAGCACCCAGTGCCTGGTGGGGAGCCCGGCCTACTGCGAACGCCTGTCCTCACCCGCTTCACCGGCGGACCTCCACGGTTTACCGAGCGTGCACTGGGGGGCAGCGCAGCGCGAATACCAGTGGGAATTGTTCGGGCCGGACGGTACCAGCGCGCTGATCCGCCATGAACCGCGCATGGTCACCGATGACCTGCTGGCCCTGCGTCACGCTGTACTGGCGGGTATCGGCATCGCACATCTGCCCGCCGTGGTGGTGCGCGAGGACCTGGCGGCTGGACGGCTGGTGGAATTGGTAGCGGGCTGGACGCCCAAGTGCGGGATCGTCCATGCGATCTTCGCCTCACGCCGCGGGTTGCTGCCGTCGGTGCGTACGTTGATTGACTTTCTGGCCGAAGAATTCAGCCAGAGTGATATGGCATAGGGCAGGAATCCATGCGTGAGCATGCTTCTATGGGAGCTGAGCTTGCTCGCGATGAACGATAACGCGGTCTTCTGGTGGAACGAGGTGCCTTCATCGCGAGCAAGCTTGGCTCCCACAGGCTTTTTACCGACCTTCCTTCCGGGGGCAAAGGTATCCAAGGTTGCCATTCATCAGGTGCGCCGCACTGAAAACGCCCCACGCCCTCAAAACACACACAGCACCTGTTCGTAACCCAGGAGGCCCCATGAGCAATCCTCAAGACCCAACTACCCCCCAGGCACCAACCAACCCCAACGACGACGGCTTCGTGCTCGGCACCGCCGGTCGCGACGAAGACCCGAACGCCGCCCCGTCCTACGCCATCGACCGTCGCCACGAACGAGATGAACTGACTCCCGAAGACGCCCGCGGCATGCCTGGGTACTTCGAGAAAAAACCACCGGAAAAACCGGCTGGCGAAGCGGAGAGTGACGAGGCTGAACCGGGCATCGAGACGCCTGAGCAAGGGAACGATAAGGTGGGGTGAGCAGGTAGCCCGGTTTGTGCTGATGATGAATCACTCAAAGCCAGTTAGAAACCTGTGGCGAGGGGATTTATCGAAACGTCGCACCGCCCCGCTGGGTTGCGCCGCGGCCCCAAAAAGTGGCTTATCTCAGGGCTGCTATCGCAGCCCAACGGGGATAAATCCCATCGCCACAAAAGCTGCGCCTGGTTTCATTTCTCTTGTTGGGATTATCGCATTTTGCGATAAATTCAATCTGTGTTTAACTCGTCTATAGCAAAATGAGATGAGAAAAAGATGAGTCCGCTAATCGAACAAGTCGCCGCCCATTGGGAGTTTGTGTCGCCCCTGCTGCGCAAACCCAGGAGCGAGGAGGACTACGACCGGTTGATCGCAGCTCTCGATGAATTGCTGGAATTGATTGGTGAAGACGAAGCCCATCCCCTTATGAGCCTGGTGGACATCATCGGCGAATGGATCGAGGCCTGGGATCACCAACATCGGCCAATGCCCAAGGCCAGCGGCGTCGAGACACTTCGCTACCTGATGCGCGAGCATGGCATGAGCCAGAGCGACTTGCCGGGCGTCGGCACCCAGTCGGTGGTATCGGAGGTATTGAGCGGCAAGCGCCAGCTCAATTTGAGGCAGATCCGCTGGTTGGCGGGGCGCTTCGGCGTATCGGTTGAAACCTTCATTTAACGGTTCGCTGTGGGGGCAAAGCTTGCTCGCGATACAGGCTCCTCGGTTTTTGAGGAAGACCGAGTTGCTTTCATCGCGGGCAAGCCTTGCTCCCACATGTCTTGCCCTCGCAAGACTGAAGCCTTTACGACGAGCAACTGATCTCCAGATGTTTGCCCCACTCCGGCGGACGTTGCGCGTAGCTGTCCATGCCCGGTTGCTCTTCGAACGGCCTGGTCAGCACGGTGTGCAGGCGGCGGACTTCTTCGTAGTCGCCTGACTCGGCGGCGTCGATGGCTTTCTGCGCCAGGTAGTTGCGCAGCACATACAGCGGGTTCACCGCGTGCATGCGGGCGCGGCGCTGGTCTTGATCGACAGCGCCGTCGCGGTTGACGCGGGCAACGTAAAGTTCGCCCCAGGCGTCGAAGCCCTTGAGGTCGACGAAGTCGTCGCGCAGGGCGGTGACGGCCTGCTCGGGGGATTGATCGCCTAGCCGGCGAAAGAACAGGCTGTAGTCGACGCCGCTGTTTTGCATCAATTGCAGCAAGCGCTCCAGCAGTTTCTGGTCATCCTCCTCGGCGCGGGTCAATCCGAGGCGGCGGCGCATCAGGTCCAGGTAGTGGGCCTGGTACAGCGGCAAATACAAACCGAGGGTTTCACGCAGGGCCTCGACGCTGATGAACGGCGTCAGGGCCTGGGCCAGGGCGCTGAGGTTCCATTGGCCGATCGGCACCTGGTTGCTGAACGAGTAACGGCCCTGGTCGTCGGAGTGGTTGCAGATGAAGTTGGCGTCGAAGTCGTCGAGGAAGGCGAACGGGCCGAAGTCGAAAGTGATGCCCAGGATCGACATGTTGTCGGTGTTCATCACGCCGTGGCAGAAACCGTAGGCTTGCCATTTGGCGATCAGCTCGGCGTTGCGCTCGACGATTTCGCGGAACATCGCCAGGTATGGCTCCGGTTGTTCGCGACACTCGGCAAAGTGCATGTTCAGCACATGTTCCGCGAGGGTGGCATGCAACTCGGGCTTCTTGGTGTAGTAGAAGTATTCGAAATGCCCGAAGCGCACATGGCTCGGCGCCATACGCAGCACCATGGCGGCGCGTTCCTGCTTCTCGCGCCACACCGGGGTGTCGGAGCCGATCACGCACAAGGCGCGCGTGGTGGGTATGCCCAGGGCATGCAGCGCTTCGGACGCGAGGAACTCGCGGATCGAGGAGCGCAATACCGCTCGCCCATCGCCCATGCGTGAGAACGGAGTCTGGCCGGCACCCTTGAGGTGCAGGTCCCAGTGTTCCCCGGCCTCGTTGTATACCTCCCCCAATAGCAGCCCGCGGCCATCCCCTAGTTGTGGGTTGTAATGGCCGAACTGGTGCCCTGAATACACCATCGCCCGGGGCTCGGTTTCAGCCCACAGCTTGTGGCCGCCAAAAATTTCGGCAAACAGCGGTGTCTCGGCTTGCGCCGGATCCAGGTCCAGCAAGGCCATGGCTTGTGGGCTGGCCACGACCAGTCGGGGGTTGTCGATGGGCTCGGGCAGTACATGAGCCGAGAAACCGTCGCCCAGGCGAGCGAAGCGGTTATCGAAGGTCAAGGTTTCCAGGGTTTTCATGGCCGTCTCCGGCGCGGTGCCCGCAGGCATCGCGCGATCAGTCGAGTGTGGCTGCCGGCGGCTCTGGCAAGGACTTGGGCCCTGGCGCGAGGGGAGGCTCGGGCGTCGCTGTTTTGTTTTCAGGCAAGACAGGTGTCAGTTTGTATTCCAGGCCTTGAAGATTTTTCAAGGAGACTTCTACCTGCCGGAACGCAATGCTGATGTTCTGCTTCTTGAATTCGCGACTGATGAACCGGTTGATCTCGTCCAGCACAGGATTGCGGTCACCCAGGTCGCGCACGTGCATGCGCAGCTCATGGTCCAGGGTACTCTCCCCGAAGTTGAGGAAGTACACGAGTGGTTCTGGTTCTTTCAGCACGCGCGGGTTCTCACGGGCGGCCTTGAGCAGCAGTTCCTTGACCAGATCCAGGTCTGATCCGTAGTCGACACCCAGCTTGAGGGTCACCCGCGTGACGGTGTCGGTCAGCGACCAGTTGATCAACTGCCCGGTGATGAAGGTCTTGTTGGGGACGATGATGTCCTTGCGGTCGAAGTCGGTGATGGTGGTGGCGCGGATGCGGATCTTGCTGACCGTGCCCGACAGGTTGCCGATGGTGATGGTGTCGCCGATCCGTACCGGGCGCTCGAACAGGATCATGATCCCGGAGATGAAGTTGGCGAAGATCTCTTGCATGCCGAAGCCCAGGCCAACCGATAGCGCGGCCACCAGCCATTGCAGCTTGTCCCAGCTCACGCCCAGGGTGGACAGTGTGGTGACGAAGCCGACGCCGGCGATCACATAGGACAGCAGCGTGGTGGCGGCATAGGCGCTGCCCTGGGCCAGGTCCAGTTTTGACAGCACGAACACTTCCAGCAGGCCCGGCAGGTTACGCGCCAGGGCAAAGGTGATGCCGATGATGATCAGCGCGCCGAGCATATCGCCGATGCTGATGGGCACCATGCTCATGTTGGCGCCGGTGCCGCTGGTGTACTCGTAGAGGGTGATGTTGTCCAGGTACGAGAACACGCTGATCAGGTCCGACCAGACCCAGTACAGCGCGGCGATGAAGCCACCCAGCAGGGCCAGGCGGATCAGGCGCAGGGACTGTTCGTTGACCTTTTCGATGTCCAGGGTCGGCTCCTCGACCACTGCTTCGCCATCACCGGCTTCCTTGGTCGCCTGACGCTTGGCCAGGGCGCGCTGGTAGGCCAGGCGGCGCGCCGCGACCGACAGGCCACGCACGAAAGTGGCCTCGATCACCAGCCAGAACATCAGCAGGTACAGGGTATTGATCAGTCGGTCGCTGAGTTTGAGCGCGGTGTAGTAGTAGCCGAAGCACACCGCCACGAACAGCGCGATAGGCAGCGCGGTGAACATTACCCCGACGGCCTTGCGGAACAGCGAAGTATTCTGGTGCGTCGGGCTGCTGAGCAGCAGGCGACTGAGCAACCACGCCATCAAGGCGTAGCAGGTCAGCACCACCGGCATGCCCAATACGTCGTCGGCCAGGGCCGAGGGTTGCAATTCGGCCACGGCCACCACCGCGACCAGCGCCAGTACCACCAGCCCGAGTCGGCGGATCCAGCCCTGGAGAAATTCGACCTGGGGCTTTTCCCAACGGAAATGCAATTCGGCCACGCCCCCGGGTGCCAGCACTCTATAGGCGGTGTAGAACACCAGCCAGGCCTGGCCGATCTGCAGCAGCGCCGCGCCGAGGTTGGCGTTCTGGCCCCGGGCGTCGATCTGCAGGGCATAGCCGCACAGGGCCAGCGTCAGGGCTACCGGCATCGCCAGCAGGATGTTGATCAGGATCGCCTGGGGCGTGTGCCACTGACTGTCGCGCTTGAAGTGGCCGACGTCCTGGTGAACCTTGTTCAGCCGGGCATACAGACTCTTGCGCCGCCACAGCAACGCACCGATGAGCAGCGCCAGGGGCAGGAACAGCAGCGGTCGCTGGGTCAGGCCGTCCGTCAGCTCACTGAGACTCGAGGCCCAGGGTAGCGAGTCGACCTGTTTTTCCAGGCGAGCCGGCACGCCCCGCATCCATTCGAAATCCAGCGGCTTGTTGCTGGGAATCCAGAACATTTGTTCTTCGAGGGTCGCCCGCAAGTTTTGGGCGGTACTGAGCAGTTGCTTCTGGTTGAGCTGCAAGGTGATGGATTCGTTCAGCACCGCGCTCAATTCGCGATTCAGGCGCTCCAGCAGGTCAACCCGGGTAAGGGCCAGCTCCAGCAGGGTCTTGCGCAGTTGTGGCGTGACTTGCTCGGCAGGCTGTGACGCCAGCAGATTGTCGACATAGGCGCTTGGGTTGTTCAGCAGCTCGCGTTGCTGACTGACTTCGAACTGGTACAGGCGGATGTCGGCGATCTGGTCCGCCAGATTCTTGTCCAGTTCCAGGCGCGGCAGGGTCTGGCGCTGTTTGTAGAGAATCTTGGACAGCAGCAGGCTGCCCTTGAGCACGCTGATTTGCTCGTCCAGGGCCGCATCGGTCTGGGTGACGCTGTCCAGCAGTTGCTTGGTCTGCAGGTTCTGCTGGGTGACCTCATTGAGACGGTCGGTGCTTTTGAGCAGGTAATCGGAAAGCTTGAGGTTGGCCGCGCTTTCGGTCGCCAGCAGGCTGCTGCCGCCGGCCTTTTGGGCTTCGATGGATTGCTGGGTCACCGTTTCCTGGGACTGGGCCAGGCGCTTCTGGTTGATCAGCGTTTGCAGGTCCTGGATTTCCTGCTCCATGCGGTCGATCTTTTCCGTCAGCAAGTCGTGCTCGCTGTTGCCCAGGTCTTGCAGTTGACTGTTGCCGGCCAGTTCCTGGCGACGCAGGGGAATAAGCGCATTAAGTGCCGCCAGTTCGGCGTTGAGCTGGTCGCGCTGTTCGCCGTTCAGGGTTTTTCCGGCGTCCTTGCCCGTCTTGAGGATGGTGTTGATCTGCTGGATGCGGGTCTGGCTGCTGGCGATTTCGGCCTGGGCGCGCTCGGGGCGGGTCTGGGCGGTGATGATCAGGCTGTTGGCATCGGCCAGGGCTTTTTGCAGGTCACTCTGCTGGGTGGACCGGTCCGTCAGCATCTGTTCGAGCTGGGGAACCGGCAGGTTGGCGTAACGCTGCGCCACGGGCACCACGGGGGTACTCTTGAGCCGGGCCAGTTCGCGCTGGTTCTCAATGTTCTGCTTGGGCGCGCTGGCCAGTTGCTGCTTGAGGTCGACCAGCTTCTGCTCGTATTCGGCCTTGCTGGTGAGCTGGGCCAGGGTCTTTTGCAGCACCTCCTGCAAGGCCTTTTGTTCGGCTTCCGGCAGTTTGCGATCAGCGATCTTGTCCAGGCTGGCCTGTACCGAAGCGCTGGTGAGCGGTTCGGCGGCTTGCAGCGGGCAGACGGAAAGACTCAGGTCCAGCAGGGCAATGGTGAAAAAGGAGCGCAGGGTAGGCATAGAGACCGGTCGAGCAAGTGAAAGTGGGAGCAGTTTAGAGGAACAAGCCGGGACCCGGGCGACTTCCTTCGGGGAATCTGACGCCCACTTTGCCAATCTTGTTCCCGTCCATGACCGCGACAGTCCACAGGGTGTTGTTCCATTCCACCTGGTCGCCGACCACTGGCGCGCCGCCAACTTTCTGGGCGATGAAGCGGCCCAGGGACATGTCTGGATCGATGCCGTCCAGCTTCAACCCGTACAGGGCCGCAACCGCGGCCAGCTGGGCGTCTCCTTCGAGTACGAAGTCACCGAAGAAACGCAGATCCAGGCCTCGTTGCGGGGCCTGGCTGAACAGTTTTCCAAGGGCCGGCAAATCGTGTTCATGGCCGATAACACAGAGTAAATCACCGACTTCGAGCACCGTACTACCCGACGGATGGAGCAGTTGCTGACCACGGAACAGGGCTGCGATCCGTGTGCCGTCGGGCATTTTCAGATCCCGCAGGGGTGACCCGATGCACCATTTCTCCGCGCCGAGGCGATAGATGAACAGTTCCCACTCGCTGGTGACGTGGACCTCCAGCGCTGCCCGGGAAATCGGCAGGGGTTCTGGCGGGACGGTGACGTGCAACAATTTGGCTACCCACGGCAGGCTTGTACCCTGCACCAGCAACGACACCAGCACGATAAAGAACGCCAGGTTGAAGTAGAGCTGGGCGTTGGGCAGGCCGGCCATCAACGGGAACACTGCCAGGATGATCGGCACCGCGCCGCGTAGGCCGACCCAGGAAATGAACACTTTCTCGCGGCCATGGAACGCCTTGAACGGCAACAGCCCCACCATCACCGAGAGAGGGCGCGCAAACAAAATCATCCACAGGGCCAGGCCCAGGGCGGGCAGGGCGATCGGTAGCAGGTCATGGGGCGTGACCAGCAGCCCCAGCACCAGGAACATGCCGATCTGCGCGAGCCAGGCCATGCCATCGAGCATGTGCAGGATGCCGTGACGGCTGCGCACCGGTCGGTTGCCGATCACCAGGCCGCACAGGTAGACCGCCAGGAAGCCGCTGCCGTGCAGGGCGTTGGTCAGGGCGAACACCGCCAAGCCGCCGCTGATGACGAGGATCGGGTAGAGACCATTGGCCAGGTTGATGCGGTTGACCAGTTGCAGCATCAGCCAGCCACCACCCAGGCCGATCACCCCGCCGATGCCGAACTCACGTAGCAAATGCCCCAGCAGGCTCCAATGCAGACCGGTTTCACCGCTGGCAAGCATGCCGATCAGGGTAACGGTCAGGAACACCGCCATGGGGTCGTTACTGCCGGACTCGATCTCCAGCGTTGCGCTGACCCGCTCGTTCAGGCCCTTGCCGCCCAACAGCGAAAACACCGCCGCGGCATCGGTCGAGCCGACGATGGCACCGATCAGCAGGCCTTGCATCAGGCTCAGATTGAACAGCCACGCCGCCGCCAGGCCGGTCAGCCCGGTGGTGATCAGCACGCCAACGGTGGCCAGCGACAAGGCTGGCCACAACGCCACGCGAAAGCTCGACACCCGCGTGCGCAAGCCACCGTCCAGCAGAATGACGGCCAGCGCGAGGTTGCCGACCAGATAGGCCGTGGCGTAGTTATCGAAAAGAATCCCAGCGCCGTCGACACCGGCGAGCATGCCCACGGCCAGGATGATCACCAGGATCGGGATGCCCAGGCGGGACGAAAGGGAACTCACCAGAATGCTCGCACCCACCAGCAACGCGCCGATCAAGAACAGGCTGTTGATGGTCGTCGCGGTCAAAGGCAGTACTCCGAGCAAACGTGGGGGCGGGCGCAAACTGACCATGCAGTCTGCGTGCCAGCGATTCTAACCTGTTGAAATGTGATGCTGTCAAAAAAGGTTGGGCTTGTTTCTGGTTACCTGCACTCCTGCCTGTCCGTTTCGCAAGAGGTTTGGGTTCCCCGGGGGAGTCTTGCGTACGGCGATACGGGAGAGGTCTGATTTCAGGTGAGCAGTTCTAACGATATTTCCACGGCTCAAACCATTGCTTGACTCCAGGGTAGTGGCTACCTAACATCCGCGCGCTATTTTGGATGTCGCTTCTTGCTCGAGGGATCGAACATGTTCTCACCCGCCCATTGGGCGAGGTCGTACCTGGCTTTGCTGTGCCTTTCTCCGCTAACACTCGCTTACGCTGCGCCAACACCCGGCGACACGGACCTGATCCGTGAGCGCCAGGATCGCTTGCTCGAAGAGCAGCGCCGTCGTCTGGAAGAACTCAAGGAATTGCCGGGCAAGGCGACGAAGCCGACTCAGCCGACAGCGCCTGTGGATACCCGTTGCTTCCCCATCAAGACCATCGAAATCAAGGGCGCCGACAGTCTTTCGGCCAGTGAGCGCGAACAACTGCTCAAGCCCTATATCAACCAATGCCTGGGCGTGCCACAGCTTAATGAGCTGCTCAAGGTCATCACCGATTACTACCTGGAAAAAGGCCTGGTCACCAGTCGTGCCTATTTGCCACAACAGGACCTGTCCAGCGGTCACCTGCAAGTGCTGGTCGTTGAGGGCCGGCTGGAAGGGCTGAAGGGGGCCGAAGGCAGTGGTCTGTCCGAGCGGGAGCTGGCCATGAGCTTTCCCGGCAAGGCGGGCGATTTGCTCAATCTGCGGGATATCGAGCAAATGGTCGACCAACTGAACCGTTTGCCATCCAATCGCGTGCAGATGGAGTTGGCGCCGGGACAGGATCTCGGTGGCAGTGATGTGCTGGTCAAAAACACCCCGCAAAAGCCTTGGCGCGTTGGCCTGGCGCGGCATAACGATGGCCAGAAGAGCACCGGCGAACAGCAATGGGGCACCTCCTTCGACTGGGACAGCCCGCTGGGCCTGGCCGATCAACTGGCCTTGCGCGGCGGCCACGATGCCGTCAGCGATCACCAGAAAACCTCGCGCAATGCCATGCTCTATTACAACCTGCCATTTGGCTGGTGGAACCTGAGCTACAGCTACAGTCAGAGCGAGTACCGCGCCCTGGGCCAGGCCAACGGCTTCAATTTCAAGCAGAGCGGTGACAGTCAGAGCCATCAGGTGCGCCTGGAGCGGGTGGTCCATCGCGACGCGGTGAGCAAGACTTCGCTCAACACCGGCTTGGCGTACCTGCGCACTAACAACTTCGTCAACGACAGCAAGCTCGGTAACAGCAGCAATCGCATCAGCGAGGCGCAGTTCGGCATCAACCATGGACGACGGGTCGGCAATGCATTCGTCAACCTGGACCTGGGTGTACAGCAAGGCATCGGCGCTTTCGATGCCCAGGGCGACGACGATCCGGGCCCCGGGCAGGCCGACGCCCGCTACCGCAAATACACCGCCACCCTCAGCTATTTGCAGCCCTTCATGCTGGGCGGCGAATCCTTCAGTTTCAGCAGCCTGATGACCGGCCAGCGCAGCGAGGATGCGCTATTCGCCTCGCAGCGCATGAGCCTGGGCGGACTGGCGTCGGTCCGAGGCTACAAGGACCAGACGCTGTCCGGCGACAGTGGTGGTTACTGGCGCAACGACCTGCGCTGGAGCCGCCCGGTGACGCTGGAGTGGCTGCGCCCGGTGTTCGCCGAATACGGCACTAGCCTCGGTTACGACCAGGGCGTGATTCGCGGTAATCGCTACAACGGCGACCAGCACGGGCGCATGTCGAGCAATTCGCTGGAGTTGTTTGTCCGTGGTGAGCACCTGAGCGCCAGCGTCACCTTTGCCCATTCCCTGGAACGTCCGGATGCCCTGACCGAGCGCGAAGCGCCGATCTACTTGCGCGTGGATGTATCTATCTAATTTCTGCTGCAACGAGACCTGATCATGGACGACCGCCAACACGCCTTTCTGGCCCGCCAGCCTTCTGCTGCCTTGCAAACCCGCGAGCGCTTCTGGGGCATGCCCAAGCGCGGCCTGGCATTCCTGTTGGCCAACGTCATGTTCTGGCAGCCGCTGTGGGCCCAGGCTGACGGGATCGTAGTCAGCGCGCCGGGCACCAGTCTCGGTCAGGCGGGCAACGGCGTGCCCATCGTCAACATCGCCAAGCCCAACGGCAGCGGTCTGTCCCACAACCAGTTCAAGGATTACAACGTCGGCAGCAACGGCGTGATCCTCAACAACGCCACCAACGTCACCCAATCCACGCAACTGGGCGGGATCATCCTCGGCAACCCGAATCTCAAGGGCGCGGGCGCCAAGATCATCCTCAACGAAGTCAACGGCGGCAACCCGAGCCAGTTACGCGGTTACACCGAAGTGGCGGGGCAGTCGGCGCATGTGATCGTCGCCAACCCTTATGGCATTTCGTGTAACGGCTGCGGGTTTATCAATACCCCAAAAGCGACCCTGACCACCGGCAAACCGATTATCGAAAACGGTCAGTTGAGTCGCTATCAGGTTGACCAGGGCAGCGTTGCGATCGAAGGCGCAGGCCTCAACGCCAACAACGTCGACCGTTTCGAGATCATCACCCGCAGCGCCAAGATCAATGCCGAGATCCAGGCAAAGAATCTGACGATTATTGCCGGGCGCAACGACGTCAACGCCAACACCCTAAACGCCACCGCCCGCGCCGACGACGGCAGCGCCAAACCGCAACTGGCGATCGACTCCTCGGCCCTGGGCGGCATGTACGCAGGGGCGATCAAGCTGGTGGGTACGGAAGCCGGGGTCGGGGTCAAGCTCGATGGCAAGATGGTCGCCAGTGGCGGTGATATCCAGCTTGATGCCAATGGTCATTTGAGTCTGGCGCAAACCACGGCGGCGGGCGCCGTCGATATCAAGGCGCAAAGCCTGGAAGCCAAAGGGACGATCTATGCCGGCAGTCATGTCCAAGCGACGACCCGGGGTACCCTCAGCAACCAGCACGCCATCGCCGCGCGCGACAATGTCACGCTGACCACCGACGGCCAGCTCAACAATCTCGGCATCATCGAAGCGGGCGTCAACGTTGACAACACCCGCAACCAAGTTGGCGACGTGGTGCTGACAGCGGCGAATATCGACAATCGCGGGCAGAGCGTGATCGCCAGTCGCGACTTGAAAGCCACGACGACGCAGACCCTCGACAATCGCGGCGGCACTTTTTCCGCCGGCAAGAGCCTGACGCTCGACAGCAGGGACATCGACAACCGCGCCGGCACGCTGGTCAGCCAAGGCAACATTCAAGCAGTGGCCACTGGAGCCTTGGATAACCGCGATAAAGGGATCATCGCCAGCGACGGCGAGCAGACTCTGATCGCCGGGACGCTAAAGAACAGCGCAGGCGTTATCAGCAGCAACAACTTCCTGAAGCTCGAAGCGAAAACCCTGGATAACAGCGGCGGCAAAATTGCGTCCTACGCTGCACTGACCCTTGGGGGTGGTAGCGCTGAAAATAGCGCAGGACAAATCACCAGCCAGGGTGATTTCGTTGCCACGCTGAAAAGCTTCAACCAGCAGGACGGCAAGGTGGTCAGTCAGGGGAAACTGACCCTGACCGCAGACCGCATCAACAACAGCGACGATGGCTATATCGCCTCGGTCAAGGCCATGAGCCTGACCGCTCACCAGCAATTGTTCAATAACAATGAGGCGATCATCAGCACCGAACAGGGGCTGACGATCAACGGCGGTGGTCTCGATAACACCAAAGGCAGCCTGCTCAGCCAGGGTGACCTGAAGGTCGACATCACCGGGGATTTCGTCAACCGGGATGGCAGCGCCATTACCCAGGCCGGGAACGTGGATGTCGAGGCGAACAGTCTCGATAACCGTGGCGGTGTTCTTGCGAGTGTGGGCGGTTGGCTGAAAGCTGAGTTGAACAAGGTGTTGGATAACGGCGAGTCGCTCACCGCCGCTGGCGAGGCCGGGTTGATCCAGGCTCAATCCGTCAATCTCGATGCGAAACAAGCGGTGCTCAACAATGGTGGGCAAATCTCGGCCTTGTCCGGAAGCGCCGAGCTCACTACCGCCACGTTCGAGAACCGCAACGGTGCAGTGCTCGCCAAACAGGCCCTGACGGTGCGTGCCCAGGATCTGGACAACAGCGACGGACGCGCTGCGGCAAACACCGTTGATTTCGGTTTGACCGGGGCGCTGAACAACCAGCGCGGCCTGGTGGAAGGTTCCAACGGTTTGCTAATCAATGCCGCGTCGGTTGATAACCAGGGCGGCAAGTTGCGCTCGGTGGGTGAGCAGGGGACCGCGACGCTAACGGTTGACCAACTGCTGGACAACCAGGGCGGGGTCATTGAGGCGGCCACCCAGGACCTGTCCTTGCAGATGACAGGCTTCAAGAATGCTGGCGGCAATATTCGTCATGTGGGCACCGGCACTTTAGGTGTGGACCTCGCCAGATTCAGCAACATCGGCGGCAGCCTGATGACCTCGGGCACTCTGACTGTCGACGCGGCGCGTTGGGACAACAGCTCGGATATCCAGGCTAATGTCCTGAACCTGAAGGTGGGCCAGCTCAACCAGACCAGCACTGGCAAGTTGATCGCCGTGCAAAACCTGCAGGCCACGGGCGGCACCTGGAACAACGCAGGCACCATCAGCAGCGACGTTGATTTGGATCTGAAGTTGACCGGCGCTTATGTCGGTACCGAAAACAGCCGCCTCAGCAGCGTCGGTCAATTCGATTTGAGTGCGGCCAGTCTCGATCTATCCAGCGGCTCGCGCCTGGCTGGCGGTGGCGTTACCTCCGTCACCAGTCTTGGTGCATTGAACAATGCCGGACGGATCACCGGCGGCGGCAAGTTCTCCCTGGCCGCCTCGAGCCTGGTCAATACAGGCACGCTGGGCGGTGCCGACACCGTGGAGCTGGTTGCCAACGAGGCCCGTAACGATCGCGGCCTGATCTTCAGCGGTGCGGACATGGCCCTGCGCTTCAACCGCTTCACCAACGACCACGCGGACGTCTACAGCCTTGGGGCACTGAATGTCACCGCGCGAGATGGCGTCGCTCGCAGCGTGCTGCTGGAGAACATCTCCGGCACCCTTGAATCGGCCAAGGACATGTCGCTGCGCAGCGACACCCTGATCAATCGCAAGGACGTCTTCACCACCACCGATGAGCTGGTGTCGGGCTCCATCAGCGTCACGTGCTATGACTGCGGCGGTGATCATCACAACGTCGATTATGTGGCCAGGGAAACCTACCAGAGCGTAGTGGTTGAAGACTCAGCCAGTGCCACCCTGATGAGTGGGGGTAAGCTGACCGTCGACGGCTCCACGGTGACCAACCAATACAGCGTGATGGCCTCGGCCGGCGACCTGCTGATCACCGCAGACAACTTCGCCAACGCTGGCGCCGCCGCCGGGACCAGCGTCAGGACGCGGACCTGGAACACCGGCAGGGTCACCGATGGAACCGACGAGCGTTTCCGCGACAGATACATTGTCCCCTACAACGCCCAGGCCAATCCGAAACAAGTGCCGGTAGATGCGCTCAACTCCTTCCGTCAGGTAGGCGACATCACCACCGTGATGCCAGGGGGATCGCTGGCGCCCGCGGTTGTTCAATCGGGCGGCAGCATCAGCATCCAGGCTACACAGCGGCTGGAGAACAGCAGCATCGTGCAGTTCCAGGCGCCGCCGGCTGGAGCGACCAAGTCAGCGGCCACCGATGTAGCCGACGCCGCACAGCCAGCGGTCGTGGTGCTCAACCCGCAGCTGCCGCCTGACCTGGCCCAACAACAAGTCAACCCCACCACCATGCCCGGGTTCACCTTGCCGACGGGCGAAAATGGCTTGTTCCGTGTCGTCGACAGCGCGGCCGCAGCGCAAAACAGTCATGACCAAAGCCAGGCCACTGTCCAGGGTTCGGCCGCCAGCCGGGTCATCATCGGCCCGAAATACCTGATTGAAACCAACCCCGCGCTGACCGACCTCAAGCAGTTCATGAGCTCGGACTACCTGTTGGGCAACCTGGGTTATGACCCCGACACCAGTTGGAAGCGCCTGGGCGATGGCTTGTACGAGCAACGCCTGATCCAACAAGCCGTGATCGCCCGCACCGGCCAACGCTTTCTCGATGGCCAGACCTCCGACGAAGGCATGTTCAAGTACCTGATGAACAACGCCATCGCCAGCAAGGAACAACTGAACCTGGCCGTTGGCGTGACCCTGACTTCGCAACAAGTCGCCGCGCTGACCCACGACATCGTCTGGATGGAAGACCAGGTCGTCAATGGTCAACATGTCCTGGTGCCGGTGCTTTACCTGGCCCAGGCCAACAACCGGCTAATGGCCGATGGCGCGTTGATCCAGGGCAAGAACCTCACCCTGATTGCGGGCACCGACCTGAAGAACGCCGGGACGCTGCGTGCCAGCGAGAACCTCTCGGCGGCGGCCGGGAACAACCTAATCAACACGCGCCTGGCCGAGGCTGGCGAGCGGCTCAAGTTGGTCGCGGGCAAAGACCTGGTCAACATGCAAGGCGGCATCCTCAAAGGCAAGGACGTCGAGCTCTCGACCTTGACCGGCGACATCCGCAACGACCGGACCATCACCACCCTCGAGAACAGCGGCAAGGGCTTCAGTTCGAAAACCTCCGTTGTCGACAACGCCGCGCGCATCGAGGCCGGCAACAACCTCACCATGCGCGCAGCGGGCGATCTGCTCAACGTGGGCGGCGCGATCACCGCGGGCAACCACGCGGACTTGAGTGCGGGCAAAGACGTTGTCATCTCCGCGGCTCGCGAAGAAAGCGGCTCTATGCGTCAGGACAAACGCCACTTCTGGGAGCAGAGCCAGACCGTTCAGCACGCCAGTGAAGTCAAGGCGGGTGGCGACCTGAACGTCACCGCCGGCAACAACCTGACCGTCGTCGCCAGCCACCTCGAAGCCAAAGGCGATATCAACCTGAGCGGTAACGATGTCGCCCTGATCTCGGCGGCGAACGAGAATTCCAGCGAATACCGCTACAAGCGCAGCGGCAAGAAGATCAACAAGGAAGAAGATCATGTCCAGCAGCAGGCAACCACCCTCAATGCTGGCGGTGATGTAAGGGTTTCGGCGCGCAATGACCTGTTGATGGTCGCGAGCAAGATTGCGGCGGCTAACGAGGCCTATCTGGTGGCGGGGAAACAACTGAGTCTGCTGGCTGAGCAGAATCGGGATTATTCGCTGTATGACATGAAGAAGAAGGGGAGCTGGGGCAGTAAAGCCGCCCGGCGTGATGAGGTGACGCAACTCACCCACATCGGAAGCGAAATCGCCACCGGGGGCGACCTACTATTGGTCAGCGGTGGTGACCAGACCTATCAAGTGGCGAGGCTGCAAAGCGGCAACGATCTGATCATCGACAGTGGTGGGCGCATCACCTTCGAAGGGGTCAAGGACCTCCACGACGAGAGCCATACCAAGAGTAAAAGCGACCTGGCCTGGTACAAGATGAAAGGCGAGGGGCGGACCGACGAAACCTTGCGCCAGAGCGCTCTGGTTGCCCAAGGGAAGTTGGTTATCAAGGCCGTCGATGGGCTGCGTATCGATGTCAAACAAGTCGATCAGCAGAGCGTTAGCCAGACCATCGATGCAATGGTTAAGGCCGAGCCGGACCTGGCTTGGATGAAAGAGGCCCAGGCGCGTGGCGATATTGACTGGCGCCAGGTGAAGGAAATCCACGACAGTTTCAAATATGACAACTCCGGTTTGGGTGCCGGCGCCAAGATCGCCATCGCGATTTTGATGTCGTTCATCATGGGGCCGGCCGGCTTCGGACTGTCAGGCGCCAATCTTGCGGTCGCCACCAGCCTGAGCACCACGGCGGTCACCAGCACCATCGATAACAAAGGCAATCTGGGACTTGCGCTGAAGGAAACAGTCAGCGCCGACAGCCTGAAGAGCGCGGCGATAGCCGGTTTTACCGCAGGAGCTTTGGATTACGCGGACGAAAACTGGTTTGCCGGCGCCGACAACGCTGGCACGGCCACGCAAGGCGTCGAGCCGTCGGCAGGTTCGGCAGGTTCGGCAACGAGCGCCGGTAATTCCTCCAAGGATATCTTCCGTTGGAGTAACGCGACCGACACGACAATCCGCACAACTGGGCGAGCGGTCATTTCCAGTGGCATTTCCACCGCGATTGGCGGCGGTAGCTTCGGCAGCAATTTCAATGCTGCCCTGCTGGGAGAAGCGGGTAATGTGGCGATGGCGACCGGTTTCAACTGGGTGGGCGATACCATCAAGTTCCCGGATGGCGGCCCTCAGAAAATTGTTGCGCACGCGATCATGGGTGGCTTGCTGGCTGAGCTGACGGGCAGCGATTTCAAGACCGGCGCGGTCGCCGCTGGTTTGAACGAAGCACTGATTCCCGGCATGGCCAAAGTTGCGGATGGAAACGAACATCTGCAGCTGATGCTGTCGCAGCTAACGGGCCTATTGGCCGCGTCTGCGGTCGATGGTGACCTGAATACAGGCTCGAAAATCGCCGAGAAAGCGACCGCCTTTAACTACCTATTCCATGCTGAGTTGTTTGAAAGGGAACAGAAGCTCAACACCTGCGCCTCTCCGGCGGATTGCCAAGCCGTCAGGGAGTACTACAACAACCTCGACGCGACTCGGAACAAGGAGTTCGGCCAGTACTGCCGGACTAACCCGGCGGCCTGCTTGCAAGTGACCAAGCAACTGGCGGATGAGATTCCGGCCAATGAGAAATTGCTGCATGACGGCCGAGACGCCGGGTTCGATCGCTCGGCAGCACTTTGGGAAATTACTCGAAGTAACGAGCGGGCCATTAACACCGGTATCACCGAGAAGACGCGTACCGATAAAGGCGATGCTGCGGCGTTTTTGACGGAGCTTGCGGCGGATGGGTTGAATCCGGATAGGGATTTGTTCTCGTCGACGGCTGGGGGTAAGGGTGGTACAACCGGGGTTAAGGTTGGGGTTGTTGGGGATGGTCCCAAAGGGATTGATAACTCAGTTCTAGGAAAGCCAAGGGTAGGGAGCGCTAATAAGCTTCCTGATGGACAGCACGGCTTCAATGATATTATCGATAATTACGCTGGTGCTGCTGCAAAGTTCGAAATACCAACCAAGGGTGCTGGCGGGGTTGTACTAAGAGTTTCCGAGCTAAGGCAAATTGAAGGCAGTAATAATGGAATTAGTGGCGTGTTTGAGTGGATTGTTGATGAGGGAAATGTGACCCATCGGCGTTTTATTCCCGGCGGTCAGGTGACTGGACGACCTAACCAGACTCCCAGAAGGTAGGAGCAATTTATGTCACCATTCAACATGCTGTCGAAGTTAGGATTGGTGTGCTGGTCGACCATCCATTTAGGGCTCAAGAAGGGATGGGTGAAAAGAAATGATGTTTTTAAATATGCTATCGATAAGCTTGAAGATGGTGAAGACAGTCAGGATGTCGTTTTAATCGCGGGCGGCGACTACTTGTCTGATGAAGAACTTCTCTCGTTGATCGAGGGGCAACTGCAAGGGGAGGACGTTGCTTTCGGTATAGATAAATGGCGTCTTGCATTTTTGCTTTGTATCGAAGAATCCACTGAGAGCGATGAAAGCAAGTTGCGTAGGCTTCAAGAGATATATGCGGATTTTGATTATCCTGAAGATATGTCGCTGTGTAGTATATATTCCTCGGGCGATACTCCTCCGCTTGCGGAGATGAGTAAAGTTGTGCAAAAACTGAAGGGGTGTTTTTTACTTTCAGGGGAAAGGGGACGGATTTAATTAAAAGTCGGAAGGGGCGTTTATCGCTGAGCTGCTAAATAAATTTTCCCCTTTTTTCTTTTTTCTGAGTCGAAATAAAGTGCCTTGGAGGGCCATTGATGAGACATGATGTTGTTTTGCGCTTTATTGCAATGAGTTTGACTAGTTTCTCCTTGACCGGCTGCATTCATTACGAGCATAAAAGCGCAGAAGGAAAACCCTGGGACGAGGTCGCGACGATTCGGCAGTTCGACAAAAGTCTGTCGATATCCAAGATCGATGACGATACATCGTTATATTGGCTGGCCCGCCAAACCGAGTATCGACTTGGCGCAGGAAGGCATAAAATTTCCGTTAAGCAAGCTATTGGAACCGAATACTCGCGTCCAGTTGAAATGACCGTGGATTTGGTCGGTGGTCGTACCTATGGGCTTTATGGTATCTCTTCGATGAAATGGTGGTATTACGAAATTCGCGATGTCGAGACAGGGCGTTCCGCGAAAGTTATAGAGCCGGCTGTCACAACGATGCCTTCTGAATCAGCCGGGCAAGCGGTCCAATAACTTCATTGCTGCTAGGGAGCGAGCTTTCATGGGCAAATCACAAACTGCTGATTTAAGAACATTTTTTTGCTAGATACAGTTCCGCAATGTGATCCCAGTTAGGCGAGTACCTCCCTTTGTGGTGAGGGGATTTATCCCCACTGGGCTGCGCAGCGGCCCCCAAACCAGGCTGCTCGGTGTGCCAGGAAGATTGAGTTCGTTGCTTTAGGGCTGCTACGCAGCCCAGCGGGGATAAATCCCCTCGCCACAGGGCCTAGTTCACGGCGCAGACGCGGCGGCCACGCCAGGGTACTCATGGTGGGTGTGGAATGGTTGAACGGGCTTATCGTAGGAATCGACGGAGCGATTATTTCCCATTGACTTGCAGGACATTTCCTAGAAAATTCCAGTCCCTTGCGCCTGCTGATTCCGGTGCCTAGTCTTTGCCCACCGCTGCCAATTAGCGGTCGGGTTTAGCAGCTCGGAGTCACGTTAGGCGCATGGCAACTGCCTTCAATGCGGGCATTCTTATTGCTCGAATTCTTATGGCGGCTATGCGCAGGGCATCCTCGGGTGCGCCGGTGTCCTAACGTACCGGTCTGCTAACCTGCGCACGGCTGCCACCCACTCGTTTAGCAGCGAACGTGGCGGCTCTTGCTTACGTTAGGAGCATTCCATGGACAAACTCATCTCCGACCCACCCGTTCCACCGCTGCACCTGGACATCGCAGCCGACGCCAACGCCGAACGTGTCATCGATTCCTATCTGAACCCCAGACCCGTCCAGCCTGACAAGAAGCCACCTCCAGACCAGTTGTTCACCGTCGTGGAGGGCGTCGATGCTGAAAGCCTGTTGGCCAATCTCAGCGAAACCTTGGCCTCTGCCAATGCCATGGCTGGCGATCTGGCGTTCGACCTAGAGGATTCTCGACGGCACGTTGCACTAGGGGCTGCAACAGTTGATCGAGCTGGGTCAGCTATTGGTAAACCGGGCGCTGGATGTCGTAGATCCCAGATAGGCGCAGCCCCTAGCACACGGCTGGCCTTTCGTTAAAGGCTGAACCGCCCAACCATGCTGTTCAAGTCCACGGCCAGGCGCGACAGTTCGGCACTGGCGGCGCTGGTCTGGTTGGCGCCAGTGGCCGATTGCACCGACAGGTCGCGGATGTTCACCAGGTTTCGGTCCACTTCACGGGCCACCTGGGCCTGTTCTTCAGCGGCGCTGGCGATCACCAGGTTGCGCTCGTTGATCTCGACGATGGCGGTGTTGATGGTGTCCAGGGACAGGCCGGCACCGCGGGCGATGTTCAGCGTCGACTCGGCACGTTCGGTGCTGTTGCGCATCGAATCCACGGCGTGTTCGGTGCCGCTCTGGATGCTGCCGATCATGCGTTCGATTTCGCTGGTCGACTGCTGGGTGCGATGGGCCAGGGCACGCACCTCATCGGCCACTACCGCAAAACCACGACCGGCCTCACCGGCACGGGCCGCTTCGATGGCGGCGTTCAAGGCCAGCAGGTTGGTCTGGTCAGCCAGGCCGCGGATGACGTCCAGCACCTTGCCGATGTCACGGGACTCATTGGCCAGGTCGCCGATCAACGTGGCGGTGCTCTGTACATCGACGCTCATGCGTTCGATGGCGCTGACAGTTTCCTGCACCAGGTCGCGACCGTCACCCGCAGAGGCAGTGGCGTCTTTGGAGGCTTCGGAGGTGCTGACCGCGTTGCGCGCCACTTCTTCGACGGCGCTGGTCATCTCGTTGACCGCGGTGGCGGCCTGTTCGATTTCATTGTTCTGCTGGGTCAGGCCACGGGCGCTTTCGTCAGTGACGCTGTTGAGCTCTTCGGCGGCGGAGGCCAGCTGTGTAGCCGAGCCGGAGATCCGTTGCAGGGTGTCGCGCAGTTTTTCCTGCATGGTCGACATCGCCCGCAGCAGGCGACCGGCTTCGTCGTTGCCATCCACCGTAATCGGTCGGGTCAGGTTGCCCTTGGCGATTTCTTCGGCGGCGTCCAGGGCACTGCCGATCGGGCGGGTAATGCTGTTGGTCAGCAACCAGGCGAACAGCAGGGTCAGGCCGGTGGCGATGACCAGTAGCGTGACCACCCAATTGAAGGCCGTTGAATATTGTTGGGTCGCACCCTGATCGAGGGCTTCGGCTTGCTGGTTGTTGATTTCCACCAGGCGATTGATTGCCACGTTGATCGCGTCGGAGTTGCTCAGCAGTTCAGTGTTGAGCAGTGCTCGCAATTCATCGAGCTGATTGTTGCGCGAAAGGGTTTTCATCCGCTCTTCGAGCTGACGGTATTGGTTGAGCAATTGAACGTATTGATCGTAGGCGGCTCGTTCTGGCGCAGAGCTTATAAGCTTTTCATAGATGCTCTGGGCGGCTTGGATCTGCTGGTTGCGTTGCTCGAACAAGCTGAAGGTTTTCTGCTGGATGTCCGGTTCGCGATTGACCAGCAAGCGATAGGACAGCACGCGCAGGCGCAGGGTCAGCGAGGTGAATTCATCCAGGGCCTTGATGCTGGGCACGCTGTTCTGGACGATGCTTTCGCCGGATGCACGGATTTTGCTCATCTGGCTCAGGGCGAACACCCCAAGGGCCAGCATCAGGGCGCCGATCAGGGCAAACCCCAGGAACGCCCGCGGCGCGATATTCATATTACGTAGGGACATGGAAAGTACCGGAAGGGGGCGCGTCCGTGCGGGGGTGGTGACAGTTGTTCCCTGACTTATCGGTCATACGACTAAAGTCTTGAGGTGCTGCGTGCTTTTGTCGCAGGGCAGCGCCTGCTGCGCGACGAAGGGCGGGAACCAGATCAGCCATTCACAGTCTTTACAGCTCGCCAGCGAAGCACCGCCGCCCCAAGTCGTGGCATTGACGGTGACTTTTCTTTATCGTACGCGCCCCCTTGAAAAAGCCTGGAAATCAATATGTTGGAAACATCCCTCAGCCAACTGGAACAACTGGTCAACGACCTGGTGCAACAGAATCGTCACCTCGCCGGCCTGAATGAGACGCTGAACGCGGAACTGGCCAAGGCCAAGGATGATAATGAAAGCCTGCAACTGAGCTTGATGGAGCAGGAAGAACTGCACGGCACTACCGCCGCGCGCATTCAGGCCCTGATCGAGCGCGCCAGCGCCGGGCCTGTCAGCGCATGAAGCACGGCGCCGACGGGGTGACGGTCGTCTCCATTCTGGGAGAGGACTATTCAATCAAGGCACCAGTCGGGCAGGAACAAGCTCTGCTGGACGCCGCTTCGATGCTCAAGGCCGCCCTGGCCGACACTAAAAGGAAATACCCGACGCTGATCGGTGATCGCCTGTTGGTGCTGGCGGCCATGAACCTGTGTTCGCAGCAGATGGAAATGCAGAAGCAACATCAAGCGGAACTCGACCGTTACCAAGAGCAAGTCAGCGCCACGGTCGAGGTCATTGCCAAGACGATTCAACAGGCTTGAAGGCTGAAGGCTAGCGCAGACCCAACTGTGGGAGCGGGCTTGCTCGCGAAGACGGCGTGTCAATCGCAATTGATTTGTCTGATGCACCGCTTTCGCGAGCAGGCTCGCTCCCACCGTGGATATGTTGTGAACGCAAATGTTGTGTTCACTGAGGATCCCTGTGGGAGCGAGCCTGCTCGCGATTGGGCTTGAGCCGCGCTGCAAGGCTCGGATCAGAACCACTCATCCCGCATCCCAAGGCAGGTATCATCCCGCGCCTCAAGCAGCGCCAGCTCATGCTGACAACCCGGCACTTCCCAGGTCAGGAAATACCGCGCCGCTTGCAGCTTGCCTTTATAGAAGTCGGTGTCCGCCGCGTTCCCCTTGGCCAGGCCTTCCTCGGCCCGAATCGCCTGTTCCAGCCAGCGCCAGCCAATCACCATGTGCCCAAACACCCCGAGATAGAGCGCCGAGTTAGCGAGGCTGCTGTTGACCTTGCCTTGAGCCAGGTCCGTCAGCAGGCCGAGGGTGACCGTTTGCAGGCGCGCCACCAGGGCTTCCAGTGGTTGGCGCAAAGGCGTCAACGATTCGTACGCCTGGGCGCGTTCGCTGGTGTCGGCCACCAGGCGGATCAGTTGCTTGAGCCCGGCACCGCCGTTTTGCGCCAGTTTGCGTCCCAGCAGGTCCAGGGACTGGATGCCGTGGGTGCCTTCGTGAATGGGGTTCAAGCGGTTGTCGCGGTAATACTGCTCGACCGGGTATTCGCGGGTGTAGCCGTGGCCGCCCAGAATCTGGATCGCCAGCTCGTTGGCTTTCAGGCAAAACTCCGATGGCCAGGATTTGACGATGGGGGTCAGCAGATCCAGCAACTCATGGGCGCGTCTGCGCTCGGCTTCGCTTTCAAGAGTGGTGGTGTCGTCGAACAGGCGTGCGGCGTACAGACCCAGGTCAAACGAACCTTCGACGTAGGCCTTCTGGGTCAGCAGCATGCGGCGCACATCGGCGTGCTGGATGATTGCCACGGGAGCGGTGGTGGGGTCCTTGCTGTCGGGCACCCGGCCCTGCGGGCGTTCACGGGCGTACTCAAGGGAATACAGGTAGCCGGCGTAACCCAGCATTACCGCACCCATGCCAACGCCAATCCGCGCTTCGTTCATCATCTGGAACATGTAGCTCAGGCCGTGGTGCGCTTTTCCTACGAGGTAACCGACGCATTCGCCGTTGTCGCCGAAATTCAGCGCCGTGGAGGTGGTGCCGCGCCAGCCCATCTTGTGGAACAGCCCGGCCAGCAGCACGTCGTTACGCTGGCCGAGGCTGCCGTCGTCGTTGACCAGGAACTTGGGCACGATAAACAGCGAGATGCCCTTAACGCCGGGTGGCGCGTCCGGCAGTTTCGCCAGGACCATGTGTACGATGTTTTCCGACAACGGATGATCGCCGCCGGAGATGAAGATCTTGTTGCCCTTGAGCCGATAAGTGCCGTCGGATGCCGGCTCTGCACGGGTACGAATATCCGACAGCGAAGAGCCTGCGTGGGGTTCGGTCAGGGCCATGGTGCCGAAGAAGCGGCCATCGATCATCGGTTGCAGGAAGCGTTGTTTCTGCTCTTCGCTGCCGAAGCTTTCGATCAGGTTCGCCGCGCCCATGGTCAGGAACGGGTAAGAGGTCGAAGCGGCGTTGGCCGACTGGAAATGCGCGAAGCAGGCCTGGGACAGCAGCGTCGGCAATTGCATGCCGCCGGCGTCGAAACTGCGTGCAGCGTTGAGAAAACCGGCTTCCAGGAAGGCATCCACCGCCGGCTTTACTTCCGGAATCAGGATCGCCTGACCGTCCTCGTAGCGCGGTTCGTTTTCATCGTTCTTGCGATTGTGCGGCGCGAAATATTTTTCGGCGATGCTGCGGGCGGTGCCGATGGCCGCGTCGAAGGTCTCGCGATTGTGCTCGGCGAACCGCTCGCGCTGGGTCAAGCCCTCGGCATCAAGGACTTCATACAGCTCGAAAGCCAGATTTCGGGAACTGAGCAACGTCTCGGACATGGCGGCTTACCTTTTTTTGGAATGGGCCGAGTCTAGGCGTGGCAATAGAGGCTGAACAGGATGATTGATGGAGGTGATAGAGCGGCACAAGCGGCAAGCGGCAAGCGGCAAGCGGCAAGCGGCAAGCGGCAAGCTACAAGCTACAAGCTACAAGCTACAAGCTACAAGCTGCAAGTAAGAGCACTGGCTTTCACTTGCAGCTTGCAGCTTGCAGCTTAAGACTTGCCGCTGCTGTTATCCGATGGTCATCAGGCTGGCGTTACCACCCGCCGCAGCGGTGTTGACGCTCAAGGCGCGCTCGATCACCAAACGTTCCAGCGCAATGTTGGTTTCGCCCTGGGACAAACCATGCACCCCGACGATGGCGCCGGCACGCTTGGCCACTTGCTGGCAAACGCTGCGCAGTTGATCCGAGTCGCCATGATGCAGGACCGCGTCGTATACCACTTCGTCCTTGGCCCAGTCGGAAACCCGCTGGATGCGCGCCTGAATCTCTTTCGGCAAGCGTGCGAACAGAGCTTTGCTGGTATCGGTTTCCGGCCACACAGCCGAGCCGCCTACCGCCAGCACCGCCGCCAGTTGCGTCAGCAGGTCGCCCTCTACGTCCGCCAGGCACAGCACGTGCTCGCGGGGCAGGATGGCGTAGCTGTTGCGTTCGCCGGTCGGGCCGGTCAGTTGGCGGGTGATACCGCTTTGCGACTGGGCCGCGAACTGTACGCACAGGGCGCTCAGTTCGGCGAGCTTCTGGCTGTCTGCCCAGGCTTGCAGGGCGGTCAGCGGTTTGCTCATGGCGTCGCGCAACCGCAGGTCTGGCGCGTTGAGGGCGTCGTCACGGACGAACGATTGCTGGATCGCATCGGTAGGACGTGTCGACAGCAGGCGGTACAGGTACAGCGGACCACCGGCCTTGGGACCAGTGCCCGACAGGCCTTCGCCACCGAACGGTTGTACGCCGACCACGGCACCCACGATGTTGCGGTTCACGTAGACGTTACCGGCATGGACGTTATCGATCACCTTGGCGATGGTCTCGTCGATGCGGGTGTGTACGCCCAGGGTCAGGCCATAACCGGAGGCATTGATCTGGTTGATCAGTTGATCCAGTTCCTTGCGCTTGTAGCGCACCACGTGCAACACCGGACCAAAGATCTCGCGCTGCAGCTCATCGAAGCTTTCCAGCTCGATCAGGGTCGGCATCACAAACGTGCCACGCTTGCACTCGGCGCTGTCGGCGATTGCCATCTGATAAACCGTGCGACCTTTATCGCGCATGGCCTGGATGTGTTTCTCGATACCGGCCTTGGCTTCGGCGTCGATCACCGGGCCGATGTCTACCGACAGGCGTTCAGGGTTGCCGAGACGCGATTCAGCCATGGCACCCTTGAGCATTTCGATGACGCGGTCGGCGGAGTCTTCCTGCAAGCACAGAACCCGCAAAGCGGAGCAACGCTGGCCGGCGCTGTCGAATGCCGAAGACACCACGTCGATGACCACCTGTTCGGTCAGGGCCGAGGAGTCGACGATCATGGCGTTCTGGCCACCGGTTTCGGCGATCAGCGGGATCGGACGACCCTGGTTGTCCAGGCGCCCGGCAATGTTGCGTTGCAGCAGGCGAGCGACTTCGGTGGAGCCGGTGAACATCACGCCTTTGACCCGATCGTCACCCACCAGGCGGGCACCGACGGTTTCGCCACGGCCCGGCAGCAGTTGCAGCACGCCTTCCGGAATGCCGGCTTCGAGCATCAGGCGCACGGCTTGGGCAGCCACCAGCGGCGTCTGCTCGGCAGGCTTGGCCAGTACCGGGTTACCGGCGGCCAGTGCGGCGGCCACTTGGCCGCTGAAAATCGCCAGCGGGAAGTTCCACGGGCTGATGCAAACCACCGGGCCCAGTGGGCGGTGGGCATCGTTGGTGAAGTCGTTGCGGGCCTGCACTGCGTAGTAACGCAGGAAGTCCACGGCTTCACGCACCTCGGCGATGGCGTTGGCGAAAGTCTTGCCGGCTTCACGGGCCAACAGGCCCATCAACGGCTGGATCTCACCTTCCATCAGGTCGGCGGCGCGCTCCAGGATTGCGGCGCGTTCAGCCGGCGGCGTGGCCTGCCAGATCGGTGCAGCGTTGAGGGCGCATTGGATGGCATTGTCGACGTCTGCGACCGTGGCTTCCTGCACATGGCCGACCACGTCACGGTGATCGGACGGGTTCAGCACCGCTGCCGGTGTTTCTTCGCTGGCTGCGCAACCGAGCATCGGCTCGGCTTTCCAGTCGTTATGGGCGGTGGCCAGCAGGGCGCAGGACAGCGAGGCCAGGCGATGTTCGTTGGCCAGGTCGATGCCGCTGGAGTTGGCGCGTTCGCTGCCATACAGGTCACGTGGCAGCGGAATACGCGGGTGTGGCAGGCCGAAACCGCCTTCCTGCGTCGCCATCTGCTCGATGCTGGCAACCGGATCGGCCACCAGTTCCTGAATGGAAATTGACTGGTCGGCGATGCGGTTGACGAACGAGGTGTTGGCACCGTTTTCCAACAGGCGACGAACCAGATAAGCCAGCAGCGTCTCGTGGGTGCCGACCGGAGCATACACGCGGCACGGACGGTTCAACTTGCCTTCGGAAACTTTGCCTACAACCTGTTCGTACAGTGGTTCACCCATGCCGTGCAGGCACTGGAACTCATACTGGCCCGGGTAATAGTTCTGACCGGCAATGTGGTAGATGGCCGACAGGGTATGGGCGTTGTGCGTGGCGAATTGCGGATAGATGGCTTCCGGCACCGACAGCAGTTTGCGGGCGCAGGCGATGTAGGAAACGTCGGTGTACACCTTGCGGGTGTAGACCGGATAGCCTTCCAGGCCTTCGACCTGGGCGCGTTTGATCTCGCTGTCCCAGTAGGCGCCTTTCACCAGGCGGATCATCAGGCGGTGACGGCTACGGCGGGCCAGATCGATGACGTAGTCGATCACGTACGGGCAACGCTTCTGGTACGCCTGGATCACGAAGCCAATGCCGTTCCAGCCGGTCAACTGCGGCTCGAAGCACAGACGCTCCAGCAGGTCCAGGGACAGTTCGAGGCGGTCGGCTTCTTCGGCGTCGATGTTCAGGCCGATGTCGTATTGCTTGGCCAGCAGGGTCAGCGACAGCAGGCGCGGGTACAGCTCCTCCATGACGCGCTCGTACTGGGCGCGGCTGTAGCGGGGATGCAGGGCCGAGAGCTTGATGGAAATGCCCGGGCCTTCATAAATCCCGCGGCCGTGGGACGCTTTGCCGATCGAGTGGATGGCTTGTTCGTACGAGGCCAGGTACTTCTGGGCGTCATGTTCGGTGAGTGCGGCTTCACCCAGCATGTCGTAGGAATACCGGAAGCCCTTGGTCTCGAATTTGTTGGCGTTGGCCAGGGCTTCGGCGATGGTTTCACCGGTGACGAACTGCTCGCCCATCAGGCGCATGGCCATGTCGACGCCCTTGCGGATCATCGGCTCGCCACTCTTGCCGATGATGCGGCTCAGGGAGGAGGTCAGGCCCGCTTCATTATGGGTGGCGACCAGTTTGCCGGTCAGCAGCAGGCCCCAGGTAGCGGCGTTGACGAACAGCGACGGGCTGTTGCCCAGGTGCGGGTGCCAGTTACCGGTGCTGATCTTGTCGCGGATCAGTGCGTCGCGAGTACCTTTGTCCGGGATACGCAGCAGCGCCTCGGCCAGGCACATCAGCGCCACGCCTTCCTGGGACGACAGGGAAAACTCCTGCAGCAGGCCCTGAACAATACCGGCACGACCACCGGCACTCTTCTGGTTACGCAGTTTTTCAGCAATCGAGGCGGCCAGCTTGTTGGTGGCTTCGGCCATGTCGACCGGCAGGCGTGCCTGCTCGATCAGCATCGGCACCACTTCCGGTTCCGGACGACGATAAGCGGCGGTAATAGAGGCGCGCAGGACCGATTGCGGCAAAATACTTTCGGCAAACTCCAGGAAGCACTGGTGCGCGTGGTCGGCCTGGACGTCGCCGGCCTCATCGTTGTCGGCGCGGGTCGAACCGTTCAGCTCGGTCAGGGTTGCACCACCCTCGAGTTTTTCCAGGTAATTGAAAATTGCCTGCTTGATCAGCCAATGGGGCGTGCGATCAATCGAGGTTGCGGCCGCCTTGAGGCGTTCGCGGGTCGGGTCATCGAGTTTGACCCCAAGGGTGGTGGTAGCCATATTTTTATCCTCATGTTTACCACGTATTGCGTGGCATCAGCTGGCGGCAAGATTAGCTGCGAGCTGATCGAGGTGCAACCGGGTGCAACCCTTTTTTGTCGAAAAAATAAGCAGCTCATCAGGAAAATAAAATTCGCGGGTCGAACGGCGCATCTGCTTAGTGCATTGGATTCTAGGCAGAGGTCAATACCGCACTAAAAGGGAGCAAAAAACAGTCATTTGGCGAAAAAACCGACTAGGTGCAACTTATTCGAGCGAAACTGGTTGCACCTTATTTCATTTGTTGAATAGCATTCGCCGCCAAGGTGCAACCGGCTCGAAGTCGAGGGGCATCGGCTGATGGCTTTCCTGGGGAAACATCAGTCATAAATTCGCGGGTCCTGGAAACGTCAAACAAGGTCTATGGTTGTCTTGTCGGCGCTTCCTACTGCCACCGCTACATAAAAACAAAGCCAGGGCGTAACTCATGAGTGTTAGTAATCCCACCTTGATCACTTTCGTGATCTATATCGCAGTAATGGTCCTGATCGGCCTGATGGCTTATCGTTCCACCAATAACCTTTCCGATTACATCCTGGGCGGCCGCAGCCTGGGCAGCGTCGTGACTGCATTGTCCGCCGGTGCCTCCGACATGAGCGGCTGGCTGTTGATGGGCTTGCCCGGTGCTATCTACATGTCCGGCCTGTCGGAAGGCTGGATCGCCATCGGCCTGATCATCGGTGCCTACCTGAACTGGCTGTTCGTGGCCGGTCGCCTGCGGGTACAGACCGAGCACAACGGTGATGCGCTGACACTGCCGGATTACTTCTCCAGCCGTTTTGAAGATACCAGCGGCCTGCTGCGGATCATCTCTGCGGTGGTGATCCTGGTGTTCTTCACCATCTACTGCGCTTCCGGCATCGTGGCCGGTGCCCGTCTGTTTGAAAGCACCTTCGGCATGTCCTACGAGACCGCGCTGTGGGCCGGTGCGGCGGCAACCATTGCCTACACCTTCATCGGTGGCTTCCTGGCCGTGAGCTGGACCGACACCGTACAAGCGACCCTGATGATCTTCGCGCTGATCCTCACGCCGATCATCGTGCTGCTGGCTACTGGCGGCGTGGATACCACGTTCCTGGCCATCGAAGCGAAAGATCCTACCGCTTTCGACATGCTGAAAAACACCACGTTCATCGGCATCATCTCGCTGATGGGCTGGGGCCTTGGCTACTTCGGCCAGCCGCACATCCTGGCGCGTTTCATGGCTGCCGATTCGGTCAAGTCCATCGCCAAGGCCCGTCGTATCTCGATGGCCTGGATGATCCTCTGCCTGGGCGGCACCGTGGCTGTCGGCTTCTTCGGTATCGCTTACTTCTCGGCACACCCGGAAGTGGCCGGTCCTGTCACCGAGAACCCTGAGCGCGTGTTCATCGAACTGGCCAAGTTGCTGTTCAACCCATGGGTTGCCGGTGTACTGCTGTCGGCCATTCTGGCGGCCGTCATGAGCACCTTGAGCTGCCAGTTGCTGGTGTGCTCCAGTGCCCTGACCGAAGACTTCTACAAGGCTTTCCTGCGCAAGAGTGCTTCCCAGGTGGAACTGGTCTGGGTCGGCCGTGCCATGGTGTTGCTGGTGGCGTTGGTTGCCATCTTCCTGGCTGCCAACCCGGAGAACCGTGTCCTGGGTCTGGTGAGCTACGCCTGGGCCGGTTTCGGTGCGGCCTTCGGCCCTGTCGTCCTGATCTCGGTGATCTGGAAAAACATGACCCGTAACGGCGCGCTGGCAGGCATCCTGGTGGGGGCGATCACCGTGATCGTCTGGAAACACTTCGAGCTGCTGGGCCTGTACGAAATCATCCCAGGCTTCATCTTCGCCAGCCTGGCTATCTACTTCGTCAGCAAGATGGGCTCGCCTACCGCCGGTATGCTGCAGCGCTTCGACGCGGCTGAAAAAGATTTCCGCCTGAATCAGTAAGACTTCCAGCGAGGCCTTGATGGCTCGCGTGAAGGTTCTGAAATAAAAAAACGGCCCGTCCTCCATGGAGACGGGCCGTTTTTTATGGGCATCAATCCAGCTCTGCGTCGGGCTGGTTGAGGAAGATCAGCACGCCCAGTAGCGCCATGTAGAACCTGAAGGCTGCATCCTGGCCATTCCAGATTTCTGATTGCCACATCAGAAACCATTCCCCCCCGATGACCATGAAGCCAAAGAACCAGACGAAGAAACCCACCGTCAAACCGATGATGGTGCAGCGTTTGGCCTGCGTGAAAACCACGCTCGGGGTTTTACGTGCCTGCCATAGTTTGAGTGCGCCATAGCCCAGCAAGCCTGCGGTGAGCGCTTCGCCGAGAATGATCAGCCAGTAGGCGCCGTGCCATGCCCAAGGCTGGTCGATGGCGCGATACCGCGCGGCATTGTCGGGGAAGGTGGTGTCCATACTCAGTACGTGATGGACGAAATTGAAATTGGAGTGGTAGTCCGTGATGTTGTTGAACACGGTCAGCAAGGCGAAGGCGGCGAGCGCCAGGGTCATTGCGATTTTTGCGTAGCGAGTCGTCATGGGTTGCGTCCTTGGCTTTTTTGCGACGAAAACAACGTTATCACGGCCTTTTGCAGTCCCGGGGGCCGTCAGGTTGTAGGAAGTTGCTGATTGTTTCGTGCGGCGACTTCGGTAACTGCCAGGCGAGGAATGTCTGTCGGAAAACACAGCGCGCGATGCGGCTTTTATCTCCTTGGATGTAAGGCAAATCTGTTTTTCATGCCCGCCCATCAACTCTCCCTGTTGCTCATGCAGAATCGGCCGCTTTTATTCAGCAGAGGCACATCGGATGTTCGCGCCTGCCAACCAACCGCGTTTCACCCTGGCACTCGACAGCGGGCCGAATGAACTCAAGGTGCTTGAGTTCAGGGGCAAGGAAGCCATCAGTCAACCTTATTGCTTCGATCTGGAACTGGTCAGTGAGCGGCCGGATCTGGCACTGGAAGAGCTTTTGCATCGTCAGGCCTATCTGGCTTTTGGTGATCAGGGTTGTGGCATACATGGCCAGGTTTACAGCGTGGCCCAGGGGGATTCAGGCAAGCGCCTGACCCATTACCAGATCAGTCTGGTGCCGCGCCTGGCTTACCTGGGGCACCGCATCAACCAGCGGATCTTCCAGCATCTGAGTGTGCCGGCGATCATCACCTTGATCTTGAAGGATCACGGCATCCAGGGCGACGCGTTCCAGTTCAGTCTTGGTGGGCAGTATCCCGAACGCGAATACTGTGTGCAGTTTGGTGAAAGTGACCTGGTTTTCATCGGACGAATCTGCGCCGAGGTCGGGATCCACTATCACTTCCGGCACAGCCCCGACGGTCATCTGCTGGTGTTCGGCGACGACCAGACGGTGTTTCCTCGTCTGCCCGAGTCGACGTTGTATCTGCCCGGCAGTGGCATGGCCGCCGACGAGCCAGCGATCAAGCGCTTGGCTGTGCGACTGCAGACCCGGACCACTGCGGTGACGCTACGTGACTACGATTTCCACAAGCCGGGTCTGCTGTTGCAAACCAGTCTGGACAGTCAGCAGCAACCGATTCTGGAGGAGTATCGCTACCCCGGCCGGTTTTCCGACCGCGACCATGGCAGGCATCTCGCCCAGCACGCACTGGAACGCCATGGCGCCGACCACCGTCTGGCCGAGGGGCGCAGCGACCAATGCGCACTCGTCACTGGGCACTTCCTCCAAATCAACGGGCATCCCCGAGCGCAATGGAATGATCTCTGGCTGCTCACGCACATCACCCACCATGGTCGCCAGCCACAAGTGCTGGAGGAAACGGTCAGCGACAGCCCGGATGAGTTCCGGGGCTACAGCAATACGTTCCTCGCCACCCCGTGGGACGTTTTCTTTCGTCCGTCCCTGTCCCACGAAAAGCCACCGGCCCATGGTTATCAGTCGGCAGTGGTGACGGGGCCGGTGGACAGCGAGATCCATTGCGACGAATACGGACGGGTCAAGGTGCAACTGATCTGGGATCGCGACGGTCAGCGCGACGAGCACTCCAGTTGCTGGTTAAGGGTGGCCACGGGGTGGGCCCATGATCGCTACGGCAGTGTGATGATTCCCCGGGTCGGCATGGAGGTGCTGGTGGGCTTCATCGATGGTGACGTGGACAAACCGCTGGTGGTGGGTTGTTTGCCGAACGGCGCCAACCCGGTGCCCCTTGACCTGCCGGCGGATCAAACCCGCAGCGTCTTGCGCAGTCAGAGCAGCCCTGGCGGGGGCGGCTATAACGAGTTGCGCATTGAGGATCGCAAGGGCGCCGAGGAGATTTACCTGCGGGCTCAGCGCAACTGGACCCAGCATGTGCTGCATGATCAGCGGGTGCAGGTCGATCACGAGCGCAGCATCGTCGTCACCGGCACCGCGCGGCATGAGCTCCAGGCCGATGAGTTGCGCGTCACCCATGGCCAGCGCCAGGCTGAGGTCAGGCAGGATGATCATCTGGTGGTGGTCGGTGAGCGGCATATTCGGGTAACCAGTCAGGCCCTCAATGCCACCCAGCAATTTCACGTCCGCGCCGGGCAGCAAGTGGTGCTGGATGGCGGCGTCAGCGCGACCATTCAGGCCGGTGGGCATTGGATCAACATCGGGGCGGGGGGGATTTTCAGCAGCGTGCCGATCCAGGTCGGTGGTGCGGCCATGACGGCCATGAATGCCGCGCCAGGCTCACCCGGCAGTCCCGAAAAACTTGTCGCGGCCGCCGCCGCTCAACTTTCCCTTGCGCAAGTTTTCAGCCTGCAAGGGCAGGCGCCATTCTGCGAGGAGTGTGAGCGTTGCAAGGGGGGTGTCTGCGGAGCATCGTCGGTCGCCCGCAAGCCCGCCCATATTCAGGAGCGTCCATGAGCACCGGTCAAAATCCCCGCACTTGGCTTGAGCAGCATCCTTTGCAGGCATCCGAGCAGCTCTACGCCATTTTCAGCAGCGCCAGTACTGCCAAACCGCTGATGGCCTGGAGGCGATCGATGACTTCGGCGCCCACCCCGATCTGGGCCGATACGCCTTACGCCGACTGGGAAACGGTCATGCCCTATGTCGGTGCTGTCGCCCCGGACAGTGAGTTTCTTGACTGGGTCGCGACGACCGATTCGCTCGATTGGGGCTGGCTGGCAGTGACCTCTTGCAACCAGCAAAGCCTTGCCGAACATTTACGCGGGCTCACACAGGTTCTGCTGCCTGGTGGCAAGTCGGTGTTTTTCCGCTTTTGGGATGGGCGTTTTATCCAGCCCATCCTGCGATCGGACGTGGTGGATGTCGGTCGGCTATTACCCTCCATCAGCCGTTGCCTGATCAACGGTCGGTCCTTTGATATCACGGGAAATGCCCTGCACCCGGCCCGGACGTTCCCGTGGTGGGAAGTGCCTGCGCTGTTGTTGCAGGAGCTGGCCGGGGATACGACGGACTGCCTGCTGAATAACCTGCTCAAGTGGCTGGGCGAAGAGCACCCATATCTGTTCGAACAGGTCGACGAGAGCATCCTGCGATGCAAGATCAGGCATTTTCTTGGGGAGCCAGGGATGGCCCATGGGCCAAAAGCCCCCCTGCAAGAATATTTGCTACAGGAATTGAGCGGATGACCACCGGGTCTGGTCACGGTCCGTCCGCTCGGCTGCGAACCCCTGACGTTGGGCGCGCTTCAAGGTAAACTCCTCGGCCTTCGCAGGAGTCGCCATGAATTATCGCCACGCCTTCCACGCCGGCAATCACGCCGATGTGTTCAAACACCTGACCTTGACCCGTCTCATCGCTTTGATGTCGCGCAAGGAGCAGCCCTTCGCCTATCTCGATACCCATGCGGGCATCGGGCTGTACGACTTGCAGGGCGACCAGGCCAATCGTACCGGCGAATACCTTGAAGGCATCGCGCGGTTGTGGGGTCAGGAGGATCTGCCGGCGCTGACCGCCGACTACATGAAAGTGCTGCACGAGATGAACCCGGACGGTCAGTTGCGTTACTACCCGGGGTCACCGGAGCTGGCGCGGCGCCTGACCCGGTCGCAGGATCGGGTGCTTCTGAACGAAAAACATCCAGAAGACGGTGTGCTGCTCAAGGACAACATGAAAGGCGATCGTCGCGTGGCGGTGCATCTGGGCGAAGGCTGGCATGTGCCCCGGGCGCTGCTGCCGGTGGCGGAAAAACGTGGCCTGATGTTGATCGACCCACCCTTCGAACAGCTTGACGAGATGCAACGTTGCGCCGCATCCCTCAAGGAGGCCATTGGCCGGATGCGCCAGACGGTGGCGGCGATCTGGTACCCAGTGAAGGACCAGCGGATGTTGCGCCGCTTCTACCAGGACCTGGCCGGCACAGGGGCGCCGAAATTGTTGCGAGTGGAGCTGCTGGTGCATCCGCTGGCGACGCCCAATAGCCTGAACGGCTCCGGTTTGGCGATTGCCAATCCGCCATGGGGGCTGGAGGAAGAGTTGCGTGAACTGCTGCCTTGGTTGTCGAAGAAGCTTGGGCAGACTCAGGGCGGCTGGCAGATGGATTGGTTGATCGCTGAAAGCTGATCAGATGCATTGATACCGCCTGATAGGGCGCCTTCGCGAGCAAGCCCGCTCCCACATGAGTTGCGGGGTGTTCGCAGGAACTGCAGCTGCCACAAATCCCTGTGGGAGCCGAGCAAGCTCGGCTCCCACACTGGGTCTGGGGCTTGAAAGTCAGATCGGACAAGTCACGCCCGTACCGCCAATCCCGCAATAACCTTCAGGATTCTTCGCCAGATATTGCTGGTGATAGGCCTCGGCGAAGAAGAACGTCGGGGCTTCTTCGATTTCGGTGGTAATGACGCCCTTACCGGCCTTGGTCAATTCAGCCTGAAAGACTTGCGCGCTGTGTTTGGCGGCAGCCAGTTGGGTTGGGTTGGTGGCATAGATCACCGAGCGGTACTGGGTACCGATGTCATTGCCCTGGCGCATGCCCTGGGTCGGGTTGTGCAGCTCCCAGAACATCTTTAGAAGCTGCTCGTAGCTGACTTTTTCCGGCTCGTAGACCACCAGGACCACTTCGCTGTGGCCGGTAAGGCCCGAGCAGACCTCTTCATACGTCGGGTTCGGCGTAAAGCCACCGGCGTAACCCACCGCTGTACTGACCACGCCTTCGCGCTGCCAGAATTTACGTTCCGCGCCCCAGAAACAGCCCAGGCCGAAGATCGCGAAATCCACGTCCATGGCAAACGGACCCAGCAGTGGCGCATCGTGGACGAAGTGTTTTTCCGGCACGGTCATTGGGGTTTCGCGGCCAGGCAAAGCTTGTTCTTGAGTAGGGAGCACGTTTTTGTTCACCAGGATTTCCGAGCGCAAGACCATCATCAGTCCTCTTAGGAAGGCAGCTGCGAGTTTCAAGCTGCAAGCTACAAGTGGTGAGAGTGTGCCACTGTTTGCTTGAAGCTTGAAGCTTGAAGCTTGAAGCTTGAAGCTTGAGTTATACGAGAGGACCGCGCGGGTAACGCTTGAGCTTTTCGATCAGCTCCGCTCCCGGGATCGGCCGGTCGAACAGGTAGCCCTGGCCGACGTCGCAGCGGTGGCGCCGCAGGAACGCCAGTTGCTGTGCGGTTTCGATACCTTCGGCCACCACCTTGAGTTTCAGGTTGTGGGCCATGGCGATCACCGCGGAAGTGATTTCCATGTCGTCCTGGTTGTCCGGGATCTCGTGGATGAAGCTGCGATCGATCTTGATGATGTCGATCGGGAATTTTTTCAGGTAACTCAGGGATGAATAACCGGTGCCGAAGTCGTCCATGGCCAGGGTCAGGCCCAGGCGCTTGAGTTGGTCGAGCTGCAAGTGGGTATCTTCGGTGGCCTCCAGCAGCAGGCCTTCGGTCAGTTCCAGTTCCAGCAGGCGGGCCGGCAGTTGTTCTTCCTTGAGGATGCTGGCGATCGAGGCGACCAGATCCGGGTCGGAGAACTGCTTGGGCGACAGGTTGATCGCCACTTGCAGGTTGCCCAGGCCGGCGGCGGTCAATTGCTTGCTCATGCGGCAAGCCTGACGGGCGATCCATTTGCCGATGGGGATGATCAGGCCGGTTTCTTCGGCGACGCTGATGAATTGGTCCGGGCGAATCATGCCCTTCTCGGGATGGTTCCAGCGCAGCAGCGCCTCCATGCCCAGCAGACGACCGCTGCGCAGGCACAGTTTTGGCTGATAGAACACGTCCAGCTCGTTCTGGGTCAAGGCGCGGCGCAGGTTGTTTTCCACGAACAGCTTGTAGCTGGCCTCGGCGTTCAGCGCCTCGGTGAATACCTGGACCTGATGCTTGCCGTTGGCTTTGGCTTTGTGCAGGGCGAGTCCGGCGTTGCGCATCAGGGTCTGGGGGTCGCGGCCGTGCAGTGGCGCGCAGGCCAGGCCCACGGAGCCGGTCACGCTGATCAACTGGTTGTCGACGAACATCGGTTTGTCGAGCGTCATCAGCAACTGGCTGGCGATCTGCTGCCCTGCCTCCAGGTCGGTGTCGTCCAGCAGTACGGCGAATTCATTACTGGCGAACCGTGCCAGGCTGCCACTGGGGCTCAGGCTATTGCGCAGGCGCCGGGCCAGGCTGATCAGCAGCTTGTCTCCGGTCTGATGGCCGAGGCTGTCATTGATGCGCTTGAAGTTGTCGATGTCCACCAGCAACAGGCTGATGGGCGAATCGCTGTCCCGGGCAAAGCGCTCATCGAGGTTGCGGATGAACGCGGGGCGGTTGCCCAGGTTGGTCAGGTTGTCGGTATAGGCCAGGCGCTCGATACGCTGCTGGGCCAGTTTGGTCTGGGTGATGTCTTCGTAAATACCGATGTAGTGGGTCAGTTCACGGTTATCGCCATAGACCTTGGAAATCGACAATTGGCCCCAGTAGGGTTCCAGATTCTTGCGCCTGCTCTTGAATTCGCCCTGCCAGCTGTTGCTCTGGGCCAGGGCCGACGGAGCATCGAACAGCAGTTCGCTGAGGTTTTCCAAGGCCGGCAGTTCCGACAGGCGCTGGCCGTGGACTTCCTCGGTGGAATATTGGGTGATGGCGGTGAAGCTGGGGTTGACGTATTCCACCACACCGTCGCAATTGACCAGCAGGAACGCGTTGGCGCTCTGCTCCACGGCGCGCTGGAACAAGTGCAAGGCGTTGGTGGCGGTCCGTCGGTTGTGGTTGTTGATGACCTGGGCGAACTGGTCAGCCAGTTCACCGGCAAAGGCGATCTCGTCCGACTGCCAGGCGCGGGTGACGCCTATTTGCTCCAGGCACAGCACGCCCACCACCTGGCCGTCGATTCGGACGCTGGCATCGAGCATGGCGTTGACTTCCCGCGTGCGAAGGCTTGCGGCCATTTCCCGGGTACGCGGGTCGCGCATCGCATTGTGCGCGTCGATTGCGCGGCAGGTCTGCAGCGCCTCCATGTAATCAGGAAACTCGTTGGCGTTGATCACGTCTGGCAGAAAGTAGTCCTGAGAGGCGCGGTTATAAGCCGAAATCGGCACCAACTGGCCGTCTTCCAGGTTCCAGATGCTGGCGCAATCAATCTGGTAGATGTCGCAGGCGCTGCGGGTGATGAGCTCGGCGGCTTCCTGCAGGGAGTTGTTGGCGCTGTAGCGCTGACGGGTCAGCAGCAGGATCAGGTCCTGTTGCGCGCGCACCCGGTCCAAGTGTTGAAGCTGTTCCTGCTGGGCGCGTTGGTTCAGTTCCAGGGCAATTTGCAGGCGTGAGTTCTGGGTTTCCAGGTCCAGGGCCGGTGCCGACGGCTCGCTTGTCAGCAAATCGTCCACTGCCAGCAGATAGCCGCGTAGTAGATGGCGATTGTGCTGTTTATAGGACTCGCCCATTTCCAGCAGGTTCATGGGACCCTTGGCGGTGTGGAGCGTGTAGCGGATCAGGTAATGCGGGGCTTGGGCCAGTTGCTGCTGGATCGTATCGTGGAGTTGATAGCGCGCTTCGGGTTCCATCAGGCTGGCGTAGGGCGAACTGACCAGCGAGCAAAGCTCTACTGCCGGCAGGCCGAAATAACGTTCGCAGTTGGGATCGAGGAACAGCAGCGCCCAGCTCGCTTCATTCAGCCGTTCGAAACGCAGCATGCCGAGCCGCGAAGGCACCGGTAACTGCGTCACTACCTCGGCCGCCATACGGCTGGCGGCATCGGGTTGGCTTTTCATGGGGAAACTCGCTTCGAAAATGCTGATCGCGCCGGGCTGACGCCCTCGTTATTACGGACTGCCGCAAGGTTGCATCATTGCGGCACTGGCTGACAAGAGAGATGAAGGCCAAGTGCTATAAACCTTTTATCGGCCGACAAGAGGATTTCTCCAGCCGTCACCCGATCAGAGGGCTTGAGTGGTTATACCACTCGTCCGCGCAACGGGATATCAACCGTCTGTAATGAAGTGCCATCACGGTCGTGAAAAGTGACCCGAACGCTCTGGTCCGCGACATGCAGGCGTGCGAAATTGTCCTGGCTGATCACCTTGCCGGTCAGTTCGTACTGGTATTCACCGCCCCCGGCCCGGGCCATGGCTCTGTCGAAAATAAAATCGGATGGTTTTGCGAAGGGCAACAGCTTGCTGTTGTAAAACGGCGAGGCAACGACGGTATGGACTTCGAAATCGGGGTCTTGGGTGTGACCCAGGCGGCTGGTCATGGAGCCATGAATGTCGCCCGACACGAAAATCACATTCTTGATCCCATGGCCTCGGATGGTTTCCAGAAGGCGCAGACGTTGGGCCGGGAAGGCCTGCCAGGCATCACCGTCATTGTGTTTGCTGTCAGGGTAGAACAGGACGCTGGTCACGACGAATTTGACTCGGGCGGGGCTGTTGACAAGCCAGGTAAGCAGTGACTGCTCCTGCTCCTCGTCGAGGATGCGTCGGTCGTGCGGTGACAGGTTGCGTCGGGTCCGGCTGTCAGTGACGAACCATTCGATATCGCCGTGAGTGAATGTGTACCAGAACTGTTTCAACGGTTTCTTTAATGTGCCATTGCTTGAAAGTTCATGGGCTGGGCTATGGCTGGCTTGATAAAGTTCATAAGCGCTCATGGCATTGGCATATAAAGCTTCATCCTCGACGTTTTTGTTGGCTGGCCAGTTATCTTCAATTTCATGGTCGTCGAGGATCATGTAAGTTGGCACGCCGGACATGAGTTTTTTAATGTGTGGTTGGGAAAAAGCGGTGCGGTACTTGAGCAGAATGTCCTGATAGGTCCGGTCCGGGGCGAGCATATTCAAATCGTCGAGGTAAACCTGATCCCCGGTCATCAAAATACCGCTGATCGGCGGGTCGGCCTGGTCAACGACGCGGTTGATGCCGGCGAATGTCCGATCCCCGAGTTCGGGGGTCGATGGGGTACCGGCGGTGACCCGCAGATAGCGACAAGAACCGACGATATAGGCGCGTGTTGCGCCGATTTTGCTGGAAGGGGTGCGGAACTGGTAAATATTTGCAGGCCACTGCAGCGGCCGCTCCTGGATGGTTTCCACGGTGTGGGTCGGGCTCAGAGGGGTGAGCCAGCCGGCCTGATATTCATAAGCGGTGTCGGCTTGAAGACCTTTTAATACGATGACATCGGACATGTCGCGGTAGCTGTTCAACAGTACAAAGTGTCCCTTCGACCATGTTGTATCGCCTTGGCGCCTATGACGAATGCCGGCAAAGGTCAGGTTGCCGTTGCCCTTGTCTCCTCGCAGGAATATTCGCGCGTGATCAGTTGTCGTGTGACCCACAATGGGGCCAACAGTGGGTTTAAACATATTCGAGTCCGTTCGAAGTTCGGTGTTTTTAAAGTTTGGGTGTGTGTGGTCGGTGAACTAAGAATGCTAAAGCGTGGCGGGGAATAAATATTGATAGGGAAGGGGGCGTAAGTTGTGGGTAATGACTAACAGGGGGTGTAGTCACTAATCCCGGCTGGGGTAGGAAATGGGTCGAAGTTTCCTGTGCGTGGGCATTTTTATCCCAGGCAAAAAAAGCCCCGCCAAACGGGCGGGGTTGAGGTACGAGCGTGGCGCTCGGAAAACAGCAGTCCGAAGGGCCCTCCGTGATGGAGGGCCATGCGGTGTTACAGCAAGATGGTACGGATGTCGCCCAGCAGGTCGCTCAGACGCTTGGTGAAGCGTGCAGCGGCGGCGCCGTTGATCACACGGTGATCGTAGGACAGCGACAGCGGCAGCATCAGTTTGGGCTGGAAGGCCTTACCGTCCCAGACAGGCTGGATGGTGGCCTTGGAGACACCCAGGATCGCCACTTCCGGCGCGTTGACGATCGGCGTGAAGCCGGTGCCGCCAATGTGGCCGAGGCTGGAAATGGTGAAGCAGGCGCCCTGCATGTCGTCGGCGGTGAGCTTCTTGTTCCGGGCCTTTTCGGCCAGGGCAGCGGCTTCGCCAGCCAGTTGCAGCAGGCTCTTCTGGTCGACGTTGCGGATGACCGGTACCAGCAGGCCTTCCGGAGTGTCGACGGCAAAACCGATGTGCACGTATTTCTTGCGAATGACGGCCTTGCCGCTTGGGGCCAGGGAGCTGTTGAAGTCTGGCAGCTCCTTGAGCAGGTGCGCACAGGCCTTGAGCAGCAGTGGCAGAACGGTCAGTTTCACGCCGGCTTTTTCCGCCACGGCTTTCTGCGCGACGCGGAAAGCTTCCAGCTCGGTGATGTCGGCCTGGTCGAACTGAGTGACGTGCGGAATGTTCAGCCAGCTGCGATGCAGGCTCGACGCGCCGATTTGCATCAGGCGAGTCATTGCCACTTCTTCGGTTTCGCCGAAGCGGCTGAAATCCACCGCCGGGATCGGCGGGATGCCCGCACCACCCGTGGCGCCTTCGGCCGGAGCGTTCTTGGCCTTCTGCATCATGGCCTTGACGTAAGCCTGCACGTCTTCCTTCAGCACACGACCGTGTGGGCCGCTTGGGCCGACGGCGGACAGCTCGACACCAAATTCACGGGCCAGCTGACGCACCGCAGGACCGGCATGCACCTTGGCTCCGCCAGGTGCGGGTGCGGCGGCCGGGGCAGGGGCTGTCTCGGCCTTGGTGGCGGCAGGCGCGGCAGCCGGAGCTGGAGCAGCTTCGGCTTCGGTCTTGGCGGCAGGCGCAGCAGCCTGGGCTGGGGCAGCAGGCGCCGCAGCACCGGCCACTTTCAGCTTCAGGATCAGATCACCGGTGCCAACTTCGTCTTCCAGCTTGATCTCGACGCTTTCCACCACGCCGGCGGCCGGCGACGGGATTTCCATGCTGGCCTTGTCGGATTCCAGGGTGATCAGCGACTGGTCGGCTTCGACGGTGTCGCCGACCTTGACCAGCACTTCGATGATCTTGGCCTTGCCCGACGAGCCGATGTCCGGGACATGAATGTCCTGGACCGTGGCAGCGGCAGGCGCGGCGGCAGGGGCGGGAGCCGCCTCGGCAACCGGTGCAGCGGCAGGCTTTTCAGCCGCCGCCGGGGCAGCAGCAGGAGCTGCCGCTTCAGGCGCCGCAGCAGCGCCCTCGACTTCCAGCTCCAGCAGTTCGTCGCCTTCTTTCAGGCGATCACCCAGCTTCACTTTCAGGCTTTTAACGATACCGGCCTTCGGCGCAGGCACTTCCATGCTGGCCTTGTCCGATTCAAGCGTCAGGATGCTCTGCTCGGCTTCGATACGGTCGCCGACCTTCACAAACAGTTCAATTACTTCACCTTCACCGCTGCCGATGTCAGGTACGCGAATGAGTTCGCTCACGGAAATTCTCCTCAGCAGTCCAGTGGGTTGCGTTTTTCCGGATCGATGCCGAACTTGACGATGGCCTCGGCCACCACCTTGGGTTCGATATCGCCACGGTCAGCCAGGGCTTCCAGGGCTGCCAACACAACGAACTTACGGTCGACTTCGAAGAAGTGACGCAGCTTCTTGCGGCTGTCGCTACGACCGAAGCCGTCGGTGCCCAGCACCTTGAATTCCTTGGAAGGAACCCACTGACGGATCTGCTCGGCGAACAGCTTCATGTAGTCGGTAGAGGCGATGACCGGACCTTTGCGACCGTTCAGGCATTCTTCGACATAGCTCAGTTTCGGCTTCTGGCCTGGGTGCAGGCGGTTGCTGCGCTCTACGGCCAGGCCGTCGCGACGCAGTTCGTTGAAGCTGGTAACGCTCCAGACGTCGGCGCCGACGTTGAACTCTTCACGCAGGATCTTCGCCGCTTCACGCACTTCGCGCAGGATGGTGCCGGAGCCCATCAGCTGGACGTGGTGCGCCGCTTCGCGGGTGTCTTCCTCGAGCAGGTACATGCCCTTGATGATGCCTTCTTCCACGCCGGCCGGCATGGCTGGCTGCTGGTAGGACTCGTTCATCACGGTGATGTAGTAGAAAACGTCCTGCTGCTCTTCGGTCATCTTCTTCATGCCGTCCTGGATGATCACCGCCAGCTCGTAGCCGTAGGTTGGATCAAAGGTGCGGCAGTTCGGGATGGTGGCAGCCAGGATGTGGCTGTGACCGTCTTCGTGTTGCAGGCCTTCGCCGTTGAGCGTGGTTCTGCCTGCGGTACCGCCGATCAGGAAACCACGGGTACGGCTGTCGCCAGCGGCCCAGGCCAGGTCGCCGATACGCTGGAAACCGAACATCGAGTAGAAGATGTAGAACGGCAGCATCGGCTGGTTGTGGCTGGAGTACGAAGTGCCGGCGGCGATGAACGAACTCATGGCGCCCGCTTCGTTGATGCCTTCTTCGAGAATCTGGCCCTTCTTGTCTTCCTTGTAGAACATCACCTGGTCTTTATCGACTGGCTCGTAGAGCTGGCCGACGGAGGAGTAGATGCCCAACTGACGGAACATGCCTTCCATGCCGAAGGTGCGGGCTTCGTCCGGGATGATCGGAACGATGCGCGGGCCGATTTCCTTGTCCTTGACCAGTTGCGCGAGGATCCGCACGAACGCCATGGTGGTGGAAATTTCACGGTCGCCCGAACCGTCAAGGATGGCCTTGAGGGTATCGAGCGATGGGGTCGGCACGCTGAAACTCTGCGCGCGGCGCTGGGGTACGAAACCACCCAGTGCGGTGCGACGCTCGCTCAGGTAGCGGGCTTCGGCGCTGTTGGGCTCCGGCTTGAAGAACGGCAGGTTTTCCAGTTCCTCGTCCTTGACCGGGATGTCGAAGCGGTCGCGGAACAACTTCAGGCTGTCGACGTCGACTTTCTTGGTGTTGTGCGCAGTGTTTTTCGCTTCGCCAGCACCAGTGCCATAACCCTTGATGGTCTTGGCCAGGATGACGGTCGGTTGTTCCTTGTGGTTGACCGCTTCGTGGTACGCCGCGTAGACCTTGTACGGGTCGTGGCCGCCACGGTTGAGCTTCCAGATCTCGTCGTCGGACAGATCGGCAACCATTGCCTTGAGTTCAGGCGTGTTGAAGAAGTGCTCACGGACGAACGCGCCGTCCTTGGCCTTGTAGTTCTGGTATTCGCCGTCGATGACTTCGTCCATGCGGCGTTGCAGGATGCCGTCGACGTCCTTGGCCAGCAGTGGGTCCCAGAAACGACCCCAGATGACCTTGGTCACGTTCCACTGGGCGCCGCGGAACACGCCTTCGAGTTCCTGGATGATCTTGCCGTTGCCGCGAACCGGGCCGTCGAGGCGCTGCAGGTTGCAGTTGATGACGAAGATCAGGTTGTCCAGCTTCTCGCGGCCAGCCAGGGAAATCGCGCCCAGGGATTCCGGCTCGTCGCACTCGCCGTCGCCCAGGAAACACCAGACTTTCTGCTTGCCTTCGGGAATGAAACCACGGGCTTCCAGGTACTTCATGAAACGCGCCTGGTAGATGGCCTGGATCGGGCCCAGACCCATGGATACCGTCGGGAACTGCCAGAAATCAGGCATCAGCCAAGGGTGCGGATAGGACGAAAGGCCCTGACCATCCACTTCCTGGCGGAAGTTGTTCATCTGGTCTTCGCTGATGCGGCCTTCCATGAAGGCACGGGCGTAAACGCCTGGCGAGGTGTGGCCCTGGAAGTAGATCAGGTCGCCGCCGTGTTCGTCGGTCGGGGCCTGGAAGAAATAGTTGAAGCCGATGTCGTACAAGGTTGCGCTGGAGGCGAAGCTGGAGATGTGACCGCCCAGGTCAGAATCTTTCAGGTTCGTACGCATCACCATGGCCATCGCGTTCCAGCGTACCAGCGAGCGAATGCGGCGTTCCATGAACAGGTCGCCGGGCATGCGTGCTTCGTGGGTAACGGGGATTGTGTTGCGGTATGGCGTGGTGATGGCGTAAGGCAATTGCGAACCGCTGCGGGTTGCGAGTTCGCCCATACGGGTCATCAGATAGTGAGCACGGTCTTCGCCTTCTTTGTCGAGAACCGATTCCAGGGCGTCCAGCCATTCCTGGGTTTCGACGGGATCGAGGTCTTGCATGGCTTGCTCCAGGGCGGAAAGGCTACCAGAATCGGTTGCCTGAGTTTGCGACTGGCCTTGTGGGCAGACGGTATAAATTCTTGGATTGCCGAAGGTTGTTTCGGCGGCGTGTAGTTTTACTACAAATCGTCGGCCGTTTCAGCCTTTCGAATGTATAGACGAGTAGTAAAACTACACATGAGCGGCTTGTGGCCCCTCGCTTCGTTGTGAGAATAATCGTTACTGTTGGTCGTGAGCCAACTCGTACAGGTAAAAACTTGATGTTGGCTGCCAATAAAATCAGATTTTCAGCTATTTATCATCTTTGTTCGACAGTCGATCAGGTAGTGGCATCTGAAAAAACACTACATCCAGCCTTTCCCGCGCCGATCAAGGATAGACCATGAGCCTGCCCTCGCTTACCGAAGTTCCGGTAATTCTCCAATCATTGGTCAGTCGTGCCGAGCAGTCGTTCCGTGCGGCGGTCGCTTCCCTGGGCGACGACCACGGGTTGTCCGGTTGGGCGCCTGAACGCTGGAGCGAGTTCAATCGTATCGCCGCCGCCAGTGATTTTTTTATCGAGCAGAGTGTTCGTGACCCCTCGATGCTGCTGGAGCTGGTGCGCGGCGGCGAACTGGACCGCCGCCTGGTGCCCGGCGAAATGTGCGCGCAGATTAGCGCCGCGGTCCAGGCCGCCGAGAGCGAAGACGAACTCGGCCGCGTCCTGCGTCGCCAACGCACACGCCAGCAGATACGGATCATCTGGCGCGACCTGACCCGCCAGGCCGACCTGGTCCAGACCTGTCGCGACCTCTCCGACATGGCCGATACCTGCATCGACCAGGCCTATCAATGGCTGTACCAGCGTCATTGCCAGCAATTCGGCACGCCCACCGGCCGGCGCAGCGGTGAACCGCAGCACATGGTCATTCTGGGCATGGGCAAACTCGGTGCTGTGGAGCTGAACCTGTCATCGGATATCGACCTGATTTTTGCCTACCCCGAGGGCGGCGAGACCGTTGGCGCCAAGCGTGCGCTGGATAACCAGGAGTTCTTCATTCGCGTAGGGCAGCGCCTGATCAAGGCCCTGGACCCGATGACAGTCGACGGTTTCGTGTTCCGTGTCGACATGCGCCTGCGCCCCTATGGTTCGGCCGGTGCGCTGGTGCTGAGCTTCAACGCGCTGGAGCAGTATTACCAGGATCAGGGCCGCGACTGGGAGCGCTACGCCATGATCAAGGCGCGAGTGGTGGCGGGTGACCAGGTGGCCGGTGCGCAATTGCTCGACATGCTGCGCCCGTTCGTTTATCGCCGTTACCTGGATTTTTCTGCCATCGAAGCGCTGCGCACCATGAAACAGCTGATCCAGCAGGAAGTGCGGCGCAAGGGCATGGCCGACAACATCAAGCTGGGTTCGGGCGGCATCCGCGAGGTGGAGTTCATTGCCCAGGCGTTCCAGTTGATCCATGGCGGTCGTGACTTGAGCTTGCAGCAGCGCCCGCTGTTGAAAGTGCTGGGCACCCTGGAAGGCCAGGGATATCTGCCAGCCAAGGTGGTCGATGAGCTGCGCCAGGGTTATGAATTCTTGCGTTACACCGAACACGCGATCCAGGCCATCGCCGACCGCCAGACCCAGATGCTGCCGGACAGCCCGCAGGACCAGGCGCGCATCGCGTTCATGCTGGGTTTTGCCGACTGGGCGGCCTTCCATGAGCAATTGATGTATTGGCGCGGTCGTGTGGCTTGGCACTTCGGCCAGGTCATCGCGGACCCGGATGAGGAACAGGACGGCGAGAGCGAAGTGACGGTGGGCGGCGAATGGTTGCCTTTGTGGGAAGACAGCCAGGATGAAGGGGCGGCGTGTCGTCAGTTGGAAGAGGGCGGCTTCGGCGATGCGCCCAAGGCGCTCAAAGCCTTGGCCGCCCTGCGCGGCAGTGCGCAGTTGCGTGCCATGCAGCGTTTGGGGCGCGAGCGTCTGGATGCATTCATTCCGCGCCTGCTGGCCCAGGCGGTGGAGCATGCCAACCCGGACCTGGTGCTTGAGCGCGTATTGCCGCTGGTGGAAGCCGTGGCGCGCCGTTCGGCCTATCTGGTGCTGCTGACGGAAAATCCCGGCGCGCTGCGACGTTTGTTGACACTGTGCGCGGCGAGCCCGTGGATTGCCGAGCAGATCACCCGCTTTCCCCTGTTACTTGATGAATTGCTCAATGAGGGGCGCTTGTTCAAGCCGCCCCTGGCGCCGGAACTGGCGGCGGAGTTGCGTGAGCGCCTGACCCGCATCCCCGAAGATGACCTCGAACAGCAAATGGAAGCCCTGCGGCATTTCAAGCTTGCGCACCGTTTGCGGGTGGCGGCCTCGGAAATTGCCGGCAGCCTGCCGTTGATGAAAGTCAGCGATTACCTGACCTGGCTGGCCGAGGCGATTCTCGAGCAAGTGCTGGCCCTGGCCTGGCGCCAGACTGTGGCCAAGTACGGCGTGCCGCTGCGCGCTGACGGTAGCCTGTGCGATCCTGGCTTCATCATTGTCGGGTATGGGAAAGTCGGCGGTCTGGAGTTGGGGCATGGTTCCGACCTGGATCTGGTGTTCATCCACGATGGCGATCCGCAGGCGGAAACCGATGGCCCGAAACCCATCGACGGCGCGCAGTTCTTCACCCGGCTGGGCCAGCGAATCATTCATTTGCTGACGGCCCAGACCAACTCCGGACAGCTCTACGAAGTGGATATGCGCTTGCGGCCGTCCGGGGCGTCGGGGTTACTGGTCAGCTCCCTTGGGGCTTTTGCACGCTATCAGGAGAACGAGGCCTGGACCTGGGAACACCAGGCGCTGGTGCGGGCCCGCGTGCTGGTGGGCAGCCAGGATGTGGGGCAGGCGTTCGAGAAAGTTCGTGCACAGGTGCTTGGGCGCAAGCGTGATTTGTCGACGCTGCGCCAGGAGGTCAGCGAGATGCGCGCCAAGATGCGCGACAACCTCGGCAGCAAGGCCACCGCTGCCGGAACCGCGGCGAACGCCTTTGAAGCCACGGCGCCGTTCGACCTCAAGCAGGATGCCGGAGGTATCGTCGACATTGAATTTATGGTGCAATACGCGGCCCTGGCGTGGTCCGAGGAGCACCCATCGCTGCTGCGCTACACCGATAACATCCGCATTCTGGAGGGGTTGCAAGAGGTCGGACTGATGCCGGTCGAAGACGCAACCCTGTTGCGCGAGGCGTACAAAGCCTATCGCTCCGCCGCCCACCGCCAGGCGCTACAGAACGACGCCGGGGTGATTGCAGGCGACCAGTTTGTGGATGAGCGCAGGCAGGTGCTGCGGATCTGGCGAGAACTGGGGCTGAGCTGAAGATTAGGCAGTGTGGGAGCGGGCTTGCTCGCGAAGGCGGCGGGTTAGGCAGCTTGATGTTGGATGTGCCGGCCTCTTCGCGAGCAAGCCCGCTCCCACAATGGAATTGTGGTGCTGCACCATACTTGAAGCAGATGGGTTTCCCCTGTGGGAGCGAGCCTGCTCGCGATAGCGGAATGTCAGGCAGCATGGATGTTGAATGTAATGGCCTCATCGCGAGCTGGCTCGCCCCCACAGTAGATTTGCGGTGTGTTGTAGAGTGACGGCAACAGGCAACGACCTAAGCCACAGTGATTGTCGAGGCGGGGAGGCGTAGGCCTCCCCGTATCGTTTTTGGAAGCCACATGAATATTCTGATCGTAGGGCCCAGTTGGGTCGGTGACATGGTGATGGCGCAGACACTGTTCCAGTGCCTCAAGCAGCGCCACCCACAGTGCGAAATCGACGTGTTGGCCCCCGAGTGGAGCCGGCCGATTCTTGAGCGCATGCCCCAGGTGCGCAAGGCCTTGAGCTTCCCGCTCGGCCACGGCGTGCTGGAGCTGGCGACCCGTCGACGCATCGGCAAATCCCTGGCCGGGCAATATGACCAGGCGATTGTGCTGCCCAATTCGTTGAAGTCGGCATTGGTGCCATTCTTCGCCAGCATCCCTACGCGCACCGGCTGGCGCGGCGAGTTCCGCTACGGCCTGCTCAACGACGTGCGCACGCTGGATAAAGACCGCTACCCGCTGATGATCGAGCGCTTCATGGCCCTGGCCTACGAGCCGGGCGGCGAGTTACCCAAGCCGTATCCGCGTCCAAGCCTTGCGATCGACCCGGTGACCCGCGAAGCGGCGCTGGCCAAGTTCGGTTTGAGCCTGGACCGCCCGGTGTTGGCCCTCTGCCCGGGCGCCGAGTTCGGTGAGTCCAAGCGCTGGCCGGCCGAGCATTACGCCCAGGTCGCCGAGGCGAAGATTCGTGAAGGCTGGCAGGTCTGGCTGTTCGGTTCGAAAAACGATCATTCGGTGGGCGAAGACATCCGCTCGCGGCTGATCCCGGGTCTGCGGGAGGAGTCGGTGAATCTGAGCGGTGATACCTCCCTGGCCGAGGCCATCGACCTGATGTCCTGCGCCGATTCAGTGGTGTCCAATGACTCCGGCCTGATGCACGTGGCAGCCGCCCTGAACCGCCCTTTGGTAGCGGTGTATGGTTCCACCTCGCCGGGCTTTACGCCGCCGCTGGCCGACAAAGTCGAAGTCGTGCGCCTGGGCATCGAATGCAGCCCGTGCTTCGACCGCACCTGCCGCTTCGGTCATTACAACTGCCTGCGCCAGCTCATGCCACCGTTGGTGAACGATGCCCTGGGGCGTTTGCAGGGCGCACCGGTGGAGGTTCAGTAACTTGCGGGTATTGTTGATCAAGACCTCTTCGCTGGGGGATGTGGTTCACACCCTGCCGGCGCTGACCGACGCGGCGCGGGCGATTCCCGGCATCAGGTTCGACTGGGTGGTGGAAGAAGGCTTTGCCGAAATTCCCACCTGGCACCCGGCGGTGGACAAAGTCATCCCGGTGGCCATTCGTCGCTGGCGCAAGAACCTCTGGCAAACCATCAAGAGCGGCGAGTGGCGACGCTTCAAGCAGAGCGTGCGTGCCGAGAAGTACGATCTGGTGATCGACGCCCAAGGCCTGCTGAAAAGCGCCTGGCTGACCCGCTACGTCAAAGCCCCGGTGGCAGGCCTGGATAAAGTTTCGGCCCGCGAACCGCTGGCCGCGCGTTTCTATTCCCGCCGCCTGGCCGTGGCCCGCGGTCAGCACGCGGTAGAGCGCGTGCGCCAGTTGTTCGCCGTGGCGCTGGGTTATGACTTGCCCAAAACCATGGGCAGCTACGGCCTGAATGTCGATCGTCTGGTGGAATTGCCACGCAGATACCCCTACGTGGTGTTCCTGCATGGCACGACCTGGGAATCCAAGCACTGGCCTGAACTCTACTGGCGTCAACTCGTTGAGCGCATGGGCCAGTTCGGCGTCGTGGTGAAGCTGCCATGGGGCAGCCCGCTGGAGAAAGCCCGGGCCGAGCGGATTGCCAATGGGTTGCGCAACGCCCTGGTATTGCCAAAACTGAATCTGGGCGGGATGGGCAAGGTGTTGGCCGGCGCGCAGGCCTGTGTGGCCGTGGACACCGGCCTTGGCCATTTGGCCGCAGCCCTGGATGTGCCGACCATTTCACTGCTCGGCCCCACCAACCCGGTGCTGACCGGTGCCTATGGCAAGGGGCAGATTCACCTTGCCAGCGATTTCCCCTGCGCGCCTTGCATGCAGAAACAATGCACTTATCCGCCGACCGCCGAAGATGCCCGGCGGTTTGACCTGAAACGCGAGCAGCCCCTGTGCTTCACGCGTCTGAATCCCGAGCGTGTTGCCAGCCACTTGAGCACGTTATTGGCTGAGGAGCCGCGCTGATGCAATTGGCTTTTGTCCTTTATAAATACTTCCCCTTCGGCGGCCTGCAGCGTGACTTCATGCGCATCGCCCTGGAATGCCAGCGGCGCGGTCACCAGATCCGCGTCTACACGCTGATCTGGGAAGGTGACGTCCCGCCGGGCTTCGAAGTGCTGGTGGCGCCGGTCAAGGCGCTGTTCAACCACCGTCGCAACGAGAAACTCAGTGCGTGGATGGAAAACGACCTGGCCAAGCGTCCGGTCGACCGTTTGATCGGCTTCAATAAAATGCCCGGCCTGGACGTGTATTACGCCGCTGACGGCTGCTTTGAAGACAAGGCGCAGAACCTGCGCAATTCGCTGTACCGGCGTTGGGGGCGTTACCGCCACTTTTCCGAGTACGAGCGAGCGGTATTCGCCAAGGATGCCAAGACCGAAATACTGATGATTTCCGAAGTGCAACAGCCTTTGTTCATCAAGCACTACGACACGCCGCTGGAGCGCTTTCACCTGCTGCCACCGGGCATCGCCCAGGATCGTCGCCGGCCCGCCGACGCCGATGAGGTTCGCGCCGCGTTTCGTGCCGAATTCGATCTGGCCGATGATGACCTGCTGCTGGTGCAGATCGGTTCCGGGTTCAAGACCAAGGGCGTGGATCGCAGCCTCAAGGCCCTGGCCGCGCTACCTTCGCAGCTTAAAAAACGCACCCGCCTGTTTGTAATCGGCCAGGACGACCCCAAAGTATTCCAATTGCAGAGCGCCGCGTTGGGGCTTGGTGACAACGTACGCTTCCTCAAGGGCCGCAGCGACATTCCGCGTTTCCTGTTGGGCGCCGACCTGCTGATCCACCCGGCGTACAACGAGAACACCGGCACCGTACTGCTTGAAGCGCTGGTGGCCGGCTTGCCGGTGCTGGTCAGTGCGGTGTGTGGATACGCCCATTACATCGCCGAGGCCGACAGTGGCCTGGTCTTGGACGAGCCGTTCGAACAGGCGCAGCTCACCGAGTACCTGGGGCGGATGTTGGGTGACGCCGACGCACGCGCGGCCTGGAGCCGCAACGGTCTGGCCTTCGCCGAGACGGCCGACCTCTACAGCATGCCGCAGCACGCGGCCGATGTGATATTGGCGGAGCACGCACAATGAAATTGATGCTGGCCGAACCGTTCAAGAGCCTTTGGGCTGGACGCGATGCGTTCGCCGAAGTCGAGGCGCTCAAGGGCGAGGTCTATCGCGAGCTGGAAGCCCGGCGCACCTTGCGCACGGAGGTGGACGGACGTGGTTTTTTCGTGAAGATCCACCGTGGCATCGGTTGGCGCGAAATCTTCAAGAACCTGCTGACCGCCAAGCTGCCGGTACTCGGCGCGGGACAGGAATGGAAAGCCATCCAGCGCCTGCAGCAAGTCGGTGTGCCGACCATGACCGCCGTTGCGTATGGCGAGAAAGGCCGCAACCCGGCCGACCAGCATTCGTTCATCGTCACCGAAGAACTGGCGCCGACCGTCAGTCTCGAAGATCTCAGCATGGACTGGGTCAAGCAGCCGCCACAGCCGAAACTCAAGCGGGCCCTGATCGCCGAAGTGGCGCGCATGACCGGTATGATGCACCGGGCCGGGGTCAACCATCGCGACTGCTACATTTGCCACTTTTTGCTGCACACCGATAAGCCCGTGACCGCCACGGATTTCAAACTTTCGGTGATCGACCTGCACCGTGCGCAGGTCCGCCCGGCCATCCCCCTTCGTTGGCGCAACAAGGACCTGGCGGCGCTGTATTTCTCTGCGATGGACATCGGTCTGACTCGTCGTGACAAGTTGCGTTTCCTCAAGGGGTATTTCCAGCAGCCGCTACGGCGGATCCTGGCCGAAGAAGCTTCGCTGTTGACCTGGCTCGAAGGTAAAGCCAACAGGCTTTATGCACGCAAGCTGCGGTACGGGGGCGCGCTCTGATGCCGGGTTGGGTATTGGAACCTTCCTACGCTGAGTTGGCAGAGGATTTCGGCAGTCTTGATGCCGTGTTCGCCCTAGAGGGAGAGCGTCTGACGCGGGATCTGCTGTCAGAGGTGATTCGGGTGCAGCGCAACGGCGTGAATTACTATGTCAAACGCTATACCGGGGCCGGCAAGGGGCTACGGCGATACTTGGGTAAGCCTCGGGTCAAGTCCGAATGGCAGAACCTCAAGCGCTTTGCCAAGTGGGGCATCCCCACCGCCGAAGTCGTAGCCTGGGGGCTGGAACGACGTGGCGCAGCCTATGACCGTGGCGCGATGATCACACGCGAGCTGCCTGGCACCGAAGACCTCTCGGCATTGGCCCGACGTCACGACCCGAGGCTGGCGAATCGTGCCTGGGTTGACGGGGTGAGTCGGCAACTGGCCGGCTATACGCGGACCATGCACGAAAATCGCTTCACCCATAACGACCTGAAGTGGCGCAATTTGCTGATCGACGATCAGTCACGGCTATTTTTTATCGATTGTCCGAACGGCGATTTCTGGCGCGGCTTCTGGCTCCAATACCGCATCACCAAAGACTTGGCGTGCCTGGACAAGGTGGCCAAGTATCATTTGTCGGCCACTCAGCGGCTGCGTTTTTACCTGCAATACCGTCAGTGCGACCGACTCGATGCGTGTGACAAGAAACGCATCCGTCATGTAGTGAGATTTTTCGAGGGGCGTGAATGACTGATTTTCTAGTCGCTGAAGATCGGCCATTGTTAGAGCGCTCGCTGTCGCAGTTGTTTAATTGCGCAATGGTCGGCAACTGGATGACCCGCTTGACCGCCCGGCGTAGTTACAAGGAAGCCCGTTGATGCACCTGTCCGAATTGAAACACGCTGGCCGTAGCCCCAGCCTGCCTTTGAGCCTGGAGCTGGCGGACGCTGCCGGCCCGGCGCAATTGCAGCTGCTTTCCCTGTTGCGTGTGTTGCCGGGACAGCGCTACGTCGGTGCTGGCGTCTGGCGCGGCCGTCCGGTGTTGGCCAAGTTGCTGGTCGGCAGCAAAGCGGGCAGGCATTTTCACCGTGAACTGCAAGGTGTGCGCCTACTGGCAGAACAGGGGATGACGACGCCGCTGTTGCTGGCCGATGGCCTGAAAGACGGCGAAGGTGGCTGGCTGCTATTCGAATTGCTTGAGGGGGCCGAAAGCCTCGGGGACGCCTGGAAACAGGTCGAGGGCCTGCCATTGCTCGCCGACGAACAAACGGCGGTACTGGCCGAGGCGTTGGGAGCGATTGCGCAACTGCACAGCAAAGGCCTGTGGCAGGAAGATCTGCACCTGGACAATCTGTTGCGTCACGGCGCCAAGCTCTATTTGATCGACGGCGCCGGCATCCGCGCCGAAACCCCGGGTCGACCGTTGTCGCGCAACAAAGTGCTCGAAAACCTGGGGGTGTTTTTCGCCCAGTTGCCCAAATCCCTCGAGCCTTTCAACGAAGAGTTGTTGGTGCATTACCTGCTGGGCAACGCCGAGCACGCATTGCCCATGGAGGCGCTGCAAAAACAGATCGACAAAGTGCAGGCCTGGCGTCTGAAAGACTTTCTGGAAAAGGTCGGGCGCGAGTGCAGTCTGTTCAGCGTGCAGCGCGGGCCGTTCGGGCTGCGGGCGATTCGTCGTGATGAAGAGGCGGTCATGGCGCCGGTACTGGAGCAGGCCGATGCCTTGCTTGATCAGGGCCATTTATACAAGACCGGTGGGTCGGCGAGCGTGGGTAAAGTCGATGTGAACGGGCGCTCTCTGCTGATCAAGCGCTATAACATCAAAAACTTCGCCCACTGGCTCAAGCGCTTCTGGCGTCCGAGCCGCGCCTGGCATGCCTGGCGCGAAGGTCATCGCCTGACTTTCCTCGGTATCGCCACGCCCAAGCCGCTGGCACTGCTGGAAAAGCGTTTTCTGTGGCTACGTCGCGGCGCCTACCTGGTGACCGAGCATCTGTCGGGGCCTGACATCATCCAGCGCCTGGCCCCTTACGTCGAAAGCGGCGCCGCCCCCGAGCCGGAGTTGCAGGCCCTGGACCGGCTGTTCGCCGGCCTGATTCGCGAGCGCATCAGTCACGGTGACTTCAAGGGCCACAACCTGCTCTGGCAGGACGATCGCTGGGTGCTGATCGACCTGGACTCCATGTGCCAGCACCGCAGCCTCTCCAGCTTCACCCCGGCCTATGCCAAGGATCGCGCGCGGTTCATGCGCAACTGGCCGCAGGACAGTGCGTTGTATCGGCTGATTGATCAGCGGTTGCCCAAAAGTTTTTGAATGATGCCCCGATAGCTGCTTCGGCACGTCCCCTGTGTAGGAGCCGCCGAAGGCTGCGATCTTGTTTCACCACTTGAGGTTCAAGAGGGAAAGATCAAAATCAAAAGATCGCAGCCTTCGGCGGCTCCTACGAGGCTTGCCAACGCTTTTAAGCTATAATCGCGCCCTTTAGCTGCCCCGCACCCCTGGCGCGCGGCACATCCATTTTTCGAGGCGCTTGTCGCCCGCATACAGACATTAAGAGGCTAGACCCCTGTGGCATTGACGATTCTTGGCCTGTCCGGCGCCCTTAGCCATGATCCTTCCGCAGCGCTGTACATCGACGGCAAGCTGATCGCGGCGGCCGAGGAAGAGCGCTTCGTACGCGATAAACATGCAAAGAACCGCATGCCCTATGAGTCGGCGAAGTTCTGCCTGGAACAGGCCGGTATCAAGCCGTCCGACGTCGATGTGGTGGCGATCCCGTTCGCGCCGATCAGCCTGTTCGGCGAAGCGCGCTGGCACTACGCCAAGCGTTACTGGTACGCCCCGGATCGCGCCCTCGATGCGATCCTGATGGGCAACCGTCGTTATAAGCGCTATCGCCGCAAGATCGTCTGGTGCCTGGAGCAGCTGGGTTTTGATCCGAAAAAAATCAAGATCGAACCGGTCGAGCACCACTTGGCCCACGCTTCCAGCGCCTATCACTGCTCCGGTTTTCAGGAGAAAACCGCGATCCTGGGCATCGATGGCAAGGGCGAATACGCCACGACCTTCTTCGGCTACGGCGAAAACGGCAAGATCCACAAGATCAAGGAATTCTTCGATCCGGACTCCTTGGGCGGCCTGTACGGCGCGATCACCGAGTTCCTCGGTTTTGAAATGCTCGACGGTGAATTCAAGGTCATGGGCATGGCGCCTTACGGCGATGCCAGCAAGTATGACTTCTCACGCCTGGCCTCGTTTGAAAACGGCGAACTGGTGATCAATACCGACTACGCCAACGTGATCGGCCTGCGTCGCTATAAAGAGAAGGGCAAAGGCTTCTACTTCTCGCCGAAGCTGATCGAATGGCTCGGTTCCAAGCGCGAAGGCGACATCGCCGACGAGCCGTACATCCATTACGCGGCCAGCATGCAGGCGCTGTTCGAGAAACTTGCGCTGCAGATGATCGACCACTATCTGGGCGACGTGCTCAAGGAAACCGGCAAGCTGGCTTTCGCCGGTGGCTGCGCATTGAACGTCAAGCTGAACCAGAAAATCATCGCCCGTGACGACGTCAAGGAACTGTTCGTGCAGCCGGCTTCCGGCGACGCCGGCACCGCGGTGGGCGCGGCAGCTTATGTGTCCCACGCCCGTGGCGTGCCGGTAGAGAAGATGGAACACGTCTACCTCGGCCCGGCCTACAGCAACGAAGACGTCATCGCCGCGTGCGCCCGTCATCCGAGCAAACCTGTGTGGCGCAAGATCGACAATACCCCCGAGCGCATCGCCCGGATCATGGTCGACGGTAACCCGGTGGCTTGGTTCCAGGGGCGCATGGAGTTCGGCCCGCGTGCCTTGGGCGGTCGTTCGATCATCGGTTGCCCAAGCGCCAGCGGCGTGGCCAATCGCATCAACGAACAGATCAAGTTCCGCGAGCGCTGGAGGCCTTTCTGCCCGTCGATGCTCGATACGGTCGCACCGCAGATGATCAAGGTCGATCACCCCGCGCCGTTCATGACGTTCACCTTCGAAGTGGCCGAAGAATGGAAAACCCGCGTGCCGGAAGTCGTCCACGAAGACGGCACATCCCGGGCCCAGGTACTCAAGCGTGAATACAACCCACGCTATTACGACATGATGAAGGCCCTGGAAGTACTGACCGGCAACGGCGTGTCCCTGAACACCTCACTCAACCGCCGTGGCGAACCGATGATCTGCTCGCCTACGGACGCACTGAACATGTTCTTTGGCTCCGACCTGCAATACCTGATCATGGAAGATATTCTGGTGGTCAAAGACGGGGTAGATGTTTATGACTGAGGTTTTGATCAGTGTCGTCATCCCTGCTTATAACTACGCCGATACCTTGCCTCGTGCGGTGAACTCGGTGGTGGGGCAACTGCACGATGCTCAGGCGGAGTTGCTGGTAATCGATGATGGATCTACTGATGCAACGCCACAAGTCCTGGAACAACTCCAAGTTGAGCATGCCGGTTGCTTTCGGGTTTTGCGCAAGCCCAATGGTGGTTTGTCCTCGGTACGTAATCGTGGGATCGAGGAGGCTCGTGGGCCATACCTGATTTTCCTTGATGCCGACGATGAGATGGCGCCGGGTGCTTTGGCTGCGTTGACTCGGCATATCTCCAGCAATCCCACCAGCCGCCTGATTATCGGTGGCCACTGGTCGGTATTCGCTGATGGTCGTCGTGTCCTGCACGCCGTACAACCCTTGCCCGCCACCCCGCGCGAGCGTGTACGTGGTTATCTGCTGGACAAGACGGTATCGCTGTCCAACGGTGCCTGTGCAATGCATCGAGACGTATTCGCGCCGGGCAATTACCCGGAACATTTACGCTGTGTCGAAGATATTCCAGTGTTTGCCCAGGTGCTGGCGGGTTTCCCGTGCAGTGTGCTCGATGCGCCGCTGGCGCTGATCCACAAACATGACGACAGCATGCGGCATGACCTCAAGCAAGCCCTGGCGGCTGGCGTGGGGATGGTTGACGAGGTCTTTTCTCCGACGCGCCTGCCAGAACTGCAGGATCTGCGCCGGGCTTTCCTGGCTCAACGCTGTCTGTCGCTGTTCCGCGCTTGCTACAGTGCTGGTGATTATGTCAACGCCAAGGCTTTTTATATTCAAGCCGTGCGTACCGATGTTCGCTCGCTCACGCGCTGGACCTATACGCGCAAGGCTATTCGGTTGTTGTTCAAGTGAATTCGCCGTGCCCTGGCGAAGATGTGTTCCAAGACCAAGGGTGCTGGGCACAAAAGGCGCGTGAGCTGGACCGATATCGCTGGAAATTGCTGCGCCAGCGCCATGGTCGCTTCGCCAGCCTGCTACGGCTGGGTCGTGATGCGCTGGTGGAGTTCGCGCTCGGTATGCGCGCAAGGGTATGTTTGAACGATTCGGTTGTCGCCATGCCCTGTGACGTGTTGTTGCTGCATTCGGCGCCCAAATCCATGGCGTTGCAACGCAAGAATATTCTGATCAGAGCCCTACGCAGCCGGGGGCATCTTCTGTCAGAGGCAGCGTTGCGCTCACCGTCGGATGCTTGTGCCCGACGTATGCTCATGGCGCCACCGCAGTCTGTACCGCTGCGTTATCTGGCATACGCTGCCCACGCCCAGTGGCTGGTGATGACGTATTCACCCAAGTTACTGATCAATGAGCGCAACGGTAGCCTTCATGCCCCGTTCTTGCGTTTGGCGCTGGCTGCACGTGGGGCTCGACTGCTACAACTGGCTCATGCCACAACCTTGGAATCTTCAGGGCGGCTGGGCATGAACGACTACGACTATTACGGTGTTTTTGGTCGTAGCTCGCTGGTTGCATTGCAAGAGCGAAGATTGCGGTTCGGTGAGTCGACGGTGGTGTTGGTCGGCTCTTACCTTGCGGATGAAACTTATGATCTGCCGGTCGCTGATCCTGCTCTTAAAATGTTATTGATTCTGGGGGTTGGCCCTGACCGGGAGAAAGAATCGGGTTATCAGGACACCTATCGGTTGCTGCGCGATTGGGCTGGACATAATCCGGACTATCGGTTGCTGTTCAAGCGCCACCCTCGCAGCAAAGCAAAATTCTGGAGCGATGCCGCTGCGCAGTTTGCCAACATCGAGTTGCTGGATACCCAGTGTTCACTGGCCCAGGCTCTGGCGCAGGCCAGCGTCGTCATCAATATCATGTCCAATGCGGGTATTGAGGCAGGTCTGGCGGGCCGGCCAGTGATTCACGTGAATGCGGGCAGCGATGTGGATATTTTTTCTCACTCGTTGTTTTTCGGGCCCCAAGTGAGCGATGAACAGGGCTTTTCCCGGCAGTTGAAAGCGCTTGAGCAGGATTACCAACGCCATTCGGCCCAAGCCCGACGTTTTGCTGATTACCATCTGGTGCACGGTTCCCAAGGGTTGCTGAAAACCACTCAGTTGGTCGATGACCTGCTCCGCGGCGCCGACCCCGCGTGTAACTTCGAGACCTTCAGGTTGGCCGCCGCTGGCTGACACCGGGGTCTGGAGGAGCTTAGGGGTTGAGCACCAGGTTCAACTCATGTTCGTTGCAAACCTGCTGACTGTTCAGGTAGTGCTCAAGGAATTGCTTGTCCTGGAGCAGCCACTCGCGGTCCTGGCGATAGCGCAATATATGCTTGAAGTTGCGCAGGCGAAGGCTCTTGCGAAGTGGCTTGCCCTGGAAGCGCAGGTCTGCGACATCGATCAGCCCAAGCGTGTTATGGGGCGTCAATACCACGTTGCCCAGGTGTGCGGAGCGGAAGTAGATGCCGTGCTCATGTAGGCTGGCAATGAACTCGCCCAGCCGTGCGCGAAGATCGTCATTGCCCTCAACCCCTAGCAACTGACGAAGCGTTAGCCCAGGCAATGGGTCGTAATGCACCGCGTCGCGTTCGATGCTGGGGATGCGATAAATCTGCCGAATGTTTGGGCACTCGATTTTACGTTCTTGCAGTACGCTGCAGTTGTCGGCGAAGCGCTTGGCGTAGGGTGCCCAGAGGGCAGAGGTCAGCAGGCGTTTGCGGCGAAATAGCTTGAGTATCGATCCATCGGCAAGGCGCAGAACTTTGTCGCCTTTACCGTCGGCTTCGAGAACGTCAGCATCTTCGCGCATGCTGAGGTAAGAAATGTGATCGAGCGTTTGCATCAAGGCTCCAAGGCATGCCCGTGGTAGGCAGCCAAGTATGTTACCGCAGTGTGCATGCTGCAAAAAACCGCTGTGGTATAGTCGTGCCAATTTTCAGGGGGGGCATGCCCCTGTTTGCTGGGTCGTCCGGCACTGTCACCGAGTAATTATTTTTGATTCATGTTGTTACCCTCCTATGCGCGGGCCGGTGAATAACAGGATGTTAATGTCTGCGGACTGGTCGCCCGGTGGTTATGGAACACTTTGGCAGGTGAATGCGGCCTACTTTCTGGACACCCTATGACGAAAATGCTGTTCATTTCCCTGGCCAAACATCAGGGTCTTTATTTCAATCGATTGCTTAATGAGACCGAGCTACAAGGTACAGTCGTTACTCCTCCAGAGATGCCCTGGCCGAGATCCTTACGAATATCCAGGGTGCTTTCGCAAATTGACAGCCCGGACCTGATCGAAAGGAAATGCGAGGAGCGACGCGTCAAGAATAAGAATACCGGTCGCCTGTATCGCTTATTGTTACGTCTTGAACTCCTCTGGGTTGCGTTGCGTGTCCAGGCCTTGCTCGACCGTGAGCGCCCCGACGTGCTGGTATTCTGGAATGGAGCTCATCGATACTGTCAGTTGCTAATGGCGTTGGCTGCGCCTGGGTGCAAGACGTTTTTCTTCGAGAATGGCTTGTTACCCGATACCACAACGGTTGACCCCCAGGGTGTGAACTTCCTCAACACCGTTCCGCGTGAGGCCGATTTTTACCTCAATTATCCTTATTCGGTACCTGACGACCAGTCAGCGCCTGTACTGATCCCTCGTAAACCCCGTGCCAGCGGCCCTCCCCCGATAGTATTACCTGAGCAATTCATCTTTATTCCGTTTCAGGATGACCGCGACAGTCAGGTTCGGTTGTTTTCTCCTTGGGTTCGCAACATGCGGGAGATGTTTGCCCTGGGTGAGCGCCTGGCCAACGAGACCGGTTTGACAGTGGTCTTCAAAGAACATCCATCCAGCCGCCAGTATTATCCCGAGTTGCATGAGCGCACTCACGCTCACCTGTTGTTCGCCAATGGCAACCCCACCCAGCAACTGATCGAGGCCAGTCAGTTTGTGGTCACGCTGAACTCAACGGTAGGCCTTGAAGCTTTGCTTTTGGGCAAGCCGGTGCTGACCTTGGGCCAGGCGTTCTTCAATATCGAGGGGTTGGTGATGCACGCCGATAATGCCCAGCAGCTAATGGAGCTGGCGCGCGCGTTTCCGCAATGGCCGCTTAATGATCGGTTGAGGCGTAACTTCCTTCACTACCTCTCTGAACACTACTGCATCAAGGGCGGCTGGAAGAGTGCCGACAAAGCCCAGTTGCAGCGGGTCGCTAACAGAATGCTGGGGAAAACCGAGTGCTAGCAGCAGTGAGAAGGTTCATCGACAAAGATGTACTGACGCTGTGGGCATCAATCGGATTCTTGATATTGCTATGTGGGGCGTGGGTACTGCCGAGTAACAAGCTGTATCACCAGATGTTGATTTTCCTGTTGTGGCTACCCGCCCTGTTGGCACTGTTTCGTCGGGATTTTCGCTTATTACTCAGGCAGCCGGAATGTCTGCTCTTCATCTTATTTGTGGCCTGGACACTATTGGTATTGACGCTGGAGGGGGGGGATGACGTCTTCGGCAAAAGCAAGGTGACGCTTTACGCTGCGCTAAGCCTGCTGGGCGTATTGTTGGCTGCACAGAATCGCCAGTGGCGGTTCGAGTCCATGCTGCTATACGCATCGATTGTCGGTGGTTTTTTTGCTGCGGCTTCGTGGGTCTACTTTTATCAACTGTCAGCCAAGCCATTGGAAGCACGGGTGATTGCCATAGGCTTGTGGGACTCGGCGATCATGGCCGCACATGCAGTGGGGGCTTTGGCTATTATTGGCGCCTTCACGTTTCAGACCAAGCGCTTCAGTCCCCGCGTAATGGTGTTGTTGCTGATTCCGGCCCTGGGGTATGCCCTGTTCCTTGGCTTTAGCCAGACTCGCGGTGTGTGGATCGGTTTGTTGGCTTGTCTATTTGTAATGGGGGTGGCGCGACCGTCACGCTTGGGGGCCGCGTTGATCTTTCTGGTAATCCTGGGCGTGGCATCTATTGCTCTATTCAAGCCACAGATCCTTCTCCAGCGAGGTGTTTCCTTTCGTCCAGAGCTTTGGCGCGGCGGTGTTCAGTTGATATTGGAACACTGGGCGTTGGGGTTGGGATCCCACGACTATCTCATCCCTGTTTCCGAAATCGGACGTGCATTCAAGCATCCCCATAACCTCTTTCTGGATATCGGCGTGCGTCTTGGTGTTCCTGGTTTACTGTTATTCGGATGGCTGTGGTTGGCGGTTGGCTGGCGTGGTTGGATTTCGCGCGCGCAACCGCTGGGGCAAATGTTGCTGGCTCTTTGGGTTTTTTCCGGGGCATCGTTACTGACTGATGGCATTGGCCTCTGGCTCAAACCCAACGCGGACTGGTTGATCACGTGGCTGCCGATCGCCGTGAGTATCGTATTGGCTGCTCGTGGGAACACGGGAATTACAGACGCCAAGCAAAGCGCTTCCGTTTCTTGATGCCTGCGGCGCTAATGCGAACACTGTCTCTGCGCTTCTGGCGGTCGTCCTGACTGAGCCGGTGTTGTAATGGGTTCGCTGTTACAATCCGCAGCTTGTCTCTCTTTTCAAATGTCCGAGGCGCACCGAATGGCCAATCCCGACCAGCAATCGAGCATGAAGATTTACCTGCGGTTGCTGAAATACGTGCTCCCCTACTGGGGGGCTTTTGCCATCAGTATCATCGGCTTCGTGCTGTTCGCATCCAGTCAACCGATGCTGGCGGACATGCTCAAGCACTTTCTCGACGCTTTGCAAAAGCCCAGTGACACCCAGTTCATGGGGATTTCACTGGTGCTCGGCGTACCATTGTTGATTGTGCTTATTGCGATCTACCAAGGCATAGGCTCATTTCTAGGTAACTACTACCTGGCCAAGGTCGCCCGTGGCGTGGTTCATGACCTGCGTTGTGCTCTGTTCGACAACCTGCTGACCCTGCCTAACCGCTACTTTGACAACCATAACTCGGGCCACCTGATTTCCCGTATCACCTATAACGTGACCATGGTCACCGGTGCCGCCACCGATGCGATCAAAGTGGTGATCCGCGAAGGCCTGACCGTCGTATTCCTGTTCGGTTACCTGCTTTATAGCAACTGGAAAATGACCCTCGTTTTGCTGGCGATCCTGCCTTTCATCGCGTTGATGGTCAGTAGCGCGAGCAAGAAATTTCGCAAGCAGAGCAAGAAAATACAGGTGGCGATGGGTGATGTGACTCACGTGGCTTCGGAGACGATCCAGGGCTACCGTGTAGTTCGCAGTTTCGGCGGTGAAACCTACGAAATCGAACGGTTCCACAAGGCCAGTGCCGACAACATGAACCGCAGCCTGGGCATGACCCGCACCCAGTCGATCTATACGCCGATGCTGCAATTGGTGATTTATATTGGTATGGCCGTACTGATGTACTTGGTGCTTTATCTTCGCGGCGATGCTTCTGCCGGTGAACTGGTCGCCTACATCACTGCTGCGGGTTTGTTGCCCAAGCCTATTCGTCAACTGTCGGAAGTCAGCGCCACGATCCAGAAAGGATTGGCGGCAGCGGACAGTATTTTCGAGCAGCTCGACGAAGAACCGGAAGTGGATACGGGGACTCAGGAAATCGCTCGTGTAAACGGTCGCCTGGAGGTGCGCAACCTGAGCTTCCAGTATCCAGGCACCGAAAAGCTCGTGCTCGACGACATTTCCTTTAGCGCCGAAGAAGGGCAAATGATCGCTCTGGTAGGGCGTTCAGGCAGCGGCAAGTCGACCTTGGCCAACCTGATTCCGCGCTTTTATCATCATGACAAAGGTCAGATCCTGCTCGACGGTTTGGACGTCGAGCAATACAAACTGACCAACCTGCGTCGTCACATTGCCCTGGTGACCCAGCAGGTTACGTTGTTCAACGACAGCGTCTCCAACAACATCGCCTATGGTGACCTCGCTGGCGCTCCCTTTGAAGACGTGCGCAAGGCTGCCGAAGACGCCTACGCGGCCGAATTCATTGAGCAAATGCCTCAGGGTTACGACACCTTGGTGGGCGAAAACGGTGTCCTGCTTTCCGGCGGTCAGCGTCAACGCCTGGCGATCGCTCGGGCCCTGCTCAAGAACGCTCCCCTGTTGATACTGGATGAGGCCACTTCGGCCCTCGACACCGAGTCTGAGCGCCACATCCAGGGGGCTCTGGATCAAGTGATGAAGGGACGCACCACGCTAGTGATCGCCCATCGTTTGTCGACCATCGAGAAGGCTGACTTGATTCTGTTGATGGACAAGGGGCGTATTGTCGAGCGAGGTACTCATTCAGAGTTGTTGGCACTGAACGGTCTATACGCCCGCTTGCATGAGAAGGATTTCATCGATGGCACCGACGATGTGACGAAAGGTGCCTTCGCCTGATTTCGGTTTTCCGCGATTCCAATATTCGCGAGAGGCTCGGCTATGGATGGGACTGTAAAGATGTCGCTACAACACCCGCGTGGGCTCTCGATCTCTCCCGAGGCCCGGGCGGCGATCAAATCCCAGCAACCGCGATGCATATGGTTGACCGGACTTTCCGGGGCGGGAAAATCGACACTGGCCAATGCGCTGGAAGTACGGCTTCACGGCAATGGCCTTCATACCTGCCTGCTTGATGGCGACAACTTGCGCCGAGGTTTGTGCAGCGACCTGGGCATGACGTCTGAAGCCCGCAAGGAAAACGTCCGGCGTATCGCCGAAGTGGCACGGCTGATGGTCGAAGCCGGACTGATTGTCATCGTTGCGGCCATTTCGCCATTTCGCGCCGACCGCGAAGCGGCACGCAAGTTGTTTCCCGAGGGAGCTTTCCTTGAGGTCTATGTCAGCACGTCTTTCGAGATTTGTGCCCGGCGTGATCCCAAGGGGCTTTATCGGGAAGCCCGTGCCGGACGGTTGAAAAATTTCACCGGCGTCGACAGCCCGTACGAAGCCCCCCTGGAACCTGATTGTGATATCGACACGGGCAACCTGGCGCTGAGCGAGGCTTGCGAGCGGTTGTGGGCATTGCTACAGCGCTGACTCCAGAACTGCTGTCGCATCCGCTTACAGCCATGCAAGAGCCTTCCTCAACCCTGTGCTAATATCGCGGCCCTGTTCATTTTGTATGTGGGATGCTCCATGAAGTTGTCCATGCCGCGATTCGATCAAGCCCCTGTATTGGTGGTCGGCGATGTCATGCTCGACCGCTATTGGCATGGCGGTACCTCACGGATTTCCCCTGAGGCGCCGGTTCCGGTGGTGAAGGTCGAGCACATCGAGGACCGTCCCGGTGGTGCCGCCAACGTTGCCCTGAACATCGCCGCCCTCGGTGCGCCGGCTTCCCTGGTGGGGGTTACTGGTGACGACGAAGCCGCCGACAGCCTGACCAACAGCCTCAATGGCGCAGGCGTGCGGGCGATATTCCAGCGCGTTGCGCACCAGCCGACCATCGTCAAGCTGCGGGTCATGAGCCGTCACCAGCAACTGTTGCGGATCGATTTCGAAGAACCGTTCGCCACCGACCCCCTGGCCCTCGGGGCTGAGGTCGATAACCTGCTCGAAGGCGTCAAGGTGCTGGTGTTGTCGGACTACGGCAAAGGGGCGTTGAAAAACCATCAGGCACTGATCCAGGCCGCTCGTGCCCGTGGCATTCCGGTACTGGCTGACCCCAAGGGCAAGGATTTCTCGATCTACCGCGGCGCGAGTGTGATCACGCCGAATCTCAGCGAATTCGAAACCATCGTCGGCGGGTGCGCCGATGAGCACGAACTGGTCAGCAAGGGCGCGCAACTGATGCAAGACCTCGACCTCGGCGCCTTGCTGGTGACCCGTGGTGAGCATGGCATGACGCTGCTGCGCCCTGATCATCCAGCGCTGCACCTGCCGGCTCGTGCCCGTGAAGTGTTCGACGTGACCGGTGCCGGCGATACCGTTATCTCCACCCTGGCCGCAGCCATCGCCGCCGGCGAGGAACTGCCCCATGCGGTGGCCCTGGCGAACCTGGCGGCGGGCATTGTCGTCGGCAAGCTCGGTACGGCCGCCATCAGCGCCCCGGAGCTACGTCGCGCGATCCAGCGCGAAGAAGGTTCCGAGCGGGGCGTGCTGGGCCTGGAGCAGCTGCTGCTGGCTGTTGACGACGCCCGCGCCCACAACGAGACGATCGTGTTCACCAACGGCTGCTTCGACATCCTGCATGCCGGCCACGTGACCTATCTCGAGCAGGCCAGGGCCCAGGGCGATCGCCTGATCGTCGCGGTCAATGACGATGCATCCGTGAGTCGTCTCAAAGGGCCGGGGCGGCCGATCAACAGCGTCGATCGGCGCATGGCGGTCCTGGCCGGTCTTGGCGCGGTGGACTGGGTGATCAGCTTCAGCGAAGGCACGCCGGAAAACCTGCTGCGCGAGGTCAAGCCGGATGTGCTGGTCAAGGGCGGTGACTACGGGATCGATCAGGTTGTGGGAGCGGACATCGTCGCGGCCTACGGCGGCACCGTGAAGGTGTTGGGGCTGGTAGAAAACAGCTCGACGACGGCGATTGTGGAAAAAATCCGCAATCATTGAGCCTTTGCTGGTGGCAATGTGTCAGGCAAGGCGCCAACCTGTGGGAGCGAGCCTGCTCGCGATGGCGTTGTGTCAGCCTCGATTTGGCTGACACATCGCTATCGCGAGCAGGCTCGCCCCCAGGGCCCATCATCAACTCGATGACGTTAACGAGCCACCTTGCGCGGTACGATCTTCTTGAGCAATTGCCGGGCCTTGCCCCTCAAGCGTGTCAGGCCCGACTCCTTGCCCGGTGGCGTCAACCCCTGCTGGCGCAGCCAGTCCTTCCAGCGAATCCGCTCGTCTCGTACCAGCCAACCGTCCTGTTTGGCGAAACTCTCCGCCAGGTACAACCCACGGGTGCTGGCCGGGTACAGTTGATCCTTCTTCAAGGTATACAGCTCGGGCAAGGGTTGCCCGTCCTGTAGCGGCATCAGGTACAGATCGGGTCGCTTTCGGTCCAGGCGCGCCACCAGTTGCTCTCCCTCCAGGCGCTCATCCACATGAAACAGGCTCAGGGACTTGGCTTCCTTGGGCACATCCAGGCGCAAATCGTAAATCAGTTGCAGCGAGGCCGTCGGCAGATGCACGTAGGCCCGTGGCCGCTCGATCAGTTGCAGGTTGGCACTGCGCACCGGGCGGGCCGAGCCGGACAGTGGCGTCAGGCGAAACGGCAAGGCTTCTCGATAATGCAGGGCGGTGGCGTAGGGCGCGGGCAACCAAGTGTCATTGAAACGTCCGCCAAGCCAGCCCTCGGGGGTTTCCAGAAGGCATTCTTCGGCAATTTCGCTGATGGCGGTGAGCAGCGGCAGGTTCAGCTCATGGGCCGGGACATAACCGGAAATCAGCTTGAGCACCACATCGCCGCGGTCCTGTCGACGCTGGCGCACCAGCACCCAATAGTCGCGGTTCTGCCAGTGCAGGGTCAGGCGCACCGAGACGCCCAGGTTCGCCAGCTCCAGGGAAAAACGCTCGGCGTCGTCCACCGTCACCGGACGGCGCCGCTGCAGGGTCTGGGAAAAATTCAATGGCATCCCGACGCTCTGGTAAGTCAGGCCTTCGGGTGTCGCTTCGACGAACAGGGGCAGAGTCTTGAAGTTGCTGGGATTTTTTCTGATGAGCGTACGCGGCATGTCGGCTCCTGCTTAATGCCGCGCAGGGCGGCGTCAGTTTCTACGAAGGACCTTGGCAGCGGTCGCGACGTTATGGGCGAGGTGCAGCGGATTGATGGTGCCGACAATAGCACTGGCGACACCGGGATGCTCAAACAACAGTTCGAAGCTGGCCCGGACCGGGTCCACACCAGGGTTCAGGCAGACGTGGCCGCTGGCCAAGGCTTTCTTCACCAGAATCGCTTTGCCATGCTCGGCTGCGTAGTCAATGACAGCCTTCTCGTTTCGTTCGTTCAGATTGTAGGTGACCATCGCGCAATCGCCTTGCTCCAGCGCTTTCAAACCGCCCTCGACGGTTTTGCCGGAAAAACCGAAGCCGCCGATCTTGCCCTCGCGCTTGAGCGCCGCCAGGGTCGGGTAGACCTCGCTGTCGTTGAGGATCGCCAGGTCGTTGCCGTCGGAGTGCACCAGCACCAGGTCGATGTAGTCCGTTTCCAGGCGCTTGAGGCTGCGTTCCACTGAGAATCGGGTGTGGGCGGCACTGAAGTCGTGGCGCGACTGGCCGTCACTGAATTCTTCCCCGACCTTGCTGACAATCACCCAATCCTGACGCTGGCCGCGCAACAACGGGCCCAGGCGTTCTTCGCTGCGGCCATAGGCCGGCGCGGTGTCGATCAGGTTGATGCCCAGCTCGCGCGCCAGTTTGAGCAGCATGCGCGCTTCGTCGTCATCGGGAATCTGGAAACCGTTGGGGTATTTGACCGCCTGGTCGCGGCCGAGCTTGACGGTGCCCAGGCCCAGGGGGGAAACCAGCGGGCCGTTATTGCCCAGCGGGCGATGCAAGTCGTGCAGGGTCGGTTGGCTCATGGCAGCAGTTGCTCCCAGGCAGGCACGCCCATGGGCGGTTTCGGCAGGTCCGGCAGTGGCGCCGGATGGCTGGGTGCGATGCCATCACGTTGCAGTGTGGCGATCACTCGATCGGCAAAGTCCGGGGCCAGGGCCAGCTTGGTCGGCCAGCCCACCAACAGGCGATCCTGTTCGGCGAGAAAAGCGTTGTCCGGGCGGGTCAAGGCCGATTGCAGCGGTTCGGCGCGGTCGACCCGTAGCGTGGCCCATTGTGCGGTGCTGAGGTCGACCCAGGGCAGCAATTGGCCAAGCTCTTTCTGAGCGGTGGCGATCTGCGCGGCGGGCTCGCGAGCCACGCCGTCGGCTTCGGCGATGTCGCCGCCCAGGTACCAGACCCATTGGCCATCGACGGCCGGGTGGGTGGTCACGGTGATGCGTGGCTTCGGCCCGCCGCCCAGGCAGTGGGCGTAAAGTGGCTTGAGGCTCGGTCCCTTGACCAGCACCATGTGCAACGGCCGGCGCTGCATGGCCGGTTGCTCCAGGCCCAGGGCGCTGAGCAGGTCGGCAGTACCGGCCCCGGCGCTGAGGACGATGCGCTGGGCGCGGATCTCGCGGCCATCAACCTTAAGGCCAATCAATTCATCGCCCTCGCGCAATGGCTCGATATCTTTCCCGGCCAGTAAACCATCGCCGGCCAGGTCCGCCAGCCGTGCAAGCAGGCTGGGGACGTCCACCACCAGTTCGGCCAGACGATAGACCTTGCCCTTGAAGCGCTTGTCTTGCAGGGCCGGCGGCAGTTGCTCGCCCTTGACCTGATCGACCCGCCCGCGCACGGCCTTGCTGGCGAAGAAGCTGGTGAGGTTGCCGGCCAGGGTGCCGGGAGACCAGAGGTAATGAGCTTCGGACAGCAGGCGCACGCCGGACAGATCCAGTTCACCCTCGCCGCTCAGGGCTTCGCGCCAGCGGCGCGGCATGTCGGCGATGGCTTCCGAGGCTCCGGTGAGGGCACCGTGCAAGGCGTACTTGGCGCCACCATGGATGATGCCCTGGGATTTGATGCTCTGCCCGCCGCCGAGGCTGGCGCTTTCCACCAGCACGGTCGAAAAACCCTGGCGGCGCAGGCGCGCATTCAGCCAGAGGCCGGCGACTCCGGCGCCGACAATCAGAACGTCGGTGGAAATAACGGATGGCATGCAGCGACCTCGCGGGAAATGAAGCGGCAAGTTTCAAGCTTCAAGCTGCAAGTTACAAGCAAGAGGGATAGCCTTTGCTTGCAGCTTGCAGCTTGCAGCTTGCAGCTTGCAGCTTGCAGCTTGCAGCTTCAGTGCCCTGCAGTTTTGGAAAAAAGTTGAATCACCACAACCCCCAGCACAATCAACGCCATCCCCAGCATTGCCGGGACGTCCAGCTTCTGCCCGTAGATGAACAGCGCCGCCACGCTGACCATGACGATACCCATCCCGGCCCAGACCGCATACGCCACGCCCACCGGGACGGTGCGCACCACCAGGGTCAGCATCCAGAATGCGATGCCGTAGCCGGTGATGACCAGCAGCAGAGGCAGGGGTGTGCTCAAGCCTTTGATCGCTTTCATCGACACGGTGGCGATCACTTCGGCGCAGATGGCGATGGCCAGGTAGTAGTAAGCGTTCATAGGCGAAAATCCTCTTGAAGGGGTGTCTTTCGATGTCGACATTTTAGGGCGCGGTCAGATGGGGTAAAGTCATTACCTATCTGTATACGAGATAGGTTGCGCCATGAGTGTTCAGTGGAATCTGGATCAACTGCGGTTGTTTGTCGGTGTCGCCGAGAAACGTTCGTTTTCCGCCATGGCGCGGGACCAGCGCAAGGCTCAATCGGCCATTAGCAGCGCGATTGCGTTGTTGGAAACCGACCTGGGCGTGACGCTGTTCGAGCGCAGCAGTGGCCGTCAGCCGAAGCTCACCGAAGCCGGCGCGGCCTTGCTGGAAGAAGCGCGGGAAGTGCTGCGCCAGTGCGAGCGTCTCAATGGCCGGGCCCTGGCCCTGATGCGCGGTCAGGAGGCGATGTTGCGCCTGGCTCAGGATGAGGCGATGCCTTACCAGCCTGTCATCGACAGCCTGGCGGCCTTGGCCGAGCGGTTCCCGACCCTCGAGGTGCAACTGGCCAGCGCCGCGCAAGGCGATGTGGCGCGCAAACTGGTGGACCGCCGCGCTGACCTGGGGTTGTTGTTTTATCACGACCAGATCCCCGAGGCGCTGGAGCGCCGGGTGCTGGGCAGCGTCGAGATGGTTACGGTCTGCGGCCGGGGCCATCCACTGGCAAGCCATGATTACGTGACCTGCCTGGAAATGGCCCGGCATCGGCAATTGCTCATGGCGACTCAGTCCAGTGTCTACCCTGGGAGTGAACAGGCCAGTCCGCAGGTCTGGCGCGCCGACAGTTTCTACGTCTTGGCCGAATGGCTGAGGAGCGGCCTGGGCTGGGCGTGGTTGCCACGGCATGTGGTGCAGTACCCGGCGTACCAGGGGGATATGGTCGAGCTCAACAGCGAGTGGACCCCGCCGGCCCTGGTGGTGGAACTGGTCTGGCGTCGCGACGAGCCTTTGGGCCCGGCCGCGCGCTGGTTGGCGGAACGTTTTGCCGTGCAGTTGCAGGCGATCGGCTGAAAAACCGATAAACTCCGCCGCCATGAACAGAACTCTCTATAGCGCATTGTTTTATCTGGGGCTGCCACTGGTAGCGATTCGGCTCTGGTTACGGGCCCGCAAGGCGCCGGCCTATGCGCGGCGCATCGGCGAGCGTTTTTCCTGGGGCTTGCCGGTGATGGTGCCGGGAGGCATCTGGGTCCACGCCGTGTCAGTGGGCGAGAGCATTGCCGCCGCGCCGATGATCCGCGCCTTGCTGCAACGTTATCCACAGTTGCCGATCACGGTCACCTGCATGACGCCCACCGGTTCCGAGCGCATCCAGGCGTTGTTCGCCAACGAGCCACGCATCCAGCATTGCTATTTGCCCTACGACTTGCCCTGTGCGGCCAACCGTTTCCTCGACCGGGTTCGCCCGGTGCTGGCAGTGATCATGGAAACCGAGTTGTGGCCCAACCACATTCATCAATGCGCCAGGCGCGGCATTCCTGTTGCCCTGGCCAACGCACGACTGTCGGAGCGTTCTGCACGCGGTTATGCACGTTTGCCCAAACTCACCCGGCCGATGCTCGCCGAGATGAGCCTGTTCGCTGTCCAGACTGAAGCCGAGGCCGAGCGTTTCCGTCAGTTGGGTGCCCGGGCGCAAACCGTCGAGGTCACCGGTTCGATCAAGTTCGACCTGACCATTGACCCGCAACTGCTGGAAAACGCCAGCGCCTTGCGCCGTGAGTGGCAAGCGACGGAGCGCCCGGTGTGGATCGCCGCCAGTACCCATGAAGGCGAAGATGAGGTGGTGCTGGCCGCCCACCGTCGGTTGCTCGCCAGCTATCCCGATGCGTTGCTGATCCTGGTGCCGCGCCATCCCGAGCGTTTCGATTCAGTGCATCAATTGTGTGAAAGCGAAGGTTTCGCCACGGTCCGGCGTTCCAGCGCACAGCCGGTCACTGCCCAGACGTCGGTGCTGCTGGGCGATACCATGGGCGAACTGTTGTTTCTCTACGCGTTGGCCGATAGCGCTTTTGTCGGTGGCAGTCTGGTACCCAACGGCGGCCATAACCTGCTGGAGCCGGCGGCACTGGCCAAACCGGTGCTCAGCGGGCCGCATCTGTTCAACTTCCTTGAAATCGCCACGCAACTGCGGGATGCCGGGGCGCTGACGGAAGTCGAAGACGCCGAAAGCCTGGCCCTGGCGGTACAGCGCCTGTTCGAGCTGCCCCGCGATGCCCAGCGCATGACTGAGGCGGGGCTTGCGGTGATGCGCACCAATCAGGGCGCGTTGCATCGGTTGCTGGACGGGTTGGGGCGGTTGATCGCCGGACACTAATCGCTGGCCTGGCCCGTAGGAGCTGCCGAAGGCTGCGATCTTTTGATCTTTTGATCTTTTGATCTTTTGATCTTTTGCTTGGGATTCAAGTGTCTGGGAAAAGATCGCAGCCTCGTTGCACTCGACAGCTCCTACACAGCTCCTACTGCGCCGGCCGCGAGCGCAGTTGCTCCGCCGCAGCCTGCGCCAGATCCGGCGGTAAAAAGTCCCTGTCCGGGTTGTAGTCGGGTTTGAGATAGCGCGACAGGTCCTGCAAATCCGACGGGCTCAAAGTGCCCGCTGCCTGCTTGAGCCGCAGGTTGTCGAGGATGTAGTCGTAGCGGGCGTTGTTGTAGTTGCGCACCGAGGTGTACAGCTGACGCTGGGCATCGAGTACATCGACGATGTTGCGCGTGCCCACCTGGTAACCGATCTCCGTGGCTTCTACTGCGCTCTGGTTGGAGATGATGGACTGGCGTCGGGCCTGGACCTGTTCCACATCGGTGTTCACGGCCCGGTGCAGGTTGCGGGTGTTCTCCACCACCTGCCGGCGCAGGGCCTCGCGCTGCTGTTCGGTCTGAGTCAGTTGCGAATAGGATTCGCGAACCTGAGAGCTGGTCAGCCCGCCGCTGTAGATCGGGATGCTCAATTGCAGGCCGATGGTGCGTTGCTCGGCATCGCCACCATAACGCTGGCCGGTGGGGCTGGGGTTGGTGAAACCGAGGCCATCGTTGTCGCCTTTTTTGTATTGGGCGATCGCATCGAGGGTCGGGGCATGACCGGACTTGCGCTGACGCAGGGTGTCCTCGGCGGCCGTGACGGCGTAGTTGCTGGCCAGCAGATTGAGGTTCTGCTTGGCGGCCGTATCGACCCAGGCCTTGGCGTCGTTCGGTGCCGGCGGCAGGATCGGCAGCGTGTGGACGATGCCCTGGAGCGAGTTGTACTGGCGGTTGGTCAGGGTGATCAGGGCTTCGAAGGCATCGTCGACCTGACGCTGGGCCAGGATCCGGTTGGCTCGCGCGGTGTCGTAGCTGGCCTGGGATTGCAGCACGTCGGTCTTGTCCGACAGGCCCACATCGAAGCGCTCGTTGGACTGGTCGAGCTGACGCTTGAACGCCGCTTCCTCGGCCTTGGTCGAGGCCAGGTTGTCCTGGCTGCGCAGTACGGCGAAATAGCTCTCGGCGCTTTGCAGGATCATGTTCTGTTCAGTGGCCGAGAGTTGCAACGACGCTTGTTCGTTGACCGACTTCGCCGCCTGGAACTGAAACCAGCGATCGGCACGAAAAATCGGCTGGGACAGCGTGGCCTGGTAGACCGTACCGCTACGGGTGGCGGTCATGGCTGGCTGGTCGAGCTCGGTACGGGTGTTGTTCAGGTCGGCACCGGCCGACAGGTTGGGCAGCAACCCGGCGCGCGCCTGGGGCACCACTTCTTTCTGGGCGCCGTACTGGGCACGGGCGGCGGCCAGGTCGGCGTTGTTGTCCACCGCTTCCTGATACACGCTCACCAGATCGGTTTTGGTGGTCAAGGGCGCTTCGGCAGCCCAGGCCATTCCATTGGACGCACAAGACACGGCAAGGGCCAGTGAGAGTTTGCGCAGCATGAGGCGTTCCGAAGTGCTCTGTCTCACAAATACTGTTCCTTTTTGACGGTGTCTGTTGTCGCCATACGGCGTTGCCGCTCCTCGCCATAGCGGGCTATGACTCGTCGCATCGCCTTGTCTGGCAACAACAGCCACTCGCCAAAAAGGAGCGTATCTGCGAAACAGAGCACTACTTCTCAAATGATTGCGCACAAGAGGCGCGGCGTAGCGAGTGTAGTTGCGCTGGCCCATGGCAACAATCCTGTATATGCGCCATTCATCACGCCTTTTGCCGTCGCGATGGCGTTCTGCGGTGGTTGTGTCTAGACTGGCCGGGTTCTTGTCGGGGTGCCTTGCTATGAGGCTGAGATCGAATAATTTCGGATCCCGTTGAACCTGATCAGGTTAGCGCCTGCGTAGGGAACAAGATTTCTCGTCACCCGGCGAGTCCTCTTGTGCTTCGTCCGGGATGTTGTTCGACAATCGACTTTCGATCTTCGAGCATCCTCGAGCAGCAAGCACAGCGTCCGCACTCTCGTGCAGGGACGCGTCCATTCGTTACAGGTTCGCTCCGACAAAAATCCACCGCCTGGATGTGTGTCTGGAGAGCCCGTGATGACGACAAAATCAAAAAACGCGACCAACCTCAGTGATTCGGCCAAGGTCGATGAGCAATCGGTTCAGCCCTTTACCCGCTCGCAAAAAATCTATGTCCAGGGCAGTCGCCCGGATATTCGCGTGCCCATGCGCGAAATCAGCCTCGACGTGACCCCCACCGACTTCGGCGGAGAAATCAACGCGCCGGTCGTGGTGTATGACACCTCGGGCCCGTACACCGACCCGAACGTGATTATCGACGTGCGCAAAGGCCTGGCCGATGTGCGCTCAACGTGGATCGAAGCCCGTGGCGACACCGAGCGCCTGGCGGGTCTGAGCTCCAACTTCGGCCAGGAACGCCTGGCCGATCCCGAGCTGACCAAACTGCGCTTTGCCCATGTGAACAACCCGCGTCGTGCCAAGCCCGGCGCCAACGTCAGCCAGATGCACTACGCGCGCAAAGGCATCATCACCGCCGAGATGGAATACGTCGCCATCCGCGAAAACATGAAGCTGGAAGTGGCCCGCGCCGCCGGCCTGCTGGACCAGCAACACGCCGGCCACAGCTTCGGTGCCAGTGTGCCGAAAGTCATCACCCCGGAATTCGTGCGTGACGAAATCGCTCGGGGTCGCGCGATCATTCCGGCCAACATCAACCACACCGAACTGGAACCGATGATCATCGGCCGTAACTTCCTGGTGAAGATCAACGGCAACATCGGCAACAGCGCACTGGGCTCGTCCATCGAAGAAGAAGTGGCGAAGCTGACCTGGGGCATTCGCTGGGGTTCGGACACGGTCATGGACCTGTCCACCGGCAAGCACATCCACGAAACCCGCGAGTGGATCATCCGCAACTCGCCGGTTCCGATCGGCACCGTGCCGATCTATCAGGCCCTTGAGAAAGTCGGTGGCGCGGCCGAAGATCTGACCTGGGAGCTGTTTCGCGACACGCTGATTGAGCAGGCCGAGCAGGGCGTCGACTACTTCACCATTCATGCCGGTGTGCTGTTGCGCTATGTACCGCTGACCGCCAAGCGCGTCACTGGCATCGTCAGCCGCGGTGGTTCGATCATGGCCAAGTGGTGCCTGGCGCACCACAAAGAGAACTTCCTCTACACCCACTTCGAAGACATCTGCGAAATCATGAAGGCCTACGACGTCAGCTTCTCGCTGGGTGATGGCCTGCGTCCGGGTTCGATTGCCGACGCCAACGACGAAGCGCAGTTCGGTGAGCTGGAAACCCTCGGTGAGTTGACCAAGATCGCCTGGAAGCATGACGTGCAATGCATGATCGAAGGCCCGGGCCATGTGCCGATGCAGTTGATCAAGGAGAACATGGACAAGCAGCTCGAGTGCTGCGACGAGGCGCCGTTCTACACCCTCGGCCCGCTGACCACCGACATCGCCCCGGGCTATGACCACATCACCTCCGGTATCGGCGCGGCGATGATTGGCTGGTTTGGTTGCGCCATGCTCTGCTACGTCACCCCGAAAGAACACTTGGGGTTGCCGAACAAGGATGACGTCAAGACCGGGATCATCACTTACAAGATCGCCGCCCATGCGGCCGACCTTGCCAAAGGCCACCCAGGCGCGCAGATCCGCGACAACGCCTTGAGCAAGGCGCGTTTCGAGTTCCGCTGGGAAGACCAGTTCAACCTTGGCCTGGACCCGGACACCGCCCGCTCGTACCACGACGAAACCCTGCCCAAGGATTCGGCCAAGGTCGCGCATTTCTGCTCGATGTGCGGGCCGAAGTTCTGCTCGATGAAAATCACCCAGGAAGTGCGCGAATACGCGGCCAACCAGCGTATTGAAGCGGTGGATGTGGACGTCGCCCAGGGTTTGGCGGAGCAGGCTGAGCGGTTCAAGAAGGAAGGCAGTCAGCTTTATAAGAAAGTTTAAGCGGCAAGCTCCAAGCGGCAAGCTGCAAGTTAGAAGCAAAAGCGCGATCTGCTTTTTCTTGAAGCTTGCAGCTTGAAGCTTGTAACCCTTTTTAAGCGGCAAGCTCCAAGCGGCAAGCTGCAAGTTAGAAGCAAAAGCGCGATCTGCTTTTTCTTGAAGCTTGCAGCTTGAAGCTTGCAACCCTTTTATTGAGATGAATTCTCTTGAATACCTACTCCCCCGACATCGCAATCCCCACCGACAAACGCGTCTTCGGCGCCCGCGATCTGTTTTCCCTGTGGTTCTCCCTCGGCATCGGCCTGATGGTCTTGCAGGTTGGCGCCCTGCTCGCGCCTGGCCTGGGCTTGAACGGTTCGTTGCTGGCGATTTTCCTCGGCACGCTGGTGGGCGTCCTGCTGCTGGCGGCCGTCGGGGTGATCGGCAGCGACACCGGTCTGTCGGCCATGGCTGCGCTCAAGCTCAGCCTCGGTGGCAAGGGCGCGAGCGTGCCGGCGGTGTTGAACCTGCTGCAGTTGATCGGTTGGGGCTCATTCGAAATCATCGTTATGCGTGACGCCGCCAGCCTGCTCGGCGCCCGTGCCTTCAGCGAGGGCGGCCTGGGGTCGAACCCGCTGCTGTGGACGTTGTTTTTCGGCGCACTGGCGACCCTGCTGGCGGTGAGCGGGCCGCTGACATTCGTGCGTAAGGTCCTGCGCAAGTGGGGCATCTGGCTGTTGCTGGCGGCGTGCGTCTGGCTGACCTGGAACCTGTTCGCCAAGGCTGATCTAGCGGCGTTGTGGGCGCGGGCGGGAGATGGTTCGATGCCGTTTGCCGTCGGTTTCGACATTGCGATCGCCATGCCGCTGTCCTGGTTACCACTGATTGCCGACTACTCACGCTTCGGCAAACGCGCAAAAAATGTCTTCGGCGGCACCGCGCTGGGGTTCTTCATCGGTAATTTCTGGCTGATGAGCCTGGGCGTGGCCTACACCCTGGCGTTCGCGCCGAGCGGTGAAGTCAACGCGCTGCTGCTGGCCCTGGCCGGCGCCGGATTGGGCATCCCGCTGTTGCTGATTTTGCTGGACGAATCGGAAAATGCCTTTGCCGACATTCACTCGGCGGCGGTGTCCAGCGGCATGCTGACGGGGTTGAAAGTCGAGCACCTGGCCTTGGCGATTGGCGTCATCTGCAGCTTGATCGCCTGCTTCGCACCGTTGGCGCAGTATCAGAATTTCCTGCTGCTGATCGGCTCGGTGTTCGCGCCGCTGTTCGGTGTGGTACTGGTGGACCACTTCATCCTGCGCAAGCGCGGCAGCCGGGTCGTGTCAGCGGCGTTATGCTGGCCGGCATTGTTAGCCTGGCTGGGCGGGGTGAGCACCTATCACCTGCTGGCCAACTTCTACCCCGACATCGGTGCCACCCTGCCGTCGCTGGTCCTGGCAGGGTTGCTGCAACTGATACTGGGCCGGGCCTTCAGCCTCGGCCAGGAAACAGCTCGGGCTTGAGGATGCCATTGAGGCGGGGGTAAGCGATCTTCAGTTCGATGTGGCCCAAGGCGTATGGCGCGATGGTGCTCACTTGGTACTTGAGGATCACGCCGCCGTAGGTCAGCGCCACATTCGGGGTTTTCTGGAACGGCCACTGCTTCACGAACTCCGGTTCCTGATCCAGTTTGGTGCTGATCAGCCAGGTGTTGTGGGCGACCTGTACGGCTTTCCAGAACGCCTCTTCCTGTCCCGGCAGCAGCATGTCCGACAGCGTCAATACCTTGTGCTGCTGGCGCGAATAGTTGATGAAACCGCGCCCCGGCGTACCGTGCGCCCCGCCAGTGTCCAGGTAACTGGACAATTCGATGATCACCAAGCCGTCATGCTGCTCCCGTACCTTGGCTTGCAAGTAACTGCTGTTGCGCGGCGCGGCGCTGCGCAAAAACTGCTCGCGGTAGGCGGCCAGCGTTGGCGCCACTGGGGCGTCGGGAGTCGTTCGGGTCAATTGCAGCAGGCGCTTTTCGATAATGCCGTCCAGGGCCGGCTCGGCGGGAAAACGCAGGGTGTCGATGTTCACCAATGGGCAGTCGGCGCTGGCGCATCCTGGTTGCAGTTGTTCCGAGGCATCGCGGGTGGTTTCCAGCGGGGTGCGGTAGTTGGGTTGGAACAGGCTTTGGCAAGCGCCCAGGGTCAGGGCAATAGCAGCCACGCAAAGGGTTTTGAAAAGCGACATGGGCGTCCTTCATGAAACAGGGAAAGGCGAAAAGTTACCCGCTTCGACTGTCGGCAGGGCAATCAGTTCGCCACTAAGCTCATTAGAGTGGCTTTGAGGATAGCCGTCTATCCCGATGACTGGAAAGGGGCTGCATCAAACGGTACGGGCGCGTTAGGATGGCGCGAAGCCGAGGCTGGAACCTCGCATCGATCCGCTGCAAACGAGGACTGTCATGACCGATTTCGCCAATGCCACACCGAGCGCCGTGGACATCGTCAAGCGCGAAAGCTGCTTCCAGGGTTTCTACAAACTCGATCGCGTCCACCTGCGCCACGAGTTGTTTGCCGGTGGCATGAGCCGTGAAATCAGCCGTGAACTGTTCGTGCGCCATGACGCGGTGTGCGTGCTGCCCTACGATCCCCGCCGCGATGAGGTGGTGCTGATCGAGCAGTTTCGCGTCGGCGCCATTGGCAAGACGAGCAACCCCTGGCTGGTGGAACTGGTGGCCGGCCTGATCGACAAGGACGAGCAACCGGAAGAAGTTGCTCATCGCGAAGCGCAGGAGGAAGCTGGGCTTGTCTTCGCTGCGCTCTGGCCGATGACCCAATATTTCCCATCGCCGGGCGGCAGCAATGAATTTGTGCATCTTTACCTGGGGCGTTGCGACAGTGCGGGGGCCGGTGGCCTGCATGGGCTTGTGGAAGAGGCCGAAGACATTCGTGTGAAGGTCTGGGCTTTCGAAGATGCCTTGCAAGCAGTGCGCGACGGGCAGATCTGCAACGCGGCCAGCATCATTGCCTTGCAATGGCTGGCCTTGAATCGCGATGAAGTGAGGGGGCTATGGTCTTAAGCAAGCTGCGCGACCGTTATCGCGTCGATCTGGTGGGGTTGCAGGCCGCCTGCGAGGCCAACTACGCCCGCCTGATGCGCTTGTTGCCGGACATGCGCAACGACCCTGCGCCCCGGCGCATTGCCGTGACCCATGGCGACCAGATGCTCGGTGTGCTGGCCCTTGAAGTGCTGCAGACCTGTCCGTACACCACCACGCTGCAAGTGCGCCAGGAGCACAGCTTGCCGTGGCTGCCGGTGCCGCAGTTGGAAGTGCAGGTCTATCACGATGCGCGCATGGCCGAAGTCGTGAGCGCCGAACATGCGCGACGCTTTCGCGGTATCTATCCTTATCCCAATGCGTCAATGCACCAGCCGGATGAAAAGGCCCAGTTGAACCTGTTCTTGGGTGAATGGCTGAGTCATTGCCTGGCGCTGGGTCACGAATTCGAGGTCGTTCGGTAGTTGCCAGTCAAATACTGGGCGCTGGTTGTGAACCGGTTCCGGTTCGCGGGTTTCCCCTTTCGATCATCACCAGCATAATTGCGGCTTCATCCAATGGCGTGACTGCGCCTGGGAGAGAGCGATTTGCCGAGCGTACCCACCTTGACCACCGCCGATGCGGCGCTGCTGGTCCAACTGTCCGACAGTCACCTGTTTGCCGAGGCCGATGCCTCGTTGCTGGGCATGAACACCCGCGACAGCCTGCGGGCGGTTATTGAACTGGTGCTCAGACAGCAGCCAAACATTGACCTGATGCTTGCCACTGGGGATTTGTCCCAGGACGGTACGCTACAGTCCTACGAGGCGTTTCGGCAACTGAGTGCGCGAATTGACGCGCCGGCGCGTTGGATTCCCGGTAACCATGATGAGCCTCAGGTGATGCTTGAGGCGGCGGTCAAGAGTACGTTGCTCGATCCGGTGGTGGACATTGGCAATTGGCGGGTGACGATGCTCGATTCTGCCGTGCCAGGTTCGGTGCCGGGTTTTTTGGCAGAGGAACAACTGATTCTGTTGGCCAATGCTTTGAGTGAGGCGCCGCAGCGGCATCACTTGGTGTGCCTGCATCATCATCCTGTTTCGATCGGGTGTGTGTGGATGGAGCCGATCGGGTTGCGTAATCCTGAGGCGTTGTTTGCGGTGCTGGATCGGTTTCCTCAGGTGCGTGCTGTTCTGTGGGGGCATGTGCATCAGGAGATTGATCAGGTGCGTGAGGGGGTTCGTTTGTTGGCTTCGCCTTCGACCTGTATTCAGTTTGAGCCAGGGAGTGAGGATTTTGCGGTGGGCTCGCAGGCGCCGGGGTATCGGTGGTTGCGGCTTTGGCCGGATGGGCGGTTGGAGACGGGGGTTGAGCGGGTGGTTGGGTTTGCGTTTACCCCTGACTATGGCTCCAACGGGTATTGAAGACGAGGCGGTCTGATAGCCGGCCTGTCTCTCCCTGGCGTATACCCCTCAGACCTGTTTGAGCAGGACCTGTGGGAGCAAAGCTTGCTCGCGAGGCGGCCTTATAGCCGACCTGCTCTTGCGGATGTACTCCAATCCAACTGTGGGAGCGAGCCTGCTCGCGATGGCGGCCAGATAGCCGGGTAGGATTTTGTTGATCGGGTACATATCCATTGCTGCGGTAACGGCCGCTTAGGGTTCCGCCCTGACGGCGGCTCACTTTTGAAAATCCGGAAGCCGGCCCAGGCGAAAGTAAGCAAAACGCTTTTGCCCCACCACTCGGCACCTCGCCTAGGCTCGGTGTGCCCTCACTCCGGCATTGCTCCGTGGGCCCGCCGCGAAGGGCCATCCATGGCCCAGCGCGGCTAACCCGGCATCCATGCCGGGTTGCCCACTACGCAATACCTGCGTTCGGCCAGCGTGGTTAACGGGGCGCCCAAGATCAACGTCCACCGCGAGGCGGCCTGACAGCCGGCCTGGCTCTTGGGGGGTACACCCATCAGATTTGTTTGAGCTGGGCCTGTGGGAGCAAAGCTTGCTCGCGAGGCGGCCTTATAGCCGACCTAGCTGTTGCGGGTGTACTCCCATCCAATTGTGGGAGCGGGCTTGCTCGCGAAGGCGGCGGTACATTCAGCATCGATGCAGCAGACCCACCGCTATCGCGAGCAAGCTTTGCTCCCACAAGATTGGCGGTGGGCACTGATCTTATAAACGACCGAAACCAGTGTGGGAGCGAGCCTGCTCGCGATGGCGGCCTGACAGCCGACCAGGATTGTGGGAATGGTCGGACAATCGTCCTGACGCAAGCAGATTTTTCCGACGATTTCTGGCGGTTGCCGGGTGGGAAGGGTGTCGCTAACCTTCTCCCGTCGCTGCAAATTCAGTGGCCGGGCCTGGAAACCCGAAAGAAAAAGGGCGTTATTTTAATCCTAGTGGAGCGCCAACATGTCTGAAGATAACTCTGGGCCGACAAAAAACGATTCCATTTCTCCCGAAGCCAGCCAGATTCCCCCAATGCTCGATGAAGCCGCCAAGCGCGCCATCGACCATTATCTCGACCCCAAACCTCAAGCCAAAAAGAAACAACCCTCAAGCCAACTGTTCTCCGTCGCGGAGAGCGCCGACACCGAAACCCTCCTGGTCAACCTCAGCGAAACCCTGGCCTCCGCCAACGCCATGCTCGGCGACCTGACCTTCGATCTGGAAGGCTCGCGTCGGCATTTCGCCCTGGGAGTCCAGCAGATGATCGAACTCAGTGAATTGTTGGCGAACCGGGCGTTGGACATCGTCGATCCGCGCTAACGTCAAGCGCAAGCATTGTGGGGAGCACTTATCGCCGACCTGTCTCTAGTGGCTGTACTTCAATCCAGCTGTGGGAGCGGGCTTGCGAAGACGGCGGGACATCCAGCGCTGATGCAAGCTGTTCCACCGCCATCGCGAGCAGGCTCGCTCCCACATTTTTCGGAGTTGTTCTCAGGTCGCATTCACCACAAATCCTCTGTGGGAGCGAGCCTGCTCGCGAAAATGGTGTGTCATCAACATTGATGTTGGCTGACCCGACGCATTCGCGAGCAAGCCCGCTCCCACAAGAGAAGCGCGGTCCCCATCAAGAACAAGGTCGGCTCTCAGGCCGCCTCGCGGTGGACGTTGATCTCGGCGCCCCGTTAACCACGCTGGCCGAACGCAGGCATTGTGGAGTGGGCATCCCGGCATGGATGCCGGGATAGCCGCGCTGGGCCATGGATGGCCCTTCGCGGCGGGCCCACGGAGCAATGCCTTCGTTCGGGCATGCCGAGCCTAGGCGAGGCACCGAGTGGTGGGGCAAAAGCGTTTTGCTTACTTTTGCGCTTCAAAAGTGAGCCGCTGTAAGAGCGGAACCATAAGCGGCCGTTACCGCAGCAATGGATATGTACTCAATCAGACCGCCATCGCGAGCAGGCTCGCTCCCACAGTTTGATCGAAGTACAACCGTGAGAAACAGGTCGGCTATAAGGCCGCCTCGCGAGCAAGCTGTACTCCCACAGGTGCATTGATCGACGGGTCATAGGAGGCGACAACACGGGCAAATCCCCCCCAATCACCGCAATCTCCCTGTAAACTCCGGCCTTTGCCCAACACCCAGGGAGTCGGCAATGTCGGGTTCGATCCTTTATATCCATGGCTTCAACAGCGCCCCAGCGTCGACCAAGGCCAGTCAGTTGATCGAGGTAATGGCACGCCTGGGCCTGAGCGACCAGTTGCAGGTGCCCGCCTTGCATCACCACCCCCGCCAAGCCATCGGTCAGCTGGAACAGGCGATTACAGAACTGGGGCGCCCGCTGCTGGTCGGCAGCTCGCTCGGCGGCTACTATGCGACTCACTTGGCCGAGCGCCACGGCCTCAAGGCCCTGTTGATCAACCCTGCCGTCAGCCCGCATCGGATGTTCGACGGCTACCTGGGCACGCAGAAGAATTTGTACACCGACGAAGCCTGGGAGTTGACCCACGACCACGTCACGGCCCTGGCCGAACTGGAAGTGCCGGCGCCCCAGGATCCGCAGCGGTATCAGGTATGGTTGCAAACCGGGGACGAAACGCTGGATTATCGCCACGCCCAGCAGTATTACCGTGCCTGTGCCTTGCGCATCCAGGCCGGTGGCGATCACAGTTTCCAAGGGTTTGCACAACAGTTGCCGGCGCTGCTGAGTTTTGCCGGCATTGGCGCCGATTTGTACCAGGCGATCGACTTCACGTCGCTGTGAGCCATCGCCCCTTTTTCATTGAACACTGACGACGAGACCCCATGGCCACTCCCAGCGCTAGCTCTTATAACGCAGACGCCATCGAAGTCCTCTCGGGCCTCGACCCGGTGCGCAAGCGCCCCGGCATGTACACCGACACCAGTCGGCCGAACCACCTTGCCCAGGAAGTCATCGACAACAGCGTCGATGAAGCCTTGGCCGGGCACGCCCGTTCGGTGCAGGTGATCCTGCACGCCGACCACTCGCTGGAAGTCAGCGACGACGGCCGCGGTATGCCGGTGGATATTCACGCTGAAGAAGGCGTGTCGGGCGTCGAGTTGATCCTCACCAAGCTCCACGCGGGCGGCAAGTTTTCAAACAAGAACTACCAGTTCTCCGGCGGTCTGCACGGGGTGGGTATTTCCGTGGTCAACGCCTTGTCGACCCTGGTCCGCGTGCGGGTCAAGCGTGACGGCAACGAGTACCAGATGACCTTCGCCGACGGCTACAAGGCCACCGAACTGGAAGTGGTCGGCACCGTCGGCAAGCGCAACACCGGGACCAGCGTGTATTTTGCGCCGGACCCCAAGTATTTCGATTCGCCGAAATTCTCCGTCAGCCGCCTCAAGCATGTGCTCAAGGCCAAGGCCGTGTTGTGTCCGGGGCTGCTGGTCAGTTTCGAGGACAAGGCCACCGGCGAGAAAGTCGAATGGCATTACGAAGACGGCCTGCGTTCTTACCTGGTGGACGCGGTCAACGGTTTCGAACGCCTGCCTGATGAGCCGTTCTGCGGCAGTTTGGCCGGTAACAAGGAAGCGGTGGACTGGGCGCTGTTGTGGTTGCCCGAAGGGGGCGAAAGCGTTCAGGAGAGCTACGTCAACCTGATCCCCACCGCTCAGGGCGGCACCCACGTCAATGGTTTGCGCCAGGGTTTGCTCGACGCCATGCGCGAGTTCTGCGAGTTCCGCAACCTGTTGCCCCGTGGCGTGAAGCTGGCACCCGAAGACGTCTGGGAGCGCATCGCCTTTGTGCTGTCGATGAAAATGCAGGAGCCGCAATTTTCCGGCCAGACCAAGGAGCGGCTGTCGTCCCGCGAAGCGGCGGCGTTTGTCTCCGGGGTGGTCAAGGACGCGTTCAGCCTGTGGCTCAACGCCAACCCGGAAACCGGCCTGGCCCTGGCGGAGCTGGCGATCAACAACGCCGGGCGTCGTCTCAAGGCCAGCAAGAAGGTCGAGCGCAAGCGCATCACCCAGGGGCCAGCATTGCCCGGCAAGCTCGCTGACTGCGCCGGGCAGGATCCGATGCGTTCCGAGCTGTTCCTGGTCGAAGGTGATTCCGCCGGCGGTTCGGCCAAGCAGGCGCGGGATAAAGAGTTCCAGGCGATCCTGCCGTTGCGCGGCAAGATTCTCAACACCTGGGAAGTGGACGGCAGCGAAGTGCTGGCCAGCCAGGAAGTGCATAACATTGCCGTGGCCATCGGGGTCGATCCGGGCGCCGCGGACATGAGCCAATTGCGTTACGGCAAGATCTGCATCCTCGCCGACGCCGACTCCGACGGTCTGCACATCGCCACATTGTTGTGCGCCTTGTTCGTCCAGCATTTCCGCCCGCTGGTGGACGCCGGTCACGTCTACGTCGCGATGCCGCCGCTGTATCGCATCGACTTGGGCAAAGAGATTTACTACGCCCTGGACGAGGCTGAGCGCGATGGCATTCTTGATCGTTTGGTGGCCGAAAAGAAACGCGGCAAACCGCAGGTCACCCGATTCAAAGGCCTTGGCGAGATGAACCCGCCGCAACTGCGCGAAACCACCATGGACCCCAACACGCGCCGCTTGGTGCAGTTGACCCTGGATGACTTCGAGGCGACTTCGGAAATGATGGACATGTTGCTGGCGAAGAAACGCGCCGGCGATCGCAAGTCCTGGCTCGAGTCCAAAGGGGATCTGGCCGAGGTGCTGGCCTGATGCGCAACGGTTTCGCCCTGGCGTTGTTGCTGTGGGCGGGGGCGGTGGTCGCAGGTCCTGCACCGCAATTGAAGTTGCTGTCCGAGCATGCCGTCGAAGACTTGCGTGGCGGTAATTTGTCCGGTCTGGCCGTGTGCGGCGGGGAAATGTGGACGGTATCGGATCGCGACGATGATCGGATCTACCGCCTCAAGTCCTCTGATGCGCCGGTCTGGCAGGCAGAAGCGGTGGAGATTGAGGTGCCGCGGGTGCCGGACAGCGGTTTACCGTGGGGTTTGAGATCGCGGACCTGGGCGGCGTCGTTCCTGCGCGGTGGTGAGCTGGACTTCGAAGGCATCAGCTGTGACAGCGCCGGCAATCGCTACGTGGTCAGTGAATCTCATGCGGCGGTGTTGCAGGTGCCGCCGACGGGCGCCGCGTCCTGGTTGAAAATCGCACCAGCGATGATTCGTCAGGCGCGGGCCAGCGGCATGTTGCTGCATTTCAATGCTTTGTTTGAAGGCTTGGCGATCAATCCGGCCGGCGATCAGCTATGGCTGGGGGTTGAGCGTGAGCGTCGCGGCGTGGTGCTGATCAAGCGTCAGCAAGCGGTGTGGGAGTGTGATGGCAACTGCGTGTTGCTGAGTGAAGCGGGGAAGCAGATGCAGCCGGCGCAGTTCCTCAATGCCCAGGCGGTATCACGGGACTTCGCGGATCTGTCACTGTTCGACGGCAAGCTGTTTACCCTGGAGCGCAACGCTTATCAGATCTGCCGGCGTGACGCGCAAAGCGCTCAGGTAGAGCGTTGCTGGTCGTTCGCCGCCGAGGCGTTGCAGGAAAACCGTCGTTATTCACAGAACTATGGCCTGGCCGAAGCGCTGGTGGTGGATGCCGAGGGCGCCTGGATTGGCCTGGATAACAACGACGGCGCACGGGCCGACGGCGAACAGCGGCCGATCATCTGGCGCTTTGCCGCGCCGGACGGTGGCTGGAGTGCCAAGCCATGAGCCCACAGCCACCGGGCAAGCGCGCTGGCCGGGTGCTGATGATACTGGCCTGGTGCGCGGCACTGTTCCTGGCAACGCGGTTTTTTGCCCAGTGGGAGCAGCGTGCGCAAAACCCCAATACCGAGGTGTATTCGCAAAAGGGTGAAGGTTTTATCGAGGTGAAGCTGGTCAGCAATAAACAGGGGCATTTTGTCGCCAGCGGTCAGATCAATGGCCAGCCGGTGGACTTCATGCTCGACACCGGCGCTACGGACGTGGCGATCCCGCAAGAGCTGGCAGCGCGCCTCAAGCTGGAAAAAGGTTTCGGCGTGACGTTGAGTACCGCCAACGGTTTGAGCGAGGGTTATCGCACCCGCATCGACCGGCTGCAATTGGGTGACATCGTGTTGCGCGATGTCCGTGCCCTGGTGGCGCCAGGCCTGGGCGGCACGCAAGTGCTGCTGGGCATGAGCGCCCTGAACAAACTTGAATTTACCCAGCGCGGCGGCACCATGCTGCTGCGCCAGACAACGAACTGATGAGGCCCGCATGAGCGACATTCTTGCAGACAGCTTGGACGGCGTAGAACGCCGATCGCTGGCTGACTTCACCGAAAGTGCCTACCTCAACTACTCCATGTACGTGATCATGGACCGTGCCTTGCCGCACATCGGCGATGGCCTTAAACCGGTTCAACGGCGGATCATCTACGCCATGAGTGAGCTGGGGCTGGACGCTGATTCCAAGCACAAGAAGTCGGCGCGTACCGTCGGTGACGTGCTCGGCAAGTTCCACCCCCACGGCGACTCGGCGTGCTACGAGGCCATGGTGCTGATGGCCCAGCCGTTCAGCTACCGCTACACCCTGGTTGACGGGCAGGGTAACTGGGGGGCGCCGGACGATCCCAAGTCTTTCGCCGCCATGCGTTACACCGAGGCGCGGTTGTCGCGTTATTCCGAAGTGCTGCTCAGCGAGTTGGGCCAGGGCACCGCGGACTGGGGGCCGAACTTCGACGGCACCCTCGATGAACCCTTGGTATTGCCGGCACGTTTGCCGAACATCCTGCTCAATGGCACCACCGGCATCGCCGTCGGCATGGCCACCGATGTGCCGCCCCACAACCTGCGGGAAGTGGCCACGGCATGCGTGCGTCTGCTGGACGAGCCCAAAGCCACGGTGGAACAGCTCTGCGAGCACATCCAGGGGCCGGACTACCCGACCGAAGCGGAAATCATCACCCCGCGCGCCGACCTGCTGAAGATCTACGAAACCGGTCGCGGTTCGGTGCGTATGCGCGCGGTGTACCACATCGAAGACGGCGATATCATCGTGACCGCATTGCCACATCAGGTTTCCGGGGCGAAGGTGTTGGAGCAAATCGCCGCGATGATGCAGGCAAAACCGTCAAAAGCACCGCAAGTCGCTGACCTGCGCGATGAGTCCGACCATGAAAACCCCTGCCGGATCGTGATCATTCCGGTCAACAACCGGGTTGATCATGACGCGCTGATGCAGCACCTGTTCGCCAGTACCGATCTTGAGTCCAGCTACAGGGTCAACATCAATATCATCGGCCTGGACGGCAAGCCGCAGCTGAAAAACCTGCGGGCACTGCTGGTGGAATGGCTGGAGTTTCGCGTAAGGACCGTGCGTCGGCGCCTGCAATTTCGCCTGGACAAGGTCGAGCGTCGCCTGCACCTGTTGGACGGTTTGCTGATTGCCTACCTCAACCTGGATGAAGTGATCCACATCATCCGTACCGAGGAGCACCCCAAGGCCAGCCTGATTGCGCGTTTTGACTTGAGCGAAACCCAGGCCGATTACATCCTCGATACCCGTCTGCGGCAGTTGGCGCGACTGGAGGAAATGAAGCTGCGGGCCGAGCAGGATGAATTGCTCAAGGAGCAGGCCAAGCTGCAAGCTTTGTTGGGCAGCGAAGCCAAGCTCAAAAAACTGGTGCGCACCGAACTGCTCAAGGATGCTGAAACCTACGGCGACGACCGTCGTTCGCCCATCGTCGAGCGCGCCGAAGCCAAGGCGCTGAGCGAACATGATCTGTTGCCGAACGAGAAAGTGACTGTCGTGCTGTCAGAAAAAGGTTGGGTGCGCTCCGCCAAAGGTCATGATATTGACGCGACGGGGCTTTCCTACAAGGCTGGGGATGGTTTCAAGGCCCTGGCGGCCGGGCGTTCCAACCAATTTGCGGTGTTCGTCGATTCCACTGGGCGCAGTTATTCGGTGCCGGCGCATACCCTGCCATCGGCTCGCGGCCAGGGCGAGCCACTGACCGGTCGATTAACTCCACCACCGGGTGCAACTTTTGAATGCGTGCTGATGCCTGATGATGACGGGCTGTACGTTATTGCGTCGGACGCCGGCTACGGGTTTGTCGTCAAGGGTGAGGACCTGCAAGCCAAGAACAAGGCGGGCAAGGCGTTGTTGAGCTTGCCAAACAACGCCAAGGTCATAGCGCCGCGACCTGTATCCGATCGCGAGAACAACTGGCTGGCTTCGGTGACGACCGAAGGACGATTGCTGGTCTTCAAAATCAGTGACTTGCCGCAGTTGGGTAAAGGTAAGGGCAACAAGATCATCGGTATTTCCGGCGAACGGGTGGCAAGTCGTGAGGAATATGTCACGGATATTGCAGTGTTACCGGAAGGCGCCACGCTTGTGCTGCAGGCTGGAAAGCGTACGCTTTCGTTGAAGGCGGACGATCTTGAACACTACAAAGGTGAACGCGGTCGGCGGGGCAACAAGCTTCCGAGAGGGTTTCAACGGGTCGATGCACTGCTCGTCGAAAACCTCAATTAAGCGTGCTAGAGCGCTCGGTCTGCGATTAAAAGCCGCAGATCGACGCTTTCGCGCTGGAGTCGGAGCGCATATTCACGGATGATAGGCCCTTTCAAGCGCCGGCGTGGCCGAGCGTTCTTCATATTGACCGAGTATTTTTTCACTGTGGTAAGCCTTGTGGCCGCCACCTGGACGGGACGATGACTGCTCTGCGCCTTCCTATTTTGTGGCTCGCCGGCCTGCTTGGCCTGGCGGGCTGCAGCGTCAATCAGCCAGTATCGCTGTATCAACTCGACAGCGGAAACCCGGCCCAGCCTGCGCAAAGCGCAGGTATGGCGGTATTACTGGGCCCGGTATTGATTGCCGATTACCTGCAACGCGAAACCCTATTGCAACGCCAACCGGACGGCAGCCTGCAGGCCGCCACCGATGGCCGTTGGGCCGGTAGCCTGTCCTCGGACATTGACCAGTTGTTGCTGCGTCAGGTCGCCGGGCACCTGGACAGCCAGCGTGTGGTACTGGCGCCGGCCAACCAGGGCTTTACCCCGGATGTTCAGGTGTTGCTGTCGATTACCCGCCTGGATTCGGGCGCATCGCAACCGGCAGTGCTGGACGCCCAATGGCGGCTGATTGACCGTCGCGGTAAGGTTCGCGAGAACCGTATCGTTCATCTGCAAGAGCAACATGCCGGCGGTACCGCTGCGCAGGTCCAGGCTCAGGGCGTGCTGCTGCAGCGCCTGGCCGAACAACTGTCCACGGCGCTCAAGCCCTTGGCCAACCAGACTCCCATTGCAGAAGTCCCGCGCAAGTCCGCTCCGGCGGCGACCAAGAAGGTCGAGAAGGAAAAGGACAAGATTCCTATGGCCTTGCCGATCCGTACGGACATGGAAGTGTTCAGGTTCTGATGGTTGAACTGGATGCAAAACAAAGCCCGCGTTGATGCGGGCTTTGTTGTTTCTGTGGGTTGCAGTCTCGGGTGTCTATGCCGGCCTCATCGCGAGCAGGCTCGCTCCCACAGGGACCTCTGCTAGCCACAGATCCAGTGTGGGAGAGAGCCTGCTCGCGATGAGGTAGACGAAGGCCACAAAAAAGCCCGCAGACAATCACTCATCTGCGGGCTTCGTCATTTCAGGTGCTGAGGCTCAAGCCTGGCGCTCATGCATCCGCGCCAGTTGTCGCTCCAGCATCGACGGATAAGGCTCCATCAGCCTCTCGACGCAGCATGCGCCTTCCGGGCTGGCGATTGGGCGGATGCGGGCGCGCTGGCGGATCAGGGCGTCGTCGTTGATCTTGCGCTCCACCAGCAGCAGGTTGCGGCTGTGCTGCGACAAGGCTAGAGCGTCCTGGGCGGTTTCGGTCAGCAGCAGGTCGATCTGGCTCAGGCCGAACAGCCCGTCGCCCAAGGTCAGGCCCAATTGCAATTGCAGGGTGATGCCGCTGTCGGCGACTTCGATCTGCAACTGGTGGCCGAGGGCTCGGAGCAACTCGCCGCAGCAAATGGCATTGGTAAGGTAGTCATCACCGCTGTCTTCGGTGTGGAACAGCATCAGCGTGCTGCCATCGTTCAGGGTGTGCAATTGGCCCTGATAAAGCGATGCAGCCTGGTCGAGGCAGTCGCGGTAGCGCTCAAGCAGTTCCTTCAGGCGTGCCTGGGGCAGGCGGCGCAGTTGGTCCTGGGCGCCTAGTTGCACGGCGAGTACGGCGCTGTGTTGTGGCAGGTCCGAGGCGACAGGTCTGGCGACCGATTGCGGCTCATCGGCAATTGAATCGTCACGCAGATCGGCGAAAGCATCGTCGTCTTCATCGTCCTCCACCGTGCGTACCACGCGGCGTAGAGCGGGTTTGGAAGCGGGGACAGGTTGGCTTTCGTCGAAGTCCGGGTCACGCAGGTTACGCACTTCGAAACCGGGCTCGGCTTCGTCGTCGTCAATGTAGTCGATGTCCTCAGGCTCTGGCACGGGCTCAGGTTCCGGCGCGAAGCTGGCGTGCAGTTGCCGGGCCAGATCGCCTATTTCGTCTTGACGCTGGGTGGCTGGGGTGTGTTCGTCGATATCCCGCAACCAGACACGCAATTGCAGCAGCGGCGTAGAAATGTGTCGTCCCAGGCGCAGACTCAGTGCCAGTGCCAGCGCCAGCAATATCGCGCTGAGGATGCCCATGCTTTGCAGGCTGATGGTCATCGGTTGCTGGAACTGGTCCATGTCCAGGCTGATGCGCAGTTGCCCGGCGGTCACGTCTTGGAAGGTGATCTTGCTTTGGTACATGCCGCCGGATTCGCCCAGCAGGCCCGGCTTGGGGCGCTGGCCGGCTTCGGCGAGGATGCGGTTGTCCACGCTATAGATGGCGGCGTGCGCCACCAGTTTGTTCTTGGTGAGGTTGTTGAGCAGCACGTTGAGGCTGAGGATGTCGTTGGACACCAGTAGCTCGGTGGCGGAGGTGGCGGTCTGCGTGGTCAGGCTCTCGCCCAGGGCATCAGCCTGCTCGTGCATTGCCTGCTTGAACTGCAGGCCCATCACGCAGGCATAGATCACCAGGGCCAGGGCGACCAGGATCACATTATGGCTGGCAATGCGTAATGCAATCGGCACGCGACGGTGGCGCAGTGCACGGAAGATCAGCAGAAAGAAATTGTCGGTTTTGACTGGCGTGGGCCGGTTCACTGAGCTCGGCTCTTTGTCCGTGAAATTGACGCGCAGTATAGCGACAGCCCCATGACCGGCAAAGCACCGACGGTGCCCGATGGTCACTGAAAGTGGGTAGAATGCGGTTTTTTTCCACCTGCGGGGGTGCGCCTTGCGCGAAATCGTCCTGATAAACATCACTGGCAGTGACCGTCCGGGTCTGACTGCGGCCATTACCGGCGTTCTGGCCCAGGGTGGTGTGAACATTCTCGACATTGGTCAGGCGGTGATTCACGACACATTGTCGTTCGGCATCCTGGTTGAAATCCCCGACGCCGAACAGAGCAAGTCGGTGCTCAAGGACATCCTGTTCACCGCCTACAAGCTCGACCAGCAGGTGCGTTTCACCCCGGTGTCCGAAGCCGATTACCAGCACTGGGTGAGCGGCCAGGGCAAGACTCGCCACATCGTGACCCTGTTGACCCGCAAGGTCACCGCCGAGCAATTGCAGCGGGTCAGTTCGATCACTGCCAAATACGACCTGAATATCGACCACATCGATCGGTTGTCCGGGCGCATGCCGCTGGATACGCCGGATGACCAGGGCAAGGGCTGCATCGAGTTCTCCGTGCGCGGTGAGCCGGCCGATCCCCAGGCGCTGCGTGCCGAATTCCTCAGCGTGGCCCAGGAGCTGAACGTCGACATCGCGTTCCAGGAAGACTCACTGTTTCGGCGTAACCGCCGTCTGGCCGTGTTCGACATGGATTCGACGCTGATCGAAGCCGAGGTCATTGATGAGCTGGCCAAGGCGGCCGGCGTGGGTGATAAGGTGTCGGCCATCACTGAGCGAGCCATGGCCGGCGAGCTGGATTTTCGCGCCAGCTTCAAGGAGCGCCTGGCGCTGCTCAAGGGGCTGGACGTCAGCGTGCTGGACTCCATTGGAGCTTCGCTGCGCCTGACCGAAGGCGCCGAAACCCTGTTCGCCGAACTCAAGCGTTTGGGCTACAAAACCGCGATCCTGTCCGGTGGTTTCACTTACTTCGCCAAGCAATTGCAGGCCAAACTCGGCATCGACTACGTGTTCGCCAATGAACTGGAAGTAGTGGATGGCAAGGTCACTGGCGTGGCCGTCGAACCGATCGTCGATGCCCGGCGCAAGGCGGATCTATTGCGCGAACTGGCCGAGAAGGAAGGCTTGCGCCTGGAGCAGACCATTGCCGTGGGCGACGGTGCCAACGACTTGCCTATGCTGGCGATCGCGGGCCTGGGCGTGGCGTTCCGGGCCAAGCCGTTGGTCAAGCAGTCGGCCCGGCAGGCGATCTCTACCTTGGGGTTGGATGGGGTGTTGTATCTGCTGGGCTTCAGGGATCGTGACGGGCAGCTTTAAGGCCGACACTTACCTGTGTAGGAGCTGCCGAAGGCTGCGATCTTTTGATCTTGATCTTGATCTTTCGCTGGAGGCTCAATGGGTCTTGGAAAGATCGCAGCCTCGCTTCGCTCGGCAGCTCCTACAGCGACTTCCACAACGAATCAAAATTCCCTTCTTGCTCGCTGCCATCCTCGGCGGCGGTTGAGTCTTCCTGGCGATAAGCAAACTGGTTGAAGCTGTGCGTGCTGGTCACCCGTCGGTCCAGGCTGGCGCGGCGTTCCTGGCCGTTGGTATTGATCAGCACCTGCTGGCCTTCCTGGAACGGCAGGCGGGGAGCAATCATGGTGGGCGGCAGGTCAATGGCGCTGATCTCGGGCAGCAACAACCCTCGCAGGTAGTGGCCATGCTCATCCTTCTCTCGCACCAGTTGCAACCCGCAAGGCTGGGCATGGGGGGCGACCAGTTCGATGCCCATTTGCATGGCGCCACTGCGCACCTGCCTGATCCAGCGCACCACGGCGATGCTCCAGGCCTGATCGTTGGTGTCGCGAATGCCGACCATTTCCCCGGCCTGCAGTTGCTCGGGTACCTCTTTCGGCCAGCCGAGGCAGTAACCTCCTGGGCTGTGGTTGATGATGGGCAGGTCGTAGGTCGCAAAGTGATGCCGGTTGTCGGAGCTGGCACTGTCGTCATCGGCCGGATTGACCGGGTACTCGATTTCTTCATAGGGCAACAGATCAATGTCACCGGTCGGAGCGGCGTCGAAGGCCTGGCTCCAGGTGTCGTTGGTCTTGCTCGGTGAGGCTTCGAACCGGGCCTTGCGCGTTGCGGAGTCCTTCAGGATTTCGCTGAAAGAGCGTTCGCCACCGAGGTAATAGTGCAATGCACTCATGCCCACGCAGAGCGTCAGCGTACCGTTGCCCTCTGTGCGCTGGAAGCTGCGTTCGACCGCTTCGCCCCAGGCGGCTTGCAGGTGATGCAAGGTGTCGGCGCTCATTGCGCCAGGCACTGGCAGGGTGTGATCGGCAGGTTGTTCCAGGTGAGTGGCAATGGCACGCACCAGCGGCTGCGGATCGAACCCCAGCAAGCTTGATTGTTGCTCGGCCCTGAACTTGGAGCGATAGCGCGGCCCGACATCCAACTGCGGTGAGACGGCGAACAGGCTCGTGGCGGTGACTGCCGGGTCCAGCGTGGCCCTCTGACTCCAGGATTCCAGCGCCTCGGCGAGCCGCGCAATCTGGCCCTGGCGCAGTTGATTGCTGCGTGAGGCGCCCAGCAGCAGGGCGACGACGTAGGTTTGCTCGGCACTCAGTTGGTGAACCTGGCTGGCCAGTTCATCGCTGACGCTGAGGTATTGCAGTCGATGGTGGCAGGCGATTCGATATAGCTGATGCAAATCAAGCCACAGTCCTTCAGGTACCGGGCTATACAACTGGCTGACACGCAGCAGCGTGCCGTCCAGGGCATGCATCGCGCGTTGCAGCGCGGTGCTCAGCAGGCGGGCGCGGTCTTTGGTGTATTTCGGCGAAATACGCGCGACGATCTGTTTGTAACCCATGGCCAATTGGGTTTGCAGGGCCTGGCAAAGGTTGACGATTTTGCGCGAGCGCTCATCCAGGACGATGGCCTGTTGCAGAAAATGCCGCTCCAGGTGTTTGCAGACGTAATACACCTCGGGCCGCAGCAATTCGAGCAGTTGCAGGCGATTATCGCTGGGCGTGAGCAACTGGTTGAGTTCACCAAGGGCCTGGTACAACAGACGTGCGGTTTCGCCGATGTTGGCCTTGGGCAGGTTGGCGATCCAGCGCTTGAGGTCCCGCGGCGTTGCGTCGCAGAACGACAGGCGCGACTGTGTCGGTGTCAGAACGCGCGATAACTGGAGAGGGCTGGTCTCATTCATGCCGTGGATGGGCTCCGGCGGGAAATGAAGGGGATGTTTCCAACTCTAGCAGCTGTGGGCGAAAGAACGTGTGTTATCGACGCTCATTGTCTTGCTCGGGCGGCGCCACTTATCGCTCATTTGCCATAGGTGCAATCGAAGGGCGGTAGCGCCTATTCCTCCCGCTTTTTCGTCCGTTTTTGCAGGCGGCCCATTGATTGAGGATCGTATCGCTTTATTTCGCCTACGCTCCTGGTGATGTACATGTGGTCGGACGGGACGCTCTTGTTGACGAAAGCACCGGCGCCAATAATGACATTGTCGCCCAGCACCAGATCGTCAGAAATAATGCAGGCGTGTGCGTGTACCCTCACTCCGTCACCAATGCGCAAGGTTGCGGATTCGCTTTGTCCCTTGATACCAAGTGTGCAGTTTTGCCAGATCCTGAAGTCTTTCCCGATAACGGCATGGGACGTAATGACTATTCCGTTCGGATGTGCAATCCAAAGTCCTTCCCCGATACTGGCCCCCAGCATGATCTCGACATTGAATTGGCGGCTTATTCGTTCGTTGAGCAGTTTGCCACGTCGTTTCCAGAATTTACTGTCTTGCTGATGCATGGCATAGCCGAGGCGAAACCAGAATAAATAACGGTATCTATTGATCCTCTGGCACTTCTGGAAAAGCCGCCTCCATCTGAACGGTTTATCCAGGCCGCCCAGAATTTCGATGTGCCAGTAGCGCTTGGCTGACCGAAAAATATCAATGAGCATGAGCCGTCTCTTTGTGCGGGACATTAGGAAGGGTCGTTTGGGAGAGAACTATTCCGATAGGCAACCAGAAGACAATCCAATAAACACCCGGTCTGTTGAATACGGTGTGATAGTCAAACAGGGCGGCGGTAATACCAAATAAGAGTAGAGGCAGACCAATCGAGCCCATGGGAAGCTTCCAGGCGCTCTTGTCCAGAGAGTATTTGAAGGCGTAAAAAATGGTTAGAAGCATCAGCGCAGCACCTATGACCCCAAATTCATAAAAAAACTGAAGGAGCAAGTTGTGTGCCTGGTTGAAGCAGGCTGTCCCGGCAATGCAGAAGTCAAAATCACGACCTGCTCCCGCGCCGAATATCCAGAAATCTCCAAAGCGGTTCAGCCAACCGGCCCATATATCGTCCCGCAGGCTGAAGCCACGGCTTTGCTGCTGAACCAGTATGGGCCACAACCATGCCGCCAGAACGAGAAAAACCATACCTGCCAGGTACAGCCATTTCCTTGATCTGGAATTATGATGGAAAAGAATGGTAGTACAGGCGGCCATGCCGTATCCAAGCCAGACAGCCCTGGAGAGGGTGCTAAACAGATACATCGATAAGCCCAGTACGCATACCGAGAATAAAACCCTGGACCACAAACCGAAGGTTTTGGTCAGCAGTAGGTGAAAACCGTAGATACCAAAAAAGCCAAAATATAGAGCGGCAATGATAGGGTTCTTGAAATTTGCGTAATCGCCATACCCCAAGCTGAATAACCGCTTGCCACTGAACAGGATGTTCTGTCCGTGTTGCATCGAGTGGATCAGCAAGCCCGCAATGGCAAAGAGTCCCGCCACTACAAAGGTAAGGGTGAGACATTTTTCAAGTAGCCCCTCCCTGTTCAATATATGAATCGTGCCCAGGTACAGGGCAATATACAACACGGTTTTGAACTGTATGAAAGCGGACGTCGTTGCGTGGGGGTTTAGCAAGGCCATGAGTATAGAAAAGACAAGCAGTAGCAGAACGGGTCGATACCGTTTTTGGATAAGGCTTCTGCGCAGGTCTGTGTCGCCAATACATAAAATCAAAGCAGGCAGGAAAAGACCAAGATTGGATATGGTCGTGTAAGTGCTCCCGTCAACGATGAAAAGTAACCCAGTTAGGTGTGCAGTGAATCCGATCGTTAAAATGAACAATGTGTATCTTAGAACAGCCGAACTCTTCATGCCTGTTTTCCAGGGGTAATAGATAATAGCTTCGTCAGATAATTCGGAGCATTGAACGTCTCGCTCGCGAGATGGCGGCTCCATCCAGTCGAGCCGTCAATCAAGCTGAGGCAATGCCAATCCCTGGCCCATCTGCACAGGCGAACCTGCCACCAGGTCTTCGACCCATTTCACCTGATCCGGGCCGAACAGCACGATGGCGGTCGATCCCAGTTTGAAGCGGCCCAGTTCGGCACCTTTCTCCAGATGGATCGGCGCGCGGGCGGTTTCGTCGTAACGGAAAGTTTTCAGCTCGCGCTTGGGCGGAGTCACCAGCCCGGCCCAGACGGTTTCGATGGAGGCAACGATCATCGCGCCCACCAGCACCACGGCCATGGGGCCGCGCTCGGTGTCGAAAATGCACGCCACGCGCTCGTTACGGGCGAACAGCTCCGGAACGTTTTCGGCGGTGGTCTGGTTCACCGAGAAAATTCGTCCCGGAATGTAGACCATTTCCCGCAGGGTGCCGGCCAGCGGCATGTGCACGCGGTGGTAGTCCTTGGGTGACAGGTAGATGGTGGCGAAATCACCGCCCATGAACGGCGCTGCGTTGGCCGCGTCGCCGCCCAGCAGTTCCAGCACACTGAAGCTGTGGCCCTTGGCCTGGAATACCCGTCCGTGCTCAATCGGGCCGAGTTGGCTGACGGAACCGTCCGCGGGGCTGAGGACCGCACCTGGCGTTTGGTCCAGTGGGCGGGCGCCTTCTTTCAGCGCTCGAGTGAAGAACGCATTGAAATGCTCGTAGGCGGTGAGGTCTTCGACCAGCGCCTGGGACATGTCCACCTGATAACGTTTGGCGAACCACTGGGTGAAGGCATTCTTGAACCAGCGCACGCGGCATTCGGCAATGCAGCCGGCCAGGCGAGACAGCAGGTGGTGAGGGAGCAGGTATTGGCTGAGGATGAACAAACGGTTTTTCATTAACTGTCCTTAGGAACCTTCAGAGCTCGATGGGGGTGTCGGGGTGGTTGCCCCATTCGCCCCAGGAACCGGCATAGCCTTTGACTCGCGGATAACCGAGTGCCTTGGCCACCAGATAGGTGAAGCCAGAGCGGTGGTGGGTCTGGCAGTGGGTGATGATTTCTTTGTCAGGCGTGATGCCCAACTGTTCGAGGATCTGCGGCATGTCGTTGCGGATGCGCAGGTTGCGCGCCTGATCCATGCCGGCGGTCCATTCGAAGTTGATCGCGCCGGGAATATGCCCGCCTCGGGCCGCTACGACTTTCTCGCCGGAATATTCCAGCGGTCCGCGTGCGTCCCAGATCGCCAGGTCAGCGGCACCGAGGCGGCTTTGCAGGTATTCGCGGGTGGCGGTGGGTTCATCATGCAGGGTCAGGCTCACCGGGCCTGCGCCGGGCGCCGGCACTTCAGTGGAGACCGGCAGGCCCTCGTCCAGCCACGACAGCAAGCCGCCGTCGAGGTAGTGGTAGTTCGAATGGCCGATCACATCCAGCAGCCAGATAAAACGTCCGGCCCAGCCACCACCTTCATCGTCATAGACCACGTAGACCGCATCCGGGTTATGCCCGAGTTCACCGAACAGTGCCTCAAGATCGGCTTTTGCCGGCAACAGGCCCGGCGCCGGGGGCTGGCCCAGTTGGGTGCGCTTGGGGTCGACAAAACGTGCGCCAGGGATGTGCCCGGTGCTATAGCGGGCTGCGCTGGTCAGGTCCACCAGAATCAGTTCGCGGGCGTCGAGGCGCGAGAGCAGGTCGCTCGGCTCGATCACCAGCGGCAAGCCAGAGAAGTCAGGCATGTGAGGTCTCCAGAGGCGCAAAGGGAAAGGATTGTATCAAGATCAGCGACCGCGGTTGGTAAAGCTGTGCAAGGCGCGTTCGATACACTGCACGGTTTTGCCGAAGGCCTGCACCGTCACGTCCGAGAACGGCCCGCCGCCCTGGTCCACCGCCACCAGCATGATCACCCGGCCGTTGCAGGTCAGTGAGCGAAGCAGCAGGTGTTCGCCGCGGAACAGGCTGCGCAGGCCCGGCGGCAGCAATGCCGAAAACTGGGCGTTGTTGTCCGGGTTCAGGCGCACCTGGGCCTGTTGGGCCTGCAACCGTTGCAACACCTTGCTTTGGCTGATGGAAAAACTCATGGCCGCCGCTTCTTTGGGCAGGCCGGCGATCTGATGCACGCGCAGGCTGGTCTGGCTGCGGTCGGCCATCAGAATCATCACCCTGCGCATGCCGCATGCCACCAGTGCATCCCGGGCCAATGTGGTCAGGTGCATGGCGTTGCTGAACGGGCTCGGTTCTACCAGCAGTTCGGCGCATTGCTTGCGCCACTGGGTCAGGTCTTCGGCGCTGGGCGGGGCAGCTGGCAGCAGCCCCGGGTGGACGCGCCGGCTGCCCCGGGGCCAGATCAACGCCACGGCCGGATGCCAGAGGCCTGACAGGGTGTTATGACGGGCGCTGTTGACGGCTTGCTGGTGCAATTGCTGCTGGACGTCATCCATGGACATTTGCAGATACAAACTAGTGAGATATTGCCAGCGGGTACTGTGAGGGCCATCCCACGCCTGTTGTGCTGAAAGTGCCAGGCCATTGGCCAGCAACACAGTGTTGGCCGGCTGATTGAGCCAGCGCCGCAGGGTCGGGTCATCGTCCAGGCGATTCTGCTGGCGCAGTGGGTGTTCGCTATCGCGGGCTATACGCAGTACTTGCACCAGTTCGCGACGTTCGTTGAGCAGCAGGCGATAGCCCTGCGCCACCCAGACCGGCAGGCGCCAGGCCTCCACCAGTGCCAGGCAGATTTTCAGCAGGCCGACGCCGAACAGTTCGCGCTCCACCTTGCTCGCTGACTGGCCTTTGTGGACAACCCGCAACTCCCACTCCCCCAGCAATCCTGGATGAGTCAGGGCCAGCGGCCAGAGCGGGGACAGAAACAACAGGCTGCCCCAGTGGATGTCTTGCCACAGCCGCGCCAGGCGGCTGGCAAAAAAACCATTGGCCTGTTGCGTTGCGTGCTGGCTGATCAGTTGCAGCTGGCGCAGGGCGACAGGTATTTGCTGCTCTGGCAACGAGGGTAGGCGCGCGAGCAACTCTTCGGTGCGCTTGAGGCCGAGGCGGTTGATGGCCACTTCGAGGTTTTCTGCCGGTTCCGCGAAGTTGCCATGGGTGTGATGGTTGGCTTCACGGATGACGCTTAGCGCCAGGGCGGGGCTGTCCTGGATCAGCTCGGCGATGTCACGCAGGGACCGGCGGCTGTCGGCAATGGCTTTGCAGACCAGGTCATGACTGGCCTGGGGCACCGGCAGATGGACGCCCTCGAGCAGCTTTACCCAGCCTTCGAGCGTGGTCGGTCGTGGAGTTGGAACCTTCGTTTCGTTAGCCATGGCTGGACGCGATCATCATAGGAAGTATCTACGCCCGGAACGGGGCAAATTGGCTTTTCGCCTGAACTGGCTATAGTCTGGCGCAGTTTTGCCGATAAGTAGAAGAAGAGATTTTTCAGCTTCCGAATATGACCTTGAACCCGACTTAAATAAGTACTTTCTATCTATGGCTAAAATTATCGGCATCATTGTCGTGTTCGCGAGCGTTCTGGGCGGATACGTGCTTTCCCATGGCAAGATTGCCGCCCTGGTCCAGCCCTTTGAGGTGCTGATCATCGGCGGTGCGGCCCTTGGCGCATTTTTGCAGGCCAACCCCGGCTACATGACGCTGCACGTGCTCAAGAAATCCTTGAGCATGTTCGGCTCGCGTTTCAGCCACACCTTCTACCTTGAGGTGCTGGGGCTGATCTACGAGATCCTCAACAAGAGCCGCCGCGAAGGCATGATGGCGATCGAAGGGGATATCGAAGACGCGGCGTCCAGCCCGATCTTCGCCAAGTACCCCTCCGTGCTCAAGGACGATCGCATGACGGCGTTCGTCTGTGACTACCTGCGCATCATGTCGTCCGGCAACATGGCTCCCCATGAGCTCGAAGGCCTGTTCGACATGGAACTGTACAGCCTCAAGGAAGACCTGGAGCACCCGTCTCACGCCGTCAACGGTATCGCCGACGCCATGCCCGGTTTCGGTATCGTCGCGGCGGTATTGGGGATTGTCGTCACCATGGCTTCCCTGGGGGAAGGCGACCAGGCATCCATCGGCTTGCACGTCGGTGCGGCACTGGTAGGTACGTTCTTCGGTATTCTCGCCGCGTACGGTTTCTTCGGCCCGCTGGCCCATTCCCTGGCCCATGACGCCAAAGAAGAACTCAACGTCTACGAAGCCATCAAGGCCTCGCTCGTGGCCTCGGCGTCGGGCATGCCGCCATCGCTTGCTGTGGAGTTCGGTCGCAAGGTCCTGTACCCGGCGCACCGTCCAAGCTTCGCCGAGTTAGAACAAGCGGTTCGCGGTCGTTAAGTCATGGAGAATAACCAGCCGATCATTATCAAGCGCGTCAGGCGCTTAGCTGCCGGGCATCACGGAGGCTCCTGGAAAATCGCCTTCGCCGACTTCGCGACGGCGATGATGGCGTTCTTCCTGGTGCTGTGGCTGCTATCCACCGCCACCCCGGAGCAGAAAATCGCCATTGCCGGTTACTTCAAGGATCCGGTGGGTTTTTCCGAAAGCGGCACGCCCTACATTATCGACCTCGGCGGTTCGCCGACCCTTGCGCCGGAAAATACCCTCAACCCTGAAGTCGAGTCCCAGCCCCAGCCCGACCAGATCAAGGTGGACGCCGATCAGGCCGAAGGCATGGCCGAGGAGGTCGAGCGCGAGCGTCTGGAGTTGTTGCTGCAAGAGTTGCAGAACAAAGTCGAAGAGAACCCTGAACTACAGAAGTTCAAGGACCAGATCCTGTTCGAAATCACCCCCAACGGCTTGCGTATCCAGATCATGGACGCCGAGAACCGTCCGATGTTCGACTCTGGCAGCGCGCGCCTGAAACCTTACTTCGAAGATATTCTGCTGGCCATGGCCGACACCATCAAAGCGGTGCCGAACAAGATCAGCATCAGTGGTCATACCGATGCCAAGCCCTTCATCGGCAAGGGCGATTTCGGTAACTGGGAGCTTTCCGCCAATCGCGCCAACGCGGCGCGTCGGGCCCTGGTGGCCGGCAGTTATCCGGACGAGCAGGTGGCGCGGGTGGTCGGTTATGCCTCCTCGGCACTGTTCGATCGCAAAGACCCGTTCAACCCGGTCAACCGGCGTATCGATATCGTGGTATTGACCAAAAAGGCCCAGAAAGCCATCGAAGGTTCGCAAACTGATGATCCGGCGCCGGACCCGGCCCAAGGCGATGGCGCGCCAGGTGAAGTGCCGGCAACGCCAGGTGCGGCGGCTGATCCCAACGCATTGCCGGCGGACCAGCAGCCTGTTCCGGCCCATGAGGTGCGCGAGCGTCTGAACCTGTTCGATGATCTCGCGCCGAAACCGGCGGAGCCGCCTGCGCAGTGACCTGACTGGCGAGCGCAAACCTGTGGCGAGGGGATTTATCCCCGTTGGGCTGCGAAGCAGCCCCTCTTTTTTTCATCTGATATTCGGGGTTGAATAAAAAGGGGGGGCGCTTCGCGCCCCAGCGGGGATAAATCCCCTCGCCACAACTGTGTCCGGCTTACCTTTCTTTCAGGTCAGTAACTGCTTTCCGGCAAGCTGGCGATGATCGAGCGGTAGCTGTTCATCCGTTGCTGTTGCACACGACCGTCTTCCAGCGCCTTGAGCAGGGCGCAACCGGGTTCGCGGTCGTGCTTGCAGTCGCGGAAGCGGCAGGTGCCGATCAGGTCGTTGAACTCAATGAACCCCGCCTCCACATCGGCTCGGCTGACATGGCCCAGGCCAAATTCGCGGATGCCCGGCGAGTCGATCAGTTCACCGCCGCCGGGGAAGTGGAACAACCGCGCAGTGGTGGTGGTGTGAGTGCCCTGGCCGGACAGCTCGGACAACGGCCCGACGCGAGTCTCGACTTCCGGCAGCAGGCTGTTGACCAGCGACGACTTGCCGACACCAGACTGGCCGACGAATACGCTGATGCGTCCGTCCAGTTGTTCCTGCAATTTCTCCATGCCGTCGCCGTGGTGAGCCGAAACCTCTAGCACCGGGTAGCCCAATTGCCGATAGACCGAGAGCAAGGCGTTCAGCGCCGGGGCGTTGTGCTCGTCGATCAGGTCGAATTTGTTGAGCAGCAACAATGGGCGGATCCCGGCGTGTTCGGCTGCCACCAGATAACGGTCGATCAGGTTGGCGTGGGGCTCGGGCAGCGGGGCGAAGACGATGACGATCATGTCGACGTTGGCCGCTACCGGCTTGAGCTGGCCTCGGCTGTCCGGGCGGCACAGCTCGGTGTGGCGCGGCAGTTGTGCCACGATCACGCCGATGCCTTGGTTGCCGGCACGCCAGACCACTTGGTCGCCGGTGACCAGGGCCGGCAGGTTGGCTCGCAGATGGCAGCGGAATACCTGGCCGGCCAATTCGCCTTCACGGGCCTCGACCTCGACCTGTACACCGAAGTGCGCGATCACCAGGCCTGTCTGTTCAGGGCCCAGGTCGCCGCCCTCCAGCGCTTGCACCGCGCTGGATTCGCGTTTGGCGGCGCGGGCGGCGCGCTCGCCCTGGATCTTTTCGATGCGCCAGTTTTGACGACGATTGAGTTGGCGTTTGGCCATGGGTGTTCCGTATGAAGAATGCAGCGATTAGGTAAAACGGCGGCGAGTTTAGCACGCCCAAGGGCCCGCCTCGGGTTTGAACGAAAAGTCGCCGAGCGGCGATCAGGCAAGGCGAAAACAGGCGAGGAAGCGGAGTTGACTGGTTGCCAATGAGCATTCCGAGTCTGTTTTCAACGCAGCATGATCGTCGCGCAGGCACTTTTCGTTCAAAGCCTAAGCTAAACTGCGCAGCTACGCCGAGGAGCTCCCCCATGCAAAACCCGCAGAACCTGATCTGGATCGACCTGGAAATGACCGGTCTGAACCCGGACACCGACGTCATCATCGAAATGGCCACCATCGTCACCGACAGTGACCTCAACACCCTGGCCGAAGGCCCAGTGATCGCGATCCATCACAGCGACGAAATCCTGGCCGGCATGGACGAATGGAACACCCGCCAGCACGGCGGCTCCGGGCTGACCCAGCGGGTGCGCGAGAGCAAAATCAGCATGGCTGAGGCCGAAGCCCAGACCATCGCCTTCCTGGAGCAGTGGGTGCCAAAGGGCAAGTCACCGATCTGCGGCAACAGCATCTGCCAGGATCGGCGCTTCCTCTATACCCACATGAAATCCCTGGAAAGCTACTTCCACTACCGCAACCTGGACGTCTCCACCCTCAAGGAACTGGCCGCCCGCTGGGCTCCAGAGGTGCGTGACAGCTTCCAGAAGGGTGGTAGCCACCTGGCCCTGGACGACATCCGCGAGTCCATCGCCGAGTTGCAGCATTACCGCAAGCATTTCATCAAGTTCTGATTGAAGCGCACGGCGCTCTTGTGGCGAGCGGGGAGTGGGGGCAAAGCTTGTGGGAGCAAAGCTTGCTCGCGAAACAGGCGACTCGGTTTCTGTAGGGCCGTACCGCCATCATCGCGGGCAAGCCTTGCTCCCACAAATCTCCTCGCCACTGGGATTGTGTTGGACATGTCGGAGCTGCCCTCTTTTGGTGCCTGCCCGAAATGGCTAGACTGCGCGCCTTCCTGCAAGGACCGCCATCATGTTGCTGATGCTTTATCTGATCGCCATCACTGCTGAAGCGATGACCGGTGCCTTGTCTGCCGGGCGTCGTGGCATGGACTGGTTCGGCGTGGTGCTGATCGCCTGCGTCACCGCGTTGGGGGGTGGCTCAGTGCGCGATGTGCTGCTCGGTCATTACCCGCTCACCTGGGTCAAGCACCCGGAATACCTGGTGCTGACCACCGCAGCGGCGATGCTGACGGTGATCCTGGCGCGCTGGATGCGCCATTTGCGCTCGTTGTTCCTGGTGCTCGACGCCGTGGGTCTGGTGGCGTTCACCTTGATCGGCTGCATGACCGCCCTGGAAATGGGCCACGGCATGCTCGTGGCTTCGGTCAGTGGAGTGATTACGGGGGTTTTCGGTGGCATCTTGCGGGACATTTTCTGCAACGACATCCCGCTGATCTTCCGCCGCGAGCTCTACGCCAGCGTCTCGTTTGCCGCGGCGTGGTGCTACATGCTGTGTGTCTATCTGCAGTTGCCGAGTGAACAGGCAATCCTTATCACTCTGTTCGGCGGTTTCCTGTTGCGGCTCCTGGCGATCCGCTTTCATTGGGAAATGCCGAAGTTCGTCTACAACGACGAGGTCTGACGCTCGGCGTGTTGGCGCAACGCCCACTCGACATGCTCGCGCACCAGTTCCGATGGGTAATCGCGCCGCGCTTCAAGCGCTTGCAAGACCGGGATGGTTGACGGCGCATTCCCCAACCCCACCGCCAGGTTGCGCAGCCAGCTTTCGTACCCGGCGCGGCGCAGGGGCGATCCTTCGGTACTGCTGAGAAATTTTTCCTCGTCCCACATGAACAGCTCGGCCAACCCTGCATTGTCCAGGTTGTGTCGCGGTTTGAAGTCGCTTTCTCCGGACGGCCGGGCGAAGCGGTTCCACGGGCAGACGATCTGGCAGTCATCGCAACCGAACACCCGATTGCCGATCAACGGCCGCAGTTCTTCGGGGATGGCGCTTTTGAGTTCGATGGTGAGGTAGGAAATGCAGCGTCGGGCATCCAGGACGTAGGGGCCGACGAAGGCATTCGTAGGGCAGATGTCCAGGCACGCCGTGCATTTTCCGCAGTGTTCGCTGGCGTGGGGCGGGTCCGCCGGTAGCGGCAGGTCGACGAACAGCTCGCTCAGGAAGAAATAGCTACCGGCCTTGCGGTTCAATACCAGGGTGTTTTTACCGATCCAGCCCAGTCCGGCCTGTTCGGCGATGGCTTTTTCCAGCACCGGCGCGCTGTCGACGAAGGCGCGATAGCCGAAGGGGCCGATGGCCGCCTGGATTTTTTCTGCCAGTTGTTGCACGCGTTTACGGATCAATTTGTGGTAATCGCGGCCCAACGCATAACGCGAGATGTAGGCTTTTTCCGGTTGGGCGAGCCTCTGCGCCATTTGCGTGTCACCCGGGAGGTAGTCCATGCGCAGGGAAACCACGCGCAATGTGCCCGGCACCAGTTCCTCGGGGTGCGAGCGTTTGCTGCCGTGGGCGCCCATGTATTGCATTTCGCCATGGTAGCCGGCGTCGAGCCAGCGTTGCAGGTGGTGCTCATGCTCGGCCAGGTCCAGGCCGCTGATGCCGACCTGCTGGAAACCCAGCTCGCGGCCCCAATCCTTGATGGATTGGGCGAGGGCGGGGAGATCTATGGGAATGACAGGCATGAGGCGAGAGAAACCGGAGCTGAGATGCGTATAATTCTGCCAGACATCGGAGCCTGAAGACGCATGCCGCACACTAAAGATGATTTTCCCGACGCGCTGTACAGTGCCGCACAGGTCCGGGACCTCGACGCCCGGCTGATCGCGGCTGGCACTACCGGCTTCGAGTTGATGCAGCGTGCGGCCCGCGCCACCTGGCGGGCCATTGTCCGGCGCTGGCCGGACGCCAGGGAGCTGACCGTGCTGGCCGGGCATGGCAACAACGCCGGCGATGGTTATCTGGTGGCGACCCTGGCCCGACGCGCCGGTTGGTCAGTGCGGGTGCTGACGGTGGGCGAGCCCCGGCGTTTGCAGGGGGATGCCGCTAATGCCCACGCCGAGGCGGTGGCGGTGGGTGTGCCGGTGGAACCATGGTCGGACGAGTCCGACTTGCGCGGCGTGCTGCTTGATGCCTTGCTCGGCACCGGACTGAGTGGCGAAGTACGCGAGCCTTATGTCCGGGCAATCGACACCATCAATGTCAGTGGCCTGCCAGTGGCTGCGGTGGATATCCCTTCGGGGCTGTGTGCCAACACGGGGCGGGTGTTGGGTACGGCAGTGGCGGCAGACCTGACGGTGACGTTCATCGGCCTGAAACTGGGCCTGTTCACCGGCGACGCGGCGGATCGGGTCGGCGAGCTGATGTTCAACGACCTGCATGCCGATCCGGACATCATTGAGTTAGCGCCGGTCACGGCCCGGCTTCTGCTGCCCCATAATCTGCCGTCCCTGACGCCTCGTGCGCGCGCATCCCACAAAGGCAAGTTCGGGCATGTCCTGTTGATCGGCGGCGACCGAGGTTTTGGCGGCGCCATCCAGATGAGCGCCGAAAGTGCCCTGCGTTGCGGCGCGGGGATGGTGTCCATGGCCACTCGCAATGAGCATGTGTCCGCTGCGCTGACGCGTTTACCCGAAGTCATGGTGCAGGGCACCCACTCGGCCAACCAATTGATGGGGTTGATTGAGCAGGCCACGGTGTTGGTGGTTGGTCCGGGCCTGGGCCAGGCTGCGTGGGGGCGTAGCCTATTGTCGGCGGCGGCCAACACATCGCTGCCCCAGGTGTGGGATGCCGATGCGCTGAACCTGCTGAGCAGTGGCGCGGTCAGTTTGCCCGAGCACTGTGTGATCACCCCTCATCCGGGCGAGGCGGCGCGGCTTCTGGGTATCTCCACGGCCCAGGTGCAGGCTGATCGTCCGGCGGCAGCCCACGCCTTGAGCAAAAAATACGCGGCCACGGTGATTCTCAAGGGCGCTGGCAGTCTGATTGCCAGTGCGGACGGTCGCCTGTCGGTTTGCAGTCAGGGCCATCCGGCCATGGCTACGGCAGGCCTCGGGGATGTGCTGGCCGGGGTGGTCGGCGCGTTGCTCGCCCAAGGCATGGAGGGCTTCGATGCCGCCTGCCTGGGAGTGTGGTTGCATGCCAATGCCGGTGTGCAAGCCGGTCAGTCGGGCCGGGGGTTGGCGGCGACCGATCTGATCCCGGCCATTCGTCAGTTGTTGGAGGAGCATTCACCGTGTCTGAAGTAACCCTGTACGTGGCGGACGAACAAGCCATGACGGAATTCGGCGCGCGCATTGCGCGTACCACGGCAGGCCATGGTCTGATTTTTCTGGAGGGCGACCTCGGCGCGGGAAAAACCACCCTGTCCCGCGGCATTATTCGTGGCTTGGGACACATCGGCGCAGTGAAAAGCCCTACGTTCACGTTGGTTGAGCCCTACGAGATCGGCGACATTCGTGCCTTCCATTTCGACCTGTATCGACTGGTGGATCCTGAAGAATTGGAATTCCTCGGTATCCGCGATTACTTCGAAGATGACGCCTTGTGTCTGATCGAATGGCCCCAGCAGGGTGCAGGCTTTTTGCCAAAGCCTGACCTGACCATTACCATTGGCGCGCAGAACGGCGGGCGTTCGTTGATACTGACGCCGCAAGGCTCGCGCGGCGAGTCGTGGTGTGCCGCTTTGGCATTGGAAACTAATTGATGATGGGGTTTGGTATGCGCTTTCGCGCGGTGGTTGCTGTCGTAGGAATGTTGCTTACGGCACTGGCCGTCGATGCTGTGGCTCAGACGAAGGTCAGCAGCGTTCGTCTGTGGCGGGCGCCGGACAACACTCGACTGGTGTTCGACCTGACGGGGCCGGTGCAGCACAGCGTATTCACCCTGACCGCTCCGGATCGCCTGGTGATCGACATCAATGGCGCGTCCCTGGGGGCGCCGCTGACTGCAGCCACTGCCAACACGCCGATCACGGCCATTCGCTCGGCTCAGCGCACGCCGACTGACCTGCGGGTCGTCATCGACCTGAAAAAGGCCGTGACCCCGAAAAGCTTCACCCTGACGCCCAACGCCCAGTACGGCAACCGGCTGGTGGTGGATCTGTTCGACAACCCGGCCGATGCCGCGCCACCGCCTCCACCCCCGACCAAAGTCGCCACAGTGCCGGCGGTGCCGGTCACGCCAACTGAGCCTGCTCTCAAGCTACCGCCGATGCCTTCCGGCAAGCGCGACATCATCGTCGTGATCGATGCCGGTCACGGTGGCGAGGACCCTGGCGCCTCGGGCTCGCGCGGGCAACGTGAAAAAGACGTGGTGCTGTCCATCGCCCGTGAGTTGCAGCGCCAGGTCAACGGCATGAAAGGCTTTCGCGCCGAGTTGACCCGTACCGGCGACTACTTCATCCCGTTGCGTGGCCGTACCGAAATCGCCCGCAAGAAGGGCGCGGACCTGTTCGTTTCGATCCATGCCGACGCCGCCCCTTCAAAAGCCGCGTTCGGGGCTTCGGTGTTTGCCCTGTCCGACCGGGGTGCCACCTCCGAGACCGCCCGTTGGCTGGCTGACAGCGAAAACCGTTCCGACCTGATTGGCGGCGCCGGCAACGTCAGCCTCGATGACAAGGACCGCATGCTTGCCGGCGTGCTGCTCGATCTGTCGATGACGGCCTCGCTGACGTCCAGCCTTAACGTCGGCCAAAAAGTCTTGAGCAACATTGGGCGCGTCACGCCGCTGCACAAGCGGCGCGTCGAACAGGCAGGGTTCATGGTGCTCAAGTCGCCGGATATCCCATCGATCCTGGTGGAAACCGGGTTCATCTCCAATGCCAACGAAGCCTCGAAGCTGACATCCTCCAGTCATCAACAGGCCCTGGCCCGGTCCATCAGCAGCGGCGTGCGCCAGTTCTTCCAGCAGAACCCGCCACCGGGCACCTACATCGCCTGGCTGCGAGACTCCGGCAAGATCGCCCAGGGGCCACGGGACCATCGGGTCAATCCTGGCGAAACCCTGGCAATGATCGCGGTGCGCTATCAGGTGTCGCCCGCGTCCCTGCGCAGTGCCAATCATCTTAAGAGCGACGACCTCAAGATCGGCCAGACCCTGACCATTCCCGGCAACGAAGTGGTGGTCAAGCAATGAGCGATGAACTGACCGGCAGCAACGCCCGCATCGAACTGCTCAGCCCCCGGCTGGCGAACCAGATCGCCGCCGGTGAGGTGGTCGAGCGTCCGGCGTCGGTCATCAAGGAGTTGCTGGAGAACAGTCTCGACTCCGGGGCCAAACGCATCGATGTGGATATCGAGCAGGGCGGCGTCAAGCTGCTGCGAGTGCGCGATGACGGTGGCGGCATCCCTGCCGACGACCTGCCATTGGCCCTGGCGCGCCACGCCACCAGCAAGATCCGCGACCTGGAAGACCTCGAGCGGGTCATGAGCCTGGGGTTCCGTGGCGAGGCACTGGCCTCCATCAGTTCGGTGTCGCGCCTGACACTCACCTCCCGTACCCGTGAAGCCGACCAGGCCTGGCAGGTCGAAACCGAAGGCCGGGACATGGCGTCCCGCGTCCAGCCTGCGGCCCATCCGGTGGGCACCTCGGTGGAAGTGCGCGACCTGTTCTTCAATACCCCGGCCCGACGCAAGTTTCTCAAGGCCGAGAAGACTGAATTCGATCATTTGCAGGAAGTCATCAAGCGCCTGGCCCTGGCGCGTTTTGACGTGGCGTTCCATTTGCGCCACAACGGCAAGACCATCCTCAGCCTGCACGAGGCCCATGATGATGCGGCCCGGGCGCGACGCGTCGGCGCGGTGTGCGGTGCCGGGTTCCTGGAACAGGCTCTGCCCATCGAAGTGGAGCGCAATGGCCTGCACCTCTGGGGTTGGGTCGGGCTGCCGACTTTTTCTCGCAGTCAGGCGGACCTGCAGTACTTCTACGTAAACGGGCGGGCGGTGCGCGACAAACTGGTGGCCCACGCGGTGCGCCAGGCCTATCGCGACGTATTGTTCAACGGCCGGCATCCGACCTTCGTGCTGTTTTTCGAAGTCGACCCCGCGGTGGTGGACGTCAACGTGCACCCGACCAAGCATGAAGTGCGCTTTCGTGACGGGCGCATGGTGCACGATTTCCTCTATGGCACCTTGCACCGCGCCTTGGGCGATGTGCGTCCCGAGGATCAACTGGCGGCACCGGCGGCAGTGGCCGGCATGGTCCGGCCAACGGGGCTGGAGGCGGGCGAATTCGGACCCCAGGGCGAAATGCGCCTGGCCGCCAATGCACTGTTGGAGCAACCCCAGCCCCAACCGTCCTACAATGCCGCAGGGACCGGCGCGGGCAGCGGCTATCAGTACCAATACACCCCGCGTGCGCAATCGAATGTTCCGGCGGCCGAAGCCCAGGCGGCTTATCGTGAGTTTTTCAAACCCTTGCCCGAAACCGGTGCGGCGGCTTTGCCGGACGGCCAAGGGGATATCCCGCCGCTGGGTTACGCCCTGGCGCAGCTCAAAGGTATTTATATCCTCTCGGAAAATGCCCAGGGCCTGGTCCTGGTGGACATGCACGCCGCCCATGAGCGGATCATGTACGAACGGCTGAAGATCGCCATGGCCAGCGAAGGCCTCAGCGGGCAACCGCTATTGGTGCCCGAGTCCCTGGCGGTCAGCCAGCGTGAGGCCGACTGCGCCGAAGAACACGTATCCTGGTTCCAGCGCCTGGGTTTTGAGCTGCAGCGCCTGGGCCCGGAAACCCTGGCAATCCGGCAAATCCCGGCCCTGTTGAAGCAGGCCGAGGCCAATCGACTGGTCAGCGACGTGCTGGCGGACCTGATGGAGTACGGCACCAGCGACCGGATCCAGGCGCACCTGAACGAATTGCTCGGCACCATGGCCTGCCACGGCGCAATCCGCGCCAACCGGCGCCTGGCCTTGCCGGAAATGAACGGCCTGCTGCGCGACATGGAAAACACCGAGCGCAGCGGCCAATGCAACCATGGCCGGCCGACCTGGACCCAATTGGGCCTGGACGACCTGGACAAACTGTTCCTGCGCGGTCGTTGATGAGCCAGTTACCACCTGCGATCTTTCTGATGGGGCCAACCGCCGCCGGCAAGACCGACCTGGCCATTGAATTGAGCAAGGTGCTGCCCTGCGAGCTGATCAGCGTCGATTCGGCCCTGGTCTACCGGAGCATGGACATTGGCACCGCAAAACCGTCAAAAGAGCTGCTGGCCGAGTTCCCGCACCGACTGATCGACATCCTGGACCCGGCCGAGGCTTACTCGGCGGCGGACTTTCGTCGTGATGCCCTTCAGGCCATGGCCGAAATCACCGCCAGGGGCAAGATTCCGCTGCTGGTGGGCGGCACGATGCTGTATTACAAGGCCCTGGTCGAGGGGCTGGCAGACATGCCGGCAGCCGACCCCAGCGTGCGCGCGCAGATCGAAGAAGAGGCTGCGCGCCTTGGCTGGCAAGCTTTGCACCAACAATTGGCGGTCATCGACCCGGAGTCGGCAGCGCGTATTCACCCCAACGACCCGCAGCGGCTCAGTCGGGCGCTGGAGGTTTATCGGGTCAGCGGTCAGAGCATGACCGCTCTGAGACAGCGACAATCTGCGCAAAGTACTGAAGCAGCCGCTTCGGGAATGCAACAATTGCCCTATACTGTCGCCAATCTGGCCATCGCTCCGGCGAACCGGCAAGTGCTGCATCGGCGAATTGAACAAAGATTCACATTAATGTTGGAACAGGGATTCATAGACGAGGTCGTAGCCCTGCGTGAGCGAAGTGACCTGCATGCCGGGTTGCCGTCTATACGTGCGGTGGGTTATCGACAAGTCTGGGACTATCTGGACGGCAAGCTGACGTCAGCCGAGATGCAGGAGCGTGGAATCATTGCCACGCGCCAATTGGCGAAACGCCAGTTCACCTGGCTGCGCAGCTGGACTGACTTGCACTGGCTTGACAGTCTCGATTGCGACAATCTGCCACGCGCCTTGAAATACCTTGGGACCATCTCCATATTGAGCTGAGTCCTTGCAATTGCCGTCTATCCTTGGGGGTGTGACGGCCCAAGCCATCTGATTCCGATTTTAATTATTGATCCTTAAAGGAGTGCGGCACATGTCAAAAGGGCATTCGCTACAAGACCCTTACTTGAACACTTTACGTAAAGAGAAAGTTGGGGTGTCCATCTATCTGGTCAACGGGATCAAACTGCAAGGCCAGATCGAGTCTTTCGACCAGTTCGTCATCCTTCTGAAGAACACCGTCAGCCAGATGGTCTACAAGCACGCGATCTCGACAGTAGTGCCCGTCCGAGCGATTCGTCTGCCTAGCGCAACCGAATCCGAAGCGGGTGATGCTGAACCGGGTAACGCTTGATAGGAGTCTCCTTTGTTCTTTGAGCGCCACGGTGGGGGTGAGCGGGCCATTCTCGTTCACTTGGATGGACAAGACCCTGAGGCGCGCGAAGATCCGCAGGAGTTTCAGGAATTGGCACTTTCGGCCGGCGCCGAGACCGTCGCGTTTTTTAACGTGCCGCGTCATCGGCCAACCGCCAAATACCTGATTGGCAGCGGCAAGGTCGAGGAATTGCGCGACCTGGTCAAAACCGAGCAGGTCGACCTGGTGATTTTCAATCACATCCTCACGCCAAGTCAGGAACGTAACCTTGAACGTGTGTTCGAGTGTCGCGTGATCGACCGCACAGGGCTGATTCTCGACATCTTCGCCCAACGCGCCCGTACCCATGAAGGCAAGCTCCAGGTCGAACTGGCCCAGCTTGAACACATGAGTACGCGGCTGGTTCGTGGCTGGACCCACCTTGAGCGGCAGAAGGGCGGTATCGGTCTGCGCGGTCCGGGTGAGACCCAGCTGGAAACCGACCGGCGTCTGCTGCGGGTTCGCCTGCGCCAGATCAAGGGGCGCCTGGAAAAGGTCCGCAGCCAGCGTGAGCAATCACGACGCGGCCGCAAGCGTGCTGATATCCCGACGGTTTCACTGGTGGGTTATACCAACGCCGGTAAATCGACGCTGTTCAATAACGTGACCCAATCCGACGTCTACGCCGCCGACCAGTTGTTCGCCACGCTCGATCCGACCCTGCGCCGGCTCGATCTGGACGACCTCGGGCCGATTGTGCTGGCCGACACCGTGGGCTTCATTCGGCACCTGCCGCATAAGCTGGTCGAGGCTTTTCGGGCTACGCTCGAAGAGTCGAGCAACTCCGACCTGCTGCTGCACGTGATCGATGCCGCCGAGCCGGACCGGATGCTGCAGATCGAGCAGGTCATGGTGGTGCTGGGCGAGATCGGCGCCCAGGACTTGCCGATCCTCGAGGTATACAACAAACTCGATTTGCTCGAAGGCGTGGACCCGCAGATCCAGCGCGATGCCGATGGCAAGCCGCAGCGGGTCTGGCTGTCGGCCCGCGACGGTTCTGGTCTGGATCTGCTCAAGCAGGCCGTGGCGGAGCTGTTGGGCAACGACCTGTTTGTCGGCACGCTGAAGTTGCCGCAACGTTTTGCCCGGCTGCGGGCCCAGTTCTTTGAGCTCGGAGCGGTGCAGAAAGAAGAACACGACGAAGAAGGCATCTGCCTGCTGGCGGTTCGCCTGCCTCGGGCGGAGCTCAATCGACTGGTCAGTCGCGAAGGGCTGCAGCCGATGGAATTCATCGAGCAACACACTTTGCAATAAAAGCCTGAGAAAGCTGTGTCAGGCATTCTGTAGCATTGGTCGGCGCGCCGTGGGTGCGTCTTTGCTTTATCAGATGGAGAGCGCTATGGCTTGGAATGAGCCGGGTGGCAACTCGAATAATCAGGATCCCTGGGGTGGCAAACGTCGTAACAACGGCGACCGCAAGGGACCGCCGGATCTCGACGAGGCCTTCCGAAAGCTGCAGGAAAGCCTGAACGGTTTGTTCGGTGGTGGTAAGAAACGCGGTGACGATGGTGGTGGACGTTCGGGCAAGGGCGGCGGTTTCGGCCTGCTCGGCATCGGTCTCGTTGTGCTCGCGGCTGTCTGGCTGTATAGCGCGGTTTATGTCGTGGACGAGCAAGAGCAGGCTGTAGTGCTGCGCTTTGGCAAGTACTACGAAACTGTCGGGCCGGGCCTGAATATCTATTTCCCGCCGATCGACAAGAAGTTCATGGAAAACGTCACGCGTGAGCGTGCCTACACCAAGCAGGGCCAGATGCTCACTGAAGACGAAAACATCGTCGAAGTGCCGCTGACCGTGCAATACAAGATCTCCAATCTGCAAGACTTCGTCCTGAACGTCGACCAGCCGGAAATCAGCCTGCAGCACGCAACTGAAAGCGCCTTGCGCCATGTGGTGGGTTCCACCGCGATGGACCAGGTGCTGACTGAAGGTCGTGAGTTGATGGCCAGCGAAATCAAGGAGCGCCTGCAACGGTTCCTCGACACCTATCGCACCGGTATCACCGTTACCCAGGTCAACGTTCAGAGCGCAGCGGCACCGCGTGAAGTCCAGGAAGCCTTCGATGACGTGATCCGTGCCCGTGAAGACGAGCAGCGTTCGCGCAACCAGGCCGAGACCTACGCCAACGGAGTCGTGCCGGAAGCTCGTGGTCAGGCCCAGCGCATCATTGAAGATGCCAACGGTTACCGCGACGAAGTGGTCTCCCGTGCCAAGGGTGAGGCGGACCGCTTCACCAAGCTGGTGGCCGAGTATCGCAAGGCGCCTGAAGTGACCCGCGAGCGTCTCTACCTGGACACCATGCAGGAAGTCTTCAGCAACACCAGCAAGGTCCTCGTGACCGGCAACAAGAACGGCCAGAGCAATCTGCTGTACTTGCCGTTGGACAAGATGGTCGAAGGAGGTCGTAAAAGCGGCACGCCGTCGTCCAGCACAGCCGCCGTCAGCAATGAAGCCAATGCCCGCGCGGCGGCGGAGCAGCAGCAACAGCAAGCACGTACCAGGGAGAGTCGCTGATGAGCAATAAATCGCTGATCGCCCTTATTGTCGGTGTCGTCGTGGCGATCGCTGCCTGGAACTGCTTCTACATCGTGGCTCAGACCGAGCGTGCGGTGTTACTGCAATTCGGTCGCGTGGTCGAGGCGGATGTCCAGCCGGGCCTGCATGTGAAGGTGCCGTACGTCAACAAGGTGCGCAAGTTCGATGGCCGCCTGATGACGCTGGATGCGCCGACACAACGCTTCCTGACGCTGGAAAAGAAAGCCGTGATGGTGGACGCCTACGCCAAGTGGCGCGTGAAAGATGCCGAGCGCTTCTACACCGCGACTTCCGGCCTCAAGCAGATCGCCGACGAGCGTCTGTCCCGTCGTCTGGAATCGGGCCTGCGTGACCAGTTCGGTAAGCGCACGCTGCATGAAGTCGTGTCCGGTGAGCGTGATGCGCTCATGGCCGACATCACCCGTTCGCTGAACGCAATGGCGGAAAAAGAGCTGGGTATCGAAGTTGTCGATGTCCGGGTCAAGGCCATTGACCTGCCGAAGGAGGTGAACCGCAGTGTGTTCGAGCGGATGAGCACCGAGCGTGAGCGCGAAGCTCGCGAGCACCGCGCCAAGGGTAACGAACTGGCTGAAGGCATCCGTGCCGACGCCGATCGCCAGCGTCGCGTGTTGTTGGCCGAGGCTTATCGTGAATCGGAAGAGCTGCGCGGTGATGGTGATGCCCAGGCCGCTTCGATCTACGCCCAGGCCTACGGTCAGGATCAGGAGTTCTACGCGTTTTATCGTAGCCTGCGTGCCTACCGTGAAAGTTTTGCGGACAAATCCGACGTCTTGGTCCTTGACCCAAGCAGCGACTTCTTCCAGTACCTGGAAAAGTCCAAGCCTTGATGCGACGTTGACCTGAAACACTCCGCCCGGCGGCTAAAGCGTCGGGCGGGGTGATCCTTTGGGAAAACGTGTGTATGATGCGGCAGCCGGGAAATTCCCGGCTTTTTTGCGTCTGCACGTTCGATTGCGGTTTTGGTTGCAGGCGTCGGGTTGTACGACTCGACAGGTTTTTCGAGGAAAGTGCTTGGCGAGGCCGACTACAGGCCATTCGTCACGTTGCTCATGCGCGGGGTTTGCGCGTGGACGGAGCATTTTCTGCTTCACTCAAGGCTTGCCCGAGGGCTGGCCGCCCGGACCATAGGGGAATGGCGTAATGGCAACGGTAGACCGCTGGCTGCTGCCAGATGGCATCGAAGAAGTACTGCCACCGGAAGCTGCGCGCATCGAAGTAGCGCGTCGGCAGGTGTTGGATCTGTTCCAGAGCTGGGGTTACGAATTCGTCGTTACCCCGCATATCGAGTACCTGGAATCCCTGCTGACCGGCGCGGGCCAGGACCTGGATCTGCGTACCTTCAAGGTTATCGACCCGCAGTCGGGCCGGCAGATGGGCTTTCGTGCTGACATCACGCCGCAGGTAGCGCGTATCGACGCCCACACCCTGCGTCGTGAAGGCCCGAGTCGCCTGTGCTACGCCGGCAGCGTGCTGCACGCCCAGCCGCGCGCCCTGTCGTCTTCGCGCAGCCCGATCCAGCTGGGCGCCGAGTTGTATGGCGACGCCAGCCCGAGCAGTGATGTGGAAGTCATCAGCCTGATGCTTGCCATGCTGCAACTGGCCGACGTACCGGATGTCCACATGGACCTGGGCCATGTCGGCATCTATCGTGGCCTGGCGCGGGCGGCCGGTTTGTCGGGCGAAGTGGAGCAGCAGTTGTTCGATGCCTTGCAGCGCAAGGCCATCGATGAAGTGATCAGTCTGACCGAAGGCCTGCCGGCCGATCTGTCCGGCATGTTGCGGGCGCTGGTAGACCTCTGCGGAGGTCGCGAAGTGCTGGCTGCAGCCCGCGAACGGCTCGCCCATGCGCCGGCACCGGTGCTCGCGGCACTGGACGATTTGCTGGCGATTGCCGAGCGCCTGTCGGTGCGTTTTCCTGAGTTGCCGCTGTATTTCGATCTGGGCGAATTGCGCGGTTATCACTACCACACTGGCGTAGTTTTCGCGGTGTTTGTACCAGGCGTTGGTCAGTCCATCGCCCAAGGTGGTCGCTACGACGATATCGGCGCCGACTTCGGTCGTGCCCGTCCGGCAACCGGCTTCTCTACCGATTTGAAAACCCTGGTGACCCTGGGGCGTGCTGAGGTCGAGCTACCGTCTGGCGGTATCTGGATGCCCGACAGTACGGATGCAGCACTCTGGCAGACGGTCTGCCAGTTGCGCAGTGAGGGTCAGCGTGTCGTCCAGGCCTTGCCTGGGCAGCCTTTGGCCGCCGCCCGTGAAGCGGACTGCGACCGGCAATTGATTCAGCAGAACGGGCTTTGGCAAGTATTGCCGCTGGCTTCTTGAGTTTTCCTGCCGGCCGCGGCCGGCACCAAGTTTGCGCGAATGAGGACAAGTGTTATGGGTAAGAATGTCGTAGTCCTGGGCACCCAGTGGGGTGATGAGGGCAAAGGCAAGATCGTTGATCTGCTGACCGAACATGCTGCCGCCGTAGTGCGCTACCAGGGTGGCCACAACGCAGGTCACACCTTGGTGATCGACGGTGAAAAAACCGTTCTGCACCTGATCCCGTCGGGCGTGCTGCGCGAAGGCGTGCAATGCCTGATCGGCAACGGCGTGGTAGTTGCCCCCGACGCCTTGCTGCGGGAAATCATCAAGCTGGAAGAGAAAGGCGTACCGGTGCGCGAGCGCCTGCGTATCAGCCCGTCCTGCCCGTTGATCCTGTCCTATCACGTCGCGCTGGACCAGGCTCGTGAAAAGGCCCGTGGCGAGCTGAAGATCGGCACCACCGGCCGTGGCATCGGCCCGGCCTACGAAGACAAGGTGGCCCGTCGTGGCCTGCGCATCGGTGACCTGTTCCACCGTGAGCGCTTCGCCGCCAAGCTGGGCGAGTTGTTGGACTACCACAACTTTGTCCTGGTCAATTATTACAAAGAGCCGGCCATCGACTTCCAGAAAACCCTGGACGAGTGCATGGAATACGCCGAGTTGCTCCAGCCGATGATGCTCGACGTCACGGCCGAGCTGCACGAACTGCGTCGCGCGGGCAAGGACATCATGTTCGAAGGCGCCCAGGGTTCGCTGCTGGACATCGACCACGGCACCTACCCGTACGTCACCAGTTCCAACACCACTGCTGGCGGCATCGCCACCGGTTCGGGTTTTGGACCGATGTACCTGGACTACATCCTGGGTATCACCAAGGCCTACACCACTCGTGTCGGTTCGGGTCCGTTCCCGACCGAGCTGTTCGATGACGTCGGTGCGTTCCTGGCCAAGCGTGGCCATGAGTTCGGTGCTACCACTGGCCGTGCCCGTCGTTGTGGCTGGTTCGATGCCGTCATCCTGCGTCGCGCCATCGACGTCAACAGCATCTCGGGCCTGTGCCTGACCAAGCTGGACGTGCTGGACGGCCTGGAAACCATCAACATCTGCGTGGGCTACAAGAACCAGGACGGCGCCGTTATCGACGCACCGACTGATGCTGACAGCTACATCGGCCTGGAGCCGGTGTACGAGCAGATGCCGGGCTGGACCGAATCGACCGTCGGCGCCAAGACCCTGGAAGAGCTGCCAGTGGCGGCCCGCAACTACATCAAGCGCGTCGAAGAGTTGGTCGGTGCGCCGATCGACATTATTTCGACGGGGCCGGACCGCAACGAAACCATCGTTCTGCGTCATCCTTTTGCCTGATAAGTCGTTGATGTAAAAAACAAAGGACCCTTGTTTGGGTCCTTTGTCATATCTGGCTGCCAGGCGGCACGACACTTGCTATACAGCTTAAATAATAAGTGCTTTTTTTGAAGTGCTAGCAATTTAATGGCGTTAGTAGAGGGATTCCCTGTGTCGGCCGTTCTCTCATTGTTACAAAGCCGCCTGTTGCGGCCCGTATTCGTTACCCTTGGTGTCGCCCTTTTGGTGCAGGTCCTGGTGGCTGTCGCGCTGACGCGAAGCACGGTCACTGCGCTGGAGGCCGATCTAGAGGCTCGGCTCGGGGGCGACAGTCAAAAGTTGTCTGGCGAACTGGAGCAGGCCGGGCGTGAAGTCACCTCAAGCCTGGACAGTTTGTCTACCAGCACCCGCCAACGTCTCACCGCCGGTTTATCCACCCGTTTGAAGGATGAACAGGCGCAGTTGCGCGCGACGCTGGAAAAATCGCTCAAGGACTCCGCCAATGATATGGCGCAGCTCCTGGCTTCGGTCGCGCCGCGCGCCATGTGGGACAGCGACGTGCCGGCCCTCTCCGAGTTTGCCCGTCGGGCCCAGCGCAATCCCAACGTACTCTTCGTCATTTATGACGACGCCACCGGCCAGCATCTGACCCGCTACCTGAATCGGCAAAACCCGATCAACAAGGCTTTGCTGGAGAAAGGCAAGGGCGACCGGGCGCTGGACAAGGTGCTGGATGCGGCGAAGAACGATCCCTCGGTGTATTACCTTGAAGCATCGATCAGCCCCAACGGCGTAGAGATCGGCAAGGTGTTGATGGGTGTTTCCACGGCCTCCGTTGAAGCCGACCTGAAGGCGCTGGACCAACGCTTCTCGGCCCTGATAGCCAGTGGTGATCAGTTGGTCGGGGATAGCCTCAAGGGTGCGGCAGCCGACAGTGCCACTGCGATGCGCAGTCGCCTGGAGTCGGCTCAGGCCACGGCCACGCAAATGCAGGCCAACACCGCGACCACCGTGCAGGATGCTGCGGGCACTTTGCGCTGGCGCATCGGTCTGGGTCTGGCGGTGGTGGGTTTTGGCGTGCTGTTGCTGTTGGCTGTGGTGCTGGGACGCCGAGTGGTCAATCGCTTGAAACTGTTGATTGCCGCGATGAACGACCTGGCGGCAGGCGAGGGCGACCTGACCAAGCGTGTGCAAATCAACAGCAAGGATGAAATTGGCGACATGGCCTCGGCGGTCAATCGTTTTGTGGATAAGTTGCAGCCTATTGTGCGAGAAGCGGGTGATGTGGCCCAGCGTACTGGCGTGGAAATCGGTGCCATGACCTTGCGCAACTCCGGTGCCGATGCGGCGGCGGGGATGCAGCGTGATGAAGTGGCTGAGAGCCTGCGGGCGCTGTCGCAGATGGCCGACGAAGCGCAATCGGAAAGCCATGCGATGCAGGCTGCCTTGCAGCAGGTAGTGGAAATCCGTAAGGCCACCGACGAAAACACCCGAACCTCGGCCAAAGTCGGCGGTTTAATCGAGGCGCTGGCCGGGCAGGTCGACACAGGGGCGAAAGTCATCGAGCGGCTGGCGCAGCAGAGCGAGCAGATCGAAGTGGTGCTCACCGTCATCCACGGCATTGCCGAACAAACCAATCTGCTGGCCTTGAACGCGGCCATCGAAGCGGCGCGGGCCGGGGAAACCGGGCGCGGGTTCGCGGTGGTGGCGGACGAGGTGCGGGCGCTGGCGAGCAAGACACAGAGTTCGACCGGCGACATCCAGGCTCATATTGTCGCGCTGCAGCAGGGCGCGCGCGAGGCGGTAGCCGCCATCGGCCAAGCCGGGCGCCAGGCCAGCGAAGGGTTGTTGGTGCTGCGTGACAGCGCGCGTTTGCAGCAGACGGTACAGACCTCCGTAGAGCAGGTGCATGCGGCCATCGGTCTGGCGACGCAAGCGGCGGCTCATCAGGCTCAAGGCGCGCAAGCGGTACGCGGGCGGGTGGAAACCATTCACGCCCAGGCCGAGAAAGCGGCCCAGGCCGTGGTCGAGACCACGGCCAGTGGCAAGGTATTGGATAGTTTGGCGGCGCAGTTGAAGGCGAGCCTGGGGCAGTTCAGGGCTTGATTAATCGCTGCCTGGGCTGGCCTCATCGCGAGCAGGCTCGCTCCCACAGGAGATATCCAGCGTTCACAGATATTGTGTTCGCAGCAGATCCTCTGTGGGAGCGAGCCTGCTCGCGATAGCGGTTTCAATGGCTCGGATGCATCTGTGTCGTCAGCCAATAAATCGGCACCCCAGAAACGCAAAAACCCGCTTTCGCGGGTTTCTGTGAGCTCAAGGCCGTAACCTTGAAGCTTGAATTGGTGCCCAGAAGAAGACTCGAACTTCCACGACCTTGCGGTCACCAGCACCTGAAGCTGGCGTGTCTACCAATTTCACCATCTGGGCAGCATCTTCAGCGTTGCCGCTGTCGATGTGGCGCACTATACGGAGCGTGTTTTGATCTGTAAACCCCTGTTTTTGTTTTAGTAATTACCAGCCAGGTTCCAGGGGGGCAGAAACGCAAAAACCCGCTTTCGCGGGTTTTTTTGGAGCTGGCAGATCATTGATCTGCTGCTCGAAATTGGTGCCCAGAAGAAGACTCGAACTTCCACGACCTTGCGGTCACCAGCACCTGAAGCTGGCGTGTCTACCAATTTCACCATCTGGGCAGTATCGGCAACGTGTGTGCGTCATCGATGGCGCGCACTATACGGAGCGTGTTTTTAACTGTAAACCCCTCCGGCAAAAAAAACCGGTAAATTTCACGAGCGGTGCATTTCCTGGCTTCAAGAGGGGTCAAAAGACTTCAGGGAACGGCATCGGATGCTTGAAATTTCCCGTTTCATTACGCCTATGCCAAACTAACCCGCATATAGACAAGGTGAAAACTCTCTAATGGCCGATTGGCAGTCCCTCGATCCCGAGGCCGCTCGTGAAGCGGAAAAATACGAAAACCCTATTCCTAGCCGCGAACTGATCCTGGCGCATCTCGCCGATCGGGGTTCGCCTGCTAGCCGCGAGCAACTGGTCGAAGAGTTCGGTCTGACCACCGAAGACCAGCTCGAAGCCCTGCGCCGCCGTCTGCGCGCCATGGAGCGCGATGCTCAGTTGATCTATACCCGGCGCGGCACCTATGCGCCCGTGGACAAGCTTGACCTGATCCTGGGCCGCATCGCCGGTCACCGTGACGGTTTCGGCTTCCTGATCCCGGACGACGGCAGTGACGACCTGTTCATGAGCCCGGCGCAAATGCGCCTGGTGTTCGACGGTGATCGGGCCCTGGCCCGGGTGTCCGGCCTGGACCGCCGTGGTCGCCGTGAGGGCGTGATCGTCGAAGTGGTGTCCCGTGCTCACGAAAGCATCGTCGGCCGCTACTTCGAAGAGGGCGGCATCGGTTTTGTCGTCGCGGACAACCCGAAGATCCAGCAGGAAGTGCTGGTCACCCCGGGCCGCAACGCCAACGCCAAGGTCGGTCAGTTCGTCGAGGTGAAAATCACCCACTGGCCCACCCCACGCTTCCAGCCTCAGGGCGATGTGGTGGAAGTGGTCGGTAACTACATGGCGCCGGGCATGGAAATCGATGTTGCCTTGCGCACCTACGACATCCCTCACGTCTGGCCCGAAGCGGTCCTGAAAGAAGCCGCCAAACTCAAGCCTGAAGTCGAAGAAAAAGATAAAGAGAAGCGCATCGACCTGCGCCACTTGCCGTTCGTCACCATCGACGGCGAAGACGCCCGGGATTTCGACGATGCGGTCTTCTGCGAAGCCAGGCCGGGCAAATTGCGCCTGTTCTCCGGCGGCTGGAAGTTGTACGTGGCGATTGCCGATGTTTCCAGCTACGTGAAACTTGGTTCGGCGCTGGACGCCGAGGCCCAGGTGCGTGGCAACTCGGTGTACTTCCCCGAGCGCGTCGTGCCGATGCTGCCAGAGCAACTGTCCAATGGTTTGTGCTCGCTCAATCCTCACGTCGATCGTCTGGCCATGGTTTGCGAGATGACCATCTCCAAGTCTGGCGAAATGACCGACTACTGCTTCTACGAGGCGGTGATCCATTCCCACGCCCGTCTGACCTACAATAAGGTCAGCGCGATGCTGGAAACCCCGAAACTTGCCGAATCGCGCAAGCTTCGCGGTGAATACACTGATGTCGTGCCGCATCTCAAAGAGCTGTACTCGCTCTATAAAGTGCTGCTGGCGGCGCGTCATGTACGTGGCGCGATCGATTTTGAAACCCAGGAAACCCGGATCATCTTCGGTTCCGAGCGCAAGATCGCCGAGATTCGTCCGACGGTGCGCAACGATGCCCACAAGCTGATCGAGGAATGCATGCTGGCCGCCAACGTGGCCACTGCGGAGTTCCTGAAGAAGCACGAAATTCCTGCGTTGTACCGGGTCCACGATGGCCCGCCGCCGGAGCGTCTGGAAAAACTGCGCGCTTTCCTTGGTGAGCTCGGCTTGTCCCTGCACAAAGGCAAAGATGGTCCGTCGCCCAAGGATTACCAGGCCCTGCTGGCCGGTATCAAGGATCGCCCGGATTTCCACCTGATCCAGACCGTGATGCTGCGCTCGTTGAGCCAGGCGGTATACAGCGCCGATAACCAGGGTCACTTCGGCCTGAACTACGAAGCCTATACCCACTTCACGTCGCCGATCCGTCGCTACCCTGACTTGCTCACGCATCGGGCGATCCGCAGCGTGATCCATTCGAAGATGAATACCCCGCACGTCAAGCGTGCCGGTGCGATGACCATCCCCAAGGCGCGTATCTACCCGTACGACGAGGCGGCCCTGGAGCAGCTCGGCGAGCAATGCTCGATGAGCGAGCGCCGTGCCGATGAAGCGACTCGCGACGTAGTGAACTGGCTCAAGTGCGAGTTCATGAAAGATCGCGTGGGTGAGTCGTTCCCAGGTGTGATCACTGCCGTGACCGGTTTTGGCCTGTTCGTCGAACTGACCGACATCTACGTCGAAGGCCTGGTGCACGTCACCGCGCTGCCGGGCGATTACTACCACTTCGACCCAGTGCATCACCGCTTGGCGGGTGAGCGTACCGGTCGCAGCTTCCGCCTTGGCGATACGGTCGAAGTGCGGGTCATGCGCGTTGATCTCGACGAGCGCAAGATCGACTTCGAGATGGCAGAAAAAACCATCAGCGCGCCGATTGGCCGCAAGAAGCGCGGCAGCGAAACTTCTGCGCCTGCGGCCAAGACTGCCGCCGAGCCTGCTCCGGCCAAATCCGGGCGTCGCGGTCCGGCCAAGGAAAAAGCCGTCGAAGCCTATCGCCCGAGCGATGCGGCGACGAAAAACGCCGAGCTGCGCAAAAGCCGTGAGATGAAGCAGGCGTTGCTGGCCGAAGCCAAGAGCGGCGGTAAAGCGGCGTCTGGGGGAAAGACCGGACGGTCGGCGCCGGACAACGCGACCGGCAAGCCGAGCAAGCACCGTAAAGGCCCGCCGAAAGCGGGCTCGGCCCCAGCCAAAAGTGGCGGGGCGCGTAAACCCAAGGCCAAGTCATGAGTCAGTTGGAAAAAATCTACGGCGTGCATGCCGTGGAAGCATTGCTGCGTCACCATCCCAAGCGGGTCAAGCAGATCTGGCTGGCAGAAGGGCGTAGTGATCCGCGGGTCCAGACCCTGATCGAACTGGCCAGCGAGAATCGCGTGGCGGTCGGCCAGGCTGAACGGCGGGAAATGGACGCCTGGGTCGAAGGTGTGCACCAGGGTGTCGTGGCCGAGGTCAGCCCGAGCCAGGTCTGGGGCGAGGCGATGCTCGACGAGCTGCTCGATCGCACCGAAGGCGCGCCATTGTTGCTGGTACTGGACGGCGTGACCGATCCTCACAACCTCGGTGCTTGCCTGCGCTCGGCAGATGCGGCCGGCGCGTTGGCGGTCATCGTACCTAAAGACAAGTCGGCAACGTTGACGCCGGTGGTGCGTAAAGTCGCCTGCGGCGCGGCGGAGGTGATCCCGCTGGTGGCTGTGACCAACCTGGCGCGTACCCTGGAGAAGCTCCAGCAGCGCGGCCTGTGGGTGGTTGGTACGGCGGGCGAGGCTGAGGTCAGCATTTATGACCAGGACCTGACGGGCCCGACCATCCTGATCATGGGGGCTGAAGGCAAAGGCATGCGTCGCCTGACCCGCGAGCATTGCGACTACCTGGTCAAGCTGCCGATGGCCGGCAGTGTGAGCAGCCTCAACGTCTCGGTCGCGACTGGCGTGTGCCTGTTCGAGGCCCAGCGCCAGCGTAGTGTCAAGGTTGCTGCGGCCGCCAAAAAATCCTGATCCGGTTGCAGTCCCTGTGGGAGCGAGCCTGCTCGCGATAGCGGAGTGTCGTTCAACGCAAATGTTGAATGTGGCGCCCTCATCGCGAGCAGGCTCGCTCCCACATTGGTTTGTGTGGGTAAGCATTGGGGGTTGTTCAAATAATCACCAATCACCTTGCGTCGCCCTCGGCCCTTCTCTACAATTGCGCCCCTTGCTGTGATGGCAGGCACTTTTGTGTCTAGCGTCCACAAGTCCATAAGTGTCATTCACTCCTTGTCTGACCGTTTTTGAGCGGCAGGCTACAACCCGTAAGGAGCATTCATGCGTCATTACGAAATCATCTTTTTGGTCCACCCGGATCAAAGCGAGCAAGTCGGCGGCATGGTTGAGCGTTACACCAAGCTGATCGAAGAAGACGGCGGCAAAATCCACCGTCTGGAAGATTGGGGCCGTCGTCAACTGGCCTACGCAATCAACAATGTTCACAAGGCTCACTACGTGATGCTGAACGTTGAGTGCACCGGCAAGGCCCTGGCCGAGCTGGAAGACAACTTCCGCTACAACGATGCAGTGATCCGTAACCTGGTCATCCGTCGCGAAGAAGCCGTCACCGGCCAATCCGAGATGCTCAAGGCTGAAGAAAACCGCAGTGAGCGCCGTGAGCGTCGCGACCGTCCTGAGCACTCTGACAGCGCCGAAGGCGATGACAGCGATAGCGACAGCGACAACAGCGATAACGCTGACGAGTAATCCACGGACCTTTTAAGGAGCCAATCACATGGCACGTTTCTTCCGTCGTCGTAAATTCTGCCGCTTCACCGCTGAAGACGTGAAAGAGATCGATTACAAAGATCTCAACACTCTGAAAGCCTACGTATCCGAGACCGGCAAAATCGTTCCAAGCCGTATCACCGGTACCAAAGCTCGTTATCAGCGTCAGCTGGCCACCGCTATCAAGCGCGCCCGCTTCCTGGCCCTGCTGGCCTACACCGACAGCCACGGCCGCTGAGACCGGGCAGTCGACACGTAGCAAAGGATTGAATGCATGCGCGCCTTAGCTGAGTTCATCATGCGCGGTCGTATGCAGGCCACTCTGGTAGTGGCTGGATGCGCGGCATTGCCGTTGTTGTATTGGTTGGGTGCTGCCGCGGTGGGTCTTGTACTCCTGCGGCGCGGATTGAAGGACGCCCTTGGCGTTCTTGCTCTGGGACTGCTGCCGGCCTTGCTCTGGTGGCTGTATTCCGCTGACCCGCGGGCACTGATGGTGCTGCTGGGGTCTTCGGCGCTGGCGTTGGTGTTGCGCGCAAGCGAATCCTGGAACCGCGTGCTGCTGGTCAGCATAGCGATGGGAGTGGTGTTTTCAGTGGTGCTCGGGGTGGCTTTCGCGCCCCAGATCGAGATGCTGTCGCAGGCTTTGATAAAAATCCTGCCCGAGGCCCTCGGTGATCTCTACCAGCAGATGTCGGTAGAGGAGCAGGCGCGTTTCGCGTCCCTGATCGCACCGGTCCTGACCGGCCTGATTGCGGCCTTGTTACAAATCGTCAGTGTGCTGAGCCTGATTATCGGGCGCTACTGGCAGGCGTTGTTGTACAACTCGGGTGGTTTTGGTCGCGAATTTCGCGCCATCCGTTTCCCGCTTGGGCTGGCGATGTTGCTGCTGGCGGGCATGCTTCTGGGACCGAACTTCGGTCCGCAGATGGCCATGCTCACGCCGTTGTGCAGCGTACCGCTGGTATTTGCCGCTCTGGCCCTGATTCACGGGCTGGTGGCGAAAAAGCGGCTGGGCCGGTTCTGGCTGGTGGGGTTGTACGTCACGTTGTTGCTGTTCATGCAGCTGATCTATCCGTTGCTGGTGGTCTTGGCCATCGTCGACAGCCTGATTGATTTTCGCGGTCGTATGGCGCCGAAAGACGCCGACAACGCGAACGGTGAAGGTTAAAAGTTAGAGGATTTTCACATGCAACTGATCCTTCTGGAAAAAGTCACCAACCTGGGCAACCTGGGTGACAAAGTAAACGTTAAGGCCGGTTACGGCCGTAACTACCTGCTGCCTTACGGCAAAGCCACCGCTGCGACCGCTGCCAACCTGGCCGCGTTCGAAGAGCGTCGCGCTGAGCTGGAAAAAGCCGCAGCAGACCGTAAAACCTCGGCTGAAAGCCGTGCTGCCCAACTGGCCGAGCTGGAAGTGACCATCACTGCCACCGCTGGCGACGAAGGCAAGCTGTTCGGTTCGATCGGTACTCACGACATCGCTGACGCACTGACCGCCTCTGGCGTTGAAGTGTCGAAGAGCGAAGTTCGTCTGCCGAACGGCACCATCCGCAACGTAGGCGAATTCGACGTAGCCGTGCACCTGCACGCCGAAGTTGAAGCCACCGTACGCGTTGTCGTGGTAGCAGCTTAAGCAATACCTGTCGGCTGGCACCCTCGGGTACTAGTCGGTAACATCGGGCACGATCCTGTTTACAGGTCGTGCCCTTTGTCTTTCTGCAATTGCTGATTTTCAAAACCCCCTGCGTTTCCAAAAGAATCAAGTGGCCATGAACGAAATCACCGCTCCCGAGCAATACGATCTGCAAACCGCTGCCCTGAAGGTGCCTCCGCACTCCATCGAGGCCGAACAGGCCGTGCTCGGTGGTCTGATGCTGGACAACAACGCCTGGGAACGCGTGCTCGATCAAGTATCCGACGGCGATTTCTACCGGCATGACCACCGCCTGATTTTCCGTGCCATCGCAAGATTGGCCGATCAGAACATGCCGATCGATGTGGTAACCCTGGCCGAGCAATTGGACAAGGAAGGCCAGACGTCTCAGGTTGGCGGCCTCGGTTATCTGGGTGAACTGGCAAAAAACACGCCGTCTGTCGCCAACATCAAGGCCTATGCCCAGATCGTGCGTGAACGGGCGACCTTGCGCCAATTGATCGGCATCAGCACTGAAATCGCTGACAGCGCCTTCAACCCGGAAGGCCGAACCGCTGCCGAGATCCTCGACGAAGCGGAACGGCAAATCTTCCAGATCGCCGAGGCCCGGCCAAAAACCGGTGGCCCGGTGAGCGTCAACGATCTGCTGACCAAGGCCATCGATCGCATCGACACCCTGTTCAACACCGACAACGCCATCACCGGCCTGTCCACCGGCTACACCGACCTCGATGAGAAGACCAGCGGCTTGCAGCCATCGGACCTGGTCATCGTCGCCGGCCGTCCGTCGATGGGTAAAACCACTTTTGCGATGAACCTGGTGGAAAACGCCGTGTTGCGCAGCGACAAGGCCGTTCTGGTGTATTCCCTGGAGATGCCAGGTGAATCGCTGATCATGCGTATGCTCTCGTCCCTGGGGCGTATCGACCAGACCAAGGTCCGTTCCGGCCAACTGGAAGATGACGACTGGCCGCGCCTGACTTCGGCGGTCAACCTGCTCAACGACCGCAAGCTGTTCATCGACGATACTGCCGGTATCAGCCCATCGGAAATGCGCGCCCGAACCCGTCGTCTGGTGCGTGAGCACGGTGACATCGCGCTGATCATGATCGACTACCTGCAGTTGATGCAGATCCCAGGGTCCAGCGGTGACAACCGGACCAACGAGATTTCCGAAATCTCCCGCTCCCTCAAGGCCTTGGCCAAGGAGTTCAACTGCCCGGTGGTGGCGCTCTCCCAGTTGAACCGTTCCCTGGAACAGCGCCCCAACAAACGCCCGGTGAACTCCGACTTGCGTGAATCCGGAGCGATCGAGCAGGACGCCGACGTGATCATGTTCGTCTACCGTGACGAGGTGTATCACCCGGAGACGGAACACAAGGGCATCGCCGAAATCATCATCGGCAAGCAGCGTAACGGCCCGATTGGCTTCATCCGCCTGGCCTTTATCGGCAAGTACACGCGCTTCGAAAACCTGGCGCCGGGTAGCTACAATTTTGATGATGACGAGTAAGTTCGTCGTCGCCTGATCTGGCCTCATCGCGAGCAGGCTCGCTCCCACAGAGGAATGCATTCCAAGGTGGGAGCGAGCCTGCTCGCGAAAGGTGCACCACCAATTTCCGACCATAGCCGTCGGAATTGGTTATTTTTTGTGCTATATTCCGCGCCCGCGATTTTTCATCTTTCATACCGGTCATCGACATGCAAGCAGCCAAGCCGTTATTTGACTATCCCAAGTACTGGGCCGAATGTTTCGGCCCAGCGCCGTTCCTGCCCATGAGCAGGGAGGAGATGGATCAGCTCGGCTGGGATTCGTGCGACATCATCATCGTGACCGGTGATGCCTACGTCGATCACCCATCGTTCGGCATGGCAATCATCGGCCGTTTGCTGGAGGCCCAAGGCTTTCGTGTCGGGATCATTGCCCAGCCAAACTGGCAGTCCAAAGACGACTTCATGAAGCTCGGCGAGCCCAACCTGTTTTTTGGCGTCGCGGCCGGCAACATGGACTCGATGATCAACCGCTACACCGCCGACAAGAAAATCCGTTCCGATGACGCCTACACCCCCGGTGGCATGGCGGGCAAGCGGCCGGACCGTGCGAGCCTGGTCTACAGCCAGCGCTGCAAGGAAGCCTACAAGCATGTGCCAATCGTGCTCGGCGGTATCGAAGCGTCCCTGCGCCGTATCGCGCATTACGATTACTGGCAGGACCGGGTGCGCAACTCGATCCTGATCGACGCCAGCGCCGATATCCTGCTCTACGGCAACGCCGAGCGGGCGATTGTCGAAGTCGCCCAGCGTCTGTCTTACGGCCACAAGATCGAAGACATCACGGATGTGCGCGGCACGGCATTCATCCGCCGTGACACCCCGCAAGGCTGGTACGAGGTCGATTCCACCCGCATCGACCGCCCGGGCAAGATCGACAAGATCATCAACCCGTATGTGAACACCCAAGACACCCAGGCTTGCGCTATCGAGCAAGAGAAGGGGCCGGTTGAAGACCCGAGCGAAGCCAAGGTCGTACAAATCCTGGCAAGCCCGCGCATGACCCGCGACAAAACCGTGATCCGTCTGCCGTCGGTGGAAAAGGTCCGTGGCGACGCGGTGCTCTACGCTCACGCCAACCGCGTGCTGCATCTGGAAACCAACCCGGGCAATGCCCGTGCCTTGGTGCAGAAGCATGGTGAAGTCGATGTCTGGTTCAATCCGCCGCCCATTCCGATGACCACTGAGGAAATGGACTACGTGTTTGGCATGCCTTACGCACGTGTTCCCCATCCGGTGTACGGCAAGGAAAAAATCCCGGCCTACGAGATGATCCGTTTCTCGGTGAACATCATGCGGGGCTGCTTTGGCGGCTGCACCTTCTGCTCGATCACCGAGCATGAAGGCCGGATCATCCAGAACCGCTCTGAAGAATCGATCATTCGCGAGATTGAAGAGATTCGCGACAAGGTCCCGGGTTTCACCGGTGTCATCTCCGACCTCGGCGGCCCGACCGCGAACATGTACCGCATTGCCTGCAAGAGCCCGGAAATCGAATCCGCCTGCCGCAAGCCGTCCTGTGTGTTCCCCGGTATCTGCCCGAACCTCAATACCGACCATTCTTCGCTGATCCAGCTGTACCGCAGCGCCCGGGCGTTGCCTGGGGTGAAGAAGATCCTGATTGCTTCCGGCCTGCGTTACGACCTGGCGGTCGAGTCGCCGGAATACGTCAAGGAACTGGTGACCCACCACGTGGGTGGTTACCTGAAGATTGCTCCGGAGCACACCGAGGAAGGTCCGCTCAACCAGATGATGAAACCGGGCATCGGCAGCTATGACAAATTCAAGCGGATGTTCGAGAAGTACACCAAGGAAGCCGGGAAAGAGCAGTACCTGATTCCGTACTTCATCGCCGCTCACCCGGGCACCACCGACGAAGACATGATGAACCTGGCGCTGTGGCTCAAGGGCAACGGTTTCCGCGCCGACCAGGTGCAGGCGTTCTATCCGTCGCCGATGGCCACCGCCACGGCCATGTACCATTCGGGCAAGAACCCGCTGCGCAAGGTCACCTACAAGAGCGACGCAGTGACGATCGTCAAGAGCGAGGAGCAGCGCCGCCTGCACAAGGCCTTCCTGCGTTATCACGACCCCAAGGGCTGGCCGATGCTGCGCGAAGCGCTGACCCGCATGGGCCGCGCCGACCTGATCGGGCCGGGCAAGAATCAATTGATTCCGTTGCATCAGCCGGCCACCGACAGCTACCAGAGCGCCCGTCGCAAAAACTCGACGCCGGCTGGCAGCCATAAGGTGGGCAAGGAAACTACCAAGATCCTCACCCAGCACACCGGCCTGCCACCGCGCGCCAGCGACGGCGGCAACCCGTGGGACAAGCGCGAGCAGGCCAAGGCCGCGGCATTCGCCCGCAACCAGCAGGCCGCCAAGGAACGCAAGGACGCCGCCAAGGGCAAAGGGCCGAAACCCGCGCGCAAGCCGGTCGTGCCGCGCTGATCGCCTAGCCGCCTCGCAAAACGCCAGCCTTGAGTGCTGGCGTTTTGCTTTCTAGCGGCGGTGCTGGCCGTTTGTTATCGTGGCGCCCGCGTAGCCCTTGCTCCCGCTCGGCGGCGTGGGAGCTGTGTAGGAGCTGTCGAGTGCAACGAGGCTGCGATCTTTCCCCAGCCACTTGAATCTCAAGCGAAAGATCAAAAGATCGCAGCCTTCGGCAGCTCCTACAGGGCACAGCGCAGCGAGCGCAAGGTTCAGTGTGGATAAAATCTCGCCCTCCGATTCTCAAGGACGATTCATATGAGCACTCCATTACCCGGCATCGGCATGGACAACAGCATCTCTCAGATGATGGCCCGCCGCCGCATTGAAAGCCAAATCAACCTGCCACGCCTGTTTGCTGCCATTGACGCCGATCCCGGTATCGTCGGCGCCGGTGTGGTGTACATCGATGCTGAATTCAATGTAGTGACCCTGCGTGAGTTCAAGCCGATTTGCAGCATCAAGCCCAAGCGGATTATCTTGCGTGAGGCGCAGAAATACATCGCGCCGGAGCAGTTCGCGCAACAGGTACAGAGCAATCCTCGTGAGTCGCGATTAGTGGGGGAGGCGGTCAATACCACGCTATCTTGCGCAGGAGCGGTGCTGGGCTGGATTGTCGTGCTCAGTGGCACGATTGCGGTTCCCTTCAGCGCGGGAGCCAGTTCTGTCGTAGTTGCTCTGGGGTATACCGCGGCGGTTGCTAGCTCTGCGCAGTGCGTTATCGGAGTTATACGAACAGGGGCTGAAGTGACCAACCCGCAAATCAATGACAAATTGGACAGCGAGGAGTGGTACCAATACGCTTCTATCGGTCTAGATGCAGCCTCATTATTGGGAGTCGGGGCTTCTGCCTTAACTACCATAAAACTGGTAAAGGTGACGAAGGCCACCACCGGCAAAAGTCTGCGTGAGATTCTGCGTGGTCTGAATCGCCAAGAGCGGGCGAAGTTGACCAAAGAATTGCTAAGTATCAATGACCCACGGCTGACACCGAAAATGCTTAAGCTCAAACAGCTTGCTGGGGAGTTGCCCAAACGTCTCACGCCGACCCAGCTCAAGCACGCTACGGTTACTCAGATCAAAGACTCCTTAGGGGCGACAATCGGCCTGACCGGCAGCAGCTTGTCGGGAAATGTTAAGACTATTGCCGTTGGCTTGTACGAAGAGTTGGAGGAGTAATGGACGATTTGAGTTTGCCGCGTTTTCTTGCGCGTTACTTACCTACCTTTATTGGCGGCGTTTTTTCGATGCTGTTTTCAGTGGGCTGTGCTGTTCCCTTACTGGTGATGTTCTATTTGTCTGGGGTGTCAGTCGGTGAGCAAGCGACTTGGTCGGTATTGGGAGGAACGGCTGCCACCTTGGTCGTGGTGCATTGCAATTTCATGGTGATGCGGGGACGGCCACAGTGGGTGTGGGGACTGGTCGGAGTACTGGTTCTATGTCTGTTGAGCGTGTTACCGACCATTGACGGGCGCCCACACAAAGTCATCTATGTGATGGCTGTATTATTTCCGCTCCTGGGTCTGCTATTGCTCAACAGCAAACGCCACCGAGAGATGCGCAGCAAACTGGTAGAAATCCGCCGCCAGCGCGAACTCATCATCCAGGCCGCCAATGCCTCGCGCCGGCGGCGCTGAGTCGAATCGCGCTGTCCGCGCCGCATTTATGTGCATTGCTTTGCAGATGAATTCGGGCTTCGCGCGGTGTTAGTGCTCTACGGCCTTGGCGGGTAGACAAAGAAAGTGTCCGGCCTGCCTGCAGTGTAGGAGCTGTCGAGCGAAGCGAGGCTGCGATCTTTACCCAGGCACTTGAATCTCAAGCGAAAGATCAAAAGGTCAAAAGATCGCAGCCTTCGGCAGCTCCTACAGGACGCAGGCCAGCGGGAGCAAGTCTGCGGATAAAGTCTCACCTCCGATTCTCAAGGACGATTCATTTGAGCACACCGTTACCCGGCATCGGCATGGACAACAGCATCTCCCAGATGTTGGCCGCCGCCGCATTGAAAGCCAAATCAACCTGCCGCGGCTGTTCGCAGTCATTTTTGCAGGCTGCTTCGCTGCTTCGGCAACGGTATCGTTAGCGATGAGCACTTATTTCAGATCTATCCCTGTGGATGTCAGGGCGACTACCGGGTGGGCGACGACCGTTGTCATCGCCATGGTCATCGTGCATAGCAACTATTTGATCGTTCGAGGACGACCTTGGTGCGCATGGGTCATGGTCGCCGTATTTGCTGCTTGCTTGCTAACGGTTCTGCCGACTATCCAATATGAGCCGCACAAGTTTATTTACACCGAGGGGGTGTTTTGGCCTTTGCTCGGGCTGCTACTGCTCAACAGCAAACGTCACCGCGAAATGCGTAGCAAACTGGTAGAAGTCCGCTACCAACGTGAACTTTTCATCCAGGCCGCCAAGGCCACCCGCTCACGGCGTTGAGTCGATTCGCTACCACCGCTGCTACATTTATGTGCTTGCCTTTGCACCCGAATGCGAGCATCGCGCGCTTTTAGTGCTCTACTGCCTTGAGTAGACGAAGAAAGTGTCCGGCCTGCCTGCATGGCATAAGTCTTGCGCCGCTTTCGATAACGCCCAGGCTCGCAGGAGGTACGTCGTGTCGATTCACGTCGCGTTGCACCATGTCACGCATTACCGATACGACCGCGCTGTCGAGCTCGGTCCGCAGATCGTTCGCCTGCGCCCGGCGGCCCATAGCCGTACGCGCATTCTTTCTTATGCGCTGAAGGTCGCGCCCGACCAGCACTTCATCAACTGGCAGCAGGATCCCCAGGGCAATTATCTGGCGAGGCTGGTGTTTCCCGAGAAAACCCGGGAGCTGCGCATTGAAGTCGATCTGCTGGCGGAGATGGCGGTGTTCAATCCGTTCGACTTCTTCCTCGAGCCCTATGCCGAGAAAATCCCGTTCACCTATGCCGCCGACGAGCGCAAGGAGTTGGCGCCTTACCTTGAAACCCTGCCGTTAACGCCAAGATTCCAGGCCTACCTCGACGGCATCGACCGCACGCCGTTGCCGGCGGTGGATTTTCTGGTGGCGCTCAACCAGCGCCTGAGCGAAGACATCAACTACCTGATCCGCATGGAACCGGGCGTCCAGACTCCGGAGCACACCCTGGAACATGCGTCCGGTTCCTGCCGCGACTCGGCCTGGTTGCTGGTGCAGTTGTTGCGCAACCTTGGCCTGGCCGCGCGGTTCGTTTCCGGTTACCTGATCCAGTTGACCGCCGACGTGAAAAGCCTCGACGGTCCGTCCGGTACCGAGGTGGACTTCACCGACTTGCATGCCTGGTGCGAGGTGTATTTGCCCGGTGCCGGCTGGATCGGTCTGGATGCGACGTCCGGGCTGTTCGCCGGTGAAGGGCATATCCCGTTGGCCTGTAGTCCCGATCCGTCCTCGGCGGCGCCCATCAGTGGCTTGGTGGAGCCGTGCGAGTGCGAATTCAGCCACGAAATGTCCGTCGAGCGGATCTGGGAAGCGCCACGGGTCACCAAGCCTTACACGGAAGAACAGTGGCTGGCGATTCAGGCGTTGGGCCGGAAAATTGATGCCGACCTGCTGGAGGGCGATGTACGCCTGACCATGGGTGGCGAACCGACCTTTGTCTCGATCGACGACCCGGACGGCGCTGAATGGAACACCGCCGCGCTGGGGCCGGACAAACGTCGGCTCTCCGCTGAGTTGTTCCAGCGCATGCGCAAGCACTATGCGCCCCAGGGGCTTGTGCATTTCGGCCAGGGTAAGTGGTACCCCGGTGAGCAGTTGCCGCGCTGGTCGCTCAACTGCTATTGGCGGCGTGACGGGGTGCCGATCTGGCACAACAGCGCGTTGATCGCCGACGAGCAGCAGGACTATGGCGCCGACGGCGAAATGGCCGGGCGCTTTCTGACAAGTGTCGCCGAGCGCTTGAAAATTCCTGCGCGATTCGTGTTCCCAGCCTACGAGGACAACTTCTATTACCTCTGGCGCGAAGGTGCATTGCCATCGAATGTCACGGCCCAGGACCCACGCCTGGAAGATGCCCTGGAGCGGGAACGGTTGCGCAAGGTCTTCAGCCAGGGCCTGGACAAAGTGATCGGTCAGGTCCTGCCGCTGGCGCGCACCGCCAAGGGCGATCAATGGCAAAGCGGTCGATGGTACCTGCGCGATAGCCACTGCCGGTTGGTGCCGGGGGATTCGCCCCTGGGCTATCGCCTGCCATTGGCCTCCCAGCCATGGGTGACGGCGGCCGAATACCCTTTCATTCATCCCACCGACCCGAATCAGGACCTGCCGGCGCTGCCCGACGCCGAACACCTGGCTCGTCATGGTGAGCCGGCCACCGAGCAGGATCGTGCCCCGAAGATCGACGAATCCGCCGACTGGCTGACCCGCACGGCATTTTGTGCCGAGGCTCGTGAAGGTCGCTTGTACCTGTTCATGCCGCCTCTGGAGCGGGTAGAGGATTATCTGGAGTTGGTCAGCGCCATCGAGGCGACCGCCGAGGAGTTGCATTGCCCGGTGTTGTTGGAAGGCTATGAGCCGCCGAACGACCCGCGCCTGAGTAACTTTCGCATCACCCCCGATCCGGGCGTGATCGAGGTCAACGTGCAGCCGTCCGCGACCTGGGATGAGCTGGTCGAGCGCACCGAGTTTCTTTATCAGGAGGCGCGACAAACCCGGCTGACCACCGAGAAATTCATGATCGACGGTCGGCACACCGGCACCGGTGGTGGTAACCATTTCGTACTGGGTGGCGCGACCCCGGCTGACTCTCCATTTCTACGGCGCCCTGACCTGCTGCGCAGCCTGATCAGTTACTGGCATAACCACCCGTCACTGTCCTACCTGTTTTCCGGCTTGTTCATCGGCCCGACGTCCCAGGCGCCGCGGGTGGACGAAGCGCGCAACGACGCGTTGTATGAGCTGGAAATTGCCTTCGCACAAATGCCGCAGCCTGGCGAAGAATGTCCGCCCTGGCTGGTTGACCGGTTGTTGCGCAACCTGTTGATCGACGTGACCGGCAACACCCATCGTGCCGAATTTTGCATCGACAAGCTCTATTCGCCGGACGGCGCCACCGGGCGTCTCGGTCTATTGGAGCTGCGAGCTTTTGAAATGCCGCCCCACGCCCGTATGAGCCTGGCCCAGCAATTATTGCTGCGCGCGCTGGTGGCGCGGTTCTGGCGTGAGCCCTACCTGCCTGCGAAGCTGGCGCGTTGGGGGACCGAGCTGCATGATCGCTTCCTGTTGCCTCATTTTATCGAACAGGATTTTGCCGACGTCATCAATGAACTGAACGCTGCCGGTTACCCGCTGCGGGCCGAGTGGTTCGCCGCGCACCTGGAGTTTCGTTTTCCCAAGGTGGGCGATTACGCGGTCAGCGGCATCGAACTGCAATTGCGCCAGGCCCTTGAACCCTGGCATGTATTGGGAGAAGAGGGGGCGGTGGGCGGCACCGTGCGGTATGTGGACTCTTCTCTTGAGCGTTTGCAGGTCAAGCTCAGCGGCCTGGCGCCGCAACGGTATCTGCTGACCTGCAACGGTGTGCCGGTGCCGCTTCAAGCCACCGGTCGGGTCGGCGAATTCGTCGCCGGGGTGCGTTTTCGCGCCTGGCAGCCGGCCAACTGCCTGCAACCGACCATCCCGGTCCATGCACCGCTGGTCTTCGATTTACTCGACACCTGGACGCAACGTTCGGTGGGGGGGTGCCAGTATCACGTGGCCCATCCGGGGGGACGCAATTACGACAGCCTGCCGGTGAATGCCAACGAGGCTGAGAGCCGGCGAATGGCGCGTTTTTTCCGTCTCGGACACACGCCAGGGAAACTTCCGATTCCCAACCTGGCAGTGGATGACGAGTTTCCCCTCACGCTCGATCTGCGACGCTTTCCAGGGGCTTCAATGTAGGAGCTGTCGAGTGCAACGAGGCTGCGATCTTTCCCCCAGACACTTGAGTCCCAAGCGAAAGATCAAAAGATTGCAGCCTCCGGCAGCTCCTACAGGGCACCACCCAACGCCTCGTCATAATCTTCCACCTATCCGGGCGTCATGCGCTTGCGCTAGTCTCACGTTTCATTGCTGTCTGCCGAGCTTTCCATGCCTGACCTGCTTGACCGTTACCCGCTGACGACGGGCACCTATCACGAACTGTTGGACGACAGCGGCGCGGTGCGCGGGCACTGGCGACGCCTGCTCGACCATTTGCAGCGCAGTACGCCGGCCCAACTGGTCCAGCGTCAGGCACTGTTGGCCCGGCAGATCCAGGAAAACGGTGTCACCTACAACGTCTACGCAGACCCGAAGGGCGCCGACCGGCCGTGGGAGCTGGACCTGCTGCCCCACGTGATTGATGCGCAGGAGTGGAAGCAACTTTCCGCGGGCATTGCCCAGCGTGCACGCTTGCTCAATGCAGTGCTGGCCGACCTGTACGGGCCGCAACGGCTGATCAGTGAAGGGCTGCTGCCGGCGGAACTGGTGTTCGGGCACAACAACTTTCTCTGGCCGTGCCAGGGCATCACGCCGCCGGACGGCATTTTCCTGCACCTGTATGCCGTGGACCTGGCCCGTACGCCCGATGGCCGCTGGTGGGTCACGGCGGATCGGACCCAGGCGCCTTCAGGGGCCGGGTATGCGCTGGAAAACCGCATGATCGTCTCCCGCGCCTTTCCCGACTTGTATCGTGACCTGAAGGTCAAGCACCTGTCCGGTTTCTTCCGCACCTTGCAGCAGACCCTTGCGCGACAGGCTCCCGGTGATGGCGAGTCGCCGCTGGTGGTGCTGTTGACGCCAGGGCGGTTCAACGAAAGCTATTTCGAACACCTTTACCTGGCGCGCCAACTGGGCTATCCGCTGGTGGAAGGGAGCGACCTGACCGTTCGTGACGCCACGGTTTACCTCAAGACCCTGAGCGGGCTACGACGGGTCCACGCCATCATGCGCCGGCTCGACGATGATTTCTGCGACCCGCTGGAGCTGCGCACCGATTCTGCCCTGGGCGTACCGGGGTTGCTGGAGGCGGTGCGCCAGGGCCGGGTGCTGGTGGCCAATGCCTTGGGTAGCGGCGTGCTGGAATCTCCGGGCCTGTTGGGCTTTTTGCCAAAGATCAGCCAGTTTCTGTTCGGTGAGGAATTGATACTGCCGTCCATCGCCACCTGGTGGTGCGGTGAGCCGCCGGTACTGGCCCAGGCCTTGGAAAAACTGCCGCATTTGCTGATCAAACCGGCGTTTCCTTCCCAAAGCTTCAGCCCGGTATTGGGGCGCGACCTGAACGAACAACAGCGCGCTCTTCTGGCGGCACGCATGCAGGCGCGTCCCTACGCCTATGTCGCCCAGGAGCTGGCGCAGCTGTCCCAGGCGCCGGTCTGGCAGGCCGAAGACGGTCAGCTTCAGCCGCGGGCCATAGGCATGCGCGTGTATGCCGTTTCCGCGGAGGACGATTATCGAGTGCTGCCGGGCGGCTTGACCCGCGTGGCGGCCGAGGCCGACGCTGAAGTGGTGTCGATGCAGCGAGGCGGCGCCAGTAAGGACACCTGGGTCCTGGGAGAACAGGCGCCCAGTGGCGAACAATGGAAGGCCCAGCGAACCGTGGGCGTCCACGATCTGGTTCGACGTGATCCGTACCTGCCGTCCCGCGTCGTGGAAAACCTGTTCTGGTTCGGTCGCTACTGCGAGCGCTGCGACGACAGCGCGCGGCTGCTGCGGATCATGCTGGCGCGCTATGTCGATGGCGACGACCCGCAAGCGCTGCAATCGGCGGTGTCCCTGGGGGAAAGCCTGATGCTGTTGCCGGAGGAGGGCGAACTGCCCGAGCGTCTGCTGGCGGCGTTGTTGGGGGATGATTGGTCGTTCAGCCTGCGTTCCAACCTGCAGCGATTGCAGTGGGCGGCCTCCCAGGTTCGCGGCAAACTGTCCCGGGAGAACTGGCAGGCACTGGTGGAGTTGCAGCGCGAAGCCATGGAACTGGAAACCGCAGAGCCGGACTTTGGGGAGTTGCTGGATTTTCTCAACCGATTGGTGATGTCCCTGGCGGCGTTGTCCGGATTCGCCTTGGACGACATGACCCGTGACGAAGGCTGGCGTTTCCTGATGATCGGTCGTCGCCTGGAGCGCCTGCAATTTCTCAGCAGCAGCCTGGCGGCATTCCTGCGCGGCGATGCGGTGTTCGACCAGGCCGGGCTGGACTGGTTGCTGGAACTGGGCAACAGCAGCATCACCTATCGTTCGCGTTACCTGGCGGTGGCCCAGTTGATTCCGGTGCTCGACCTGCTGTTGCTGGACGAACAAAACCCTCACGCGGTGCTCTTCCAGTTGAAACTGGTGGCCCGTACCCTCAAGCGCCTGAACGATGACTTCGGCGCGCCCAGGGAAACCGCGTTGCCGGAGCTGGTCGCTCGCCTGTCATGCTTTGACCTGCGTTGCCTGGAGAATCCACTGTTCGGCGAGGCCAGCCTGCGTGCTGCGCTCGATGGATTGGCCGATCTGTTGCAGGAAGTGGCCGACGTCAGTGGCCTGGTGTCCGATCGCCTGGCCTTGCGTCATTTCGCTCACGTCGATGACGTCAGCCAGCGCACGGTGTCCGTCTGATGAGCGCTCGTTACCAGATTTTTCACGACACCCATTATCACTACGACAGCCCGGTGTCTCTGGCCCAGCAGCTTGCCCACCTCTGGCCACGCGCCTGTGAATGGCAGCGTTGCACCGAGCAGCAGTTGTTGATCAGCCCGGAGCCGACGACCCGTCGCGATGAGCTGGATGTATTCGGCAACCCTCTGACCCGCCTGGCGTTCGAACGGCCCCATGACGAGTTGCTGGTCAACGCGCGTCTGAGCGTGGAAGTGTTGGCGCGTCCTGAGCTGGACTTCAGTTTGTCCCCCGCCTGGGAGTCGACCTGTCAGGCGCTGACCTACAGCGGCCGGCCACTGGCTGCTCCGTTGCTGGATGCGTGCCGCTATCGTTTCGAGTCACCCTATGTGCACCTCAAGCGCAGCTTCGTAGAGTTTTCAGAAAGTTGCTTCCCTCCGGGGCGCCCATTGATACTCGGCGTGCAGGCGCTGATGGAAAAGATTTTCCAAGAGTTCACCTTCGACGCCGAGGCGACCCAGGTGGCGACGCCACTGGTGGAGGTGCTGGAACGACGGCGTGGGGTGTGCCAGGACTTTGCTCACCTGATGCTGGCCTGCGTGCGCTCCCGTGGGTTGGCGGCGCGGTACGTCAGCGGCTACCTGTTGACTCAACCACCGCCGGGCCAGCCACGGTTGATCGGTGCCGATGCCTCGCACGCCTGGATCTCGGTGTTTTGCCCGGTGCTGGGCTGGGTGGACTTCGACCCGACCAACAACGTTCAGCCGGCGCTGGAACACATCACGTTGGCCTGGGGCCGGGATTTTTCCGATGTGTCGCCGTTGCGGGGAGTCATTCTGGGCGGCGGCGATCATGACCCCGAAGTGCGGGTGACGGTGATGCCGCTTGAATCGTAGACAGATCCCATTGTGGGAAGGGACTGGCCTGTGAGGGCCGGCAGCGAGGCTGCCGGCCCTGGACACAGAACCGGGGGCCGGATCAGATCATCGGGCCCGGAGAGGCTCAGGCGTCCGGCGCCTGATCTTTCGGTGCATCAACATCAACGTCTGCCGCCACGTCGCCTTCGGTATCCGGGCTCAGTGCTGCTTCTTCTTCAGCGGTAGCTTTCTTGCGCTGAAGCTTTTCCTCTTTCTTCTGCTCCTTGGCCAAATCTCTCTGACGTTTGGCGAAGGAATAATTGGGTTTAGCCATGGGCGATCCTCTGGGGTCGAAGGTGAGGTTGAGCGGCGCGTATTCTGCCCTGTATCGGGGTCGAGCCGTTAGCTGGGTTTTTGTTCGGCCCACTTTGGATGTACCGACGGTTGCCACTCGTCCAGCGCATCGAGCAGGTTATGCGGTGATTCGCTCGCTTGCAGCATGTCACGATGGGGCGCGCGGACGAAGCCTTCGCCGACGATATGATCAAGAAAACCGGTGAGTTTGCTGTAGAAGCCGTTCACTTCCAGCAGTCCCAGCGGTTTTCCGTGATAGCCGAGCTGGCCCCAGGTCCAGACTTCGAACAACTCCTCCAGCGTGCCGAGGCCACCGGGCAGGGCGATAAAGGCATCGCTGAGCTGAGCCATGCGTGCCTTGCGGGCATGCATGCCGTCCACCACTTCCAGGCGGGTCAGGCCACTGTGGCCGATTTCCTTGTCTTTAAGGCTCTGCGGGATGATCCCGATCACTTCGCCGCCAGCCGCGAGGGCCGCATCGGCGACGATGCCCATCAAGCCGACCGCGCCGCCGCCATAGACCAGCGTCAGCTTTCGTTCCGCCAACGCACGCCCCAAGGCCTGCGCCGCTTCACGATAGGCCGGATGGCTACCGGTGCTGGCGCCGCAAAATACACAAACAGACGCTAAAGACATGCCTTACTCCGTGGTCAGTTACTGTTCCAGAGTAAAGCCTGGCTTTGGTTGCGCAAAGCAATTAAACCTCGCGCCGGGGTTTTTCGTAGGTGCCACTGGCGCCGCAGGCGTAGGCGGCGAGCAAGCTGCATAACAGGCTGTTGAGGTTCATGACGCGATACTCCAGAGAGAGGTGATGGAGTCGATCATATGGGTGCGTCATACCTTTGGCTGGTTGATTATGCTCATCAGGCTGATAGCCTTAAGTTGTATACAATCTTTGACTCAGGTCATAGGAACTTGTCTGAAATTCAGGCAGTCTTCCCCATTGACGGAATTTTTCTAACCATGCCTTGGAGATTCACCATGTTCGCCAAACTAGCTGCAGTATCCCTGTTGACGCTGGCCAGCAGCCAGCTGATGGCAGCCGAGTGCAAGACCACCATCGACTCGACCGACCAGATGACCTTCGGCACCAAGGCCATCGAGATCGACAAGAGCTGCAAGACCTTCACCGTAGAACTGACTCACTCAGGCAGCTTGCCGAAGAACGTCATGGGCCATAACTGGGTACTGAGCAAAGAGGCTGACATGCAGCCGATTGCTACCGATGGTCTGGCAGCCGGTATCGACAAGGACTATCTGAAAGAAGGTGATGCGCGCATCATCGCTCACACCAAACTTATCGGGGCCAAGGAGAAGGACTCGGTGACCTTCGACGTGTCGAAACTGAGCGCCGATGAGAAATACGGCTTCTTCTGCTCGTTCCCGGGCCACATCTCGATGATGAAGGGCACCGTTACCCTGAAGTAATTCTTCAGGCATAAAAAAGCGCCCCATCGCAGGGCGCTTTTTTTATGTCAAATAATCCCTGTGGGAGCGGGCTTGCTCGCGAAGGCGGTGGTTCAGGCAAGCTCAATGTTGACCGTGCCGACGTCTTCGAGCAAGCCCGCTCCCACAAGGGAATTGCGACCATAGCGGCGGTCAAGGGGCGTACGGCATCACCCGTTTGTGCTCGGTCTTGCAATAGGTCTCGCATATGATTCGGGCGGCCTCTTCGCGCACCGGCAGCCCGTGCAGGAATGCATCGATCTCGCCATAGGTCACGCCGTGGGCGGCTTCGTCGGGCTTGCCGGGCGACAGGTCCTCAAGGTCGGCAGTGGGGACTTTTTCCACCAGCGATTCCGGCGCGCCGAAGTCTCGGGCGATGGCCCGAACCTGGTTTTTCACCAGGCCGCTCAACGGGGCCAGGTCACAGGCGCCATCACCGAACTTGGTGAAGAAACCCATCACCGCTTCGGCCGCATGGTCGGTGCCGATGACCAGGCCTTGCTCGGCACCGGCGATGGTGTACTGCGCCACCATGCGCATCCGCGCCTTGGTATTGCCCAGCACGAAATCCCGGGAGCCCGGCGCTTTGCCTTCGAACGCCAACACTTCCTTGGCCAGTGCCTTGACCGCCGGACCGATGTTGACGGTATGACGCTCGTCCGGCTCGATGAAGTCCACGCAGGCCTGGGCGTCATGTTCGTCGAACTGGGTTTCGTACGGCAGGCGCACGGCGATGAACTTGTAGGCGGCGTTGCCGGTCTTCTCCCGCAGTTCGCGCGCTGCGCGTTGCGCCAGCAGGCCGGCGGTCAGCGAATCGACCCCGCCGCTGATGCCCAGCACGAGGGTCTTGAGTCCGGCGTTGATCAGACAATCCTGGATAAAGCCCACCCGACGAGCGATTTCGGCCTTGAGGGCAGCGTCATCGGCGAACGGCGGCTGAACCTTGAGCTGTTCAGCAATCTCACGCTGTACGGCTTGCATGAATTCACTCCTTGCTTGGTGTGTCAAAGGGCGGCAGGTACTTGGAAAACGTGTCGCATGTAGGCGACGAAATTCGGGTCCTTGCAGTGGGTCTTGCCGGGCTCGTCTGAAATCTTGGCCACGGGTTGTCCGTCACAGCTGATCATTTTAAGCACGATGCTCATCGGCTCCACACCCGGGATGTCACACGTCAGGTTGGTGCCGATACCGAAGCTGACATTAATGCGACCACGCAGTGCCCGAAAAATCTCCAGGCATTTGGGCAATGTCAGACTATCGGAAAACACCAGCGTCTTGCTCATCGGGTCGATACCGAGCTTGTGGTAGTGAGCAATGGCTTTTTCGGCCCAGATGACCGGGTCACCAGAGTCATGGCGCAAACCGTCGAACAGCTTGGCGAAGAACAGATCGAAGTCCTTGAGGAAGGCGTCCATGGTGATGCAATCGGTCAGTGCGATCCCCAGCAGACCCCGGTACTCACGCACCCAGCAATCGAGGGCGGCGATCTGACTGTCGATCAGTCGCGGGCCCAGTTGCTGGTGGGCCATGATCCATTCATGGGCCATGGTGCCCAGGGGTTTCATGTCCAGTTCCCGGGACAGATGCACATTGCTGGTGCCGACGAAGCGCCCGGGGAAATCGTGCTTGAGCACGTTCACCACTTCTTCCTGGACGCGGTAGGAAAATCGTCGGCGGGTGCCGAAGTCCGCGACTTGCAGTTCGGACAATTCCTCGACACTGGCGTTGGCGGTCAGCCAGTCGAACTTGCGATACAGCTGTTCGCGCGCCTGCTCCAGAACGATTTCGCGGTAGCGATAGCGGTTGCGTACTTCGCTGACAATGGCCAGCAGCGGCACTTCGAACAGGATCACGTGCAACCATGGCCCACGCAGGCGGATAAACAGCTCGCCGTTCTCGATGCCGGTGTGCATGTAGCGCAGATTGAAACGGAACAGGCCCAGAAAACGCAGGAAGTCGGGCTTGAGGAAGCTGATGCGCTCCAGGAAGCCCAACTGGTCGGCGCTCAGGCTCAGCTCGGCCAGGCGTTCGATCTGAACACGGATCTCTGCCAGGTATGGCCGCAGATCCTCGCTGTTGCGGCAGCGAAATTCCCATTCGACTTCGACGTTGGGGTAGTTGTGCAGCACCGCCTGCATCATCGTCAGTTTGTAGAAGTCGGTGTCGAGCAGGTTCTGCACGATGCGATCGGCAAATACACTCTCGCTCATGGCGGGAATCTCCAGACAGGCCGCTGCGGCGGGCAGCGGGGTGCAGCGGTTTGTGGTGAAGGGGCTAGTGGCGCATAACCGTGGTGAATATTGCCAGCGATTTTTTAACGGCGGGTACCCCGCTGGAGTATCTGGATATGCCAACGGGCCTCATCGCGGGCGAGCCTTGCTCCCACAGAAGAGCGGGTGACTGGCCGCTGCGCACACCCCTGTGGGAGCAAGGCTTGCCCGCGATAGCATTCTCAAGGTGCCATTGAAGCCTCGATCTGCTCCAGCATCCACTCCACAAAAAGCCGCACCTTGGGCACTTCCGCCGAATGCTCAGGATAGGCCAGGTAATAGGCATCGGTACTGGGCATCGCATATTGCCAGGGGATCACCAGCTTGCCGTCAGCCAGTTCTTCTTCCACCAGAAAGCGTGGCAGCAGGGCGACGCCGCAGCCAACCTGGGCGGCCCGAATGCACATGTAGAAGGTTTCAAAGCGCGGCCCGTGGTAGCTGTGTTCGGTGTGATAGCCCTGGCTGGCGAACCAGTCGTGCCAGGCCTGGGGACGTGAGGCGTTTTGCAGCAGCACCAGATCGGTCAGTTGCGTCGGGTCGCTGAAGGGTTGGGCCGGCAGATTGCCAGGGGCGCAGACCGGCACCAGCTCTTCGCCGAACAGTTTCAGGGATTCGGCGCCGGGCCGTGAGCCCTGGCCGAAATAGAACGCCAGGTCGCTGCGCCCCTGGACCAGGTCGTCGGCCTCCTGCTCGCTGCACAGATCCAGATGAATCTTCGGATGCCGCAGGCGCCAGCCTTTGAGCCGTGGGACCAGCCAGCGAGCACCGAAGGTTGGCGGCGTGGAAACCCGTAGGACTTCGGTATCGCCGCCGTAGGAGCGCAAATAGTGGGTGGACATCTCCACCTGCGTAAGGATTTTTCGTACCTCCCCCAGGTACAAATCTCCTGCCGGTGTCAGTTGCAAGCGTCGACGTACGCGGCGAAACAGCAAATGCTGTAGCAGTTCCTCCAACTGTGCGACCTGTTTGCTGACGGCGCTCTGAGTCAGATTCAGCTCTTCGGCGGCGCGAGTGAAGCTCAGGTGTCGGGTCACCGCTTCGAAGCACTGTAGCGCCGTGATCGACGGCAAATAGCGTTTATTGATCATGATGAGGCCTTAATTTCTTGTGGCTCTGCGTATCCGGTCATGGCCAGCATGAATAAACGGAATGATATCTCGCTTAAAGGTCGTTTGTTGGCAAGTCTCGGGCCAGCTACAACTACAGGTCTGATCAGCCGTGATTGTCCGGCTGCCAATTCTTTGTCTTTTGTTTGAGGAATTAACCATGGTTGCTGCATTGCTTGATCGTCTGGGTGTCGAACCGGCCTTGTACCAGAGCGGCACACAACCGGTGCATTCGCCCATTGATGGCAGTCGCATCGGCGCCGTGAACTGGGAAGGCGCTGCAGAGGTCGAGCAGCAGGTCAGCCGCGCCGAACATGCGTTCGACCTGTGGCGCCAGGTGCCGGCCCCGCGTCGCGGCGAGCTGGTGCGTCAATTCGGTGACTTGCTGCGCGAGTACAAAGCCGACCTCGGCGAACTGGTGTCGTGGGAAGCCGGCAAGATCACCCAGGAAGGTTTGGGTGAAGTGCAAGAGATGATCGACATCTGCGACTTCGCGGTCGGTCTGTCCCGCCAGTTGTACGGCCTGACCATCGCCTCCGAGCGTCCGGGCCACCACATGCGTGAATCCTGGCATCCGCTGGGTGTGGTCGGTGTGATCAGCGCTTTCAACTTCCCGGTGGCGGTCTGGGCCTGGAACACGACGCTGGCCCTGGTGTGCGGCAACGCGGTGATCTGGAAACCTTCGGAGAAGACCCCGCTCACCGCCCTGGCCTGCCAGGCGTTGTTCGAGCGTGTGTTGAAGAACTTCAGCGATGCGCCACCGTACCTCAGTCAAGTGATCATCGGCGGTCGCGATGCCGGCGAAGCGCTGGTGGACGATCCGCGCGTGGCGTTGATCAGCGCCACCGGCAGCACCCGCATGGGCCGTGAAGTGGCGCCGAAAGTCGCCGCGCGCTTTGCCCGCAGCATCCTCGAACTGGGTGGCAACAATGCGATGATCCTGGCCCCCAGCGCCGACCTGGACATGGCCGTGCGCGCCATCCTGTTCAGCGCCGTCGGCACCGCCGGCCAGCGGTGCACGACGCTGCGCCGCCTGATTGCCCATGAGTCGGTGAAAGAAGAGATCGTCACCCGGCTCAAGGCCGCTTATTCGAAAGTGCGCATCGGTCATCCGCTGGAAGGCAACCTGGTCGGGCCGCTGATCGACAAGCAAAGCTTCCAGGGCATGCAGGATGCGCTGGAGCAGGCGTTAAGTGAAGGCGGTAAGGTGTTTGGTGGTAAACGCCAGTTGGAAGACCAGTTCCCGAATGCCTATTACGTATCGCCGGCCATCGTCGAGATGCCGGAGCAGAGCGACGTGGTGCGCCACGAAACCTTCGCGCCGATCCTTTATGTGGTCGGCTACAAGGATTTTACCCAGGCCCTGCAACTCAATAACGCCGTGCCTCAGGGCTTGTCGTCCTGCATCTTCACCACGGATGTGCGTGAAGCTGAGCAATTCATGTCGGCGGTGGGCAGCGACTGCGGCATCGCCAACGTCAACATCGGCCCGAGCGGCGCGGAAATCGGCGGCGCGTTCGGCGGTGAGAAAGAGACCGGCGGCGGGCGTGAATCGGGTTCCGATGCATGGCGCGGCTACATGCGTCGCCAGACCAACACCGTGAACTACTCGCTTGAGCTGCCGTTGGCGCAGGGGATTACTTTCGACTGAGGTCGTGTCAACGCGTGTCCCCTGTGGGAGCGAGCCTGCTCGCGATAGCGTCGGATCAGCCAACATGGATGTTGCAAGGTAAACCGCATCGCGAGCAGGCTCGCTCCCACAATGAGTTTATGTGCAGTGGTTGGGTTTCATTTCCGGAGTCTGGCAATGCCGTTACGCGAAGAATGTCTGTGGGAAAAACTGACGCCGCAACGACCTGAGAATACTGCGCTCACTGGCGAAATCACGGTGGATGTCTGCGTAATAGGCGCGGGCTTTACCGGTTTGTCGGCGGCGGTGCATTTGCTGGAGCAAGGCAAGCGTGTCGCGGTGCTGGAGGCTCATCGGGCCGGGCATGGTGGGTCGGGGCGCAACGTCGGTTTGGTCAACGCCGGCTTGTGGATCCCGCCGGACGAGATAGAAGCCGGCTTCGGCGAAGCGGTGGGCAGCCAGCTCAATCGCATGCTCGGGGCGGCACCGGCGCTGGTGTTCAGCCTCGTCGATAAATACCACATTGATTGCCAGCTGCGGCGCGAAGGCACGCTGCACATGGCCCATAACGCCAGGGGCGAAGCGGACCTGCGCAGTCGTGAAGAACAATGGAAGCGCCGTGGCGCTCCGGTGGAGTTGCTTACCGGCCAGGCGTGTGCCGAGGCCACGGGCACCTCGAAAATCGCTGCGGCGTTGCTCGACCGGCGTGCCGGCACGCTCAATCCGATGGCCTATACCAGTGGGCTGGCCAAGGCTGCCAGCGACCTGGGTGGTCAGTTGTTTGATCATTCCCCCGTGACGCGCCTGGAACGCCAGGGTCAGCGCTGGTCGGTGCAAACTGCCCAGGGTTCGGTGCTGGCCGAACAAGTGGTGATCGCGTCCAATGCCTACACGGAAGGTGACTGGACCGAGCTGCGGCGCAATTTCTTCCCCGGTTATTACTACCAGGTCGCCTCCGCTCCGCTGACCGACGAAGCGGCGCGGCGCATCCTGCCGGGCGGCCAGGGCTCGTGGGACACTCGCCAGGTATTGAGCAGCATTCGTCGGGACAAGGACGGGCGCCTCTTGCTGGGTAGCTTGGGTAACGGCAATCGCAAGCCCGCCTGGTTCCTCAAGGCGTGGGCCGATCGTGTGCAACAGCACTATTTCCCTTACCTCAAGCCGGTGGAATGGGAATGCACCTGGACCGGTTGTATCGCCTTCACCCCCGATCATCTGATGCGCCTGTTCGAGCCGGCCCCCGGTCTGGTGGCCGTGACGGGTTACAACGGTCGGGGCGTGACAACCGGCACAGTGGTGGGCAAAGCCTTTGCCGACTATCTGTGTCATGGCAACGCCAGCGCGCTGCCAATTCCCTTCGCGGCTATGCGGCCACTGGCCGGGACAGGCTTGCGCAGTTGCTTGTATGAAGCGGGTTTTTCGCTGTATCACGCCGGCCAGTGCCTGCGGATTGTCATCTGAATGTTGAAAAATGTTGCCGGAGCACTCGTTTTCCCCCACAACGTCTAGCCTGTTATGGTGCGGGTTGTAGCAGTTGTGCACCGCCAGTGTGCAGTTAGGTGACGCGGGTTGTTACAGGCGGGTTGCACGTCGTTTCATGTGATGGTTGCAATGATGGCTCAGGGAGGGTTGTACCCATTTGGTTATACGGTTGTACCTTGTGCGGTTTAGACGGTTGCACGCCCAATAAAAAAGGGCTCGAAACAGTCGAAATAACAATAAAGCAGCGACTTTTCTAAGAATAAAAAACCGATGGCACGGCGCTTGCTCTGAGCTTTTCAGTGAAGTCGCAGTGCCAACTAAAAAAAACCTTGGAGCACCACCTCATGTCCCAGACGTTTTACAAGAAAGGCTTTCTGGCCCTCGCAGTGGCAGCTGCGCTGGGTGTTTCTGCGTTTGCTCAGGCCGACATCAAGATCGGCGTAGCGGGTCCGATGACCGGTGCCAACGCGGCATTTGGCGAGCAGTACATGAAAGGCGCACAGGCTGCGGCCGATGCGGTCAATGCAGCAGGCGGCGTGAACGGCGAGAAAATCATGTTGGTGGCCGGCGATGACGCCTGCGAACCGAAGCAGGCCGTGGCCGTGGCCAACCGTTTTGTCGACCAGGACAAGGTTCTCGCCGTGGTCGGGCACTTCTGCTCCTCGTCCACCATCCCGGCGTCCGAGGTCTACGGTGATGCCGGCATCATTTCCATCACCCCGGGTTCCACCAACCCGCAGGTCACCGAGCGCGGTCTAAGCGCGATGTTCCGTATGTGCGGTCGTGACGACCAGCAGGGCATCGTCGCCGGCGACTACATCGTTGATGTGCTCAAGGGCAAGAAAGTCGTCGTCCTGCACGACAAGGACACCTACGGCCAGGGCCTGGCGGATGCTACCAAGGCGCAGTTGGCCAAGCGTGGCGTTGAGCCGGTGCTGTACGAAGGCCTGACCCGTGGCGAAAAAGACTTCAGCGCCGTGGTCACCAAGATCCGTGCGGCCGGTGCCGACGTGGTCTACTTCGGCGGTCTGCACCCGGAAGCCGGCCCACTGGTTCGCCAGTTGCGTGAACAAGGCCTCAAGGACGTGAAATTCATGTCCGACGACGGCATCGTCACCGACGAACTGGTCACCACCGCCGGCGGCCCGCAATTTGTCGACGGCGTATACATGACCTTCGGTGCCGACCCGCGCCTGCTGCCAGACAGCAAGGCTGTGGTGGACGCGTTCCGTGCCAAGGGCACCGAACCGGAAGGCTACACCCTGTATGCCTATGCCTCGATCCAGGCCTTGGCTGCCGGTTTCAACGGCGCCAAGAAAAATGACGGCGAAGCCGCGGCTGAATGGCTCAAGGCCAATCCGGTCCAGACCGTGATGGGCAAGAAGGAGTGGGACTCCAAGGGTGACCTGAAAGTCTCCGACTACGTGGTTTACCAGTGGGACAAAGACGGCAAATACCATCAGCTGGAAAAACAGAAGTGACATGAGCGGCTGAATCGCCCGGCGCCCCAGGTGCCGGGCGATTTACCCGTGTCCATGCAATACCTGTCTTTTCTTCCGAGAGCTGCGCGCACATCGTGCAGCGTCGGCGGCTGAACCCCGGTCCGTCGCAGCGGTGTGCGTGCAGTCTCTCAAATGCGTGAGATTGCGTTATGGATGGTATTTTCCTGCAGCAACTGATCAATGGCCTGACCCTCGGGTCGGTCTATGGTCTGATCGCCATCGGCTACACAATGGTCTACGGCATCATCGGCATGATCAACTTCGCCCACGGCGAGGTTTACATGATCTCTGCGTACCTCGCGGCGATCAGTCTGGCTCTGCTGGCCTGGTTCGGTATCGAATCCTTCCCCCTCATGATTCTCGGCACGCTGGTGTTCACAGTGGTGGTGACCGGCGTCTACGGCTGGGTGATCGAGCGCGTCGCCTACAAACCCCTGCGTAACTCCACTCGCCTGGCACCACTGATCAGTGCCATCGGCATTTCGCTGATCCTGCAGAACTATGCCCAGATCAGTCAGGGCGCTCGCCAACAGGGCGTGCCCACGTTGCTCGAAGGCGCCATGCGCGTGGACATCGGCAGCGGCTTCGTCCAGCTCACCTACACCAAGATCTTCATCCTGATCGCGGCATTCGCCGGGATGGCCTTGCTGACCTACATCATCAAGTACACCAAGCTCGGCCGCATGTGCCGCGCCACCCAGCAAGACCGCAAGATGGCCTCCATCCTCGGGATCAACACCGACCGGGTGATTTCCTACGTGTTCATCATCGGTGCGGCCATGGCGGCCCTGGCCGGTGTGCTGATCACCATGAACTACGGCACGTTCGACTTCTATGCCGGCTTCATCATTGGCATCAAGGCGTTCACCGCGGCGGTACTCGGCGGCATCGGTTCCCTGCCAGGGGCGATGTTGGGCGGGATCATTCTCGGTATCTCCGAGTCGCTGTTCGCCGGTCTGATCAACTCGGACTACAAAGACGTGTTCAGTTTCTCGCTGCTGGTGCTGATTCTGATTTTCCGTCCCCAAGGCCTGTTGGGTCGCCCACACGTGGCGAAGGTATAAGTATGTCTGCTGCCAATAAACCGATTGATATCAAAAAGAGCGTCATCGACGCGATCCTGGCCGGCCTGATCTCGCTGATCGTGTTCGGGCCGATTGTCGGCGTAGTGCTCGACGGCTACAGCTTCAACCTGCAACCGGCTCGCGTGGGCTGGTTGGTGGCGATCGTGATGGTCGGGCGCTTTGCCTTGAGCCTGTTTCTGCAAACCCCCAAGGGACTGAAGATTCTCCAGGGTTTTGAAAGCACCAGCTCCGGCGTGCATGTGTTGCCCCCGGACTACAAGTCGCGTCTGCGCTGGATCATCCCGGCGCTGATCGTGATCGCCATCGTGTTCCCGTTTTTTGCCAACAAATACGTGCTCACGGTGGTCATCCTCGGACTGATCTATGTACTGCTGGGCCTGGGCCTGAACATCGTGGTCGGCCTGGCCGGGTTGCTCGACCTGGGTTACGTGGCGTTCTATGCCATTGGCGCCTATGGCCTGGCGCTGGGTTACCAATACCTGGGGCTGGGGTTCTGGACGGTGCTGCCACTGGCGGCGATTGCGGCGGCGATGGCCGGGTGCATATTAGGATTCCCGGTGTTGCGAATGCACGGTGACTACCTGGCCATCGTGACCCTGGGTTTTGGCGAGATCATCCGGCTGGTGCTCAACAACTGGCTGTCGTTTACCGGCGGGCCGAACGGCATGCCGGTACCGTCGCCAACCTTCTTCGGCCTGGAGTTCGGCCGGCGAGCGAAGGAGGGCGGGGTGCCGTTCCACGAGTTCTTCGGCATGGCCTACAACCCTAACGTCAAATTCCTGTTCATCTACATCGTGCTGTTCATCACCGTGCTGCTGGTGCTCTACGTCAAGCATCGCCTGACCCGTATGCCGGTCGGCCGCGCCTGGGAAGCCTTGCGCGAAGACGAGATCGCCTGCCGCTCCATGGGCCTGAACCATGTACTGGTCAAGCTCTCGGCGTTCACCATTGGTGCTTCCACGGCGGGCCTGGCGGGTGTGTTCTTCGCCAGTTACCAGGGGTTCGTCAACCCGTCGTCGTTTACCTTCTTCGAGTCGGCGCTGATTCTGGCGATCGTGGTATTGGGCGGCATGGGGTCGACGGTGGGCGTGGTCATCGCCGCATTTGTCCTCACCGTGGCACCGGAGTTGCTGCGCAGCTTCTCGGAATACCGGGTGCTGCTGTTCGGCGTGCTGATGGTGTTGATGATGATCTGGCGCCCTCGCGGCCTGATTCGCATCAGTCGTACCGGGGTGACGCCGCGTAAGGGAGTAGCGCCATGAGCGAAGTCGTGCTTTCCGTTGAAAACCTGATGATGCAGTTTGGTGGGATCAAGGCCCTTAGCGACGTCAGCCTGCAAGTCAAGCGCAACTCGATCTTCGCCCTGATCGGTCCCAACGGTGCGGGCAAGACCACGGTGTTCAACTGCCTGACCGGTTTCTACAAGGCCACAGGCGGCAAAATCGAGCTCAACGTGCGTGGCGAACGGACCGATGTCATCAAGCTGTTGGGCGAACCGTTTCGTCCGACCGACTTCGTGTCCCCCAAAACCCTCGCCAGTCGGGTGTTCTACAAGATGTTCGGCGGCACCCATCTGGTGAACCGCGCAGGCCTGGCGCGGACTTTCCAGAACATTCGCTTGTTCAAGGAAATGTCCGTGCTGGAGAACCTGTTGGTGGCCCAGCACATGTGGGTCAACCGCAGTCTGGTGGCAGGCGTGCTTAACACCAAGGGATACCGCCAGGCAGAAAGCGATGCCCTGGACCATGCCTTTTACTGGCTGGAAGTGGTGAACCTGGTGGATTGCGCGAACCGTCTGGCGGGCGAACTTTCCTACGGCCAGCAACGGCGCCTGGAAATTGCCCGGGCCATGTGCACCCGTCCGCAAATTATCTGCCTCGACGAACCGGCCGCCGGCCTCAACCCTCAGGAAACCGAAGCGCTGAGCGCGATGATCCGACTGCTGCGCGACGAGCACGATCTGACCGTGGTGCTGATCGAACACGACATGGGCATGGTAATGAGCATTTCCGACCACATCGTGGTGCTGGACCACGGCAACGTGATCGCCGAGGGCGGTCCCGAGGCGATTCGCAACGATCCGAAGGTGATCGCCGCCTACCTGGGTGCCGATGAAGAGGAGCTGGTATGAGTGGACCTATCCTCGAACTCAAGGAGCTGGACGTATTCTACGGGCCGATCCAGGCCCTGAAAAAAGTCTCGATGCACATTGGGGAAGGCGAAACCGTCAGCCTGATCGGCTCCAACGGTGCCGGCAAGTCCACGTTGCTGATGTCGATCTTCGGCCAGCCGCGGGCGGCGAGTGGGCAGATTATTTATCAGGGCGTGGACATCACGCATAAATCGTCCCACTACATTGCTTCCAACGGCATCGCCCAATCGCCGGAAGGGCGGCGGGTATTCCCTGACATGACGGTCGAGGAAAACCTGTTGATGGGCACCATTCCCATCGGTGACAAGCACGCCAGCGAAGACATGCAGCGCATGTTCGAGCTGTTTCCGCGGCTCAAGGAACGGCGCAACCAGCGGGCCATGACCATGTCCGGCGGCGAGCAGCAGATGCTCGCCATCGCCCGGGCGCTGATGAGCCGGCCCAAGTTGTTGCTGCTCGATGAACCCAGCCTCGGGCTGGCGCCGATCGTGGTGAAACAGATTTTCGCCACTTTGCGTGAACTGGCGTCCACCGGCATGACGATCTTTCTGGTGGAGCAGAACGCCAACCACGCCCTCAGGCTGTCGGACCGGGCCTATGTGATGGTCAACGGTGAAATCCGCCTGACCGGCACCGGCAAGGAACTGCTCGTCAATGAAGAGGTGCGCAACGCGTACCTGGGCGGGCATTGACACGAGCCAGCCATGAAAAAACCGGCGATTGATCGCCGGTTTTTTTATCTTTAAATCCACCACCCATCCCCTTGTGGGAGCGAGCCTGCTCGCGATGGCACCGGACCATCCAACCTCTTTATATCGGACATGACCCTATCGCGAGCAGGCTCGCTCCCACAGGGTTTGGTGCTGTGCCCGAGAATTGTGGACAACAATCCTGAGCCCCTGCGAAACCGCGACATAAAGTCGCCGCAAATAGTTGTTTTGTCACAGTTTTGACTTGTCCCCGTTTGCTGTGGAACCGGCTGTGGGTAACGTGGGAGTAGCTGGCTGAAAGCCTCTGAATACGTGGCTTTCAAGCCTATGGTTGTTTTTTGATCAGGGGTTTTCGGTCAACCGGGAGCGATGGTTGTCAACACTTTTATGAGGGCTGCAAAAGGTTTGAAAATCTGTGCGCAAGGCTGTGGATAAGTCTGTGATTAAACTCTGGAAAGACCGCGCGGAGGGCCGAATTTGCTGGCTTGAAGCCATCGTTCTTTTTACCGTCGGCTTATAGCAGATAAGTCGATCTGCACAACCTGCATTCCAGGGTCAAGGGAAAAAATTTTCCAAACCCCTCGCAAAGCCTTATGCACAGTGGCTTGTGGAATTTGCACTTGCCCCCGATTGCTGTGGACCCGCCTGTGGATAAGGTGCGGGCAACCGCCTGTGGCCCTTGTTTAATAAGGCCTGGCGCTGTTTGGTTGTTTTATGAGCAATCCTTGGGGTGCAACCTTGTCTCCAGAAGTCTTGCCCCTACCGTGTCAGGCCGGGCATGCTGTGGGCCGACTTCCATTCATTGGCTGTTTTGAGCCCCAAGGAGAACACGATGTCCAACACCCTGTTTATTACCGGCGCAACGTCCGGTTTCGGTGAAGCCTGTGCCCGTCGTTTTGCCGAGGCAGGCTGGAAACTGGTGCTGACCGGTCGTCGTGAAGAACGCCTCAACGCCCTGTGTGCCGAGTTGTCGAAGCAGACCGAAGTGCATGGCCTGGTGCTTGACGTGCGTGATCGCAAAGCCATGGAAGAGGCGATCGCCAACCTGCCACCGTCCTTTGCCAAGTTGCGGGGGTTGATCAACAACGCCGGCCTGGCCCTGGGCGTTGATCCAGCGCCCAAGTGCGACCTCGATGACTGGGACACGATGGTCGATACCAACGTGAAAGGCTTGATCTACAGCACCCGTCTGCTGTTGCCGCGGCTGATCGCCCATGGCCGTGGTGCCGGGATCGTCAACCTGGGCTCCATCGCCGGCAACTATCCGTACCCTGGCAGCCACGTGTATGGCGCGAGCAAGGCGTTCGTCAAACAGTTCTCCCTGAACCTGCGTTGCGATCTGCAAGGGACAGGCGTGCGGGTGAGCAACATCGAGCCGGGCCTGTGCGAGAGCGAGTTTTCCCTGGTGCGTTTCGCGGGTGATCAGGAGCGCTACAACGCGACCTATGCCGGGGCCGAGCCGATCCAGCCGCAGGATATCGCCGATACCATCTTCTGGGTGCTCAATGCCCCGGCTCACATCAACATCAACAGCCTGGAGTTGATGCCGGTGAGCCAGACCTGGGCCGGGTTTGCCATCGAGCGCAACAAGGCGTAAGACCGCGTTATCGTTCATCGCGGGCAAGCCTTGCTCCCACAGAATTGACTCATCCATGGGACAAGCCTTGCTCCCACAGAGTTGACTCATCTATGGGGACAAGCCTTGCTCCCCACAGAGTTGACTCATCCATGGGACAAGCCTTGCTCCCCACAGAGTTGACTCATCTATGGGGACAAGCCTTGCTCCCCACAGAGTTGACTCATCCATGGGACAAGCCTTGCTCCCACAGAGTTGACTATCCATGGGGGGCAAGGTCGGCCAAAGCCCTGTGGGAGCAAGGCTTGCCCGCGATAGCGATTTATCGGTCAGCCCAGATAATCAGCCAACCCGCGATAGCAGGTCATCAAGTGATAAGGCGTGGTCGATGGCATGTCCTGGCGGCTGACAGTGCCGTCAGCGTCCAGGCATTCATGCCAGCCTTCGGGGCGCAGGAAGTGTTGCTGCAACGCCTGCAACTGGCGCAGCAACGTCTGGCTTTCGGGGCGCAGGGTCAATGCCCGAATATACTCGGCCTGGGCCCAGATGCGCTGGGTGGCGTCCCGCGGCGCAACCTGTGATCCCAGGCTCAGCATGGCGCACACCGCGCCGGACTGCGGGCTCACGCCTTGCTGTTCGGTACGGTTGAAGCTGCTCTCAAGGGCTGTGTGCAACTTACCGCCGCGCAACATGGGCGATGAGGCCAGCAAGTAATACCACTCGAACTGATGGCCTGGCTCAAACCAGTTATCCACAGCCTTCACGGGTTTTTCCATCATGACGCGCTGCTGCGGGTCGATGAAGTGCTTGAACATGGCATCGCACAGGGCCAGCAATGCCTGATGGACGTTGACGTCGTCGCGAACCGAGAGGGTGGCGAGGAAGGCTTCGGCCAGGTGCATCAGCGGGTTTTGCAACGGGCCGGATTCGCGTGTCGACCAATCGCGTCCCAGGCTGGCCTCGTAAAGACCGTCTCCGGTCGCAAAGCGCCGGGCGATGACTTCGAGGGCTGCGTTGAGCACCGACTCCACCAGCGGTTCGCGAACCTTGCTCCAGTAATGGGCGCAAGCAAACAGGATGAAGGCGTGGGTGTAGAGATCTTTGCCGGTGTCCAGCGGTACGCCTTGGGGGTCAACGCTGTAGAACCAGCCGCCATGTTCGCCATCATGGAAGTGTCGCTGCAGCGAGCGGAACAGTGCGCCTGCCCGTTCTTCGGCCTGTGGTACTTCGCCGATCAGGCTGGCAAACACATATAACTGCCGCGCACAGGCCATGGCCCGGTAGCGCTGGGGCGCGAGCGGCTTGTGCCGGGTATCGAGAGATTCATAGGGCAGCGCCAGTTCGGCATTCCATCCCGGGCCTTGCCACATCGGCACGATCACGTCGTGAAAGTGCTGGCGTACCGTGGCGAACAGGGCAGGCAGTTCAGGCGCAGGAGCGGGGCGGGAAGCATCGGGCATTGGCGGACGTCGTCACGGCTGGGGGGCGATTGCGCGACATGGTAGCAGAGTGGCAAGTTCGAGAGAGGCGGGGCCCTCCAGTCCGTCATCGCGAGCAGGCTCGCTCCCACATTTATCGGCGTACACCACGCCCTGTGGGAGCGAGCCTGCTCGCGATTAGCCTTGATGGGCGCTGAAAATCAACCCGCCAACAACCACACCCCAGCCGCCGCCGAACCCACTCCGGCCAGGCGCACCAGTGGCGCGGCCGCTCGTGGCAAAACGCGAACCACGGCGTAGCCAGCGCCATGCAGCGCCGCCGTCGCCGCGACAAAACCGGCCGCGTAAGCCAAGGGACTTGTCATGTCCGGCAGTTCCAGGCCATGGGCCACGCCATGGAACAGCGCAAACACCGCCGTCGCGCCAATCGCCAGGCTCAGCGGCGGGCGTACCGCCAGAGCCACCGCCAGGCCCAGGGCCAGCACCGAGGCGGCAATCCCGCTTTCCAGTGCTGGCAGGTCCAGGCCTTCAAAGCCGAGCAAACCGCCGATCAGCATGCTGGCGACGAAGGTGCACGGCAGTGCCCAGCGCGCCGCGCCTTGTTGTTGGGCGGCCCACAAGCCGACCGCCAACATCGCCAGCAGATGATCAAGCCCGCCGATGGGGTGACCGAGGCCGGCCATCAGGCCGTTATCGCCATGGCCGGGGTGAGCGAAGGCCAAGGCCGGAGTCAGCAACAGGGCGAGGGCGCCAAGCAGGCGTTTGAAGGTCATGGATAAGCTTCCTTGTTGAACGGGTGAATCGTTGAAGTTGAAAAATCAGGCGGCGGTCAGCAGGCCCTGGCGTTCGATGAAGGCGATGATCTGCTCCAGGCCCTGGCCGGTTTTCTGGTTGCTGAACACGAACGGCTTGCCGTTGCGCATTCGTCGGGTGTCGCTGTCCATCATTTCCAGGGACGCCCCCACCAGTGGCGCCAGGTCGATCTTGTTGATCACCAGCAGGTCGGATTTACAGATGCCCGGCCCGCCTTTGCGCGGCAGCTTGTCGCCGGCCGAGACATCGATCACGTAAATGGTCAGGTCCGACAACTCCGGGCTGAAGGTCGCCGAAAGGTTGTCGCCACCCGATTCCACCAGGATCAGATCCAGCCCCGGAAACCGCCGGTTCAATTGATCCACGGCCTCAAGGTTGATCGAGGCGTCTTCGCGAATCGCCGTGTGCGGGCAACCGCCGGTTTCCACGCCGATAATTCGTTCCGGCGCCAGAGCTTGGTTGCGCACCAGAAAGTCGGCATCTTCGCGGGTGTAGATGTCGTTGGTGACCACCGCCAGGTTGTAGCGTTCACGTAGAGCCAGGCACAGGGCCAGGGTCAGTGCGGTTTTGCCGGAACCCACCGGGCCGCCGATACCGACGCGCAGAGGTTGTGTATTCATGAGGGTCTCCTAGGAACGGAACAGGCGGCTGTACTGGCGTTCATGGGCCATGCTCGCCAGGGACAGGCCAAACGCGGCGCTGCCGTAGTGGTCGGGATCGATGTTCGAGGCGTCGTGCTGGGCCTGTTGCAGCAGCGGCAGCAGTTCGCTGGTCAGGCGCTGGGCGGCTTGCTGGCCCAGGGGCAGGGTCTTCATCAGTACGGCCAACTGGTTTTCCAGCCAGCTCCATAACCAGGCGGCAAGAGCGTCCTGGGGGCTGATGTGCCAGGCGCGAGCGGCCAGGGCCCAACCCAGGGCCAGGTGCGGTTCGGTACGTTGTTCAACAAAGCTCCGTGCCGCGGCATCGAGTTCTGGCAGGCCGCCCAGCAACTGCTGCAACGAATAGCCCATCTGCCGGCTCTCCTGATACAGCTCGCGGGTTTCCCGGCTGGCGCGGTGTTCTTCGCAGTGTTGCAGCAAGGCGTCCCAGTCGTCGGCGGTGGCGGCGGTGCAGTGGGCCAGCAACAGAGGCGCCTCGAAGCGTGCCAGGTTCAACAGCAACTGATCGCTGATCCAGCGACGGGCGTCGTCGCAGGTTTTGACCTGGCCGTTATCCACCGCCATCTCCAATCCCTGGGAATAGCTGTAACCGCCAATCGGCAATTGCGGGCTGGCCAGACGCAGCAGCGCCCACGCCGGATTCATGTGCGTACGCCGAACTGATGCAGGCGGGGCGCGTAGTTGAAATCTTCGTCGCCGTGTCGGGAATGATGATGGCCGCCGCCATACGCGCCGTGTTCCGGTTGGAACGGCGCCTCAATGTTTTCGGCGTTGGCACCCAGTTGTTCGAGCATCGCCTTGAGCACGTAATCGTCCAGCAGGCGCAGCCAGCCATCGCCCACTTGCAGGGCAACATGGCGATTGCCCAGGTGATAGGCCGCACGGGTCAGTTCAAATGCATTGGCGCAGGTGACATGCAGCAATTGTTCGGGGCGGGCGCAGACGCGCACGATGCGCCCGTCTTCAGCTTGCAGGCATTCGCCATCGTAGAGCGGCGGCTGGCCTCGCTCCAAAAACAAACCCACGTCTTCACCTTCGGCACTGAAACAGCGCAGGCGGCTTTTGCTGCGGGCGTCGAAGGTCAGGTGCAGCTCGGCGTCCCAGCGGGGTTGAGTGTCGATTCTGCGATGAATCACCAGCATCGGAAGGCTTCCAGCAATGAACGGTGCTGTGTTTAGAGCAAGGGGCTTGCCAATAGATGGAGATGTAGGAAATAGCTGGGGTGGCGTTTCAGGATGGTTCGGATTGCGTGCTGTTATGGTGCGCCTACTGGTGCCGTGCACCATTTTGCAGCTTGCGCGAAACACTGTGGGAGCGAGCCTGCTCGCGATTGCGGTGCATCGGTGGAATCAATGTTGGCTGACCCACTGCTATCGCAAGCAGGCTCGCTCCCACAAAGGAAACCTCTCGGCGGCTACTCGGTGCTGCCCAAGCCTTGCCAGTGCTTGAGCCCGATGAAAATAAAGCGCAATTGCTGGGTGATTTTCACTTGGGGCGTGAGGTGTTCAGGCAGGGCTTCTGCGGGCGGGTCGAGGATGTCAGGCAGAGTGGCGAATACGCTTTTGACGATGAGGTCGGCCATTACGCTCAATGCGGCAAGGTCCAAATGCTGCAATTTGGGCATCAATGCCAGGTCGGCCGCCAGGTCCGAACTGATGCCTTCACGCAGACAGGCGATGGCTTTGCGCACGGGCAGGGAGCCGCCGTACTGCTCGCGGGCCAGGAACAGGAACTGCGAACGGTTGGCTTGCACCACATCCAGAAAAATACGCACCGAGGCATCAATGATGCCGCCCATGACGAATTCGTTGTGGCGCACCAGCCGGATGGTTTCGCGAAAGGTCTGGCCGACTTCGCTGACCAGTGCCAGGCCCAGTTGGTCCATGTCGTCGAAATGCCGGTAGAACCCGGTGGGGACGATGCCGGCGGTCCTGGCGACTTCCCGCAGGCTCAGGCTGCCGAACCCTCGGCCGCACTCCATCAAATGACGGGCTGCATCCATCAAGGCATTTCGGGTCTGTTGTTTCTGTTCGGCGCGGGGCAGCATCGCAGGGCTGACTTCTGATTCACGGGAGCGCTGCACTCTAGCAAATCGACTTTGTCGCCGTCGAACGGTAGAGGGGGATCAAACGAGAAAGCGAGGTTCTTGAAAAGTTAAAAGCCCGATTGCAGGAATCGGGCTTTTTTCCGGGCCACCATCGGCTCAGCTCAATGCGCTGTTGCGTTTGATCACGCGGTCACCACCGCCTTCAGCAACGGCCTGACCCTGTGGGGTGCGCTCGTAGCCACCTTCAACCAGGCCTTTTTCTTCCAGGCGACGACGGCCACCTTCAGCTACTTCCTGACCTTGAGGGGTACGTTCGTAGCCGCCTTCAGCAACTGTCTGACCCTGAGGGGTACGTTCGTAGCCACCTTCAGCAACTGTCTGACCCTGAGGGGTACGTTCGTAGCCACCTTCAGCAACTGTCTGACCCTGAGGGGTACGTTCGTAGCCGCCTTCGGCAACTGTCTGACCCTGAGGGGTACGCTCGTAACCGCCTTCAGCCAGTTCCTTACCTTGACGGGTCTGGTCGTAGCCATCATCAGCAACGGTCTGGCTATAGACCGAGCGGCTGTCCTTGACCTGTGGCGTGGCTTGTTCGGAGGCTGGCAGTGCGAAAGCGGTGGAGGCCAGCATGGAAAGGGTGAGGCTCATCAGTAATTGGCGTTTCATGATCATTGCTCCTTGGGGGGGCGATAAAGTGGGTACGGAGGCAATGCTACTCTCGATAAGTCGATATAAAAGTTCATAAACGCAATGGTAATAATCAACAGAATTGATTGTTTGGCCGGAAGGCTCTAGAACGGGTGTTTCCGAGGCGATGTTTTGCACTGAGTGGGTATTTTGTACCCATTCATGCCTCGCAAAAGTGCGGGGCCGGTAACACGTAGCTGGCGGTTCGGTCAGGTTTTTCCAGTTATTTGTGCCGTTCATCGCCCATAGAGTTAAACCAGTTGGCTGTTTTGCCAGTCCTACTCTTCACAACGAGCCGGTTACAGGTTCGTGCTTCCAAGCCGTCGCTTGTCCGGACGCAGACTTGTCATCAGGAGCCTTGTGCATGACGCGCACCTCAAAAATCCTCGCCTGGACCTTCGCCAGCCTTGTTGTCCTGCTGGCCGTGCTGGTGCTGGTCATCGCGTTCTTTGATTGGAACCGGATCAAGCCGCCGCTCAACGCCAAGGTTTCCGAGGAGTTGCATCGCCCGTTCGCCATCAATGGCAACCTGGCGGTGGTCTGGCAGCGCGAACCGGAGGAGGGCGGCTGGCGGGCCTGGGTACCGTGGCCCCATGTGGTGGCCGAAGACTTGAGTCTGGGTAACCCTGACTGGTCGAAAACCACGCAAATGGTCACGCTCAAGCGCGTCGAGCTGCGCATCTCGCCCCTGGCCTTGCTGGCGCAGCGAGTAGCAATTCCGCGCATCGACCTGACCGAACCCGACGCCAACCTGCAACGCCTGGCCGATGGCCGTGCCAACTGGACGTTTGAGTTCGACCCGAAAGAGCCGGACGCCGAACCGTCCAGCTGGGTGCTGGACATCGGCACCATCGGCTTCGACAAGGGTCATGTCACCCTTGACGACCAGACGCTGAAAACCCGGCTGGACCTGCTGATCGACCCGTTGGGCAAACCCATCCCTTTCAGCGATATCGTTGGCGACAAGACCGCGGAAAAGGCCCGGGACGCAGGTGCGGCGCCCCAGGATTATGCGTTTGCCTTCAAGGTCAACGGCCAGTACCACGGACAGAGCCTCGCAGGCTCCGGTAAGGTCGGTGGCTTGTTGGCGCTACAGGATGCGTCGCAACCTTTTCCGTTGCAGGCCCAGGCGAAAGTCGACGATACCCGTGTCGAACTGGCCGGCACGCTGACCGACCCGATGAACCTGGGCGCGCTGGATCTTCGCTTGAAACTGGCCGGTAGCAGCCTGGCCAATCTTTACCCGCTGACCGGCGTGACCTTGCCGGATTCGCCGCCGTATTCCACCGATGGCCGCCTGATTGCCAAGCTCCACGAGCCCGGCGGGGCACTGTTTCGTTATGAAGCCTTCAACGGCAAGATCGGCGATAGCGATATCCACGGTGACCTGGCCTACGTCGCCAGCCAGCCGCGGCCCAAACTCAGTGGCGCACTGGTCTCCAATCAACTGTTGTTCAGCGACCTGGCACCCCTGATCGGCGCCGACTCCAACGCCGAACAAAAGGCCCGAGGCGGCGCGAGCAAACAGCCGTCCGACAAAGTACTGCCCGTGGAGGAGTTTCGTACCGAGCGCTGGGGCGTAATGGACGCCGATGTGGAGTTCACCGGCAAGCGCATCGTCCACAGTGAGCAGTTACCCTTCACTGACCTTTACACGCATCTGGTGCTCAACGACGGCCAACTGAGTCTCGAGCCCCTGCGCTTTGGTGTGGCCGGTGGCCGGCTCGATGCGCAGATCCGCCTCAACGGCCGCACACGGCCCCTTGAAGGCCAGGCGAAGCTGACGGCGCGGGGTTTCAAGCTCAAACAGCTATTCCCCGGTTTCGCGCCGATGGAAACCAGCTTCGGTGAACTGAACGGCGATGCCGATATCACCGGCCGTGGCAATTCGGTGGCAGCGTTGCTGGGCACCTCCAGCGGTACGTTGAAAATGCTCATCAACGACGGCGCCATCAGTCGGGAGTTGATGGAGCTGGCGGGGCTGAACGTCGGCAACTACGTGGTGGGGAAAATCTTTGGCGACGAGGAAGTGAAGATCAACTGCGCGGCGGCGGACTTCGACATCAAGACTGGCCTGGCGACCACCCGCCTGTTCGTGTTCGACACCGCGAACGCGATCATTTACGTCGATGGCACGGCGAACATGGCTACTGAACAACTGGACCTGACCATTACGCCGGAGTCCAAGGGCTGGCGCTTGATTTCCCTGCGCTCGCCCTTGTACGTGCGAGGCACCTTCGCCAAGCCCGCGGCGGGCGTCAAGGCCGTGCCGTTGATACTGCGTGGGGCCGGGATGGTGGCGCTGGGTGTCATTGCCGCGCCGGCGGCCGGGTTGTTGGCCCTGGTTGCACCCAGCGGTGGTGAGCCGAACCAGTGCGCGCCATTGCTGGAACAGATGAAGGCCGGCAAGGCGCCGGTGACGGTCAAGCCAACCCGTTAACCAGGCTTTTCGGTGAGGGTTACTGGCCCCATCGCGAGCAGGCTCGCTCCCACATTCGACCGCGACAGGACACGATTCAATGTGGGAGCGAGCCTGCTCGCGATAGCGGTATTACAAGTCGGCCAGGATATCGGCCATGTCATCGGCATGCTCTTCTTCCTGAGCCAGGATGTCTTCAAAGATTCGCCGGGTGGTCGGGTCTTTTTCACCGATGTACTGGATGATTTCCCGGTAGCTGTCGATGGCGATCCGTTCGGCGACCAGGTCTTCGTAGACCATTTCCTTGAGGGTGTTGCCCGCCACGTACTGGGCGTGGGAGTTGCGCGTCAACAGGTCGGGGTTGAACTCCGGCTCGCCGCCCAACTGCACAATGCGCTCAGCGAGCTTGTCGGCGTGTTCGGCTTCTTGGTTCGCGTGTTCGAGAAACTCGCTGGCCGCCACGCTGGCCTTGAGGCCGGTGGCCATGAAGTAGTGGCGCTTGTAGCGCAGCACGCACACCAGTTCCGTGGCCAGCGCTTCGTTGAGCAGGCGAATGACTTCCTGTCGATCAGCGCTATATCCCTCGGTCACGGCGCCGTTCTGCACGTTCTGCCGCGCCCGTTCGCGCAGGGTGGTTACATCGGATAGGTGCATGTCGCTCATCTCGTTCTCCTGGAGGCTGATCCGGTAGGGCGTCACACTCTGATGGCGTGATCGCTCTAAATCTGAGTGACGCGATCCTCGAAAAGTTTTACTGAGTTTTTCAGTGCATGAGCGGATTGCCGCGCCTCTTGCTCCAGCCACTGGAAGAATGCCCGCACCGGCGGATGGCGTTCACGACCCGGAACGCACAGGGCGCTGTAGCCGGCGCCGTTGACCTGGATCTGCGGCCGATAAGCCACCAACAGGCCGCTGGCGACGCTTTCAGAAGCCAGGATGTTGCTCGCCAGTACCAGGCCTTGTCCGGCGATTGCCGCTTGCAGGGCGTAATGCTCCTCGTCGTACTCGCGTACGCAAGGTTGCTGGGCCAGCCAGGTTTCGCCGGCCTGGGCGCACCAGGCCTCCCAGCCATGGGCATACAGTTTGGCGTTGTGCCAGCGCACGCTGATCAGCGTGGGCGGCCTCTGCGCAGCCAGGGCCACTTGCTCCGGCGAGCCATACACGCCGAAGTTTTCATCGAAAAGACACAAGCCATACAGGTTCGGGTAACTGTCCAGGCTGTAGCGCACCACCAGATCGACACTGGCGTCCTGATGCAAATCGACCACTTCGCAATGGGTGTCCAGGCGCACGTTGATATTCGGGTGACGTGCATAAAACCGGCCCAGGCGCGGCACCAGCCACAGGCTGGCAAACGCTGCGGTGGTGGAAAGGGTCAGGTGAGTGTTGGTGCGTTGCGGGCGCAGGGTGTCGACGCTTTGCGCCACTTCCAGCAAGGCACTGTGCAAACTCTGGAACAAGCGTTGGCCGCCGTCGGTGAGCCGCACCTGGCGCGGCAGCCGTTCGAACAGTTGCAGGCCCAGCCAGGTTTCCAGGGCGCGAATCTGATGGGAGACCGCCGTAGGCGTCACCGACAGCTCCGCCGCGGCTGCCTTGAAGCTGAGCAGTCGTGCGGCAGACTCAAAGGCGCGCAGTGCGTTGAGGGGCAGCGTGGCAAACATTACTGATCTCCTGAATTGCCATGGATGAAGTCAACTCATCTAGCGTGACGAGCACTCATTTGCTCGGCTGTAGCGTCGGACATCAAGCTGGAGGCGAAAAAGATCTATTGATTCTAGTCGCAATCCAAGGAGATTCAGATGAGCAAAATTCTTGTCGTGCATGGCAGCCCTCGTGGTGAGCGCTCACACTCCCGACGCCTGACCGAGCGTTTTGTCTCGGCCTGGCAGGCCGCCCATCCGCATTGCCAACTGACCCGTCGCGAAGTGGGGCGCACCGTGATTCCTCCGGTCAACGAAGCGTTCATCGCGGCGGCGTTCTACCCCGAACCGCAAGCCCGACCGCTGACCATGCAGGCGGATCTGGCACTCAGTGATGCATTGGTGACGGAGTTGCAGGCCCATGATCGGTTGGTCATCTCCGCGCCCATGCACAACTTCAGCGTGCCCAGCGGCGTGAAAGCGTGGATCGATCAGATTGTGCGGATCGGTCTGACGTTCAACCACAGCCTGGATAACGGCGTGTCGCAGTACGAGCCGCTGGTGCTGGGCAAGAAAGCGCTGATCGTGACCAGTCGCGGCGACTTTGGTTTCGGGCCCGGCGGTCAGCTTGAAGGGATGAACCACGCCGACACGCTGCTGCGCACCGTGCTGGGCTTCATCGGTATCACCGAGGTGACGGTGGTTGCCGCCGAAGGCGAGGAGTCGGCCGAGCGCAGTTTCGCCCAGTCCTGCGCCGAGGCTGAGCAACGCCTGCTGGGGTTGGCGCAGACGTTCTGATGGCGCGGGTGTCATAGACGGGTCATCATCGATACCGATGCTGACCACCTATTGATCAAGGATGTCGCCATGTCACAACAGTGCGCCACTCGTTACCCGCTGGTGCTGGTCCCCGGAATGCTCGGATTTATTCGTCTGGTGCTGTATCCGTATTGGTACGGGATCGTTTCGGCGCTGCGCCGGGGTGGGGCAGTGGTGATTGCTGTGCAGGTGTCGCCGCTGCACTCATCCGAGGTGCGCGGCGAGCAGTTGCTCGCGCGGATCGAGGAGATCCTCAAGCAAACCGGTGCACAGAAAGTCAACCTGATCGGCCACAGCCAGGGCGCCCTCACGGCACGTTACGCGGCGGCCAAACGCCCGGACCTGGTGGCATCGGTCACCTCGGTGGCCGGCACCAACCATGGTTCCGAGCTGGCTGATTACCTGCAGACCCATTACCCGGCCAACAGCGCCAAGGGCCGCTTGCTCAGTGCCTTGCTTCGATTGATCGGCGCCCTGATGAGCCTGCTGGAAACCGGTTATCGCGGGCCCAGGTTGCCGGTGGATATCCAGGCGTCCCATGGCTCTCTCACGACCGCGGGCGTGGCCCTGTTCAACCAGCAATATCCCCAGGGCCTGCCAGAAACGTGGGGCGGGAGTGGACCCGAAGAGGTCAATGGCGTGCGTTATTACTCCTGGTCCGGGACCTTGCAGCCGGGCAAGACCGAAAGGGGACGTAATCTGTTTGATGGCACCCACCGCAGCTGCCGGCTGTTCGCCCGCACCTTCGTGCGTGAGGCCGGGCAATGCGACGGCATGGTCGGGCGCTACAGCTCGCACCTGGGCACGGTGATCGGCGATGACTATCCGCTGGATCACTTCGATATCGTCAACCAGTCGCTGGGGCTGGTGGGCAAGGGCGCCGAGCCGGTTCGTTTGTTCGTCGAGCATGCGGCGCGGTTGAAGGTTGCCGGGGTGTAGGGCTTCAGGTCGGGTTGTCCGTCATCGCGAGCAGGCTCGCTCCCACAGTTGACCGCACTCCGCCAGAAGAAACCCGATCCGAATGTGGGAGCGAGCCTGCTCGCGATGACGGTCAATCAGGCACAGAAATTCGCGCAGATGAAGGTGTAACGGGCGTTGTCTACACTGCATCTCATCGCCGTACCCATCGTGCGGCAGCCAGGAGAAAACATCATGAAGATGCTGCGTGTCCCTTTGTTGATGATCGGTTTGCTGTTGTGTGCCCAGGGCTTCGCCGCCACGGCCCAACAGAACAAGATGACCACCTGCAATGCCGACGCCACCGCCAAGGCCCTCAAGGGTGATGAGCGCAAAGCCTTCATGAGTAACTGCCTCAAGGCCAGCCCGGCCGCTGCGAGTACCCCGCAGGAACGCATGAAGACCTGCAACGCCACGGCCACTACCCAGGCGCTGAAGGGCGATGCGCGTAAAGCGTTCATGAGTGAGTGCCTGAAGAAAAAATAACGGCCAGGGTTTTCTTCAACCTTTGCCGGCCCCATCGCGAGCAGGCTCGCTCCCACAGTCGATTTGCACTGCCCGGTCCATTGTGGGAGCGAGCCTGCTCGCGATAAGTCTTCACAGGCGCTACAAAAAAACACCTGCACTGCGATCAAGGTCAGCCGATACAATCCCTAGTGCTGTTGGTGGAACGCTGGCAGACTGCCGATCCTTTCACGCCGTTTTGTTCTGAGGCTGTATGCCAACGTTTTCTCAGCGTCATGTCTTGTTGGTGATCAGTTGGGTGATCATTTTTGGTGGGTTGTTGCTGGTGCTGCCGTTGCGCCTGTTGCCGAGCCTGTTGGCCGGTTTACTGGTGTTCGAGCTGGTCAACATGCTCACCCCGCAGCTGCAACGGCTGATCGAGGGCCGGCGGGCCCGCTGGTTGGCGGTAGCGCTGCTGGGCACGCTGGTGGTCAGTGTGCTGTCGTTGATTTTCGCCGGGGCCATCAGTTTCCTGCTCCATGAGGCGGAAAACCCAGGCGCGTCCCTGGACATGTTCATGGCAGTGGTCGATCGCGCCCGGGGGCAGTTGCCACCGTTCATCGATGCCTACCTGCCGGCCAGCGCGGCCGAGTTCCGGGTGGCCATTGGCGACTGGATGAGCAAGCACCTGAGCGACCTGCAGCTGGTGGGCAAGGATGCGGCGCACATGTTCGTGACGTTGTTGATCGGCATGGTCCTGGGGGCCATCGTCGCTCTGCAGCGCATCCCCGACCTGACCAAGCGCAAGCCCCTGGCCGCGGCGCTGTTCGACCGTCTGAGCCTGTTGGTCAAGGCGTTTCGCAACATTGTGTTCGCCCAGATCAAGATTTCCCTGCTCAACACCTTCTTCACCGGGATTTTCCTGGCGGTGGTGCTGCCGCTGTTCGGTATCCACCTGCCGTTGACCAAGACTCTGATCGTCATGACGTTCCTGTTGGGGCTGCTGCCGGTCATAGGCAACCTGATGTCCAACACCCTGATCACCATCGTCGCCTTGTCGCTGTCGATCTGGGTGGCAATGGCGGCGCTGGGTTACCTGATCGTGATCCACAAGCTCGAATACTTCCTCAATGCGCGCATCGTCGGTGGGCAGATCAGCGCCAAGTCCTGGGAATTGCTCATGGCGATGCTGGTGTTCGAAGCCGCGTTCGGCCTGCCGGGCGTGGTGGCGGGGCCAATCTACTATGCGTACCTCAAGAGTGAGTTGAAGCAGGTGGGGATGGTGTAGGAAAGCAGCTGCAAGCTTCGAGCTTCGAGCTTCAAGCTGCAAGTAAAAGCCAGCCGCGCCGCCTGACCGCTCTTACTTGCAGCTTGAAGCTTGCAGCTCACAGCTGCTTTTTACCCATACCGCTTCATCGCCTCGATCGCCAACCCGCTGCCGATGCTGCCGAAGATGTTGCCTTCCACATGCCGGGCCAGGGGCAGCATGGCCGAGACGCTGTTGCGCAGCGCCGGGATGCCGCTGGAACCGCCGGTAAAGAACACCGTATCCACCTGGTCGACGCGCACATTGGCATCGTTGAGCAATTGCGTGACGCTGCCGCGTACCCGCTCCAGCAGGCCGTCGATGGCCGATTCAAACAGTTCGCGGCTCAGGTCCACGCTCAGGCCCGGCTCGATCCGGTCCAGCGGCACGTGGCGCTGGTCGGTGTGGGTCAACTGGATCTTGGTTTCTTCCACTTCCATCGCCAGCCAGTGCCCGGCGCGTTGTTCGATCAACTTGAACAGCCGGTCGATGCCACCGGTGTCTTCGATGTCGTAGCGCATGCTCGCCAGGGCCAGGGTGGATTTTTGTGAGTACACGCCATTGATGGTGTGCCAGGTCGCCAGGTTCATGTGGTGGCTGGTGGGCATGTAGGCGCCGCTTTTCATGCGGCTGCCGTAGCCGAACAGCGGCATCAGGCCGGCCAGCGAGAGCTGCTTGTCGAAATCAGTCCCGCCGATGTGCACGCCGCCGGTGGCGAGGATGTCAGCGTGGCGGTTGTCGTGGGTGCGGCGCTCGGGCGACAGGCGCACCAGGGAGAAGTCGGAAGTACCGCCGCCGATGTCGACGATCAGCACCAGCTCCTCTTTCTCGATGGTCGACTCATAGTCGAATGCCGCCGCGATGGGCTCATACTGGAACGAGACTTCCTTGAAACCGATGGCGCGGGCCACGTCCACCAGGGTGTTTTCCGCTTCCTGATCGGCCATTTCATCGTCGTCGACGAAAAACACCGGGCGACCCAGCACCACTTCTTCGAATTCCCGACCGGCGGTGGCCTCGGCGCGTTTCTTCAACTGGCCGATGAACAGCCCCAGCAGATCCTTGAACGGCATGGCCGTGCCCAGCACGCTGGTGTCGTGCTTGATCAGCTTGGAACCCAGCAGGCTCTTGAGCGAGCGCATCAGCCGGCCTTCGTAGCCTTCCAGGTATTCGTGCAGGGCCAGGCGGCCATACACCGGGCGGCGTTCCTCGAGATTGAAAAAGACCACCGAGGGCAGGGTGATCTTGTCGTCCTCCAGCGCAATCAGCGTTTCCATGCCGGGGCGCAGCCAGCCGACAGTGGAGTTGGACGTGCCGAAGTCGATGCCGCAGGCACGGGCCGGGGATGCGTTTTTCATGTCTTTCGGGTTCCAGTTGAAAAAACGGCCGCGCAGTGTATGTCAGTGCGACGCGGATTCGAAGGCCGGTTATCTGCTAATTCGCAAACATCGGCCTTGAAAGACCGTGTCCGACCCCCAAACTTGCTGGCATGAGCCTGGTAGCCACAGGGCGGGTACAAGAACCGCCACCGGCTGCCGATAAACTTCTGAAGCGCCGCCCGGTCACAAACCTTGAGATCGGTCAAACCCCAGGACTTGTATCACGAGCATGCTGCGGGTGGCGGTGCGATATCGATAACGGATGGTGATCCTTCGATGGACTTCAAAGACTATTACAAGATTCTGGGTGTGGAGCCGACGGCTGATGACGCCACGATCAAGGCTGCTTATCGCAAACTGGCGCGCAAATACCACCCGGATGTGAGTAAGGAAAAGGATGCCGAGACCAAGTTCAAGGACGTCTCCGAAGCCTATGAGGCGCTGAAAAGCGCCGACAAACGCGCCGAGTACGACGACCTGCGTCGCTATGGCCAGCACGGCCAGCCTTTCCAGGGACCGCCGGGCTGGCAAAGCCGGGGCGGTTTTGGCGGTGGCCAGGACACTGGCGATTTTTCGGATTTCTTCAGCTCGATTTTTGGTAATCGCGGGCCGGGTTTCGGTGGTGGACAGTCAGGCCGCAGCACCGGCCGTCGAGGGCAAGACGTGGAAATGGAATTACCGATCTTCCTGGAGGAGACCCTGTCGAGCGATTCGAAAAAGGTCAGCTTCCAAGTGCCGCAGTACAACGCCGCCGGCCAGCACGTCAGCAATACCAGCAAAAGCCTGAACGTGAAGATTCCACTGGGCGTGACCGACGGCGAACGCATCCGCCTCAAGGGCCAGGGTGCGCCGGGTATCGGTGGCGGTGCCAATGGTGATTTGTACCTGATCATTCGCTTCGCCCCGCACCCCAAGTTCGACGTCGAAGGCCAGGACCTGATCATCACCTTGCCCCTGGCGCCTTGGGAATTGGCGCTGGGCACTGAGGTGGCGGTGCCGACCCTCACCGGCAAGATCAACCTCAAGGTCCCGGCCGGCAGCCAGAACGGCCAGCGCATGCGCGCCAAGGGCCACGGTTTGCGCAACAAAGCGGGCGAGCGCGGCTACCTGTTCGTGCAGCTCAAGGCCGTGATGCCCAAGGCCAGCGACGAGGCGGTCAAAGCGTTGTGGGCGGAACTGGCGAAGAAAGCTGCGTTTGATCCGCGGGAGAACTTCTGACAGTGGCCGGTCACTGTTGGTAGGAGCTGGTAGGAGCTGACGAGTGAAACGAGGCTGCGATCTTTTGATTTTGATCTTTCGCTCTAGACTCAATGGGTAGTAGAAAGATCGCAGCCTCGTTTCACTCGTCAGCTCCTACGCTCCTACGCAGTTAAAGTATTGGGAGAAGCAGATCATGAACACCCCGATCATTGAACTGAACCTGTTGGAATTCTGTGAAGCCGCCGCATTGGCCGATGTCCATGTGATCGAAATCGTCGAGCATGGCATCCTCGAACCCCACGGCGCGGCCCCGACGGATTGGCGTTTTACCGATTACGAACTGGCCCTGGCCAAGCGTGCCGCGAAGCTGCGGCACGATCTGGACCTGGAGTGGGAAGGCGTCGCCCTGGCGCTGGACCTGCTGGAGGAAGTCCAGCAACTGCGGGCCGAGAACCGTCGGCTGCGCCAGCAACTGGGCCGCTGGGTGGACTGACAGCGGCCGCGCGTGTCCGTCATGTCTTGTCAAAAAAAGCGATAAATAGTTACCGCACTTCTCGGTGGCACACTGGTTAGGCTCGGGTTTTCCATCGTCAAGGATGACCCGATATGCCAGGCTTCACCCCCCGTCTCGCCATTCCCCAGGGCGAGCATTTCGAGCTGCTCAAAGCCCATATTCCCGGCTGGTACCGCGGGGCCATCGTGCAACGCCAGCAAGAGCTGAGCGACCATGCGCTGGAACTTCCGGACTGGTATGCGAAAGCTTCCCCCGACCTCTGGAGCAGCCTCAAGGACAGTCATTCTCTGTACCGCGAGCGCCTGAACCAGGTCGACAACCGGCTGGGCAATATCCAGGACATTCGCGCCTTTGCCGAACCCTTGCTCGAGCAAGCGATCCTGGATGAGTTCAAGCTCGCGCTGAACGTCAACGCGGTGTATTTCGTCCGTAGGTACGTGCGCAAGACCCACGATGATTTTTTTGGGGCGCTGGTCCTGGACAGCGAGGGCGGCCATTTCGATCGCTACGAATACCGCGGCACGTCGCTGCTGGAGGCGGCGCTGGCCAACTTCACGCCGGAGGAAACGGGCAAGCCCACCTGTGCCGATTGCAACCTCATTACCACGGTGCATCCGTTCCAGGGCGGCGCTGTTGTGCCTTCCATCGACGCCGTTCGCGCAGGGGCATTGCCGATTGCCCCGCAAGCCTTCGCCAAGTTGTGTCGCACCCTGGACCTGGGGCGCCGGTATCAGGAACACATCAACGCTGTCCTGCGGCCCGACGACAGCAAGACGTACAACCATTCGCTTGAGGAGCATCACCGGCAGGGCCTGGCGCTGAGCATCCAGATCGCCCGGGCCAAGGCCGACATCAGCCCGGCGGTCTACCAGATGTTGCAGCAGGTGATCGACGGGGCCAGCGATGTCACCCTCGATGGCCAGGCAGTGACGTTCACTTCCCTGAACGTCTTCGACATCGAACTGGTCGGCCCGCTGTTGATCGGCCCCGACCTTGAAAACAGTCGCCGGGTGGTGCCGGTCGTGGCCTACCTTCCGGGTGATCCCGAGCATCCCCTGAAAGCCTATGCCTCCAGCGCCGAGTTCATGGCCGAACTGCGGCGACGCCTGCACGGCGGCGCCTACCGCCGTTTCTTCAGCCGTTTCGTGCCGCTGCGTCAGCAGGGGGTGTTTTTCCGGCAGTTCAAGCACCTCTATCAAATCCTGCCGACGGCCGATGACCAGGCCGATTACCCACTCAAATCATCGTTGCGTAACCTGCCCATGGGCACGGTGCCGATTCCCGGCGACCTGTGGGTTTCGCTACGCCTGCGGCAGATCGAGAAGATCCGGGCCGACGCACGCGCGGTGGCGGTGCCTACCGGTGATGAAGACAAGAAAGCCCGCCTGGCGCGCCTGGACAGTTACCTGGACGCGGTGGTCGACGTGTTCAACCTGGCGGCGTTCGTCGTACCAGGGTTGGGGCCGTTGATGTTGACGGTCGGCGCCGTGCAGATGTTCAACGAGGCCTTCGAAGGCATCGAAGCGTTCGAGCGTGGGGAGATCCGGGAAATGTGGGCGCATTTTTCCAGCGTGGCCCTCAACACGGCCTTCGTCGCCACCGGTGCGGCGGTGCTGCCGCACATTCGATGGTCAGGCGCGGTGGATCAGTTGGAGCCGGTTCAATTGGCCAATGGCCAATCGCGTCTGTGGCGCCCCGACCTGAGTGTTTACCAGAGTGAACTGGCGCCTCCCGCGACTTCGGGTCCGAATACCCAGGGCCTGTATCGGGTCGGCGACCAGCAGCTTCTGCCGCTGGGTGAGCACTATTATGAAGTGCAACAGGACCCGCAGACCCTTCGCTATCACATTCGTCATCCTTCCCGTCCGCAGGCCTACCAGCCTGAGTTGACGGACAACGGCAGCGGTGCCTGGCACCACGAACTGGAACAGCCGCGTACCTGGGAAGGCCCGACACTGATGAGACGCCTGGGGCACGGCGTCAAGGATTTCAGCGATGCCGAACTGGAGCAGATCCGCCTCGCCAGCGCGACCCCGCAGGACGTGCTGCGACGGCTGCATGTCGAGGGCGAGCCGGTGCCGGCGTTGCTGGCCGACACCCTGGGTCGCTTCGACCTCTGCCGACAAATCGACACGTTCATCGGGCAACTGCAGAGCGAGGAGCCGCTGGGCCATGACCTGGCCGAGCCGATGGTGCACCTGCTGACCCACTACGGCCCGTGGCCAAGAGGGCTGAGGCTGAAGATCGTCGACGGCTCCGGCCGGACGCGCTGGGAATACGTCCGGCCCTCGGAAGGCGAGACCCTGGTTCGTGAGGCCAGCCTGACCGAGGACAAGGTCCGCACGGCTGCGCTGTTGAAAAACCTGATCGAAGCGGTGGATGCCGCAGGCGTCGATCTGTTGGCCACGGCGAGCCCGCCGATTGCGAAAACCAACATGGACGCTCGCGTCGGGCACCTGCGCCAGGCACTCGCTGAAGCGGCGCTGAATGAAAAGGTGCAGTTGCTCAACGATTACTACGCGCTGGGCGAGACGAGAGGTGACCCCCATGTGGCGCTGATCAAGTCGCGTTTTCCTTCGGTTCCGGCCACGGCGATCGAGCAGATCATCACCTTGGCCGGCACCGAAGAGCTGCAGCAAATGGCCGCCTGGAATTTCGCTGAGGCCAGCCAGACCAAACCCATCCCGCTGCGCATCGCCGAAGAGCTGCGCCACTTCCAGCGCGCGGTGCGTCTGAACCGAGCCTACGAGGGCCTGTACCAGGACGCCTTGGCCACGGCGGACACGCCTCGACTGGTGTTGGCCACCCTGGAAACCTTGCCCGGCTGGAGCGACACGCTGCGCATCGAACTGCGCGAAGCGACTGTTTCCGGCGCCTTGATCGACAGCATCGGGCCGCTGGATGCGACGCAGACCAAGGTCGTGGTCAGGGACGATGATCGCTACCAGGCCTTTGACGACAACGGCAATGAACTGAGCCATTGGGGCAGCGTCTTCGATGCCTTGCAGCATGCCCTGCCGGATGCCGAACGCCGGGCCATGGCTCGACCTTCGATTCATCACGGCGACCTCTTGAAAGAGGCGGTCGGCGCTTCGCCGGTGGGCCGGGATGCGCTGGCGAGCCGCTTGCAGATGCCCGCGCTCAAGCCTGCCTTTAAATCGCCGATGCGCCTGGCTTCGGGCCGAGTCGGTTACCCCCTGGGTGGACTGCGGGATTGGTTGGGCCTAGGCCGAACGCCGGAAAGCCGGGTGCTGGAGCTGTACCCGAGCTATGCGGAGGAGCAAACCGAGGCGCTGTTGCGATCACTGGGCGACGGCGCGGTAAGGGAACTCAAGCGACGTAAAGTCGAGCTGAAAATGCTGCGTCGGGATCTGGACCGTTGGGTCGCTACCCTTGGCTGGCGCCATGTAAGTGATGGCCTGGTGGCAGTGCCGAAGTCACTCAGGGAGGTGGCGGCTGAGCAAATCGAGCGATGCTGGCGGCGCCAGACCCCGGTCGTTGTGGGAGCGGATGGCCGCAGGATTGGCTATGGACTTGATCTGAGTGGCGTGAACGTCGGGGCACTGCCGGAGTTGACGGCGGACTTCAGCCATGTGGGTGTGCTCAAGCTGCATGACATGGGCTTGACGCTGCACTACTGCGATAGCTTCCTCCGTTCTTTCTCCTCCCTTCGCCGGTTGGACATGCCCAGGAACCGGTTGATCGATATTCCCCAGTCCCTGGAAGGCATGAGGAATCTGGAGACGCTGCGACTGGATGCGAACCGGATCGGCCTGACTGCTCGCGGCGCCGGGATCCTGCAAGGCCTTACCCGCTTGAAAAACCTCGACCTAGATCACAACTTGCTGGGGCGCCTGCCGGATTTCAGCAGGTTGCCTGACCTGGAACGATTGCACCTGAAGAGTACCGGGATCACGGCTTGGCCCACCGGCCTGCGCGACCAGCCGCTGACGCTGATTGATTTGCGCGACAACGGCTTGACCCAGGTGCCAGATCACCTGCTCGACCCGCCCGCCGAGCGTGCCCATGTCACCGCACGCCTCAATCGCGTGACGTTGTTGCAGGGCAACCCGTTGAACGAGTTGGTCCAGCAGCGCATGCGTGATTATTGGGCGACGGTCTTGCAGACGCGTCCTGAATGGGCAGTCCTGCGTTTGCCCGATGCGTTTGGGTTTTCAGCGTCGGTCGGGCCGTCGAATATGCAGCAATGGATGCTCAACCTGCCTGCGGGCCAAACGGCGCACAAAAGAGTCTTGTGGCAAAGCCTGGCGGATGAACCGCAATCGGGAGAGTTTTTTGAGTTGTTGCATCGGTTGGCTAACTCTTACCATGGTCTGAAAGATCATCCGGACCTCCAGGCCCGCGTCTGGCAGATGCTCGACGCGATGGGGCGTTCCACCGAACTGCGTGATGAACTGTTCGACCTGGCCGGCCAACCGGCCTGTGAAGATCGCGCAGCCTTGTCGTTCAGCTACCTGGAAATCCGCTTGATGATCCACAACGCCAGGGCCATGGCGGTTGGAAAGGATGAGGCGGCAACGCTGGTCCAGTTGGCCAAGGGGCTGTTTCGCCTCGATGAGGTAGAAAGTATTGCCCTGAAGGATATCCAGCGGCGCCGTGACGCGATCAACGCCCGCCCCGACCTGACCAACGAGGAAAAGCTCGAAAACCTGGCGCTGATCGAAGAGGTCGAGGTGCGTCTGGCTTTCCGGGTGGGGCTCAAGGATCGACTGAAACTACCGGGGCAACCCGCGGGCGGGGTTTTTCTCACGCTGGGAGATGTCACCCCTGAAATGCTCGATACCGCTGCCGATGAGGTTCTTGCGCTGGACGATTCCCCCCAGCAGTTTCAGTCGCTGGTGGGCCGGGATTTCTGGATCGACTATTTGAAGCAGCAACATGGGGTTTCTTTCCAAGCGCTGAATGACACCCTCATCGCCAACCAGATTGAACTGGATGAAGCGAAGGCGGCCGGGACCCTGGAGGACGCCGACTACGTCAGCCAGTCCGAGGCGCTGGGCCTGCAACACAAGATCAAGGAAGCGGAGCTGGTCCAGTCGTTGACGCGAACTGAGCTGGATGCGCTGCCGGAAGGTACTGACCTGTAATCTGACCCGGCCCCCGGTCATTTCAGGACGCAATGAAACCCTGTGGCGAGGGAGCTTGCTCCCGCTGGGGTGCGAAGCAGCCCTCGCTTTTTTGCGGTTGCTGCGCAACCGAGCGGGAGCAAGCTCCCTCGCCACAAGAACTGCACAAGAACCGCGCCGGTTTAAAACAGGAAATAACGCTGCGCCATCGGCAGCACTTCAGCTGGTTCGCACCACAGCAATACGCCGTCGGCCTTGACCTGATAGGTCTGTGGGTCGACGTCGATGCTCGGTAAATAGTCGTTGTGAATCAGGTCGGTTTTCTGCACATCGCGGCAGCCTTTGACCACGGCGATTTTCTTCTTCAGCCCAAGCTGTTCCGGCAACCCCGCCTCGGCGGCCGCCTGACTGATGAAGGTCAGGCTGGTGGCATGCCGCGAGCCGCCGTAGCTGGCGAACATCGGCCGGTAGTGCACCGGTTGCGGTGTCGGGATCGAGGCGTTGGCGTCGCCCATCAGGCTGGCGGCAATCGCCCCGCCCTTGAGAATCAGGGTCGGCTTGACGCCGAAGAACGCCGGACGCCATAGCACCAGATCGGCCCACTTGCCCACTTCGATGGATCCCACTTCATGGCTGATGCCGTGGGTGATCGCCGGGTTGATGGTGTACTTGGCGATGTAGCGCTTGATGCGGAAGTTGTCGTTGCCTTCGCCGTCGCCGGGCAGGGCGCCGCGCTGCTTCTTCATTTTGTCGGCGGTTTGCCAGGTGCGCGTGATGACTTCGCCGACGCGGCCCATGGCCTGGCTGTCGGAGCTGATCATCGAGAACGCACCCAGGTCATGGAGGATGTCCTCGGCGGCGATGGTTTCGCGACGGATACGGCTTTCGGCGAAGGCCACGTCTTCGGCAATGCTCGGGTCCAGGTGATGGCAGACCATCAGCATGTCCAGGTGTTCGTCGATGGTGTTACGGGTGAACGGTCGGGTCGGGTTGGTGGAACTGGGTAGCACGTTGGCGAAGCCGCAGGCCTTGATGATGTCTGGCGCGTGTCCGCCGCCGGCGCCTTCAGTGTGATAGGTGTGAATGGTGCGGCCCTTGAACGCGGCCAGGGTGGTTTCCACGAAACCCGATTCATTGAGGGTATCGGTGTGGATCGCCACCTGCACGTCGTACTGGTCGGCCACGCTCAAGCAGTTGTCGATGGCGGCCGGGGTGGTGCCCCAGTCTTCGTGCAGCTTCAGGCCGATGGCGCCGGCCTTGACTTGCTCGACCAATGGCTCCGGCAGGCTGGCGTTGCCCTTGCCGGTGAAGCCGATGTTCATTGGAAAAGCGTCGGCGGCCTGGAGCATGCGCGCCAGGTGCCACGGCCCGGAGGTGCAGGTGGTGGCATTGGTCCCGGTGGCCGGGCCTGTACCGCCGCCGATCATGGTGGTGACGCCGCTCATCAGCGCCTCTTCGATCTGCTGCGGGCAGATGAAGTGGATGTGGGCGTCGATGCCGCCGGCGGTGAGGATCATGCCTTCGCCGGCGATCACTTCGGTGCTGGCGCCGATGGCGATGGTCACGTCGGGCTGGATGTCCGGGTTGCCGGCCTTGCCGATGGCCGCGATACGCCCGTCCTTGAGGCCGACATCGGCCTTGACGATGCCCCAGTGATCGATGATCAGCGCGTTGGTGATCAGCGTGTCGACGACCTCGGCGGCCAGCAGCTGGCTCTGGCCCATGCCATCGCGAATCACCTTGCCACCGCCGAATTTCACTTCTTCGCCGTAGGTGGTGAAGTCCTTTTCCACTTCGATCCACAGTTCGGTGTCGGCCAGGCGGACCTTGTCACCGACGGTGGGGCCGAACATGTCGGCATATGCCTGACGACTGATTTTCATTTCCTGGTTCCTCGGAACTGAGCTGCAAGCTTCAAGCTGCAAGCCTCAAGTAAAAACAAAGCAGGGGGGAGCGCCGCAAACCGCTGTTTCTTGCAGCTTGCAGCTAAAAGCTTGCAGCTGAAGTCATTCACAAGCTGCCCATGATTCGTCCGGCGAACCCATAAACCCGCCGCAACCCGGCCAGTTCGACAAGCTCGACTTCCCGACTCTGGCCCGGTTCGAAGCGTACGGCGGTGCCGGCCGGGATGTTCAGGCGCATGCCACGGCTGGCGGCGCGGTCGAAGGTCAGGGCGTCGTTGGTTTCGAAAAAGTGATAGTGCGAGCCGACCTGGATCGGCCGGTCGCCGCTGTTGGCTACGTTCAGCGTGAGGGTGCGGCGACCGACGTTGAGTTCGATGTCGCCGGGCTGGACCCGGTATTGGCCTGGAATCATTGCGGTTGCCCCAAAGTCTTGTAGTAAATAGTGGTCGGGGTGTAGGTCCCGTCCGGGCTCTGGCAGTAGTCGGGCAGTTCACCGACGCGGATGTAACCCATGGCGTGGTAGAACGCTTCGGCTTCGGAGCCAGCCTGGGTGTCGAGGTACAGCAGGCCGCGCTTGTGCTGGCGAGCGCCGAGTTCCAGGGCACTCATCAATTGCTGGCCCAGTCCCCGGCGGCGCGCGTCGCCGCGCACCAGCAGCTTCTGCACTTCGGCGCGGTTAAGCCCGTTGCGCTTCTGGCACAGGGCAAGCTGTACGCTGGCCTGCACTTGCTCATCCTTGACCACCACCCACAGCAACAGGCTGCCCTGGTCGAGGCTGGCCTGGACCTCGTCGAAATAGGCGCGGGCCTGGACCGCATCGAGGTCGGCCATGAAGCCCACGCTGGCGCCGTAGCCCACGGCATCGAGCAACAGATCGATCAGGCCCTGGCGATAGTGTGCAAAGCTTTCTGCGGGGACTCGACGCAACTGGGCGGCGTTCATCGGTTATCACTCCTTGTCGACGGCAGGCGGTAGCGCCCCTGGGTTGAGGATCAACTGCATGAAAGTCAAATCCAGCCAGCGGCCGAATTTGCTGCCCACCTGGGGCATCTGCCCGGTGGTGATGAAGCCCGCTCGCTCATGCAGGCGAATCGAGGCGGCGTTGGCGCTTTCGATAGCCGCGACCATGACGTGCTTGCCGCACGCCCTGGCGCGCTCGATCAGCGCCATCATCAACAGTGCGCCCAGGCCGTTACCGCGCTGGTCGTCACGCACGTACACCGAATGCTCCACGGTGTGCCGGAAACCGTCGAAGGGCCGCCAGTCGCCGAACGAGGCATAGCCGAGCACATTATCCTCGTCATCGACCACCACCAGCACCGGATAACCTTGGGATTGTCGGGCGCTGAACCAGGCCTGGCGATTGCCCAGGTCCACGGCCTGTTCGTTCCAGATCGCCGTGGTGCTCAGCACCGCGGCGTTGTAGATGTCGCGGATCGCTGGCAAGTCGGCGTGCCGGGCGTCACGAATGTCATAGGTCATGGCGCAGCCTCATGCGATCGGCTGGTGGACGGTGACCAGTTTGGTGCCGTCGGGAAACGTCGCTTCGACCTGGATCTCCGGGATCATTTCCGGGATGCCTTCCATCACCTGTTCGCGGGTCAGCAGCGTGGTGCCGTAATGCATCAGCTCGGCCACGGTCTGGCCGTCGCGGGCGCCTTCGAGCAGGGCGGCGGAAATATAGGCCATCGCCTCCGGGTAGTTGAGCTTCAAGCCGCGAGCCAACCGCCGCTCGGCGACGAGGCCGGCGGTGAAGATCAGCAGCTTGTCTTTTTCGCGTGGGGTCAGGTCCATGTGCAATCCATAAGGGCAGATAAAAAATTCGCTGTAAACACATCCCACTGGGAGCGGGCCTGTGGGAGCAAAACCTGTGAAAAGCAAACCTGTGAAAGCCAAACCTGTGGGAGCAAATTGTGAAAACCAAACCTGTGAAAGCAAACCTGTGGGAGCAAAGCTTGCTCGCGATAGCAGCGCCTCGGTCGATCAGAAGGACCGCGTTATCGTTCATCGCGAGCAAGCTTTGCTCCCACAGACATTAATTGCAGCATGCCATTGCTCCCACAGACATTCATTGCTTGCACACCATTGCTCCCACAGAAAAGCAAATTCAGGTACTCCAGATTCTGGGAGGTATCGCCTCTCGCCCCAGCAACGCCGGGCGCAGAAGTCGCCACAATTCAATCAACCACCCCCGCGCCAGCAGCGCCTCGCTCGCCAGGCACCGGGCCACGACCAGGCCTGGCAACTGAGTCAGATCACCGCGCACTTCATGGCCCAGGGATCGGCACCGTTCCAGCAACTCGCTATCCATCTCCCCAGTCACCAACAGCGTGGCAAACACCGGATCGCCGCCCAGCCCGATGGGCGAGTCGAGCAACCCGTCACCGCCCACAATGCGCTGGCGTTCATGCCAGAGCAACTGCCCGTCGCGGCGGATGTCCAGCCGCGACTGGAAGTGCCCCAGGTCAAATCGCTCACCGCTGGCCGGCCGACCGAGGGCCACCATGTCCCAGTAGAACAAGCGCCCGTCACCCTGCAAGTCGATGCTGGTGTTGAGTTCGGCCTGGGCGGCGCTGAAGACGATGGTTTCCTGGGGCAGCCATTCCAGGGTCGCCCCCGCGGCCACGCTCAGGTTCAGTTGCTGATAGGCCGGGCCGGCGGCGCGATACCACTTGGCCGCGCCGGGGCTGGTCAACTGCGCCCAGGCCCCGGGGCCGACGTGGGCCGCGATGTCCAGCCGGTCACCGCCGGCAATTCCGCCGGGCGGGTGGACGATGATGTGCTGGCACACTTCGGGACCTTCGGCGTACAGATGCTTTTGCACCCGCAGCGGACCTTTGTGGCGGCGCTGCACCGGGCGCGTGCAGTCACCGAACCGGGCGTAACCCAGTTCCAGCTCGGCATGCCAGCTGGGGGTGAACAGGGCCGAAGGTGGCAGTGAGGAGACAGGTAGGTTCATGATTTCCGATTATCGTTAGAGCGCTACAGACTAGATCGTAACCAGGCCGCGCACACCCTCGGCTTCCATATTTTCTCCGCGTCCCTGCTGCACGATCTCGCCCCGGGACATCACCAGATATTGATCAGCCAGCTCGGCGGCGAAGTCGTAGAACTGCTCCACCAGCAGAATTGCCATGTCGCCCCGAGCCGCCAGTTTCTTGATGACCACGCCGATCTCCTTGATCACCGATGGCTGGATGCCTTCTGTGGGCTCGTCGAGGATCAGCAGGCGCGGACGGCTGGCCAGCGCCCGGCCAATGGCAAGTTGCTGTTGCTGGCCGCCGGACAAGTCACCACCGCGGCGCAGTTTCATCTGCTGCAGCACGGGGAATAATTCGTAGATGAACGCTGGCACCTCCTTGGCCTCGGAACCCGGAAAGCGCGACAGACCCATCAGCAGGTTCTCTTCCACCGTCAGCCGACCGAAAATTTCCCGGCCCTGGGGCACGTAGGCAATGCCGGCGTGCACCCGTTGGTGCGGCTTGAAGGTGGTAATGGGTTTGCCTTCCCAGCTCACCGCCCCTTCCTTGGCCGGCAACAGGCCCATCAGGCATTTGAGCAGGGTGGTCTTGCCCACGCCGTTGCGGCCCAGCAGGCACGTTACCTCGCCGACCTTCACGTCGAACGACAGGCCGCGCAGGATGTGGCTACCGCCGTAGTATTGGTGGAGGTGTTGGACCTGTAGCATTTGAACTCCGTTTTTTAGAGCTTCAAGCGGCAAGCTTCAAGCTGCAAGTAAGAGCAGGATGGTGTACGGCTTTGCTTTCAACTTGCCGCTTGAAGCTTCACCTTCCCAAATAAACTTCTATCACTCGCTCATTGTCCTGCACCTGCGCCAGCGATCCTTCGGCCAGCACGCTGCCCTGATGCAACACCGTGACGTGGTCGGCAATCGCGCCGACGAAGCCCATGTCGTGTTCCACCACCATCAGCGAGTGCTTGCCCGCCAGGGACTTGAACAGCTCGGCGGTGAACTCGGTTTCGGCGTCGGTCATGCCCGCTACCGGTTCGTCGAGCAGCAGTAGCTGTGGGTCCTGCACCAGCAGCATGCCGATCTCCAGGAACTGTTTTTGCCCGTGGGACAGTAACCCGGCGGGGCGATTGACCGAAGTCGTGAGGCGAATGGTCTCCAGCACCTCATTGATGCGCGCGTGCTGCTCGCCGGTCAGTTTCGCCCGCAGGCTGGCCCACACCGACTTGTCGGTTTTCAGCGCCAGCTCCAGGTTCTCGAATACGCTCAGGGCTTCGAACACCGTGGGTTTCTGGAACTTGCGACCGATGCCGGCCTGGGCGATCTGCACTTCGCTCATGCTCGTCAGGTCCAGGGTTTCACCGAACCAGGCCTTGCCGTGGCTGGGCCGGGTCTTGCCGGTGATCACGTCCATCAGCGTGGTCTTACCCGCGCCGTTGGGGCCGATGATGCAGCGCAGTTCACCGACGCCGATGTACAGGTTCAGCGCGTTCAGGGCCTTGAAACCGTCGAAGCTGACGCTGATGTCTTCCAGGGTCAGGATGGTGCCGTGACGGGTGTTCAGGCCCTTGCCGGCAGCCTGACCGAGGCCGATGGCGTCGCGACTGCTGCCTTGGTCTTTGTTGGGATCCAGTATGGGTTCGAGCATGAAATCGGCTGTGGGTGCTGCTCTCATTTCTAGATGCCGCATCATTCGCCCCTTTTCTTAAGTAGCCCGATCACACCCTTGGGCAGATACAGGGTCACGACGATGAACAGCGCGCCGAGGAAGAACAGCCAGTACTCGGGAAAAGCCACGGTGAACCAGCTCTTCATGCCGTTGACCACACCGGCCCCCAGCAGCGGCCCGATCAGCGTGCCGCGCCCGCCAAGGGCCACCCACACGGCGGCCTCGATGGAGTTGGTCGGCGACATTTCGCTGGGGTTGATGATGCCCACCTGCGGCACATACAGCGCCCCGGCCAGGCCGCACAACACGGCGCTCAATACCCAGACGAACAACTTGAAGCCTCGGGGATCGTAGCCGCAAAACATCAGGCGGTTTTCCGCATCCCGCACGGCGGTCAATACGCGGCCGAACTTGCTGCGAGCCAGACGCCAGCCGATAAACAGGCTCGCCACCAAGAGCAGCACCGTGGCCAGGAACAGCACCGCCCGAGTGCCCGGTTCAGTGATGCCAAAGCCCAGGATCGAGCGAAAATTGGTGAAACCATTGTTACCGCCAAATCCGGTTTCATTACGGAAAAACAACAACATCCCGGCAAACGTCAGGGCCTGGGTCATGATCGAGAAGTACACGCCCTTGATCCGCGAGCGGAAGGCGAAGAAGCCGAACACCAGCGCCAGCAAACCCGGCGCCAGCACCACCAGGCACATGGCCCAGAGGAAGCTGTCGGTGCCGCTCCAGTACCAGGGCAATTCGCTCCACGACAGAAAGGTCATGAACGCCGGCAAGCCGTCACCGGCGGCCTGGCGCATCAGGTACATGCCCATGGCATAGCCGCCCAGGGCGAAGAACAGGCCGTGGCCCAGGGACAACAGGCCGGCGTAGCCCCAGACCAGGTCCAGCGCCAGGGCGACGATGGCGTAGCAGAGAATCTTGCCCACCAGGGTCAGGGTGTAAGCCGAAACGTGCAGCGGATTATCCACCGCCAACAGCGACAGCAGCGGCAGACTCATCAGCACTGCCAGGATCACTACGCCGACGGCGATGGTGATTTTGGGGCCGGCCTTTTGCGAGGCCGTGAGCATCAGGGGCTGGTTCATCAGTCGATTACCCGTCCTTTAAGCGCGAAGAGGCCTTGCGGACGCTTCTGGATGAACAGAATGATCAGCGCGAGGATCAGGATTTTGCCGAGCACGGCGCCGATCTGCGGTTCAAGAATCTTGTTGGCGATGCCCAGGCCGAACGCGGCGAACACACTGCCGGCCAACTGACCGACGCCACCGAGCACCACCACCAGGAACGAGTCGATGATGTAGCTCTGGCCCAGGTCCGGGCCAACGTTGCCGATCTGGCTCAGGGCCACGCCGCCGAGCCCGGCGATGCCCGAGCCGAGGCCGAAGGCGAGCATGTCCACGCGGCCGGTGGGCACGCCGCAGCAGGCGGCCATGTTGCGGTTCTGGGTCACCGCGCGCACGTTCAGGCCCAGGCGGGTCTTGTTCAGCAACAGCCAGGTCAGCACCACCACGAACAGTGCGAAGGCGATGATCACGATGCGGTTATAGGGCAGCACGAGATTCGGCAACACCTGGATGCCACCGGACAGCCAGGCCGGGTTGGCGACTTCGACGTTCTGCGCGCCGAACATCAGCCGCACCAGCTGGATCAGCATCAGGCTGATGCCCCAGGTGGCGAGCAGGGTCTCCAGGGGGCGCCCATAGAGGTGACGGATCACCGTGCGCTCCAGAACCATGCCGATGGCGGCGGTGATGAAAAACGCCACCGGCAGGGCGATCAACGGGTAGAACTCGATGGCGTTCGGAGCGAAGCGCTGGAACAGCATCTGCACCACGTACGTGGAGTAGGCGCCGAGCATCAGCATCTCACCGTGGGCCATGTTGATCACACCCAGCAAACCGAAAGTGATCGCCAGGCCCAGGGCGGCCAAGAGCAGGATCGAGCCCAGGGACATGCCGCTGAAGGCCTGGCCCAGCAATTCGCCGATCAGCAGCTTGCGCTTGACCTGGCCGAGGCTGGTTTCGGCGGCGGTGCGCACCGCGGCATCGGTTTCAACGCCGGGCTCGAGCAGGCCTTCGAGGCGGGTGCGGGCCAGCGGATCGCCGGTTTCCCCCAGCAGCCGGACGGCGGCCAGGCGAACTGACGGGTTGGGGTCCACCAGTTGCAGGTTCGCCAACGCCAGGCTCAGGGCGGCATGCACGTCTTCGTCCTGCTCGCCGGCCAACTGCCTGTCGAGAAATGCCAGTTGGGCCGGGCGGGCGCTTTTTTGCAGTTGCTGGGCGGCGGCCAGGCGCACATTGGCGTCGGCGGCGAGCAGTTGATGACTGGCCAGGGCGGTTTCGATCAGCCCTCGCAAGCGGTTGTTCAGACGCAGGGTCTTGGGCTGGCTGTCGACGGTCAACTGGCCTTGTTGCAAGGCGTTGATCAGTTCGACACGCTCAGGCTCCGGTTGCGCGGCCCAGGTTTGCAGCAGCTTGGCTTGCTGGGGCGGCTTGGCGGCGACGAAATCTTCGGCGTCACCGGCGTGGGCGCCTATCGGCAACAGCAGACAGGCAAGAAGAAGGAGCAAACGATAAAGGGACATAGCTACGTCCTGTAAGACTGCGACGGACCCTGTGGGAGCAAAGCTTGCTCGCGACAGCGGTATGTCTGGAGGACCGCTATCGCGAGCAAGCTTTGCTCCCACAGGGCTAGGGGCATGTTCCCGAACTCAGTTGCTCTTCACCGCATAGTCAGGCTTCTTGTCGTTGCCTTCGATGAACGGGCTCCACGGCTGGGCGCGGATCGGGCCCTCGGTCTGCCAGACCACGTTGAACTGGCCGTCGGCCTGGATCTCGCCGATCATCACCGGCTTGTGCAGGTGGTGGTTGGTCTTGTCCATGGTCAGGGTGTAGCCCGACGGTGCGTCGAACGTCTGGCCGGCCAGGGCTTCGCGGACTTTGTCGACGTCGGTGGACTTGGCCTTCTCAGCCGCTTGCGCCCACATATGGATGCCGACGTAGGTGGCTTCCATCGGGTCGTTGGTCACGGCTTTATCGGCGCCCGGCAAGTTCTTGGCCTTGGCATAGGCTTTCCAGGAATCGACGAATTTCTTGTTCGCCGGGTTCTCCACAGACTCGAAGTAGTTCCAAGCGGCCAGGTTACCCACCAGCGGTTTGGTGTCGATGCCGCGCAGTTCCTCTTCGCCCACCGAGAACGCCACCACCGGTACGTCGGTGGCTTTCAGGCCCTGGTTCGCCAGTTCTTTATAGAACGGCACGTTGGAGTCGCCGTTGACCGTGGAGATGACCGCGGTCTTGCCGCCGGCCGAGAATTTTTTGATGTTGGCCACGATGGTCTGGTAGTCGCTGTGGCCGAACGGGGTGTAGACCTCTTCGATGTCCTTGTCCGCCACGCCTTTGGAATGCAGGAACGAGCGCAGGATCTTGTTGGTGGTACGCGGGTAGACGTAGTCGGTGCCCAGCAGGAAGTAGCGTTTGGCGCTGCCGCCTTCTTCGCTCATCAGATATTCCACCGCCGGAATGGCCTGCTGGTTCGGCGCCGCGCCGGTGTAGAAGACGTTAGGCGACATCTCTTCGCCTTCGTATTGCACCGGGTAGAACAGCAAGCCGTTGAGCTCTTCGAACACCGGCAACACGGATTTGCGCGACACCGACGTCCAGCAGCCGAACACCACCGCGACCTTGTCCTGGGTCAGCAATTGGCGACCCTTTTCCGCGAACAGCGGCCAGTTCGATGCCGGGTCCACGACCACCGCTTCGAGCTGCTTGCCGTTTACCCCACCCTTGGCGTTGATCTCGTCGATGGTCATCAGCGCCATGTCCTTGAGGGACGTCTCGGAGATCGCCATGGTGCCGGACAATGAATGCAGGATGCCGACCTTGATGGTTTCGGCGGCCTGGACGGTCCAGGCCATGCCCATCGCGGCAATGCTTGCCGAGAGTGTAAAAGCCTTGATCAAGCTACGACGCTTCATTGTGCGATCTCCGTGCAATTATGAGTTTTTTTCGATGGCAGATGCAGACGCTGAAGAGGCTTTTGCAAGGGGTGTGCCCGGTTGGAGAAAGGCTTGGGAATGCGGGTTTGGCGCGAGGGGGAAAAGTGCCGGTGCACCACGATCGAACGCAGCATGGGCGCCGGTGCGAAGGGATGCGCCACATTGGGGCGCAGGATTGCAGTTCCCCTGTGGGAGCGAGCCTGCTCGCGATAGCGGTGGATCAGCAGCACAGATGTGACTGACACACCGCTATCGCGAGCAGGCTCGCTCCCACAAGTTATTTGCAAGTCAGGGAAACAGGGGAGGTTCAGCGACGGCGCATCAGGCCGATGAAAAACAGTCCGCCGATAGCGGCAGTGGCGACGCCAATGGGCAAGTCCTCCGGTGCGATCAGGGTCCGGGCCGCCACATCCACCCACACCAGGAACAGGCTGCCGAGCAGCACACACGCCGGCAACAGCCGACGGTGCTCGGCGCCCACCAGACGCCTGGCAATGTGCGGCACCATCAGCCCGACAAAACCGATCGAGCCGCTGATGGACACCAGCACGCCAGTCATCAGCGAGGCGATCAGGAAAATCCACAACCTCACCTTCGCCGCGTTCAGGCCCAGGCTCACGGCAGTCTGTTCGCCCGCCATCAGTGCGTTCAGCGGCCGGGCCATGCCCAGCAGCAATCCCAGCCCCAGCAACACACTGGCGGCCGGCACCGCCAGCAATTCCCAGCGCGCCAGGCCCAGGCCGCCGAGCATCCAGAACATCACCGCGGAACTGGCGCGATGGTCACCCAAAAACAGCAAGAGGTTGGCCGCCGCCATCATCACGAATGACACCGCCACGCCGCACAGCAACAAGCGATCGCTTTCCAGACGGCCTTGGCGACTGGCGATGGCCAGTACCAGCAACATGCTCAACAGTGCGCCGATAAATGCCGCCAGCGGCAGGGTCAACAGGCCGATGATCTCACCGACATGCAGCACCACGATGACTGCCCCCAACGTCGCGCCGGACGTGACCCCCAGCAGGTGCGGATCGGCCAGGGGGTTGCGCGTCACCGCTTGCAGGACCGCACCGATCAACGCCAGCCCCGCGCCCACCAGGGCACCGAGCAGCAGGCGCGGTACACGGATCAACCAGACGATATGCTCCTGGCCCGGGGTCCAATGCACGTCACCCACACCGAAAGCCTTGTTCAGCAGGATGTCCCAGACCACCGCCACCGGTACCCGCGCCGGACCGAACCCCAGGGATACCACGCACGACACCAGCATCAGCGCGCCGAGGCAGAGCAGCAGAGCGCCATAGCGACGATCGTTCATTGGCCGTGGAAACCCTTCGCCAGGGTTTGTACCGCCAGCCCATTGTCGATGCCCGGCGTGGCCTGGACGTAGGGGATCACGATGAAGCGCCGGTGCTTGATGGCATCTACCGATTGCAGGGCCGGGTTGTTCAGCAAGAACTGCTGTTTCTGCTCGGCGCTGACTTCACCGTAATCGACAATCACGATCACTTCGGGGTTGCGCTCGACCACGTTCTCCCAGTTCACCCGGGTCCAACTGGTCTGCACGTCATCGAGAATATTGCGCCCGCCGGCCGCATCGATCAGGGCCTGGGGCATGCCGAGACGGCCGGAGGTCATGGCGCGGTCTTCGCCGCTGTCGTACAGGAACACCCGGGGCCGATCGGCGGGCAGTTGCTTGCGCACTTGCGCCACCTGGGCCTGCATTGAGGCGATCAACTCATTGGCGCGATCCTGCACGTCGAAAATCCTTCCCAGGTTGCGCAGGTCGTTGTAGGTGTCTTCCAGGGTGGCAGGCGGGCGTTTCATCACGAACGCGCAGGATTCGGTCAGCTCGTACACGTTGATGCCCAGCGGTTGCAGGGTTTGCGGTGTCAAGTCGCCGCCCACCCGCATGCCGTAGTCCCAGCCGGCGAAGAAGAAATCCACGTTGGCATTGAGCAGGGTTTCCACCGACGGGTATTTGGCTGCCAGCTCCGGCAGGCCATCGAGGATTTTTTCCATCTGCGGCGTTACCGATTTCCAGCCACTGATGCCGCTGTAACCCACCATGAGCGACTTGAGTCCCAGGGCGAGCATCATCTGGGTCATGTTGATGTCATGGCTGACGGCGTGTTTCGGCGCCTGGTTGAAGGTCACTTCGCGGTTGCAACTGTGGATCGTCAACGGGTAGCGGGTGGCCTCGGCCAAAGCATGTGCACTGCCGAGCAGCAGTGGCAGGAGCAGCAGGGAACGCAAGATCATGGTTGGGTTATCCAGGTGATTCGGGGGTGGGCGGCCAAGGGGTGTTCGTCAATCAGCGCCTGGACGCCAAATACGTCGCGCAACAGCGTGGCCGTCAGCACTTCCTTGGGCGTGCCGCTGGCGACGATGTGTCCGTGGTCGATGACGTAGAGCCGATCACAGAACGCGGCGGCCAGGTTCAGGTCATGGATGCTGGCGAGGGTGCCGATCCCCAGGCGCTTGATCAGTTGCAGCAGTTGGAGTTGATAACGCGGGTCGAGGTGATTGGTCGGCTCATCGAGGATCAGCAGCTGCGGCTGTTGGGCCAGGGCGCGGGCCAGGATCACCCGCTGCTTTTCCCCGCCCGAGAGCGTAGCGAAAGCATGCTCGCCGAAGCCTTGTAATCCGACCGCTTCGAGGGCCTCGATGACCAGACGGCGGTCTTCGTGACTGTCGCCATCGAACAGGCCTTTGTGGGGCGTGCGCCCCATGGCGACCACTTCCTGGACCGTCAGGCCGAAGGCGTCGGGAAACTCTTGCAACACCACGGCGATGCGTTGAGCGCACCAGCGCGAGGACTGTTTCCAGACGTTGTGATGGTCGAGTTTTACCTCGCCCGCTTCCGGCTGACTGAACCGATAGGCGCAGCGCAACAGACTGGTCTTGCCGCTGCCATTGGGCCCGATCAACCCGACAAACTCCCCGGCACCCACCTGCAATGTGGCGTCACGCAGCTGGAACTGGTGATGGCAGTGGCCATGGCCCAGGGGTGTCCAGGCGAGGTGGGAGAGGGTTAGCGAAGTCATGCAGCTACTCAAATGATTGGATCGAAACACAGTCCCCTTGTGGGAGCGAGCCTGCTCGCGATAGCGCTGGATCAGCCTGAGCAGAGGTGGCTGACAGACCGCTATCGCGAGCAGGCTCGCTCCCACAGGAACGCCGTGTTCACAATTCGCAAGGCGGGCGCGATTGTAGAGGTTTCGCGCCGTCTTTCGTTAACGCGCTGTCTTCAACTTGAAGATGAAACCACCTCAGGCTGGCGATTGAGGCGGGTGACGAGCCGATCCAGCAACCACACCACCACCAGCGAGGCCCCCACCAGCGGAAACACCACCGCCAGGGCCAGCATGATGAACACCCCGGTCTTCCAGGTCGGCAAGTCGTGACGCAGCGCCGGTACGCCGAACTTGCCCAAGGGCCGACGCTTCCACCAGATCACCACGCCGCTGACGGCGCTGAGCAGGATCATCAAGCAAATCAGCAACACGATGATCTGGTTCAGCGGGCCGAACATCTTGCCTTCGTGCAGCATTACGCCGGTTTCGGTGGCGCGGGCGACGGCGCCGTAATGTTCCCAGCGCACATCCGCGAGGACCTTGCCGGTGTACTGGTCCACGTGCAGGGTCGCGTCGTTTCGCGGGTCGTCGGCGAATACCGCGATGGTGAATACGCCGGTGGCGGTGGTCGGCAGAGTGATGCTGTAGCCAGGCTCCACTTTGCGTTCGGTGGCGATGTCCTGCACCGCTTGCAGGCTGACGGTCGGCGCGGCGGGACCTTCATGGGCGCCGCCGTGGGCCATGTGTTCGGCATGGTCGCCGGACATCGGCATCGGGGTATTTTCCACGGCCCAGGGTACGGTCTGGCGGTGGGCATTGTTGAGGCTGCCGGCCGCGACGTCGGACTTGGGCATGTCGTTCCACATGGCCGCCGGGAAGCGGTTCCAGAGCTCAGCGTATTGCTTGCCCCAGAAGCCGGTCCAAGTCATGCCACTGAGCAGCATCACCAGCAGAAACGCCGCGCCCCAGAAGCCGACGACCCCATGCAAGTCGCGCCAGAACACGCGGCCGCGAGCGTTCCAGCGTGGCCACAGCACCCCAGCCGACGATTGCCCGCGAGGCCACCACAAGTACAGGCCCGACACCACCAGTACCACGCCCCAGCCGGCGGCCATTTCCACCAGTCGGTCACCCACGGTGCCGATCATCAACTCACCGTGGATGGCCCGGGCCATGGCTTGCAGGTTGTCCTTGGCATCCTGTTCACCGAGGACATCGCCATGGTACGGGTCGATGAACACGTTCAGCTCGCGGCCCTTGTCGATCACCACGAATTGCGCACTGCGCTCGGCATTGATCGGCGGCAGGTACTGTTTGACCTGGCCTTCGGGGTAGGCCTGGCGGACCTGCTTGAGCAGGTCGTCCGCCGCCATCGTGTGATGGCCAGCCGGCACGTTCAGCAGGCTGCCGTACATCAGAGGGTCGAGTTGCGGCTTGAACAGGTAAATGATGCCGGTCAGGGCCAGCATCACCATGAACGGCGCCACGAACAGCCCGGCATAAAAATGCCAGCGCCAGGCCAGGTGGTAGAAATTGGGTTTCGGTTGGCTCATCTTAAAAGCGCTCCGCAGGGCAAATGTGATCGTTATGTTTTTTGCGGTTGCTGCGCAACCGATCGCGGGCAAGCCTTGCTCCCACAGTCTTTGTCATTGCTGTGGGACCCATTGTGCTCCCTCAGCAATGGATTCCCTGTGGGACAAGCCATGCTCCCTCAGCAATGGA
>NZ_JAKNQY010000003.1:0-7565 GCF_024494355.1 Pseudomonas sp. Q11 | reverse complement strand
AATGGATTCCCTGTGGGACAAGTCATGCTCCCTCAGCAATGGATTCCCTGTGGGAGAAGTCATGCTCCCTCAGCAATGGATTCCCTGTGGGACAAGTCATGTTTCCTCAGCAATGAAATACCTGTGGGAGCAAGGCTTGCCCGCGATGTTTTTAGAAACTCATATCCACCTTGGTCCAGAGCGTACGCCCCGGTTCGTTGATGGCTTGCGGGTCACTCGCCGGATAGCCGAACCCGGCGTTGCCGGCCAGGTTCAGATGTTCGGCGTAGGCTTTGCCGAACAGGTTGTCGACGCCGCTGCTGACCTTCCAGTGCTTATTGATGCGGTAGGCACCGTTGAGGGAGAACACCCCGAACCCGGAGCTCTTGCCGTAATCCTTGCCCACCACGTTGCCTTTGTTCTCGTCGACACGGTTTTGCCCGGCCACCACACGCCACAGGGCACCAGCGCTCCAGCGGTCTTCGCTGTAGGTCAGGCCCAGGCGGGCATCCAGCGGCGGCATCTGCGCCAGGGCGCTGCCATCGCTGCTGTTCTTGCCCCAGGCATAGGCCAATGTTGCATCGGCCTTCCAGCGCTCGGTCAGCTTGTAGGCCGCGCCCAGCTCACCACCCATGATCCGTGCATCAATGTTCTCGGCCCGGGAGGTGGTGCCCATCATGCCGGGCGTGTAGTCGAACAGGATGTAGTCGCGCACCTGCCCGACATAACCCGACGCCCAGGCTTCGAGGGTTTCGGTCTTGTACTGCAGGCCGAAGTCGAGTTGGGTGGTTTTCTCCGGTTTGATCGAGTCGAAAGCATTCAGCGAACCGGCGGGGCCGGCGTTTGCCGAAAACAGCTCCCAGTAGTCCGGGAAACGTTGCGTGTGGCCCAAGCCCGCATAGAGCGTGGCAGGGCTGTCGGCCAGATCGTGTTCGTAGCGTACGAAACCACTGGGCAGGGTGTCGGCGCGGGTTTGGTCGGCAGTGGGATTGGGTCGGGCGGACATGCCGGAGCCGATGCTCTGGCGGTAGTCCTTGGCCGAGGCGCGGTCGAGGCGGGCGCCGGTGACCAGCCTGTCGCGGTCGGCGGCGAACCAGGTCAATTCACCGAACACACCGTAATTGTGAAAGTCGGCGTCCTTGGTGCGCGGCCGTTCCTTGTAGGTGTCGATGCCCATGCTGCTGCGTTGACGATGCTCGTTGGTCTGGGCGTCCAGGCCACTGATCAACTGCACATCGGCCCAGCGCCAGGTGGCCTTGATGCGTGCGCCGAGGGTGCGGCGGTCGACGTTGGACGCCATGGGGCCAGCCATCATCCCGGTGCCGGACGGCGTGCGCAGTGTGTAGTTGTCCATCACATGGTCGGCGTAGTTGTAGTAGACCTGCGCCTCGAGCGTATCCAGCACATCGCCAAGGTTCGAACGCTCGAAACGCAAGCCCAGGCTTTCACGCTTGAACTGCGAACCGTCCATGCCACGCCCGGCGTAGCGCGCTTCACCGTCGCCCTTGCCAGCGGTCAGTTCCAGCAGGGTATCGGCATCCGGCGTCCAGCCCAGCGTCACGTCGCCGTTCCACTTGTCGTAGCGCGACGGCACCGTGTCGTTGTTGCCGTCACGGTAATCGTCCGAATGAGCGGTGTTGCCGATCACCCGCACGTAACCCGAAGGCCCGCCGGCAGCCGCATCCACGACCTTGTCGAAGCGCCCGTTGGAACCGGCCAGTACGCTGGCGTTAACCCGGGTGCCCAGTTCACCGAACTGCTCCGGCTCTCGCTCGAACAGGACGGTCCCGGCCGATGCGCCAGGGCCCCAGAGCACGGTTTGCGGACCCTTGATCACGGTGAGCTTGTCGTAGGTTTCCGGCGAAATATAGGACGTCGGCGCGTCCATCCGACCCGGGCAGGCACCCAGCAACATGCTGCCGTTGGTGAGAATGTTCAGTCGCGAGCCGAACATGCCTCGCAGGACCGGGTCGCCATTGGTGCCGCCGTTGCGCACCAGGGCGAAGCCGGGAATGGTCTTGAGATAATCGCCGCCGTCGCTGGCCGGCACCGGTTGGCGCGGATCCTTGGGGTGGGTGACGACGGTCAGGGGCGAGCTGGGAGCGACGGCGGTAATGACCGTCGGGCTCAGCTCTTCGATCTGAGCTTCAGGGTGAGCATGCTCGTCGGCCAGCGCACAGGGCGTGAGCAGCAGGCCGCACAGCGCAGTGGCCGTGTAGCGAAAACGAACCCGTGGCTCGTTCGGGGGGCAGCGAACCTGGGCAGTGCCCAATACGATGCCGGCAGAAAACCTGGACATGATGATTCCATCGAACAGACGTAAACGACACGGTCGGGCAACCTGGGGCTGTCTTTTGCGACCGGGTGAGGTAAGTGTCGGTGTCTACGCGGCGAGGGGCGGGGCGCGGGGGCGGGCACCCGGGAAGAATGACGTTCGGGCATGGCCCAGGCGTGGGGAAGGGCTGGTGTAGGTGTTGGTTGGCGGTGTGTCGAAGGCGGCGAAGGTGTGACCGACCGGCAGCGCTGGGCAGTTGAACAGCAGGCTGCAATAGCCGCACTTTTCCCATAGGGCGTGATGCTCGCTCTGGGGCGGACAGTGCTCGGCCACTGGCGCCTCATGCCCGGCGTGGGCACCCGCCGACATGTCCATCTCCATGCTCATGGTCATGGACGAAGACATGCGCTGATCCATCGGCATCGACTGAGAAATCAGTGGACCGATAAAGATCATCAGCATGGCGAACAGGCTGATCCAGCTGCCGTGTGTCAGTCGCATGGGCTGACGACGGGGTGTGGCGGGCCTGGCGCGGGGACTACCCATGGGCAGGTGTGATCAGTGGGCGTGCATTTGGGTTTCGGTATTGTCGGGGGCTTTTTTCTGCACCGCGACATCGACCGTGACATCCCCCGCTTTTTCGAAATGCAGCGTCAGGGGGAAGCGTTTGCCGTCACTGAGCAGGCTGCGATCCTTTAGCTCCAGCAGCATCACGTGATACGCCATCGGCGCGAAGGTGATGGTCGCGCCGGCAGGGATATCCACGGCAGTAACCTGCTGCATCTTCATCAGATCGTCTTGCTGTACATGCTCATGGAGTTCGGCTTTGTCGGCAATCAGCGTGTCGACACCGAGCAGTCGGTCGGCGGTGTCGCCGTTGTTGTGAATCACGAAATACGCGGCCACGGTCGGCGCGTTAGGCGGCAGCTCCTGGGACCAGGGGTGAGCGATCTCAAGCTCGCCGACCTTGTATTGATGGGCTTGCGCGAAGCCGACGGGAAGCAGCAGGGCGGCCAGCAGGATAAGTCTGTTCAGCATGGGGAATTCTCCGGAACGATTCAGGACGCAGGGTTATGCGGGAAGAATCAGGCCAGAGGTGAGGCGCGGGGATTGAGGCTCGGCCATTGCTGGCGCGGTGTGGGGCTGTCGAGCAGTGGATGGGCAGTGCCGCGATGGGCCGGCTGAGCATCCAGATACAACTGCGGCTCGTGCCCGGCCAGCGCTACCAAGGGCGGCGAACCTGAGCAGCACCAGCAATGCTGCATCGTCGAGTGATCGTCGTTCTGCGGCGTGCTCTGCTCGAACTTGCCCAGGGAAATCGCCACCAGTTTCGTGCCGCTGGAGGAGCAGAAACTGCCCCACAGCAATTGCTCGGCTGGCGACTGGGCCTGTGCCATCGCGCCTCCGCTGCCGGAAAGCGACATGGCAAGCATGTTGAACAGCACTGCGAAGCAGGCGATCCAGGCAAATGCAAGCCGTTGTCGGGACATGGGGCAATCCGCTCGATGGGCAATCAGGTGGCGGTATTTAGCCTGATCGGGGGTGATAAGTAAAAAGAGCGCGTGCGGTGTAGGGTCGCAGGGCTTGGATTAACAGTAGCAACATATCTTCAGGGGAGTGCTTTTATGGCAAATAGCATTACTTTTGAAAAATCCTGGGGGGCGCACTCTTTGTGGCGAGGGGATTTATCCCCGTCGGGCTGCACAGCAGCCCCAAGAGCAGTGAATGTAGTTCGTCAGACAAACTACGAGGTCAGGTTTTGGGACGGCTTCGCAGCCCAGCGGGGATAAATCCCCTCGCCACAGGATTGGGGTTTGACCAATCGTTTTTGATCAAACCCAAGGCCCTGTCGCTTATCTCGGGTCGACCACGTCCAGCGCGCACAAGCCGGCGAGCTCTGGCGTAGTTGTAGGCCGCGGCGCAGGGCAATGTAGCCTGCTGGCGTAGTTCCGACGGGACAGGTTGTAGGAAGATGCAGGTTTGCGGCGTTGCAACAAAAAAGACGCTCAGGCCAGCTTCCGTAGCCCCTGCAACACCTCATCCACCGTCCCAAACTCCCGATCCACCCCCGGCAACACCGGCCGCTTCAACACCAACACCGGCACCCCCCGCTCCCGCGCCACTTCCAGCTTCGGCTCGGTGGCCGTGCCGCCGCTGTTCTTGCTGATCAGCACATCGATCTGCCGCCGTTCGAACAGCTCACGTTCGCCCTCGATGTGAAACGGTCCACGGGCCCCAATCACTTCGCAGCGTTCGTTACCGGGGTAAACGTCCAGGGCGCGCAAGGTCCAGAATTGCTCTGGCGGGATTTCATGCAGGTGGTGCAGCGGCTCACGCCCGAGGGTGAACAGGGGATGGTGGAAGGGTTTCAAGGCCTGGATCAGTTCGCTCCAGTCGGCCACTTCGCGCCAGTCATCCCCGGCCTGGGGTTGCCATGCCGGACGGCGCAGGGCCCAGCAGGGAATGCCGCAAGCGCGGGCTGCGTGGGCGGCGTTGTGGCTGATTTGTGCGGCGTAGGGGTGAGTCGCGTCCAGCAGCAGGTCGATGCCCTCGGCGCGGATGAAGTGCGCCAGCCCTTCAGCGCCGCCGTAGCCGCCGATGCGCACCTGGCAGGTCAGGTCGGTGGGGATGCGACCGATGCCGGCCAGGCTGTAGATGTGCTGGGGCCCGAGGGTGCGGGCGATGGCCAGGGCTTCGGTGACGCCGCCCAGCAGCAGGATGCGTTTCATGGCAAGGCTCTTCGTGGCAACGCCCTTCATGATAAAGCTCCGGCGTGGCCGACGATCCCGCCCTGGCGGTCGATGGCGAAGACTTCGACCTGGACCTGGGCCGGCACCACGCTGCGAGCGAAGGCCAGCGCGTGCTCGCACACTGCATCGCCCAAGGCGATGCCGGCGGCGCTGGCCATCGCCAGGGCCTGTTGGCTGGTGTTGGCTGCTCGGATGGTCTGCTGCAATGCCTCATCGGCACCGATGGCAGCCGCCCATTCGGCCAGTTGTGGCAGGTCGATGCTCGAGTGGCGGCTGTGCAGGTCCATGTGGCCGGCGGCGAGTTTGCTGATCTTGCCAAAGCCGCCGCAGAGGCTGAGTTTTTCCACCGGGACCTTGCGCACATGCTTGAGCACGGCGCCGACGAAGTCGCCCATTTCGATCAGGGCGATTTCCGGCAGGTTGTAGACCCGGCGCATGGTGTCTTCGCTGGCATTGCCGGTACAGGCGGCGATGTGCAGGTAGCCGTTGGTCTTCGCCACGTCGATGCCCTGGTGGATCGAGGCAATGTAGGCCGCGCAGGAGAATGGCCGGACGATGCCGCTGGTGCCGAGGATCGACAGGCCGCCGAGGATACCCAGTCGCGGGTTCATGGTTTTCAGCGCCAGGGCTTCGCCGTCCTCGACATTGACCGTGACTTCGAAACCACCGGCGTAACCGCTTTCCTCGGCCAAGCGGCCCAGGTGATCGTTGATCATTTTGCGCGGCACCGGGTTGATCGCTGGCTCACCAACGCCCAGCACCAATCCTGGTCGCGTCACCGTGCCCACGCCGCGACCGGCGACGAAACGCACGCCGGGTTCGGCGATCAAGCACACCTGGGAAAACAACAGGGCACCGTGGGTCACGTCCGGGTCATCGCCGGCGTCCTTGATCGTCCCGGCCTCGGCGCCTTGGTCGGTCAGCCGGCAGAACTCCAGGCGCATCTGCACCTGCTTGCCCTTGGGCAGTACGATTTCCACGGCGTCGGCTTCGGTGCCGCGCAGCAGCAAGCGGGCCGCCGCCAGGCTGGTGGCCGTGGCGCAACTGCCGGTGGTCAAGCCGCTGCGCAAGGGGGCGGGTTGTTCGGCGGTTTCGTCACGCATCAAGAGGTTTCGTCAGGTCCAGCAAGGTAATCGGCAGGGCCTGGCGCCAGGTGTCGAACTCGCCCAACGGCTGGGCCTGGGCGATGTGGATGCGGGTCAGTTCACCGCCGTGACGTTCGCGCCAGTGCATCAGGGTCATTTCGCTTTGCAGGGTCACGGCGTTGGCGACTAATCGACCGCCGGGCTTGAGTTGGGCCCAGCAGGCGTCGAGCACGCCTTCGCGGGTGACGCCGCCGCCGATGAACACCGCATCGGGCCGCTCAAGGTTCTCCAGCGCCTGTGGGGCGCTGCCGCGAATCAGTTGCAGGCCGGGCACGCCGAGGGTGTCGCGGTTGCGTTCGATCAAGCCTTGCCGGCTTTCGTCGGCTTCGATGGCCAGGGCCCGGCAACTGGGGTGGGTGCGCATCCATTCGATGCCGATGGAGCCGCTGCCGGCGCCGACGTCCCAGAGCAGCTCGCCGGGTGTGGGGGCGAGGCGGGCGAGGGTGATGGCGCGCACGTCGCGTTTGGTCAACTGGCCGTCATGCTCGAACGCGGTGTCCGGCAAACCGGCCAGGCGGGACAGGCGCTGTGTCGAGGGTTCGGCCCGGCATTCGACGGCGATCAGGTTCAGGTCGGCGACGGTGTCGTCGGACCATTGTGTGGCGCAACCGTCGATTCGTTGTTCCGCCGTACCGCCCAAATGCTCCAGCACCGTCATGGTGCTTGGGCCAAATCCCCGCTCGCGCAGCAACGCCGCCACGGCGGCAGGGCTGTGGCGGTCATTGCTCAGCAGTAACAGCCTGACGCCTGTGGATAAATAACCATTGAGCGCCGCCAGGGGACGCGCCACCAGCGACAGCGTGACCACATCCTGTAACGGCCACCCCATGCGCGCCGCGGCCAGCGAACAGGAGGAGGGCGCCGGGATGATCAGCATCTGATCACTCGGCACCTGTTTCGCCAGGCTGGCGCCCACGCCGTAGAACATCGGATCGCCGCTGGCCAGTACACACACCGGTTCACCCTGCCGAGCGAGCAGCGGCTCCAGGGAAAACGGGCTCGGCCACAGTTCCCGCTCGCCGCGGATACACAGCGGCAGTAGCTCTAACTGACGGGCGCTGCCCAGAATCCGCGATGCCCGCAGCAAGGCATGGCGGGCCGTTCGGCCCAGGCCCTTGAAGCCGTCTTCACCGATGCCCACTACGGTCAGCCAGGGGGTCATCTCTGTTCCTCGAAATGGATGGGGTTGATCGACAGGCGTGTTGCCGCCGCAAACCGGGCCGCCATCATACCGTGCCCCGGCGGATCAGGCGCCTGGCACAACATCATTGTGGCTGCCAGACCGCTTTCGCGAGCAAGCCCACTCCCTGGGGGTGTTCACAAATTTTGTGCCCGCCGCAATTCCCCTGCGGGAGCGGGCTTGCTCGCGAAGGCGTCGGCCCATTCAGCATCAGCTTTTCCGCCAGACCGTTATCG
>NZ_JAKNQY010000039.1 GCF_024494355.1 Pseudomonas sp. Q11 | reverse complement strand
CTCTCCCCCTCAGAAAGCGCCATTTCCTTAAGTGAACAGCATTACGGCCTTGAGCCGGGTTTTTTGTTCTCCGTGGGTTGTCTGGCGTTTTCTTCGCGTGGTTATTTACCCGGAACGTTTCCCCTCTGCGCACCTCGAACTCATACACCCATCAGCAATTGCGAGGCACGTCATGACCCCGGAAACCGAAGGTACGGAAGAAAAAGGCCCCTCGGGCGTTCCTTTCGTCAATGATCCGGGCAATGAAGACCCCGGCTCGCTGATGGATGACGCCCAGGTGCCCTTGATCGAGGGTGAAGAGGTTGAAGACGCTGAGATCGAGGACGAATCCTACGATTGAAGTCGTTCAATCTGACCGTCCGTGTTCTCTCAACCGCATGACGTGTTGCCCCGTCATCAGGAGGTTGCCATGACTGCCGATTCGCCTGTCCCTGACGACGATGAAACCCCGGAATACCCGCTACCCTCGCCAACCGACTCCCTGAGCCGGGACCAGCGGCCGCCTGACGACGAAGCCGGGGTAGAGCAAGTGCCGAGTGAGGATGATGATATCGAGGCGAGCCCGGACGACCCGGATATCGCCGGTAAAGATGCCTCCGGCGAACCGAGCTGATGACCGGTTCCGCCCGTCGATTCATCGGCACCATCGGCCAGACACGATTGCCACACATCAGGTAGGTACCTTGAAAAGGAGACTCACCATGATGAAATCAAATGTGACCGCGCTGACCCTGGCGGGGATTCTGTCGGTCAGTTCCATGGCGGTTTTCGCCGAGTCCTCGGGCGGCAATCCCCCCGTAGATAAGGGCGGGATGCCACCCTCCACCGAGATGGAAGCCGGCACCCCGTCGGGCACGGGGGGCGCTTTGCCGCCGGGTTCAGTGGAGGGGGGTAATGGCAGCGACGCCAGTGGTAGTAGCACCAGTCCCGGTACGGGCAGCGGCTCAATGAGCGGCGGCAGTTCCATGGGCGGCGATGCCTCCAGCAGTGGAACCGGGGCCGGAACCAGCGACAGCGGTGGTAGCTCCGGGGACGGCGGTTCGAGTGGTTCAAGCCAATAACGCATCGCTTATCAACTGAACCTGATCTTTGTTATGGCGAGGGGGCACGCTCCCTCGCCTGTGACCGTCACCCACACAGATTTCCCATTGCCTGTACCTAGCCCCTCTCGTTATCCTGCTGAATCCTTTAAGGCGAACACTTTTGCCTTGGCCAAACCTGAGCCATCTCTGGAACCTTGTGTTGATAACGGATCAGATGCGATGAAAGCACCGCTGCAAGAGTTTGGCCCGATCAAGGCTGTGATCTTCGACATGGATGGGCTGTTGCTGGACACCGAGGGCATTTACACCGAGGTGACTTCCATCATCGCCGAGCGTTACGGGCGCACGTTTGATTGGAGCGTCAAGCAGAACATCATCGGGCGCGGTGCCGGGGATCTGGCCAACTATGTGGTCCGGGCGCTGGAGTTGCCGATCACCCCGGAAGAATTTCTGGTGATCCGCGAGCCCTTGATGCGCGAACGCTTTCCTCACGCCCTGGCGATGCCCGGCGCTGAAGAGCTGGTGCGGCATTTGAAGGCCCATGACGTTCCGATTGCGGTAGGCACCAGTTCGTCGAGCCAGTCGTTTGCACTGAAAACCACGCTGCATCGGGACTGGTTCGCGTTGTTCGATTTCATTGTCACGGCGGATGACCCAGAGGTCGGCGCGGCGAAACCGGCACCGGATATCTTCCTGACAGCCGCTCGACGCCTGGGTGTTGCACCCCGCGATTGCCTGGTGTTCGAAGATTCACCCTTCGGAGTGACCGCGGCGAAAGCGGCGGGGATGACCGCCATTGCCATTCCGGATTCGGCCATGGCCGATGAAAAATACGCCCATGCCGACGCGATCATTCGTTCCCTGAACATGTTCCAGCCAGGCCTGTGTGGTTTGCCAGAACTGGAATGGGCCTGACGACACAGCGACCCATAATAAGAAACGCCGGTCATGGTAGAACCCATGACCGGCGTTTTTTATGGCCTGGATCAGGCGCCGAAACCCCCGTCGATAGTCAGGCTGGCACCGGTGATGTAAGCCGCTTCCGGGCCTGCCAGGTAGGCGACGAAACTGGCGATTTCTTCGACGGTGCCGTAACGGCCGACCGCCATCAACGCCATCAGGCTGGGGGCGAAATCACCGTCGGCCGGATTCATGTCGGTGTCCACCGGGCCGGGCTGCACGTTGTTGACGGTGATGCCGCGCGGACCGAGGTCGCGGGCCAGGCCTTTGGTCAGGCCCACCAGCGCGGACTTGCTCATGGCATAGGGGCCACCGCCGGCGAAGGGCATGCGGTCGGCGTTGGTGCTGCCGATGTTGATGACTCGTCCACCTTCGCTCATGTGCCGAGCCGCTGCCTGGGTGGCAATGAATACGCTACGCACGTTGATCGCCAGGGTCTGGTCGAAATCTTCGAGTTTGAACTCGTCCAGCGGTGCCATCGCCAGCACGCCGGCGTTGTTGACCAGGATGTCCAGCCGGCCAAAGGCGTCGACGGTGGCATTGACGGCGTTGCGGATGGCCTCTGCGTCGGCGCTGTCGGCCTTGATTGCCAGGGCCTTGCCGCCGGCTGCGATGATACTGTTCTGCAGTTCTTCGGACTTGGCCGCGGAGCTGACGTAGGTGAAGGCCACGGCGGCGCCTCCTGCTGCCAGGCGCTTGACGATGGCGGCGCCAATGCCGCGGGAACCGCCCTGGATCAAGGCGACTTTACCGCTCAATGTTTGAGTGCTCATGGTTTTCTCCAAGAAGTGCCGAGGCGAGAGGCCGCGGTTGATGGCGCGAGTATCAGGATTTGGTGATGGGCTGTGTAGAGGCTTATAGATACAGTCTGTGTAAACCAAAAGTTTAGAGTGGCCCTTATGGAAACCTTTAGCAGTATCGAATGCTTTGTGCGCAGCGCCGAAGTCGGCAGTTTTGCCGAGGCTGCGCGTCGCTTGAGCGTGACCCCTGCGGCAGTGGGTAAAAACGTGGCCAAGCTCGAAGCCCGGCTGGGGGTACGCCTGTTCCAGCGCAGTACCCGCAGCCTGACGCTGACCGAAGCGGGTCAGTTATTTCTCAGAGAAGTCGGCACCAGTTTCAATACGATCCAGAACGCCGTCGCCAACCTGGCCAGCGCCGGCGGGCAACCGGCCGGCACATTGAAGGTGAGCATGGGCACAGCGTTCGGTCGACTGTATGTGGTGCCGTTGCTGGGGGAGTTTTTGCAACGCTATCCGGCGATCAATCCGGACTGGCATTTCGATAACCGCCAAGTGGACCTGATCGGCCAGGGTTTCGATGCGGCCATCGGTGGTGGCTTCGAACTACCCCAGGGTGTGGTGGCGCGAAAACTGACCGTGGCTCATCGCGTGTTGGTTGCCTCGAAGGACTATGTGCAAAGCCATGCCCCGCTGATTGAACCGGAAGATCTGGCACACCATCAAGGCATCCTGATCCGCTCACCCCAGACCGGACGTATCCGTTCATGGCAGCTGACCAGCCGCACACGACAGCACAGCCCGCTCATGCTCAAAGCACGCATGACCATGAGTGACTCTGAAGCCGATTGTGCCGCCGCCGCCCAAGGGTTGGGCATCGGGCTGGTGAGCATGCCGGTAGCCGTTCCTTATCTGCAATCGGGGGCATTGCAACGGGTGCTGCCGGATTGGTACGTCGATGATGGCAACGTTTCCATCTACTACGCCGAGCACAAACTGCTGCCGGGCAAGACCCGGGCGTTTGTGGATTTCATCATCGAGCGGTTTGCCGTGCAGGGGTTGGCGCGGCGGTTTAGTGCGGTTTGAGCTGGGCTCTGGGCTGGGTTGCTCCCATCGCGAGCAGGCTCGCTCCCACAGGGATTTTGGGCGGTCGCAACAGGTGCGGTCGCCACAAAACCAATGTGGGAGCGAGCCTGCTCGCGATGGGGGCGATGTGATTCAGAACTGTGAATTCACCGCCCAAACCGCCCCGGCCAGCCAATGATGGTCTTGGGCCTAGGTGTTGCGTAGGTGCGTACTTTCGACGTCGACAACCCCAGCCGAACCAGGGATTCAGCAATGGTCACCGCCGCCGTCACCCCATCGACCACCGGCACCCCGGTGCGCTGGCGGATCTGCTCATCGAGCCCGGCCATGCCGCCGCAACCCAGGCAGATGACTTCGGCCTTGTCCTGGCTGACCGCCAGTTCTGCCTGCTGCACGATGGCTTCTACCGCCCGTTGCGGGTCTTGCTCAAGCTCCAGCACCGCCAGGCCACTGGCGCGTACCGAGGCGCAGCGATCGAACAGGCCGGAGAGTTTGAGGCGGTCTTCGATCAGCGGCACGGTGCGGTCCAGAGTCGTGACCACTGAATAGGCGTGACCCAGGAACATCGCGGTGCTGGCGCCAGCGTCGGTGATGTCCACCACCGGCACATTGAGCAGTTCCTGCAAGCCTTCGCGCCCATGTTCGCCGTAACCGGCCTGGATCACCGCATCAAACGGTTGATCGTAGGCCATCACCCGGTCCATCACCGCAATGGCGGCCAGGTAGCTTTCGAAATTACCTTCGATTGAGTCGGCGCCGAAGTAGGGCGTGAGCCCGACGATCTCGGTGCCCGGCGCGGCCACGGCCTGAGCTTGCCGGGCAATGGCCTGGGTGATGGATTCGGTGGTGTTGACGTTGACTACAAGAATTCGCATGAGCTGTCCTTTTCCATAAGCGCAAGTAGGCGGCCCGTGTGGCGGGCCGATTTAACAATCAACGGCAGAGGTTATCCACAGGGATGGAAAAATGTCAGGTTCTTGCGGTCCGCATGGTTTTTGTAGGCACTGCGGTTTTTTTCAGACTTTGGATTTGCTGATGATATTGCCGGCGTGCAGCCCGCATTCTTTCTGCGTGGCTTCTTCCCACCACCAGCGGCCTTCGCGTTCGTGCTGGTTCGGCAGCACCGGACGGGTGCAGGGCTCGCAGCCGATGCTGATGAAGCCGCGTTCATGCAGGCTGTTGTAAGGCAGTTCCAGCATGCGGATGTAGCCCCAGACTTCTTCGCTGGTCATCTGCGACAGCGGGTTGAACTTGTACAGGGTGCGCTCAGGGGTGGAAAACGCCGTGTCGATTTCCAGTGCGGCTACCTGGCTGCGGGTGCCGGGGCTCTGGTCGCGACGCTGGCCGGTGGCCCAGGCGCGGACATCGGACAGCTTGCGCCGCAGCGGCTCGATCTTGCGAATGCCGCAGCATTCGCCGTGACCGTCCTTGTAGAAGCTGAACAGGCCTTTTTCCTTCACGAAGGGCTCGAGTTTCGCCGGGTCCGGCGAGATCAGTTCGATATCGATCTTGTAGTGTTCGCGCACCTGTTCGATGAACCGATAGGTTTCCGGGTGCAGGCGACCGGTGTCGAGGCTGAACACCTTGACGTTCTTGTTCAGCTTCCAGGCCATGTCCACCAGCACCACGTCTTCGGCGCCGCTGAAAGATATCCACAGGTCATCGCCGAATTCGGCGAAGGCCAGTTTGAGGATGTCCTGTGGGGACTTGTTGGCATAGGTCGTGGCGAGTTCCACGACGTCAAACGATGGGCTCATCAGGGCGGCTTCCTACAGGTCGGTGGCGCTGGGCGCTCTATATGAGGCTGATGGTAACAAAAGCTGTCGGGGCTGGCGCGTTCCTGTGCGTTGCGCAGGCATCGGCGAATGGCTAGAGTCGGCAGTCCTTTTGTTCGCTCAACCGATAAACATCAAAAAATGGGAGTGTCTTGTGGAAATTGCCTGTCTCGACCTGGAAGGTGTGCTGGTCCCGGAGATCTGGATCGCCTTCGCTGAAAAAACCGGTATTGAATCCCTCAGGGCGACCACGCGGGACATTCCCGACTACGACGTGTTGATGAAGCAACGGTTGCGCATCCTCGATGAGCATGGCCTCAAACTCTCCGATATTCAGGAAGTCATCGCCACCCTCAAGCCGCTGGACGGCGCCATTGAGTTTGTCGACTGGTTGCGCGAGCGCTTCCAGGTGGTGATTCTTTCCGACACCTTCTACGAATTCTCCCAACCCCTGATGCGCCAGCTGGGTTTCCCGACGTTGCTCTGCCATCGTCTGATTACTGATGACAGCGGGCGGGTAAGTGGATACCAGTTGCGTCAGAAAGATCCCAAGCGTCAGTCGGTATTAGCCTTCAAGAGCTTGTACTACCGAGTGATCGCCGCGGGGGACTCCTACAACGACACCACGATGCTGGGTGAAGCCGATGCTGGGATTCTGTTCCATGCGCCGGACAATGTGATTCAAGAGTTCCCGCAATTCCCGGCGGTGCACAGTTTTGCCGAATTGAAGCAGGAGTTCATCAAGGCCTCGAACCGTAGCCTGAGTCTGTAAGACTTTCGCAAGACCTGTGGGAGCGGGCTTGCTCGCGAAAGCGGTGTCTCAGCCAGCATGGATGGTGACTGACACGACGTCATCGCGGGCAAGCCTTGCTCCCACAGGGGTATGACGCAATCCTGTGGGAGCGCACCTGCTCAGCCTTGCTCCCACAGGGGTATGACGCGAGCCTGTGGGAGTGCGCCTGCTCAGCCTTGCTCCCATAGGGGATGACACAATCCTGTGGGAGCAAGGCTTGCCCGCGATGCTTTTTAGAGGTCCTGCAAGGTTTCGAGCAAGACCCGAACCTTGGTAATCGACTCCTGGTACTCAGCCTGCCAGTCCGAATCCGCGACAATCCCGCCGCCGCCCCAGCAACACACCTGTCCATCCTTGACCAGCAAGCTGCGAATGGCGATGGAACTGTCCATCTCCCCGCGTACGTCCAGGTACAGCAGCGAGCCGCAATACAGCCCGCGCCGGGTCGGTTCGAGTTCATCGATGATCTGCATGGCGCGGATTTTCGGTGCGCCGGTGATCGAGCCGCCGGGAAAACTGCCCGCGATCAAGTCCAGGGCGTCCTTGGCCTCGGCCAACTCGCCGGTCACGCTGCTGACCAGATGGTGGACGTTGGGGTAGCTTTCCAGGCTGAACAACTCCGGCACGCGCACCGAGCCGATGCGGCAGGTGCGGCCCAGGTCGTTGCGCAGCAGGTCGACGATCATCAGGTTTTCCGCCCGGTCCTTGGCGCTGGCCAGCAGCTCGGCGGCGTGTGCGGCGTCTTCGTCAGGGGTTGCGCCGCGTGGGCGGGTGCCCTTGATCGGTCGGGTTTCGACATGGCCTTCGCTGACCTTGACGAAGCGTTCCGGCGACAGACTCAGCACCGCGCCGCCATCGGGCAAGCTCTGGAAGCCGGAAAACGGCGTCGGGCAAGCCGCCCGCAGCGCCTGGTAGGCGGCCCAGGCATCGCCTTGGCACGGGGCGCGGAAGCGCTGGGCAAAGTTGACCTGGTAGCAGTCGCCGGCCTGGATATACGCCTGGATCCGTTCGAAGGCCTGGCGATAGGCATCGCTATTGAGGTCGGGCGCCATGGGCGCTTCGAGGCTGAAGGCGGTCACAGGCGGCGAGGTTGGCTGGCTGAACAGCGCAATCAGGCGCTGGCGTTCGCTGTCGGCGCAGTGAGGGTGAAACACCAACTGGCTGGTTCCGGCCTGATGGTCGCTGACCAGCGCCCAGTCGTACACGCCGAGGCGCGCGTCGGGCAGGTGCAGATCGTCCTTGGCGTGGGACGGCAGGGTTTCGAGATGTCGGCCGAAGTCGTAGCTCAGGTAGCCGATCAGGCCGCCTGCGAAGGGCAATTGCACCGAAGCCGGCAGTACAGCCCGCCCCAGTTGCGTCAGATGAATGCGCAGGCGTTGCAGGAAATCGGCACCGCGCTCGTCCGGCAGTACCGCCAGATGCTCCAGCGGCCAGGCGCTGAGCAAATCATAGCGCCCGCGTTCGGCACTCGGCCGGCCGCTGTCGAGCAGCACACTGCCCGGGGCATGACGGATCACCGCGAAATACGCGGCGGGGTTGGCGCGGTAGGGCAGCGAGTGTACGGAGCAGGTTGGCATGGGCGGGGTGGGTCAGCCGTTCAGGCGGGGTGGCGATTGTAATCCCTCTGTAGGATTTGCTCCTAGAGGGATGTCGGAGATGGGCAAGTATGCGGCTATCGATAATATTTGGCTGTGAACACCTTGTGGCGAGGGGATTTATCCCCGCTGGGTTGCACAGCAACCCTAAAACTTACCACCTCGGGGTATCAGGCTGACTGCATCTGCCTGTTTGGGGTTGCTTCGCAACCCAGCGGGGATAAATCCCCTCGCCACAGGGGTGTTTCAGCCTTCAACCCTCAACCCTCAACCTTCAACCGGCGGAATATGCCCAAACAACTCCTGGGCAAACGCCACGCGTTCCTCGACGGTTTCAATCACGCCACGGGCCTTGAGTTCTTCCAGGCGGGCTTCCACGGCGTGGGTGCGCAGGGTCAGGCCGCAGTCGTTGGCGATCTGGATATTCAGCCCCGGTCGGGCGTTGAGTTCCAGGATCAACGGACCTTTTTCCTGGTCCAGCACCATGTCCACGCCGATGTAGCCCAGTCCGCACAGTTCGTAGCAACCGGCGGCCAGTTTCATGAAACCGTCCCAGTAGGGCAGTTGCACGCCATCCACCGCGTTGGTGGTGTCGGGGTGTTTGGTGATGATGTTGTTCAGCCAGGTGCCTCGCAGGGTCAGGCCGGTGGCGAGGTCTACGCCGACACCGATGGCACCCTGGTGCAGGTTGGCCTTGCCGCCGGACTGGCGGGTCGGCAAGCGCAGCATGGCCATCACCGGGTAGCCCATCAGTACGATGATGCGAATGTCCGGCACACCTTCATAACTGATGCTCTTGAAGATCTGGTCCGGCGTTACGCGATATTCGATCAGCGCCCGGTCACGGTGTCCACCCAGCGAATACAGACCGGTGAGGATGCTGGACACATGGTGTTCGATTTCTTCATGGCTGATGATCTTGCCGGACACCGTGCGATAGCGGCCCTCAAAGCGGTCGGCAATGACGATGATGCCGTCGCCGCCAGCGCCCTGGGCCGGCTTGATCACGAAGTCGGTCCGCCCGTCGATGATCTCGTCGAGCTTCTCGATTTCCTTTTCGGTGGAGATCACCCCGTACAGCTCCGGCACATGGATGCCGGCAATGATGGCCCGTTCCTTGGTGATGATTTTGTCATCGACGATCGGGTACAGGCTGCGCTTGTTGTATTTGAGCACATAGTCGGCGTTACGCCGGTTGATGCCCATGATGCCTCGGGCCTCCAGGGCCTTCCAGGTCTTCCACAGGCCGAACATTATGAGTCAGCCTTGACGAAGGCCTTGAACCGCACCAGCTCGGTCAGGCGGTAGCCGCGGTAGCGACCCATGGCCAGCATGAAACCTACCAGAATCAGCAGGATGGCCGGGAAGGTGAACACGAAGTAGATCAGTTCCGGCACGCTCATGATCAGGTGCGCCAGGGCGGCGGCGAACAGGGTGCCGATGGCCACTTTCATGGCGTGACTGGCGCCGCGTTCTTCCCAGGTAATGGACAGGCGTTCGATGGTCATGGTCAGAATCACCATTGGGAACAGCGCTACCGACAGGCCGCGTTCCAGGCCCAGCTTGTGGCTGAACAGGCTGATGGCGGCGATCAGCACCACCACGAACGTCAGCACCACCGAAAGCCTTGGCAGCATTTGCAGCTTGAGATGTTCCAGATAGGAGCGCAGTGACAGGCCCAGCGCCGTGATGACCGTGAACAGGATGATCCCGAAGCCCAGTTGGGTTTCGCGGAAGGCCAGAGCGATCAACACCGGTGTGAACGTGCCCAGGGTCTGCAGGCCGATCAGGTTGCGCAGCACCAGAATCACCAGCACGCCGATCGGGATCATCACCATGATCATGAACGTCTGCTGGGTTTGCAGCGGCAGGCCGTAGAGCGAGTATTCAAGGAAGTTGGCGTCGGTGTTTTCGTCCGTCAGCTTGGCCAGGCGAATGGCGTTCATTTCGCTGTTGTTCATGGTGAAGGTGACGTTGGCTTTCTTGCCGCCATCGACGGTGATCAGGCTTTCATCCCCGGTCCACCACAGCAGGCGGTCGCTGGGCAGGCCCCGTTCACCGGTGTCCGGGTTGAAGTACAGCCAGTCGCTGCCGTTGAAACTGCGTAGCCACAGTTCAGGCGACTGCGGTTGCTCGGCGATCAGGCGGATGGTGTGAACCTTCTCCACCGGCACGTGGGCGATGGACAGCACCAACTCGACGACTCTCGCTTTGCTGGCCGTGGACGGATCGCCGGCCAGCAGCAACTTGACGTTGTCATCGTTGGGGTTGTTGACCCGTTTGATCGCTTCACTGATGAAGGTCTCGACGTCGGCCGAGTGCTGGCGGATCGGCGCGAGCAGGGCTTCGGCGGCCAGCTTCTCGGGGCCTTCGACGGCGATGCTGTCGCGGAAGGTCGGGCCCTTGATCTTGGATTTTTCCGAGGTGTAGCGCTTGGTCAGCACCAGGCGGTAATACAGCGTCTGGTTGCCCTTGGCCCGCCGGGCCGACCATGTGACCTTGCGGTTACCGTCGACCCGGTTCACCGCCACGCCGTAGTTATTGGAAATGAAACTCTCGTTGAGGCTGACATAATCCATGCTCAGTGGCGGCACGAACATCTGGATCTTCACTGGATCCTTGGCATTGGGGACGAACTCGACCTTGGCGTCGATGTTCCACAAATCGTCGGTGGCGTCTTCGGTCACGGGGATGCCGAGCACGAAAATCTGATAGGCCGTCACCGACACGCCCAGCACCACCAGGATGGCGATCAGCATTTTCAAATGGAGGGTAAGAGAGCGCATTGGAATTACTCTGCGGTTTGAGCGGCATTGGCGCAGGCGGGTTTGCCGGCAGCGTATTTGAGACTGGGGTCGACCAGCGCGTCGAAGCGTTTGAGCGCTTCGGAGCCGATCAGTAGCGGGTATTGGAATGCGCTGCGGTCGGTGAGGTTTACTTCGATGCTGCGCAGGGCCGAGCCCATGCAGATGTCCAGTTCGATGACCGGCCGAGCCGTGTAGTTCTTGCCTTCCTCGGGGTCATAGTCCCCGGCGCGGCGTTTAATCTTGCTGACCCGGGCCAGCGGACGTTCGATAGGGTGCGAATGCGCCGCGTCGATGGCCAGGTAAAAGCGCACCCAGGATTCGCCATCGCGTTTGAAGCGCTTGATGTCCCGGGCGCTGAGCGAAGCGGTCTTGGCGCCGGTGTCCAACTTGGCGGCAACCTCCAGGTCGATGCCCTGCAGGGCGGCGTATTCATTGAGGCCATACACGGTTTTTTCACCCGCCAAGGCAAGCCCCGGCAGGCACATGAAACAAAGAACAGCAGATAAGGGCTTGAGTGTCATAAATCCTGGTGCACAGTGTTCCGTTTGTCGGTTCAGGCCCTGGCATTACTGCACAAGCTCCCTGGATTGCCTTCTCTAATAGAAGGAGAGCGGCAAATTGCGGCGGCATTCTAGCACGGTGGTTTTCTGACGCCACCGCCGGCCGGATCCTACAACTCATCCGGGTGGATGGTTATGGTGGAGACGACTCTTAGACGATTGTCGACAATGTTTAATTTTTCTTTGACGTAAGCGCAGTCATTGGTTAGTTTTTGCCTTGTAGATTTAAAAGGTGTCGACAATATGCTCGATCAGCTCGAATCCCCGCCCTTGGTTCAGGACGATTCGGAAACCCTTTCCGAGAACGTCTTCCGGCGTATCCAGGCCGCAATCGTGCGAGGCGATATTGCCCCTGGCAGCAAGATTTCCGAGCCTGAACTGGCACGCACCTACGGTATCAGTCGCGGCCCGCTGCGCGAGGCGATCCATCGTCTGGAAGGCCAGCGCCTGCTGGTGAGGGTGCCGCATGTGGGCGCCAGGGTGGTGTCCCTGAGCCACGCCGAGTTGCTGGAACTCTACGAGATCCGCGAATCCCTGGAAGGCATGGCCTGCCGTCTGGCGGCCGAGCGCATGACCCTGGAAGAAATCGATGAGCTGCGCCGGGTCCTGGAAACCCATGAGCGCGACGCGGCGTTCCAGGCCGGTGTCGGCTATTACCAGCAGGAAGGCGATTTCGATTTTCATTACCGGATCATCCAGGGCAGCGGCAACCGCACCCTGACGCAAATGCTCTGCGGCGAGCTGTATCAATTGGTGCGCATGTACCGCATCCAGTTTTCCACTACGCCCAACCGTCCGCGCCAAGCCTTTGCCGAGCACCACAGAATTCTTGATGCCATCGCTGACCGTGACGGTGAACTGGCTGAATTATTGATGCGCCGGCACATCGGCGCTTCCAAACGCAACATCGCGCGTCATTTCCAGGACAGCGCCGCCACTGAACGAGGTGAGTCATGAGCAACAGCACTCCAGGCCAGCGTTTTCGCGATGCGGTCGCCAACGAGCATCCGCTGCAAGTGGTGGGCACGATCAACGCCAACCACGCGCTGCTGGCCAAACGCGCCGGTTTCAAGGCGATCTACCTGTCGGGCGGCGGCGTGGCGGCCGGCTCCCTCGGCGTGCCGGACCTGGGCATCACTGGCCTGGATGACGTGCTGACCGATGTGCGCCGTATCACCGACGTCTGCGATCTACCGTTGCTGGTGGACGTGGACACCGGGTTTGGCTCCTCGGCGTTCAACGTGGCCCGCACGGTCAAGTCGATGATCAAGTTCGGCGCGGCGGCCATTCATATTGAAGACCAGGTCGGCGCCAAGCGCTGCGGCCACCGTCCGAACAAAGAGATCGTCTCGCAGCAGGAAATGGTCGACCGCATCAAAGCCGCCGTCGATGCGCGCACCGATGACAGCTTCGTGATCATGGCCCGTACCGATGCCCTGGCCGTGGAGGGCCTGGAGTCGGCCCTGGACCGCGCCGCCGCGTGCATCGAGGCTGGCGCCGACATGATCTTCCCGGAAGCCATCACCGAACTTGAGATGTACAAACTGTTCGCCAGCCGGGTGAGAGCGCCGATCCTGGCCAACATCACTGAATTCGGCGCGACCCCGCTGTACACCACCGAACAACTGGCGGGCGCCGACGTGTCCCTGGTGCTGTACCCGCTGTCGGCCTTTCGCGCGATGAACAAAGCGGCCGAGAACGTCTACACCGCGATCCGCCGCGACGGTACGCAACAGAACGTCATCGACACCATGCAGACACGCATGGAGCTTTACGATCGCATCGACTACCACACCTTCGAGCAGAAGCTCGATGCGTTGTTCGCGGCAAAAAAATGAACAGAGCGCAGCCTCTACAAATCTAAAAAATGGAGACAGCAAATGGCCGAAGCAAAAGTACTCAGTGGCGCCGGACTCCGTGGCCAGGTGGCCGGGCAAACCGCATTGTCCACCGTAGGCCAGTCGGGTGCCGGCCTGACCTATCGCGGCTACGACGTTCGTGAGCTGGCGGCTGATGCGCAATTTGAAGAAGTGGCTTACCTGCTGTTGTACGGCGAGCTGCCGACCCAGGCGCAACTGGACGCGTACACAGACAAACTGAGCCAATTGCGGGACTTGCCCCAGGCCTTGAAAGAGGTGCTGGAGCGCATTCCCGCCGATGCCCACCCAATGGACGTGATGCGCACTGGCTGCTCGTTCCTGGGCAACCTGGAACCGGAGCAGAATTTCTCCGAACAGCATGACAAGACCGACCGCCTGCTGGCCGCGTTCCCGGCGATCATGTGCTACTGGTATCGCTTCAGCCACGAAGGCCAGCGCATCGAATGCGTGACCAACGAAACCTCCATCGGCGGCCATTTCCTGCACCTGCTGCATGGCAAGAAGCCGAGCGAGCTGCACGTCAAGGTGATGAACGTCTCGCTGATCCTGTATGCCGAGCACGAGTTCAACGCCTCGACCTTCACGGCGCGGGTGTGTGCCTCGACCCTGTCTGACCTGTTTTCCTGCATCACTGCCGCCATCGGTTCGCTACGCGGCCCGTTGCATGGCGGGGCCAACGAAGCGGCGATGGAAATGATCGAGCGCTTCAAGTCGCCGGAGGAGGCGATCAAGGGCACCCTGGGGATGCTCGAGCGCAAGGACAAGATCATGGGCTTCGGCCACGCGATCTATAAGGACAACGATCCGCGCAACGAGGTGATCAAGGGTTGGTCGAAAAAACTCGCCGACGAGGTGGGTGACACGGTGCTGTTCCCGGTTTCCGAGGCCATCGACAAGACCATGTGGGAGCAGAAAAAACTGTTTCCCAACGCCGATTTCTACCATGCCTCGGCATACCACTTCATGGGCATCCCGACCAAGCTGTTCACGCCGATCTTCGTTTGCTCGCGCCTGACCGGCTGGGCTGCCCACGTCTACGAACAACGCGCCAACAACCGCATCATCCGACCGAGCGCCGAATACACCGGCGTCGAACAGCGCAAGTTCGTGCCAATCGAACAACGCTGAGCTGGAGGGTTTTAGCCGCAGGCATTGGATAAACCCTGAACCCTGTGGGAGCGAGCCTGCTCGCGATAGCGTCGGGTCAGCAGCATCAATGTTGACCGACACTCCGCAATCGCGAGCAGGCTCGCTCCCACAGGGGAACAGGTTACTTCAGTAGCTGCGCCACCCCTCTGAAACCACCGTGACCCGAGTGCTGACGATGAACACAGAATTTCGCAACCCGCTGCCCGGCACTTCGCTGGATTATTTCGACGTTCGCGGGGCCGTGGATGCCATCCGGCCTGGCGCTTACGATGGCCTGCCGTATACCTCCAGGGTGCTGGCGGAAAACCTGGTGCGTCGCTGCGACCCGGCCACGCTGGGCGAGTCGCTGCTGCAACTGATCGAGCGCAAGCGCGATCTGGACTTCCCGTGGTTTCCGGCCCGGGTGGTGTGCCATGACATCCTCGGCCAGACCGCCCTGGTGGACCTGGCCGGCCTGCGCGACGCCATTGCCCTGCAGGGTGGCGATCCGGCGAAGGTCAATCCGGTGGTGCCGACCCAACTGATCGTCGACCACTCGCTGGCGGTGGAAAGCGGCGGTTCCGATCCCCAGGCGTTCGCCAAGAACCGCGCCATTGAAGACCGGCGCAACGAAGACCGCTTCCACTTCATCAACTGGACCAAGAAAGCCTTCAAGAATGTCGACGTGATCCCGCCGGGCAACGGGATCATGCACCAGATCAACCTGGAAAAAATGTCGCCGGTGATCCAGCAGCGTGACGGCGTGGCGTTTCCCGATACCTGCGTGGGCACTGACAGTCACACCCCCCACGTCGATGCCTTGGGCGTGATCGCCATCGGCGTCGGCGGCCTGGAAGCCGAAAGCGTGATGCTGGGGCGTGCCTCGTGGATGCGCCTGCCGGAAATCATTGGTGTCGAGCTGACCGGCAAGCTGCAACCGGGCATCACCGCCACCGACATGGTGCTGGCGCTGACCGAGTTCCTGCGCAAGCAAAAAGTCGTCGGGGCGTGGCTGGAGTTTTTCGGCGAAGGCGCCAGTGCCCTGACCTTGGGCGACCGCGCGACCATTTCCAACATGGCCCCGGAATACGGCGCCACGGCGGCGATGTTCCATATCGATCAACAGACGATCGATTACCTGAAGCTCACCGGCCGCGAAGACACCCAGGTGCAATTGGTGGAAACCTATGCCAAGCATGTGGGCTTGTGGGCCGATAGCCTCAAGGGCGCGCAGTACGAGCGAGGACTGACCTTCGACCTGTCGTCGGTGGTGCGCAACATGGCCGGCCCGAGCAATCCTCACGCCCGCGTCGCGGTATCGGATCTGGCCGCCAAAGGCATCTCCGGCCAGTGGGACGATGTGCCCGGGCAAATGCCCGACGGCGCGGTGATCATCGCCGCGATCACCAGTTGCACCAACACCAGCAACCCGCGCAACGTGATCGCCGCCGGCTTGCTGGCGCGCAACGCCAACCGCCTGGGCCTGGCCCGCAAGCCGTGGGTCAAGTCGTCCCTGGCGCCGGGGTCGAAAACCGTTGCGTTGTACCTGGATGAAGCCGGTCTGACCAAAGAGCTGGAGCAACTGGGTTTTGGTGTCGTGGCCTTCGCTTGCACCACCTGCAACGGCATGTCCGGTGCGCTGGATCCGCTGATCCAGCAGGAAATCATCGACCGCGACCTGTACGCCACCGCCGTGTTGTCGGGCAACCGCAACTTCGACGGGCGCATCCACCCGTATGCCAAGCAGGCGTTCCTGGCATCGCCGCCGCTGGTGGTGGCCTACGCCATCGCCGGGACCATCCGTTTCGACATCGAGAAGGACGTGCTCGGTGTGGTGGATGGTCAGGAAATTCGCCTCAAGGACATCTGGCCGAGCGACGAGGAAATTGACGCGGTGGTCAAGGCTTCGGTGAAACCGGAGCAGTTCCGTCAGGTGTACATCCCGATGTTCGCCATCCAGGAGGACACCGGGCCAAAAGTGACGCCGCTGTATGACTGGCGCCCGCAAAGCACCTATATCCGTCGCCCGCCGTATTGGGAAGGTGCGCTGGCCGGTGCGCGGCCGCTCAAGGGCATGCGTCCGTTGGCGGTGCTGCCGGACAACATCACCACCGACCACCTGTCGCCGTCCAACGCCATCATGCTCGACAGCGCCGCTGGCGAATACCTGGCGAAAATGGGCCTGCCGGAAGAAGACTTCAACTCATACGCAACCCATCGGGGCGACCATCTGACCGCCCAGCGTGCGACCTTCGCCAACCCGAAACTGTTCAACGAGATGGTCCAGGAAAACGGCAAGGTCAAGCAGGGTTCTTTGGCCCGTGTCGAGCCGGAAGGCAAGGTCATGCGCATGTGGGAAGCCATCGAAACCTACATGGAGCGCAAGCAGCCGCTGATCATCATCGCCGGTGCCGACTACGGCCAGGGCTCTTCCCGCGACTGGGCGGCCAAGGGCGTGCGCCTGGCCGGTGTCGAGGCGATTGCCGCCGAAGGCTTCGAGCGTATCCACCGCACCAACCTGGTAGGGATGGGCGTGTTGCCGCTGGAGTTCCAGCCGGGCACCGACCGCAAGACCCTGAGCATCGACGGCAGCGAGATCTATGACGTAATCGGCGAGCGCACCCCGCGTGCGACGCTGACCCTGGTCATCACCCGCAAGAACGGCGAACGCGTTGAAGTGCCGGTGACTTGCCGCCTCGATACCGCTGAAGAAGTGTCGATCTACGAAGCCGGAGGCGTGCTGCAACGCTTTGCCCAGGACTTCCTCGAATCGGCGGTTGCCGTTTAAATCACTGCTGCGGACACCGGTTGGTGTCCGCTTAAGGAAGAGCATCATGGCTCACGCACCGCAAATCAGAATCCCGGCCACTTATATGCGTGGCGGCACCAGCAAAGGCGTGTTTTTCAGTCTGCAAGACCTGCCGGAAGCGGCTCGCGTCCCCGGCCCGGCCCGGGATGCGTTGTTGCTGCGGGTGATCGGCAGCCCGGATCCGTACGAAAAGCAGATCGACGGCATGGGCGGTGCGACGTCCAGCACCAGCAAAACCGTAATCCTGTCCAAGAGCTCTCGGGCGGACCACGACGTCGATTACCTGTTCGGTCAGGTGTCCATCGACAAGCCGTTCGTGGACTGGAGCGGCAATTGCGGCAACCTGTCGGCGGCGGTGGGTTCGTTTGCCATCGGCAGCGGTCTGGTGGAAGCCGGTCGTATCCCGCAGAACGGCGTGGCGGTGGTGCGGATCTGGCAGGCCAACATCGGCAAGACCATCATCGCCCATGTGCCGATCACCGATGGTGCGGTGCAGGAAACCGGTGACTTCGAACTCGACGGCGTGACCTTTGCGGCAGCCGAAGTACAACTGGAGTTCATGGACCCGGCGGCCGAGGAGGAGGGCGGTGGTGGCTCGATGTTCCCCACCGGCAACCTGGTGGACGACTTGGAAGTGCCCGGTGTGGGTACCTTCAAAGCGACGCTGATCAACGCCGGGATCCCGACGATTTTCATCAATGCCCGGGACGTTGGCTATACCGGCACCGAATTGCAGGGTGCTATCAACGGCGATCCGAAGGCTCTGGCGATGTTCGAAACCATCCGCGCCCATGGCGCCTTGCGCATGGGCCTGATTCAGCATCTGGACGAAGCCGCCCAGCGCCAGCACACGCCGAAAGTGGCGTTTGTCGCACCGCCGGCGGACTACGTCTCCTCCAGCGGTAAGGCGGTGACGGCGCGGGACGTCGACTTGCTGGTGCGGGCGCTGTCCATGGGTAAACTGCACCACGCCATGATGGGCACCGCGGCAGTCGCCATCGGCACAGCGGCGGCGATCAGCGGCACGCTGGTGAACCTGGCGGCCGGCGGCATCGACCGCAACGCCGTGCGCTTCGGCCACCCCTCCGGCACGTTGCGCGTCGGCGCCGAGGCCAGCCAGGTCAATGGCGAATGGACCGTGAAAAAAGCCATCATGAGCCGCAGCGCGCGGGTATTGATGGAAGGTTTTGTGCGGGTGCCGGGGGATGTTTTGAACTGACATAAAAATCTGTGGGAGCGGGCTTGCTCGCGAAAGCGGTCAGACATTCAACATTGATGCAAGCCGGTCCAGCGCAATCGCGAGCAAGCTTGGCTCCCACAATTCATCTGTGATGGACTTGAGTTCTGGGTCCGATGCAAATCCTTTGTGGGAGCGAGCCTGCTCGCGATGAGGCCGACACAGTCAGCATTGATGTCGAATGACACAGCGCTTTCGCGAGCAAGCCCGCTCCCACAATTCATCAGTGATGGATTTGAGTTCTGGGTCCGATGCAAATCCTTTGTGGGAGCGAGCCTGCTCGCGATGAGGCCGGCACAGTCAGCATTGATGTCGCCTGATCCACCGCAATCGCGAGCAAGCCCACTCCCACAAATGCATCTGTGATGGACTTGAGTTCTGGGTCCGCTGCAAATCCTTTGTGGGAGCGAGCCTGCTCGCGATGAGGCCGACACAGTCAGCATTGATGTCGAATGACACAGCGCTTTCGCGAGCAAGCCCGCTCCCACAATTCATCAGTGATGGATTTGAGTTCTGGGTCCGATGCAAATCCTTTGTGGGAGCGAGCCTGCTCGCGATGAGGCCGGCACAGTCAGCATTGATGTCGCCTGATACACCGTTTTCGCGAGCAAGCCAGCTCCCACAGAGCGCATTCCTGCAGTCAGCCCCCTGTCAACGCCGTGACGACCAGGTCCACATTGCTTTCCAGCTCCGCCACGGGATCGGCGTCGTCGGTGCTCAGGACCAGTAATTGACTGCCGCCTTCAGTGATGGCCGCTTTCACGGCATCCGCGGGCTGACGATGATGCAGCACCCGCTTCACGTCGTTGTCTTTCAACATAGCGGTCAACTGCTGGAGAGCTTCGGGTGTCCATTCGGCGTCGGGTCGGGCATCGGTGTTGATCCCGTCCAGATTCAAACCACTGATCAAGTAGCCGAAATGCTCGCTCAGGCTGACCACGCTCAGGTTGTCGGCGCTGGCCAGGCGCCTTTCGCTGTCGGCGCTGAGCTTGAGCAGGCGTTGCTTGAGGGCCGCCAGGTTGGCGTCGATCTTCGGTTTGGCCGTTGGCGCCAGGCGCACCAGATCGGCGGCGATGACATCGGCCATCCGCCCCAGGTTATGGCTGGCCATCCACGGTTGGCTCGCCAGGCCATCGGCCGACCCCGATTGCACGGCGATGCCGGGCAGGGCGCCGTCCACCGGGCGGGCGGCATCGACTTCGACGATGCGGATGTTGCTGCGTCGGGCCATGGGATACAGCGGATCATCCGGCCACAACGAGCGCAGACCTATGACGGCGTCGGCGTCGCTGGCCAGTTTGGTCAGGGCCGGCGCACCACGGCCGCTGAAGTAGGCATTCTGACGCGTACCGGGCAGATTGGCCGGGGCGGCGCGCTCCAGGCTGACATCGGTGCCCTTGAGCAACGCTTCACTCAAGCCGTAGGTGACCGGCAACGAAGCAAGCAGGCGCACCGGTTTGCCTTCGGCGGCGAAAGAAGGGCTGGTTACCAGACCGCACAGGGCCACGGCCAATGCCAGTTGTCGCAATGAAAAAACCATTTATCCAAGATTCCCTTTGAGGCTGGGGACAACACCCCGGGCGATGGCGGCCAGGGCGAATGCGATGCCGGCCACCAGAATGATCGCGGCACCGGACGGGATCGGCAGGTCGAAGACAATCGGTGCGAGAATCCCGCACAGGGTGCTGACGGTTGCGATCAGCACGGAGCACCAGAAAAACCCTTTCAACGACTGGCTGAGCAGACGCGCCGCTGCTGCCGGAATCACCAGCAAGGCCCCCACCAGAATCGCGCCGATGACTTTTACCGCCGCCACGGTGATCAGCGTCACCAACACCACGAACAGGTAATCCAGCGTTTTGACCGCGACCCCGCGCACCGCCGCCAGTTGCGGGTTGAAACTGGCGAGCATGATGCGGTTGTACAGCGGCAACGCTAAAGCCATCACCAGTGAGCCGACCACCGCCAGCACCAGCAGGTCATTGCCATTGACCGTCAGTACCGAGCCGAACAGCACGTTCTCCAGGATGTGCACGTTGATCTTGCCCGCCAGGATCAGCAACAGGCTGGCGCCCAGGGCCAGGGACACCGAGAGGAAAACTCCGATCAGCGTGTCCGGTGCCAGGCCGGTGCGGTTGCGCAGGTAATTGAGCAGGATGCCGAACAGCAGGCAATAGCCGAACAGGCTGCCGTAGGGGCCGGTGTAGGGTTCGCCGAGCAGGATGCCGACCGCCACGCCGGTCAGCGCCGCGTGGCCCACCGCTTCGGAGAAAAACGCGAAACGCTTGACCACCACCAGCGTGCCGAGGCCACCCAGGACCGGACCGATCAGCAGCCCGGCCAGCAACGCATTGACCACAAACCCGTAAGCCAGCGCTTCGGGCAGATAGCCAGACGACGCCCAGCCCTGGACCATCAAACGAAAAGCTTCGTAACTCATCAGGCGGCGCTCCCGTTCGTGCGTGGATGGGTGGAAAACAGCGTCAGCAAGCGCTCCGGCGTCAGGGTCTGGCGCGGCGGGCCATCGAACAACACGCGGCGGTTCAGGCCGGTGACGCGGTCAGCCAGGCGCCCGACGGCTTCCAGGTCGTGTTCGATCCACAGCACCGTGATCCCGGCCTGGCGCCAGTCTCGCAGCAGTTGTTCAAACACCTGGATACCGGCCTCGTCCAGCGCCGACATCGGTTCATCCAGCACCAGCAGTTGCGGCGCAGGAATCAGCCCCTGGGCCAACAACACCCGCTGGCGTTCACCGCCGGACAGCGCGCCCATGCGACGCTTGCGTTTGTCCTGCATGCCGACCCGTTCCAGGGCCTGGCCAATGGCGCCGACGTAATGCTTGCTCAGGCCGAGAAAGGCCGGCCGGCGTTGGCACATCGCTGCCATGAAATCATCCACGGTCATAGGCAGGCCCCGGTCGAATTCCAGGGCCTGGGGCACATAGCCGATGACACCGGGCTCCCCCGGCCACTGCAGGCTCAAGCGTCCCTGGTGGGGCATCTGCCCCAGCAAGGTCTTGATCAGCGAACTCTTGCCGCCGCCGTTCGGACCCACCAGTGCATGAATGCTACCGGGCTGCACCTGGAAGGCCACGGCGTCGAGAATCGTAGTGCGGCCCAGGTTCAGGCTGACGTCGCCGAACTCGATCAAGGGACCGACGTGTTGCAAGGTGAGCGTTTCCTGGACAGTCATGCGCCGGACTCCTGAATGGCCCGGACCACGGTGTCGAGGTTGCCGGTCATTTCCTTTTCGTACTTCTCGGCGCTGTAGTCGCCGTAGGAAATGTGCGAGAGCGGGTACAGTTTTACCCCCGACTCCCGCTGGATGGTGTCGACGTAGGTGGAGGGAAAGTCCATCTCCGAGAAGATCACTTTCACGTCCAGTTCGCGCAGTTGGTCGATGGTTTTCTTTAACTGGCTAGGGCTCGGCTCGATGCCATGGGCCGGCTCGACCACGGCGGTGACCTCCAGACCGAATTCGCGCAGCAGGTAATCGTAGGCGGCGTGGACCGTGGCGACCCGTAACTCGGCATTGGGAGCCTGGGTCAGCTTTGCCAGCGCCGCGGCACGCATTTGCCGCAGGCGCTTGCCATAGGCGCGGGCGTTCTGGGTGTAGACCTTGGCGTTGTCCGGATCAAGCTTGCCCAGTTCCCGGGCGATGTTATTGACCTGGGCAATGGAGGCGCTGATGGACAGGAAAGTATGCGGGTTCACAACCTTGCCGGCGCCCCGGGCGGCGATCCCGGTGGCGGCCAGCAACGGTACGTTTTCGTTGGCTTCGATCACGTTCACGTTCGGGGTTTCGCTGGCGGCGATCATCCGGTCGGCGAAATCGTCATGGCCCACACCATTGAGCACGATCACATCGAGCCCGCTGATGCGCTTGATGTCCTCTGCACGAGGTTCGTAGGCGTGGGGGTTGAAGCCGGCCGGGATCAGCGGCACCACTTCGGCCTTGTCGCCGACGATGTTGGCCACGTAGCTGTAATAAGGATGCAAGGTGATGCCGATACGCAGGCGCTTGGCCGCTTCGGCGCTGGCCAGTGGGGTGAACAGGCAGGCGAGCAGGCCGATCAGCAGCAGGCGCAGCAAGGGGCAGCGTTGAAATGCAATAGACATGGGCAAACGGTCTTCTCTCGAATGAGGGCGTGGGGTCAGTGCCGGTGCTGGCGCGTTACGCCGGCGTCGAACTGCGCGACGATCTGTTTCCAGCCGGCGGCGGACAAAGCGGTATCGTCCAGATCGCTGGAGACGGCGACGCTGTTGCCGCGATTGAGCCAGATGTCCGGGGCGGCGTCGGATGCTTCGCTGATGCGCATCAGAAATGAACCGGCGACGGATGGATTTGCACTGACGCCGAAGTAGGCCCGGCTCTCCACCTGCCGCCAGACATGTCCGCCTCGGCTGACGGAACTGGCGTCCTGAGCGAACGGGGCAAAGCCCTCTTCGGCCAGATTTTGCGGGGTTGGCAGGGACTGCTGTTCTTCGCGTAGCAGGCGGATCTCATCCAGGGTCACCCGCAGATCGGCATAGATGCCTTGCTCGGCGGCGCTGAGATCGCGGCGGGCGTCGAGTTGATGGGCTGGCACATGGCTGACGTCCTGGGTTTCACCGTGCCAGGCCACCACCGACCCGGCCACCAGAACGATGATCAGGCACAGCAGCAACACATACAGGGTTTCATGGCCGGCGCCGGCGGGGCGAATCACTTGGGTGGTGGGATTACTCATGGGGCCTCGATATCGGCTTGGTCGATTTCCACCACGTGGCCGGGGCCGGCGTCGAAGAGTACGTAGAACTCGGCATTGGGTTTCTTGAACGTCAGCGTTGAATCGGCGCCGAGCTTGCCCGGCACCAGGATGGTTTCGTCATAGCCGATCACATCCAGGGTCACCCCGGGCGCGCCGCTGCCATCGGAAAAACCGCCAGTGCACTGGATCTGCTCGGCATCAATGGCTTTGCATTCACACATCGGGTTATGGGCCAGGGCGTTGCTGCTGGCACCTGCGCAGAGCAGCAGCGCCAGGCTGTTGAGATAACCGCGGGCAGTCATGGTCGGGCTCCTTGGGTTTTCAGCCAGGCGATGGTGGCCGGCGAGGCCTGGCTCAGGGGAATGGAAGCCTGGTGCATCGAACCGTCCCAGCCTTCAAGGGTGATCCACAACTCAGCGTCGGGCCGGGTCTTTTGCGGCACCGGCAACAAGGCGCCCATGCGATAGGGCGAGCCGAAGAAAATCACCCCGGCGGCCCGCAGGCTGCGAGGTTTGCCGATGCGCAGATAAGTAGCCTTGACCTGGCTGATGCAGCGTTTGCACAGCGCGGCGGTGAAGTGCTTCATAGGCCCTGCCGGCCCATCGAGGCGTGGCGCTTCGTCGCGAAATTCTGCCAGGCGCAAGCTCCAGGGGCCGACCTGGACTTCACCAACCTCCCGCTCACCCAGCCCGGCATCGCCGCGGAACAACGCGGCTTCGGAGAAATACTTGGGCATGAAACCCAGAGGAATCAGCAATAGCAGCACGTTGAGGTGAAAGCGCCATTTGTGCCAGAACACACTCAGGCGCGATGGCGACGCGGTGGTGGTGGACGGGATCACAGGTTGCCCTCCGCTGATTCACGGTGGATGGACGGCTGCAATAACGGCGCAGATTGGCCTGTCCGGGAAGGTTTTTGGCTGCGCTTGAAGGCATTTGCGGTGGCCAGGGCGGTGCGTTTGGTCCAGATCAGCAGCCCGCTGAGGACCATCATGCTCATGATCAAACCGAAGAAGAACCAGATGAGCTTGATCCAGAGGCCGCCGAAGTCCCCAGTGTGTAACGGGCGCATGGATTCGGTGACGAATTCCAGCGCGGTGCGGTCCGACAGCAGGCGCGAGGCGGCGACCTCACCGTTATAGGGATTGATGGTGGCGGTCTGGAACATCAGCGGATACCAACCGCGGCCACCGATTTCCAGATGGCTATAGGCGTTGCCGGGCAGGCTGACGAAGCTCGTTTCCAGGCCAGGGATGCGCTGCTGGGCGATTTCAATCGCGCGGTCCAGGTTCAGTTGCGGCGGCGCAACACCTTCGGCTGACAGCGGAACACTTTCCCGCGACACCACCGGGATGACCGGTGCGCTGGAAATGGAAATCTGGTTGTCCGACAGTAGCGCCTGGATCAGGAACCAGGTGCCGGTAATGGAAATGACCGCGATGAACCAGATCGACCAGATACCGCTGAGCCTATGGAAATCACCCCAGAAAATGCGTGCACCGTGACGGATCCGCAGGGTCGGCCGGAAAAACCCCTTCCAGAAACGCTTGTAGACCACCAGCCCGGTCACCAGGGACGCCAGCAGCGGCAGGCCGAGGAGTGACACCAGGTACCAGCCCCAACTGAAGCCGTTGGTGAACGGTACCAGCCACCAGCCATGCAGGGCGCGGGTAAAGCCTTTGAAATTGAACGTCGGCGCCGAGCCCTGGACGATGCCGCTGTAAGGGTTGACGTAGATCTTGTCGGGGCGCCCGTCGGGGTAGGTCACGCCGACCTCCAGGGCAAAATGCGACTCGTCCGGACGTACGATGCTCTGCACCTGGGTTTGCGGCTGGGCTTGCTTGATGGCGGCGACGACCTGGTCGTAGCTGAGCAGCGTTGCGTCGTCCGAGGGTTTGCTGGCGCGCATCTCGGGATTGACCAGCCAGACGATTTCCTGACTGACCACCGCCAGCGTGCCGGTGACGCAAACGATGAGTACGAAAAACCAGATGGGCAGTGCCAGCCAGCTATGAACCAGGAACCAGAGTTTGGAGCGGGATTTCTTCGACATGATTTGAACGTCTTGATTCGATGAAAGGCTCGGTATTACGGGCTTCGTAATCCCCTGAACCCTGAAAAGCCGGTCGTGGCTTTTGCCGACGCGACCTGCTGCATCTAATTAAGACGAACGAGCAATGGAAATCCCGAAGCGAAAGTTGAAAGAAAATGTTTCGCGTTTACGAATCGGATGTATTTCCACCCTTGCTGAAGCAAACCGGATGGACGGAAAACGCAAAAACTGTGGCAAGGGGATAGGTCCCCTCGCCACAAGAGCAGGTTGGCCGTCAGCCCTGCTGTTGAAACATCTCCCTGGCCCGCTGTTCAATCTGTTCCTGCGTCAGATCCTCCTTGTGCGTCGCCAGAAACCACACATGCCCATAGGGGTCTTTCAAGGTGCCGCTGCGATCACCGTAGAACTGATCCTTGACCTCGGAAATCACCGTGCCACCGGCGGCAATCGCTTGGGCGAACGCATTGTCCACATCTTCGACATAGAGATGCAGGCCTACCGGCACCGATTGTTCGGGGTTACGCAACGGCCCTTGATCACAAGGTGTGCCGAGCATGATAGGGCAATCGCCGATCCGCAGCTCGGCATGACCGACGCCGCCGTCCGGCATGGCCAGGCGCATGACCTCGGTGGCATTGAAGGCTTTTTTGTAGAACTCGATGGCTTCAGCGGCTTTTTGAATGCCCAGGTAGGGCGTGATGCTGTGGAAACCTTCAGGAATGGCTTTGACACCCATGACGATTCTCCTTGTTGTTATTGGGAGGCGAAGACGGCTTCGCCGATTTGCGTCCATCCACTATAGGACAGCGACTTGGGGGCGGCGCATGGCCCGACGAACGTCTCACGGCGCATCCAGCAGATGCGCTCCCGGCCCGCGCTTGCCCAACACATCGCCCTGATTGCGCAGCGGGCAACCTTCCATCGACAGGCAACCGCAACCGATGCAGCCGTTGAGTCGATCGCGCAGCGCCATCAAGTGGTTGATGCGTTGATCCAGCTCGCGGCTCCACTGCGCCGAGAGGATCTTCCAGTCGCTCGCCGTTGGGGCTCGGTCGTCCGGCAAATTTTTCAAGGCGCTGCCGATCTCGGCCAACGGAATGCCCAAGCCTTGGGCGACCTTGATCAGCGCCACACGCCGCAACACTTCCCGTGGATAGCGGCGTTGGTTGCCCTGGTTACGATTACTTTTGATCAGACCCTTGGATTCATAGAAGTGCAGGGCAGTGACGGCCACGCCGCTGCGGGCGGCCACTTGGCCGACGGTGAGTTCCTTGTGGACGTTTATCTGTGTCATTGCCTGCATTCTCTGCTTGACCTTGAGTTAACTGGAGGTTTTACCCTGCACGCCATCGGACCGCAAGATCCGCCCTACGTACAGCGAGGACCTTCCATGCAATCACCAAGGAACAATCAGAGTTTTACCCAGTTGATGGAGTTCGACATCGAACCTCAATGGCAACAGGCGCTGGTGACGGCCCTGTCAGAACAGACCGAGCGCCTGGCGCGGGGGCAGGCGGGATTTCTGAGTGCCAGTATCCAGGTCAGCGAGGACGGACGACGGGTTCTCAACTATCTGCATTGGCAAAACCGCGAGGCGGGCGAAGCGGCGTTTCAGAGTTTCGAGCGCGGTGAGCAGGATTTCTGGCGGCTGATCCAGGCCCATAGGGCCAGGGCCGTGACATTCGGCTCGTTCCAGGTGTTGCGCAACATCGAACGCAGCGCCGACAACGCGCTGCATTGCCAGTTGGTCGGTTAAGCGCAGCGGATGATCCGAGTCAGCAATACCCACTATCAAAAGGGTTGATTTCTGCCGCGCGAAGTCGGCGGGTAGCCTTTGTTCATCGCCTCACTTCAGAACACTGGATACTCGCCATGAATCGGACTTTTGCTGTTTTGCTGCTGTTGACGGCCACTGTGTTGAGCGGTTGCGCCTCTTCGTCGCCGGAGTTGCGCCCCTACACCGCCGAAGAAACCCGTGAACTGGCCCTTGAAGCGCTGAGCCGTCGGGGCCTGTCGTTTGACGAGTATCACGCGAAAAAAGCCGAGTTGCTCGGTCCTTCGCAGAAAAACGTAGGTTTCGACGACCAAGGGCAAATGAGCGCCGAGCGAGCCATGAAGCTGCCGGGGCGGCCGAGCTGAGGACTGTACCGCTCGAAGTTTTGCCTAACTGTCCATGGGTTTGGATCGGGGCGTGGGGTAGGGTCATGACTTGACTCACCGTCCCAATGGATACGCCTGCCATGACCCTTTCGCTAGACCTGTTGCTGGGCTTCGCCCTGTTTGCCCTGGTGACTTCGATCACCCCCGGTCCCAACAACACCATGTTGCTGGCCTCGGGCGTCAACTTCGGTTTCAACCGCACGATTCCTCACATGCTGGGCATCACCTGCGGCTTCTTTTCCCTGGTGCTGGCGGTGGGCCTTGGCCTGGGCGCGGTGTTCCAGACCTACCCTCTGCTCTACACCGTGCTGCGCTACGTCGGAGCGACCTACCTGTTGTACCTGGCGTGGAAAATCGCCCACTCCGGGCCGGTCTCTGAGAGCCGGCCGGGGGATAGCACGCCCATCAGCTATTGGGGGGCGGCGGCGTTTCAGTGGGTCAATCCCAAGGCCTGGATCATGGCCATCGGAGCCATCAGCACCTACACGCCGCTTCAAGGTTATTTTTTCAATGTGGTGGTTATCGCCGCGGTGTTTGCCCTGATCAATCTGCCGAGCGTAAGCCTGTGGGTGGTGTGCGGCAGTCTGTTACGCAATCTTTTGCGTGATCGTCGCTGGCTGCGCCTGTTCAACTGGGGGATGGCGCTATTATTGGTCGCCTCGCTGTATCCGTTGTTACTCGAAAGCATCGGCTGAGGGCTGAGCTTGGGGCGGATGCCTGTTAAGCTCGCTGATCAGTCGCTGCGGCAGCTATCCAGAGCCCTTGGTGCAAGCGAACAACACTATTTACGAGCAGGAGAAACGATGAGTACCGAGCCTTTGACCCATGGACTGGTTCCCCAGCGCCTGGCCCAAATCCGCCAGTTGATGAATCGCGAAGGCATTCACGCGCTGCTGGTGCCATCGGCCGACCCGCATCTGTCGGAGTACTTGCCGGGGTATTGGCAAGGACGGCAATGGTTATCGGGGTTTCATGGCTCGGTTGGGACGCTGATCGTCACGGCGGACTTCGCTGGCGTCTGGGCTGACAGCCGTTATTGGGAGCAGGCCACCAAGGAACTTGAAGGCAGCGGTATTGAACTGGTCAAGCTCATTCCCGGTCACGCCGGCCCCCTGGATTGGCTGGCCGAACAGACGCCTGAAGGCGCGGCGGTTGCGGTTGATGGCGCGGTCATGGCTGTGGCCTCTGCCCGGACCCTGAGCGGCAAGCTTGAGGCGCGCGGGGCGCGATTGCGCACCGATATTGATCTGCTCAAGGAAATCTGGAGCGATCGCCCAAACCTGCCCGATCAACCGGTCTACGCGCATCTGCCGCCGCAGGCGACCGTCAGCCGGGTCGAGAAACTCGCCAAGCTGCGCGAAACCCTCAAGGAGCGCGGCGCCGACTGGCACTTCATCGCCACGCTCGATGACATCGCCTGGCTGTTCAACTTGCGCGGCGCGGATGTGTCGTTCAACCCCGTATTCGTTTCCTTTGCCTTGATCAGCCAGCAACAGGCAACGCTGTTCGTGGCCCTGGACAAGGTCGATGCACCACTGCGTGCCGTTCTTGAACAGGACGGCGTGACCCTGCGCGATTACAGCGAAGCGGCGGCCGCATTGCGGGAAGTGCCAAGTAGCGCGAGCCTGCTGATCGATCCGGCGCGGGTCACGGTCGGTTTGCTGGATAATCTGGACAGTGGCGTGAAGCTGGTCGAGGGACTCAATCCAACGACGCTGGCCAAGTCTCGTAAAAGCCTGGCCGACGCCGAGCACATCCGTCGGGCCATGGAGCAGGACGGCGCGGCGCTCTGCGAGTTCTTTGCCTGGCTGGAAAGCGCCTGGGGTCGCGAGCGCATTACCGAGCTGACCATCGATGAGCACCTGACCGCGGCCCGTACACGCCGGCCGGAGTTTGTCTCCCTGAGCTTCAACACCATCGCCGCGTTCAACGCCAACGGCGCGATGCCCCATTACCACGCCACGGAGCAAGCCCATGCGGTCATCGAGGGCGATGGCTTGCTGCTGATCGATTCCGGTGGCCAATACCTGGGTGGCACCACCGATATCACCCGCATGGTGCCGGTCGGAACGCCAACCCTGGAACAGAAGCGTGATTGCACCCGCGTGCTCAAGGGCGTGATTGCCTTGTCTCGCGCCAAATTCCCACGGGGCATTCTGTCGCCGTTGCTGGATGCCATCGCCCGGGCGCCGATCTGGGCCGAGCAGGTGGATTACGGTCACGGCACCGGTCACGGCGTCGGTTATTTCCTCAACGTTCACGAAGGTCCGCAGGTGATTGCCTATCAGGCCGCCGCCGCGCCGCAGACCGCGATGCAAGCGGGCATGATCACCTCTATCGAACCGGGTACTTATCGTCCGGGCCGTTGGGGCGTGCGCATCGAAAACCTGGTGTTGAACCGTGAGGGGGGGAGCAGCGAGTTCGGCGAGTTTCTCGAATTCGAAACCCTGACCCTGTGCCCGATCGACACGCGCTGCCTGGAGCCGTCCTTGCTGAGCCAGGATGAAAAAGACTGGTTCAACGCCTACCATGCCGAGGTTCAGCGTCGATTGAGCCCGTTACTGGAAGGCGACGCGCTGCAATGGCTGAACACGCGGACGCTGGCGATCTGACGTAAGGCATTAGCCCAGGGCTTCACGGACGAAGTCCAGCCGATCCTGGCCGAAGAACAGCTCGTCGCCGACGAACATGCTCGGGGCGCCGAACACGCCCCGTTTAATGGCTTCTTCGGTGGTGATCTTGAGTGCTTCCTTGACCTGCTCGTTGCTCGTCAGGGCCAGCACATAACCGGGATCAAAATGGCCCTGGTTCAAAACTTCCGCGACTGTTGCCGGGTCGTTGAGGTTGCGGCCGTCCACCCACAGGGCGCGAAACAGGCAATCGATGAAGGCCTCGAATCGTTCCGGATGGTGCAGTTGCATGCCGGTCACGGCGCGCATGAGTAATAGTGTATTGATCGGGAAGTGCGGATTGAGCTTGAAGTCAACGCCGTAGCGATTGGCGAAGCGATTCAAATCCTTCAATAGATAAGGTCCCTTGGCCGGCACGGTAACCGGTGACGCATTGCCGGTCGCCTTGAAGACGCCGCCAAGCAGCATCGGACGGTAGATCAACTGGCTGTTTGTCTGCGCGCAAAGCGGCGGCAGTTGGGTATAGGCCAGGTAGGTGGTCGGGCTGCCCAGGTCGAAGAAAAACTCCACGGATTTTCTCATGGTATCTGCTCTCTAGTTATTGTGAGGGTGGCGGTTTACCAGCGTTCGCTCCAGGGGCGCAGGTCCAGCTCGAAGGTCCAGGCGTCGCGGGGTTGGGCGTGCAGATACCAATAGTTGTCTGCGATGTGTTCGGGATTGAGGATGCCGTCCGTTTCCTTGGTTGCATATTTTTCCGGAAAGTTATCGCGGATGAAGTCGGTGTCGATGGCGCCGTCCACCACCACATGGGCCACATGAATATTCATCGGGCCCAGTTCACGGGCCATGCTTTGGGCCAATGCGCGGATGCCATGTTTGGCCCCTGCGAAGGCGGCGAACCCTGAAGCCCCACGCAGTCCCGCCGTGGCCCCGGTGAACAGAATCGTCCCGCGCTGGCGCGAGGCCATGCGTTTGGCCACTTCCCGAGCATTGAGAAAACCGGAAAAACAGGCCATTTCCCAAATCTTGAAATATTTGCGCGCGGTCTCTTCGAGGATGCTGCAGGGCACGTTGGCGCCGATGTTGAATACAAAGGCTTCAATCGGTCCGATCTGGCTTTCGATTTGCTCGATCAGCGCGATCACCTCGTCCTCCTTGCGCGCGTCACAGGCAAAACCATGAGCATCACCGCCCTGAGCCCGAATTGAATCGACCAATGGCGCGAGTTTGTCAGCGCTGCGGCGGGTAACACAGGCCACGAAACCTTCCTGCGCAAAACGTTTGGCTATTGCGCCGCCGGTGGCATCGCCTGCGCCAACAACCAGTACGACCTTCTTGTTATTCATGATTAGCCTCATTGGTAAACGATCGTTAGCTAAACGGACGTTATGCTAAGATCCGGCGAGCGTCAAGGTGGGCAATCAGAGGCCAGATATATGCGTTATTCAGCCAGTCACAAACTGGAGACCCGAGAGAAACTGCTCGCCAGCAGTGCCAAGTCCGCCAAGAAATCGGGGTTTTCCACCGTCGGTGTCGATGGCCTGATGAAGGCGATCGGCTTGAGCGGCGGGGCGTTCTACAGTCACTTCTCATCCAAGGATGAGCTTTTCAAGACGATCGTCGAGCGAGAGTTGGCGCAAAGCCTGGAACGCTTGAGTGGCGAGAATGTTCTGGACTCACAGAAACTGGAGCGATGCCTCAAGCAGTACCTGAGCATGAGCCACGTCGAACAGCCGGAGGCGGGTTGTGCGCTGCCGGTGCTGGGCGCTGAGATCGCGCGGTCCGATGTGCAGGTGCGGGAGGCGGCGCAAACGTGGATCTGTCGTTTGCATGAAAGCTGGGCGCGGATACTGGGAAGCGAAAGCCTGGCCTGGGCCATTCTGTCGCAATGCGTGGGCGCGTTGGTTGTCGCCCGCATGCTGGCCACGCCAGAGGTCCAGCGTGATGTCCTAAAGTCCAGCCATGATGAGATCAGTCGTCGAATGGCCCAGCAGCGGCTCGACTGATCGGCCACCTATTTACAGATGACGATCATGCTGCGACTGGTATAGCCGGCGGGGTTGAGTCCGAAGGGGTAATCCCCCGGCTCCTCGACGGCGTCGCCCGACTTTGCGATCACCCTGTAACCTTTTGGGGCGCATGAATTGGCGGCGCTAGCCGCGCACTGCCCCCAAGACGAGGAAAGACCGGAGCAGTTGATATGCAAGCCTTTTTTACCGCGTTTGACTTCTGTTCTCGTGGTCGCCGCGCAGCCCGCAATTGCAAGCACAACGATCAATATCAAAATTCGTTTCATTCCAGTCCTTATCACCGCCGCAGATCTTATGTCCACGTGCGATTGTGTTCGCTTTTGCTTTAAGCGTTCATGACGTCCTGTATGAAAATTCCATGTCTGACATTAGGTTACGGGGTAAACATGGCCTAAATGTGCGGTAAATACCAGAGCTTCCTTAAATCCTGTGTCAATCAACCGCGATGGCGGGCTTCGCGGCGCTACCCATCGTCAGCGTTGCGCCGACTGACGCCAGGATGATGCAGCCAATGGCCGCCCATTGGGCCAGGGATAAGTACTCCTGGAGGAACACGAGTCCCGACAAGGCACCGAACGCGGGTTCTATGCTCATTAATGTGCCGAAAGTACGGGCTGGCATTCGTGTAAGGGAAATCATCTCCAGGGTGTAGGGCAGGGCAGTGGACAAGATGGCGACGGCAATGGCGATCGGAATCAGGCTTGGCGTCAGCAATGCGGCCCCCGCGTGGACAATACCGATCGGTGCGACGAAGAGGGCCGCGATCATTACCCCCAGTGCGGCGGTTTGCACGCCGTTGTCCGCGCCAGCCTTTTGGCCAAACAAGATGTACAGCGCCCAGCAGAATCCCGCCCCCAGGGCATAACCGGCGCCGACCAGGTCAATACCGCTGCTGGAGGCTCCAGTCGGTATCAATAGAAGCAGGCCGGTGATCGCCAGGGCAATCCAGAGAAAGTCGATGGCCCGACGCGAAGCGTAAATGGCAACCGCCAGAGGGCCAGTAAATTCCAGTGCCACGGCAATTCCCAGCGGAACGGTTTGCAGTGACATATAGAAAAGAAAGTTCATGCCGCCCAACGCCATCCCGTAGACGATTACGGTGCGCAGGGATTGAGCCGAGAGCTTGGCGCGCCATGGCCGCAGCAACAACAGCATGATGAGACTGGCAAAGATAAGCCGCAGCGTTGTAGTGCCTTGTGCGCCCACGACCGGGAACATGCTTTTGGCAAGTGAAGCTCCCGACTGGATGGATGCCATGGCAATCAATAGAAGGGCGACCGGATAAAGAGTAGTTGCCAGGCTGCGATGTGGGAGAGTCATTACTAAGCGTCGTCCGAGATAAAAGCGGGGGGAAGGCTGGTTTGCGCAATATACTGCGCAATCGCAGCGATTCCGTCTATATATAAGGCGGATTTCAGTGAGGTGCTTCTGGCTGGATAGAAAAATCAAATTAAGGGTTGACGGCAAATTCTGGACGTCTATAATTCGCCCCACTTCCGGCGCAGTCGAAACTAAAAACTCCTTGAGTTTCAATGAGTTAAACGATTTTCGGTAGTGTAGGGCTTCAGGTCATCGAAGCTTGGGAAGCAGTTGGTAGGGCGGTTGCAGTGCTCTATTAACGATTCGGTCTTCTCGATCGAAAGCGGTCAAAAAGAGGTGTT
>NZ_JAKNQY010000038.1 GCF_024494355.1 Pseudomonas sp. Q11 | reverse complement strand
GCGGGCCCACGGAGCAATGCCTGCGTTCGGGCATGCCGAGCCTAGGCGAGGCACCAAGTGGTGGGGCAAGACCTTTTGGTTACTTTTGGGGCATTTGCCAAAAGTGACCCGCCGTAAGGGCGGAACCGCCAGCAGCCGCTACCGCAGCAACGGATATGTACCCAGTCAACCAAATCCTGGCCGGCTATCAGGCCGCCATCGCGAGCAGGCTCGCTCCCACCGTTTGATCGACGTACAACCGGGAGAGACAGGCCGGCTGTCAGGCCGCCTTCGCGAGCAAGCCCGCTCCCACAATTGGATTGAGGTACGGCCGGAGAGACAGGTCGGCTGTCAGGCCGCCTCGCGAGCAAGCTTTGCTCCCACAGGGGATTAAAGGTTGTCGCGGATATTTCAGCCAGCACAAAACAAATGTGGGAGCGAGCCTGCTCGCGATGGCGGCGTATCAGTCAACATTGATGTCAACTGAACCGACCCTATCGCGAGCAGGCTCACTCCCACAGGTTTTGTGTGTTGATCATCGCTTCGCGGCGATGATCAACAGCGCTTACTCAATCAAACATTCGGGCAAGGCACCGGTGCCCAGTCACCCAGGTCCGGGTTTTTGCACATGCTGTTGACCTGGCTGGTGCCGGCGCTGGCGACCTGTTTGCTTTCATCCTGCTTGGCCTTGGCGGTCTGCAGGGTTTTTTCGGTGGTGACCGCTTCTTTCGGCACGCTTGGCAGGACAGGTTTTTTCGCCGCTTTCACGGCCTTCTTGGTCTTCTTGGTGGAAGCCACAACCGGCTTGGTTTCGGCGGTCGCCACGGTCACCACGTCAGTACGCTGCACACCCACTTGTTGCAGGTCTTTTTCATAGGCCTGGGTGTAGTTGTTCAGGTCTTCGGCGGCTTTGCCGTTGACCGCAACGATCAGGTCGTTGGACTCTTTCAGGCCGGAGACGATTTCTGCCAGGCGCTTGCGGCCTTCAGTTTCGTTGACGGTCTTGGCCTTGCGGTCAGCCACCAACTTGGTGAACGCGCTCTGGTAGCACTGCTGCGAAGCCTTGGCGTACGCGGTGCTGCGGTCGATGTCGGCGGCGCTTTTATTGACGTCAGCGGCGTAGGACGCGATGCGCTGGTTGTCGTCGGCGATCTGCTTCTGACGCTCGGTGTAGTAACCGGTTGCGCCACCGGCCAAGGCACCACCGGCGGCACCGATGGCGGCGTTGCGGCCACGGTTTTCCGAATCGGTCAGCGCACCCAACAGGGCACCACCGACCGCGCCAACGGCTGCGCCGGTGAGTACCGATTTGGTCATGTTCCCCTCGGTGGAGCGCAAGTGCTGCACCGGCTCGTAGCAGTTAGGGTAGTACTCGACCTTGGTGCTCGACGCGACCTTGGAGGTCGGCGACGTAGCGCAGCCGGTCAGTACGGTGCTGAAGCCGACAGCGACCATCAGCAGGTGACGTTTGGAAACCGAAGCAAAAGGTTTACGGGAGAAAAGCATGATTGTGTTCTCTTTTTAAGTGTTGACCAGCCCAGCACGGCCCACCGCCGCCTGAGTCCCTTCCAAGCTCGCTGACAATCAACGATCAAGACCGCTGACCGCTCGATGCGAGCAGTTCCTTCAATATCGCCGCCGGGTCGGCTCGTTTTTGCTGACGATAAGCACCGACATGACGAACGAATAACGTTGCGCGCGCCACCAGGCTCTTGCCCAGCACCGGCTTGCGCTCCAACTCCTCCTTGATGCGTTGAAACTGCGCCTGGATCACGGCATCGGTGTAGCGCGTGCCGGTGGCCAGGTTGTCGATGTAAATCGCCACGGCGCCCTCGAGCGCGCTGCGGCCGTTGTTGATGGCCGTGGCGAACAGCTTGGCGCTGGCCTCGTCCTTGGCGTCCACGGCCTGCTGGCGACTGTTCTGCAAATTGGTCAGGCGAATGTTGTAGTTATTGATGGTCTCGGCCACCAGGGCCGCCGACTGGATCAGGTTGCCCGCCGCTTCCTCGCGCTGCTGGGCGATGAGCGAGACGTTGCGCTTGAGCTCTTCGTTGACCAGTCCCAGCTCGGCTTGCAGGCGCGGGTCGACGCTGGCGGCAATGATGCTGTCCAGGCGCTTGGTCGGGTCTTCGGCTGCATCGATGGCATCGGTCAGGGACGCGAGACGGCCTTCCTTCTCCCATTGGGCGAACAGTTCCTTGTAACGCGAGCGCGGCGCCAACAACGCCCCGACCGCCACACGGAACCCGGTGGTTTCGTTGCTTTGCTCGGTGCCGTCGGCGGCAAACAACGGATATTCGCGGCGCATCCCGGTGAACAGCGTGCCTTCGCCTTCCAGGTAGTTGCCACCCTTGACCACGAAGCCCCCGTAGGCGCCCTGGCGGCGACCGGCATGTACCAGTTGGAAAGACTCTTGGACCATCTCGGCGGCGTTGCCGATCACGTCGAACAAACCGATGGGGTTTGGCAGTTTGATGCCAACGGGCATCAGCCGCGCCGCCTGGCCGGTGCCGCCAGCGACCTGATTGAACACCGCCCAATCAGCCAATGGCCCGTCGCTTTCACTGCCTTCCAGGCGCCGGGGAAACAGGCGCCCTTCCAGGTCCTGGCGGCTGACGGCTTGCCCGCCACGGGCGGCGAATTCCCACTCGACTTCGGTGGGCAAACGCACGAAGCCCAGCCCGCCATCTTCGGCGGAGGTGCCGCGACCGCTCACCGGCAGCAGGTCCTTGTGGTATTTCATCAGCCAGGCGCTGTACACCGCCGCAAAGCGCTCCGCCTCGAACTTCGACAGTTTCACCTTGGGCAAACGCCCGGCCATGCCTTGGGGCAACTCGGCTGTGAGGGTCTCGCAGGCCGGCGCGGGTTCACCGCTGGCCAACGATTGCGCCTGGGCCATGACCTGGGCGTATTGGCGAGCGGTGACCTCGTATTTACCGATGAAGTACAGCATCGGTTTGAGCGGAGTCTTGGCGTCAGCCTTGGGCATCAACGGCGCGATGGTTTTGTTCCAGTCCTTGGGCAGGTCCTTGAGGGTGAACTGGCCGTTGATGAAGTCCCGGCGATAACCGGAAATGAACGACTGCTTATAACCGGCCTCGCCTTCGCTGAACGGGTAGCCAAGGCTGATTTCCCGATCATCCAGGGTGCCTTGGGCGAGGACGTAGACGTAACGGAACATCATTTGCCCTTCGCACGGCAGCGGCAGGCTGACGTCACCGGGCAACGGTTTGGGGTTGTCCAGTTTGTCGGTGCTTTCGTCGGCCCAGGCTAAACCGGCCAGGCTCAGCGCCACGGCGGCGCCCAATAACTTATACATCGCGAATTCCTTCACACGCCTGGATCCGCGCCACCCGCCAGCCACCACAAGCCGCCGCCACGGCGCTGACGCCGAGCACGGCCACCAGGGCCCAAGTGTAGTGACGCAGCAGCAGATGGCTGGCGTACTCGCCCGGCATCTGCGCAAATAAATAATTGAGGCCCGACTGCGCCAGGCCATACAGCCCGGCACTCAACAAGGCCGCCAGTGCGGCGCTGTAGAGCGCCTGCAACACCACGAACAACAACAGCGCCGCCGTGGAAACCCCCAGCAGACGCAACACCGACAGCTCCCGACGCTTGCGCTCGACCGCCGCCAGCGCACCGGCAAAAATCGCCGCGAACGCTCCCGCCAACGCCAACCCGGCGATGATCCAGAACACGATCGACAGGTTGCGGCTCAGCGATTGCACCTGTGCGATGGTCTGGGCCTGGGTGGACACCAGCAGGTTCTGCGCCGCGAAATACTCGCGCAGCGGTTCCACATCACGCAGACTGCGGGCATACAGGCGAAACGCCGGGTACACCCGCTGCGCGCTCTGCCCCACCGCATCGCCCGGCCAGCCGAACGCGGGCACGGCGCGACCGTCGCGGTAATCCTCGGCCGCTTCCAGCAGCGCCAGCGGCGCGAACAAACCATCCCGGGCAAAGGCTTGCAGCGGCAGTACCTGCAACACCTGCACTCGCGTGCGCTGCGCCTCGCTACGACCGGCCACCTGCCGAGCGAAACTGGCCTGCAGCCAATCACCGGTCTTGGCGCCGAGTTTTTCGGCGGCGGTGTAGCTGAGCACCACTTGATCCAGCCCTTGCGGCACCGGCAGGCGCTCAAACAAAGGATCATTGGCCGCCGTGGGGATCATTTCGACGGTGACGGACGCAGCATCGCGGCTCAAATCCGCAGTGGCCGCAATCTGTCGCGTGCGCGCCAAGGCAAACGCCACGTCGTTGCGCTGGGCCAATTGCTCGACGAACTCAGCGCTGAAGCGACCGCCGCCCAGCGGGATGATTTCCCGGGTAGCAGGGTCATTCTCCAAGCGCTCGGTAAGGCTGCTGACCAGGCCGAATTTCAGGCCGAACAGCACCAGCAACGGCGCGACCACCGCCACCAGCGCCAGCACCGAACAGGCCGACAGCCAGGCATCATTGCGGTAATCCTGCCAGGCCAGGGAAGCCACCAGCGCGCCGCGCATCAGCAAGCCTCCCCGAGGGTCGCGGTGACGCCGCCATCGGCGTCGCGACGACAATTGATGCGCCGCACCTGCAAACCGCTGGCGCGGGCCAGTGACTCATCGTGGGTGGCGACCACACAACACACGCCGTGATCGCGGGCCTGGGCCACCAGCAACTGCATGACCCGCTCAGCGTTCAGCGGGTCGAGGGCGGCGGTGGGTTCATCCGCCAGCAACAGGCGCGGCCCATGCGCCAGGGCGCGGGCGCAACTGACCCGCTGGCGCTGGCCGACGGACAGATCCGCCGGTTTCTTGCCCAGTTGATCGGCGATGTCCAGTTGCCCGACCAGGCGCGTGACGCTGCCGTCATCCGCCATGCCGAGCAGTTTGCGCGACAATTCGATGTTGCCGCGCACGTCCAGAAAGCCCAGCAAACCACCGGTTTGCAGCACATAACCCAGATGCCGGCTGCGCAGGTCCGCCAAGACGCCCTGCTGCCCCGCACGCCACAACGCGGCGATGTCCACCGGCGTGTTGGTGGGCGTGAAGTCGAACTGCCCGGCCTGATCCGGCGCCAGCACCAGGGCCAGCAGATCCAGCAAGGTGCTCTTGCCGCAACCGCTGGGGCCGACCACCGCCAGTTGTTCGCCGGCACACAATTGCAGCCGTGGAATCACCAGGCTGTAGCGCTGGCTGCCGGCGCCCCGGCTTTTGTGTACGGCGCTCATGCTCAGCATCACGGCAGCGTCGACAACGGAACGCGGTACAGGGCATCACCCGGCTCGGCATCACCGAACCGCACCCAGTTGGCCAAATCGTTATGGAAGGTCTCGTAGAGGCGGATTTTCGAATCCAGCTCGTCGATGAAATCTTCCTGCTCGGCCACACTCAAGGACAACCACAAGTCCTGGGTCATGTTCAGCGACTTGCTGCGGTACGGCAGCCCTTCGAGGTACTCGCCGAGAATCCCGCCGTCAGCCAGGTTGCCGCCCTTGCGCAACGCCGAAGGATCGCGGCTCATGTAGGCACTGGCACTGGCGATTTCCTGGAAGAAATCCTTGGGCGACGTCTGGGTCTTGCGCGCCGCATCGACGATCAGCTTCAGCGATTGTTGCAAGTCGTTGAGTTGCAGTTTGGTCAGCATCACGCACACCTGGAACGCCGGCAGCGCCGGGTTGGTCAGGTCACGGTCGGCGGTCCAGGCGCTGACCAGCTGCGGGGCCTGACTGGCAGACTTGCGCCCCAAAAAGTCCATATGCATCGCGTAGCCGACCGCCGCCGATTTATCAGTCAGGCTCGGCGCCGCGCCCAGCTGCGGCACGGCTTGCGGTTTGTCGCTGCGCACCTGATGCACCAGGTCGGCGAACACCGAACCGATCTCGTCGACACGCTCGCCCAACTTGCGCACATCGGCGCCCGGCACCGGAATGTACAGGTCACCGATCCGCGGGTTGGCGTCGGCGGTCAGGGTGCGATATTGGCTCTGCGCACCGCCGTGGGTTTTCTTGCCGGCGTCGCTGAGCAGGTGCAGGGCGTAGATCTTGATCTGTTTGCCCAGCGCCGCTTGACGCACTTCGGCTTCGTTCATTTGCGTGGCGGCAAACGGATCGTTCTTGCGCAAGGCACCGGCATCGGTGACCAACAGAATCAAGCGCCCGCCATAACCGGACCAGTCCATGCCTTCGACCGCTTCCATGACACCGGCAAACGCATCTTCGTTGAACGAATGGCTCGACACCGTGGACGCCTTGACCTGTCGCGCCATCTCCATGAAGCGTTGCGGATCGCGACCCTGCTCCAGGGTGATCAGGGTCTTGGCGACGTACTCCAGGCCGGGGGTTTTCCGGGTGCTGCTGCGAAAACCCACCATGCCGAAACTGACACTGTCCAGCTCGCCACGCTCGGCGATGCGGCTTTGCAGTTCGTGGACCACGTCGCGGACCTGATCGATGTACGGCTGCATCGACACGGTGGTGTCCACCACCAGCACCACGGCGGTACGGAACGCGTCAGCGTTGGCGGTGCTGATGGGCGCATTGGTCGTAGCCCTCGGCGTGTTGCCGGGGTCGATGGACGCCACGTTCAGCAACTGCACCGGTTGGCCGGTCTCATCGAAGCTTTCGCGGGAATCGAAGATCGGCAACAGATAGAACTGATTCTGCGGCACGGCACTGGCGGCCGGCTCCAGGGCCAGCACTTGCTGGTTGTCTTCGCGGTTCTGCTGGGCCTTGAGCAACACGTTCCTGGCCGCCGAAGGGTCGGCCAGCAGCTTTTCCACTTCGCCGGGCTGACGCAGGAACATCACGGGCGCGCGGCCAGAACGCTCGGTGAACTTGAGCACCAGGCTTTGTTTCCAGTCGCTGACCTGCGTGGCCGGCAACCAACCGTCGCTGCGCCCGTCCGTGGCCGCGCCGACCCGCAGCCACGGGCTGCCTTCGAGGTCTTTGCGCTCATACACGTACAACACGGAAAACGCCGGCAACGCCTTGCCGGGCGCAGCGCCCGCGTCTTCAGTAAGCTTGGCGCCCGGTTTGCTCAGCACGCGCTGGAACAGGGTTTTCTTGCCAGCCATCAACAAGGGACGCTGGCCGCCATCGCCCTGCGCCGCCACAGGCGGCTTTGCCGGGGGCACTTCAGGCGCCTTGACCGGCGGCGGATCAACCGGCGACGTCGAGACAATCGGCGGCTTCGCGTCTTCTCCACCATCGCCCGACAACCACCAATAACCCGCGCCACCCAACGCCAGCGCCACGGCCACCGCGACAGCGGCCAGTGCGAACAGCGGGGTCTTGGGCTGCGACGAAACGCTGGACCGTTGAGTTGGGCTCACCGGTGGCGGGGTTGGCTTGGGCTGGGATTGCGGCTGTGCGGGCCCCGTCGGAATGTCGATGGACACCGGGGTCAATCCCGCCAGGTCATCACCGCCCGGAGGGGTCGACACCGGCAACGGCAACGGTCGGATCAGCGTCGCTTGCGCCGATTCCTCGGGCAGATTGTCCAGCGCCTGCAACAGCGCCGCCGCATCCGGGAAACGTTCCGCCGGGTCTTTGGCCAGCAGTTTACGCAACACGTCCTGGTAATGACCGTGATGCACCGGCAATTCCGGCAACGGTTCGGTCAGGTGCGCCAGGGCCGTGGACAGCGCGTCATTGCCGGTATACGGCAGTTTGCCGACAAGGATTTCGTAGAGCACCACGCCCAGGGCATACAGGTCGGCCCGACCGTCGATGTCTTGCCCACGGGCCTGTTCCGGGCTCATGTAGCTGGGCGTGCCGACGGCGAAACCGGCCTGGGTGAATTGGGTGCGGTCGTCCAGGGACTTGGCGATGCCGAAGTCCGAGAGCACCGCCGTGCCGTCGGCGCGGAACAGGATGTTGGCCGGCTTGACGTCACGGTGGACCAGGCCCAAGCCATGGGCATAACCCAGGGCCGAGGCAATCTGGCGGATGTAGATCAGGCCCTGCTCCGGCGATAGCCCGGCGGCGATGCGCTCCTTGAGCGTGCCGTTGGGCAGGTACTCCATGGCCATGTAATACAGCTCACCGACGTTGCCGATGTCATGGATGGTGACCGTGTGCGGGTGAGACAGGCGCGCCAGGGTCTTGCCTTCGCGCAGGAAGCGCTCGCAGAACGTCGGGTCGGCCGCCAGCGCGGCCGCCATGACTTTCAACGCCACCTTGCGCTCCAGCGAGCGCTGGGTCGCCAGGTAGACGCTGGCCATCGCGCCTTCACCGATCGGCCCTTCGATGTCGTAGCCAGGGATGACAATGTTCAAGGTCAAGCTCATGACGGCACCTTCACGACAACCACGGTGATGTTGTCCGGCGCGCCGCGCATCAGGCCCAGGGACACCAGGCTGCTGGCGATCTCGCCGGGCTCGTCGTGGTTCAAGACTTCACGGATCTCATCGTCCTCGACGGTCTTGGTCAGCCCGTCGCTGCACAACAGGTAGCTGTCGCCGGGCACCAGCAGCAACTCGACCATCGCCAAATTCAGTTGCGCCTCGACCCCGATGGCACGGGTGACGATGTTGGCCCGCGGATGCACCCGGGCTTCGGCTTCGCTGAGCAGGCCACTGTCCTGCAGGTCCTGGACGTAGCTGTGATCGCGGGAAATGCTGTCGAGCTTGCCGTCGCGCAGGCGGTACAAGCGACTGTCACCGGCCCACAGGCACATGCCGCGCAGGTCCCGCGTAACCAGCACCACCACGGTGCTGCCCATCATGGTCACGCCACGGTTGGCGGTTTCTTCACGCACCGCGGCGTTGACCCGCAGCAAATCGCTGTGTAGCGCGGCGACGTATTCGTCCAGTGAGCGGCCCGCGGCAATGCCGCGCAGGCTGTCGACGATCAGGCTACTGACGTAGTCGCCCGCCGCGTGCCCACCCATGCCATCGGCGACCACCCACAGGCCGTTTTCCGGCAGATCCAGGCACGCGTCTTCATTGACCTGGCGAACCATGCCGACATGGCTCTTGCTTGCAGACTTGAAGGCATTTCCAACACTTGGACGCATCTACACAACACCTTCTTGGCCGAGCAAAAATTGCGCAAAATCAGCGGCGGCCGGCAAACCCTGACACCGCATCAAACCGGGCGCGATACGTTCCGAACCCTGGCCCCACCACAAACTGACGCCTTCGCAGGCCGATTCAGCGAGGGCACTCAGACGCTGTTGCGGGTCAGTGGCATCAAAGCGGTGCAGGCTGGCAAAACGGCTGCTTGGGTTGCGCGGCAGGCATGCCGGGCTACCCAGGCTTTCCAGTTCTGCGCCAAAGGCCTCGAAACTGGCCTCCACGTTCAAGGTGCTCAGCAACAGGTTCTCCACCCGTTCAAACCAGTCGTCCGCACCGCCCACCACCGACGCCGGGTCCGCGTCGGGCTCCAGCAGTACTGCGACGGTCAGCGGAAAATAGCGGCCGACCCGGTCGATACTCGGCATCACCACGCCCACGGCGGCATCGGGCCCGCAGACCCCGGGCGCGACCATGAAGCGCCACAACGGGCTGACCAGATAGGCATCCAGCCAACGCTCGCCCAGGCCGGTCTGGCTGGCGAGCAAGCCCGCCGCCAGCCACGAGTCCCACGGACCGATAAAACTCTGGGGCAAGCCACGGCTGACGAAGTCCCCGCGGCTGGCCAACTTTCCATAGAAGCCCGGCGTACTCATAGCCGCTCCGGCAGGCTGAAGCCGCTGAGCACGCGGCTCTTGAACGGGTTGAAGGCGCTGTTGGCCCGCAGCTCGTAAGAGGCGCTGGCGCCGTCGACCCGCAACCGCAGGTTGAAGCGGTCCGGCGAGTTGCCGGCAGTCAGGTCCGATTGCTCCAACAGCCGGAACCAGGCCCACGGGCCATCCAGGGTGATGCCGGAACGACCATTGGCCGAGGGCGGCATGATCGAGATCCGCACTACGCCGATGCTGCCGGGGTTGGGCCACTGCATGGCGGTCGGACGGCTCGGGCCGTGGTCGTAGCTCAGTTGCTGGCCGTCGAGGTCGAGCAAAAACTGGGTGATGGTCGAGTCCATCGCCACCGGCTTGAGCTCGAAACGCACCAGCGGCTGAGTGCCGCCGGAGCGGAAAAACGCGTCGCGGATGGTGGCCGCACGCTGGAAGGTTTGCAGCACGCCAGGGGCGATACCGAGCTTCTGTGCCGCGCCCGGTTGCCAGCGCCAGGCCCGGGTCGAGGTGTCGACGTAGGGTTGCAGGTACTTGCGGAAGTAGTTGTCCATCACCCCGCCGACGCCGAAGAACTGACCGAAGTCGTCCAGGGTCGCGTCCCGCGCACTGCCTGGCGACATGGGATAACGCCCGGCCAGGGACTGGCGGTAGATGTTCACCACTTCGCTGGTCCAGGCAGCGTTCAGTTGATTGCGCACTCCGCCCATCATGCTGTTGGTGGTGGAGTTGACCACCGACTTGACCAGGCCCTGCACCAGCGGCGGCTGGCGTTCGGCGTTGAGACTGACCCGTGTGGCGGCGGCCTGGGCCTGGTTCTTGGCTTCGCCGAGCAGGGCGTCGCCGCTGGCGCCGACCATGGCGCTGATCTGCACGTACAAGGCATTCATGTCGGCGAGCAGGCCATCGATGGCCGCCGGTTCGCCTTCGCTTTTGCTGACGATGCTGTTGAGCTCGGCAAAATGCGCGGTGACCGGGTCAACGCTGGCCTGGGGTGCGTTTTGCGTCGCCTGCTCCTGGCCGAGCAAGCTGCCCAGGCGCTCCTTGAGCTTGTCCACACCGCCTTCGACCTGCTCGCCTTGGGCCGCCAGCAAACGTTCTTCCTGCTGCAGGTCGGTTTCTTTCGCCACCGCCACCAACAGCTTTTTCAACGGCGAACTTGGCCCGGACAGCACCCGCAAGACATCGGCGGCCTGGGCCACGCTGGTGATCGGTACGAAGTCGATGTCGGCCAGCAAGGCGTCCCATTGGCGCTGATAGTCCTGGAAATACAGGCGACGCACTTCGGCGGCCAGGCTGGCGACGTCCTGCTGCCCGGCCTCGTCGCGCCCCAACACCCATTGTTCTTCAGCCAGCGTTCCAGCCTGGTTCAGGCTGGTGAGCAAGAAGCCCTGGCGGTAGCCCTTGACCGTGAAGAACCCGCTCAGTGGCTCGCCCAACGGTTTGCCGCTCTTGCGGCTGAACACCAGCGCAGCGTCGCGGCCGGCGGCTTCGTTGAGGCGAAAGTCGGCGATGCCCTCGGGCAGTTTCTGGCGCTTGACCCGGTCATAGACGCGCTGGGCCACGGGCAGTTGCTGCAATTGCCGGCGCAGGTCTTCGATCAAGCGCGGGTCCAGGCGTGCGGTGGGCGGACGACGCTCGAACAGCGCCTGCAAATGCTCGCCCAGGGCCAGACGTTGGTCGGCCGGCAGGTCACGCGGCAGGCTGCGGTCCCAATCCAGGGCAACCCAGGCCTTGATGAAGTCGGCATCGTAGTGCTCGTTGTCGGCGAGCATCAGGTAGGCCTTCAAGCCTTCATAGAGGAAATCCGAACTGCCGCCGCTGTGCAATTGCTCTTCGATACGCGTCAGCAAGCGTGGCGCGAACACGGCGATCAACAACTTGCGATAGACACTGCCGGACTCGGCTTCGAGCATGTCGCCCTGATACAGGCCCAGGCCTTCAGCCCAATCAGGCGCGTCATCCGCCAGATGCTTCACGGCGTTGAGCAATGGCAATACGGCAAGGACATCGCGCTGTGCCGGACTAAGACTTTGCACGGCCTGGCCCAGCGGCGCGACTTTCTGATCGACCTGGGTGATGTACGCCTGGTTGGCCCGATAGCTGATCCACCACAACGTCGAAACCACCAGCACCAAAGCCACGGTCGAGGCCAATACACCCCGGGCGATCCACTTGCGCCGCCGCTCAACTTTGGGATCGACGCCCACCAGCCCACGCTCGGCAAACGCCACGGCGGTGAAGAGTTTTTCGATGAAGTAACTGCGCCCGGTGCCGGTCTGGCGCGCCAGGTGCTGGCGGTCCAGGTTCATGCTCTGGGCCATGGAGCCGATCAAGCGATCGATCGGGCTGCCTTCCTGGGTGCCGCTGGTGAAATACACCCCACGCAGCAGTACACGTTCTTCGAAGGCATTGGGTTTAAACACACCTTCGAGGAAACTTTGCAGGCAATCCTTCAAGGCGCCGAACTGTTGCGGAAAACCGTAGATCAAGTCGCGCCGCGCCGGGTCGCGCTCTTGCTGCAAGCGTTCCACCAGACGGTCGTTGAGGCGCTGCTCAAGGCCGGCGAATTCGCTTTGCAGATGCGCCAGCGGGCTGTCGTTGCTCTTGCCATCGTCCAGGGCGAAGGTCATGCCCCAGACCTGGGCGCGCTCTTCCTTGCTCAGGCTGTCGAAGAACTCCATGAACCCGGGCACCAGATCGAGCTTGGTCAGCATCAGGTAGATCGGGAAGCGCACGCCCAGTTGGGTGTACAGCTCCTGGATGCGCAGGCGAATCGCCGCGGCATGAGCTGCACGTTCGGCGTCGCTGCCCAGCAGCAGGTCCGACAGGCTGATAGCGATGAACGCACCGTCAATCGGGCGACGGGCCCGCTGCTTTTTCAGCAGGCCAAGAAAGCCCAGCCACGCGGCCTTGTCGACCGTCGCGTCACTGTCCTGGGTGGTGTAGCGGCCAGCGGTGTCGAGCAGCACCGCCTGGTCGGTAAACCACCAATCACAGTTGCGCGTACCGCCCACGCCGCGTACCGCGCCGGCGCCCAGTTGCGCGGCCAACGGGAAATGCAGCCCGGAGTTGACCAGCGCAGTGGTCTTGCCCGAACCCGGCGGGCCGATGATCACGTACCACGGCAGTTCGTAGAGGTTGCGGCGCTCGTCCCCACCCAGCTTGGCTTTCCTCAACAGCGCCAAGGCTTCGTCCATGCGCTGGCGCAGGGTTTCGAGTTCTTCGGCCGTAGCGATGCTGCTAGGGTCGGGCGGGGTTTGCTCGGCCAGGCTGCGCATGACTTCGGCGGCCTGCCGGCGGGCCTGGATGATGCGAAACACCCGGTAGGCGATCCACACCGCGAACACCAGAATGATCAACGCCCAACGACGGCCTTCGGGCACCAGCCACTCCAGCAGCGGGCCGACGAACCAGATGATCAGGCTAAGGGCGATCAGCCCCAGCAGCGGGATGACCCAGCGGGTCATAAAACTGAAAAACGCCTTCACTCGACCCCCTCCGCCAATACTGTGATTTCAACCCGACGATTGCGCGCACGCCCCTCTGCGGTGGCGTTGGAAGCCAACGGCTCGGTGTCGCTGCGGCCTTCGGCGCTGAAGCGCTCGGCCTGGCCGGTCTTGGCCGAGAGGATTTGCAATACCGACTTGGCCCGCGCCTCGGACAAGGCCCAGTTGGACGGGAACCTGAGGGTGGCAATCGGGCGATTGTCGCTGTGGCCGGTCACCAGGACCTGGCCCTTGACCTTGCGAATGGCATCGGCGATGCGCAGCATCAGCGGCTCCAGGTCATCGGAGATGCTGGCGCTGCCCGAGGCGAACAGCTCATCGCCACGGATCGTCACCACCGAACGATCCACGGCATCTTCCACCGCGACCCGACCGGCCCTGATTTCATCGGCCAGGAAGCCGGCCAGGCGTGGTCGTTCGATCACTTTGGGCTGCACCACGGGACGGTCGATGGCTTGCACCGGGATTTCCCCCAGGGCATGGATGTTCTTGAACACCGGCTCGGCATCGGAGGCCAGTTTCATGCGCAGGCCAAACAGCAGCGCCAGCAACAAGGCCGCGCCAATGGCCACGGCGATCCACGGCGGCATGAATTGCGCCAGCCGATCACGGGCTACGGTGACACCGCGCCAGTGCGGCGACAGCTCACGCTCGTAGTCGCCACGGGCACTGCGGATCACCGCGCTGGTGCGCTCGCGCAAGGCTTCCAGTTGGCTGCGCCCGTCGTTCATCACCCGGTAGCGCCCTTCGAAACCCAGGCACATGCACAGGTACAGAAGCTCCAGCAGATACAAGCGCTCCCGTGGGCTTTGCAGGCAATGTTCCAGAAGCTGGAACACCTTCTCGCCGCCCCAGGCTTCGTTGTGCACGGTGATCAGCAGGCTCTGTTTGCCCCAGTCGCTGGCGCCACCCCAGGGGGTACTCAACACGGCTTCATCCAGGGCGGTGCACAGGGCGTAACGAGCCAGCAGCACGTCATTGCGCACCACGCCGGCGGTTTCGGCGCGTTCCTCGAACTGACGCAGGTACGCCAACAATTGCGCCCGCAGGCTGGCCGGGGCCGGATGGGCAATGGTGTTGCGCAGGCGCGTCAACAGCGCCAGCAGCGGACCGGCCGCGCTTTCCAGCGGGTTGAGGCCTTGGGCCTTGCCGGTCAGGACCGGGGCGGCCGGCATCGACAGCGGTGCGGGCGCCGGCTGTGGACGACCAGGGTCCGGGCGGAATGGGTCGGCGCCACGGCCACCGGGCGTCGGCATGAACTGAGTACGATCGTCGTTGCTCATCGCGGTTTATCCTCGGATCGCCCAGAAAGCCAGGTTCAGCCCCGGGAACTGGCCGGCGATGTGGAACGCGAACCCGCCGGAGTTGCTCAATTGCTGCCAGTGATCGCTACCGCGGTCGAGTTCGTAGTAGGTGGAGCCGGCGTGGTACGGAAGCTGGCGTGGCGCCACCGGCAACGGCAGCAGGCCGATGCCCGGCAGCTGCAGGTTGACCAGATCGCGAATGTGCTCCACCGAACCGACCTTGCTCTGCTGGCCAAAGCGACCGCGCAGGGTTTCGGCCGGGACATCGGCACGCACCACCAGGATGAAACTGGCGCTGTCGAGCAGGGTCTTGTCGGCCAGCATCGCCACGTGGATGCCGTAGGCTTTCTCGACAATCGGAATCGGCGTGGCCTTGCTGTCGATCAGCATCGACAGGGCCTCACGCAGGGCTTGCATGACCGGCACGTAACTGAGCGCCAGGTCATCGTGCTGGTATTGCGGATATTTCTGCGGTCGTCGCCCCGAAGCGGTAAAGGTCGAGAACTCCCCGGCCAGGCTGACCAGCTCGCTGTAGAACCGCTCGGGGTGCAACGGGCTCAGCTGGCTCAGGTGCTGGATCAACGGCTGCGCGCGGTTGACCAGTTGCAGCAGCATGAAATCGGCGATCTCCGAGGCGCCACCGGCACCGGACGCGACCACCCGCCCGGCAAGGGCTTCGCCGCGTTGATGGAGCAGGCCCAACAGTTCACTGCGAAATGCCGCCAGCGGTTTAGAGGCGGCCACATCCAGCAGCGGCGGGATGTAGGCGTCGTCCAGCACCAGGGCGCGGTCGGCGCGCTTTTCTTTGATGCGGACCAGGCCGATGGCGGCGTAGTCGCTGATGCCATCCTGTGCGGTCAACAGACGCAACGCTCGGGAGCCCAGGGCCACCGGCGCGCGGTTCTCGAACGGTGCGTTATCGTCGCGCACTTCGCACACCTGGCTCACGTAGCGCGCCGCGCCCAGGGCTTCGCCTTCATCAACGGTGTCACGCGCACCGGCACGCTTGAGCGGCAACGCCAGGTACACCAGGCCATCGCGCAGCTTGTCATCGACATTCAGCGCAGGCGGCGCCAGGTCGTCCTCGGGGATGTTGAACGGTGTGCCGTCCGGCAGCAGGCCCCGCGCCGAAATGATCGCCAGCTTGCCCTGGGCCAGCAGGCCCTGGTCGATCAGCAATTGGGAAAACCCCCAGGCACCGGCCGACAACGGACGGTTGCGCGCGTCGATGAGGTTTTCCAGGTAACGGTCATGCTGCTGGAAGTGCTGCGTTCCAATGAACATGCCTTCCGACCAGACCACGCGATTGTTCCAGGACATGGGGGCTCCGATTGCTTATTGGGCAGGGCTGGATGGGGGAACGACGACGGCGCTGCGCACGGCACGCACGTCGAGGCTGATCTGGTATTCGGTGTATTGGCGCGGCGGGACATTCATCACCGTGCGCCATAGCGACCGGTCCAGTTCGCGATAGCCCACCAGTACGCCGATATGGCGGGTGGCCGGGTCGAGGTCGCGTTGCAGGCTCAACTGCTGACCGGGCTGGACCAGCACTTCGTCCTGATCGATCAGGTCGGCGCCGAGGGTCGCCTGGGCCCGTTCGGCCAGGGCGAAATAGTCGGAGCGGGCGAAGGTGGCGGCATTTTTCAGTTCGAAAATGCGCACCCGGACCGGCGCCGGATGGCCGGTGGCGCCGGGGTTGAGGCCGGCAATGGCGTGAAAGTGCAGTTCGACGGCGGCGGTGTCAGCCTCTTCGGACTGTGAATCGGCCGCATCCTTGGCGCATGCCGTGAGCAGAAGCGCGGTGGCGACTGCGAGTAAAAACCTGAAAATCATCCTGCGTCCTCAATGACGTTTGAGCTATCCGTTGATTGCTTTTAAAGGTGTTATAGGCGGCGCTGCCGCGCGCTGTGCTCTTCGTAGGCGCGACTGAATTCGCGACCGAACAGGTCCTGGAAATCCTCCTGGGCTTCCCGGGAAATGTTGCTGTAGAGCTCGGTGAATTGCTGCCAGTACTGGGCTTGCCGCGAGCCGTTGAAAATGCTCGACAGGCCAACGGGTTTGCCCATGCGTTCTTCCAGTTGCGCCGGCTCGAAGCGCGCCAGCAAATGCTTGATGGCCGCTTCAACGCCGGCCATTACTGCCAGTTGGTGAGCGCGCAGGTCGTCAAAGCTGTCACGCACGGCCACATCCGGCGCCATGAACGCCTGGTTACCATGGCGTAGCAGCAGCAACATGGCCTCCTCGACATTGGGCGCGAATTTCAGCGGGTTGTTTTCCACCGGCTGGATCATCGTTTGCTGAATGCGGAATTCACCCTTAAGGCTGCTGCGGGCACGCAAGACATCGATCAGGCCTTCGACCATCAGCCGATAGCTGCGCCCGATGCTTTCCATCTGTGCCTCGGCCTGGGCCTGGTCCAGGCGCAACTGGTCCAGCCCGGCACCGCGCAGGAAGGCTTGCAACAGGTCAGGCTGGGCGGCGTCGAGCGGCTTGGGCGGTGTAATGGGGGCTTGAACGCTGGTCACCGGTGCCTCGCGTGGCGGCGCAGGTTCGGGGGCTACGCTGACCGGGGGCGTGGGTGTCGGCACCGGCTCTACGACAGGCCGCTCGACAACAGCCGGCGGCGCAACCGGTGGCACAGCGACAGGAATCGGGGCAACTGCCACCGGCGCGGGCTTGTCGCTGAACGGGTCCCAATCCTCCGGTATCACCGAGGCAGATGCTTGCGCTACAGGCTCGATCACAGGCGGCGGGCTGGGAGGCGCGATGGGCGTCGGCGGACGGAAATCATGCTGTTGGGCCGGGACATGGTCAGGCTGGGTGGCCGGCGGGACGCTGCCCGGGCTCAGGAAGTCGAACAGGTCCGGCAAGGTGTCCATGGCCGACGCGCCCTGGAAATGTGCCGGGGGAGCCTCGGGCAACGACGATGGTGTATTCACGGCGGCACCCTGGCGTCCCATCAAGGCTTCGAAGCTGCTGGGCGCTTCGGCGAACGGATTGCTGTCGGTCACCGGCAGGCTGAAATCCACCCGTGCCTGGATTTCATAATCGCCAATGCGGATAACTTCGCCGTCTTGCAGTGGTTCACTGTTGCCCTTGCGCAAACGGACACCGGCCTTGACCAATTCCACACCATTGGTGCTGTTATCGGTTAAGTAATAACGCCCGTCTTTGTATTGAATAACGCAATGTTTGCCGGAAACCAAACGCTCGGGGTCCGGTAATACCCAGTCATTATCGGAATTACGGCCAATTGCCATCACCCCCTGGTCCATGGACTTCTCAGAACACTGACCCGGGGTAATCTTGTGATAACTAGTGATAGTCAAACACAGTGGCATCTTGCCTCCTTGCTGAATACTTTGCCCATGCGGTCGAGTGACGGGATCCACTCCCTGACGACTCGCCGACAAACCTTGCAACCACTCTAGAAACGGCTTTTTGCCAGCATGATTGCTGATATTAACCCGCTTGCGTGACAAAAAACCTGCATCGGTGCCTGCTTCGACCTACCGGTCGTGCGGGTTGTTAAGCACCTCACAACTGTCACACCGAGGAAATAGCTTACCTTGACAAGCCATAAGTACTACACCAAAAATGCATAACTTCTTGAATATACGTGATGGCACTTTAAGATCATTAAGCATCTAAAGGGCCATTAGCCTCAAGGAACATGTGGAGTTCCATTCGGAACTTGCGTGTGAACTGCCCGATTTATTCAGCGGGCGATAAGGAGATCGAACGAAGTGGATGTGCCTCTGCTGCTCGCCGCCGTATCCGCGACTTCACCTTGTGGTGAAGATCTGGAATATGACGCGGATTTCTTGCGCCTGGAACGCGATTCCCAAGGTCAGCCCGAGCGCAGCATGGGCGATTCGATATTGCCTGCCGAACCCCCTGAATGGCGCAGCATCCAGCAGCAAAGCCTGGACCTGCTGCAACGCAGCAAAGACCTGCGCATCACCCATTTCCTGCTGCAAAGTTCCCTGGCCCTGGAAGGCATACCGGGCCTGGCCCGCGTGTTGACGCTGATCAGCCAATTGCTCAAGCAGTACTGGGCCGAGCTGCATCCACGCCTGGATGCCGAGGACGACAACGATCCCACCGTGCGTATCAACGCCCTCGCCGGCCTGACGTCCGACATCACCATTGGACTGCTGCGCGAAAGCATCCTGGCCCGCTCGCGCACCTTCGGTGCCGTGAGCCTGCGCGCCGCCGCCAATGCCAGCGGCCTGCAAAGTTTCCCGAATGAAAGCCTCGGCGCCGAACAGCTCGCCGGAGCCCTGCTCGACAGTGATCCCGAGCAGCTGGAAATCACTCGCACCGCCCTGCTGGAAGCCCGCAGTGCGGCCGAAGCCATCGAGCAGCAAGTCAGCGATCAAGTCGGTTCCGCCCAAGGCGTAGACCTTGGCACGCTGAAGCAACCGCTCAAGATGGCCCTGCAGATTCTCGGCCAGTTCGCCCCGCAGAGCGGCGACAGCGCCCTGCCCGATGTCATCGACGACGACAGCCCCGCGCCGGTTGAACACGCCACCGCGCCGAGCCCGAGCGCGCCACGCAGCACCGTCCCTGGCGAAATCAACAACCGCGACGACGTGTTGCGCAGCCTGGACCGGATTCTCGCGTATTACGCCCGTCAAGAGCCCTCCAGCCCCCTGCCGGTGCTGTTGAACCGGGCCAAGATTCTGGTGAACGCCGATTTTGCGACCATCGTGCGCAACCTGATTCCCGACGGCATGAGTCAATTTGAAAACCTGCGCGGCCCAGACAGCGAATAAAAGCGAACGGATCACGCAGTCACGTCACCGGCACCCCCGATGACGCCAACACCGTCGCTCAAGCGACCAGGAGCAGCAACGTGGCGAAGCAAAGTTCTCAGAAATTCATCGCGCGTAACCGCGCGCCTCGGGTGCAGATCGAGTACGACGTCGAGCTCTACGGCGCCGAGAAAAAGGTTCAGTTGCCCTTTGTCATGGGGGTGATGGCGGACCTGGCCGGCAAGCCCGCCGAGCCTCTGGCACCTGTGGCCGATCGCAAATTCCTCGAAGTCGATGTCGACAATTTCGACTCGCGCCTCAAGGCCATGCAGCCTCGCGTGGCGTTCCATGTACCCAACGAGCTGACCGGCGAAGGCAACCTGAGCCTGGACCTGACCTTCGAAAGCATGGACGACTTCAGCCCGGCGGCCGTGGCCCGCAAAGTCGACTCCCTGAACAAGTTGCTCGAAGCACGCACCCAACTGGCGAACCTGCTGACCTACATGGACGGCAAGACCGGCGCCGAAGAAATCATCATGAAAGCGATCAAGGACCCTGCCCTGTTGCAGGCCCTGGCCAGCGCGCCCAAGCCCGCCGACAACGAGCCCAAGGCTTAATCAGGACGAATGATCATGACCGAATCAGCACGTGAAAATCAGTCCCAGGCCCTGGGCACCACCGAAGTACCCAGCGAGTTCGCCTCGCTGCTGATGCAAGAATTCAAGCCCAAGACCGAGCGCGCCCGCGAAGCCGTCGAAACCGCCGTCCGTACGCTGGCCGAACAGGCCCTGGCGCAGACTGACCTGGTGTCCAACGACGCCATCAAGTCGATCGAATCGATCATCGCCGCCATCGACGCCAAGCTCACCGCCCAGGTCAACCAGGTCATCCACCACCCCGACTTCCAGCAGCTGGAAAGCGCCTGGCGCGGCCTGCACTACCTGGTCAATAACACCGAGAGCGACGAGCAACTCAAGATCCGCGTGCTCAACATCTCCAAGAACGACCTGCACAAGACCCTGAAGAAATTCAAGGGCACCGCGTGGGACCAGAGCCCGATCTTCAAGAAGATGTACGAAGAAGAATACGGCCAGTTCGGCGGCCAGCCTTACGGCTGCCTGGTGGGCGACTACTACTTTGACCAGTCGCCACCGGATGTCGAGTTGCTGGGCGAATTGTCGAAAGTCTGCGCCGCCATGCACTCGCCGTTCATTGCCGCCGCATCACCGACCGTAATGGGCATGGGCTCGTGGCAGGAACTGTCGAACCCGCGCGACCTGACCAAGATCTTCACCACCCCGGAGTACGCCGGCTGGCGCTCGCTACGTGAATCGGAAGACTCGCGCTACATCGGCCTGACCATGCCGCGCTTCCTGGCGCGCCTGCCGTACGGCGCCAAGACCGACCCGGTGGAAGCGTTCGCCTTCGAAGAAAACACCGACGGCGCCGACAGTTCCAAGTACACCTGGGCCAACGCCGCTTACGCAATGGCGGTGAACATCAACCGTTCGTTCAAACACTTCGGCTGGTGCTCGCGCATCCGCGGCGTGGAGTCTGGCGGTGAAGTGGAAAACCTGCCGGCCCACACGTTCCCTACCGATGACGGTGGCGTGGACATGAAGTGCCCGACCGAAATCGCCATTTCGGACCGCCGTGAAGCGGAGCTGGCGAAGAACGGTTTCATGCCGCTGCTGCACAAGAAAAACACCGACTTCGCCGCGTTCATCGGCGCCCAGTCGTTGCAGAAACCGGCCGAATACGACGACCCGGACGCCACCGCCAACGCCAACCTGGCCGCGCGCCTGCCGTACCTGTTCGCCACGTGCCGTTTCGCCCATTACCTCAAGTGCATCGTGCGCGACAAAATCGGTTCCTTCAAAGAGAGGGACGAGATGCAGCGCTGGTTGCAGGACTGGATCCTCAACTACGTCGACGGTGACCCGGCGCACTCCACCGAGACCACCAAGGCCCAGCACCCACTGGCCGCCGCCGAGGTCATCGTCGAGGAAGTCGAAGGCAACCCGGGGTACTACAACTCCAAGTTCTACCTGCGCCCGCACTACCAGCTCGAAGGGCTGACCGTGTCGCTGCGCCTGGTATCGAAACTGCCTTCGGCCAAGGGTGCGTAAAAACCTGTTGAACGGTACGCGGTAAAAAATGTGGGAGCGAGCCTGCTCGCGATAGCGGTGGATCAGTCGCCACCTGCGTTGCCTGACACGCCGTCATCGCGAGCAGGCTCGCTCCCACAGGGGATTCTTCGGTGGTTTGGAGATCATCTTCAGCCCCGTTCAGCAGAACAGATTTCGCAAGGTCGGCGTCAATCAAACAATGTGGTAGAGACCACACAGGGAGAAAACATGGCTGTTGATATTTTCATCAAGATCGGCGACATCAAGGGCGAGTCCATGGACAAGGCCCATAAGGACGAGGTCGACGTCCTGAACTGGAGCTGGGGCATGTCCCAGTCCGGCAACATGCACGTGGGCAGTGGCGGTGGCGCGGGCAAGGTCAACGTGCAGGACCTGTCGCTGACCAAGTTCGTCGACAAGGCGTCGCCGAACCTGATGATGCATTGCGCCAGCGGCAAGCACATCGACAAGGTCAAGCTGACCGTGCGCAAGGCCGGCGGTGAGAGCCAGGTCGAGTACATGATCATCAACCTGGAAGAAGTGCTGATCACCTCCCTGAGCACTGGCGGCTCGGGCAACGATGATCGTCTGACCGAAAACGTCACCCTGAACTTCGCCAAGGTGATGGTGGAGTATCAGCCGCAGAAAGCCGACGGCACCAAGGAAGGCGGTCCGGTCAAGTTCGGCTGGAACATCCGTCAGAACGTCAAGGTGTAATCGAACACGCCCCCGGTGCCACGCGCCGGGGGTGTTTGGTGCTTGCTCGAATCCAATCCTTTCCCACCCGGTATCTGAGTCATGGCCAAGCCTTCGTTTATCAATTTGTGGAACAGCTATCCCGCAACATCAACGCCCTGTGATGGGCCTTGGGATAATCAATGCGCGATCCGGATGAGCATCACGCTCAATGCGGAACAGACGATCAAGGTCAACAAATCGACTTACAGCGAACCCAAGTGTGCGCACGAACATGCTCGGGGCGCCGAGTCGTTGGCCAACTGGCTTTGGCGCCATCATCTGGGTCGTCCAACGATTCTCACGGGAAGCGCCGAGGACCGCCGCACACTCAATCAGAAGACAGGCATCATTTTCTTCAAGGACTGTTTTGCACGGCTCGGGCAATCCGAAGAGGCGCGCACCGGTGACCATATTGATCTATGGAATCGCGGCAGGGCCACTGGCGACTTCGCCGATCAGGCTCATCGCTCAAAGCAAGTCTGGTTTTGGGAGCTGACATGATCAAACGAGCGCTGCTATCGGCGCTGTCAGGCGGTCTTTTCCTGAGCCTGAACGCCTGTGCCGAACAGACCGACCCTGCGGCTGCACAAAGCGCTCAGGTCGATCTCGCCGGTCAGATCCTGACCCTGGAAAACCACGGTCAACGCTGCGCCTTGCGCAAGCCGGACCAAAGCCTGCTCACGCTGGACATGCCGTGGCCCTGCCACTTAAGCGTCGACCGCAAAGGCTTGCCACGCGTCGAAAGTTTCAACAACGCCTTGATCATCATCGTGCAGCATTTCGAACCAGAACCGGCGCCAAGCACTGAATGTCGCTCTCAATACCAAGCCATCCGACAAATCGAAGGCCGTCTGGAGGCATCGATTGTGGCCGGTGGCGGCCGTTGCATGGCCGGTGCCCTTGACCAGAAAAACTTTGTGGCGCTGTTTACGTGGTAACCGAAATCGCCACCCGCGATCGCCTGCAACCGTCCCTGCTGGACCGGTTGACCGACGACGATCCGAGCAACCCCAAGGAAAGCGCCGACAAGCGCGTGTTGTCGCTCACCCAGTTGAAAGCCTCGGTGCTGCGTGACCTGGCGTGGCTGCTCAACACCACTTCGTTGCTCGATGCCGACACCACGCTGCACACCCCGGCAGGCACATCGGTGGTCAATTTCGGCCTGCCTGCGCTGGCCGGCAACAGCGCGTCGAACGTCGACGTCCCGGCCCTGGAAGCATTGATTCACCAAGCCATCGCCACGTTCGAACCGCGCATCCTGCGTCACACCCTGCGCGTGCGAGCCCGAGCAACCGCCGAGATGAACCACAACGCCTTGAGTTTCGAGATCGAAGGCGATCTCTGGGCCCAGCCCGTGCCGCTGCGCCTGATGCTGCAAACCGACCTGGACCTGGAAACCGGGCATGTCCGGGTGGTTCACGCCGACCAGCGGAGACGCTCATGAACCCGCGCCTGCTGGAGCTGTACAACCAGGAACTGCACCATGTGCGCGAAAGCGCCGCAGAGTTCGCCAAGGAATACCCCAAGATCGCCAGTCGGCTGACGTTGTCCGGGATGGACTGCGCCGACCCCTACGTCGAACGTTTGCTGGAAGGTTTCGCCTACCTGACCGCGCGGGTGCAGCTCAAGCTCGATGCCGAGTACCCGACCTTCACCCATAACCTGCTGGAAATCGCCTACCCCCACTACCTGGCCCCCACGCCGTCGATGACCGTGGTGCAGTTGCAGGCCGACCCCGATGAAGGCTCGCTGAGCGGCGGCTTTGAGCTGCCCCGGGACACCGTCCTGCGCGCCGCCCTGGGGCGTGAAACCCAGACCTGCTGCGAGTACCGCACCGCCCACGCGGTGACGTTGTGGCCGCTGCAGGTCAGCCAGGCCGAATACTTCGGCAACCCGTCCGCCGTGCTCGGGCGCCTGGCCGCCAGCGAACCGAAGGCCAAGGCCGGCCTGCGCCTGACCTTGCGCACAGGCGCCGAACTGCCGTTCAACAGCCTGGCACTGGACAACCTACCGCTGTTCCTCAGCGGCGCCGACGAACAGCCCTTCCGCCTCTACGAACAACTGCTGAGCAATGCTTGCGCAGTGTTTGCCCGCAAGCCCGGCGGCGATTGGGTTGAACGCTTGCCCCAGAACGCGTTGTGCTCACGAGGGTTCGATGATGCCGACGCCGCGCTGCCCGTGGTGGCGCGCGCCTTCCAGGGTTATCGCCTGTTGCAGGAGTATTTCGCCCTGCCCCATCGGTTCCTGTTTGTCGACTTCACCCAACTGAGCCGCGCGGTCAAGCGCTGCGACGGTCAGGAGCTGGAGCTGATTGTGCTGTTCGACCGTCACGATCCGAGCCTGGAAGGCAGCGTCGGCGCTTCGCAGTTCCTGCCGTTCTGCACCCCTGCGATCAACCTGTTTCCCAAGCGCCTGGATCGCATCCACCTGTCGGACCGGGTCAATGAGCATCACGTGATCGCCGACCGCACCCGGCCGATGGATTTCGAAGTGCATTCACTGACTGGCCTCAGCGGTCACGGCACCGGGCCGGAGCAGCCGTTCCTGCCGTTCTATGCCGTGCGCGATCCTTCCCGTTACGGGCGCGACCAGGCCTATTACACGGTACGCCGCGAACCGCGGGTGTTATCCAGTGACCAGCGACGCAACGGCCCGCGCTCGACCTACGTGGGCAGCGAAACCTTCGTCAGCCTGGTGGACAGCCAGCAGGCACCCTATCGCCACGACTTGCGCCAACTGGGCGTGACGGCGCTGTGCACCAACCGCGACCTGCCACTGTTCATGAGCGTGGGCAACGGCAAGACCGATTTCACGTTGGCCGACAGCGCGCCAGTCGGCGCGATTCGCTGCGTAGCAGGCCCCAGTCGGCCACGGGCCAGCCATGCCCACGACGCCAAGGCCTGGCGCTTGATCAGCCAGCTGTCGCTCAATTACCTGTCCCTGAGCGAGCAAGGCCAGGGCGCCGCCGCCCTGCGCGAATTGCTGCGCCTGTACGGCGACAGCAACGATGCGGCGGTGCAGTTGCAGATCGAAGGCCTGCGCGAAGTCAGCAGCAAGGCCTGCACCCGACGCCTGCCGATGCCCGGCCCGATCGTGTTTGGCCGTGGCCTGGAAATCACCCTGGAATTCGATGAAAACGCGTTTCGCGGCACCGGGGTGTTTTTGCTCGGCGCGGTGTTCGAGCGCTTCCTGGCACGCTACGTGTCGATCAACAGTTTTACCGAGACGGTGATCCGTACCACCGAACGCGGCGAGATCATGCGATGGAAAGCCAAGCCCGGACGCCGTCCGACCCTGTGAGTACCCTGGACGCGATGCACCAGGAGCCCTGGGAATACGACTTCTTCCAGGCCTTGCGTCGTATCGAGTGCGAATCCCCCGAACTGCCACGCCTGGGCCATTCATTGCGCCTGGCCGATGACCCGCTGCGCCTGGGGCAACAGGCCGAATGCACCTTCGCTCCGGCGACCCTGGCCTCGGTGCAACCGGGCCGGGGCGATGCGCCGGCTCGCCTGGAGCAGTTCTTCTTCGGCCTCGGCGGCCCCAATGGTCCGCTGCCGCTGCACATCACCGAATACGTGCGCGAGCGCCAGCGCAACAACGCCGACAGCACCAGCAAACGTTTCCTCGACGTGTTCCACCATCGCCTGCTCAGCCTGTTCTACCGGGCCTGGGCCGAAGCGCGGCCCACGGTCAGCCATGATCGCCCGGACGATGATTACTGGTCGGCGCGCCTGGCCGCCTTCAGCGGCCGGGGCATGCCGAGCCTGCTCAACCAAGGGCTGATCGCCGACACGGCGAAACTGCATTACAGCGGCCACTTGTCGGCGCAAACCCGCTACCCGGACGGTTTGAAAGCCATCCTCAGCGAGTACTTCGGCCTGCCGGTGGAGATCGAAGAATACGTCGGCCAATGGCTGGAACTGCCGGAACGCAGCCGCGTGGGCGTCAGCGCCAATCAGTTGGGCGTGGACTTTTGCCTGGGCCGCTACGTGTGGGATCGCCAGCACAAATTCCGCATTCGCCTGGGGCCACTCAAGCTCGATCAATACATGGGCATGTTGCCCGGCAGCCAACCCTTCAACGAGCTGGTGGCCTGGGTCGCTGAATATTTGGGCCATGAACTGGACTGGGACCTGAATCTGGTCCTGGAACAACCCGAAGTGCCGGCGCTGCAACTCAACGCTGGTTTCCGCCTGGGGTTCAATACCTGGTTGGGACGCCCGGAAACAGATGCCAACGATTTAATACTGGTCAGGCATTACGCCGAACAAGCCAACACCTCACAGACCTCAAGGAGCCATGAGCATGGGTGAAATCAGTCGCGCCGCGTTGTTCGGCAAACTCAACAGCGTGGCCTACAAAGCCATCGAAGCCGCCACCGTGTTCTGCAAGTTACGCGGTAACCCCTATGTGGAATTGGCCCACTGGTTTCATCAGTTGCTGCAACTGCAAGACTCGGACCTGCACCGCATCATCCGCCAGTTCAATATCGAGCCGGCACGCCTGGCCCGCGACCTGACCGAAGCCCTGGATCGCCTGCCGCGAGGTTCGACCTCCATCACCGACCTGTCGTCCCACGTTGAAGAAGCCGTGGAACGCGGCTGGGTCTACGGCAGCCTGATGTTTGGCGAAAGCCAGGTGCGCACCGGTTACCTGGTGCTGGGCATTCTCAAGACGCCGAGCCTGCGCCACGCGCTGCTGGGGCTGTCGTCAGAGTTCGACAAGGTCAAGGTCGAGGCCTTGAGCGAGCGCTTTGACGAATACGTCGGCGATTCTCCGGAAAATGCGCTGACCGCCAGCGACGGTTTCAATGCCGGCGCGGTGCCGGGCGAAGCCAGCGGCGCCATGGCCCCCAGCGCCATGGGCAAACTGGAAGCCCTCAAGCGCTTCACCGTCGACCTTACCGAACAGGCCCGCAGCGGCAAGCTCGACCCCATCGTCGGTCGCGACGAAGAGATCCGCCAACTGGTGGACATCCTCATGCGCCGCCGGCAGAACAACCCGATCCTCACCGGTGAAGCCGGCGTGGGTAAAACCGCCGTGGTCGAAGGCTTTGCCCTGCGCATCGTCGCCGGTGACGTGCCGCCATCGCTCAAGGACGTGGAACTGCGCAGCCTCGATGTCGGCCTGTTGCAGGCCGGCGCGAGCATGAAAGGCGAATTCGAACAGCGCCTGCGCCAGGTCATCGAAGACGTCCAGGCTTCGCCCAAGCCGATCATTTTGTTCATCGACGAAGCCCACACCCTGGTGGGCGCCGGTGGTGCTGCCGGCACGGGTGATGCAGCCAACCTGCTCAAGCCGGCCCTGGCCCGCGGCACCCTGCGCACCGTGGCGGCAACGACTTGGGCCGAGTACAAGAAGCATATCGAAAAAGACCCGGCCCTGACCCGGCGTTTCCAGGTGGTGCAAGTGGCCGAGCCATCGGAAGACAAAGCCTTGCTGATGATGCGCGGCGTGGCCTCGACCATGGAAAAACACCACCAGGTGCAGATCCTCGACGAAGCCCTGGAAGCCTCGGTCAAACTGTCCCACCGCTACATTCCCGCACGGCAGTTGCCGGACAAATCCGTGAGCCTGCTGGACACCGCCTGCGCCCGCGTCGCCATCAGCCTGCATGCGGTGCCGGCCGAAGTGGACGACAGCCGTCGGCGCATCGAAGCGCTGGAAACCGAGCTGCAAATCATCGCCCGTGAACACGCCATCGGCATCGCCATCGGCACTCGCCAGACCCAGAGCGAAAACCTGCTCAGCGCCGAACGCGAACGCCTGGCGGAGCTGGAAGCCCGCTGGGCCGAAGAGAAAACCCTGGTGGACGAGTTGCTCGCCACCCGCGCCACCCTGCGCGAGCGCGTCGGCGTGGTGGACAGCGAGGACAACAGCGACGCTTGCGACAACGAAAGCCACGCCCTGCGCGAGCAACTGGTGGACCTGCAACAGCGCCTGACGGCCCTGCAAGGCGAAACCCCATTGATTCTGCCGACCGTTGACTATCAGGCCGTGGCCTCGGTGGTCGCCGACTGGACCGGTATTCCGGTGGGCCGCATGGCTCGCAACGAACTGGAAACCGTGCTCAACCTCGACCAGCACCTGAAAAAACGCATCATCGGCCAGGACCACGCCTTGCAGATGATCGCCAAGCGCATCCAGACCTCCCGCGCCGGCCTGGACAACCCGAGCAAGCCCATTGGCGTGTTCATGCTCGCCGGCACCTCCGGCGTGGGCAAGACCGAAACCGCCCTGGCCCTGGCTGAAGCCATGTACGGCGGCGAACAGAACGTCATCACCATCAACATGAGCGAGTTCCAGGAAGCCCACACCGTGTCCACACTCAAGGGCGCGCCACCGGGCTACATCGGTTATGGCGAAGGTGGCGTGCTGACCGAGGCCGTGCGGCGCAAACCGTACAGCGTGGTGCTGCTGGACGAGGTGGAAAAAGCCCACCCGGACGTGCATGAGATCTTCTTCCAGGTGTTCGACAAAGGCGTGATGGAGGACGGCGAAGGCCGGGTGATCGACTTCAAGAACACCCTGATCCTGCTGACCACCAACGCCGGCACCGAACTGATTGCCCAGGTCTGCAAAGACCCGCAGAACGTGCCCGAGCCCGAAGACATCGCCAAGGCCCTGCGCCAGCCGCTGCTGGAGATTTTCCCGCCGGCCCTGCTGGGTCGCCTGGTGACGATTCCGTACTACCCGCTCAGCGACGAGATGCTCAAGGCCATCACCCGCCTGCAACTCAACCGCATCAAGAAGCGCGTGGAAAACACCCACAAAGTGGCGTTCGACTACGACGATGCGGTGATCGACCTGATCGTCTCGCGCTGCACCGAAACCGAAAGCGGCGGACGTATGATCGACGCCATCCTGACCAACAGCCTGCTGCCGGACATGAGCCGCGAGTTCCTGACCCGCATGCTCGAAGGCAAGGCCCTGGCCGGCGTGCGGATCAGCGCCCGGGACAATGAATTGCAGTACGATTTCAGCGACGCGGCCTGACCTGATGGAACACAGCTAACCCTGTGGGAGCGAGCCTGCTCGCGATAGCGCAGTTGCATTGAACATCAATGTTGACTGACCCACCGCTATCGCGAGCAGGCTCGCTCCCACAGTGGAGTTTCGGTTCCTTCAGCTATTACAACTTGCACGGGACACTCGATGTTATTCAACCAAGCCTCACGCCTGGCCAAAATCACCAGCCCCCTGGGACCTGAGGTGCTGTTGCTCAAGGACATGGGCGGCGGCGAAGAGCTGGGGCGACTGTTCAACTACGAGTTGCAGCTGCACTCGCTGGACAACGCCATCGACCTCAACCAGGTGCTCGGCAAGCCCATGTGCGTGAGCCTGCAACTGGACGGTGGCGGCGAGCGGCATTTCCACGGCATCGTTTCGCGCTTCAGCCAGAACGTTGACCAAGGCCAGTTCGCCAGTTACCAGGCGACCTTGCGGCCCTGGCTGTGGCTGCTGACCCGCACCTCCGATTGCCGGATTTTCCAGAACCTGACCATCCCCCAGATCATCAAACAGGTGTTTCGCGACCTGGGTTTCTCCGACTTCGAAGACGCCCTCAGCCGCCCCTATCGCGAGTGGGAATACTGCGTGCAGTATCGCGAAACCAGTTTCGACTTCGTCAGTCGGCTGATGGAACAGGAAGGGATCTACTACTTCTTCCGCCACGAACAGGGCCGTCATGTATTGGTCCTGGCCGACGCCTACGGCGCCCACACCACGGTGCCCGGCTACGGTTCGGTGCCCTACTACCCCAAGAACGAACAGCAGCGCGAGCGCGACCACATCCACGACTGGCACCTGGCCCAGGAAGTCCAGCCCGGCTCGCTGGAGCTCAACGACTACGACTTCCAGCGCCCCAGCGCGCGCATCGACGTGCGCTCGGCCATGCCGCGTCCGCACACCGCCGGCGACTATCCGCTGTACGACTACCCCGGCACCTACGTGCAGAGCGCAGACGGCGAGCACTATGCCCGCACCCGTATCGAAGCCTTGCAGACCCTGCACGAGCAAGTGGAGCTGGCCGGCAACGCCCGGGGCCTGGGCTCGGGTCATCTGTTCAGCCTCACCGGTTTCACCCGCCAGGACCAGAACCGCGAATACCTGATCGTCGGCGCTCGCTATTACGTTTCCCAGGAAAGCGGTGAAACCGGCGGCGGCGCGCCTTCGGCCCAGTTCGAAAGCAGCCTGACCTGCATTGCCGCCCAACAAAGTTATCGGCCACTGCCCCACACCCATCGCCCCATCGTCAAAGGCCCGCAGACCGCTTTGGTGGTCGGCCCCAAGGGCGAGGAAATCTGGACCGATCAGTTCGGTCGGGTGAAGGTGCATTTCTACTGGGACCGTCACGACCAGTCCAACGAAAACAGCTCATGCTGGATTCGAGTGTCACAGTCCTGGGCCGGGAAAAACTGGGGCTCGATGCAGATCCCGCGCATTGGCCAGGAAGTGATCGTCAGCTTCCTCGAAGGCGACCCCGACCGGCCGATCATCACCGGTCGCGTCTACAACGCCGAACAGACCGTGCCCTACGACCTGCCCGCAAATGCCACCCAGAGCGGCATGAAAAGCCGTTCGAGCAAGGGCGGCACGCCAGCGAATTTCAACGAAATCCGCATGGAAGACAAAAAAGGCGCCGAGCAGCTGTACATCCATGCCGAGCGTAACCAGGACATCGTGGTGGAGGTGGATGAAAGCCACTCGGTGGGCCACGACCGCAACAAGAGCATCGGCCACAACGAGACAGTGACCATCGGCAACAACCGCCTGCGCATCGTCAAGCAGGAGGACATCCTCTCGGTGGGCCTGCGCAAGACCGACAGCATCAGCCAGAGCTACGTCATTGAAGTGGGCGAGAACCTGCGCCTGGTGTGCGGCGAAAGCGTCCTGGAGCTCAACGCCAGCGGCCAGATCAATTTGACCGGTGTGCAAATCAGCTTCTATGCCAGCGGCGATGCCGAATTCAACACCGGCGGCGTGCTGCACCTGAACAACGGCGGCGGCCCCGGTGCCACGCCCGACGGTCAGGGCGTCAAGGCCAGCATCGACGCCAACGTCGCTGCCGCGTTCCCCAAGGGCTAACCTCGAGATTTATGCGCCATGACTTACCGCATCAATGAATTCCAGTTCCAACTGCCACCCGGCGAGTTGCTGGATGCAACGATCAATATCCTCAAGTTCCCTGAACTGGGCACCTCCTTGATCGTCAGCCGCAGCTTGCTGGCCGAAGGCGAAACCCTGCAGAGCAACCTCGACGACCAGCTCAAGCGCCTGGAAAAACAGGTTCAGGATTTGCGCGCTCAGCCGGGCGCCGCCGTGCGCCTGGGCGCCAACCAGGAAGTCGAAGGCATCGAGTTGCGCAGCCAGTTCAACAAGGGCAACGAGAAGGTCTTCCAGTTTCAGCTCGCCCTGGTACTGCCCGGCACGCGCAAGATGCTTGCCTTGAGCTACGTGAAAGCCGAGAAGCTCGGTGATGCTGAAGCGGCGCATTGGGCGACGATCAAGGGTTCGTTGCTGTTTGACGTTCCGGCTTGATGAGCGAGCTGCATGCCTGACGCTCTCTGGGCCGCCCGGCTGGGCGATGCGCTGGACCACACGTCCATGATGGCTGACATCCTTGGCGGCGTGCTGGAAGTAGCCGCCAACATTGCGATTACCGCCCTGGCGACGGCGGCTGTGGTGGCGGCTACGGGCATCACAGTCGCCACCGGCGGGTTGGGTTGCTTCCTGCTCGGTGCCGTGGTGGGTGCCGTCGTTGGCCTCGCCATGAGCAAGACCGGGGCCGACAAAGGGTTGAGCAATATCTGTGAGGGCATTGGCAACGCGCTGTTCCCGCCCACGGTGCAAGCGAACATCCTCACCGGCTCTACCAACACCCTGACCAACAACATCCCAGCCGCTCGCGCCGCCGGGGCGATTCAATCCCATGTCGCGCCAGCAGGCACCGAGCTTGAGGCACCTGAGCCGCAAGCCGAGCCCAGCTATCTGGACATGGCCGAGAACTTTTTCTCGCAGATGTGGCGCCCCACCGTCGCCACACCCGCACCCGGCGCCGTACCCAAGCCGCTGGACATGATCACGTGCATGAAACACCCGCCGATGCCGCCGCAGTTTTTGGCCGAAGGGTCGGACAAAGTCACCATCAACGGCCAGCCAGCAGTGCGCAGCGGCGACCGCAGCACCTGCGACGCCAAGGTCGTGTCATCCGGGCTGATTTCACCCGATGTCACCATTGGCGGCGGCTCGGTGGTGGTGCGCGAAATTCGCAGCGGCAAGACCCCGGGCGTGGGTCTGGCAGTCACAGCGCTGCTGATGCTCAAGGGCGGCAAGGGCAAGTTCCTGAGTAACCTGCCGTGCATGCTGGTGAGCGGCGCGGCGTCGATGGCGGTCAGCAGCGCGATGGGCGCCGCGGCCAACGCTACCATGGGTTCATCGAACCCGGTGCATGCCGCCACCGGCGCCAAAGTTCTGGGCGATGTCGAGGAGATGGACTTCGTCCTGCCCGGCATCTTGCCAATCGACTGGCAACGCTTCTACAACAGCCGCGACGAGCGCCGCGAAGGCGTGTTCGGTGCAGGCTGGAGCGTGGCCTACGAGGTGCGCGTCGAGATCCTGCCTCATCCCGAGGGCGGTGAAACGCTGGTCTACACCGATGAACAGGGCCGGCGCATCGACATGGGCTCCATCCCCCTGGGCGGCGCCGTGTTCAGTCCCGGTGAAGGGCTCAGCGTACGACGGCATGCCAATGGCCAATTGCTGATCGACAGCTCAGACGGCCTGTACCGGCTGTTCGAACCCACCCCGGGCCGTGCATCGCTGCTGCGCCTGAGTCAGTTGGGCGACCGCAATGACAACCGCATCTACCTCGACTACGACGACACAGGTCGGTTGGTCCAGCTGCGAGACACCTTCGACCTGACCAGCATCGCGCTGGCGTACCACAAACGCTGGCCGCAACGGGTAAGCCGGATAGACCGGCTTTACGCTGATCAACGCCGTGAAGTGCTGATGCACTACGGTTACGACGCCCAGGGCGATCTGGCCGAGGTCCGTCAATCCAACGGTCACGTGAAACGCCGCTACGCCTACGATGCCGGACGGCGCATGGTTGAACACCAACTGCCCACCGGGCTGCGCTGCTTTTACGAATGGGCCTTGATCGAAAAACGAGAATGGCGGGTTGTTCGCCACTGGACCGACGCGGGCGACACTTACGCCTTTGACTACGACCTGGCTGCCGGGACTACGCGCATCACTGACGGTTTGAATCGCATCAGCACCCGTCGCTGGGATAGCCGCTATCAGATCATCGAAGCCACCGACGCGCTGGATCGCACCTGGACCTTCCAGTGGAACGACGAATGCCAGTTGGTGGCGGCAATCGCCCCCAACGGCGGACGGCATCAATTCAGTTATGACGAGGCGGGTAACCTTTGCCGGACGTCTGACCCACTCGGACGCAGCGAGTCAACACTGTGGCTCGAACACTGGGCGCTGCCCCTGGCCGAAACTGATGCCGCGGGCAATACCTGGCAGTACCGCTATGACTCGCGTGGCAACCGCATTCGCGAAACCGATCCGTTGGGCAACGTCACCCGCTATCGCCATGACGCCCATGGTCAGGTGGTGGAAGTTGTCGACGCCATCGGCAAACGCAAAACCATGCGCTGGACGCCCCTTGGCCAGCTCAGCGAACACACTGATTGTTCCGGCTACACCACGCGGTTCGGTTATTGCGAGCGCGGGCTGTTGCTCAGCAGCACCGACGCATTGGGGGAACGAACGCTTTTCAGCTATGACGACCAAGGCAGGCTGCTGACCAAACAACTGCCGGACGGACGTACCGAGCAATACCAGCGCGATGCGAGCGGCCAGTTGATCGGCTACAGCGACCCCGCCGGGCACACCACGCATTTTCAGCACACCCTGAACGGGCAACTGCGCGTGCGGACCGACGCTCATGGTCGCCGGGTTGAGCTGAGCTACGACAATTACGGCCGCCTGCTGGCGCTGACCAACGAAAACGGTGAGCGCTACCGGTTCGCCTGGGACGCCGGCGACCGTTTGACTGCCCAGCACAGCCTGGACGGCAGCCTCAAACGCTACGCCTACGACCCGCTGGACAACGTCACCCGCATGGAAGCGCTCGCGGTTTCTGGCAGCACCGGCCTGGACCTCGCACCGCAAGCATCGATCATCCATGAGCTGGAGCGCGATGCCATGGGTCGGCTGGTGGCCAAAGTCACCGAAGACGGGCGCACCGAGTACCGCTATGACGCGCTCGATCAGGTCAACACCATCACCTTCACCGCGCTTACCGGTGAGCAGCAAAGCATCGGCCTTAACTACGACGCTCTTGGACAACTGATCGCCGAGCAAGGCTGGGCCGGACGCCTGGAGCATCGCTACGATGAGCTGGGCAACCTGACCCAGACGCTGCTCCCCGATGGTCGCTGGCTAAACCGACTGCACTACGGCAGCGGCCACCTGCACCAGATCAACCTTGACGGCCAGGTCATCAGCGACTTCGAACGCGACCGCCTGCACCGTGAAGTACTGCGCACTCAAGGGCGCCTCAGCACCCGCAGCGAATACGACCGCAGCGGTCGCCTGCGCGCACGCCAACGTCGGCAACAGGGTCAGTCCGCGCTCCTGCCGCCGGCGGCGCAATCGCTGTTTGGTTATGACAGCAGCGATCAACTGGTAGAACGCTTCGACAGCCTGCCTGATGCCCCTCATCGCCAACTGCTGCACTACGACGCCACCGGGCGCATTCTCGCCAGCCAGGACAACCTTCAGGGCCAGCGTGAAGGTTTCGCCTATGATCCGGCCGCCAACTTGCTCGATTGCCTGGGCACCGGGCGGGTCGCTCATAACCGTTTGCTGACCTATCAGGACAAGCGCTACCGCTACGACGGCTTCGGCCGCATGGTGGAAAAGCGCAGCGCCCGGCGGGGTGTCCAGCGCATGCGCTACGACGCCGAACAGCGTTTGGTGGAGGTTAGCAACGATAATGGCTCGGTCGTGAAAATGACCTATGACCCGCTGGGCCGGCGCATCGAAAAAGCCGAGTACGATCGCCACGCCACCCTGCTCAGCCGCACCCGCTTCACCTGGGATGCGCTGCAACTGTTGCAGGAACACCGCGACAATCAGACCAGCCTCTACATCTACGTCGACGACAGTCACGAACCGTTGGCGAGGGTCGACGGCCTGGGTGAACACCAGAAAATCCGTTACTACCACAACGATTTCAACGGCCTGCCCGAACAACTCTCGGAAGCCGACGGGCACACTCTTTGGCGGGCCCGTTACCAGGTGTGGGGCAACACCGTAGAAGAGCTACGCGAACCGTATTACATCGAAGAGCAGAACCTGCGGTTCCAGGGCCAATACCTGGACCGGGAAACCGGGCTGCACTACAACACCCTGCGCTTCTACGACCCGGACATCGGTCGTTTTACCACACCGGATCCCATCGGTTTGGCCGGTGGGCTGAACCTCTACCAGTACGCGCCAAACCCGGTGAGCTGGATCGACCCCTCGGGTTTGATGAAGTGCTCGACGCCACCTAAGGGCCGCAAGGTCAACCGCACGGTTTATCGTTTTGAAGAGCCAGGACGGATCAGCACAACCTGGACGGCGCACAAGTGGAACGTTGCGTCCAGACACCGTTACACCGCTCCCGGACTGGGTGGTGTCTATGGCGCCAACTCACGCAAGACCGCCATGGGCGAAGTCAACCATTGGGGCGTGGACCTGTCCACCCGGGTGTTGGTAAGCAAGAAAGTGCAGCTCAACAATGTCCTGGATCTGACCCGGGCTGATGTGCGTAAACAATTGGGGGTTTCGCTAAAGAGCATTACCGGCAACAAATACACCCAGACTCATCAAATCGGCGCCTGGGCCAAGGCCAATGGTTATGATGGGATCCTGGCACCCTCGGCGCGAAACCCGACCGGCAGCAACTTGATTTCCTTTGCAGGTTTTTAAAATGGGACTGGAAGACGAATACGTCGGCGATGCCGATTGGCAAAGTTTCGTGCGGCTGTACGAAGAGGACTACCTCGACGACAACGCCCGCACGCTGGCCAAGGCCATGGATGACAACCTCGACATGGCAGTCGTGCTCTACGGAAAAAGGGGGCTCAAGGAAGGGTTCTGGTGGCTGGAGCAGACCGTGCCTGCCCTGGGTAACAAACGCCCGGCCGATTGCCTCAAGACCCCGAAACTGATCAAGCGCCTGAGAATGGCCTTGATGAGCATGCCCTGACCCACCAGCAGAAGAACCGCGTGCTGGATAACATTTGAGCAACCGCCACTAAAACCCGATGCCTTGCGTTGGGTTTACTTTGATCATCGGTCCATCTCTTCAGCCCCTTTTGCACGTCAACCAAGCACTCCAGAACAGGCTGCTGAAGAAGCGGACTGCATTCCCATGGGGAATGGGTAACTCAACCTCGGACTGGTCGCGGTTTCTCTCGGCAACAGCGAGGGGCAGAGTTCTTAAGATTCACAGGCCAACGAGGGCTGCGCGGTCTTCGAGTGCCGGGCGGGGAAATATGCTGCCGCCCCCACACCCACCGCGCCCATCACCACGCAATACCCCACGCATACCCACGGGCTCCACGGCACCAGCGCGATCAGCATCAAAGGCGTCACGCTGGCCCACAGGGCATAGGCGATGTTGTAGGTGAACGAGATGCCGGACACGCGGATTTTCGGCGGAAACAGGCTGACCATCACCGATGGCACCGCGCCGACCACGCCACAACACAGCCCGGCCACTGCGTAGGCCAGGCCCAGCCAGGCGCCGCCGCTGATCAGGCTGGCGTAGAGCACAGCGATGCCCACCGGCAACAGCAGGCTGTAGAGCATGACAGTGCGCCAGGCGCCGATGCGGTCGACGATCAGGCCAGCCAGGACACAGCCAATGTTCAGAAAGACGATGCCCAGGCTGCTCAGGGCGAACGTGTGACTGGGGGTCATGTCGAAGCTTTTTTGCATCACGGTCGGGGTGATGACCACGAACACCACCACGGCGGACGTCAGCACGCAGGTGAGGATGGCCGCGGGCAACAAGGCATGGCGATGGTCCCGCAGGACGGTGCGTAGCGGCAGTTCCGTCGCGCCTTCGCGCTTGGCTTGCAGGGCCATGAAGATCGGCGTTTCGCTCAGCCAGCGGCGCAGCCAGACGCCAATGACGCCAAAGACCCCACCCAGCAGGAACGGCAAGCGCCAGGCGTAGTCGAGGATCTCCGCTGGCGTGAAGATTTGCGCCAGTGCCGTGGCGGTCAGGGCGCCGAGCAGATAGCCGAAGGTCAGGCCGGCCTGGAGGAAACCCAGCGCGTAGCCGCGATGCTGCAGCGGTGCATGTTCGGCCACGAACACCCAGGCGCTCGGTACTTCACCGCCCACCGCCGCGCCTTGCAGGATGCGTAGCGCCAGCAGCAACAACGGGGCGAAATAACCGATTTGCGCGTAAGTCGGCATTATGCCGATGAGCAGGCAGGGTAAGGCCATCATCAGGATGCTCAGGCTGAACACCCGCTTGCGCCCCAGGCGATCGGCGAAGTGCGCCATGAGGATGCCGCCCAGGGGCCGGGCCAGGTAGCCGGTGACGAAAATCCCGAAGCTTTGCAGCAGGCGCAGCCATTCAGGCATTTGCGGCGGAAAGAACAGTTGGCTGAGGACCAGGGCGAAGAAGACGAAGATGATGAAGTCGTAGATTTCCAGCGCGCCACCCAAGGCCGCGAGCCCAAGGGTCTTGTAGTCGGATCGGCTGAATCGGGCGTCTGGCAGATGAGTGGTGGCAGTCATGGGCAGATTTGATAAGAAAAGTTGTTGAGCGGGACGGTTCAGGCGTCTTGGCCGTCATCCATGGGCTGTGCCGGCAGTTGGCCTGGCTCAGCGTCTTCGGCCTCTTCAGCAGGCAGGAAATCCTTGCGGCTCTGGGCGATGGCCCGGCGTATTTCGTCGCCCTTGGTGGGGCAGTTCTTGAGGCGGGCGATGCCGTCGGGTTTCTGCGTCATCGCCATCCTCCGGTATGAATGAACAGGGGCCCGATAGTGCTCGCTTTTGGCGCGTGATGCCAATTTTGTGGTGGGGGGTTGCTGCGCAACCCGCCGGGAGCAAGCTCCCTCGCCACAGGGGATTTGTGTTGTCTGGGTTAGCGGTGGTAGCGGCGCACTACGCTGCTGTTGCGCAAGACATGACCGTTGATTCTTTCCATCAGTTGGGGGCGTGTGAGGCCGGCTGGCAGGGCATGCGGGGGTAGGTCGAGCGCATATATCTGAATCAGGTAATGGTGGGCACTGTCGCCGATGGGTGGGCAAGGACCAATGTAGCCGCGGGTGTTTTTGCTGTTCGTGCCGCTTACGCCCTCACGGGCAGACTGGGTGCCCATGCCCGTCGGGATGTGCCGCGTGCTGGCCTTGATGCCGTAATGGACCCAGTGGTCGACGCCCTGGCCTTTCTGGCCGTCCGGGTCATGCATGACAATGGCATAGCTGAGGGTGCCAGGCGGGCCCGCCGTCCAGCTCAAGGCCGGGGAAATGTTCTTGCCGCCACAGTTGTTGGCGTCACTGGCGGCAGCCGCGGTGAACAGCCGGTTATCCGACACACCTGGAATGCTGAGGGTGAAACGCTCCTGAGCCTGGGCCACCCCTTGTGCGCACAGCACGAGGGCGATGGCCGCCAGCCAGGGAGTAAGGGAAGTCGATCGAGTCATATCGGGCACCTTATGCGGATCAGGCCATGGACGGCCTGCGAACTATAGCCGCAGCGCCTGCCGGGTTTCAGTGACAATTACGATGAACTTCACTCCGGTCCACCGACAGTTCCACATTTGGCTGCGCTGACCACAATATCCGCAGCACCCTCAATCCCCTGTGGGAGCGAGCCTGCTCGCGAAGGCGTCGGCTCAGCTTGCATCACCGCCAGATGCGCCACCGCCATCGCGGGCAAGCCTTGCTCCCACAGTGTTCCGAGTCGTCCGCAGATCCCCATCCACCACAAATCCCCTGTGGGAGCGAGCCTGCTCGCGAAGGCGTCGGCTC
>NZ_JAKNQY010000037.1 GCF_024494355.1 Pseudomonas sp. Q11 | reverse complement strand
CCTCGGCATCCATGCCGAGGTGCCCACTACGCAATACCTACGTTCGGCCAGCGTGGTTAACGGGGCGCCCAAGATCAAAATCAAAAGCGAGGCGGCCTGGTAGCCGGCCTGTTCTGGAGCGAACGCGTTTCCCCTGTGGAAACGAGCTTGCTCGCGAAAGCGGAAGGTCAGTTTGCAGTGATGCTGGATGTACCGGCGTCGTCGCGAGCAGGCTCGCTCCCACAGGTTTTTTGTGTCGCTTGCAGATACTGTGACTCCCCACAAATCCATGTGGGAGCGAGCCTGCTCGCGATAGCGGTGGTTCAGCTAAATAGATACTGGCATCTACCCCGCTCTTGCTCTTGCTCTTGCTCTTGCTCTTGCTCTTGCTCTTGCTCTGCTTTTGATCTTGATCTCGACGCCCCGTTAAACCACGCTGGCCGAACGCAGGCATTGCGCAGTGGGCATCCCGGCATGGATGCCGGGATAGCCGCGCTGGGCCATGGATGGCCCTTCGCGGCGGGCCCACGGAGCAATGCCGGAGTGAGGGCACACCGAGCCTAAGCGAGGTGCCGAGTGGTGGGGCAAAGCGTTTTTGCTTACTTTTGGCGCTTTTCCAAAAGTGAGCCGCTGTAAGAGCGGAACCGCCAGTGGCCGTTACCGCAGAAACGGATATACACACAAAAACCATGACACCACAAAAAATGCCCGCATCTCACGACACAGGCATTTCCCCAACCAAGCTGCCAGGCCTTCACCCAGTCCATGACTGAATGGCCTTTTGCACAGCCCGCTATTTCACCACTTTAAGACTAGGCCGCCCGCTAGGACGTGGCGGCTCGTCATCCGGTGGCGGCAGGTCATCATCAGCCTCGAACTCTTCTTCGCCATCCAGCGGCGATTCCAGCTCGAACACCATACCCTGGCCATTCTCCCGGGCATAAATCCCCAGGATCGAAGCAATAGGCACGTACAGGGTGTGTGGCACACCCCCGAAGCGCCCCTCAAAGCTGACCGCATCGTTGTCCATGTGCAAATGACGCACGGCGGCCGGCGATACGTTCAAGACAATTTGCCCGTCATTGGCAAAACCCTGCGGCACCTGCACCGATGGATACTCGGCGTTGACCAGCATGTGCGGGGTGCAATCGTTGTCCACAATCCACTCATAGAGCGCGCGGACCAGATAAGGTCGACTGGAGTTCATAGCGGCTCCCTAAGCCTTAGCGCATGTCACGTTCGACACCAGACAGACTCGCCTGGAAAGCCTCGCGCGCAAATTGGCGCTCCATATAATCAAGCAGCGGCTTGGCAGGCCGCGGCAGTTCGATACCCAGAATCGGCAAACGCCAGAGTATGGGTAATAGGCAGCAATCCACCAGACTTTGTTCCTCACTGAGAAAGAACGGTTTGTCGACGAACAGCGGCGATACGCCGGTCAGGCTTTCACGCAACTCTTTACGCGCCACGACCCGCGCCGGCTCCTTGGTTCGTGAATCCAGGATCAGATCCACCAAACCGCACCAGTCACGCTGGATGCGATGGATCAGCAAACGGCTGTTGGCTCGCGCAACAGGGTACACCGGCAGTAAAGGCGGATGCGGATAACGCTCATCCAGGTATTCCATCACCACTGTCGACTCCCACAATGCCAGGTCACGATCGACCAGCGTGGGCAGGCTGCCGTAAGGGTTCACCTCGATCAGCTTCGGCGGCTGACGGCCCGCTTCGACGTAAATGATCTCGGCGCTGACACCCTTCTCTGCCAGTACGATGCGTACCCGGTGGGAGTAGTGGTCGGCGGGGTCGGAGTAACAGGCCAACCGATTGGTCACGCCCATGGCGATCCTCCTCGCTTGTTGAAATTATCGAAAAACGGAAAAACGAGCGCGCCCAAAGGGCGCCTCCCGTAACACCCGGCTGACCAGGTTCGTTACATCCAGAGACGCCCTTGGGCGCGCACGGTTAACAGCAACGGTTTACAGCTTTATCAATGCACGTCTTTCCAGTATTCGCGCTTGAGCAGGTAAGCGAATACGAAGAAGAACGCCAAATACAGCAACACATAAGTACCGATGCGCTGATGCTCCAGCTTCACCGGGTTGGCCGAGTAGGCCAGGAAGGTCACCAGATTCTTGACCTTCTCGTCGAACTGCTCTTCAGTCAGGCTGCCGGTGTCGGGCAACACGGTCAACTGGTCGCAGGCTTCGTGAGTCAAAGCCGTGCCAGTCAGCGGATCGTATTGCTTCTTGCCGTCCTCGACGATTTGAACCTGTTTGCAGCCTACCACCTGACGACCCTGCAGGCCGACCAGAACGTTTGGCATACCGACGTTCGGGAAGACTTTGTTGTTCACCCCCCAAGGACGCGCGGGATCTTCATAGAACGAACGCAGGTAACCGTAGAGCCAGTCGGTGCCACGCACGCGAGCCACCAGGGTCAGGTCGGGCGGCGCAGCCCCGAACCAGGTCTTGGCGTCTGCCGGCTGCATGCCGATGTTCATGTGATCGCCCAGCTTGGCGCCGGTGAACACCAGCTTCTCGAGCATCAACTCATGGGGAATGCCCAGGTCATCCGCTACACGCTCGTAACGCTGGAACTTGGCACTGTGGCAACCCATGCAGTAGTTGGCGAACGTACGTGCGCCGTCCTGCATGGCCGCTTTGTCGGAAACGTCGATGTCGACTTTTTCCAGCTCAGGACCACCGGATGCGGCCGCAAAGGACAGTACAGGCATAGCAGCAAGAATCAGTACAGAAAATAGCTTTTTCATCAGCCAGTCACCCTTTCCGGAACCGGTTTGGTCTTCTCGAGCCTGGTGTAGAACGGCATCAGAATGAAGTAGGCGAAGTACAGGAAGGTGCAGACCTGCGACAGCAGCGTCCGGCCCGGCGTTGGGGCGAGTACGCCCAGCACACCCAGGATCACGAACGAGATGCAGAACACCCAGAGCCAGATTTTGCTCAGCCAGCCTTTGTAGCGCATCGACTTGACCGGACTGCGGTCCAGCCACGGCAGGACGAACAGCACGGCGATCGCCGCACCCATGGCGATGACGCCCAGCAGCTTGTCCGGAACCGCCCGCAAAATCGCGTAGAACGGTGTGAAGTACCAGACCGGAGCAATGTGCTCAGGGGTCTTGAAGGCGTTTGCCTGCTCGAAGTTAGGCTTCTCGAGGAAGTAACCACCCATCTCCGGGAAGAAGAACACGATGGAACAGAAGATGAACAGGAACACCACCACGCCGACGATATCTTTGACGGTGTAGTACGGGTGGAAGGCGATGCCGTCCAGCGGTACGCCGTTCTCGTCCTTGTGCTTCTTGATGTCCACGCCATCGGGGTTGTTCGAGCCGACTTCGTGCAGCGCCAGGATATGCAGCACCACCAGACCGAGGATCACGATCGGCAGGGCCACCACATGCAAGGCGAAGAAGCGGTTCAGGGTAATGCCCGAGATCAGGTAGTCACCGCGAATCCACTGGGTCAGGTCATCGCCGATGACCGGGATTGCACCGAACAGCGAGATGATCACCTGGGCGCCCCAGTAGGACATCTGGCCCCACGGCAGCAGGTAGCCCATGAAGGCCTCGGCCATCAGCGCCAGGTAGATCAGCATGCCGAAGACCCACACCAGTTCACGCGGCTTCTGGTACGAACCGTAGAGCAAGCCACGGAACATATGCAGGTAGACCACGATGAAGAACGCCGAAGCGCCGGTGGAGTGCAGCAGACGCAGGATCGAGCCGTACTCGACGTCGCGCATGATGTATTCGACGGAAGCAAACGCTTCTTCCGCCGAAGGGGTGTAACTCATGGTCAGCCAGACACCCGTGACGATCTGGTTGACCAGAACGAGCAAGGCCAGGGAGCCAAAGAAGTAGAAGAAGTTGAAGTTTTTCGGAGCGTAATACTTGCTGAGATGGTCTTCCCACATCTTGGTCGCGGGAAAGCGCGCATCAACCCAATCCATGAATTTGCTCATCACGCTGTCTCCGTATCGACGCCAACGACAATGATGTCATCGGTCTCATAGGAATGCGGGGGAACTGGCAGGTTCAGAGGTGCAGGCTGCGATTTGTAGACGCGACCAGCCAGATCATAGTGGGAGCCGTGGCAAGGGCAGAAATAACCACCGACCCAGTCCTTGCCCAAGTCGGCAGGTGCCACTTCGGGACGGAACGTTGGCGAGCAGCCCAGGTGCGTACAAATCCCGATCAGCAGCAGGATTTGCGGCTTGATCGAACGCGTCTCCGGGTCGACATAGGTCGGTTGCATCGAGTTCTTGGAGGTGGGGTCAGACAGCTGACCCTCGATCTTTTTCAGATTCCCCAGGATTTCCTCTGTACGGCGGACGATGAACACCGGCTGACCGCGCCACTCAGCAATCATCTGCTGGCCTGGCTCGATCTTGCTGACATCCACTTTCACCGGTGCACCTGCGGCTTTCGCCTTGGCACTGGGAAACCATGACCCCACGAACGGGACCGCAGCCCCCACCGCTCCTGCAGCACCCACCACGGATGTGGCTGCTACCAGGAAGCGACGCCGGCCTGCATTCACGCCGTCATTGCTCATTCAGTCCTCTCCCATCAGCTTTGTGGCCTGTTAAATCAGGCGTCTACTAAGTAAAAATCTGAACTTATAAAAATTTTGCCGAATGGTAATGAAAAGCCCCAGTTCTGACAAGGTAATTACCAAGCAGCTCAACCGCCAAGCCTTGCAGTATAGGGGCTTCACGAATGTGGCAAGTTGTCACAGCATAATTTTTTTGCCCATAAAAAAACGCCCAGCTCCGTGAGGAACTGGGCGCCTTTTGAACGCAAAAGCGAAATTAACGCTTCGAGTACTGCGGACGCTTACGCGCTTTACGCAGACCGACTTTCTTACGTTCAACTTCACGAGCATCGCGAGTTACGAAGCCGGCTTTGCGCAGTGCACCGCGCAGAGTTTCGTCGTAATCCATCAGGGCGCGAGTGATACCGTGGCGGATTGCGCCAGCCTGACCACTTACACCACCACCGATAACAGTGACGTAGATGTCGAACTTTTCGACGGTCTCGGTCAGTTCCAGCGGCTGACGAACTACCATGCGGGCAGTTTCGCGGCCGAAGAAGTTATCCAGGGAGCGGTTGTTGATGGAGATGTTACCAGTACCCGGACGCAGGAAAACGCGTGCGGTTGCAGTCTTGCGACGGCCAGTGCCGTAATTTTGAGTCGCCGACATAATGAACTATTCCGTTAAAACTTCAGTTCTTGGGGCTGCTGAGCAGTATGAGGGTGAGCAGCGCCCGCATAAACCTTCAGCTTACGATACATGTCGCGACCCAGTGGGTTTTTAGGCAGCATGCCTTTAACCGCGGTCTCGATCACGCGCTCAGGGGCTTTGGCGATCAGCTTTTCGAAGTTGATCGACTTGATGCCGCCAGGAAAACCGGAGTGGGAGTAGTACATTTTGTCAGTGGTTTTAGCGCCAGTAACACGTACTTGCTCAGCGTTGATGACGACGATGTAGTCACCGGTGTCGACGTGAGGGGTGTACTCAGGCTTGTGCTTGCCACGCAGACGGCTCGCGATTTCGGTGGCCAGACGACCCAGGGTCTGACCAGCAGCGTCGACGACAAACCAGTCGCGCTTTACTGTTTCCGGTTTAGCAGTAAAAGTTTTCATTCTTTATAGCCTCAGGGGCCGCCCTGTAAATTAGACGGCGGATCTTACTGAATAGTGCGTACTTTGACAAGTCAAAGGCAGCCGGATACAGACGCTTTCGGGGGCTCGGGTCGGCGCGTCCGTTCAACGGCAAGATTCTTCGGCGGCGGCGCATCACTTCCACTGCAGAAAGAGGTGCGCAATTATGCAGATTGCGAAAAATAATTCAACCTGCTTTTATGATTGTTTTGCCCAAGGAGTTCCCGATGGATTATCGCCAGCTAGGCCGTACCGATCTAAACGTGAGCGCCCTGTGCCTCGGAACCATGACCTGGGGTGAGCAGAACAGCGAGGCGGAGGCCTTCGCCCAGATCGAACGCGCCAAGGGTGCCGGGATCAATTTCATCGACACCGCCGAGATGTACCCGGTGCCGCCCAAGGCCGAGACCTACGCCACCACCGAACGCTACATCGGCAACTACTTCAAGCGCCGCGGCGACCGCGCGGACTGGATCCTGGCGAGCAAAATCGCAGGCCCCGGCAACACCATCGACTACATCCGCGACAAAAACCTCAAGCACAACCGTCGCCATATCGTCGAAGCGGTGGACGCCAGCCTCAAGCGTCTGCAAACCGACTGGATCGATCTCTACCAACTGCACTGGCCGGAGCGCAGCACCAATTTCTTTGGCCAATTGGGCTACCAGCACAAGGCCGACGAAGATTTCACCCCGCTGGAGGAAACCCTTGAAGCCCTGGACGAGCAGGTCCGGGCCGGCAAGATCCGCCACATCGGCCTGTCCAACGAAACGCCGTGGGGCACCATGAAATTCCTCGCCCTGGCCGAAGCCCGTGGCTGGCCGCGGGCAGTGTCGATCCAGAACCCCTACAACCTGCTCAACCGCAGTTTCGAGATCGGGCTTTCGGAAATCGCCATCCGCGAGCAGTGTGGCCTGCTGGCTTATTCGCCATTGGCGTTCGGCATGCTGTCGGGCAAGTACGAAGGTGGCGCACGGCCTGCAAAGGGCCGCCTGACGCTCTACAGCCGCTTCATGCGCTATTTCAATCCACAATCGGAAGCGGCGTGCAGCCGTTATGTGGCCCTGGCGCGGGAACACGGCCTGGACCCGGCGCAGATGGCCCTGGCGTTTGTCACTGGGCAACCGTTCGTGACCAGCAACATCATCGGCGCCACGACCCTTGAGCAACTGGACAGCAACATCGCCAGCTTCGACCTGAAACTCTCGGATGAAGTGCTGGCGGGGATTGAGGCGATTCACAAGGACCATCCGAACCCGGCGCCTTGATCAGTCCATAGACCCCATCGCGAGCAGGCTCGCTCCCACATGAGCTCTGTGTCGATCACAATATTGTGGTCAAACATAAAGCCAGTGTGGGAGCGAGCCTGCTCGCGATAGCGGTCTAACAGTCACTACGACATCAAAGCGACCGCGCAATGATCTCCTTCATGATCTCATTGGTCCCGGCATAAATCCGCTGCACCCGCGCGTCGGCCCACGCCCGGGCGACCGGGTATTCCCACATGAACCCGTAACCGCCGTGCAGTTGCACGCACTCGTCGAGCACCTTGCATTGCAAGTCAGTGCCCCAATACTTGGCCATCGCCGCCGTCGGCACGTCGAGCTTGCCTTGCAGGTGCAGTTCCAGGCAACGGTCGACGAAAACCCGGCCGATCTGGATCTCGGTCGCCATTTCCGCCAGTTTGAAACGGGTGTTCTGGAAGTCGGCGATGGATTTACCGAAAGCCTTGCGATCACGGGTGTAGTCCAGCGTCCATTGCAGCGCCGCTTCGGCCGACGCCAGGCCGCCAATCGCCACCGTCAGACGCTCCTGGGGCAATTCCTCCATCAGATAGGCGAAGCCCATCCCGGCCTGCCCGAGCAGGTTTTCCTTTGGCACGCGAACATCCTGGAAGAACAGTTCCGAGGTGTCCTGGGCCTTCATTCCGACCTTCTCCAGGCGCTTGCCTTTTTCGAAGCCGGGCGTGCCCGCCTCTACCAGGAACAGACTGGTGCCTTTGGCGCCGGCCTTCGGATCGGTCTTGGCAACCACGATTACCAGGTCGGCCAGAAAGCCGTTGGTGATGAAGGTCTTCGAGCCGTTGATGACGTATTCATCACCGTCCAGCACCGCCGTGGTCTTTACGCCTTGCAGGTCGGAACCGGCCCCCGGCTCGGTCATGGCGATGGCCGTGACCATCTCACCGGACACCAGCTTGGGCAGGTACTTGAGTTTCAGTGCTTCACTGCCGTAGTGCAGGATGTAAGGTGCGACGATGTCGGAGTGCAGCGAGAAACCGATGCCTGTCAGCCCCAGCCGTCCGATTTCTTCAATCACCACAGTGCTGTAGAGAAAATCGGCATCGAGCCCGCCATAAGCTTCCGGCAGATGCGAGCACAACATCCCCGCCTCCCCCGCTTTGTTCCACAACTGACGGTCCACATGCCCCTGTTTTTCCCACTGGCTGTGGTACGGCACCGCTTCTTTTTCGAGGAAGGTTCGTACGCTGTCGCGAAACAGTTCGTGCTCGGGACTGAACAGGGTTCTTGGGATCATGGCGCACCTTTTCATTATTGTTCGGTGGGGTTATCAAACAGAGCCTAAGCCTGCGGGGGATGACAGGACACTGGACACATCCGACAAAAAATAAGACGATCCAGCCGTCTGGTGACCACTTTCCCCTATAAAAATAAAGATCAACTATGTCCAAGCACGTCTCCACGCCCTTGCGGCGCGTCAGCATCCTGGCTATCGACCGGGTTTTCGCTTCCACCCTCATGCAAGCCAAGGACTTTTTCCACCTGGCCAGCCTGCGCTACGGCAAACAACTGGGCCACGGCCTGACACCGGCGTTCGAAACCCGGCTGGTCAGCCCCGACGGCAAACCGGTGAACAGCTTCAGCGACGTGATCATGCCGGTGGACGGCGGCCTGGAAAATACCGATGTGATCATCCTCCCGGCCTTTTGGGATGATTTCGCCACCCTCTGCCAACGTTATCCACAAGTCCTGCCCTGGCTGCGGGAACAGCATGCCCGTGGTGCAGTGCTCTGCGGCGAGGCCACCGGGGTGTTCTGGCTGGCCGAGGCCGGGCTGCTCGATGGCAAGGAGGCCACCACCTACTGGCGTTTCTTCAATGCCTTCAAGGAGCGTTTCCCTCAGGTTCACCTGAACCAGGACAAGCACCTGACCGACGCCGACAATCTGTTCTGCGCCGGCGGCACGACCTCGGCCTGCGACCTCTACATCTACCTCATCGAACGGTTCTGCGGCGCCAATGTGGCCCAGGCCGTGGCACGGGACATTCTGTATGAAGTGCAGCGCAGCTACTCACCGGGAAGAATCGGCTTCGGCGGTCAGAAACTGCACCAGGATGTGATCATCCTGCAGATCCAGCACTGGCTCGAAGAACACTTCGCCGACAAATTCCGTTTCGAGGATGTCGCCCGGGAGCACGGCATGAGCATCCGCAACTTCATGCGCCGCTTCCAGACCGCCACGGGGGACAAACCGCTGCATTACCTGCAACGGCTACGGATAGAAACGGCCAAGGGCTTGTTATCCGGCAGCCGCAAAAGCATCAAGACCATCAGCTATGAAGTCGGCTACGACGATGCGAGCTTCTTCGCACGGCTGTTCCGCCAACATACCGAGTTGTCGCCGAACCAGTATCGGCAGCAGTTTCAGCAGGCGGCGTGAATCAAGGGTTGACGCAGCCCAATGTGGGAGCGAGCCTGCTCGCGATAGCGGTGGGTCAGCCAGCATTGATGTTGACTGATACACCGCTATCGCGAGCAGGCTCGCTCCCACAGGGGTTATGTTGTGAACTCTAGAACTTCATGCACAAAAAAGGCCTGCAATTGCAGGCCTTTCTTTTATCCGAACCGGATTACGGCTTATGCGCCCGCGCCAGGAATTCGTGGGACTGCATTTCCAGCAAACGACTCAAGGTTCGCTGGAACTCAAAGGTCAGGCGACCGCCGGTGTAGAGATCCTTGAGTTCGACTTCGGCCGAAATGATCAGCTTCACGTTACGGTCGTAGAACTCGTCGACCATGTTGATGAACCGGCGGGCAATGTCGTCGGTGGTGACGCTCATTTGCTCCACGTTGCTGAGCAGTACCGCGTGGAAGATCTTGCCCAGCTCGATGTAGTCGTTCTGGCTACGAGGGCCATCGCACAGTTCGCGAAAGTCGAACCAGGCCACGTCATCGCAAGTACGCACGGCGCGGATCTCGCGATTCTCGATGACCAGCACATCGTTTTCTACCGCCTGGGTGCATTCCGGCGTCAGGGCACGGAAGCTCTTGCGCAGGCTTTCTTCAGCCTCGGCGTCCAGGGGGAAGTGAAACAGCTCCGCTTGCTCCAGATGGCGCAGGCGATAGTCCACACCGCTGTCGACGTTGACGATGTCGGTGTGTTCCTTGATCAGCGCAATGGCCGGCAGGAAGCGCGCGCGTTGCAGGCCATCCTTGTAAAGGCCGTCCGGCACGATGTTCGAGGTGGCGACCAGGGTCACGCCGTTTTTGAACAACTCTTCCATCAAGGTGCCAAGGATCATGGCGTCGGTGATGTCGGAAACGAAAAACTCATCGAAGCAAATCACCCGGGTCTCGTCAGAGAACCGCTTGGCGATGATGGTCAGCGGATTCTTCTCGCCGCCCAGGGTCTTCATCTCTTCATGCACGCGCTTCATGAAGCGGTGAAAGTGCGTGCGCGTCTTCTCCTTGAACGGCAACGCCTCGAAGAAAGTGTCTACCAGGTAGGTTTTGCCACGGCCCACACCGCCCCAGAAATACAGGCCCTTGACCGGGACCTGGACCTTCTTGCCGAACAGTTTGCCCAACAAGCCCGGCTTGTTGTTCGACGCGGCGACCAGGTCGTCGTACAGGCGCTGCAAATGCCGCACTGCCGTTTCCTGGGCTGCGTCGTGGAAGAACTCCGGGCGTTTCAGATCAGCTTGATATCGTTCTAGGGGCGTCATATTCGTTAGCAAGGCAACAAAAACGGGCCGTCACTGTAGCGACGGCCCGCAGGAATGGCAATCGGCCCTTATTCGAGCCGATGGTCGGAATACGCCTGGATCAGTCCTGAACAGGCGTCAGGGCAACGCGCAGCGCGTCGATGGCAGCGTCCCGAGCGGCGCTGTCCGCAAAAGCCGGACTGTCGGCCACACATGCGCCGTCGAGCCAGACACTGAAACTCAGCTCGTCGCTGCGCACGTCCAGTGGCTGGCCGGCTTGCAGTTGCTTGGTGACCTGACCCGCAGTCTTGCCATCGGCAAAGTTGCGCGACAACACCAATTGCTCGCCATCAGCGGCCAGCAGACGGAAGCGGAAACTGCCGTCGTCTTCACGAAAGCTCACAAAGCGCGCGGCTTTGGCCGCCTTCTTTTTCGTGCTGGTCGCCACCTGAACCTGGCTGACAAACGAACGCAGGCCAACGGCCTCGCGCAGTTCGTTGAGGAACGGTGTAGCCACGGCCCGGGCTTTATTCGCGCCCAGTTGCAGGATGTCTTCAAGGTCCGCCGGGCGGTCGATAAACTGGTGATAACGTTCGCGGGGCTCACCCAGTTCACTGTCGAGCAATTGGAACAGGCGGTTCTTGGCTTCGCCCCAACCCAGGCCCTGCAACAGCTCGCTGCGGAACTCGTCGGACTGCGCCGGCGTGGCGAAGGCCTGGAACAAGGTGAACAGGTGGGCGTTGTCCGGATCCTTCGCTTCCCCTGGCGCGCGGGAGTCGGTGACGATCCGCGAGATCGCGTCCTTCATGTCCTTGGCGCTGCTGAACAACGGGATGGTGTTGTCGTAGCTCTTGGACATCTTGCGGCCATCGAGGCCCGGCAGCGTGGCGACGCTTTCTTCGATCAGCGCCTCGGGCATGGTGAAAAACTCCTTGCCCTGGCCGAACAGATGGTTGAAGCGCTGGCCGATGTCGCGGGCCATTTCCACATGCTGGATCTGGTCGCGACCGACCGGCACCTTGTGAGCGTTGAACATCAGGATGTCCGCGGCCATCAGCACCGGGTAGCTGTACAGGCCCATGGTGATGCCTGCGTCCGGGTCTTCGCCGGCCTCAACGTTCTTGTCCACCGAAGCCTTGTAGGCGTGGGCGCGATTGAGCAGGCCCTTGGCGGCGACGCAGGTCAGCAGCCAGGTCAGTTCCGGGATTTCGGGAATGTCGGACTGGCGATAGAAGGTCACGCGGTCCACATCCAGGCCACCGGCCAGCCAGGTCGCGGCGATTTCCAGGCGCGAGCGCTGGATGCGCAGCGGGTCATCGCATTTGATCAAGGCGTGGTAGTCGGCCAGGAAGTAGAACGAATCGGCGTTGCTGTCGCGGCTGGCGAGGATCGCCGGTCGGATAGCGCCGGCGTAGTTGCCCAGGTGCGGGGTGCCGGTGGTAGTGATGCCGGTCAGGATGCGGGTACGAGTCGTCATGGGTTATCGCTTGTCAGACTGCTGTCAATTCGAGAGGCGCGGCAGGAGCAGATCCTTGAGATCGGTCAGCTTGCCATGGAAAAAGTGTCCGCATTCTGCCACTTTCAGCAGCTCATGGGGGCGCTGGAGCGCGTCCGACCATTGGTAAACCAGTTGGGGATCGACCACTTCGTCGGTTTCGGGCTGGATCACGGTCAACTCGCCGCTCATTGGCAAAGGCGATTGCGCGTCCAGGCGCATCACCGCCGGGGCCACCATGAACAGGTGCTTGGGTGGTTGGCCCTGGGCTTCCAGACGTCCGCCAAGGCTTGCGGCAACGAAGCCGCCAAACGAAAAACCGAACAGGGTGAGCGGCAGTTGCGGGTATTTTTCCCGCAGCCAATCGGCTGCGGCCTGGGCGTCGTCGACTTCGCCGGTGCCCATGTCATGGCTACCGGCACTGGCGCCGACGCCGCGATAATTGAAACGCAACGTAACCAGGCCAGCATCACGGGCAGTGCGTTGCAGGGTCGAGACGACTTTGTTGAGCATGGTCCCGCCCTGCACCGGGTTAGGGTGGCAGATCAGCGCCAGGCCACGGGGCGCTTCGCTGTCCAGGTACAAGGCTTCCAGTTGGCCCACGGGGCCATCGATGACTACAGGGGTTTCGCGCATAAGCAAGGGAAAGAACTCCGTGACCCCGAATAGGGTCGACTCGTCTAGCTAAAAGTCTGTGCCTGGCATGATTGCGATGTTCTTCGCGGTATACAGCGCAGGTCCGAGCCGTTAACGTAAAGCAAAGCCGTTTATAGAGGAAGGACTCGTGGAACACTCGCTCTTAGTTTGGCTGTTGCCGACTCTTGCCCTGGTTGCCGGTGTCGCCATTGGATTCCTGCTTGCCCGACTGCTGCCCAATGCGGTGCCTAACAGCACGCAACGTCAGCTGGACGACATTCAGGAACGTTTCGACAGTTATCAGAATGAAGTGGTCACTCACTTCAACAGCACCGCTTCTCTGGTGAAAAAACTCACCCAGAGCTACCAGGACGTCCAGGATCATTTGTCCGAGGGCGCCAATCGCCTGGCCCTCGACGAGCAGACTCGCCAACGCTTGCTGGCCGCCCTGCACACTGATGCGGCGCAGACGCCACGGGAACGCCTGACCCCGCCAAAAGAGGTCCAGGAACCACCACGGGACTACGCCCCCAAATCCCCGAATTCGCCCGGCATGCTCGATGAGCATTACGGTTTGAAGAAGTAATTTTCAAGCGACACCAAAAAGCCCGCCTGATCGCATGATCAGGCGGGCTTTTTATTGGCTCTTCAAATCACCGCAGATCCCCTGTGGGAGCGGGCTTGCTCGCGAAGGCGGTGGCACATCCACCATTATCGATTGACTTCAGACCGCTTTCGCGAGCAAGCCCCCTCCCACACTTTGGTCGTGGTGAACACACATCCTGCGACCACCGAAAATCTCCTGTGGGAGCGAGCCCGCTCGCGATGGCGGCGGCACATTCACCATCACCGTCTCAGACAGACCGCTATCGCGAGCAGGCTCGCTCCCACACTTTGGCCGTGGGGAACACAAATCCTGCGACCACCGAAAATCTCCTGTGGGAGCGGGCTTGCTCGCGAAGGCGGTGGCACATCCACCATTATCGATTGACTTCAGACCGCTTTCGCGAGCAAGCCCCCTCCCACACTGGATCGCAGATATTCAAAAATTTCGCGCTCACCACAAATCTCAAGCCAATACTTCACCCGCCACCTGATCGATGGCGCCTTTGGTGATGTCGACGATCAGGTCCGCATCTTCGCGGGTCAGGATCAGTGGCGGGGCGAAGCCCAGGATGTCACCATGGGGCATGGCGCGGGCGATCATGCCGCGTTCCAGGCAAGCGGCCGAGACCCTGGGGCCGACTTTCAGCGCTGGATCAAAAGCGCTGCGTTGCTCGCGATCAGCCATGAACTCCACCGCCGCGAGCATGCCGTCACCGCGCACTTCACCCACCAGCGGATGGCCTTCGAGGCTTTCACGCAGCCGGCGGTTCAGGTAGCCGCCGACATCCTCGGCGTTGGCCGTGAGGTTTTCCCGCTCGAGAATGTCGAGGTTGGCCAGTGCCGCCGCCGCGCAAATCGGGTGTCCGGAATAGGTCCAGCCGTGCCCCATGGCGCCTTCGGTCTGGGAGGCTTTTTCAATCACACTCCAGACTTTTTCCCCGATGATCACCGCCGACAACGGTGCATACGCGCTGGTCAGGCCTTTAGCGGTGGTGATCAGGTCCGGCTTCATGCCGTAGCGCTGACTGCCCATCTTCGAACCCAGGCGGCCGAACGCGCAGACCACTTCATCGGCAATCAACAGCACATCGTACTTCTTCAACACCGCCTGGATCGCGTCCCAATAACCGGCCGGAGGAACAATGATGCCGCCCGTGCCCATCAGTGGCTCACCAATGAACGCCGCCACGGTGTCCGGCCCTTCAGCCAGGATCATTTTTTCCAGCTCATCGGCGCAGTAGCGCACGAACGTCCCTTCGTCCATGCCCGCCGGGGCCTTGCGATACCAGTGGGGGCATACGGTGTGCTTGACCCCTTCCACCGGCAGGTCGAAATGCTGGTGGAAGGTCGCAAGCCCGGTCAGGCTGCCGGTCATGATGCCCGAACCATGGTAGCCACGATCGCGGGAGATGATTTTTTTCTTCTGCGGCCGGCCCAGCACGTTGTTGTAGTAACGCACCAGTTTGACCTGGGTTTCGTTGGCATCGGAACCGGACAGGCCGTAGTAGACCTTCTTCATCCCTTCTGGCGCCCAGTTCATGATGCGACTGGACAGTTCGATGATCGCCTCGCTCGAGTGGCCGACGTAGGTGTGGTAGTAGGCCAATTCCTTGGCCTGCTTGTAGATGGCATCGGCCACTTCGGTGCGGCCGTAACCGATGTTCACGCAGTAGAGGCCGGCAAAAGCGTCAATGAAGTCACGGCCTTCATGGTCGCGAATGCGGATGCCCGATGCACTTTTGATGATCCGGCCCTTGAGCGCACCACTGGCATGGTCGTGGGCGTGGGTCGACGGGTGCATAAAATGCGCGCGGTCTTGTTCAAACAGAGTATTGAGTTCTTGGCTCATGCGGGCTCTCCTGGGAACTGGCCTTGATGGTGCAGGCAAAAGTATTTGGTTTCGACGAAGGGCTCGAAGCCCTCGCTGCCACCCTCGCGGCCAAGGCCCGAGGCTTTCATGCCACCGAAGGGAATCGGATGGCCGGTAAACTTGACGCCATTAACCGCGACCATGGCGTGGTCGAGACGGCGAATCAGTGGATAAATGAGGTCCAGGCGGTTGGAGCAAATATAGGCTGCCAGACCGTATTCGGTGTCATTGGCCATTTCGATGGCTTCATCCAGGGTGTCGAATGGCATCACCCCGGCGATGGGCGCGAAATTTTCTTCGCGGTAGATGCGCATTTGCGGTGTGACATCAGCCAACACGGTCGGCTGATAGAACAACCCGCCCAGGGCATGGGCTTCACCACCGACCAGGCGCTGGGCGCCAAGGGCCAGTGCATCGGTAACCCGGTCGACAGTCACATCGAGCGCGGCCTGGTGCATCAACGGGCCGACGTCCACGTCCTGCTCCTGCTGATCCACCATGGCCGGGCCGACCCGCAACGCCCGTACCGCGGCGGCGAAACGGCTGAGGAACGCCTGATAAACCGGACGTTGGACCATAATCCGGTTCGCCGCGCAGCAATCCTGGCCCGAGGTCTGGAATTTCGCCTCCACGGCGACTTTCACCGCCAGCGCCAGGTCAGCATCGGCGCAGACAATGAACGGCGCGTTGCCGCCCAACTCCAGGGCGACCTTCTTCACATCATGGGCGGCGGCTTGCAGCACCAGTTTGCCGACCCGAGTCGAGCCGGTGAAACTCACTGAGCGGACACGGCGATCCTTGACCAGGGTTTCCATGGTCATCTGCGGCTCGCCCAGCACCACATTGAAGACCCCGGCGGGGAACCCTGCTTCCTCGGCCAGTTGTGCCAAGGCCAGGGCCGAGTACGGGGTTTCGTGAGCCGGCTTGATGACCACGGTGCAACCGGCAGCCAGGGCGGCGGCGGCCTTGCGGGTGATCATCGCCGACGGAAAATTCCAGGGTGTCAGCAGTGCGCAGACACCCACCGGTTCTTTGATCGTACCCAAATGAGCGTCGGGAATATGGCTGGGGATATTCTGCCCGTACAGGCGCCGGGCTTCTTCAGCGAACCAGGGAATAAAGCTTGCGGCATAGGCGATTTCACCCCGGGACTCGGCCAGGGATTTGCCCTGCTCCAGGCTGAGGATCCGCGCCAGGTCTTCGCTGTGTTCGACGATCAACGCCGCCCAGCGTCGTAAAATCTTGCCCCGGGCGTCCAGGCTCTGTTCACGCCAGGCCGGGAATGCTTGCTGGGCCGCATCCACCGCCGCGACAATCTGCGGCTGATCAAGCATCGGCACGTGGCCGATCACCGTGCGGGTGGCGGGGTTGTGCACGGCAATGCTGTGGCCGCTGTCGCTGTGAACCCACTGGCCGTCGATGTAGCAGAGTGCTTTGAACAGCAGCGGATGTTGATAAGTCATGACGTTCACTCCAAACCGTGTGCGTGGAACCATGCTAGGGCAGCGGCGCTTGGGTAATCGGGTGTTTGCCGGGGGTCATTCCTTGGTTTTTTCTGAAACAAGGGGCTGCAAAAGTGATTTCTGCGGTGCTCAGGTTGACGGCGCCAGCTCCGCCGGCAAGGCGCCGCTGGTCTTGATGGTTTTGGTGACGATATAGGTGAAGTAGCGCTCGATACCGAGGTCTTCGAGCAGCAGTTGATCGACAAAGCGCTGGTAGTGATCGATATCCGGAGACTGGATCATCGCCAGATAATCCACCCCGCCTCCGGTGGCGTAACAGAACGCGACTTGCGGCGCGGCGGCCATGCGCTGCTCGAAGCGGCGCATGTCCTGGGCGGTGTGTCGGGCCAGGGTGATTTCCACCAGCACCTGTTGACGCTTGAAGACCGCGCCCCAGTCGATCTGCGCCCGATAGCCGGTGATCAACCCTGCCATTTCCAGCTTGCGCACCCGCTCCCAGGCCGGCGTCACCGAAAGGTTGATCGCCTCGGCCAGACTCGACTTGGTGATCCGCCCGTCCTCGGCGAGGATCTGCAGGATCTTGAGGTCATAGCGGTCGAGCTTGTGCATGGGCCGGGCTCTCCAGGCAATTCAGGTATCACACCACCCCTGTGGCGAGGGAGCTTGCTCCCGCTGGGCCGCGCAGCGGCCCCAATCTCGGTTCCGTCTGGCCCAGGCCAAAAAGCGACGACTGCTTCGCAGCCGAGCGGGAGCAAGCTCCCTCGCCACGGGGTGGTGTGTCAGTTGAGGTGTATCAAGCCAACACATCCGCAATCACCGCCAACGTATCGCCGCATTGCACCAGCCCCGGAAAGTGCCGGGCCGCCAGCAGGCCGCTGCGGGCGGCGCGGTATTCAACGGGGGCGACGCCGCTGCGGGTGGCGTCGTAGATGCGCGCCACCACCTCGCCCCCGGTCACGTGGTCACCCAGGTCGCGGCACATTTCCAGCAGGCCGTCGTGTTCGCTGGCGATGAAGCAACTGGCATCGGGCATGTCGAGCATCAACGATGGCTGTAGCTCGATCTCGCCGCGCAGGATGCCGGCGTGGATCAGCAGGTTGCGTACCCCGCGTTCGGCAATCGCCACGCTGCGGGCCGTCGATGAGCCGCCACCGCCCAGTTCGGTGGTGACGAACACCTTGCCCTGGGATTCGGCGGCGGTGTCGTACATCGCCCCGGCGTCCAGTTCCAGCATGCGCATGCAATACGGCGCATTGAACGCCAGCATCCCCGCCTCGCAGCGGGCCTGTTGCTGCTTGTCCGGCAATACGTGGCAGGCGGCGAACGGCAGGAAGTCCAGGGTCCGGCCACCGGAATGAATGTCCAGGACGATGTCGGCCAAAGGCAGCAACGTACGGTTGAAATAGTCAGCGATTTTCTCGGTCACAGTGCCGTCCGGCTTGCCGGGAAAACTGCGATTGAGGTTGCCCTTGTCGATGGGCGAGGTACGGCGAGCGGCATGGAACGCCGGGGTGTTCATGAACGGCACGATAATCACCCTGCCACTCACCTCTTGCGCGGTCAGGCGCTGCGCCAGTTTGCTCAGGGCCACCGGGCCTTCGTACTCATCGCCGTGGTTGCCACCACTGAGCAGCGCCGTCGGGCCGCTGCCGCGCTGGATCACGGTGATGGGAATCATCACCGCGCCCCAGGCCGAATCGTCTCGCGAATACGGCAGCTTGAGAAAACCGTGCTGTACGCCCTCGCGGCTGAAATCGACCGTGGCGCTGATGGGATTGGCAGGCAAGTCAGTCATGGCTCAATCCTTCACGAACAATTGACGAGGCACGTTGCACAGCGTCTCGACGCCGGTTTCAGTGATCAGAATGCTTTCGGTGATTTCCAGGCCCCAATCGTCCATCCACAAACCCGGCATGAAGTGGAACGTCATGCCCGGCTGCAACACGCTGGTGTCGCCGGGGCGCAGGCTCATGGTGCGCTCGCCCCAATCCGGCGGATAGCTGATACCGATCGGGTAGCCGCAACGGCTGTCCTTATGGATGCCGAACTTCTCCAGCACTTTGAAAAATGCCACGGCAATGTCGCCCGTGGTGTTGCCCGGCTTGGCCGCGTCCAGGCCGGCGGCGATGCCCTCGACCACGGCTTTTTCACCGTCGAGAAAATGTTGCGGCGGCTTGCCCAGGTAGATGGTGCGCGACAGTGGGCAGTGGTAACGCTTGTAGCAACCGGCGATCTCAAAAAAAGTCCCGGCGCCCTTCTCGAACGGCGAATCGTCCCAAGTCAGGTGCGGCGCGCTGGCGTCGGCACCGGTGGGCAGCAATGGCACGATGGCCGGGTAATCGCCGCCATGGCCATCGGCCCCAAGAATGCCACTGCTGTAGATCTCGGCCACCAGTTCGTTCTTGCGCATACCCGGCTCGATCCGCTCCAGAATCCGCGCATGCATGTTCTCGACGATGCGCGCGGCGATGCGCATGTAGGCGATTTCCTGGGGGGACTTGACCGCCCGCTGCCAGTTCACCAACCCCACCGCGTCCACCAGTTTGGCCTGCGGCAAATGCTTTTGCAGCGACAGGTACGCGGCGGCGCTGAAATAGTAGTTGTCCATCTCCACGCCGATGGTCAGCCCACCCCAGCCACGCGCGGTGATCACTTCCCGGGACAGGTAGTCCATGGGATGGCGTTCGCGCGACTGCACGTAGATGTCCGGGTAGCCGACGATATTATCGGCCTGCATGAACACCGTGCGTTTGGCGCCGTTGGCATCCTGGCCGCGACCGAACCACACGGGCTCGCCGTCCAGCGCCACCAGCACGCACTGGTGTACGTAGAACGACCAACCGTCATAGCCGGTGAGCCAGGCCATGTTCGACGGATCGGTGACCAGCAACAGCTCCAGGCCCTGGACCTGCATGGCCACGCGGACCTTCGCCAGGCGCTGGGCGTATTCCTCCCGCTGGAACGGAAGATTGACGACTATCTCTGACATCCACCTGCCCTCTGATCAATGACGCACGAATAAAAAATCGGTTAACGACCGAATGGGAAACCCTTGCCCGCCGCCCGCGCCCGCTCGAAGGCCAGGTTGGCAATGGCGGTGTCCTGGGCACCGGTGCCGGTGAGGTCGCACAAGGTGACTTGCGCCTCATCGGTTCGCCCGGCCCGCTGCCCCGCCAACACCTGGCCCAACTCCATCAACGCCGACTCATCGCCAACGACACCGGCCGCCAGGGCGTGATGCAGTTCACCGAGCACGCGGGTCTGACTCAGGCGATCGGCGACGTAGCAGTCGACGGCCGCCAGGGCCTGCGGGCAAATCTCGTTCTTGTGTTCCGCGTCCGAGCCCATCGCGGTGATATGCAGGCCCGGATGCAGGTGCCGAGCCTCGATCAGCGGCTCACGACTGGGGGTGCAGGTGATGGCAATGTCGACGCCTTCCAGCGCGGCGTCGACCGTTGTGCACGGCGTCACCGAAAGCCCCGTATCACGCGCCAGCTCGGCACTGAAGGTTTGGGCCTTTTGTGCATCGCGAGCCCAGACCCGCACTTCTTCGATGGGCCGCACCAGACGCAGCGCCTGAAGCTGCAACGCGGCCTGCTCGCCGGCACCGATCAACGCGACACTGCGGCTCTGCTCGCGAGACAGGCAGCGCGACGCCACCGCTCCGGCGGCGGCTGTGCGCACGGCGGTGAGATAACCGTTGTCCAGCAACAGCGCCTCCAGCAGACCGGTGCGCGCCGACAGCAGCATCATCATGCCGTTGAGGCTGGGCAGGCCGAGTTTCGGATTATCGAAAAAGCCCGGGCTGACCTTGATCGCAAACCGCTCCAGGCCCGGCAGGTAAGCCGTCTTCACGTCCACCTCACCGTTATGTTCGGGGATATCCAGCCGCAGGATCGGCGGCATCGCCACGGCCGCCGTTGCCAGCAGCACGAAGGCCTGTTCGATGGCGTCGATGCTAGGCAGGTCGAGGGCCACGCAACTGCGCAGATCCGCTTCGCTCAATAGGGTGACTTCACTCATGGCTGGCTCCGTTGCGGGTGATGGTTATTGCTGGGCCCCAGCGAGTACGCGGGCATGTTGTTCGGTGTCGACGTTGCGCCCGCTGACCACCAGCACAATGGGCCCACGTGGTTCGATCAGGCCGTCGAGCAAAGCGGCAATGCCCACCACGGCAGCGCCCTCAAGCACCAGGCGTTCCTCGTGATAGGCGTGGCGCAAAGCGTTGGCGATGGAAGCTTCTGAGAGCAGGTGCAGGTCATCGCTCAGTTGTCGGGTCATGTCGAAGGTGTAGCGGTTATCCAGGCCAATGCCGCCGCCGAGGGAGTCCGCCAGCGTGGGCAACTCCTCGACCTCCACCGGCTGCCCGGCGGCGAGGCTGGCATCCATCGCGGCGCCTCGGGCCATGCTGATGCCATGCACCTGAATCGCCGGATTCGCACTTTTGAGCGCCAGGGCCACGCCGGCGAACAGGCCGCCGCCGGACAGCGGCACCAGCACCTGGGCCACGTCCGGCTGTTGTTCGAGGATCTCCAGGCCGAGGGTGCCCTGGCCGGCGATGATCGCCGGATGGTCGAAAGGCGGCAGGAAGGTCGCACCCTGCTCTCTGGCAATGCGTTCGGCTTCGCGCTGGGCATCGTCCTGGGACTGGCCGACGATGCACACCTCGGCCCCCAGATCGCGAATCGCCTGCACCTTATTGGCCGGCACCAGGTTCGACAGACAGACAATCGCCTTGACCCCTTGCCGGGAAGCCGCATGGGCCAGCGCCCGCCCGTGATTGCCGGTCGATGCAGTGACCACGCCCAAGGCCTGTTGCTCGGGGCTGAGCTGGGCCACGGCATTCGTCGCGCCGCGCAGCTTGAAGCTGCCGGTGATTTGCAGGGATTCGAGCTTGAGGTACACCGCCACCCCCATCAGCCGTGACAGGCTGGGGGAATGCTCCATGGGCGTACGCCGCACCAGCGATTCGATGCGCTGGCGAGCGAGATAGACATCCTGTAGCTGCAACACTGCCATGACCGCGTCCCGAGCTGATGTGTTGGGCGCAGTCTAAGAGGGCTGGATTGTGGTGATGAATGTACTAGGGCAATTTAATCAATGATTGTCCGGCCCCAAATCCTCGACCACTACAAATCCCCTGTGGGAGCGAGCCTGCTCGCGATGGAGACAGTACAGCCACAGTTTCTGTTGGCTGTTACACCGCTATCGCGAGCAGGCTCGCTCCCACAGTTAAAAATCATGCACCTGCGGATACTGGTCAAACATCTCGCGCATGCCGATCAGCGCATGGCGCATTTCCTCATCGCTGCATTCGGCGCCTACGCATACTCGCACCGCTCGAGGTTTGGGGGTGCCGCGCACGGTGAACGGGTCGGGAGAGGTCACGGCGATGTGTTTGTGCCGCAGCGCCCGCACCAGGCTGTCCACCTCCCACCGAGGTGGGATGCCTATCCAGGCATTCAAGGCGTGAGGATGCTGGCCCAGCAGATGCTCGCCCATGTACTCGGTCACCATCGCCTGGCGCCCGGCCAACAGCCGGCGCTGCAAATGCACCAGTGACTCGGCGCGGCCATCACGGATCCAGCGGGCGGCAATTTCCGACACCATGGGCGTGGCCATCCAGCTGTTGACCCGCAGGATGCTCTCGGTGCGCAGCGCCAGGCGCTTGGGCACCACCAGATAACCGATGCGCAGCCCCGTGAGCACCGACTTGGTCATGCTGGTGCAATAGAACGACAGCTCCGGCAGGTAGTGGCTGATGGGCGGCGCACGACGTTCGTCCAGCAGCGGACCGTACACGTCGTCTTCGATGATGTGCACACCAAAGCGCCGGGCAATCTCGGCGATTTCCCGCCGGCGGGTGTCGGGCATCAGGCTGGTGGTGGGGTTGTTCAGGTTCGGCGTACACACCAGCGCAGTGATGCGCTCGTTGCTGCACATGTCCTCGAAGTGTTCAGGATCGATGCCATAGCGATCCATCTCCAGGCCCTTAAGGGTAAAACCCAACACCTGGGAATTGCCGATCACCCCGTGGTCGGTCACCCCTTCGCAGAGCACCACATCATCGGGACCGGCCAGGGAAGCGAGGGCAAGGAAGATCCCATGGGCCGCGCCGTTGGTGATCAAGATGTCGTTGCGATCAACCTTCAACCTTTGGCGGCCAATCCATTGAGCGGCCGCTTCGCGATGGGATTCAAAACCTGCGATCGGACGAAAAGCATGAATCCACGGCTGGTCTTCTTCGGTGCTCAGTTCAAGGCAGGTGTCGCGCCAAAACTGGTCGTGCTCGCGGGTGTGCATGATTCGCGTGATGGAAAAATCCACCAGCGCACGCTCGGGGCTATCGAGAATGTAGGTCGCGACCCGGTCGCTCATGCGCCGCGAAACGAAGCTGCCGCGTCCCACTTCACAGCGCACCAGGCCCTGACGCTCCAGCTCCTTGTAGGCATTGGTGACAGTCTGCACACTGATGCCCATGGCGTCGGCCACTTGCCGTTGCGGCGGCAAGCGCTGGTCATTGGCCAGGGAGCCCTGCTCGATATCGTCGGCAATGGCCTGTACCAGAATCTTGTATTTGGACTCACCGCTACGGGCAACGTCCAAGGCTGATTTCCACTTATCCATGACGCTGCAACCCGCGTGTGTTCTGGTGCGCACAGCATCCCGCGACAATCGCGACAAAGCAATTGTCCTAGTGCAATACAATCGGTGCCGGGGCTTTTGTATGCTCGGTCCAAGGTCGTCATCCAGGCGGGTTCACCGCCCCGACAAAAAAGCCGGATCGACCTGTACCGGCGCCGTTCCCGATTCCAGGCCATGGCCGGATCAGCCGCTGTACGCTTTGCTCTTGTAACACTGCCTCCTACCACAGAGCCGTCAAACGACGGATCCACAAGAAACAGGAGATTTTATCGATGAGCAATTTCCTTCCCGCCACATGCGCGCCCCTGCGTCGGCTCTTAATAACCTGTGCCGTACTTGGCCTGGCTGGCAGCGTTCACGCCGCCACCCTCGATACCGTCAAAAGCAACAGCAGCATCCGGATCGGCTACGCCAACGAAACCCCGTTCGCCTTCACCGAAACCGACGGCACTGTCACCGGTGAATCACCGGAAATCGCCAAGATCATCTTCGCCAAGATGGGCATCAAGCAGGTCAACGGTGTGCTCACCGAATGGGGCTCGCTGATTCCCGGCCTGCGCGCCGGCCGTTTCGATGTGATTGCCGCCGGGATGTACATCACCCCGGCGCGCTGCAAGCAGGTGTTGTTCACCGATCCGCAATACCAGTTGCCCGATGCCCTGCTCGTGGCCAAGGGTAATCCAAAGCAACTCCACAGCTATGAAGACATCGCCAAACAACCGGACGTGAAGCTGGCAATCATGGCCGGTACGGTGAACCTGGCCTACGCCCGGGATTCCGGGGTCAAGGATGAGCAGATCCTCCAGGTCCCCGACACCACCGCGCAGTTGCAAGCAGTGCGCGCCGGGCGCGCGGACGCTGCCGTCGGCACGCAACTGACCATGAAAGGCCTGGCCAGCAAGGGCGGTGACAAGGTTGAGGCAATGACCGAGTTCAAGGACGACCCGTCGCACATTGGCTACGGCGCCCTCGCCTTCCGCCCCGAAGACAAAGACCTGCGCGATGCGGTCAATGCCGAGCTGAAGAAATGGCTAGGCTCTGAAGAACACCTCAAGGCCGTTGCGCCGTTCGGTTTCGACAAGTCCAACGTGACCAGCAAAACCGCGGCCGAGCTCTGCGCTCAGCCATAGCCGAAACAGGCATGACGCGCGGTGCGTGATGCCTGTTCCCTGCTTCATCGGATATCGGGTTGAACCATGGGCGAATTACTTCCGTTATTGATTCAAGGGGCCTGGGTCACGCTTCAGGTGACCTTTTTCGGCTCGCTGCTGGCAATTGTCAGCGCGGTACTGGCGGCCCTGGGACGACTGTCGCCATGGCGAGCGCTGCGCTGGTTTTCCATCACTTACATCGAAGTGTTTCGTGGCACGTCGCTGCTGGTGCAACTGTTCTGGTTGTTCTTCGTGCTGCCACTGCCGCCGTTCAACATTGAATTGAGCCCCTACGCCGTGGCGATTGTCGGCCTGGGCCTGCACATCGGCGCTTATGGTGCCGAAGTCATGCGCGGCGCCATCAGCTCGGTGGCCAAAGGGCAATACGAAGCCTGCACGGCGCTGAATTTCAGTGGTTTCAAGCGTTTCAAACGGATCATCCTGCCCCAGGCCCTGCTGGCGGCGATCCCCCCGGGCACCAACCTGCTGATCGAATTGCTGAAGAACACGTCGCTGGTGTCGTTGATCACGTTGTCCGACCTGAGCTTCCGAGCACGGCAACTGGATCAGGCAACCTTCCAGACACTGGAGATCTTCAGCCTGGCGCTGGTGATGTATTTCATCCTTGCCCAAGCCATCAACTTCGGCATGCGCCATGTCGAGCGACGACTGAGCCGGGGCCGGATGCGTGGAGGTCTGTCATGACCCTGTTCGACTGGTCCTACGCCGCACAGATCCTGCCGGACTTGCTGCGCGCCTCCCTCAACACGGTGGGCATCACCCTGATCGGTTTTCTGATCGCGATTGTCCTGGGACTGTTCCTGGCAATTGGTCGGCGCAGCCGAAAAATCTGGCTGTCATGGCCGGCCACCGCTGTGATCGAGTTCATCCGCAGCACACCGCTGCTGATCCAGGTGTACTTCCTCTATTACGTGCTGCCTAACTACGGCTTGAGCCTGACGGCGATGCAAGTCGGCATCCTCGGTATCGGCCTGCACTACGCCTGCTATATCGCCGAGGTCTATCGCAGCGGCCTTGACGCGGTGCCGCGGGCGCAGTGGGAAGCGGTGACGGCGCTGAACATCGCTCCGTACAACGCTTACCGCAACATCATCCTGCCCCAGGCGCTGCGGCCGATCATACCGCCGCTGGGCAATTACCTGGTGGCGATGCTCAAGGACACGCCGGTGCTGTCGGCGATCACTGTGGTGGAAATCATGCAGCAGGCCAAGAACATCGGCTCCGAGCATTTCCGTTACCTGGAGCCGATCACCATGGTCGGCCTGTTCTTCCTCGCCCTGAGCCTCGCCTTGGCCTATCTGGTACGGCGCCTTGAAACGCGCATGGAGCTACGCTAATGACTTTACCCCTGTCCTCGCCCACCGATTTGTCCCGGCGCAGCACGCTGGCGTCGCAGCAGGAGGCCCCGGCCATGCAAGATCAGACACCGTGCCGGCCGATTGTCAGTTTCCAGGACGTGACCAAAAGCTATGGCAGCTTTACGGTACTCGACCATCTGAACCTGGATGTCGCGCCCGGTGAAAAAGTCGCGATCATCGGCCCCAGCGGCTCGGGCAAGTCGACATTGTTGCGGGTGCTGATGACCCTGGAAGGCATCGACCAGGGCCAGATCCGCATCGAAGATGACTCCCTGACCCACATGCCCAACCGCAACGGCGTGCTGGTGCCGGCCAACGACCGGCACATCCGCCGGGTGCGCGGCAAGATCGGCATGGTGTTCCAGAGCTTCAACCTGTTCCCCCACATGACCGCGCTGCAAAACGTGATCGAGGCCCCCGTGCAGGTGCTGGGCATGAATCCTAAGGAAGCCCGGGAGCGCGCGGCCGATTTACTGGAGCTGGTGGGCCTGGGCAGCAAGCTCGACCATTACCCTTCGCAGTTGTCCGGCGGCCAGCAACAACGGGTGGCGATTGCCCGGGCGCTGGCGATGCGACCCAAGGTGATGCTGTTTGATGAAGTGACCTCGGCGCTCGATCCGGAACTGTGTGGTGAAGTGCTGAATGTGATCCGCAAACTGGGGGCCGAGCACAACCTGACCATGCTGATGGTGACCCACCAGATGGGCTTCGCCCGGGAGTTCGCCGACCGGGTGTGCTTCTTCTACAAAGGGCAGATCCACGAACAGGGCACTCCGGCGCAGATCTTCGAAAACCCGCAGCAGGAGCGCACGTGTGCGTTTCTCAGTGCGGTGAAAGAGGCGAACTGAACCTATCTACTAAAGTGAACACTGTTGTGGCGAGGGAGCTTGCTCCCGCTGGACTGCGCAGCAGGCCCAAAACCAGCCACCACGATGTGTCTGGGGATTGAGTCGATAGATTTTGGGGGCTGCTTCGCAGCCCAGCGGGAGCAAGCTCCCTCGCCACAAAGGTCCAAACGCTAGCCGCAAAAAAGAGGGCCCCTGTTTTCAGGGGCCCCCTTTCATTTACCGCCCAGCGGTTATGGGTACTGCTGGTAAGTCTGCCCCTGCTGCGCCGGCGCCTGATATTGCAGGCCCGGAATGGCCTTGAGGTTGACTTCGACACGGCGGTTTTGCGCACGGCCATTGACGTCGGCGTTGCTGGCCACCGGATTATCCGGGCCGGCACCGCGGGCGGTCAGGTTGGCGCCGCTGACACCCTGGGACGTCAGGTAGGTCGCCACGCTCTGTGCACGACGCTGAGACAGATCCATGTTGTGCTGACGGCTGCCGGTGCTGTCGGTATAACCCACGATTTCGATCTGATTCTGGTTGAACTCCCTGAGGGAGTTGGCCAGGTTGTTCAGCGGCTGGTAGAAGCTGGACGCGATGTTCGCCGAGTCGGTGGCGAAGGTGATGTTGCCCGGCATGATCAGTTTGATCTGGTCGCCCTGGCGCTGCACTTCAACGCCGGTATTGGCCATGCTGGCACGCAGTTTCTTTTCCTGCTGGTCGGCGTAGTAACCGTAACCGGCCGCGGAAGCCCCCACGACCGCAGCGCCGATCAACGCACCCTTGCCGCGGTTATCGTGACCGATGGCCGCACCGGCCAATGCACCGGCCAATGCACCGAGGCCGCCGTACTTGGCGGTCTTGCTCATGCCGGAGGACTCTGTGGAGGCCTGCCCCTGGTTGTCATAAGGGTTAGGCGACGCGCAGCCGGACAGCAGGGCCACAGCGGTTGCGACAACAATCAAGCGACGCGAGGTGAACATGAAGATGCTCCTGGTATTTTAGTTCTGAAGTGTCAGAGCTTAGGCTATCGACTCTGGCTGGCGTTGGAACGCGGCAATTGGCAAAAATTCCGTCCAGCCATGTCGCACCTGGCCTAGTCTATCTTCAGGCACCGGCTCACGCCCCTGACGATCATCTCCACTTCCCGTCCATCGATCGTCAACGGCGGTAGCAGACGGATGGTCTTGCCGCGAGTGACATTGATCAGCAAACCGTGGTCCCGTGCGGCGCAAAGAGTCAGGTCGCGGACCGGCTGCTTGAGTTCGACGCCGATCATCAACCCCTGGCCGCGAATCGCCAGCACGTTCGGGTTGTCCGCCAGTTCAGCCGTCAGCCGGTTGAGCAACTGTTCACCCTGATGCCTGGCGTTGTCCAGCAGACCTTGCTCCTGGATGATGTCCAGCACTGTGCAGCCGACTCGACAGGCCAGCGGATTGCCGCCGAAGGTGCTGCCATGACTGCCGGGCGTAAACAGTTCGGCCGCTTTGCCCCGGGCCACACAGGCGCCGATGGGCACGCCGTTGCCCAAGCCCTTGGCCAGGGTCATGACGTCCGGCGCGATGCCTTCGTGCTGGAACGCAAACCATTGGCCGGTGCGGCCGATGCCGGTCTGGATCTCGTCGAGCATCAGCAACCAGGCGCGCCGTGTGCACAGTTGCCGCAAGGCCTTGAGATAGCCCGGCGGCGCCAGTTGCACGCCGCTTTCGCCCTGGATCGGTTCCACCAGGACCGCAACGATGCGCTCGCCGTGGACCTGCTGGATATGTTCCAGCGCCGCCAGATCACCAAATGGCACCTTGATGAAGTCCCCCGGCAACCGATTGAAGCCCAAGCGCACCGCTGGGCCATCACTGGCGGACAAGGTGCCCAATGTACGTCCGTGAAATGCATTTTCCATGACCACCACCAACGGCTGCTCGACACCTTTGTGCCAGCCATACAGGCGCGCCAGTTTCAGAGCGGTTTCGTTGGCCTCGGCACCGGAGTTGTTAAAAAACACCCGCTCCATTGCTGAGAGCTGAGTGAGTTTTTGTGCCAGCCGTTGCTGCCAGTCGATGCCGTACAGGTTGGACGTATGCAGCAGCAGGCCAGCCTGCTCGCTGATGGCAGCCACCAGCCGAGGGTGGGAGTGGCCGACATTGGTCACTGCCACGCCTGCCACTGCATCCAGGTACTCGCGACCGTCCTGATCCCACAGGCGCGTACCCAACCCATGGGTAAAATTCAGCGCCAGGGGTTGGTAGGTGGTCATCAGGCAGGCGGCGGTCATGGCTTCAAGCTCCATCAGGTGGTTTTTTCCAGTATGGTTAGCCACTCTTGCTGGATAAACACTGCTTTCCTTCAATCATTTAGAAGCCAGGCTTGATAATGGATCTGTTCCAGGCAATGACTGTTTACGTCAAGGTAGTGGAAACCGGGAGCCTGACGGCGGCGGCCCAGGCGTGCGAAATGTCCACCACGATGGTGGGTAATCACCTTCGTGCGCTGGAGCAACGCCTCGGGGTGCGCCTGATCAACCGTACGACTCGTCGCCAGCGCCTGACGGAATTCGGCTCGTCCTACTATCAGCGCTGCCTGGAAGTGCTAGGGCTGGTGGCCGACTCCGAACGGCTGGCCGAGCAAACGCAAGGCGAGCCCACCGGTACCTTGCGCATCACCGCACCATTGACCTTCGGCACCGAACGCCTTGCGCCGGCACTGGCCGAATTCAGCCGGCTCCATCCCCAGCTCAAACTCGACGTGGTGCTGACCAATCAACGCCTGGACCTGCTGGATCACGGCTTCGACGTCGCCATCCGTCTCGGCCCCCCCGACCCGAAGCTGATCGCCCGCCCCTTGATGGATTACACCCTGACCATCTGCGCATCCCAGGCCTACCTGGCGCGCCGAGGCACCCCGCGAAAACCCGGCGACCTGGAGCAGCACGACTGCCTGTCATTCGCCTATTCGGCCGGCGACGAGTGGCGCTTCGCCCAGGATCATTGGCCCATCAACGGGCCGGAAGGTGAAATCAAGGTGCCGGTGACCGGGCCGATGTTGATCAACAGCTCCTCGGGCCTGCACCGTACGGCCCTGGCCGGCATGGGCGTGGTCATGCTTCCCGATGCACTGGTGGCCCAAGATCTGGAGGAAGGTCATCTGGTAGCGCTGCTGCAGGACTATCAACTTCCCCATCGCCCAATGAACCTGATGTATGCCCAGGATCGCTACCGGCTGCCGAAGCTGCGCAGCTTTGTCGAATTTGCGATGCAGCAATGGGGTAAACCCCAAACCCAAGCCGAATGATGTTGTGGCGAGGGGATTTATCCCCGCTGGGTCGCGTAGCGGCCCCAAAAGTCATCAAACCCGACTCACCTGCCATGTGAACCGACAGCCTTGGGGTTGCTACGCAACCCAGCGGGGATAAATCCCCTCGCCACAAAAGCAAACCCCGTCTGAATATCCCCCGCTAGTGCCCCCCGCGCCCCATCAGCTACTCTTCATCCTTGGACAAGCATTTTGATATCAAGGCTGATTGAGGAAACGACGATGGGCGACGCCTCGAACATCGATATGCTGCGCCTCGACCTGTCCGGTCTGGACGAAAGTGTGCTGCACACCATCCTTGAGCTGGTCAGCGATGGCATCTGGGACTGGAACGCCAACACCGGGTTCGTCTACCGCAACCCCGGTTGGTACACGATGCTGGGGTATCTGCCTCACTCACTCGACAACACCGTGCTGACTTGGGAAAGCGTGATCCATCCCGATGATTATCCGCAGGTGATGGCTTTGTTCGACGCCCACCTGCAACAACGCTCCCACCACTATCAAGCCGAATACCGCTGTCGAACACGCGACGGCTCTTGGATGTGGATCGAGGACCGTGGCTATGTGATCGCCCGTAACCCCGACGGCACGGTGGCGCGGATGATCGGCGCCCATCGCAGCATTGACGACAAGAAGCGCCTGTTCGAACAACTGGAACGGCGCAACAAATCGCTGGAAGCCGTCATCCAGGAGCGCACCCTGGAACTGTCCCGGGTCAATCACCAGTTGCAGATCCAGCTAGACGAAAACCGCAGGCTCGCCGAAACCGATGCCCTGACGGGGATCGCCAACCGCTATCGCCTCGAACAGGCACTGCCGCTGGCCTGCGAGCGTGCCCAGCGCTTTCGCGAGTCCTTGTCACTGATCGCCATGGACGTCGATGACTTCAAGGACATCAATGATCGTTACGGTCATGCTTTCGGCGATGCGGCGCTGGTGCAAGTGGTACAGGCCGTGAAACGCTGCGAACGCGACGGCGACTTGCTCGTACGCTGGGGCGGCGATGAATTCATCATGATTTTGCCCAACACCTCCCTGGCCAACGCCTGCCTGATGGCCGAAACCATTCGCCGGAGCCTGTCCGATCTGCTGCCGGTGGGCGACTTCCAGGTCACTATGAGCTTCGGTGTGGTCCAGCGGCGCGAGGATGAACAGCACACCGTGCTGCTGGACCGGGCGGACCAGGCGTTGTATCGCTCCAAGATGGCCGGCAAGAATGTGATCTGCCAATGATGCGTACCTGAACAACAAATACCGGCCTGCCACCGGTTCAACCGTGACAACGCCGCCCGGGTCCAATAGATTAGGCGACCGGAAAAAAGCTCAACGCCTTTCCCGCCTCATCCAGCTAACAGAAGTAGTGAAATTTCAATGTCCGATTCCAATACCGCTGAATCCGTAGTCACTCTGTCGTCCAAAGCGGAATACGAAAACTCCATCAATCTTTCACAGCATCTGCCTCAGGCCAAAAGCATCAGTGAGATGGTTCTCGATGCGTTCCAGTCGAACCGCGAAAGCGACCAGATCCGCGAGCTGCGCAACGCCATCCGCCAGGCCCATGACGCGTTCGACGATGACAAGGCCTACGAACTGATGGGCCAGCTCAAGCAGCTCAAGGACGCCGAAGCCGCCGATTTCGCGGCACTGGAAGACCTGAGCAGCCGCTTCCCCATCAGCCGTATCCTGTCCAGCTACAAGGACGATCCGGCCTTCCAGGAACTGGTTTATGGCCTGGCCCTGAAAGTGCTGAACCAGACCCATCAGGCCATCAGCAACCCGAGCGGCAGCAAAGGCAAAGCCTCGCGGCCCAAGAAAGAGGCCGAAGTATTTGTCATCAGCAAGGACGGCATCAGCGTCACCCTGCCCTTGCGTACCCCACGCTCCAAGCCGAACGTCGACCGCGAGGCCTTCGAATTCCTGGGCTTCAGTTTCGTTGGCGAAGGCGACCAGGCCGAGCTGGAAAATGACATTTTCCTGGACAACGACGGCACCGAACAACCGGTCACCCGAAAAAGCATCGTCACCGCCCTGCAACAGCAAAAGGCGTTCGACGGCTATAGCATCGCCCAGCAATAAGCCTTCTTTTTCGGCCGCCAGAACCCTGTGGGAGCGAGCCTGCTCGCGATAGCGGTGGTTCAGCTTGCATCGATGTGAAGGTGCCAGCCTCATCGCGAGCAGGCTCGCTCCCACACTGACTCAGCGGCGCCTGGCGATTAGGTGCTCGCCGAAGCACCTGTGGGAGCGGGCTTGCTCGCGAAGGCGTCGTGTCAGCCAACATCACCGTCAACTGACCCACCGCATTCGCGAGCAAGCCCGCTCCCACAGGAACATCGGCAGTCCGAGCAATGCTCATGAAAAAGCCCCGCGCTTCTCTCGAAGGCGGGGCTTTTTCATGGAGAGGAGCTCCTCAAACAGCTGCGAGCCGCTCGACCATATCTGGAAACTTCTCGACCAGCCTGATCAGAAGAGCTGCCTGGGCGTTGGGTTTGGACTTCTCCTGCTCCCAGTTTCTAAGGGTGCCAGGACTGGTCCTGATGCTCTTGGCAAAAACGGCCTGAGACATATGGAGCTTGTCGCGCAACGCTACGATTTCTTGCGCCGACACCTCGGGAACCGGCTTGTCTTCGATCGATATCTGACGAAGGGTAATCTTGCCCTCCCGTTGAGCGGCCATCTCCCCGACGCCTTGCATCATCTCGGAAAACAGATCACGTTTATTCATAAGGTACCTCGTGCTTTCAACTCTGCTTCTATGGCGCGCTTGAGCGTCTTCTCTTGCTCGGAGGTCAGGTTTTCCAACTCGTCCTTGTCATAAATCGCGAACATCCAGAACTGACGATCATTCATGAGCCAATAGTAAATGACTCGTAACCCACCTCGCTTCCCTTTGCCACGACGTTCATCGAACCAGCGCAGCTTACGAAAGCCGCCAGTACGTGGCATGACGTCGCCGACCTCTGGATGCTGCAGCATATAGGACTGAAGCACGCGATATTCATCGTCAGTCAGGTAATGGCCAACCGTGGCGGTGAACGTAGTCGTTTCAAAAAATAGGGTACGCATGGCAGAAACTATAGGCAAATTGCGCATAGTTCAACAAACCAAAATCTATTGCGACGAATGACAGCCAATCCATGCCCCACCTAGACAAAAAGCCCCGCGCTTCTCTCGAAGGCGGGGCTTTTTGTGCAGCGTCTGAAGCTTAAGGCGCGTAAGTCAGCAACAACTCACTCGGCACTTTGAAGTCCAGGGACATCATGACGCTCAGGGCGGTGATGGTGAAGATCGAGAACACGAACAGCTTGCGTGCCCAGACCGTGTCATCCACTGCCTTGTAGCCGGTCCAGGCCATGTACAGCCAGTACATGCCCATGGCGGCGGCGACGGCGAGGTAGCTCATGCCGGCGTAGCCGCTGAAGGTCAGCATCAAGGTCGCCACGAGGAAGGCCAGGATGTAGAGCAGGATGTGCTTCTTGGCCACCTGGATGCCGCGCTTGACCGGTAGCACCGGAATCGAGGCGGCCAGGTAGTCGTTGAAGCGGAAGATCGCGATGGCGTAGGAATGCGGCATCTGCCACAGGCTGAACATCACCAGCAGCGTCAGCGCAGCCATGTCGAAGCTGTTGCTGACCGCCACGTAACCGATCACTGGCGGCATCGCCCCCGACAGACTGCCCACCAGCGTGCCGTGGACCGACTTGCGCTTGAGGTACAGGCTGTAGAGACCGACATAGATGACAAAACCGATCACCGCGAACAGCGCGGCCAACGGGTTGGCCACCCAGTACAGCAGCGCCACACCGGCCACACCCAGTACCGTGGCGAACGCCAGGGCCAGGTGCACCGGGATCAGGCCCTGGACCAGGGCGCGGTTCTTGGTGCGCTCCATTTTGATATCGATGTCGCGGTCGATACAGTTGTTGAATACACAACCGGATGCCACCACCAGGGAAGTGCCGATCATCGCGGCCAGGAAAATGGCCAGATCGACATGCCCTTTCGAGGCCAGGAAGAACCCGCCTGCCACAGAAAGCACGTTACCGAAAATGATCCCCGGTTTGGTGATTTGGATAAAGTGCTTGAGCGACATCGGGTCTACCTCACTTCGCCATCATGTTGGTGTGGATGCTGAACATGATCCACAACGACAGGCCGACCAGCAGGACAATCACAATCGCGGCAAAGACAAATGCGACCACGTTGTTGCGCTGGGCTGCAGAGCGGTCCAGGTGCAGGAAGTACACCAGGTGCACCAATACCTGGACCACGGCGAAGATCAGGATGATCCACAAGGTCAGGCTCTTGGGCAGTGACGGGTACATTACCAGGCCGAATGGAATGACGGTCAGGATCACCGACAGGATGAAACCGATGGCGTAGGACTTGACGCTGCCGTGGCCGGCGTCATGGCCATCATGGGAATGTGCGTTAGCCATTTACAGGGTCCCCATCAGATAAACAACGGTGAATACGCAGATCCACACCACGTCCAGGAAGTGCCAGAACAGGCTCAGGCAGCTCAGGCGCGTCTTGTTGGTGGCGGTCAGGCCGTTTTTGTGGACCTGGTACATCATGATCGCCATCCAGATCAGACCGCTGGTCACGTGCAGACCGTGGGTGCCGACCAGGGTGAAGAACCCGGACAGGAAGCCGCTGCGGCTAGGACCGTAGCCTTCGGCGATCAGGATGTGGAACTCGTTGATCTCCATGGCGATAAAGCCGGCGCCCAGCAGGAAGGTCATGGCCAACCAGCCCAGTACCTGGGTCTTCTTGCCCTTGAACAACGCCAGCATGGCGAAGCCGTAGGTGATCGAGCTGAACAACAGCAGTGCGGTTTCGCCCAGCACGTACGGCAGCTCGAAGATGTCGTGGCCCGACGGGCCACCGGCGACGTTGTTAACCAGCACCGCGTACACCGCGAAGATCGACGCAAACAGAATGCAGTCGGTCATCAGGTAGAGCCAGAAACCGAATACGGTCATCTCGCCCGAGTCGTGATGATGGTCATCGTGCCCATGGTCATGACCATGGGCGTGTCCAACAGTGGTCACTAAGTTCGACATGGTTTAAGCCTGTTCCAACGAGGTTTCAACACGGGTGGCGGTGGCTGGGACTTTCCCGGCCGCGACCAGACGTTTGTGCTGTTCGGCTTCGATGCGCTCGATGACATCCACCGGCACCATGTAGCCCTGATCGTCACGGGCGGCATGGATGGTGAAATACACCACGGTGCCGACCAGGCTGGCGATCGCCAGCCACCAGATGTGCCAGATCATCGCGAAACCGAACACGGTCAGCAGTGCCCCCATGACCACACCGGTCGCGGTGTTGTTGGGCATGTGGATCGGCGTGTACTTGGCCGGAGCCTGGTACGCGGTACCGTTTTCCTTGGCTTCGGTGAACGGGTCGATGACGTCCGCTTTCGGCAGCACGGCAAAGTTGTAGAACGGTGGTGGCGAGGAGGTCGACCACTCCAGGGTATGGGCATTCCACGGGTCGCCGTGTTCGCACATGTTCTCTGGCTTTTTGCGGTCACGCACGCTGACGTACAACTGGATCAGTTGGCAGGCGATACCCACGGCAATCATCACCGCACCGAACATGGCGACGTACAGGTACGGCACCCATTCAGGGTTGGTAGTGGCGTTCAGACGACGGGTCATGCCCATGAAGCCCAGTGCATAGAGCGGCATGAACGCGACGAAGAAGCCTGAGATCCAGAACCAGAATGCAGCCTTGCCCCAACCCTCGTGCAGCTTGAAGCCGAACGCTTTCGGGAAGTAGAAGGCGAAGCCGGCGATGTAGCCGAAGACAGCGCCGCCGATGATCACGTTATGGAAATGCGCGATCACGAACAGGCTGTTGTGCAGCACAAAGTCCGCACCCGGGATGGCCAGCAGTACGCCGGTCATGCCGCCGATGGCGAAGGTCACCATGAAGCCCAGGGTCCACAGCACGTGGCTGGTGAAACGCAGACGGCCCTGGTAGATGGTGAACAGCCAGTTGAACAGCTTCACACCCGTGGGGATCGAAATCAGCATCGTCGCCAGGCCGAAGAAGGCGTTGACGCTGGCACCCGAACCCATGGTGAAGAAGTGGTGCAGCCAGACCATGAAGCCCAGCACCGAGATCGCGCCGCTGGCGTAGATCATCGAGTGGTGGCCGAACAGTTTCTTGCCGGAGAACGCCGAGATGACTTCGGAGAAAATCCCGAACGCCGGCAGAATCAGGATATACACCTCGGGGTGACCCCAGGCCCAGAACAGGTTGACGTACATCATCGGATTTCCACCCAGTTCATTGGTGAAAATGTGGAAATCCATGTAGCGGTCAAGCGTCAGCAGAGCCAGGGTAGCGGTCAGGATCGGGAACGAAGCGACGATCAGGACGTTGGCCCAGGTGCAGGTCCAGGTGAAGATCGGCATGTCCATCAGTTTCATGCCAGGGGTACGCATCTTCAGCACGGTGGCCAGGAAGTTGACCCCCGTTAGCGTCGTACCCAGCCCGGATAGCTGTAGCGCCCAGATGTAGTAATCCATCCCCACGCCCGGACTGTATTGCAGCCCCGACAACGGTGGATAAGCAACCCAGCCGGTCTTGGCGAATTCGCCAACGCCCAGGGACAGGTTGATCAGCACCACGCCGGAAACCAGCAACCAGAAGCTCAGGGAGTTCAGGAACGGATAGGCCACGTCACGCGCGCCGATCTGCAGCGGCACTGCAAGGTTCATCAGGCCGGTGAAGAATGGCATCGCCATGAAGATGATCATGATCACGCCGTGGGCGGTGAAGATCTGGTCATAGTGTTCAGGCGGCAGGTAGCCCGGCGAACCCTCGGTGGCCATGGCCAGCTGGGTACGCATCATGATCGCGTCGGCAAAACCACGCAGCAGCATGACCATGGCAACGATGATGTACATCACGCCGATTTTCTTGTGGTCGACCGACGTCAGCCACTCGGTCCACAGGTAGGTCCACTTCTTGAAGTAAGTGATCCCGGCGAACAATGCCAGACCACCGAGCGCGATGATGGCGAGGGTCACCATGACAATCGGCTCGTGGAACGGGATCGCTTCCCAACTTAATTTACCAAACATCGTTTACTCCTCTGCCCCGGCAGCTGAATGCGAACTCGAATCCAACCCTTGCGTGTTGTGGGCCACTTCTTTCTCTTTCTTCTCGTGGATCAGCTTGCCCGGTTTCATGCCTTCATATTTGTCGATGATGGTCTGGAACAGGTTCGGCGTGACCGAGGAGTAGAGCTCGACTGGGTTGTTCTGGCTTGGCTTGGAAAGGGCTTCGTATTCAGCTTTTTCAAGCTGTTTAGGTGCCTTCTTCACATCGTTGACCCAGGCGTCGAACTCTTCCTGGGTCGTGGCGATTGCTTTGAACTTCATGCCGGTGAAACCCGCGCCGCTGTAGTTGGCGGAGATACCGTCGAGTTCGGCGTTCTGGTTGGCGATCAGGTGCAGCTTGGTCTGCATGCCCGCCATCGCGTAGATCTGGCCACCCAGGCCCGGAATGAAGAACGAGTTCATCACGGTGTCGGAGGTGACTTTGAAATTGATCGGCGTGTGGGCCGGGAACACGATCTTGTTGACGGTGGCGATGCCTTGTTCCGGATAGATGAACAGCCACTTCCAGTCCATGGAGACCACTTCAATGGTGATCGGCTTGACGTCGGAATCCAGCGGACGATACGGGTCAAGGGCGTGGGTCGACTTGTAGGTGATGTAACCCAGGGCAATGATGATCAGTACCGGAATAGTCCACACCGCCACTTCGATCTTGGTCGAATGCGACCACTTGGGTGTGTACGTGGCACTGGTGTTGGACGCACGGTATTTCCAGGCGAACAGGAAGGTCATGACGATAACCGGCACCACGACCAGCAACATCAACAGCGTGGCGGTGATGATCAGGTTTCGTTCATCCAGGCCGACCTGACCCTTGGGATCGAGCAACGTCATGTTGCAGCCCCCCAGCAACAACATGCCGAGCAGTGGCAACAAGCCTAGTAATCGGGGGTACCTGTTTTTACTCATCTCACGACCTCTAAAGCAGCTTGCGCAATGCAGTTGGGTTTTGATCGCCAACACTTCACCCTGCCAAGGGTTGGCATTTTTCTTGGATTGAATAAGGGCTGACCGTCGCAGCGTCAGACGCTGTTCGACACATCCCGGGCCAGCAGTGAGTTCTTATTCGAATTCGTAGGTCAAAGGCCTTGTTACAGCCCAATTCCATTTGGTGCGGGTAGTTGGAAGGCACCGACACCTGGGGTCGCATGGGGCCTTGAGCCCTTCGACCACCTCACGGGCTCAAGCCTGAGCCGGGTCGGAAATTCGGTGCGGGCGATTGTAGTGAGCTGAGGCGCCGGAAACCATGTCTTATCCTGAAATAATCTTCATCCGATCGGGCAACAATCTTTCACAGAAATTGCAACAAGCCATCATCTTATCGAAATTCATTCTCAACAAGAACCCTAAAAAACGTAGGCCTACTACGCCCGATTTAGACAGCTTGCGTTGATTCAAGAGGGTTTTTATGCCCGTAAACCCCCCGTCATTCGGGGGGTTGAGCGGCAAAGCGCCCGATTGTTAAAAATGCCTGCCAGGTGGGGAGGCAGCCAGTCGAACGGAGGCCGCCATGGCTGATTTTTTATGGCAGGACAAGGTGCTTATTCGTGCAGCGGGTGGCCAGTCAACTGCAAATGTGTGACAACGTGTCGCACGCTGTCGCGGCTCATTCTTGTCTCGGATCAAGGCTGGCATGCCTTAAGACTGAAACGCAAAACGCCCCGGCTTTCTACAGAAAACCGGGGCGTTTGATTGAGGTGCTCTAGCGTAATTGTTTGCGATTGCGCGATACCAGCAACGGCACCAGGATCACCGTAAGGACGAACGCCACCAGTGCCCACTGTGCCAGGGACAAGCCCAGGATCGGCGGATACGGGGTGGAGCAAAAACCATCGACCTGGAAGCCCAACGGGAAGATCTTCGCCAGCGGGAGGTCATCGACAATCGGTTGCAGCACGTCGACGCCACAGCTGACCGCCGGGAAGAACTGGGTGTACACGTGATGTCCTGCTACCGCCGCACCGGCCAGGGCGCTGAGCACGACCAGGCCTTCGAAAACCGTCAGGCTAAGACGGGTGCGCATCGCCGCGCCAATGAAGGCGAAAATCGCGATCAGCAACAATGCATACCGCTGCAGGATGCATAGCGGGCACGGCGCCTCACCGAGCGCCACCTGCATATACAGCGCACCTCCGATCAGCGCCAGACAGATCAGCCCCAACAGCACCAGATAGCGCCGTTCACGGCCCAAGCGCATCATTTGCTCATTCATTGCGTTTCCCTTTGTCTGCATTGGATCGACGCGCAACCTGGAGAGCCTCGGCGCGCTATCGGATGGCCAAAGTCTACACGCTGACCATGACAGAGAACGAGCGGCTGCCGCCCACATTGAGGGAATAAACAGGAGGGAGGTTAAGTACGGATTAATTTTGGCTGGGGGAATCAGTCGGGATGGGGTTGAACATGCCGCTGCTATCGCGAGCAGGCTCGCTCCCACAGTTGTCTTTGCGCTGATCACCCAATCGTGCCTGCCGCAAAATCCATTGTGGGAGCGAGCCTGCTCGCGAAGAGGCCAGCACATCCAGCATCACTGTTTCAGACAAACCGCCTTCGCGAGCAAGCCCGCTTGTGTCTTGCATCGTGATTAGACTGAAGGTGAGAGCG
>NZ_JAKNQY010000036.1 GCF_024494355.1 Pseudomonas sp. Q11 | reverse complement strand
GTGGTGGGGCAAAGCGCTTTTGGTTACTTTTGGCGCTCTTCCAAAAGTGACCCGCTGTAAGAGCGGAACCGCCAGCAGCCATTACCGCAGAAACGGATATATACCCAGCCAACAAAACCCTGGCCGGCTGTCAGGCCGCCATCGCGAGCAGGCTCGCTCCCACAGTTGGATCCGGGTACAACCGTGAGAGACAGGCCGGCTGTCAGGCCGCCTCGTCACCCAGCTCAACCCAAACCAGAGCCGAACCTTACAATCGCCCCGCCGGCGCATAAGGCGCAGGATCAATCACCGGCTCACGCCCCAACATCACATCAACAAACAACCGACACGACGCCGGCGCCAGCACCAGCCCATTACGATAATGCCCACAGTTCAACCACAACCCAGCAAACCCCGGCACCTCGCCGATATAGGGAATACCTTCAGGCGATCCAGGCCGCAACCCGGCCCAATGCCCCACCACCTCGGCGTCCGCCAGCGCAGGAATCAGCTGCTGCGCCGACGCCTTCAGGCTCTCGAGCGCAACATCGGTCGGGGTCTTGTCGAAGCCTTCGCGCTCCAGCGTACTGCCCACCAGAATATGCCCGTCGCGACGCGGAATCGCATAACGGCCCTTGGCCAGGACCATGCTCGATAGAAAATCCGACGCACACTTATACAAAATCATCTGGCCCTTGACCGGCTCGACCGGCAATTTCAGCCCCAGAGTCTTGAGCAGTTCACCGCTCCAGGCGCCCGCAGCCAGGACCACCTGATCGCCAAGGATCGGACCCTCGGAGCTGTTAACCCCCACGACACGCCCACCGTCGCGGATGAAACCACCAACCTCGCATTGCTCATGCAGCGTGACATTGGGTAGCGCCAGCAACGCTGCCTTGAGGGACTTCACCAACCGGGGATTGCGCACATTAGCCACATCGGCCATGTAGATCGCCCGGGAGTAACCCGCGCCCAGCACCGGCACCGCATCATGGACAGCCGAGATTTCCACAGCCTGCAACGGGCGCCCTTCCCGCTCGGCCCAGGCCAGTGCTTCGGCCTGATCGTCCAGGTCCAGCCAATACAGACCGGTGACATGCACCTGCGGATCAACCCCGGTGGCGGCTAACAGACGCTGAGCCAGTTGTGGATAAAAATCCTGCGACCAGTGGGCCAGCGCAGTGACCGCCGGGCTATAGCGCCAGGGGTACAGCGGCGAAACAATACCGCCACCGGCCCAGGACGATTCCTGGCCGACACTGGAGCGGTCCAGTAGCACCACACGCTGCCCTTCGGACGCCAGATTGAACGCCGTCAGCAGACCGATGACTCCGCCGCCGACAATCACCACTTGCTGTTGCCTGGTCATGTTCTATTTCAACTCACAAGACAAAGGGCGCAGGACAGCGCCCGAATAAATAAACTCAGCGACCCCAGCAATCCTTGGCAGTCAGCCCGGCAGCAGCGTTGATGATGCTTCGCGCGCCGGTGTTGTTGATGGTGAAATCACCACATTTGTCGGTTGCCATGGACGAGGCGTTGTTGCGCACGGCAGTCAGGGTGAAACTCTGGTCCATGAGCGTCTGGGTAATGGTGTAGAAATCGTTACCGCTGCTCAGCCCGGTCGCGTTGGTGTAGACATTGTTCTTGGAGTAATGGCGCTCAAGGATCTGCGCCTGCTCCGATAGCAACCCGGCGATTTCGGCCCGTCGGCCTTTTTTCATGTATTCGGTCAGGCTCGGATAGCCGACGGTGATCACGATACCGATGATCGCGATCACGATCATGATTTCGATCAAGGTGAAGCCCCGGTTGGATCTGCGCATACCTTATCTCTCATTGTATTTGCCGCCACATGATGCGGCGGCTGCCGCCGACGGATTTTCCCAGCAGGTCGGTGATACCGCCACCGGAGTCGTTCACGATCATGTTGGTGGCCCCATTGGCACTGACGACAGCACTCAAGGTCGGGATCCCCCCCGTGAAAATCACCCCGCTGGAGACCGTGTCGAGGCTGTTGAGCATGCCGTCACCGTTGGTGTCGAGCACCGCGTAGTTGAGCATCTTACCGTTGAACGCATCCACCTCGATCAGCTTGCCGGTACCAAAGCTGGCGCAGGGGTCGGTGGTGTCCACCGCGGCCGTGGTGAAGACCACGCGCCCGAGCACCAGACTGGCCGGGTTGATCACCCGTTCCCCGGTCAATGCGTTGTTGTACACCAAGGGCAGATACCAGCCATTTTTCGCAGGATACGTCACGTCGGTCTGGCTGGTCGTCACGAATTGCCCGGTGCTGCCTGAAAACACCCCTGTGATCGACTGGGCTTGCAGGCTCGAAACCGTGATTTGTCCGGTACCGCCGGGGGCGTCCCAGATCGAATAGAACCCCTGCAAATCCTTATTGAGCTTGTCCACCGCTTCGTTGAATTTGCCCGTGCCGAAAAAAACCTGGGTCCCGCCCTGGGGGTTGTCCGCCAGCAGCGGCTGGACGGTGATTGGCTGGGTTGCGCCACCGGGTGCGGTGAATAGTGGCTGCCCGGCAAACGCGACGCCCCAGGTGGTGGGGGAAGTACCGCTGAGGTCGAACTTCCACATCCGCCCTTTCAAGTCGCCACCGTACGCGGCCTGTACCACGTTCTGGGAATTGACCCGAAGCTTGACCGACGACAGACCATTACCGGTCTCACTGCTGTTGACGATGATCTTCCTGATCAGCGAGCCATCACGGATATCCACCACGTACAGCGCCGCCACGCCGGTGTTGCTGCCATAGCCATTGGCGATGAACGCGGCCCAGCGACCATCGGCCAGGCGCGCGACTTCAGGACGCGCATAGGCGTAGCCCAGATCATTGAAGGCGTTGGCCGTATTGGCGACGGTAGGTGCGCTGATTTCCCACAACGCCCGAAGCGCATTGCCTGCCGCTGCATCGAACAATTGCACCGCATAGAACGCTTTGCCCCCGGCTCCGGTCCCGCCCAGGGCAACTGTCTTCCAGGCACTGCCCAGTTGCGCATCGAATACGCCGATCTGCCCATCCACCAGGAACTTGTGGCTCACGCCATTGATGTAACGGGCGTCAGCGATGTCCAGCAGCGAGGGCAGGACGCTTGACGGCATATAAGCGTAACGCCGCGTGCCGTTTGCGCTGTTGATGACGCTGAAGAAACCGTCGTTGGCATTCACCACGAGATTGGCGTTCATGTTCGCCGCCTTGGTTGCCAGGTAGGTGCTGTAGCTGGTGTCGTTCAGCAGGTCCGAGGCGGTCTGGTCGTTCGGTGAGGCCAGGAGCAGTGGCGAGTTGATAATGTCCCCCAGCAACACGCTGCGCACCTTCAGACCAGTTTTATTGACGCCTTTGCTCCATTCCACCAGATCGTTGCCGGTGATCCCCGTGGGCAGTCCCTGGCTGAGGCTGGTTTGCTGGGCCGGTGAAAAGTTGCCGTAGGCCAGGGTTACGGGGGTGTTGGTCGCGGTGTTCCATGACTGATAGGTCGGTGCCGTGGCACCCGGCACGATGCTGGTGTTGGTGGTCCATTGCACCGCTGCCGTATCGACCGTTCCTGCCGAAGTAAAACCGAATGCCCGGATGGTGCCCCGCCAGTCCTTGGGGTCATAGGTGGTCTGGTAATAGCTGGAGGTAGTGGACAACGTTGCACCGTTGGTGGTGCCGCCGCCCCCCGATCCGGCCTTGGAGGTGATGTCACTCAAGGCCGATGACAGGGCTGAGTTCAGGCCTTCGCTGTCGGACGCCGGATAATATTTACCCGCACCGTAGCGAGCGGCGTCGGACAGCATCGTATTGCTGACCGCAAAACCCACGGTGTAGGTATTGAGGTACTGCCGGGGGAAATCCGTGGCGTTCCAGCTCTGGCCGGTGGCGTCGGTACCGGTGGAGCGCATGTCGATGTCGAAAGCGAACTTGGCGATGTCGTCCAGATAAAGCGTATCGCCCTCGGCGTCACCGTTGCGATCAGCGCCATCGTTGGTAGTGATGCCATCCCAGTTCGGCAGACGGGATCCACCTAGTGGGTCGTTGGTGGGAAAGGTGCGGTCAAAGGTGGGCAAGCCGTCGGTGATCACCACGCCGAAATTCTTCTGGCACCGGTACTGGATCGGGCTGGTGTAGGTGCTGGGGGTACTGTTGTGGTACGGCGCCATGCCCCTGAAATAACGGGTGACCTCGTAATAGCTCTCGGCCAATGGCGTATTGGCGACCGCGCCCAGGCCGTTGATGGCGTTGATCAGGGCGCTGTAGTTGGTGTTGGCCTGGGTCTGGGTCACGCTGCCGCTGACGGGTGACAGATCGCTGACGCCACGGGCAATGTAGCCCCCCGGGCCGGAGTTGCTGAAGTTGGGCGGGTTGAAGGTGGCCAGACCGATGCGCAAGGCACGGTTGTTGGCGACCAGGTCGTTGGAGACGTCCCGTGCCACGTTGATTCGATAGTCCCTGGGGATGGAGCCGTTGGTGTAGTCCCGGTTCGAGCCGTTGGCCAGGGTCAGAAGATACGCCAGGTATTTAGTGGTATAACGGGTGTCACCATTGCCCACGGGATCTGGTAATCGCAGGCAGACCCGATCAAGAAAGCCTCGATAGAAACCGTACCAGTTACTCGAGCAGCCACCCCGGTACAGACTCGACAGCAAAACGTTTCCATCATCGGGATCCAGTAACTGCCCTCCAAAGCAACTGTTGTTGGAGTTGCATGTATAAACACTCGAGCGCGACACCGTCGGATCAAACCCCGACGCCCAAATGATGTTGTTCATACTCCCCGAATCATCGATCAGCAGCATCACATTAGGTGTGACTGCGGCGGCACTCAGCAGCGGCGAATCCGAAGGCGTGAAAGCATAGGCCGGTGCAGCCAGATACAGGCTGAGCAGCACGCCCCAGAACGCCGGCCTCCAATCCCGGCGCACCTTAATATTTCGCATAGATGCTCTCCACGACGCTGCGCTGGTTATTTCCCACCACAGCCACCGCCGTGATCCGGTACAGGGTCGCCGACGTATTGATCGGCACGTTGACCGCCGTGAGCGTGGTGCCAAGATTCTGCACGCCGTAAAACCCGCCAGGGACCGCGATCCAGGTCACCCCCGACGATGAATTGCGCCCGGCCACCGTGAGCGTTGCCGACTCAGCCGGTGGCGCACACTGGGTCGCGGTGGTGCACACCGGTAGGGAGTAGGCCTCGGCCTGCACCGCGCTTTCACCGACCCGCAGCGCTGCCTCGGCCAACTGGAAGGACTGGTTGCGCAGCATGACGCTACTGGTCATTTTTTCCTGGAGGGTAGCGCTCTGCATCGACGACAGGCCGATCAGCGTCAGGAGCAGCAGGAAAACCAGGCTGACCAGCAGTGCCATCCCATGTTGCCGGTGTCTGGCGAGAGTCGGACGCATCAATTGTCCCCCCTCACAAAAGCCGGTTGCGCAAAGCGGCAACCACGTTGAAGGTCTGCTCGCGCACGTTGTTCTTCGGGTCAAAGAGCGTGAGGGTCAGGCGTACGCTGCGGATCAGGGCCGGATCGGTCGGGTTGCGGTTGTAGCTCGATGCCGCGATGTCTGTCGCGCTGCTGGCCACACCAAATGTCACATCGAATGTCCGGACGTTATCCACCAGTACCGCCAGGGTCGGATTGCCAGCGCCGGAGCCCATCAACAACTGGTTATTGCTGAAGCTGTAGACCAGCCGCCGTATCGGAAACGCCATTTGCCCGGCCGCCGGTAGCCGCGCCCCGGTATAGGCGGTCGCCGTGTTGCGACAATCCGAGACCACAGTCCAGGTCGGCACGCCGCCGCTGTTGCCGACATCCGTCGTCACCAGGGTCAGCTTCAGATTGGCGTTGTCCCAACTGATCGGCGTGACCTTGCTGGCATTGAAATCCCCCGCCGAGGAGGCGTCGAGAACGGTCTCCAGGCAACCGAACATGCCCACCATGCGAAGTTCCTGGACCATCTTGCTCAGGGCGAACCGCGCATCCTCCTGCATAACCGCCGCCGCGCTCTGACTGACGTAGGTGTTTTTGGCGGCGATGAAAATCTGCACCACACCCAGCACGACGATCAGGCTGAGCACCAGCGCGATCATCAATTCAATCAGGCCAAATCCCCGGCAATGCCTGTTCATGGCGTTGTCCCCACCGGGTCGACGGCGACGCGACTGGTCAGCACGAAGCTGCGTCGTGCCTCGGCGGCGTTGGTCGTGTTGGCGGCCCGGGCATCGTCCCAGGAGATGGTAATGGTGTAGACCCGCTGGTGCAGCGCAACAGTGCCGGTGGCCGTGGCGCCGCCGAAGCTGACGATGTTGGTCTTGAAATCGTAGAGGTCCTGGTCCCGGGCCACGTTGAGGTTGGGTGAACTGGGCGGCGTGACCGTGTAATCGGCGCTGGAGTTGGCGCGAATGCGGTCCAGCATGTCGTAGGCGATGAAGCTGGCCTGGCTGGTCATGCGCGAGCTATCGGTATATTTAAGCGCATTGAGCTGAACCATCGCCGCTCCCAGCAAGCCCACGCCAAGAATCAGCACCGCCACCAGCACCTCGATCAGTGTCATGCCATCCTGTGCCTGTTTACTGCCACCCTTCATCCGCAACTTCCACCCAATACGATTCGTCCATTGAGGCAAACACTCAGCGCCCTGCTCTGCGCCCCCCTTACATAATTGAAAGTCACCGGCATGGCCGGTGCCGACAACCCGCCCAGGTTGTTGAAATCAATGTTGGTCACGTCTGAGGTTAGCGTCAGAGTCGCGCCGCTGCTCATCGCTGGAACAACCCGCAATACATTGGGCTCAGCGCCAGTACTGTCATACACCGTCAGTTCGCCACTCCAGGCACCGCCCTCGGCCGTGGGGCGAATCCGTGTCGTGACACCGCGGTCGATCGCCGTCATCCGGGCGAAGTTCAGCGCCCGGCGCAGGTCGCCAATATCGGTATCGGCCTTGGTCCCCTGCACCGAGCCGGTAAGGGCCGGTACCGCCAGGGTGATCAGGAGCAGCAGCACGCCGAGGGCGACCAGCACCTCAATCAGCGTGAAACCTTTTGTACGAAGATCCATCGATGCCCTCCGTTGCCGTCGGCTATACCTGCTTCTACACGCTAGAACAAACGACTGCCTGTGGCGAGGGAGCTTGCTCCCGCTGGGGTGCGAAGCGGCCCTCATTTTTTGGGGCCACTACGCAGCCAGCGGGAGCAAGCTCTCGCCACAACAAGCTCTCCAGGGAGGAGGCGTCATGCACCAACAGGGCTTCAGCCTGATCGAACTGCTCATGGGACTGGCAATTGCCGCGATTGTTCTGCCGTGGGCCGGTTCCGGATACAAAGCACTCGTCGAATCCGCTGAACGCGACGACGCCGCGCGGCTGCTGGCCAGCGGTCTGCGCAGCGCTCGCAGCGAAGCAATCACGCGCAATAGGACGGTGACGATTCAAGGGATAGACAACGATTGGAGCCAGGGGTGGCGAATCATGCTGGAGGGCGATGACCAGACATTGCTGACGCAGCGCAGTCGCCATGCTCGAATCATTGGCAACGGGCCGGTAAAACATTCGGTGCGGTTCGGCGGCCAGGGGGAGCCGCTCCTGCCCAGCGGCGCATTTCAGGCGGGGACGTTACATGTTTGTGCACGCCATAAGCCGTTCAGTCACCATCAGGTGGTGCTGTCGCGCAGCGGCCGTGTCAGCCTGCGCAGCGAGAAAACCGAGCAGGCCTTGTGCGAAAAGGACTTAAAGCAAGGAGCGCACGCGTAGTTCCTTGGGCATGGAGAAGGTGACGTTCTCCTCGCGACCGGACAACTCATCGGCACCGGTTGCACCCCAGGCCTGCAATTGCTGGATCACGCCGCGCACCAACACTTCCGGCGCTGAAGCACCGGCAGTGATGCCAATACGCTCGACGCCTTCGAACCAGCTGCGCTGCATGTCTTCGGCACCGTCGATCAGATAGGCCGGCGTGGACATGCGCTCGGCCAGCTCACGCAGGCGATTGGAGTTGGAGCTGTTCGGGCTACCAACGACCAACACAACATCGCACTCGTCGGCCAGTTGCTTGACCGCATCCTGACGATTCTGGGTGGCGTAGCAGATGTCGTCCTTACGCGGTCCGCCGATGGCCGGGAAGCGTGCGCGCAGGGCGTCGATCACCCGACTGGTATCGTCCATGGACAGGGTGGTCTGGGTGACAAAGGCCAGCTTTTCCGGGTTACGCACCTGCAGGGCGGCGACGTCTTCTTCATCCTCGACCAGGTAGATCGCGCCACCGTTGCTGGCATCGTATTGGCCCATGGTGCCTTCGACTTCCGGATGGCCTTCGTGGCCGATCAGGATGCATTCGCGACCGTCACGACTGTAGCGCGCCACTTCGATATGGACCTTGGTCACCAATGGGCAGGTGGCGTCGAACACCTTCAGGCCACGACCGGCGGCTTCGGTACGCACCGCCTGGGAAACCCCGTGGGCACTGAAGATCACGATGACGTCGTCCGGCACCTGATCCAGTTCCTCGACGAAGATCGCCCCACGGCTACGCAGGTCTTCGACGACAAATTTGTTGTGGACCACTTCGTGACGCACGTAAATGGGCGGCCCGAAGACTTCCAGGGCGCGGTTGACGATTTCGATCGCCCGATCCACGCCGGCGCAGAAGCCACGGGGGTTGGCGAGTTTGATTTGCATGCTGTGCCTCGTGTCTGTGGGAGCGAGCCTGCTCGCGATGCGGTGGATCAGTCAACTCGACGGTGGCTGTGACTCAGCTTTCGCGAGCAGGCTCGCTCCCACAGGTATTGTGGGAGCGGTAATTGCCGTTAAATCTTAAACCGCCTTCACTTCGATGATTTCCACTTCGAAACTCAAGCTCTTACCCGCCAGCGGATGGTTGAAGTCCACGGTCACCTGGGCGTCGTCGAAAGCTTTCACCACACCCGGCAGCTCAGTATTGGCCGCATCGTTGAAGATCACCAGCAGGCCTTCGGACAGTTCCATGTCCTGGAACTGGGAGCGTGGCATGGTCTGCACGTTTTGCGGGTTGGGCTGACCAAAGGCGTTTTCCGGTGGCACAACCACGGTGCGCTTGTCGCCGGCCTTGAAACCGAAGATCGCCGCTTCGAAGCCTGGCAGCAGGTTACCGTCGCCAACCTTGAACACCGCCGGAGCCTTGTCAAAGGTGCTGTCGACGGTATCACCGTTTTCCAGGTACAGGGCGAAGTGAAGCGTCACTTCAGTGTTTTGAGCGATGCGCTGCTCAGTCATGGACGGCTTCTCCGGTTTTCTTGCTCTTGAACATGTCCAGGGCGAGCATCACGGCGCCCACGGTGATGGCGCTGTCGGCAAAGTTGAACGCCGGAAAATACCAGCGGTTCTGCCAATGCACCAGGATGAAATCGATCACGTGGCCCAAGGCAATCCGGTCATAAAGATTACCCAACGCGCCCCCGAGCACCAATGCCAGCGCCACGGCCAGCCAGGTCTCATCGCGGCCCAGGCGTTTGAGCCAGACCACCAGCACGCCGCTGACCACGATGGCGATCAGGGCGAACAGCCAGCGCTGCCAGCCCGAACTGTCGGCCAGGAAGCTGAACGCCGCGCCGGTGTTGTAGGCCAGCGTCCAGCTGAAGTAATCGGGAATGACCACGATCTGCTGGTACATGGTCAGCGAGTTCTCGAAGTAGTACTTGCTGGCCTGGTCGATGACCAGCACCAGCACGCTCAACCACAGCCAGCTCAGCCGTCCGAAACGGCTCGCCACGTTAGACGCACTAGGCATAGTGACGAACCTCACCGGTGCCGCTGATGTTGTCGACGCAACGACCGCAGATTTCCGGATGCTCCGGGTTCACGCCGACGTCTTCGCGGCAGTGCCAGCAGCGGGCGCACTTGGTGTGGTTCGACTTGACGATTTTCAGCTTCAGGCCGCTGACCTCAGTGGTTACCGCATCGGCCGGCGCCTGCACCAACGGCGCGACACTGGCGGTGGAAGTGATCAGCACGAAACGCAGCTCGTTGCTCAGCTTGGCCAGGTCGACTCCCAGGGCTTCTTCGGCGTAGAGCGTCACTTCGGCCTGCAGGTTGCCACCCACGGCCTTGGCCGCGCGCTGGATCTCCATTTCCTTGTTGACCGCCGCCTTGACCGCCATGATCCGGTCCCAATAGGCACGGTCCAGCTCGAAACCTTGCGGCAGTTCGGTCAGGCCTTCGTACCAGGTATTGAGCATCACCGATTCGTTGCGCTCGCCCGGCAGGTACTGCCACAGCTCGTCGGCGGTGAACGCCAGGATCGGCGCGATCCAGCGCACCAGCGCTTCGCTGATGTGGAACAGCGCGGTCTGGCAGGAACGACGCGCCTTGCTGTCGGCGCCAGTGGTGTATTGGCGGTCCTTGATGATGTCGAGGTAGAAACCACCGAGCTCCTGCACGCAGAAGTTGTGGATCTTGGAGTAGACGTTCCAGAAACGGTACTCACCGTAATGCTCCTGCAATTCGCGTTGCAGCAGCAGGGTACGGTCCACGGCCCAGCGGTCCAGCGCGAGCATTTCTTCGGCCGGCAGCAGGTCGGTGGCCGGGTTGAAACCGGTCAGGTTCGAGAGCAGGAAGCGCGCGGTGTTACGGATCCGCCGGTAGGCGTCCGCGCTGCGCTGCAGGATCTGCTCGGAAACGGCCATCTCGCCGGAATAGTCGGTGGAGGCGACCCACAAGCGCATGATGTCGGCGCCCAGGGTGTCGTTGACCTTCTGCGGCGCGATCACGTTGCCCAGGGACTTGGACATCTTGCGCCCGGACTCATCGACGGTGAAGCCGTGGGTCAGCAGCTCGCGGTACGGTGCGTGGTTGTCGATGGCGCAACCGGTCAGCAACGACGAGTGGAACCAGCCGCGGTGCTGGTCCGAACCTTCCAGGTACAGGTCGGCACGCGGGCCGGTTTCATGGCCCATCGGGTGCGAGCCACGCAGCACATGCCAGTGGGTGGTGCCGGAGTCGAACCAGACGTCCAGGGTATCGCTGATCTTGTCGTACAGCGGCGCTTCGTCGCCCAGCAGCTCGGCGGCGTCCATCTTGAACCAGGCTTCGATGCCTTCGACTTCAACGCGCTTGGCCACCATTTCCATCAGTTCGACGGTGCGCGGGTGCAGCTCGCCGCTTTCCTTGTTCAGGAAGAACGGGATCGGCACACCCCAGTTACGCTGGCGGGAGATGCACCAGTCGGGACGGTTGGCGATCATCGAGTGCAGGCGCGCCTGGCCCCAGGCCGGCACGAACTTGGTGTCCTCGATGGCCTTGAGGGAGCGCTGGCGCAGGGTCTCGCCAGTGGCTGGCTGCTTGTCCATGCCGATGAACCACTGCGCGGTGGCGCGGTAGATCAGCGGGGTCTTGTGGCGCCAGCAGTGCATGTAGCTGTGTTCGATGACGGTGGTGTGCAGCAACGCGCCGACTTCGGCCAGCTTGTCGACGATGGCCGGGTTGGCCTTGAAGATGAACTGCCCGCCGAAGAACTCCAGCGACGGCACGTACACGCCATTGCTCTGTACCGGGTTGAGGATGTCGTCGTTGACCATGCCGTACTTCTTGCAGGTCACGAAGTCGTCAACGCCATAGGCTGGCGCGGAGTGAACCACACCAGTGCCTGCGCCCAACTCCACGTAGTCGGCCAGGTACACCGGCGACAGGCGGTCATAGAACGGATGACGAAAATTGATCAGCTCCAGCGTCGAGCCTGGCGCGGTGGCCAGCACCGAGCCTTCGAGGTTGTAGCGGGCCAGGCAGGACTCGACCAGTTCTTCGGCCAATACCAGCAGCTTGTCGCCAACATCGACCAGGGCGTAGTTGAATTCCGGGTGAACGTTCAACGCCTGGTTGGCCGGGATGGTCCACGGGGTGGTGGTCCAGATCACGATCGACGCCGGCTTGCTCAGCTTGCCCAGGCCGAAAGCGGCGGCGAGCTTGTCTTCATCGGCGATCGGGAACGCGACGTCGATGGTCGACGACTTCTTGTTCTCGTACTCGACTTCCGCCTCGGCCAGGGCCGAACCGCAATCGAAGCACCAGTTCACCGGCTTGAGGCCCTTGAACACGAAGCCACCCTCGACGATTTTCGCCAAGGCACGGATTTCGCCGGCTTCGTTCTTGAAGTCCATGGTCTTGTACGGGTTGGCGAAGTCGCCCAGCACGCCGAGGCGGATGAATTCGGACTTCTGCCCTTCGATCTGCTCGGTGGCGTAGGCACGGCACAGCTCGCGGGTCTTGTCCGCGCCCAGGTTCTTGCCGTGGGTCACTTCAACCTTGTGCTCGATCGGCAGGCCATGGCAATCCCAACCCGGGATATACGGCGCGTCGAAACCCGACAGGGTCTTGGAGCGGATGATCATGTCCTTGAGGATCTTGTTCAGCGCGTGACCGATGTGGATCGTGCCGTTGGCGTACGGAGGGCCGTCGTGCAGGACGAACTTCGGACGATCCTTGCCAATTTCGCGCAACTTTCCGTACAGGCCAATGCTGTCCCAACGCTGCAGAATCTGTGGTTCGCGCTGAGGCAGGCCGGCCTTCATTGGGAAGGCGGTGTCCGGAAGGTTTAGCGTGGCTTTATAGTCGGTCATTTAAGGCTCTTCATTAGCGATTGGCGCTGGTTGCGACAAGGGCACGGGCGGCGGCGATATCTGCATGGATCGCCGTCTTGAGCGCCTCCAGAGAGGCAAAACGCTGCTCTTCACGCAGCTTTTGGTGGAAAACCACCGTCAAACGCCGGTCATACAGATCGCCGGCAAAATCCAGAACATGTACTTCGAGGTGGGCCTTGCCATCCCCCTGGACCGTGGGCCGGACGCCGATATTGGCGACACCGGGCCAGGTTTTGCCGTCGATCTCGACACTCACCAGGAACACCCCGGTCAGCGGCACACGACGACGCTTGAGTTGCACGTTGGCCGTCGGCGTGCCCAGTTGGCGCGCCAGCTTCTGCCCGTGCAGGATCCGTCCGGCAATCCGGTACGGCCGGCCGAGCAAACGCTCGGCCCATTCGAAGTCGGCAGCCGCCAGGGCATTGCGGACCTGGGTACTGCTGACGCGCAGGCCATCCATCTCGACGGTCTGCGCCGCTTCGACGGTGAAGCCCCGGGCCTTGCCGGCCTGTTGCAGGTAATCGAAATCCCCTGCCCGGTCGCAGCCGAAACGGAAATCATCACCGACTTCCAGGTGTTTTATATCCAGACCGTCCACCAGGATGGTCTCGACGAACTCGGCGGCACTGAGCTTGCTCAGGCGTTGATTGAAGGCCAGGCACAAGACCCGGTCGACACCTTCGGCGGCCAGCAGATTCAGCTTGTCCCGCAGCCGGGCCAGACGGGCCGGCGCGGTGTCCGGGGCGAAAAATTCCCGGGGCTGCGGTTCGAAGATCACCACGCAACTGGGCACGCCCAATTCCTGGGCACGCTCGCGCAACCGCGCCAGGATAGCCTGGTGGCCACGGTGAACACCGTCAAAGTTGCCAATAGTGGCGACACAGCCCCGATGCCGGGGGCGCAGGTTGTGGAGGCCTCGAACCAGCTGCATAACGCGCTTCTTGCTCATAAAGTGGCCGATTATAACCACACCCGGCGGCCGACGACAGGCAACACCGTAACCCAAAGTGATCGAGCCGACAAAACCACTGCCCGGCCCGGGATTATCGAGGGTAAACCCTCAGCTCAAGCCCTTGCGGTTGAAGTCGCGCAGGCGGAAGCCCATCAGCAGCAGCATGCCGAAATACGCCACCACACCCGCGATGACCAGCACGCCCAGGCGCAGGAAACGCTCGAGCATCTGCCCTTCGCCCCACGCCGGCATGAAATGCATCGCCCCCAGCAGCACCGCTGACATCACCGCCACGGCGACCAACAGCTTCAGGCCGAACTTGCCCCAGCCCGGCTGCGGCTGATACATCTTCTGCTTACGCAACTGATAAAACAGCAGCCCGGCGTTGAGGCAGGCGCCGGCACTGATCGCCAGGGCCAGGCCGGCGTGGGCCAGCGGACCGATCAGCAACAGGTTGAACAATTGGGTCATCACCAGGGTGAAAATGGCGATTTTCACCGGTGTGCGAATGTTCTGCTGGGCGTAGAAACCTGGCGCCAGGACCTTGATCACAATGATCCCGAGCAAGCCCACCGAGTAAGCAATCAGGGCCCGCTGGGTCATCAGCGCGTCAAATGCATTGAACTGGCCGTACTGGAACAACGAGACAGTCAACGGCTCGGCCAGGATGCCCAGCGCCAGGGCGCAAGGCAGCACCAGCACGAAGCACAGGCGCAGCCCCCAGTCGAGGATGCGCGAGTATTCCTGGCGGTCCTGGCTGGCGTAAGTCTTGGCCAGGGTCGGCAACAGAATCGTGCCCAGAGCCACGCCCAACACGCCGGACGGCAACTCCATCAGGCGGTCGGCGTAGTACATCCACGACACCGAGCCGGCCACCAGGAACGAGGCGAATATGGTGTTGATGATCAGGGAAATCTGACTCACCGAAACCCCGAGGATCGCCGGCAGCATCTGCTTCATCACCCGCCACACACCGCTGTCGCGCAGATTCAGGCGCGGCAGCACCAGCATGCCGATTTTCTTCAGGTGAGGCAGTTGATACAGCAACTGCGCCAGGCCGCCCACCAGCACCGCCCAACCGAGGGCCATCACCGGCGGGTCGAAGTACGGCGTCAGGAACACCGCAAACACGATCATGCTGACGTTGAGCAGGGTCGGCACGAAGGCCGGCACCGAGAAACGGTTCCAGGTATTGAGGATCGCCCCGGCCAGGGACGACAGGGAAATCAGCAATATATAAGGAAAGGTCACCCGCAACAGGTCCGAGGTGAGCTGGAATTTTTCCGGGGTATCGGTAAAACCCGGTGCCGTCGCCCAGATCACCCAGGGCGCGGCGAGCATGCCGGCGACCGTGACCAGCGCCAGCACCAGGGTCAACAAACCCGTGACGTAGGCAATGAACGTGCGGGTCGCCTCGTCGCCCTTCTGACTCTTGTATTCTGCCAGGATCGGCACGAAGGCTTGGGAAAACGCCCCTTCGGCGAAGATCCGCCGCAACAGGTTGGGCAACTTGAAGGCAATGAAGAAGGCATCGGTGGCCATTCCGGCACCAAATATCCGAGCGATCAGCGTGTCACGAACGAAGCCCAGGACGCGTGAAAGCATCGTGATAGAGCTGACGGCAGCCAACGATTTGAGCAGATTCATGAAAAGAGTTTTTGCCTGTCGATAAACAGCAGGCGAACAACGCGCCCACTTATGCGATACTCCGCGCCGCTAAACAGTGCAGAGCCAAAGCCCGCGAGTTTACAGGTCGCACGCCGGAAAGAAATCATCCGGTGCGTTGTACCTGCCATTCAGCGGAACGCGTCACCCGCCCTTGACAAGACATCAACTCATCGGCATGATTCGCGGCCTATTTTGTTTGCTATTTCCTAAAAAGTCTTTCGAGGAGCTCGACGGTGGCCAACACACCTTCCGCCAAAAAACGTGCAAAACAGGCTGAGAAGCGTCGCAGCCACAACGCCAGCCTGCGTTCCATGGTCCGTACCTACATCAAAAACGTAGTTAAGGCCATCGACGCAAAAGACGCTGAAAAAGCACAAGCTGCTTACGTTCTGGCTGTGCCAGTTATCGACCGCATGGCCGATAAAGGCATCATCCACAAGAACAAGGCTGCTCGCCATAAGAGCCGTCTGAATGGCCACGTAAAGGCCCTGAACGTTGCCGCTGCTGCCTAAGCGACACGCTCGTTAAAAAACCGACCTCAGGGTCGGTTTTTTATTGCCCGCGATCTACCAGGCACACCGCAAAAAAATGGGGGAGCGAGCCTGCTCGCGATAGCTGACTAACATTCAATACCTGTATCGACTGTTACATAGCTATCGCGAGCAGGCTCGCTCCCACAATAGGATTTTCGTCCGCTTATTGGGCACGAGCCCACGGCAGGATCGGAATCGCCGTCACCGCATTCTGCGGACTGCCTTCGATCACGCGGTCGCTGTAGACCAGGTACACCAGCGTATTGCGCTTCTTGTCGAGGAAGCGCACCACCTGCATGGTCTTGAATACCAGCGACGTGCGCTCCCTGAACACCTCCTCGCCGTCCTTGAGTTCGCCCTTGAAGCTGATGGGACCGACCTGGCGGCAGGCAATGGACGCCTCGGCGCGATCCTCGGCCAGGCCCAGGCCGCCCTTCACACCACCGGTCTTGGCCCGCGACAGATAGCAGGTCACCCCGTCCACCTTCGGATCGTCAAAGGCTTCGACGACGATACGGTCATTCGGCCCGACAAGCTTGAACACCGTCGACACCTGGCCAATCTCCTCGGCCGAGGCCAGCAGCGGCAATGCCACCAGCAAGCCGATCAATCCTTTTGCCAAACCCATGATTTTTCCTTAGACGAGAATCAGGTTGTCACGGTGAACCAGTTCTGGCTCAGCCATGTAACCCAACAGACCGACAATCGCATCAGACGATTGACCGATGATTTTTTGTGCCTCAAGCGCGCTGTAGTTGGCCAGGCCTCGGGCGATCTCGCGACCATCCGGCGCCACGCACACCACCATTTCGCCACGACGAAAACTGCCCTGGACCAGCTTCACGCCCACCGGCAGCAGACTTTTATTGCCCTGGGACAGCGCCGACACCGCCCCCGCGTCCAGCACCAGCGTGCCACGGGTTTGCAGATGGCCGGCCAGCCACTGCTTGCGCGCCGCCAACATGCCACGCTCAGGAGACAGCAACGTGCCGATGCGCTCGCCCGCCTTGAGGCGATCCAGCACCCGCTCCAGCCGACCACCGACAATGATGGTGTGAGCCCCGGAACGAGCAGCCAGACGGGCGGCACGCAGCTTGGTCTGCATGCCGCCACGCCCCAGCGCGCCACCGGTACTGCCCGCGACCGCGTCCAGCGCCGGATCATCGGCACGGGCCTCGTAAATCAGCTTGGCGCCGGGGTTACTGCGCGGGTCGGCGTCGAACATGCCGTCACGATCCGTGAGGATCACCAGCAGATCCGCCTCCACCAGGTTCGCCACTAACGCGGCCAGGGTGTCGTTGTCGCCGAAACGAATCTCGTCGGTGACCACCGTGTCGTTTTCGTTGATCACCGGGATGACTTTCAGCTCCACCAGCGCCCGCAAAGTGCTGCGAGCATTGAGGTAGCGCTTGCGGTCGGACAGGTCGTCATGGGTCAGCAGAATCTGCGCCGTATGGCGACCGTGCTCGGCAAAGCTCGACTCCCAGGCCTGCACCAGCCCCATCTGACCGATGGCGGCAGCGGCCTGCAACTCGTGCATCGCGCTGGGTCGCGACGTCCAGCCCAAACGGCTCATGCCAGCTGCCACAGCCCCCGAAGAGACCAATACCAGCTCGACGCCAGCCTCATGCAAGGCCACCATCTGCTCGACCCACACCGCCATTGCCTTGCGATCCAGGCCCTTGCCATCCGCCGTCAGCAGTGCACTGCCGATCTTCACGACCCAGCGCTGCGCACCCGTCACCTTGCTCCGCATCTTCTTCAACCTTTGCCAGCGAACGGCGCGACCCAGCACCGCCCATGGGATTATTCGTATTTGCGTTTTACAGATACCAAAACGCCGCTCAAATGAGCGGCGCCTTGGAAACTGGCTGATTGCGATGATAACACCGCACTGGACCAGTTAAACCTGCCCCCAGGCCAGTCACCCGAGAATCCATGAGTGAGCACACCTGTGGGAGCACGCCCGTGGGAGCAAAGCTTGCTCCCACAGATTCGCCCCCACAGGTTTTGACCTCAAGCGGCGAGCATCCGCAGAAAGTCAGTCGCGAACGTAGATGATTTCCGGACCGTCTTCGTCATCCACGTCTTCTTCGTCCCAATCGTCATCACCGATGTCATGGACCGACTTCACGCCGCTGCGACGCAGGGCACGCTGGTCATCCAGCGCTTGCAACTGAGCACGCGCCTCGTCTTCGATACGCTGATCGAGCTCGGCCAACTCTTCCTTGTAGGCTGGGTCATTGGCCAGGCGATCGGCACGATCCTCCATATAACGCATGATGTCGTGGCACAGGCGCTCAGTGCCTTCTTTGGCAATGGCCGAGATCACGTAGACCGGACCTTCCCACTCCAGGCGATCGACGATTTCCTTGACCCGCTCCTCGTGCTCTTCTTCAAGGATCTGGTCGCACTTGTTCAGCACCAGCCAGCGGTCACGCTCAGCCAGGGCCGGGCTGAACTTGGTCAGCTCGCTGACAATGACTTCGGCCGCATCAGCGGCACTGGTTTCATCCAGCGGCGCCATGTCCACGAGGTGCAGCAACAGTCGGGTACGGGACAAGTGCTTGAGGAAGCGAATCCCCAGGCCCGCACCATCGGAAGCGCCTTCGATCAGCCCCGGAATATCCGCAACCACGAAGCTCTTCCAGCGGTCGACACTGACCACGCCCAGGTTCGGCACCAGGGTGGTGAACGGGTAATCGGCCACCTTCGGCTTGGCCGCCGACACCGAGCGAATGAAGGTACTTTTGCCGGCGTTCGGCAGACCCAACAGGCCCACGTCGGCCAGCACCTTCATTTCCAGCTTGAGGTCGCGCTGCTCGCCTGGCTTGCCTGGCGTGGTCTGGCGCGGCGCACGGTTGGTACTGGACTTGAAACGGGTGTTACCCAGACCGTGCCAGCCGCCATGGGCCACCATCAGACGCTGGCCAGCCTTGGTCAGGTCGCCAATGACTTCCTGAGTGGCGGAGTCGATCACCGTGGTGCCGACCGGCACGCGCAGGATCAGGTCTTCGCCCTTTTTGCCGGTGCAGTCGGTGCTGCCACCGTTGGAGCCACGCTCGGCATCGAAGTGCCGGGTGTAACGGTAGTCCACCAGGGTGTTGAGGTTTTCGTCGGCGAGCATGTAGATCGAGCCGCCGTCGCCTCCATCACCACCGTTCGGACCACCGTTCTCAATGAATTTTTCCCGACGGAAACTCATGCAACCATTGCCGCCGTCGCCAGCCTTTACTCGAATCGATACTTCATCAACAAACTTCATGACACACGCCTCTCGCCATACGGACGAGCCAAAAAAACAAGACATAAGACTCTTGCAAAAATGAGCGCAGCGACCTGATGACACGCCCCAACTGCAGCGCCGACAGCCCATACAAACAGTTTTGCAAGAGACTCACCCCACAAACGAAAAAGCCCCGTCGCAAGACAGGGCTTTTCCAGCGATCTCGCAATTAAGCTGCGACAACGCTCACGTAACGGCGGTTGAACGCGCCCTTTACTTCGAACTTGATCACGCCTTCGATTTTCGCGAAGAGGGTGTGATCCTTACCCATGCCAACACCGTAACCGGCGTGGAATTGGGTGCCGCGCTGACGCACGATGATGTTGCCCGGAATGATTTTCTGGCCGCCATACATCTTGACGCCAAGGCGTTTGGCTTCTGAGTCGCGACCGTTACGGGTACTACCACCAGCTTTTTTGTGTGCCATGAGTTCAATTCTCCTAGTGAGGAATTAGGCTGAAATTAAGCCTGAATACCGGTGATTTTGATCTCGGTGTACCACTGGCGGTGGCCCATGCGCTTCATGTGGTGCTTACGGCGACGGAACTTGATGATGCGGACTTTATCGTGACGACCTTGGGAGATCACTTCAGCCACAACGGTAGCGCCAGCAACGACTGGAGCGCCGATATTCACGTCATCGCCATTGGCGACCAACAGAACGCGATCAAAAGTCACGGATTCGCCGGTAGCGATTTCCAGTTTTTCGATCTTCAGGTATTCACCTGGGGCGACCTTGTATTGCTTGCCACCAGTAACAATTACTGCGTACGACATGGTATTTCTCCGATAATCCTGCTCACCCAGCGCTTTATAAGAAGAGGTATTGGCTGGCATGGCTGCATGGGCTGGAAGGCCCGGATGCAATTGCGTAAGGCAGGTGCTGCCCAGGAAGTTCAGGGTGCGCGATTGTACGCAAGCCGCAAGCGCCTTGCAAGTAGCCGTCCATCGCGCCTTGACAGGTCTGGGTGGGGGTCCTAGCATGCCGCGCAACCCTTCTGGAGCACCTGTCGCTGATGCAACCCCAAGCTTTCTACCGCGCGGTGGCGGACGATTTTAGCGCCGTCGACGGCATCATCAAGAAGCAGCTGACTTCCCGAGTGCCGCTGGTATCGAAAATCGGCGACTACATCACTTCGGCGGGCGGTAAACGCCTGCGTCCTTTATTGGTGCTGTTGTGCGGCAAGGCCCTGGGCCGCGAAGGCGACGACATGCGCCTGCTGGCCGCCACCATCGAGTTCCTGCACACCGCGACCCTGCTGCATGACGACGTGGTCGACATGTCCGGCATGCGCCGTGGACGCTCGACCGCCAACGCCATGTGGGGCAATGCCCCAAGCGTGCTGGTGGGCGACTTCCTGTATTCGCGCTCGTTCGAAATGATGGTCGAACTGGGCTCGATGCCGGTGATGAAGATCCTGTCCCAGGCCACGCGCATCATCGCCGAAGGCGAAGTGCTGCAGCTGTCCAAAGTGCGCGATGCCAGCACCACCGAAGAGACCTACATGGAAGTCATCCGCGGCAAGACCGCGATGCTCTTCGAAGCCTCGACCCACAGCGCCGCCGCCCTGGCCGGCGCCAGCGCCGAGCAGAGCGAAGCGTTGCGCACCTTTGGCGATCACCTGGGTGTGGCCTTCCAGTTGGTCGACGACCTGCTGGACTACAAGGGCGACGCCGAGACGCTGGGCAAGAACGTCGGGGACGACCTGGCCGAAGGCAAGCCGACCCTGCCGCTGATCTACACCATGCGCGAAGGCACCCCTGAGCAGGCGGCACTGGTACGCCAGGCGATCCAGAAAGGCGGGATCGAAGACCTGGAGAGCATTCGTGAAGCGGTTGAAGCGTCCGGTTCGCTGGACTACACCGCGAAACTGGCCCGTGACTACGTCGCCCGCGCGATCAAATGCCTCGACGCCCTGCCGGCCAGCGAATACCGCGATGCACTGGTGGAACTGAGCGAGTTTGCGGTGGCCCGTACTCACTGAGTACACACAGGCTTTTTGTGGGAGCAAGGCTTGCCCGCGATGACGACGATGCGGTCCTTCAGAAACCGAGTCGCCTGTATCGCGGGCAAGCCTTGCTCCCACAAATCCTCTCGCCACAGGATATCCAAACGCAGCACCGTCCCTCTTTCGCAACAAAACCCTATATAATGTGCGCCCTTTTGCCCTCCTGATACCCAAGGAACCTTAGTGAGCACGTTGCCTCCCTGCCCGAAATGCAATTCCGAATACACTTACGAAGACGGTACTCAACTGGTCTGCCCGGAGTGTGCCCACGAATGGTCTGCCAGCGGCGAAGCTGAAACGGCGTCCGATGAAACAGTGAAGAAGGATTCGGTCGGCAATGTCCTGCAAGACGGCGACACCATCACCGTAATCAAGGACCTCAAGGTCAAAGGCACGTCGTTGGTGGTCAAGGTGGGTACTAAGGTCAAGAACATCCGTTTGTGCGATGGCGACCATGACATCGACTGCAAGATCGACGGCATCGGCCCGATGAAACTCAAATCCGAGTTCGTCAGAAAAGTCTGAGCCTTGTGTATTCCATCCCACGCCCGGCGTGGGATGGTGCTTCACCCTCCCCCGCTCCAGCCCACGTTTGCACCTTCGAGCCAAGCGCCAGCCGATTGAGCTGCCGCCACCCACCGTCAGAAAAACAATTCGAACACCAATAGAGCCTTGCTATTTAGCGAATAAGAATTATTCTCATCAAACCCATCAAGGAGATGAGAACCATGACTTATTTGATCGATGCCTGGCTGGACCGCCCACACCCTTACCTGAGAATCCTGCATCGGGAAACCGGGGAAGTCTGTGCGGTGCTTGAAGAAGAAGCCTTGAACGAATTGCAGGACCAGGGGGATCTGGACCTCAACAGCCTCAATTCCAGCGAGCCACTGGTGCTCAAGGAACTGGTGCGCAATCTCTTCCTGTTTTGTTACGCCCGGGCGTTGCGCCCCAGTGGCGATTTTAATGGCAGGTTTCACGGATGAAGCACGCAAACCCTGTGGGAGCGAGCCTGCTCGCGATAGCGGTGTGACATTCAACATCAATATTGACTGATCGACCGCCATCGCGAGCAGGCTCGCTCCCACAAAAGCCTGTTCAAGCGTTGATGCCTTACAGAACGTCCAACAGCTCGACGTCGAACACCAGTACGCTGTGCGGCGGAATGCTGCCAACGCCTTGAGCGCCGTAGGCCAGTTCGCTTGGTACGTACAAACGCCATTTGCTACCGGCGTTCATCAGTTGCAGCGCTTCGGTCCAGCCTGGGATCACGCCACCCACCGGGAATTCGGCAGGCTGGCCACGATCGTAGGAGCTGTCGAACACAGTGCCGTCAATCAGGGTGCCGTGGTAATGGGTACGCACCTGGTCCTCACGGCTCGGCTTGGCGCCTTCACCCTGAGTCAACACTTCAAATTGCAGACCCGAGGCCAGGGTGGTGATGCCTTCGCGCTTGGCGTTTTCAGCCAGGAATGCACGGCCTTCGCCAGCGGCGGCTTCTGCCTTGGCGGCAGCTTCGGCCTGCATGATTTCGCGGATGACTTTGAAGCTGGCGGACATCTCGTCCTGGCCCACACGGCTCGGCTTGCCGGCGAAAGCGTCGGTCAGGCCAGCCAGGATCGCGTCCAGGCTGACGCCCGGTGGCGGGTTGTCGCGCAGTTGGTCGCCCAACTGACGGCCAATGCCGTAGCTGACGCGGGTTTCGTCGGTGGACAGGTTAACTTCGGACATGATGCTGCTCCGCTGTGCGGACGGCTCGGGAATATGCCGTGCTTGACACAGCGCCTCCCGGAGCGCCCGGAACCAAAAGGGCGAGCAGACTAGCACAGATGCCGTGGCGGGTGACGAGCGCCCTCATCAAAGCGCCGCCACCAGAAACGACAACGCCCGTCTGCCTTGCAACAGACGGGCGGTGCCCCGGGGCGATGAACGGACCTCAGTGCTTGGTCAGTTTATCCAGGTAGCCCATGGCAAACGCCGAGACCACGAAGGTCATGTGGATGATCACGTACCACATCAGGTGCTCGGGATCGACGTTCTTGGCGTCCATGAAGATGCGCAGCAGGTGAATCGAGGAAATGGCAACGATCGAGGCCGCGACCTTCATCTTCAGCGAGGACGAATCCATGGTCCCGAGCCAGTTGAGCTTTTCCTTGTCGGAGTCGATGTCCAGTTGCGAGACAAAGTTCTCGTAGCCGGAAATCATCACCATCACCAGCAGGCCGCCCACCAGCGCCATGTCGATCAGCGACAGCAGCACCAGAATCAGCTCGGATTCGGCCATGGCAAACACATTGGGAATGATGTGAAAGACTTCCTGGAAGAACTTCAGCGCCAGGGCCAGCAACCCCAGGGACAGCCCGAAATAGATCGGCGCCAGCAGCCAACGGGAGGCGTACATTGCATTTTCGATAAAGCGTTCCATTGAGTCTCACACCAGGGCTGAAAAATCGCGGCGAGTATATCAGTCACGACCTGGGTCATAAACGCCAGGCCCATCCGTGACTTCAGCCCTTGTGTCAAAACTTTACTGCCAACGCCCGTACGCTGACGACTTTCAATGCAGCGGGCGAAACTCGAAGCCGTCAACGCTGCGACAGCGGCCTCCATTGATTTCCCGCAACTGGGCCTGCATGTGCAGGCACCAGATCTGCGGGTCGTCGGCCAGCTCATAACCATGCAGTGTCAGGCTTTGCACAATGGTGTCGAGAATGGACTCAGCGGCATTCGGGCCGGGAAAAGGGCCTTGAGCCTTGATGGCGGAAGGTTGTTCGCCAGCCATTCCGGCGGCGAAGAGCAAGGTCCACATACCGGTATCTCCCGCCAGCGGACGAATGGCGCATTCGATACGGGTCACAAGGCCCAGGCATTGACGAGTGAGGCAAAGGTTGCGCGACATGGCGGCGCCCCTCGATAGATCCGGTATTCAGCCTCAGGACAAGGCTGTTTCGATCCGATGATGGCTCTCGTTATCCTTGAACTGAGAATAGAAGAAAAGTTCCGGCCGCAAGCCCCAGCGAGACCAGAATGCGCCGAATGGTCATAGTGTGAATATTGACGCCAGATCTGTGACTATTTACTGGCTTTTGTGGCGAGGGAGCTTGCTCCCGCTGGGTTGCGCAGCGACCCCCATTTGGATTGGGAGTGCTGCGCCCTCCAGCGGGAGCAAGCTCCCTCGCCACAACAGCTTATTGCCGCGAATATTGCCTCAAGCCGGCTTGGCCTCCGCCAACGCCTGCTGCGCCAGTTCCTTTTCCGCTTCCTTGATGTCGTCTTCGCTGATCATCTCCGCGATCACCCGCAGCCGTTCCACCACCCGGGCATTGACGCTGCCCTCAGGGAATTCACCGTTTTCATCCGGCTCGCCGGCAGGTTCACCCACCAGCAGACTCAGGGCTTCGTCGGCCTGGCGCACCGCATAGACGTGGAACTGCCCGGCTCGCACGGCAGCGAGTACTTTCTCGTCGAGCATCAGGGTCGCGACGTTGGCCTGGGGGATGATAGCCCCCTGCTCACCAGTCAGCCCACGGGCTTCGCAGAGGCGGAAGAAGCCTTCGATCTTCTCGTTGACCCCACCCACCGCCTGCACTTCACCAAACTGGTTGATCGAGCCGGTAATGGCAAAACACTGCTTGAGCGGCGTCTTCGACAAAGCTGAAATCAGCGTGCATGCCTCCCCCAGGGATGCGCTGTCGCCATCCACGTAGCCGTAGGATTGCTCCAGGGCGATGCTGGCCGAGATCGCCAGGGGGAATTCCTGGGCATACCGGCTGCCCAGGTAACCGGTGAGGATCATCACGCCCTTGGAGTGAATCGGCTGACCGAGGTTGACCTCCCGCTCGATGTCGACGATACCGCTGCCACCGGGGTAGACCGTGGCGGAAATCCGCGCCGGCACGCCGAACGCCGAATCCCCCACCTCCAGCACCGTCAAGCCGTTGCACTTGCCCACGGCCGCGCCGTCGGTGTCGATCAGGATGATCCCCGCCAGCATGTCGTCGAGGATCCGCGCCGAGACGCGTCCCGTACGGGTTGCCTTGGCCTTGAGGGCCCGCTCGATGTGTCCGGCATCGGTCATCTCGTCAGCGGCCAGTTGGCGAATGAAGTCCGCTTCGCTGACCAGCTGGAACAGGTCACCAATACGCGCGGACAAGCGCCCTTGATGCTCGGCCAGACGCGCACTGTAGGTAGCCAGGCGCGCCACCGCATCCGCGGTCAACGGCGCCATGCCCTCTTCCGAAGTGCGGGTCTTGAGCAACTGGGCGAACTGCTCCAGGCTTTCGTCCCCCATCGGAATGTCTTCGTCGAAATCCACCAGCACGCGAAACATTTCCTGGAAGTCCGAATCCAGGTCCTGCAAGGCGTAGTAGAGCTGGCGGGCGCCAATGATCACCACTTTGACTTGCAGCGGGATGTGCTGCGGGGTCAGGGTGACCGTGGCCAGACGCCCCAGCTCGCCCAGTGGCGACTCCATTTTCAGTTTGCGCGATTGCAGGGCACGCTTGAGTGCATCCCACACGAACGGCTCGCCAAGCATCTTTTCTGCTTCGAGGATCAGGAAACCACCGTTGGCCCGGTGCAACGCCCCGGGGCGCAGTTGCCGATAGGTGGTATAGAGCGCGCCCTGGTCAGTGCTGTATTCAATGCGCCCAAACAGGTTGTCGTAGGTCGGATGCGGTTCGAACACCACCGGTGCGCCACCGCTGGTTGGATGCCCGACCATCAGGCTAGGGGCGTATTGCTCCTCCAACAGCTTGCGGGCAATGGCGTCGCTCTTGCTGTCGTCCACCAACTGCTCGACCACCGTCTTGAGCAGGTAGACCTGCATGGCTTGCAGGTAACCGCAGACAGCGGCGTTCTCTGCGTATTTTTCCGACAGCGGCGCCAGCAAGGGTTGCAGGGCCAGGGTGATGGTCTCTTCGTTGAGTTGACGCAACTGGTTGCTGGACTCGCGCTTCCACTGCGGCAGGCTGGCGAGTTCTTCGTTCAAACGCTCTTCCAGGCCCGAGATATCGTCATGAAAACGCTCGCGCTCGGACTCCGGCAACTGGGCGAATTCCGCCTCGTCCAGGGCCCTGCCCTCGCTCATCGGCGTGAAGGCGATGTTGCTGCTGTCACGGTACAGGGCGACATCCTTCTCCAGCGCCAGACGCTCGATTACATCCAGGGCGCGGTCGTAGCGCTGGTTGAAAGCACGGTCGATGGCGCTTTTTTTCTGTTGATAGGACGGGTGCTCGAACACCGCCGGGAAAGTCGCCAGCAGGTTGTCGATCAGGCCGTTGATGTCGGCGATGAAAGCCCCCGCCGCACCCGATGGCAACTCCAGGGCACGGGGCTCGCGGGGTTCATCAAAGTTGTTGACGTAGACCCAGTCCGCCGGAGTCTGCAGGCGCTTGCCTTCGGCCTTGAGGTAACGTTTGACGAACGAAAACCGGCCAGTGCCGGGCTCGCCCATGACAAAGACGTTGTAACCGGGACGCGGCATGGCCACGCCGAACTGCAATGCTTCGACCGCACGCTCCTGGCCAAGCACACCGCGGAAGGGCTCCAGATCATTGGTGGTAGAGAAGCTGAACTGTTCAGCGGAAAACGGGCGGGTCAGCGCTTCGGGCGCTAGGCGCAAGCTGGCAGCAACAGGATCAGGCATCGGGCTTCCTTACATCAGGCGGGGCAGATAGCGGCATTCTGGCGCTGCCTGCACCTGACTGGCAAGGAGCGCCTCAGACCAAAGCATAGTCCAGGGGCATACCTTGAGCCCGAGCCCGTAAATTCATGGCATTGCAGTTAGTTTTTGCAAAATGTCACGGAACCCTCGGATCGTGCCTAAACTCCAAACTGCGCGGCTGGAACAATAACCGGCCCACTGGCCTGTAGGGTCAGACCCTGTCCATTGGTATGCACATAAAAGAGAACATAGCTATGAAACGGATTCTTCTCGGTACTCTCTTCACCGCTGTATCCCTCAACGCCATGGCTCAGGCGCCAGGCGGTCCGGATTGCGGTTGGGGCAACATGCTGTTCGAAGGTCAGCGTGGCACTCCGGCTCACTTCCTGGCATCCACCACCAACGGCACTTCCGGCAACGCCACCTTCGGCATGACATCCGGCACCAACGGTTGTTCGACCAACGCGGCACTGACCTACGGTGGCAAGTCCTGGCTGGCCATGAATGGCATGATGAACGAGCTGTCCGAAGACATGGCCAAGGGTCAGGGCGAAGCGCTGACTACTTACGCCGTGGTACTGGGCGTGGCTCCGGAAGATCGCGCGCATTTCTCCGCTGTCACCCATGAGCACTTCCAGCAGATCTTCAGCAAGGCTGACGTGACCGCAGAAGACGTGCATACCAACACCCTGGCCGTGCTGAAAAGCGACCCTCGCCTGGCCAAGTACGCCACTCAAGCTTAAGCTCGACACCACTCGCTCCTCTCGGGGAGCGGGTTTTCTTTTTGGGGCCCCTTTCGGTCTTTATTTTCGACTTTCCAAGTAGCCAACTATGCTCAAACGCCTCGCCTGGCTGGCGCTCTGTGTGTGCGCCCCGCTGTCCGCCGCACCTCATGTCGACCCTCAACGTTTGCAGCAACTGGCCAGCGACCGTTTCTGGATTTCCCTGGGCCATTACGAAACCGCCAAGCTCGGCGGCTGGCGCAGCTATATCAGCGACAAAAGATTTTTCCTCGCCCCTGACGGCAACGAACATCCCGACCGCGAACTGACTGCCACGGTGCAGGCGCTGTACGGCCCGGCCAGTGCTGGCCAGCAACACGCCCAATGTGTGTACCCGGCGCGTACACGCTGGCTGAAGGCGCAGCTCAACCTGACGGATCTGCCGACGGTCGACTGCAGCGAATTCACCCAATGGTTCAAGGATGTCGCGCCCCACAGCGCGGTGATGATCTTTCCGGCCGCCTATTTGAACAGCCCTTCTTCGATGTTCGGCCATACCTTGCTGCGTATCGATCAGGCCGATGTGCAAAGCGACAAGACCGCGCTGCTCAGTTATGCGATCAACTTCGGCGCCTACATCGAAGGCTCGGACAACAGCATTCTTTATGCCTGGAAAGGCCTGATGGGCGGTTATCCGGGCCTGTTCGCCCTGGTGCCCTATCAGGAGAAACTCTCCGAGTACCGCAGCCTGGAAAACCGCGACCTGTGGGAATACCGCCTCAATCTGAGCCAGGCGGAAACCGAGCGCATGGTCGAGCATGTGTGGGAACTCAAGCAGATTCAGTTCGACTATTTTTTCTTCGATGAAAATTGCTCCTATCGCTTGCTCGAACTGCTACAAGTGGCCCGTCCCAGCCTGCGCCTGACCGAACAATTCCCGTTGACGGCGATTCCCACCGACACCGTAAAGGCGGTGAAAGAAGCCGGGCTGGTGGAAAGCATCGAGTACCGGCCCTCCCGTGAGCGGGAGTTGCTCAGCCGCGCCGAGCCACTCACCGACGACGAGCAGCAATGGGTGCTGAAAGTCAGCGCCGACCAAAAACAATTGCAAACTTCAGCCTTCAAGGCATTGCCTCGCGCCCGCCAGGCGCTGATCATCGACGCGGCCTATCGTCTGGAGCGCTACCGCGCCAACGGCCAGGAACGCGACCCGCAGCGCGCCCAGCGCAGTTTCGAACTGTTGCGGGCGATCAACCAGAACCCCGCGCCGGAACTCGACATCCCGCAACCGGGCCTGCCCGAAGATGGCCATGAGTCGCGCACCTGGCAGGCCGGCCTCGGCACCCGTGGCGACCGGGCGTTCGGCGAATATGGCCTGCGCATGGCGTATCACGACCTCAACGACAACGCCGAGAGTTTCCCCCTGGGGGCGCAGATCGAGATCCTGCAACTGAAGCTGCGTCAGTACGAAGGCAATGATTGGCAGGTGCAGCAACTGGACCTTGCGACCATTCGCTCCCTGACCCCGCGCAACGAACTGCTGCAACCGCTGTCCTGGCAAGTCACCGGAGGCCTGGAACGGGTGCCGGGCAAGCACGACGATGAAACCCTGGTTAGCCACGTCAACGGTGGGGCCGGGGGCACCTGGGCACTGGGTGACGACCTGCTGGGGTTCGCCTTGGGCACGGTGCGGGTCGAACACAACAACGACTTCGCCCAATTCATCGCCCCGGCCACAGGCTTCAACACTGGTGTGCTGTGGAAAAACCCGCTGGGCAACTTGAGCCTGGAGGCCAAAGGCGACTATTTCGTCAACGGCGAAGTGCGCCGGAGCGTGAGCCTGAACCAGCAGTGGGAACTGTCCCGCAACCTCGGCCTGCGCCTGAGCGCCCAGCGCGAATTCAGCCATCTGGCGTCACCGGAGAACGAAGTGATGCTCGAGGTGAAGTGGTATCACTATTGACCGGGGCATACCCCGCACTCACCTAAGCGAACAGATTCATCACAGCGCTTTCACATCGGCCTGACGAATCCACTTCTAAACTTCTCTTATGAGTGGATCAGGCAGGAATGCAAAAAAATGAGGCGCGCGGGGGTGCTGAGTGTGGTGATGTTGCTCGGTGGCTGCGAAACCACCCACGAAAACCTGATCGCCCGGGGTTACCCTCCGGCATTCGCCGACGGCTTTGATGACGGTTGCAGCAGCGGCCGGCAGGCAGCCGGCGTGATCACCGGCCAGTTCAGGAAGGACGTGCCACGGTATCTCAAGGACGCTCCCTATGCCGAAGGCTGGAGCGACGGTTTCCGTCAATGCCAGGCCATGCGCGAAAGTGAGGAGCGTAACGCTTACCGCGAACGCCATTGGGACGAGCGAGAACGGGCCTGGCAGCAGCAGAAGGACCAGGACGCCGCCCGGGCTTATCGCTCACAGTGAGTCGCGTACAGACATCCGCTGAAACCAAAAGCCTGCGACCATGGCCCAAACTCCAATAGAGGAGAACATCATGAGTCGCGCCTTCGTCAACGAGGACAACGCCACTGCCCAGGCCGATCAGCCGGTCGAACGCCAGGTCAGCGCGCAACCCAATTACGTCACGCCCGCCGGACTCGCCCAATTACAGGCCCGGGTCGCTGAGCTGCAGGCGCTGCACAGCCAGCAGGTGGCCAGGGGAGAACTGGCGGACAAGCAGCGAATCGCGGATATCGAACGGGATCTGCGGTATTTCAATCCGCGTTTGCAAAGCGCGCAGGTCGTTACGCCAACCTCAGTGGATCAGGTGCGGATCGGGCATTGGGTGACCTTTGTCGATGAGCATGACCACGAGCAGCGAGTGCAGTTGGTGGGTGAAGATCAGGCCGATGCGGCCAGCGGACTGGTCAATTGGGGTTCGCCGCTGGGGCGGGCGTTGCTGGGTGCCAAGGTTGGGGACGAGGTGGTCTGGAAGCGGCCGGTGGGGGAGTTGACGATTGAAGTGGTGGCGATAGAACCGGGGTGATCTTGCCGGCCTCATCGCGAGCAGGCTCGCTCCCACAGGAATCGAGCCCCACCGTGCAGCTTGTGACTGACCCAAAACCAGTGTGGGAGCGAGCCCCACCGTGCAGCTTGTGGCTGACCCAAACCAGTGTGGGAGCGAGCCCCACCGTGCAGCTTGTGGCTGACCCAAACCAATGTGGGAGCGAGCCCCACCGTGCAGCTTGTGGCTGACCCAAAACCAATGTGGGAGTGAGCCCCACCGTGCAGCTTGTGGCTGACCCAAAACCAATGTGGGAGCGAGCCTGCTCGCGATGGCGGCGGATCAGGCAACCTTATGCTGGCTGATCCACTGCTATCGCGAGCAGGCTCGCTCCCACAGGTTTTATCGCTCGATCGCCGGCCGTATCAGGCCAGTTTCTTGTGCCGTACGCGGTGCGGCTGGGCAGCAGCTTCACCCAGGCGTTTCTTGCGATCGGCCTCATACTCGGTGTAGTTGCCTTCGAAGAACACCGCTTGCGAGTCGTCTTCGTATGCCAGGATGTGGGTCGCCACGCGGTCGAGGAACCACCGGTCGTGGGAGATCACAATCGCTGCGCCCGGGAAGTCCAGCAGGGCTTCTTCCAGGGAACGTAGGGTTTCGACGTCGAGGTCGTTGGACGGTTCGTCGAGCAACAGGACGTTGCCACCCTCCTTCAAGGTCAACGCAAGGTGCAAACGACCGCGTTCACCACCGGACAAGTCCTTGACGAACTTCTGCTGGTCGCCGCCCTTGAAGTTGAAGCGCCCCACGTAAGTGCGCGACGGAATTTCATAGTTGCCGATGCGGATCTGGTCGGAACCGTCGGATATCTGCTGGAACACCGTCTTGCTGCCGTCCAGGTCTTCGCGACTCTGGTCGACGCAGGCCAGTTGCACGGTTTCGCCGATTTCGATGCTGCCCGAATCCGGTGTTTCCTTGCCCATCAGCATGCGGAACAGCGTGGATTTACCCGCACCGTTACCACCGATCACACCGACAATGGCGCCTTTTGGCATGGCGAACGACAGGTTGTCGATCAGCACGCGATCGCCGTAGCCCTTGGAGACGTTCTTGAATTCGATGACCTTGTCACCCAGGCGTGGACCGGCCGGGATGTAGATCTCGTTGGTTTCACTGCGCTTCTGGAATTCCTGGGACTGCATTTCCTCGAAGCGTTGCAGACGTGCCTTGGATTTGGACTGGCGGGCCTTGGCGCCTTTGCGCACCCATTCCAGCTCTTCCTTCATGGCTTTTTCATGGGCCGACTGCTGCTTGGATTCCTGGGCCAGACGATCGGACTTGGCTTCGAGCCAGCCCGAGTAGTTGCCTTCGTAAGGAATACCCGCGCCGCGGTCCAGTTCCAGGATCCAGCCGGCAACGTTGTCCAGGAAGTAACGGTCGTGCGTGATCGCGACCACGGTGCCCGGGAAATCGTGCAGGAAGTGTTCGAGCCAGGCGACGGAATCGGCGTCCAGGTGGTTGGTCGGTTCGTCGAGCAACAGCATATCCGGCGCCGACAGCAGCAGGCGGCACAGGGCCACGCGGCGCTTTTCACCACCGGACAGGACTTCGACCTTGGCATCCCACGCGGGCAGGCGCAGCGCATCGGCGGCGACTTCCAGTTGGCGATCCAGGTTATGGCCATCGCTGGCTTGCAGGATCGCTTCGAGCTTGGCCTGTTCGGCGGCCAGCTTGTCGAAGTCGGCGTCCGGTTCGGCGTAGGCAGCGTAGACCTCGTCCAGGCGCGCCTGGGCATCCTTGATCACGCTGACGGCCTCCTCGACCACTTCACGTACGGTCTTGGTCGGATCCAGCTGAGGCTCTTGAGGCAGGTAGCCGATGTTCAGGTCCGGCATCGGACGGGCTTCACCGTCAAATTCGTTGTCGACACCGGCCATGATTTTCAGCAGCGTGGACTTACCCGAGCCGTTGAGGCCCAACACGCCGATCTTGGCGCCGGGGAAGAACGAGAGCGAAATGTTTTTCAGGATTTCCCGCTTCGGCGGAACAACTTTGCTCAGCCGATGCATGGTGAAGACGTATTGAGCCATGGTGAACCTAGCGTCAGTGACAGGTGAAAAGAACGAGCCAGGCCATGCGCGGCGCCGGCGCTTGACGGTGATCAATGCCGGCGGGCAGATAAAAGCCTGGGGATCGGAGCTTGCGCGCTCTTGTTTGACCGGCAAAGCTACCTCAACCATCGGTCAAGGTCCAGCCACCAGGGGCTGGCACTTTGCCACAAGTCAAGGCATGCTAGCCGCCCTTTGGGCGTCCGGCTTATAGTGCACGTCGCGCCAGTCCAGCAAACTGCAGGATTATAGCTTGTCCAACGTCACGCCGACCCTGTCCCCACGCGCACCGACTGCTGCGAGCGGCTCGCCCCTGCGCGGGACATTGAAGGGCGCGCTAGCCACGTTGGTGTTGTTGTTACTCGGGCTGCTCTTCTGGCAGTTGCTTGACCAACTACACGAAACCCAGCAGCAACAGCGCCAGTACACCATCGATTACACCGCCGACCTGGCCGCGCAAGTCAGCCTGAACATGGCCTTGAATGCGCAAATCGCCCTCAACCTGCTACCGATCATCGAACAACCGCAGAGCGCCGACGAGCAGCAGGCTCTGCTGCGCAAACTCCAGCAATCGTTACCCGAGCTACGCAGCCTGGCGTTGCTGAGTCCTTCCGGCCGGGTGCTCAGCGACAGTGATCCCGCCAGCCACGATGCCGATTATCTGGTGGACCTGGTACGGCGCAGTCATGCCCAAGCGCACTATTTCAGCAATGCCGAGGACGGCTCCGTGGTGCATCTGTTATTGCACCAGGCCGCCGGCAGCAGCCGCGGCTATTGGGCCCTGCGCCTGACCCCGACCTTCTTCTCGACCCTGACCAAGCAGGCCGATACCGGCATGCGCCCACTGTGGCTGGTGGAAAACCGGCTCAACCAGCAAATCATCAGTCGGGACGAAAGCCTGCCCTCGGCCCACCCTACCCGGCTGTCCCCGGATGATCTGAGCAACACTGTGCTGACCGTGCCCCTGAGCAGCAGCGACTGGCAATTGCGTGGGCTGTTCGACCGGCGTCAGGTGCTCGAACAACTGCTCCCGGCCTTCATCGGCAAATGCCTGCTGGGCCTGGCGTTTTCGATGCTGCCGGTGATCGCGCTCCTGAACATGCGTCGGCGTCAGCGCCAGTTGCACGAGGGCCGTCGGCGCTACCAGGATATTTTCGAAGGCACGGGCGTCGCGCTCTGCGTGCTTGACCTGTCGAGCCTCAAGGCGTTTTTTGAAAGGGCCGGCTTGCACAATGGCGACCAGTTGCGCGCCTGGGTGTCCGTCCCTCACCAGCTTGAACAATTGCAGCAGGAAGTTCACGTCACCGAAGTCAATCAGATGGCGTTGAAGCTGCTCAATGTCACCTCCTGCGAACGGGCCTGGCAACTGCTGGTCGGCAATGCAGCCCCGGATAACAATCCCGTGGGCTCGAAACTGCTCGAAGCGCTGCTTGATCAGCACAAGCAGTTGGAGCTGGAAATCAAGCTGCAGGACGCCCATGGCCGTGATCAACACCTGTGGCTGGTGCTGCGCCTGCCGGAAAAACAGCAGGACTACAACGCCGTCATCCTGAGCATCAGCGACATTACCAGCCGCAAGCTCATCGAACTCTCGCTGCTCGAACGCGAAGGCTTCTGGTCCGACGTGGTGCGCACCGTGCCGGACCATCTCTATGTGCAAGACGTGATCAGCCAGCGGATGATCTTCAGCAACCATCACCTGGGGCAGACCCTGGGATACGACCGCACCGAACTGCACCAGATGGGCGAATACTTCTGGGAAATCCTGCTGCACAGCGAAGACGCCGACCACTATCACAACTTGCGCCAGGAACAACGGCGGGCCGGGTATGCGCAACTGCTGCAATGCCAGTTGCGCTTTCGTCATCGCAACGGCAAATGGCGGCGCTTCGACATTCGCGAACAAGCGCTGGCCCGGGACCGGCACGATCAGGTGACACGTATCATCGGCGTGGCCAAGGACATCACCGAACAGATCGAAGCCAGCGAATCGCTGCGCGACAGCGAACAACGCTACCGAATGCTCGCCGAAAGCATCAGCGACGTGATTTTTTCCACCAACAGCAAACTCTCGCTCAATTACGTCAGCCCCTCGGTGCAAGCGGTGCTGGGCTACAGCGCCGACTGGATATTCCAGAACGGCTGGCAATCGACCATCGCCAATCCGCAACAACTGACCGGCATCTACACCTTGATGGATCGGGTCAGCAAAGCCCTCGACAAGCCCGAGCAACTGGCCGAGTTGCGCAACCAGATGCAGACCCAGCTGTTCCTGTTCGATTGCCTGCGCGCCGACGGGCGCAAGATCCCCATCGAGCTGCGACTGGTGCTGGTATGGGATGACCTTGGCGCGTTCGAAGGCGTGCTAGGCGTGGGTCGCGATATCAGCCAGCAAAGACGCGCCGAAAAAGACCTGCGCATGGCCGCCACGGTATTCGAGCATTCGACCTCGGCGATCCTGATCACCGACCCGGCCGGTTACATTGTCCAGGCCAACGAAGCCTTCAGTCGTGTCAGCGGTTATGCCGTGTCACAAGTGCTGGACCAGTTGCCCAACATGTTGACCGTCGACGAACAGCAGGAAGCCCACCTGCGTTATGTGCTCAAGCAGTTACAGCAACACAGCACCTGGGAAGGCGAAGTCTGGCTCAAGCGCCGCAATGGCGAACATTACCCGGCCTGGGTCGGCATCACGGCGGTGCTGGACGATGAAGGCGACCTGGCCAGCTACGTGTGCTTTTTCAGCGACATCAGCGAACGCAAGGCCAGCGAGCAGCGCATCCATCGCCTCGCCTACTACGACGCCCTGACCCACCTGCCCAACCGCACGTTGTTCCAGGATCGCCTGCACACCGCGCTGCAATCGGCCGAGCGGCAGAAAAACTGGGTCGTGCTGATGTTCCTCGACCTGGACCGTTTCAAGCCGATCAACGATTCCCTGGGCCACGCCGCGGGCGACCGGATGCTCAAGGAAATGGCCACGCGATTGCTCGGCTGCGTAGCCGACGACGACACCGTGGCGCGCATGGGCGGCGACGAATTCACCCTGCTGCTGCAACCGCGCTCCAGCCGCGAAATGGCGCTGAACCGGGCGATCAACGTCGCCGAGCAGATTCTCGCCAGCCTGGTCCGGCCTTTCGTACTGGAAGGTCGGGAGTTCTTTGTCACCGCCAGTATTGGTATCGCCCTCAGCCCCCAGGACGGCAACGAGCTGAGTCAGTTGATGAAGAACGCTGACACGGCCATGTATCACGCCAAGGAACGCGGCAAGAACAACTTCCAGTTCTACCAGGCCGACATGAACGCCAGCGCCCTGGAACGACTGGAGCTGGAGAGCGACCTGCGCCACGCCCTGGAGCAGAACGAGTTCGTGTTGTATTACCAGCCACAGTTCAGCGGCGACGGCAAACGCCTGACCGGCGCCGAGGCCTTGCTGCGCTGGCGCCATCCGCGGCGCGGGCTGGTGCCGCCGGGGGACTTTATCCCGGTACTCGAAGAACTCGGGTTGGTGGTGGACGTCGGCGACTGGGTCATCAGCGAAGCCTGTCGGCAGCTCAAGACCTGGCACCAGGCCAAGGTCCGGGTGCCGAAAGTCTCGGTCAACATTTCAGCCCGGCAGTTCTCCGACGGCCAGCTCGGCACGCGAATCGCCAACATCCTGCGCGGCACCGGTCTGCCGCCGGCCTGCCTGGAGCTGGAACTGACCGAAAGTATCCTCATGCGCGAGGTCAGCGAGGCGATGCAGATTCTGGCCGGGCTGAAAAACCTGGGCCTGAGTATCGCTGTGGATGACTTCGGTACCGGTTATTCGTCCCTCAACTACCTCAAGCAATTTCCCATCGACGTGCTGAAAATCGACCGCACCTTCGTCGATGGCCTGCCGTCCGGCGAGCAGGACGCCCAGATCGCCCGGGCGATCATCGCCATGGCCCACAGCCTCAACCTGGCGGTAATCGCCGAAGGGGTCGAAACCCACGAACAACTCGACTTCCTGCGCGAACATGGCTGCGACGAAGTCCAGGGCTACCTGTTCGGCCGCCCGATGCCAGCCAACCGGTTTGAAGCGCAGTTCAGCAATGAAGCGCTGTTTATGCTCGATTGAAGCCTTGTACTACCCGGGCCGGCCTCTCGCGGGCAAGCCTTGCTCCCACAGGGGCATGCAGACATCTGTGGGAGCAAGGCTTGCCCGCGATGAGGCCAGTACAGGCAACGCCCCTCTTGCTTGAATCCCATTCGTCCGCGACATGACGTCCTTTCATATGCCTTCCAAAACCGGTTGGGTTAGAATGCCCCCCTTTTCTGCCCCCGATCCTTGAGGACCGCCATGTTCAGCCGTGATTTGACTATTGCCAAGTACGACGCCGATCTCTTTGCCGCCATGGAGCAAGAAGCTCAGCGCCAGGAAGAGCACATTGAGCTGATCGCTTCGGAAAACTACACCAGCCCCGCGGTGATGGAAGCTCAAGGCTCGGTACTGACCAACAAGTACGCCGAAGGCTATCCGGGCAAGCGCTACTACGGTGGTTGCGAGTTCGTCGACGTGGTCGAGCAACTGGCCATCGACCGCGCCAAGGAGCTGTTTGGCGCCGATTACGCCAACGTCCAGCCCCACGCCGGTTCCCAGGCCAACGCTGCCGTCTACCTGGCGCTGCTGTCGGCCGGTGACACCATTCTGGGCATGAGCCTGGCCCACGGCGGTCACCTGACTCACGGCGCCAGCGTTTCGTCTTCGGGCAAGCTGTACAACGCCATCCAGTACGGCATCGACGGCAACGGCCTGATCGACTACGACGAAGTCGAGCGCCTGGCGGTCGAGCACAAGCCGAAAATGATCGTGGCCGGTTTCTCCGCCTACTCGCAGATCCTCGATTTCCCGCGCTTTCGCGAAATCGCCGACAAGGTCGGTGCCTACCTGTTCGTGGACATGGCGCACGTAGCGGGCCTGGTTGCCGCTGGCGTCTACCCGAACCCGGTGCCGTTCGCCGACGTGGTCACCACCACCACCCACAAGACCCTGCGTGGTCCACGTGGCGGCCTGATCCTGGCTCGTGCCAACGCCGACATCGAGAAGAAGCTCAACTCCGCCGTGTTCCCGGGTGCCCAAGGCGGCCCGCTGGAACACGTGATCGCAGCCAAGGCGATCTGCTTCAAGGAAGCGCTGCAACCTGAGTTCAAGGTTTACCAGCAACAAGTGGTGAAAAACGCCAAGGCCATGGCCGGCGTGTTCATCGAGCGTGGCTTCGACGTCGTGTCCGGCGGGACCGAGAACCACCTGTTCCTGCTGTCGCTGATCAAACAGGACATCTCCGGCAAAGATGCCGACGCAGCACTGGGCAAGGCCTTCATCACCGTGAACAAGAACTCGGTGCCAAACGACCCACGCTCCCCGTTCGTCACCTCCGGCCTGCGCTTCGGCACCCCGGCCGTCACCACTCGCGGCTTCAAGGAAACCGAGTGCAAGGAACTGGCCGGCTGGATCTGCGACATCCTGGCGGACCTGAACAACGAAGCGGTGATCGACGCCGTTCGCGAGAAGGTCAAGGCGATCTGCAAAAAGCTGCCGGTGTACGGCGCCTAATCAGCCCGCTAAACCATCATTAAAAAAGGCCTCCATTGAAAGATGGGGGCCTTTTTCATGGGTGCAAACAACTGCCCCAAACAACTAAACCCCACGTTTATATAATCTCCTGCAATACACACAGCACCACCGACAGCCGATAAATCAATAACATCCATAACTGCACACTTCATACACCCAACGGGAAGTCGAATCACATGGACAGTGATCAATCTTTTAGCGCAACACTTCGAATGTTTGACAGCCACGTCAATCTGCTTGAAATACTTCATGGCAAACCCGCGATGGCCACCGTGAGTTTATTCAGCGGTGGCTTCTTTACCGGCCGTCCCCAAACCCATGACCATTCCAGCCTGCTCGGCATGCGCCCGAAAGGCCAGAACCTCTCCGCCGCCGCATTAAAACTGCATTTTCGCCATACCAGCGACGGCTACAGCCTGGTCATTAAAAACACGGGGGAACATGACAACAAATTTATCGGTAAACGCTGGCTTGAGGTTCTGGGCGCACAGGACTCAGGCACGGATGATCCGATGCTCTTTACCCTCGTTGATCATCAGAACAACGCCATCACTCTGAAGAACATTTCCAGCCCCCATTTACCTGTCTCGCTCATGACAGAAAAGAAAAAATATATAGGCGGATTAAAAGTACGAGGCTCGCCTTATATTTATCTCGCCGAAACAGAAAAAACGGCGAAAGCAACTTTCATCTTGAGCATTCTTTAAGAGGACGTCCCCATCCGACAACCTTTGTGGCGAGGAACCTAAACCCTCGCCACTGAGTTCCGTGTCGGGCTGGTTGCCACTGACAGCCTTTTTTTCACCGCAACAAACGGCTCAAGCACAAGGGTTCCGCCTCAACTGGTAAGACCGGTCATGCCAAATCTCTGCAAATCAGCTTGCGCAGCAGCAAAAACCGCGCCTAGACTGCCCCTGCACTGGACAAACCGGTAAGACCACAATAATGAAGTCCTGACGCCAACAGCTCTACTGACGGCGAAAAAGGACACCGAACCAGGAATCCCTCCCATGCTCAAATGGTGCTCGCGTTCGATCTTCCTTCAAGTTGTCCTCGGATTGGTGCTCGGCATCGTCTGTGGGCTGACCCTTCCCGAATACTCCGCACAGCTCAAACCCCTCGGCGACGGCTTTATCAAGCTGATCAAGATGCTCATCGGCCTGATCGTGTTCTGCGTGGTAGTCAGCGGTATCTCGGGTGCCGGAGACCTCAAGAAGGTCGGGCGCATTGGCCTCAAGTCGGTCATCTACTTCGAAGTCCTCACCACCATCGCGCTGGTCATCGGGCTGGTGCTTGCCTTCAGCACCGGCATCGGCAGTGGCGCGAACATTCACCTGGAACAGCTTTCCAGCGCAGACATGGGCGATATCGCCCAGCGTGGCGAGCATCTGGTCACCACCACCCAGTTCCTCATGAACCTGATCCCGACCTCGGTGCTCGGGGCCTTCGCTGAAAACAACATTCTGCAAGTACTGCTGTTCTCCGTGCTGTTTGGCAGCGCGCTGAACCTGGTGGGCGACGCCGCGTCCGGTATCTCGCGGCTGATCAACGAACTGAGCCACGTGATCTTTCGCATCATGGGCATGATCGTGCGTCTGGCCCCCATTGGTGTCTTCGGGGCCATCGCCTTCACCACCAGCAAATATGGCTTGGACTCGTTGCAACACCTGGGCAGCCTCGTGGGCCTGTTCTACCTGACCTGCATCGCCTTCGTTGCGTTGATCCTCGGCCTGGTGATGCGTGCCTCGGGCCTGCCGATGTTGCCGTTTCTCAAATACCTGCGTGAAGAGCTGCTCATCGTGCTCGGTACAGCCTCTTCCGACGCCGTCCTGCCACAGATCATGCGCAAGCTTGAACATCTGGGAATCGGCAGTCCCACCGTCGGTCTGGTCATTCCAACCGGTTACTCGTTCAACCTGGACGGTTTTTCGATCTATCTGACCCTGGCGATAGTGTTCATTGCCAACGCCACCGGCACGCCTCTGGCGATGAGTGATTTGCTGACCATCCTGCTGGTGTCACTGATCACCTCCAAGGGCGCCCACGGGATTCCCGGCTCGGCGCTGGTGATCCTGGCTGCCACACTGACGGCGGTCCCGGCGATCCCGGTGGTTGGCCTGGTGCTGGTACTGGCCGTGGATTGGTTCATGGGCATCGGCCGAGCCCTGACCAACCTGATTGGTAACTGTGTGGCCACCGTGGCGATTGCCCGCTGGGAAAAAGACATCGATGTCCCTCGGGCGCGCAAGGTACTGTCCGGCCAACAAGGTTATGCCTTCCAATCCAGGAAACCGGCGGGCACTGCCCATCAGCAACAATTCTGAAGGACTGCGGTGCCGGCCCGCGAACCGGCACCGCCTGATTGATTTTCGAGGAGTAACAAGTGATCAGTTCATCAACCGTCGTCAACTCCGTAGTGGAGAAACTACGTGCCGCACTCGCCCGGGGCCAATGGCGCTCGGGCGACATGCTGCCCGGCCAACGGGAACTGGCCGAGCAATTGGGCATCAGCCGACCAAGCCTGCGTGAAGCGGTGATTGTGCTGGAAACCTTGGGGCTGGTGCGTTCGATGCCCGGCAAGGGTGTCGTGGTGCTGGAGGCCAACTTCGCCGACACCGCCAGTGAAGGCAGCGCCATGGCCGGTGCGAGCCTGGAGGACGTGCTGCAACTGCGCTACACCCTGGAGCCTTTTATCGTCGGCCTGGTGGCGCAGTCCATCAGCAGCAAGGAAGTCGGTCAGTTGCGCCTGACCCTCATGGACATGCGCGAAGCGTTGGAGGCCAACGACAGCGACGCCTGCGCCAACGCCTATATCGCCTTCCATGAAGAGCTGTTTGCCTTGACGTCCAACCCGATTTTTCAAAACGTGGTCCAGCAGACCAGCAACGCGCTCAAGCAAAGCGCCGATGTGTTGCGCAATTCACCCCAGCACCTGGCCGAACGCCTGGAGGAGAACGAAGCCGTGGTGCGCGCCATCCGCGGCAAGAACAGCGCCCAGGCCAGCAGCGAAATGCGCCGGCATATCCTCAAGGAAGGCCAGCGCATGGGCATCGAACTGAATATTCCGGACGACAACCTCGGCACTTGAGCCACGGCCTGCGGAGACCTCCATGAACAACCTCATGCCCCACCCACATCAGCCTGACCGCAACGTGCTCGCGTCCCTGTCGCTGCCCGGTCGGATTGGCAAACCGTCGGTGGACGATATCTACCCGCGGATCTTCGACGCCATCCTCGAACAACGTATTGCTCCGGCCAGTCGTTTCACCGAGGAAAGCCTGGGGGATGTGTTCGGTGTCAGCCGCAGCATCATTCGCCGTGTCCTGGCGCGCCTGTCCCACCAGCAAGTGGTGATCCTGCGGCCCAACCATCGGCCGCAAGTGGCGGCCCCGGACCTGGAGCAGACCAGGCAGATCCTGCACGCGCGACGCCTGACCGAACAAACCCTCGTGCGCCTGGCCTGCAAGGCGCCGCAGCCCAAGGATCTACAGCGTCTGCGGGAGCTGGTAGAGCGCGAGCGCCAGTGCCTGGATCGCGGCGAACGCGGCCCGGCGATTCGCCTGTCCGGTGAGTTTCACCTGCAATTGGCGGCCATGGCCGGCAATGCGCCGTTGGCGCAGTTTCTCGGCAGCCTTGTGCCCTTAACCTCGCTGGCCCTGGCGCGGCATGAGATCAAGGCCCGCAGGCATTGCGCCTGGCAGGAGCATTTGACGATCGTAGACGCGATAGAACGTGGCAACGTTGATGAGGCGTGGCAACTGATGAGCGAGCACCTGGACCATCTTGAGCAAAAGCTGCTGATGGCCACAGGCACCGGGACGTCAAAGTAGCGTGGCTTCGAAGCCTGCGCGAATTTTCTCTTCAGGCAACTCGTCGGCGATGAACACAATGACGCTCTCCCGGGCTTCGCCTGGCGCCCATTCGGTGTCCCAATCAAAGCCGTACAGTTTGAGTACGCCCTGGAACACCAGTCGACGGGATTCGCCAGCGATATTCAGCACCCCCTTGTAGCGCAGCAACTGCTTGCCGTGCTCTTCCAGCAACTGGTTCATGAACTCGCTGAGCTTGTCGATCTCCAGCGGTTTATCGGTGCGAAGCACGAGACTGCTGATGCGGTCCCCGGCGGTTGCCTTGCCCACCGGTCGCAGACTGAACCCCGCTCCCAAGTCTGCGTTGAGATTGAAGCCGCGGATGTCGAGCAGTTCGGCCAGATCGATTTGGCCGTGTTCCACCACCCTGATCGGCGCCCGTCGGTTGATCCGCGTCAGACGTTCGCCAAGGGCTTGGACATGGTCTGGGTCCACCAGATCGGTCTTGCTCAGCAGCAGACGGTCGGCAAACCCGACCTGAGCCTGGGCGATGGCCTGGGTCAGGTGGATCTCGGCGTGAGCGGCGTCCACCAGAGTCAGGATACCGTCGAGGATGTAGCGCTCGCGCAGGTCCTCATCGATAAAAAATGTCTGAGCCACAGGGGCCGGATCGGCCAGACCGGTGCACTCGATCACCAGGCGATCGAAGGCGATTTCGCCGCTGTCCAGCCGTTCGAGAAGCAGATAAAGGGCTTTGGTCAAGTCAGTGTGAATCGTGCAACACACACAGCCATTGGCCAGGGTCATAACTTGCACCGGCTCATCGCCCAATAGCTGAGTGTCGATGCCGGCATCGCTGAATTCATTCTCGATCACGGCGATTTTCAGGCCGTGCTCGGCCTTGAGCAAATGACGCAAAAGCGTGGTCTTGCCAGCGCCGAGGAAGCCGCTGAGGATGGTGACCGGGATGGGAGAGGACAACGTGATTCTCCTGTTGCGAAATTGAAAGAAGAGCACAAAACCCATGTGGAGGCGAGGCAAACTGCTCGCGATAGCGGTGGATCAGCAAACATCAATGCTGCTGACCTGACGCCATCGCGAGCAGGCTCGCTCCCACAAGGGTTCGGTGGTGATGCAAATCCCGAGGCCACCCCAAAACAACTGTGGGAGCGGGCTTGCTCGCGAAAGCGGTGGGTCAGCAAACATCAATGCTGCTGACCTGACGCCATCGCGAGCAAGCCCGCTCCCACAGGGTTACCTCATCAACCGACTATCAGTTGATCAACAGCACTTGGGCCCCGCCTTGCCGCCGTAACGGGCCTCCT
>NZ_JAKNQY010000035.1 GCF_024494355.1 Pseudomonas sp. Q11 | reverse complement strand
TGTGTGTCCGCCGCAATTCCCCTGTGGGAGCGAGCCTGCTCGCGAAGGCGTCGGCACATTCAGCATCAGCTTTTCCGCCAGACCGTTATCGCGAGCAGGCTTGCTCCCACAGTTTTGATTGGGGGTGTTCACAGGTTTTTGTGCCCGACACACATCCCCTGTGGGAGCGAGCCTGCTCGCGATGACGGCGGCCCATTCAGCATCGCCGGTTCAGACAGACCGCTTTCGCGAGCAAGCCGGCTCCCACAGTTTGGAGTGGGGGCGTTCGGAAATTGGGTGTCCGCCGTCAGCATTCCGACCAGCAAGCTTTTCATGACTCCCGGCAAAGCAGGCATAATGGCGCTCCTTCGCCAATGTGGCGTTTCTTATTTGCCGGTCTTCCCTTGAACGAACGCCCATCCTCCCTCGTCGTACGCCCCTCCGGTTGTCCGGGGTTGCTGCGTGTCGTCCAGGCGCTGGACGGTGGGATCTGCCGGATCAAACTCGATGGTGGTTCCATCCAGGCGGATCAGGCCGACGCCGTGGCGTTGGCGGCCGAGCGGTTTGCCGGTGGCGTTATCGAGGCGACCAACCGCGCCAACCTGCAAATCCGCGGAGTTGGCCCCCAGCATGACGCGCTGATCGAGTCATTGCTGAACGCCGGACTTGGCCCCCGCAAACCGGCTGGCGATGACGTGCGCAACCTGATGCTCAGCCCCTCTGCCGGGATCGACCGGCAGATGCTGCTCGATACCCGCCCGTTGGCCGAGCGGATTCTTCTCACCCTGCAAACCCATGAACGCTTGCATGAGCTGTCGGCCAAGTTCGCCGTGCAACTGGACGGCGGGGAAGGGTTGGCGATGCTTGAACATCACCACGACCTGTGGCTCTCGGCGCTGGTTCGCAACGGTGAGCCGTGGCTGGCCTTCGGGCTGGCCGGCGCCCCGCTGGATAAGCCGGACGGCGCCGTGCCCTCGGCCCTGGGACATGGGTTGGTGGTGGCGGTGCTGGAGTTGTTTCTCGACCTGGCCCGCCCCGACCAGACGCGCATGCGTCACTTGCTGGCCGAAATCCCGAGGGATGAATTGCTCGTCCAGTTGGCCCGCCGCGTGCCGTTGCAGCCCTGTCCGGATTGGCGGCGGGGCGAGTCCATCGACGGATTGCACATCGGCATCCATTCCCAGCACGACGACCGGGTCTACGTTGGCGCGGCGGCGCCGCTGGGCCGGCTCGACGCGGTCATGCTGCGAGGCGCGGCACAATTGGCGCGGGACAAGGGTGACGCCAGCCTGCGTTTCAGCCCTTGGCAAAGCCTGCTGCTGCCCAACGTGCGCCGCGAGGATGCGCACGATGTGCTGGCGCGGCTCGAGGAACTGGGGCTGTTGTGCTCGGTCGATCAACCTCTGGCGCAACTCATTGCGTGCACCGGCTCCAGTGGTTGCGGCAAAGCCCTGGCCGACACCAAGGCCGATGCCTGTCAGTTGGCCGAGCTGCTGCAACGCCAGGGCCGTGCCCTGAAGATCCATCTGTCGGGCTGCCCGCGTTCTTGCGCGGCGGCCCATGTCGCACCCGCCACCTTGCTGGCAGTCGCCCCCGGTCGTTACGACCTGTATTTTCGCGATGCGACGCTGCCGGGTTTCGGCGCGTTGCAGGCGCACGATCTAACTATTGAAGCGCTCGGCCACTGGCTCGACGCTCGCCCCCGGAGCCCCCTTGATGCTTGATTACATTCGCGACGGTCAGGAGATCTATCGCAACTCCTTCGCGATCATTCGCGCTGAGGCCAACCTGGCGCGCATACCGGCCGATCTGGAGAAACTCGCGGTGCGGGTGATTCACGCCTGCGGCATGGTCGAGGCCATCGATGGCCTGCAGTTTTCCGAGGGCGCGGGCACGGCCGGGCGCCAGGCGCTGGCCGCCGGTGCGCCGATCCTGTGCGATGCGCGGATGGTCAGCGAGGGCGTGACCCGGGCTCGCTTACCAGCGAACAATCCGGTGATCTGTACCTTGCGCGACGAGAGTGTGCCGGCGTTGGCCCTGGAACTGGGCAACACCCGTTCGGCCGCCGCCCTGGAGCTTTGGCGTCCGCATCTGGAAGGCAGCGTCGTGGTCATCGGCAACGCGCCGACCGCGCTGTTCTACCTGTTGGAGATGCTCGATGCCGGCGCGCCGAAGCCGGCACTGATCCTCGGTTTTCCGGTGGGCTTCGTCGGGGCCGCCGAGTCCAAGGCGATGCTGGCGGCCAACAGCCGTGGTGTGCCGTTCGTGATCATGCAAGGCCGGCTCGGCGGCAGCGCCATGGCCGCCGCGGCCGTCAACGCCCTCGCTACGGAGGTTGAATGATGCAGCAGCCTGGACGTCTGATCGGCCTCGGCGTAGGCCCCGGTGACCCGGAACTGATTACGGTCAAGGCCCTGCGCCTGCTGCGCGAATCGCCGGTGGTGGCGTATTTCGTCGCCAAGGGTAAAAAGGGCAACGCCTTCGGCATCATCGAGGCCCATTTGCAGGAGGCGCAGACTTTGTTGCCGTTGGTCTATCCGGTGACCACCGAAGTGCTGCCGGCACCGCTGTCCTATGAACAGGTCATCGCCGACTTCTACGACACCGCCGCCGAGCAGTTGGCCGTGCATCTGGACGCCGGTCGCGACGTCGCGGTGATCTGCGAGGGCGATCCGTTCTTCTACGGCTCCTACATGTACCTGCACGATCGCCTGGCCGAGCGCTATGAGGCCCAGGTCATTCCCGGCGTGTGCTCGATGCTCGGTGGCGCCTCGGTGCTGGGTGCGCCGCTGGTCTATCGCAACCAGAGCCTGTCGGTGCTCTCCGGCGTCTTGCCCCACGACGATCTCAAGCGTCGCCTGGCCGATGCCGATGCGGCGGTGATCATGAAGCTGGGACGCAATTTCCCCAAGGTTCGCCAGGTGCTTCAGGAACTGGGCATGGACGGGCGAGCGCTATACGTCGAGCGAGCGACCATGGCCAACCAGAAAATCGTGCCGTTGGATGAAGTCGAGCCGATGTCCTCGCCGTACTTCTCGTTGATCATCGTGCCGGGCGAACGGTGGCAGGGATGATGGCCGCCAAGGCGCCGGCCATCGTCATCCTCGGCCCGGGCAGCCTGGCGACGGCCCGACGGATCCAGCAGCACTATCCCGGCGCCCTGATCCACGGCCTGGCCGGGCGGGTCGAGGGGGATCGGCAATATCTGGAGTTCGGCGCGAGTTTGCGCGAATTCTACCAACAGGACACACCCATCATCGCCCTGTGCGCGGCGGGCATTGTCATCCGTACCCTGGCGCCGCTGTTACTGGAAAAAGGCGCCGAGCCACCGGTGCTGGCAGTGGCCGAGGACGGCAGCGCCGTGGTGCCGCTGCTGGGCGGCCTGGGCGGTGTGAATGACATGGCCCGGGACATCGCGGCAATGTTGCACGTCGCGCCGGCGATCACCACCAGCGGTGAATTGCGTTTCGGCACCTGCCTGCTCAATCCACCCAGCGGTTACAGCCTCGGCGACCTGGAGCAGGGCAAGCGCTTCGTCTCCGACCTGTTGGCCGGTGAGGCGGTGCGCATCGAAGGCGCGGCACCGTGGCTGGATCAGGCGCAGTTGCCGCAAGACCCGCAAGCCCGACGCACGATCCACGTTGGCCATGCCGAGCGTGAGGCGAGTGCCCATGAACTGCTGATTTATCCACGCAGTGTCGCGGTGGTGGTGAGCGCCGAGGTGGCTGGTTTGCCAGGCGCCGTTCGTGCCGCTTTGCAGCAAACCAAAGTGGCGATTCCGAGCCTGGCGTGCCTGGTGGCGGCGGATACGCTGATGGCCAGCACGGCTTTGCGCGACGCCGCGCTGGAACTCGGGGTAGCGCTGCGCTTCGTGGCGGCCACAGGCGATGCCGCCACCTTGGCCCGCAGTTCGGTGCCAGCGGCGACCCTCCTTTGGACAACGGACAACCTGGCCATCGCCGTCGCCGCGCAACCTTTGGAGGTGGCACGAATCGGTCGCCCGCGCGGACGCCTGGCGGTGATCGGCCTGGGGCCGGGCGCTGCCGAGTTGATGGTGCCGGCGGTGAAAGCCGAACTGGCGCGGGCCACCGATGTGCTCGGTTACGAAACCTACGTGCGCATGGCCGGCCCGTTTCGCGACGATCAAGTGTTGCACTGCACCGACAATCGTGAAGAAATGCAGCGCGCTCGTCACGCCTTTGAACTGGCTGCCCAAGGTCGTTCGGTGATCGTGGTGTCGTCCGGCGACCCGGGTGTCTTCGCCATGGCAGCGGCGGTGCTCGAAGCGTTGCATGAATCCAGTGACCCGGCCTGGCACCAGGTTGACCTGGAGATCCTGCCCGGCGTGTCCGCCTCCCTCGCTACGGCCGCCCAGGCCGGTGCGCCGTTGGGGCATGACTTCTGCGTGATGTCGTTGTCGGACAATCTCAAGCCCTGGTCGATCATCGAGAAGCGCCTGGACTTGGCGGCCGAAGCCGATCTTGCCCTGGCCTTTTACAACCCGATCTCCCGTTCCCGGCCGTGGCAGTTGGGGCGGGCGCTGGAGATTGTTGCGCAACATCGGACGCCTGAGACACCGGTGGTCCTGGGGCGTGACATCGGTCGCCCGGGCCAGACCCTGCGTGTCACCACCCTGGGGCAACTGACCCCGGAGCAGGTGGACATGCGTACCATGGTGCTGATCGGTTCTTCCACGACCTGCGTATTCCCTCGCGCCGAAGGTGGCGAGTGGGTGTACACACCGCGCTGGTATGGCAGCAAACCGCTCTGATGAACCCCGGCGGTCTGTTCGGATCGCCGTCACCTGACCCTCTTTGCGGTGGCTGTAGCCATTGTGCACAGTCTGTTCAACTAATTTAATTAAGTTTGCTTTTAATGACTGAAACAGCAAGTAAAAGTGCGCAGCCTGTAACAGTGGGTGTGGTTTTATTTGGAAATTTATTGGCTTTTAAAGTTGGTTGTAGGGTGGCGAAAAAGTAGGTTATTTTTCTTTTTCATTTTGACCGTGAGCAGGGTTTGTTTTGGAGGGGGGTTTTTAACTTCGCTTGGAAAGAAGTCTGTGCTCGTAAGTATTTAGAAAACTTTAATATCTGATGGTCTGCCAGCGCTCTGGTCAGAGTGCTGGCGGCTGTTCATCTACAATAAATGGATGTGTTGTCAATGAATGAAACTAAGTTTTCATCGGCGAATAGTTACGTCGATTTTATGGGCTTGTTGAAGCTGAAAGATCTTGAACAGGCATTAATTTCATACAAGGGCACCGATCAGTATGATGCGGTGCTTCGGTATTACTTCGCTTGTATCGCCCTGCTGGACTCTCCACAAATGCTGGAGCCGCTGGGCTTGCTCAAGCAAGCGTTGGGGGCTTTACAGGGCGTTGGCCGGCGACGTCGTACGCCGGAGTTGCCGTCGGGCCCCGAAGGTGCCGGGGCTGCGAACCTGGGGCTGATCCACGACAAAATAGAAAACTTCGAAACGCGCCTGCACAACAGCTTCGAGCAGTTGCGACTGCCCGCCACCGAAGTGCCGAAAAACCTGCATTTCGTCTGGCTTGGCGGCGGCGTGGGGGCGATTCAGCGTGACTACATCAATATCTGGAAGCAGGTGATGGGCACCGAGGGTTATCGTCTCTATCTCTGGCATGACAGCGATGCGTTGCTGGCTTATGAAACCAATCGGATCATCGTCGAGGCCGCCAAGGCCGATGCGATGCTCCATGGCGGGCAAGACAGTGTCGATGGGTTCGCACTGGGCGACCTTTATGAAGAACGTGCCATCGTTCTGAAACAGCAGATGTATGCGCACATCACTAAGGCCGTGAAAAACGGTGGCAGCGCCGATGAGGCGAGAATCGATTTGCTGGTTCGGGCCTATGGTCAGGATGAGGCTCGGCTGATGGCCCTGAGGGACACGAATCGGCTCAGCCTCCAGGCACTGGCTGGAGATCACCTGGTCCTGCGCGACCTGGCCAACGGTGAAACGCCCCTGCAGTTGAAGGACATCTACGCGCGCGAGGTCAGCCTGCGCGGCAATTTTGCCGCGGCCTCCGATGTGGTGCGCATCGAAGCCTTGTTCGCCGAAGGCGGCCGTTACGCCGATGTCGATAACCTGCCGCCCTTGTTGGAAGAATTGGGCGGGGTGGACATCCGGGCATTCAAGACGGATGCGCGCCTGGGTGTGCTGCAGTTGATGCTTGATCGAAACCCTGAGTGGATGCCCGGCCGGCAAGCGTTGCGTGGCCGATACACGGATTATTCCGAGATGATCCCGCCGGAGCATCGCGGGGCACTCGAACGTTTTGCTGATAGCCGACCCGGATTGGAGCGCGTTTTCCGCACGCCGGTGGAGCGTCTGGCGCGCCCGGACGAACTGCGAGCCGTTGTGGCACGGAATTCCTTGAGTAACGCGTTCCTGATGGCTCACCCTGAGTCCGCGATGCTCCAGGCCGTGCTCGAGCGGTACCGGCTCAACTATGAAATCGTCGACGCCACCGCGCGCCTGGCCGATGAGCAAAACGTTGCCCTGACCGATGTCAAAGCCATGATCGAGCTTGCGCGGCAGGCCGCTACGAAGGTTTTCGGTGCTTTTCATGAACTGGCGCCGGAAGTGGAGATGGCCGCGGCTTTTCTGGTGGAGGCTGCCGCCACCTACTACAGCGATGGCATTCGCCCCCAGAGTGAAGTGACGATCTATCTGACCGGCCCCGGCGGCATGCGCGAGGGGATGAAGGCTTACCAGCGGGCGCATTTCACACCTGGCACCGCTGAAAAGTGGCAAGCGGCGGCTGCCATTCCGGCCTTCAACACTGCCAACCTGGCCACCGAGGAAGAGCAGGATCACTCTTGGAAAGAGAGCGAGAGTGACCTTGGGCAATGGCTCAAGAACGAGAAAAAGCGCTGGCAAGAAGGTCGGTTCAAGGCCCGGTATGCCGGTGAGCTGGCCGAGTTGCTGGTATACCGCACCCTGCGGTTTGACGAAGGCTGGCCGCTGATCGAGGGGCGTCACGTGTTGTCCACCGAGCTGTTGCAGCATCTGGCCGATGAGTTGGGTGCGCCCTTCATGCAGGCGATGAATCGCAGCCATAACGGTGTGGTGACCTTCGACAAGGCCATCCCCCTGGGCTTTGATGAGCGTCAGTCGATCCGCGCCCAAAGCGCTACGGTGTTGCCGCCTGCATCGTTGAGCGATCCGCAGGCGCAGCAGTGGTCTATCGCTGAACTCTTGAACCGACTCGCCGACGGTCATTTTGATGTCGTTCAACTGAGCCCCTTGCAACGTCTGCTGCTGGGCGCCTTGACCGGGGCAAAGGCGCTGGATAATCGCAGTTTCGACACGGTTCGCCCACAGTTGGATAACCTGATCAACAACTTCAGCAAACCGGGTACCGCCGGCAGCTACGCGGCGATCGAGCGCGCGTTGTACCAGCAGCAGGCACCGGCATTTCTGGCCGGGCTTGCCAGCGCGGCCGATTCTCCGCCGGGGCGTGACGAGACCGCGCTGGGATTGAAGAAAATCGCCCTGGAACAGCCGCTGACGCTACGCCAGTGGGGTCAGCAGGTTGCCCGGATCCAGCAGGCCGCGAAACTGGAACACCGGGTCCGGATTATTGAGCGCGTCGGTGTGGTCCTGGACGGTTTTGAAGACGGCACGATCAAGCTCGTACCGCAGGATTTGTTGCTTCAGGGCGAGGGTGACCGGGTCGGCGGACGTTGCTATCCACTGGCCCTGACGATGGCGGCGGCCTTGTCGGAGGGCTTGGCCGCGGTCAATACCCTGCGCGAACGATTCTTCCTTGGGGTCATTGAGCCTGAGGCAAGCGATTCGCTGACTTTCCTGAGCAGCGTGGAGTCGTTGCGCGACGTGCAGCTCAGTGAAGTCGGCCGTGCGCTGGCGCGTTCGAACCTGAAGGAGGTCGTGGACGTTCTGCAAGCCAGGACAACGACCGCCACGCTGATGCTCAACTCGGACAATCACGCCATGCTGGTGGCCAAGACCCTTGAGGGCGAACGCAGTACATATCATTTCTACGATCCGAATTTTGGCGTGTTCGAATTCGAGGATTCGACACAGTTCAAACAAGCGCTGGAGCAGTTCTTCCTCGAGCAGGACATGGCCCGCTATTACGCCGCCTATGGCGATGCGACGCATCCGACCTTCGACCTGATCGAATTGGACGGCGCGGGGGTGTTGGAACGGTCATTGCCCGGTGCCATAAAGGTCTCGCAACTGCTGCGGCCCGGCGCCTTGCCCGGACAGTCGAGAGTACCTGTCAGGCAACGGGTGGCCAGTGCCCGAGGGCAGTCACTCCAGAACAATCCTCGACTCGGCAGTTGCCTGCTGGCACTGGACGGTCATTGGTGGGCGCAGCAGATCAGTGACGTGACCCTGCATCTGCAGCAGGTGAATCAGTTGGCGCCCCCTCTTGTGCCGTTGTTCGACACCCTGGAGGTCATGCCGGACGGGGGGTATCGGATGAGCCTGGTGGATCCCGCCAATCCTGAGCAACTGGTGCGGATCAACACGGACGACCATCGACTCTTGCGGATAAAAAACTATCTCTCGGAGCGTTTTTCGGCCTTGGCCAATAGACCCTCGGTTTCGAGCGATCCCACCGAGGTGGGGAGCGTCCATACCCTTAACGCCGGTTTCGCCATACAGGCGCTGATGAACGGGTTGAGAGGGCGGGAGGGGGCTGATCGATCCCTCACCCTGGCGGTCCGGCTGCATGCCTATGTCAATTACGCGCAATTGGTGCATGGCAACGTGGTCGACATTGCCGGGTTGGTCGGTCTGGTCCGGCAAGCGCTGGCAGAAGAAAAACTGATTGCCCGTACCGTCGCGCCTGTGGTCAAGGCCTCGGTGGGGACCAGTGTGAGCGAGGCGACCGGGGGATTGCTGCAGTTGGCGAATGTCGGGTTCGACATCTACCAGTTATCGACTGCACAAAACGAAGTTGAACGCGCCCAGTTCGGCACCCAACTGGCGTTCGACTCGGCCAGTCTGGTGTTGGCGACGGGCGCCTACGTCGCCGGCGCCACCACCGCCGGGGCGCTGCTGGGTGGCGCTGCTGTGATGCTGGGCGGTCTGGCGGTGGGGGTGGCGGCCTTGGCCCAGGGGTTCGCGAACATTGCCGAAGAGGCCAGGCAAGTCGGGCTGTTTTTTGATGAAGTGGCCAAGGCTCACCTTCAGCCCTATCGGCTCGACGCCGGCGGCGGTACATGGCTGCCGCGCCCGTCGCTGATCGTCCAGACACTGGATCTGAGCCGCGGCGAGCTGGTGCTGGACAGCCCCAAACTGTATCCGCTGCGCGATCATTTCGGGGTGCCGACGTTCGATGATGATTACCCTCGGGCGATTGATATTCGTCGAGAGCTGGACCTGCCGGATCGAGTCAGCATCACGTTGCCCGCTGGCCAGGCCATCATACTGCCGTGCACACCGCAAACCTGTTACCGCTATGAGTACAAGGCGCTGCCATTCGCCAGTCTGCACCATGACACGGGGTTCGACACGGCACGGCGTCTGGAGAAAAGGAAAGCGGATGGCGGCTGGCTGTTTCTGTTTTCCTTCTATTCGTTTCCGAGTGACTACATCCTCCATCGCCTGTTTGCCCCGGACTATCGGCCAACGGTGATCAGAGTGTTGCTTGATGCCGTTGATCGCTCACTGGTGGTGCCCGTGCTTGCGCAGGCCTGGCACGGAAAAATCACCTATCAGGTTCGGGGCGCTGGCAAACGATGCGCATTGGAGCTCAATCCCGGCGTGAACCTGAGCCTCCAGTCGAGGCGTTCGGAGAAATCGGCTTGGGTGCTGAACGCTCATTGGGCCAACGAAGGCGATATCCGGTTCGAGGATGAGGGGAAATTGTTCGTCGGTGGCGTTCAGGTGAGGTTCCTTGGGCCGGGTTCCCATGAAGTTCTGCTCCGGGTCACCGACAATCAAGTGTTCCAGGTTGACTTAGGTAAGCGCCAACTGACCCTTGTCGAACAGGATATGCCAGCGGGCATGGATCGACAGGTGTTGCAGGGACACCTCAAGACCCTGGCTCAACAGCACCGCCTGGTGATGCCGTATACGCCTGTTCACCACTATTTGATTCCGTTCGAGGACCCCGACGAACCCCGGTACACCCCGGCCTGGTACGACGCGAAGGCGGACCGTTTCCTGTACATCCGTAATGACCTGCCGGGTGCCGATCAGGCGCTGCTGGGAGCGGTGTCCGGCAGCCACGCGTATTTCTACGATCCGCAGAATGTCATTGTCTGGCAGGTTGACGCGGTGACCGGCCTGCTGACCCATCGTTACTGGCTGTGGGCCTCAAGAGATGAGAGCGTCATCAAGCGCGTCGAGGCGGACGCGCAGGGGGTGATTCATGTGGTCCAGGAAGTCACCTGTGCTAATCAGAGCCGCGATGTTCTGGTCTATGTGATCCATGATGGGCAAGTGCTGCTCAGTTCGGTCACCCGCGACCTGGCCCCGGCGTTGGAGTCGGTCTTGAGTGCGCGTGAGTTCTTGCCTGACTGGTCGAACGTATTGGGCAGTGGTTATCCCTTTACGGCGTCTACTGACGAAAGCGACACCTTTGTCACCGTCAATTGGCAACCGGCGCCGTTCGTTTCGATCTGTTGGCAATGCGAGCCAGCGGTGCGGGACATGGCCTGGATTCGTCGCAGCGATCGCTTGATCGTCCGTCCCTCACCGGCGCGTAATCATTACCGTGGCTGGCCCGACTCGATCAAGAACATGACCGACCTGACGCTGCTCTCACCGGCGGACGATAGCGATACGTTCGTCATCTACAACAGGCTCACACAAGAACTTTGCCGTAAGCAGCGCACCCAAGTGGCGGGCAAAGGCGAGTGGTCCGTTAAGTGGCGGCGACCCCGGAACCTGGAAAATATCATCGCGGTGGATGGTGGCTACCTGGCGCTGACCTCCGATGGCCTGTTTTTCAACCTGACGAGCCAGGGCAACCTGGAGCTGGGCGGCTTGAGCGAAGCATGGTTCAAGGACCGGGTGCATTGGTGGTCTGCCCTGGAGCCACTGGCCCGGCAGTACGCGAGCGAAAGCTTTGCCCTTATCGGTTTGACGAACTTCAGTGGTGAGGTGAAGTTGTGTGCCTGGTATGTCGGCAACAGGCTGTTGCTGGCTGAGGGCGGGCACGCAAAGGAAGTGCGTCTGCTGGGGGTAACCCCGGATGGTGAGGCCGCCTGGTTATTCGATGTATCGAGTGGTGAGGTCTATCGCCAGGCGTTTATTGATCCGCAGAAACTGGAGACTGCTTTTGGCCAGGGCTTGCAATTGCTGAAGATTGACGCGTTACCCGTCGCGCAGCGTGAGTGGGCGCCCTGGCAGTTCGCTGAGCTGACGGTCGACGGGCCAGGGCTGCGTGGCGTCACCTTCGAAGGCGTGGTGGTCACACTACGTGATCATGAACCGCCATTGATCACCGGCGTCACTCGTGATTGGGTGGTCGCCCAAGGTGACCGGGAGCAGGAGGGGCTTGAGCAATTGGCGGCCCAGTCGTTGCGTAGCGCGCTGCTGTCGGTGGAGGAGCCCGGTAGCCTGAAGTGGTTCGTCGCCGAGACCGGGCGTGTAATTCGGGTACCCAGGACCGCCATTCCGGAATCCTTCGAGTTATTGGGAACCCAGCGGCAGACCAACGTATTGCTTCATGAAAACCAGAACGGAAAGCTGCTGGCCTTTCCGGCGATGGGACATGTGGGGCCACTCAGTTATGTCCAGCGTGAAGGCGAGGTACTGGCCGTCGAGGGCCACGAAATGAAGATCGATGATCTTCTGCCGCTGATGCCGGACGATGTCACGACCCTGGTCCTGCGCATGGGCCAGGGCGCCGTGAGTTACCGGTTGTCAAAGGCTGCCTGGTTGCGGGTCAAGTCGGTCATCCTCGACTGCCGGCACTCGTTGGGCGGCGCGGCGATAATTCCCGGTAAGTTGATCTGGGAGCTGCATGACCCTGACCCGTTATTGCTGAGCAAGGTCGATGAGCACCTGGTGATCATTGATCCTGACAGCGGACATAGCGTGATTTTTCGTGAAGTGTATGCCACGGATGTCAACTTCCGTGGAGACGCGTTGCTCAGCTTCGGCGGGAATCGACATTATGCCGTCTCGACACTGGTAGAGCGATTGAGTGTTCTGCCAAACGCCCAGGCCGGTAGTACGCTGAAAGAACTGTTGGAGGGGTCTACTGTTGAGGAAAGTAATCTGGTGTGATGATCGTGAGCAGCGTTGAGTGAAGAAAGGGTTGTCGGTGATATTCATCGACAACCCTTTTTTATGTCGCCACTAATGACTCAGGAGACGAACCCCTTGCGCAAGGCAAAGCGCCGCATGAGGTGTTCATCCAGTTTCTTTTTGATGAGCACTCTTTTGCTGTCCAGCGCGCTTCTGTTCAGTTTCAGGAACGCTTTACGCTGGATGATTCTGGCGGAGCGCTTTTCCCAGTCCCAGAACAGAAAGCTGCGTCTTCTTATGTCAACGCTCATTTCGAGTTTATACAGGGCGATATTGAGATTGCCTTGTGAGTCGTATCGGGTGGGAATGATTTGAAATGTCTCGCCTTCGCGTGTTTCTTTATCAAGGGACAGCATGGCCGGGTTGTGGGTCTTCAACGTGTCCAGCGTATCGATCATCGCATTCGCCTGCCCTGAGTCCCGCATGGCCTGCGCGCTCTCCACCAGGAAGTCCGCCACGGAGCCCGAGACGATATGTTGCGTGCGTGTATGGATGGCGTCGCCATACAGCGACCAACCGAGGAAATTCAACGTGCGGACATACTCTTCAAACCAGCCCTTGGGGTCCGCATAGCGATGATGGCCGAGGTCGGCCGATCGGGTGGCAATGTTGTTGCAGTCGGCGATGTCGTTGTGGTCTTGCGCAGACGGTGCTTCGATGTAAGAAAGCAGAGTGGGGCCTGTGACCAGTCCGGTTAATTGATTCATAAAAAACGCTCTCCGTCAGAGTTGGTATGTTGTGCTTTATGAATACAACAACGGTCGGAGTCTTCAAGTATGTGGGGGTGGTTAATTAAAGTCTGGATGTTTTAGTTGTGAGGGTTGTGCTGCAAGTTTTGGGTGGGCTACATATATTGTATTCAGTTTTGGGTTGTTGGTTTTTTGCTGAGTCATCTAGATTGTTACCTGTCCGCAGGAGCGGTCATATAGTTAACCAAGGAAGTGATATGGAACAGTTTGAAAGTGAAATCAGCGTGGCACAAAGTGTTGAATTGATTGGCGCGCGTGTCAATCGACGTAAGGCATTGGCGTCTGCCAGCCGGCGTGTACGCAGGTCTATCGTGCAGTTGCAGGACAGCCCGACCAAGGCAATGGATGCGCTCATGCTGGGTGATGCGCTCGTAGGCTATGGCAATAACATGTCGCTCAATAATATGGCGATCATGGAAAACCTGATGACCATGGCAATCATGGAGGCCAACTTTGAAGTTCCCGGCGGCAAGAATACCCACGCGTGGTATGACGCGTTCATCCGCTGTCTGCAAGACCTCGGGTGTTTTGTGGCCGATGACGGTTACTCGCGCTATTCCGAAAGTTCGCTGCGGGTGGATATGGACAACGTCATCAGCGATATCGTCAAAGGGATCATTGATGGCGCGAAAGCCAGCATTCCGGCGGCGGCAGTGCTCGGGACTGTCGTAAACACTACGATTGATGGCTTGAAGCAGGACAAGGGAACCCTCGATCTGTTCGACACTCAGGCCAAGTCGGCCGATGGCGCGCGCTTGTCCGTCATCCCGTGCGAGCAGTTGTCCAACGGTCTTCTGATCGCGTCCTGCGCCTCGATAAAACAGTCCGGCTCTTCGAATAACGGCGGGGTTCTTTTCGTGAATTGGCAAGCTTCAGCGCGAGAGATCTTCCGCGGTAAGTCGTTCGTGACCTTCAATCCGGTTCGCTATGAGGAGTTCAGGCAGGACATCGAAGAGTACCTGGGCGAGCATCGCAAAGAGGTACTGAAACAACGATTCAGCCGTCGCAAGCGCGCCTGAATGTTCAGGCATCGCCATCGCTACGGCACCAGGTAGCCCCGCACCCCGGTAAAAATGATCTGCGCCGCCAGGGCACAGACAAACAGCCCCATCAGGCGGCTGACGATCTGTAAGCCCTGGTCACCCAGAATCCGCTCGATGCGGCTGGACAGGTAAAGCACCACGCCGACGGTGAAGCTGGCCAGGGCGATGCTGATGATGGCCATGAGTTTGTCGTCCCAGTGCGGCTGGCTCACACCCATCACCAGCAAGGCGCCAATGGTGCCGGGGCCGACAGTCAACGGAATGGTCAGCGGGACGATGGTCACGTCCTGCTGAACATTATCTGTCTGTACGGCTGACTTGCCTTGCGCCATGCCCAGCGCCGAAATGAACAGCACGCTGCCGGCGCCGATTCGGAACGCATCCACGGTGATGCCGAACACGCTGAAAATCACCCGTCCGAACAAGTACAGCAATACGCTGGACACCAGCGTCGCGATCGCGACTTTCCAGGCCAGGCGCCGTTGTTCCTTGCGCGAATAGCCGCGAGTCAGGCTGATAAAACACGACAGCACGAAGAAGGGGCTGTAGAGCACCAGCATCTTCAGGTAAACGCTGAACAACACATGAAGCATGGTCGAGGCTCAAGACAGAGAAGGACGTCGGGAGTCTATCAGGCGTTTTGGTGTCTGTCGGCTCAGGACGTCTGCGCGGTACGATTCTGCTGGTCGCGCTGGGCCACCCAGTGTTCGATCAGCTCGCGCAGTTGCGACAGCTCCACCGGTTTGGCCATGTGGCCGTCCATCCCGGCCTGACGGGCGCGCTCTTTGTGCTCGGCCAGGATGTGCGCCGTGAGCGCCACCACCGGCGTGCGGGTCCGCTGGTTACCCATTTCCCAGGCGCGCAGTTGCTGAGTGGCGGAAAAGCCGTCGAGGATTGGCATTTCGCAGTCCATCAAGACCAGGTCGTAGCGTTGCTCCTTCATGGCCTTGAGGGCTTCCTCGCCGTTGCTGGCGGTGTCGGGTTGCAGGTTGAGCTTGCCGAGCATGCCGCGGATGACCTTGGTGGAAATGCTGTTGTCTTCGGCCACCAGGATGCGGAAGTCACTGGGCACTTTTACCGGGACGACAGGGCCGGCGCTCAGCGGGATGTTCGGCGCCAGGCCTTTGTTGCGCTGGTTCAGTTCGTCCGCCAGGGTAGTCTTGAGGGTATAACCGGCCACCGGTTTGGCGAGGATGCGCTTGACTCCGCTGTTGCGCGCCACGATCTTGCTCGGCGCGTTGCTGATGCCGGTGAGCATTATCAACAGGATGTCGTGGTTCAGGCTCGGGTCTTCCTTGATCTTGGCCGCCAGTTGCATGCCGGTCATGCCGGGCATGTTCTGGTCCAGCAGCACCACGTCGAAGTAGTCCCGAAGGTGAGCCTTGGTGCGCAGCAGCGCCAGGGCTTCCTTGCCCGATGGTACCGCGCTGACGTTCAGGCCCCAGGCGCTGCACTGCTGCACCAGCACTTTGCGGCAGGTGTCATTGTCGTCGACGATCAACACCCGCGCACCTTGCAGCGGACCGTCGAGGTCGGAGGTCGGATGTTCGAGGCGATCCGGGTCCAGCGGCAAGGTGAGCCACAAGGTGCTGCCCTGGTTGCTGCCGCTTTTGATACCGAACTCCCCGTGCATCAGCATGATCAGTTGACGGGCGATAACCAGGCCCAGATTACCGCCCAGGCGGGTGGCCGAGAGGAAGTTCTTGCTATGCAGTTCGGCGTGCATCAGCGTGTCGCGCTCTTCGGCGTCCATGGGTGTTCCACTGTCCTGCACCGCGATGCGCAGGCGCGGCTGATTGCTGCGCTCGTCCAGCGCCACGACGATCAACACTTCGCCCTCGTCGGTTTTTTTCAGGGCGTTTTCCAGCAGGCTCAGCAACGCCTGGCGCAACCGTGTCGGGTCACCGCTGATTACTCGCGGCACCTGGGGCTGGATAAAACTGATCAGTTCGACATTCTGCTGTTCGGCCTTGGCGCGGAAGATGCTCAGGCAGTCCTCGATCAGCGCATTGAGGTCGAATTGCACGTCGTCCAGTTCGATCTGCCCGGACTCCAGCCGGGAAATGTCGAGGATCTCGTTGATCAGAGTCAGCAGTTCATTGCCGGCGCTGTGGATCGTCTGCACGTAATCGCGCTGCTTGACCGACAGCGGTGTGCCCAGCAGCAGTTCGGTCATGCCCAGTACGCCGTTCATTGGCGTACGGATCTCGTGACTGATCTTGGCCAGGAACTCGGCCTTGGCATTGATCTCGGCGTTGCTCGCCGCCAGGTCGCGGCTGATGCTGAAACGGCTCTCGTTGATTGAGCGCTGGCGCTCGCCCAGGGCGACACTCATCAGCAGTCCGCTGACGCAGATGAATCCCAGCAGTGTGATGATCAGGCCCTGGGGGGCGACTTGCGTGAGGCCTTGCAGGGCTGGAAGGATGATCAGCGTACCCAGGTTGAAGACCACCATGGCGGCGACAAACAGCCGTGCCGGGCTGTAGCCCTTTTGCCAATGCCAGGCGCTGACGAACAGCATGCTCAGGCCGGCCAGGGCCACCAGGGCATAGGTCATGATATTGAGCGGCAGTGTGTTCACGAACAACAGCAGCAGGCTGCAGAGCGTGATGAACACGATGTCCCCCAGCAGCAGCCGGTTCAACGGGTGTGGGCCCAGGGGCGCGAAGAAACGGTAGGCGAACATCAGGCCGCAGGGCGCCGTCAGCAGCAGGGCCAAGTAGGCCCCCGGCGTCTGAATCGCCGGCCAGTCGGGCAGCCAGGCTCCAGCCAGGTTCAACAGCAGCACCAGGCTCAGCATCAACAGCCCTTCACAGGCCGCCAGCCACAGGCAACTGCGTGAACGGGTATAGGCGTAGCGGGTGAGGTTGTGCAGGATCAGCATCGCGATGCAGCCGAACAGCAACCCATAGATCAGCGTCTGGTTCTGATTGGCTGCGGCCTGTATCGCCGGTTCCAGAGTGACATAGGGCCGCAGTTCGTGCCGGGACGCCAGTCGCAGGTAGACGTCCAGCTGTTTGTCGCTGCGAGGCAGGGCCAGCAGGTAATCGCTGCTGGGTACCGGTTGTTCGATACGTGGCAGGGCATCGCCACCGACTTGTTGGTCTACCAGGGCATCGCCGTCCAGCACATAGAGGTTCAGGCGAGACAGGTCTGGCGCAAAGATGCGCAGTATTTGTTCGTGCGGGTCGGGGGCCAGCCGGAACCGCAGCCACAATGCCCCGCCCGGCTCGGCGGCCTTTAGGCCGTCCAGGTCGATGGGGCTGAATTGGTTGGTGTAGCGGGCAGAACGGATGTCGCTCAGCTTCAGGTCACCCTGTTCGTCGAACAATACCGCCCAGCCACTGCCTGGCGCGGCCTGGGCCGGGAGCGTGCAGAGCAGCGTCAGCAGGGTAACGGTTAAACCTATGGCAATCCTGAGCCAGCGCACGGCGAAATCCCTTCGTAGGTTGATGCCAGATTATAACTATGCGCGGCGCCGGAGCAGACAGGCAAGAGCCATGGGCGCTTGCCGGTCTGAATGGCCGGGTTATTCCAGATTTTCGCCACGCTCACGGGCAATGGCCCGGTAGCCAATGTCCTTGCGGTAAAAACAGCCTTCCCAATCGATCTCGGCGGCAAGCTTGTAGGCCTGCTGCTGAGCCGCGTCGACGCTGGACCCCATGGCAGTGGCGCAAAGCACACGACCTCCGGCGGTGACCACCTGGCCATCCTTCAGCGCGGTCCCCGCATGGAAAACCTTGCCTTCCAGCCCGGCTGCTGCATCCAGGCCTTGTATCGCATTGCCTTTAGCGTAGTCGCCCGGATAACCCCCGGCTGCCAGTACCACGCCGACGCTTGGACGCGGATCCCATTGGGCTTCGACCTTGTCCAGTGCCTGGGCCAGGGCCGCTTCGACCAGCAGCACCAGGCTTGATTGCAGGCGCAGCATCACCGGCTGGGTCTCAGGATCGCCGAAACGGCAGTTGAATTCGATGACTTTTGGGTTACCAGCCTTGTCGATCATCAGGCCTGCATACAGGAAGCCGGTGTAGACGTTGCCTTCATCGGCCATGCCGCGCACGGTCGGCCAGATGACCTGGTCCATGACCCGCTGATGGACCTGGGCGGTGACCACCGGGGCCGGGGAGTAGGCACCCATGCCGCCGGTGTTCGGGCCGCTGTCGCCATCGCCAACACGTTTGTGGTCCTGGCTGGTGGCCATTGGCAGGACGTTCCTGCCATCGACCATGACGATGAAGCTGGCTTCTTCGCCGTCGAGGAACTCTTCGATCACCACCCGGGAACCGGCATCCCCGAAGGCATTGCCGGCCAACATGTCGCGCACGGCGTCTTCGGCTTCGGCCAGGGTCATGGCTACGATCACGCCTTTACCGGCGGCCAGACCGTCGGCCTTGATCACGATCGGTGCGCCTTTTTCGCGCAGGTAAGCCAGGGCCGGATCGATCTCGGTAAAGTTCTGGTAGTCGGCGGTCGGAATCTTGTGACGTGCCAGGAAATCCTTGGTGAACGCTTTCGAGCCTTCCAGTTGCGCGGCGCCGGATGTTGGCCCGAAGCAGTCCAGGCCACGGGTGCGGAACAGATCGACCACACCGGCGACCAGCGGCACTTCCGGGCCGACGATGGTCAGCGAGACGTTCTTCTCGGCGAAGTCGGCCAGTTGTTCCAGGGCCAGCACGTCGATGGCGACGTTTTCGCACTTGGCTTCGATGGCGGTACCGGCATTGCCCGGTGCCACGAACACCTTCTGCACACGCGGATCCTGAGCCACTTTCCAGGCCAGGGCGTGTTCACGGCCACCGCTGCCAATGATCAAAATGTTCAAAGAAAGACTCCTTCGGAGAAGCTGCAAGCTACAAGCTGCAAGTAAGAGCGAATACGCGTAGCTCTTGTTTGCAGCTTTTGGCTTTGAATTAGTAAGGCTGCACCGGTAAAAAGAACGACATCTATCTGCTCTTTTCTTGCCGCTTGCAGCTTGAGGCTTTTAGCTGCCGCCATTCAGTGCCTGAAATGACGCATTCCCGTGAACACCATCGCAATCCCTGCCTCATCGGCGGCGGCAATCACTTCGCTGTCACGCATCGAACCACCCGGCTGGATCACCGCGGTGATGCCGACCTTGGCCGCGTTGTCGATGCCGTCGCGGAACGGGAAGAACGCATCGGAGGCCATGACCGCGCCCTGTACCTGCAAACCGGCGTGTTCAGCCTTGATCGCGGCGATGCGAGCCGAGTTCACGCGGCTCATCTGGCCGGCGCCGACGCCGATGGTCTGGCGGTTCTTGGCGTAGACGATGGCGTTGGACTTGACGTACTTGGCGACTTTCCAGGCGAAGATCAAATCGTTGATTTCCTGCTCGCTTGGGGCGCGCTTGGTCACCACTTTCAAATCTTCGCTGCCGATCATGCCGATGTCGCGACTTTGTACCAGCAGGCCGCCGTTGACACGCTTGTAGTCCCAGGCCGGTGCACGGTCGGCCGACCATTGACCGCAGGCCAGCAGGCGCACGTTGGCCTTGGCGGCGACGATGGCGCGGGCTTCTTCGCTGACCGAAGGGGCGATGATCACTTCGACGAACTGACGCTCGACGATGGCCTTGGCGGTTTCTGCGTCCAGTTCACGGTTGAAGGCGATGATGCCGCCGAATGCCGATTCAGTGTCGGTGGCGTAGGCCAGTTCGTAGGCCTGGCGGATGCCGCCCTCGGCATCGGGGCTAACGGCCACACCGCACGGGTTGGCGTGCTTGACGATCACGCAGGCCGGCTTGACGAAGCTCTTGACGCATTCCAGCGCCGCATCGGTGTCGGCCACGTTGTTGAACGACAGTTCCTTGCCTTGCAACTGGGTGGCGGTGGCGATACCGACTTCGGCCGGCTTGGCTTCCACGTAGAACGCCGCGCTCTGGTGCGGGTTCTCGCCGTAGCGCATTTCCTGGGCCTTGATGAACTGGCTGTTGAAGGTGCGCGGGAATTCGCTGCGACCTTCCGTGCCCAGGGTTTCGGCCGCCTGGTTCACGGTGCCCATGTAGTTGGCGATCATGCCGTCGTAGGCGGCGGTGTGTTCGAAGGCCTTGAGCATCAGGTCGAAGCGCTGGGCGTAGGTCAGGCCACCGGCCTTGAGGTTATCCAGTACGCTGGCGTAGTCGCTGGCGTTGACCACGATGGCCACGTCTTTGTGGTTCTTGGCCGCCGAGCGGACCATGGTCGGGCCGCCGATATCGATGTTTTCGATGGCGGTCGGCAAGTCGCAGCCTGGCTTGTTGATGGTGGCTTCGAACGGGTAGAGGTTGACGGCCACCAGGTCGATCGGCTTGATGCCGTGCTCGTTCATGATGGCGTCGTCGATGCCGCGACGACCCAGGATCCCGCCATGGATCTTCGGGTGCAGGGTCTTGACCCGACCGTCCATCATTTCCGCAAAACCGGTGTAGTCCGCGACTTCCACTGCGGCGACGCCGTTGTCCTGCAGCAGCTTGAAGGTCCCACCGGTGGAGAGAATCTCGACGCCCAGCTGTTGCAGTTCGCGGGCGAATTCGAGGATCCCGGTCTTGTCGGAGACGCTGATCAAGGCGCGGCGGATCGGCAGGCGGGTGGTCTGGTCGGTCATTTCAATTTCCATCAAAAGCAAGGGAAGTCAGCAAAAAAGGCGACCGGTTTTTACGCGGGCGCCTTTCTGGTTTGATTGAATGCTTACAGCAGATCGTACTGCTTGAGTTTCTTGCGCAGGGTGCCGCGGTTCAGGCCCAGCAGCTCACTGGCCTTGGTCTGGTTGCCCTTGACGTAGTTCATCACGCTTTCGAGCAGAGGTGCCTCGACTTCCGAAAGCACCAGGTTGTACACATCCGTGACGGCAGCGCCCTCAAGGTGGGCGAAATAATTGTGCAGCGCCTTCTCGACACTCCCGCGAAGGGTCTGACCTTCTTCGCTGGGCGTATTGAGGTGCTGTTTCAAATTTACGTTGTCGCTCACGGGTGTTATTCCACTCACTAAAGTCTCGGTCATCATCGTCATGCGGCCACCCCTTCGTCCCCTGTCAGGCTCTTGTAACGCTCAGCGAAGAACGCCTGAACGTCGGCGCATTGTGCTTGCGTACCATCCAAACGATTGAAACGGGCGCGAAACTCCCTGGCGCCCGGCAGGGTTGCGAGATACCAGCCCACATGCTTGCGAGCGATGCGTACGCCCATGACTTCTCCGTAGAAACCATGCAGCGCGGCCAGATGCTCTAGCAGAATACGTTCCACCTCGGACAGTTGCGGCGCAGCGAGCTTTTCGCCGGTGCGCAGGAAGTGTTCGATCTCACGAAAAATCCATGGCCGCCCCTGGGCAGCCCGGCCGATCAACAACCCGTCGGCCCCCGTCGCGTCCAGCACGTACCGGGCCTTTTCGGGCGAGTCGACATCGCCGTTGGCAAAGACCGGAATCGACACCGCCTGCTTGATCGCGGCGATGGTGTCGTACTCGGCCTCGCCGGTGTACAGGTCGGCACGGGTGCGGCCGTGGACTGCCAGCGCCGTAATGCCTGCCTGCTCGGCGATCTTCGCCACCGTCAGGCCGTTCTTGTTCTCCCGGTCCCAACCGGTGCGGATCTTCAGGGTCACCGGCACATCGACTGCGGCGACGACCGCCTGCAGGATCTCGGTGACCAGCGCTTCATCCTTCAACAGCGCCGATCCGGCGGCTTTGTTGCAGACCTTCTTCGCCGGACAGCCCATGTTGATATCGATGATCTGTGCGCCCAGTTCGACATTGGCCCGGGCCGCCTGCGCCAGCATCTGGGCGTCGCCACCGGCGATCTGCACCGAGCGGGGCTCGGGATCGCCTTCGTGGATCATGCGCAGACGCGATTTGCGGGTGTTCCACAAACTCATGTCGCTGGTAACCATTTCCGAAACTACAAGGCCGGCGCCCAGTTGCTTGCACAGCTGACGAAAGGGCTGGTCGGTGACGCCCGCCATAGGGGCGAGAACCAGGCCGTTCTGTAATGTATATGGGCCGATGCGTACCGCCGACATAGGACTTCCCTGAAGTGGGGCCGGATCATGAGACTTCGAAAAAGGGTTGGCATGATACCCGCTCTCGATGACTGGATAAAGGTCGAATTGGATAAAATCTGAACAGCTATTTTGTTATCGCCAGCGGTTTGGTTCGGGTGCGCTGAGTCAGAAAGCTGCCGCCAATCGTCCGGCCCTGGTGTGCATCACTCTGGTGAATGAAAGCTCAGGCTGTAGTTCACCGCTTTGGGTCCCGGGTCGAGGATGTCCAGGGCGATATGAATGGGGGTCTGCGGTGGCATTTCCCCCAGGCCCTCGACATCGCCACCCAGATATTCACCGGGCTTGAAACGGCGACTGGCGATCAGATGCCCATTGAGGTCGGCGAAACGCAGCTCCAGCAGCGGGAAAGGCTGGGAGAACGGCGCACGGTTGTAGATGATTGCATCTACCACCAGGGCGCCGCTGAACTCCGGATGGCTGCGCACCACCAGGTTACTGCTTTTGATTTTGGCGATGTCGACCTTGGATGGCACGTCGCAGCCGATGGTCGGGCAAATCTGCAGGAACCAGGGGCGATACTGGTCCTGACGGGCCAGTTCTTCGAAGTGGTAGGCGATGTACTGGCCGGCCAGGGCTGCGGCGGCAAACAGTATCAACAGGCCCCACAGCAGCCGCCGGCCCCAGGGCGAGCGGCGTTTGCGCCAGTCCAGTTGCAGCGGGTCGTCATCCAGGTCCTGAAGGGCCTCGGCGCGTATTCCGGGTTCATGGCGCTCGCGGGCCTTGCGCGTCGGCACCGATTGCAGCGGTGCTTCGTCGTGATCGTCGCTGGCAGACAAACTTTCCAGGTGTTCGTGGGGCTCGTCGTCCGGCTCCAGGCGTAGCGGGGTGAGCGGCTCGTCGTCCGGTTCCAGCGGTTCCAGCGCCAGGGACAAGGACGGTTCGGTGCGCGGCGGCCGGGCCGGTTCATGGGGCGCAAACGGTTCGACCGGGATCTGTAGGGCCGTTTCGTCGCGCTCGGTGGCGGATTCACTGTACAGGCTGTCGGACCAGGGGGCCTGCTCGCTCGGGAGGTGGTCACGCTGTGCGTTCAGATTGTCTTCACGGCGCCGGCCGAAAGTATCCGGTGCCCTATTGTCACGCCGTTCCAGGCGAGCCAGTTCCTTGTCCAGGTCATCAAGGTCCAGCTCGGCGGCAGTCCATTGCTTCTGGCTGATCGCTCGGGGCGGGGATTCGGCGGCGGGCGTCTTGATCGGCGGCGCCAGTGGCGTGACGGTTTCCTTGGCAGCATGCTGTTCCAGCAATTGCCGTGCGGCATTGAATACTTGCAGGCACGAGCCGCAGCGAACCACCCCGCGGGCCACGCTCAATTGAGTATGGCTGACGCGAAAACTGGTGTGGCAATGCGGGCACTGGGTGACGAAGCTGTCAGTCATGCGGCAATCCGGTTGATACAGGCGACCATTCTAGCGCCGACGTCCGGTGATGCGCACCCAGCCATCGCGATTGGCGATCGGGTCAAGGTCGAAGTCAGCGGCATAAGCGGCGGCGACTTCGTCGCCCTGTTCGGCCAGGATACCCGACAGCGCCAGGCGTCCGCCTGGCTTGACCAGGCTCGACAGTTGCGGCGCCAGGGACACCAGCGGACCGGCCAGGATGTTGGCCACCAGCACGTCGGCCTGGACCTGCGGCAGGTCTTGCGGCAGGTAAAGCGGGAACAGCTCTTCGGCAATGTTGTTTCGCCCGGCGTTGTCGCGGGATGCTTCCAGGGCCTGGACGTCGATGTCGGTGCCGACCGCTTCCCTGGCGCCCAGCAGCAGCGCCGCAATGGCGAGGATCCCCGAGCCGCAGCCGAAGTCGAGCACGTTGCAGTCTTTGAGGTCCTGGCCGTCGAGCCATTCCAGACACAGCGCGGTGGTCGGGTGCGTGCCAGTGCCGAATGCCAGGCCCGGATCCAGCAGTAGGTTCACCGCATCCGGCTGCGGCGCGGCATGCCAGCTCGGCACGATCCACAGGCGCTGACCGAAGCGCATCGGCTGGAAGTTGTCCATCCAGCTGCGTTCCCAATCCTGATCTTCGATCACTTCGCTGTGATGCTCGGGCAACGGGTTGCCGGTCAGCAGTTCCAGATGCGCCAGCACGCTGGCCGCCTCGGTGCCACCTTCGAACAGGGCCAGCAGGTGTGTGTGGGACCACAGTGGCGTGGTATTGAGTTCCGGCTCGAAGATCGGCTGGTCTTCGGCGTCCATGAAGGTTACCGATACGGCACCGACTTCAAGAAACGCGTCTTCGTAGGTTTCGGCTTGTTCCGGGCTGATGGCCAGACGTACTTGCAGCCAAGGCATGGCGGGCACCTTTGGAAAAAATCTACAGGAGGCAGCGCAGGGCTGCAAAGGCGCGCAGTGTACGCCAGGTCGCCATCAAAGTGGATAAGCGAGTCTCGTGCCGCGGGCGTGGTGTTTCGATATATATATGTATGGCATGGGAGGGATGCAGGGCGGATAAGGTGCCGGTCCACACAACAGGGAGGAATGTGATGGACAACACTGCCCAACGGCAAAGCAACATGGAGGGTACGGGACCGGTCGCTTCCCCGCAGGCGACCCTGGAGAAGCTGACGCGCTGGCAGGGAGCTATCGATGCGCGATTGCACACCCAGATGAGCATGCTGGAGGTGCTGGAAGAGTACCTGCTGGTCGAGCTGCGCACCTACTATTACCAAGGCAATATCGATCCACACTTCATGGGCGCCCTGCTCGATACCGTATTGCAGCGCATGATCGACCAGGTGCCTTTGGTTTATGACGAAGAACAGGATGCGCCCTACCGTTGGCCCGACGGGGCAGACCTGGGTTTTGCGCCCGAGCGCCGGGAATCCGTTGTCCAGGCGGTGGAGGGCGCGGCCGTGAGTTTTGTCGCCCACTACAAAGACTATCTGCGGCGGCATTGGCGAATGGCTGAGCACGACGGCTCGCTCGAAGAGGTGCTCAGGCAAAAACTGGATGAGCACAGGGTTGCGGTCGACGAGCTGTTTCAACCCGACCGTCTGGTTGGCCTGGACGTCGATGAGTTACGAGAGCAGATCGAAGCGCTCCAGGACGCCTGGCGCCGGACGAGTCGCTTGAGCGCATTGGCAACCACGGCCGAGCGCCAGGCACTTGGCGCGCTGGCGCGGTCGCAATTGCCGGATTGGCTGCGGGGGCTGAGCGCTCCAGATCGTGAATTGTTGCGAGCTTTTGAGAGCCGGACCGCGCAGGCGCTGGCGCTGGTGGATGAGCGGGTCGATGGTCTGGGCTCGCTGCGCGCTTTCGCCCGGCAACTGGCCAGGGACTATGTCAGGCATGAACTGGACATGGAGGTCGAACCGGACAGCGTTCGCGTGCAGTTGCAGTGGCGAACGGTCATTAGTCAGCCCGTACGCACCTACAGCCTGAGTGAACTGGTGGCGGCAGGCCCGGTACCGCCGGACGCGGTGTCGGTGCTCCTGGTTGAGAACGGCAGCATGCTTCGTAACCAGCCTCTTTCATCGGCCTTCATTGCGCAATTGTTGGCAAACGTCGATGCGCCTGCCAGTTACCTGCCCGCACTGGCCGAGCGATATGAAGGTGGGGATCTGAAGGACGCCATGCTCGATTGGTTTTTGGCGCGGTTGCAGCACAGTGCGTGTGTCGCCCGGTGCACAGGCCAGTTGTCGGTGACCAGCTATGACCACCTCAGTGCACTGTGGAAGGACGACGTTGCGACGCCAGCCGTTGGCAGGTTGCGTGTCGTCGGACTGGTGCTTCCCAAAGGCCTGAAGTGTGCCGATCTTCTGGTGTTTTATCGCGAAGACGTGGGCGGTGATGTCAGTGGCCTGCTGCTGTACGCCCCCGGCAAACCGGATGGCCAGGAATGGATCGAATTGCCCTCGCTGCGGGCCTTGAGCGGTGAAGTCGGTGCCTGGACCCAACACGAGGCCGGTCGCGAATATCTGTTGCAGCAACTCTCGCCGACTGAGCGTGGACAGGCCCGAGCGTACTTTGCCCGCGTGATGGAAAAACCGGTTTCCTGGGACCTGGAACAAGACCTCAGAGGCATGGAGGCAAGTTTCAGGACCTGTCTGCAGAACGCTGTCTCGACCGGCTTGGCCAATAACCTGGCACACGTGGAGTTGAACGAATCGCCTCGCTGGTACTTGGCCTTGCCGCTTGAGTCCCGGCGCAACATAAGCGGCTTGAGCCAGGCCGTTCTGGTTCAGCAGCAGGTATTCGATGAGCAGCTTGCCGGCTATGAAGTTTTCATGGTCTTCGCCAAACGTACCTTCGCCCACATGATCGCGCCCTACCTGCGCAGCAAGGGTGTGCTTGAACCGGTCGATCCGGCCACGGTCTTCATTGACTACAGCCCAGGGCTGGCAGCCGAGAAAAAAACCGCCAGCCTGCTGGACCTGGCCATCTTCGGATACGAGCGCAACGCGGATATCGACGACCCCACCAAGGGTGTGCGCTCTTCTGTCGGGCAGGATTTGAAGCAGGTCCGCAGCGCCGATCTGGCGTCATACATTCGCGTGGCTTACCTGGGGGAGCGATATGCCAGGCACATCCGTGCCGGGTTCATCGACGCCACGACGCCGGGGTATTCGAAGCGCCGCCAGGCATACCGCTACCTGCTGTTGGCCAGGATGGACCGCGACCTGCGTGTGGCCCACGGCAAGTCGATGTTGAGCACCGAAGCGTTCCAGTGGCTGACCCGGCAAGTCACGCTATTGAGCGATGGGCCGCCTGTGAATAGCGCCACGTACCCCGGCGGCGCCGTGACGCGCGAAGGTGTGATCAAGCTGACCGTCGGCGGTCATGTGGTGTTGGGCGTGTATGTGCTCACCTACTTCGATCCGAAGGCGTTTTACTGGCTGTACACACCCGACGCGCCGGACGGCATCCTGTTTCGCCAGTACCTGGATTTCTCCGGGAACACCGCAGCGCAACTGCATGATTACGTATTGGAGCGGGTCGCACTCACCGCACGTGCCGCAGTGGGGCGGACACTGGTGGCACTGGCGGCCGGGACTGCTCGGGTCGATACATTGCGCGAGCTCAATCGACTGGACGATGTTCGTGCCGAGTTCGATGCCGGCATCGAGCGCGCTGTCACTGATGTGGAGGACATCACCACCAGTCGTACCGAAATGATCCGCAACCAAGTGGTCAAGGGCCTGATCTTCGCGGCGGTTCCGGTGTGCATGGTTTATCCGCCATTTGCCTTGTTGCTGGACATTGGCTTGATTGCCATCAACGCCAGGCAGGCCATCGAGAGGCATGTGCAAGGCGACACGGAGGGCGCGCTCGGCCACTGGCTGGTCGCGACCTGGGGAACGCTGTTCGCCACGCTCGGCGCCGCCAGCATGGCCACGGCGTTGGGACTCGCGGCCAGGCAGTTGCAGCTTGCCGTGAAGCCTTTGTCGTTGTCCGCCCAACGCTTGAGGAACGTGTCAACGGTCGTCGCCAAAGAGTCCGGGCCGCTGGTCCCGGCCATACGCCTTAAGCCACAACAGGCGGTCAGCAGGGCGCCGGAGAATCTACAACGGGTGATGGATGAGGGGATTTTTTTCGGCACCTATCGTAGCCCGCCCAGTGCTTCGCAACCGCGAAGTACCTACTACATCGCGAGCGCAGGCAGGTACTACCAGGTGAAGAAGGACCCTTACTTTGGCGGTCTGTGCCTGGTGGATGCCAGGCGTCCCGGTGCCTTGTACAAATTGCCCATACGCCGGATGGCGAATGGCAAGTGGACCCATAACAAGGTCGGTTTGAGCGGCGGCAACGATGAGGTGCGCAACCTGGGGCGGATAGGCGATTTGCGGGAGGCGTTCCCCGGGCATGTCTTCCCGGATGTGACAAGGGGGGCGTTGCAGGGCGAGGCCGTGGTGGCGAGGTTCAGCGAAGCGGCGGACAACTACCTGTTCTCGCTCAATGCGCAGACGTGCGTAGTGGCTTCGTTGTACAACCCGACCACCCGGGTCGGGGCGGTCATTCATTTCGATCACAACATCCGCGCGTTGATCGAACGCAGCGTCCGGGACGTGACGCGGCGCCTGGGAGGATCAGCCAAGGATGTTCGTGCCACTCTGGTCGGTGGGGACTGGTTGACGGGGGCGGACATCGGCGAGCCGGTCAGGCTGGTGATGAGGAGACACGGGCTGCGACCGACCTGGGATCACTGGTCGTATTCTTCCTGCCTGGGTAATACCTATGGTGTGTCACTTGATCTGCGCACGGGCGTCACGTCGGTATTCAAGACGTCCGGCAGTCAGGTCGAACGCTTTTACATACCGGTCCTGGCGCGAGCGAAGAACAGCACTGATCCGGTGTCCATGCGGGCTCGCGGATTCATGGCGCGCATGCGCAACGACATCCTGGTAGAGAATTCCAACGGCGTTGTGCTCACCCGGCAGGGGAGGCCGGCGAATGCTTCGGCGGTCGAATCACACGCGTTCTCCACGGTCGTGCTGAAGTGATTCGTTTCCTGCTCTTTTGAGGCACGCAAAAAAAGACCCCGGCCAATGGACCGGGGTCTTTTCACACTACTTGAAGCATCAGTGCTGGTTGCCCAGCTTGTGCTCCAGGTAATGGATGTTGACGCCACCTTTGCAGAAGCCTTCGTCACGGACCAGGTCGCGGTGCAGCGGGATGTTGGTCTTGATCCCGTCCACCACGATTTCGTCCAGCGCATTACGCATGCGCGCCATGGCTTCGTCACGGGTTGCGCCGTAGGTAATCAGCTTGCCGATCAACGAGTCGTAGTTCGGCGGAACCGCATACCCGCTGTACAGGTGCGAGTCGACGCGAACGCCATTGCCGCCCGGTGCATGGAAATGCTTGACCGTGCCAGGGCTTGGCATAAAGGTTTTCGGGTCTTCGGCGTTGATCCGGCATTCCAGCGAGTGACCGCGGATGACCACGTCGTCCTGAGTGAACGACAGTTTGTTGCCGGCGGCGATGCTGAGCATCTCCTTGACGATGTCGATACCGGTGACCATTTCCGAAACCGGATGCTCCACCTGAACACGGGTGTTCATTTCGATGAAGTAGAAGCGACCGTTCTCGTAGAGGAACTCGAAGGTGCCGGCGCCGCGGTAGCCGATGTCGATGCAGGCCTTGACACAGCGTGCCAGGACTTCCTGGCGAGCCGTCTCGTCGATGCCCGGTGCCGGCGCTTCTTCGAGAACTTTCTGGTGACGACGTTGCAGCGAGCAGTCGCGATCGCCCAGGTGGATGGCCTGGCCCTGGCCGTCGGACAGCACCTGGACTTCGACGTGACGCGGGTTGGTCAGGAACTTTTCCAGATAGACCATCGGGTTGCCGAATGCCGCGCCCGCTTCGGAGCGGGTCAGTTTCGCCGAGGAAATCAGGTCTTCTTCCTTGTGTACCACACGCATGCCGCGACCACCGCCGCCACCGGCGGCCTTGATGATCACCGGATAACCGACTTCGCGACCGATGCGCAGAGCGGTTTCTTCGTCTTCAGGCAGCGGGCCGTCGGAACCCGGAACGGTAGGTACCCCGGCGGCGATCATGGCGTGCTTGGCCGACACCTTGTCGCCCATCAGGCGGATGGTGTCGGCTTTCGGACCAATGAAGGCAAAACCGGAGTTTTCGACCTGTTCGGCGAAGTCGGCGTTTTCCGCCAGGAAACCGTAGCCAGGGTGAATGGCGGTGGCGCCGGTCACTTCAGCGGCGGCGATGATCGCCGGGATGTGCAGGTAAGAGTGCGTAGCCGACGCCGGACCGATGCAGACGGATTCGTCCGCCAGGCCCAGGTGCATCAGTTCCTTGTCGGCCTTGGAGTAAACGGCGACGGTCTTGATGCCCATCTCTTTGCAGGCACGTAGAATCCGCAGGGCAATTTCACCGCGGTTGGCGATCAGTACTTTTTCCAACTTCGCAGGTTTCAACATCGAAAGCTCTCCGCGGTTCAAACGATGGTGAACAGCGGTTGGTCGTACTCAACCGGCTGGCCGTCTTCAACGAGGATGGATTCGATCACACCGCTGGTTTCAGCTTCGATGTGGTTCATCATCTTCATGGCTTCGACGATGCACAGGGTGTCGCCTTTCTTCACGGTCTGGCCGACTTCAACGAAGGACGGCGAGGACGGGGAAGACTTGCGATAGAAGGTGCCCACCATTGGTGAACGGGCAACGGTGCCATTGAGCGTTGGCGCGGCAGGTGCTGCTGGAGCGGCGGCAACTGGCGCTGCTGCCGGAGCAGGTGCGGCGGCCGGAGCCTGCATCGGTGCCGGCGCGTAGAACTGCTGGGCCGGGGTCTTGCTGTGACGGCTGATGCGTACGGACTCTTCGCCTTCCTTGATCTCGAGCTCGTCGATGCCGGACTCTTCCAGCAATTCGATCAGTTTCTTAACTTTACGGATATCCATGAATCATCAACTCCCAAGGGTCGGTCAGGGGCGTTTAACGCTTGTTGTTCAAGCTGTTGCCTGTCTTTCAAGCTGCTCTAGGGCGGCCTCCAGGGCCAGTCGGTAACCGCTGGCGCCGAGGCCGCAGATCACTCCCACCGCTACATCGGAGAAGTAGGAGTGATGGCGGAAAGGTTCGCGTTTGTGCACGTTGGACAAATGCACTTCGATGAATGGGATGCTCACCGCCAGCAGCGCGTCACGTAATGCGACACTTGTGTGCGTAAAAGCTGCGGGATTGATCAAAATGAAGTCCACGCCTTCGCCACGCGCGGCATGGATGCGGTCGATCAATTCATATTCGGCGTTGCTTTGCAGGTAGAGCAAATGATGGCCGGCGGCGCGTGCCCGCTGTTCCAGGTCCTGGTTGATCTGGGCCAGTGTCACGGCCCCGTAGACGCCCGGTTCGCGGGTGCCCAGCAGGTTCAGGTTGGGTCCGTGCAGGACCAATAGGGTCGCCATCTGCTGTTCCTTGTTATCTGTGAGCAGGTGTCAGAACCCGGCGACTATGCCGCAAAGCCTTTATGACTGTCCAGTTCTCTGCAATAGCCAGCACGATGACCGATGTTTGCGCGAAATTTGTGACCATGCTCCCAGATCCGGTCACCCGCGTTCGGAAAACCTGCACGGGTCCTTGCGGGGGCTTGTGGGAGCAAGGCTTGGCCGCGATGGCATCGCCTCGGTCTATCAGCTACACCGAGGTGTTTGCATCGCGGGCAAGCCTAGCTCCCACTAGTTCGCTCCCACAATAGATTTGCGGTGCTTAAACCCGAAACGCCTGCACCGCCGTGTGCAACCGCCCACCCAACACCAGCAGGTTGTCGCCTTGTTCCCGCCCCTGGCCGATGCGCAGCAGGTTGTCTCCACCCAACTGATGAATCCGCTCACTGTGATCGCGGATTTCGCTGACAGCGCCGCTTTGTTGGGCGGTGACGTCGGCGATGCGCACTGCGGTTTCGGAAATGGTCTGGATGGCGCCGACGATTTTATCCAGCGCACCGTCGGCCGCTTGCGCCTGGTTGGCGGTGGCTTCGGCGTGTTCGACCTGAGCGCGCATGCCATCCACTGACTGACGCGCAGCCGCTTGCAGGCGGGCGATCAGTTCCTGGATCTCGGCGGTGGCGCCTGCCGTGCGTTGGGCCAGGGAGCGGACTTCCTCGGCCACCACCGCAAAGCCTCGGCCCATGTCCCCGGCACGGGCGGCTTCGATGGCGGCGTTGAGGGCCAGCAGGTTGGTCTGATCGGCGATCGAGCGAATGACCGTCAGCACGCCGCCGATGGTGGCCGACTCCTCGGCCAGTTGTTCGATCATTTGCGCGTTGCCTTGCACTTCGCCCACCAGCGCGTGCAGGCCGGTGAGGCTCAGACCGATGACTTTCTGCCCTTGTTCCACGGCATGCCCGGCGCTGCGGCTGGCGTCGGCGGCCTGGCTGGCGTCGCCGGCCACCTGCTGGATGGTCGCTTCCAGTTCGCTGAGGGAGTCGCGGATCAGCGCGGTGTCACCCGCTTGGTGTTCGGCGCCGCTGTGCAGTTCGCCGCTCAGCTCGGCCAGTGCCCGGCTGCTGCCGGCGACCTGTTCGGCGTTCAGGCGAATGGTGCCCACCAGGTCCACCAGATAAGCGCGCAGGCGATTAAGCGAGGCTTCGATGTCTTTCAATTCACGGTTGCTGGCGCCTACGTGGACGTCTCGGCTGAAATCCCCTTCGGCCCAAGTCGACAGGGCCGGTGCCAGATGCGTCAAGGTTCGGGCCAGGCGCCGTTGCAGGGTGTCGATGAGCAGGGCGATCAGCAGGATCAGGCCGATCATCACACCCTGGATCAAACGGACTTCTCCCTGGATTTGCCCATGCTGGGCACGAACCGCGGGCTCCATGGCATCGATCGCCTGATGCACATCGGCGATTTTCAAGTGTGTGGAGTTGCTCAGTTCGGTGCGTTTCTGGATCAGTTCGCGGGTGCGTCCCAGCTCGGCGGGGTAGCGGCCGAGCAGGCTGTTGAGTTCGCGTTTGAGGGCGATGCCGGCGTCTTCGGCGACGGTTTTCTCCTGGGTCTCCAAGCCCATCAGCGCAGCGAAATCATCGCCGCTGGATTCATTGCTGGCTGTTACACCCAGCAGCGGCAGGCTGTCGAGGTGTTCGGCCTGGGTGCGGATGCTCTCCAGTTCCCGTTCGACATCGGCGGCCAATTCACTGCGTCCGCTGCTGACCAGTTTGTCCCGTGCGAGGGACAACCGGCCCAGGTGCTGCGAGGCGGTGAACAAGGGCGGCAAATAAGCCGGGGCGCCATTGGCGTACTGGGCGAGTTGGTCCAGGCTCGCGCTCAACTCCCGTTCGGCCTGCAACAGCAAAGCCTGCGGATCGCCGGCCAGTTTGCCGGCGGCCAACAACTCGGTCTTACTGAAGCCATCGAGGTTCGACAGGCTCGGACGCAGGGCTTGGGTCAGCTCGGGCGGGAATTGATCGAGTTCTTTTTGCAGGGTCTCAAGTGCCTGGGTGGCTGCGCTGAGGCGCAAGGCGTCGCCGCTGGCCAGATAATCCTCGATGTTGCGCGCCACCTCGCCCTGGAATTGCCGCGACAGGCCCAGGTAGCGCTCCATCAACAGGTAGGGGCGCTCCAGAGCGATCTGCGACCACCATAGCGTGGCACCCAGGGCCAGGCACACGGCAACTAAAAGAAGGGTATTAAGATTGGTCAGTAGCTTCAGGCGCATCAGGGGTCTACCAAGGGCAGAATCGTAAGTGCCTGAAGTTATTGCGTTTGGGTTACAGGTTTATGACTGAATCGGTCGATTCCGATGAAAAGGTGGCACTTTGCTTTGATTGCCGCGCGCATTGCACCCGGTTGCGCCCTGCATGCTTGGCGCGATACAGCGCTTCGTCCGCTTGGCTGGCCATCATCAGGCTGTCGGACTCTTCGCTCATCTGCACCACGCCGGCGCTGAAGGTGCACCACAGGTCCTGGGGCTGCGCCGGGTAGTGAATTTCGGCAAAGCGCTGGCGGATCTCATCCAACACCTTGTAGGCCGCTTCGATGTCCGTGTCCGGCATGACGATGGCGAACTCTTCACCGCCATAACGGCCGATGAAGTCGGTCTTGCGCAGCCGCTGCTTGAGAAACAGCGCCAAACTCTTGATCACCCGGTCGCCCATCGGGTGGCCATGGCTGTCGTTGACCCGTTTGAAATGGTCGATGTCCAGCATGGCAAAGCTCAACGGTTTGCTCTCGCGGCGAGCGCGGAAGCAGCAGTCTTCGAGCAATTGCAGGATATGGGTGTGGTTGTAAAGTCCGGTGAGGCTGTCGCGGACCATCCGCGCCTTGAGGTTGCGGGCCCGGGCCGCGCGGTTGCGCACGGTGGTGATCAGGTGCCGGGGTTTGATCGGTTTGGTCAGGAAGTCGTCACCGCCTTCGCTCATGGCGTCGAGCTGCTTGTCCAGGTCGTCTTCGGCGGACAGGTAAATGATCGGCACGCTGACGTAGCGGTCATTGTGGCGGATCACCTTCGCCAGCTCCGTACCGGTGCAGGCGGGCATGTACATGTCGAGGATGATCAGATCGGGCTGGAAATCCGCCAGCTCGGCCATGGCCTGGATCGGTTCGATCAGCGTGCGAGTGACGATGCCCGCGCTGTTGAGCAGCCGCTCGGTGTGCAAGGCCTGGGCGCGGGAGTCATCGATGATCAACACCTTGTACGGTTCGTACTGGGCAACGCAGGTCAGCACCTCGATCTTTTCCAGCAGGCTCGAGGCTTCCAGGGTGCCGGTGAGGAACTCCTGTCCGCCGGCGCGCACGGCGGCCAGGCGGGTCGGCGTGTCGGTTTCCAGCAGGCTGAAGAACAGCAGGGGTAGCGGTTGCTCCAGGCCTTCCTGGGCTTCGGCGGCCAGTTTCAGGCCGATGCCGGGGCCGCTGAAGTCCACATCCATGACGATCGCCGCCGGCAGGCGCTCGACCATCGAGGCCCGAAACGCCGCCACGCTGTCGAGCGCCTGGGCACTGAGGCCGAAGAACTCCAACTGCTTGGCCAGCCGCTCGGCGCGGTCATGGTCCTGCAACATCACATAGATGGGTTTGCGCAGCGGCGGCAGGAAGGTTTGTTCGAGTTGGTCGCCATGGCGCAGGCCGGTGCGGGACAGGCGCTGCATCAAGCGATTGATTTCGGTGATCAGGTGGCTGCTCAGGCGTCCGCGATTGGCGTCCACCGCTTGCAGCGACTGACTGATGCCCTGGGCCAGATGGGCATGCTCCGGTTGTTCGAAGCGCTCGGCAAAGCGCAGCAGACGCAGGTTGGCTTCGCTGAGCTCCGAGAGGTCGGTGCTTGACCATTCACTGCGTTGCAGGCGCTGCCAAATCTCCAGGATCTGACGAGCCTGATGAATTACCCGCTGGGCAAAGTGGTGCTTGAGGCGCTCACGGCTGGGGTCTTCTGGCTCGGTCATATCCTGACTACTAGTTAGGGTGCATGCTGAGATCGACTGGTGGCTCTATGCTAGCACCTCTTTTCATTTGCATGAGTGTCATACGTCAATAATCTGTCTTGTCAGGGCATTCAGTTTATGACCGGCCAGTTTCGTAGGCTGATGGCGGCGCTTCCTTTATAGTGGCCGTTCGATTGCCCTGTCGTAGCAGGCATGATTGACGCCGCATTATCGCGTTTCAAATCAGGCACGATGGCGTAGGGTTGTGGTCGAACCGTGAACTCAAGTGATTGAAGGGACATCGCCATGCTGGACTGGAAAAACCGCGCGGGCAGCGCGCCTGAACGTGCCGCCGAGCCGAAATCGGCCACCCGCAGCTACCTGGGTGGGCTTTTTTTCAGCCGGGCACTGGCCACCCTGGTTGGCCTGTACTTGCTGGTGACCATTGCCGTCGGTTGGTACTGGAGCCAGGAGCCCGCCCTGTTCCCCGTGCAGCAGAACGCCCAGGCCGCCGCGGAGAAGGATGGCCGGCAAATGGTGCTCGGCTACACCACCGTCGAGACCCTCAAGACCGTGGCCGAAACCCTGCTGACCAAGCCAGGCGGCTACATTTCCAACGACCGTTTCCCGCCGGGCCTGTGGATGGACAACATGCCGAGCTGGGAATATGGCGTGCTGGTGCAGGTGCGCGACCTGAGTCGCGCCTTGCGCAAGGACTTCGCCCGGTCCCAGTCCCAGTCTGCCGAGGACGCCGACCTGGCCAAGGCCGAGCCGCGTTTCAACTTCGATAACCGCAGCTGGGTGCTGCCCTCCAGTGAGTCGGAGTACCAGGAAGGCATCACTCTGCTGAGTCGCTATCAGGCGCGCCTGTCCGACCCGAACCAGAAAAGCGCGCTGTTCTACGCCCGCGCCGACAACCTGAACAACTGGCTGGGCGATGTCGGCACTCGTCTGGGTTCGCTGTCCCAGCGCCTGTCGGCCAGTGTGGGCCGGGTCAAGCTCAACACCTCGCTGAAAACCGAAGTTCCGGTCCCGGGCCAAGTCCCGCAAGTGGACGAAGAGGTGGTCGAAACCCCGTGGATGCAGATCGACAACGTGTTCTACGAGGCTCGCGGCCAGGCCTGGGCGCTGTCGCACTTGCTGCGTGCCATTGAAGTGGATTTCGCCGATGTGCTGGCAAAGAAAAACGCCACGGTCAGCGTGCGGCAGATCATTCGTGAACTCGAGGCCTCCCAGGAGCCGGTCTGGAGCCCGATGATCCTCAATGGCAGCGGTTTCGGAGTATTGGCGAACCATTCGCTGGTGATGGCCAACTACATTTCACGCGCCAACGCGGCGGTGATCGATTTGCGGCAATTGCTGAACCAGGGCTGACAGATGGACGAAAGCCCCCGGGAGGTCGCTCATCGAGTGGCCTCGGATGCCGAGCTTATTGCTTGGGTCGATGAAGACGACAATCTGCTTGGCAGCGTGGTGCGCTCGGACCTGCGTGAGCGCGGCCTGATCGGACGCGGCTCCTACATCATGCTGTTCAACTCGGACGGTGAGTTGTGCGTTCATCGGCGGACCCTGAGCAAGGCGATTTATCCGGGTTTCTGGGACGTGGCGGCGGGCGGGATGGTGCAGGCCAGCGAGACCTACGCCGAGTCGGCTGCCCGAGAGCTGGCGGAAGAGCTGGGGGTGAGCGGAGTCGAACTGACGGCCCATGACCATTTTTATTTCGAAGACAGCGGCAGTCGCCTGTGGTGCTCGGCGTTCTCGGCGGTGTGGGACGGGCCATTGATCCTGCAACCTGAGGAGGTGCTCGAGGCGTGTTTCCTGCCTGTCGCCCAAGTGCTTGATGAAATCCAGCGCAAGCCTTACTGCCCGGACTCTCTGGCGGCGCTCGAACGCTATTTGCGAGCCCATGGTGGTGATGTCGCAAAGATGCGCTAAATTGGCGCCGATTGGCCCTTAGCAAGTCGGCTTTTTGCCGTTACACTGCGCGACTTTTCAAGCTGAACCGCTGTCTGCGGTCCAGTAGCGCTGCCCCTGCCTGAGTGGGGCTTCGCGGTCGGGGCACTTACCTTTGCCCGGCCAGTCTTTGTCCTCCCAAGAGGATTGCCGGTGGCCAAAAAAGCCGCATCCTTCGCCGCCTTGGGCGGCCTGGTATTTTCTACCGACGCCGGTCGTCATTGCCCTGATTGCCGCCAGCCGGTGGATGCCTGCATCTGCAAACAGACCGCCATCCCTGCCGGTGACGGTATCGCTCGCGTGCGCCGTGAAAGCAAAGGCCGGGGCGGCAAGACGGTGACCACAATCACCGGCGTGCCGTTGGCCGAGGACGCCCTCAAGGAACTGGCTACCACGTTGAAGAAACGCTGTGGCACCGGTGGCGCGTTGAAAGACGGCATCATCGAGATCCAGGGCGATCACGTCGAGCTGTTGCTGGCGGAACTGACCAGACACGGTTTCAAGGCGAAAAAGTCCGGCGGCTAGCAGCCTCTGTGAAAACCACCCTTGGCTTGATTCGAACCCCTTCTACAAAGCACGGTTCGAAGTCGCCCACATGGTTTTCACAGAGCCTGTTCTGAACGGGTTTCTAAACTCAGCGCTGTGAGCAGGGTCTACCTTGCTTACAGGCAAATCGTCATTTCCATTCTCTAGACTGCGCCAGCCTCCTACCGGATGGTGCATTTTGACTTCATTTATAGGGGACTTCGATGTCCGTACGACGCACACGCAAAGACGATGGCAGCCAATGGACAGTTGCGGACAGCCGCAGTGTTTACGGGATTCGCCATTGGGGGGCCGGGTATTTCGCGATCAATGACGCCGGTCGCGTCGAAGTCCGCCCGAACGGTCCAGGCAGTTCGCCCATCGACCTGTTCGAGCAGGTCGACCAGTTGCGCCAGAGCGGCCTGTCGTTGCCCTTGCTGGTGCGCTTCCCCGACATCCTGCAAGACCGCGTGCGCCAGCTCACCGGTGCGTTCGACAGCAACATCGCGCGCCTGGAATACCAGAGCCAGTACACCGCGCTCTATCCGATCAAGGTCAACCAGCAGGAAGCGGTGATCGAAAACATCATCGCCACCCAGAACGTTTCCATCGGTCTTGAGGCCGGCTCCAAGCCCGAGCTGCTGGCGGTGCTGGCCCTGGCGCCCAAGGGCGGGACCATCGTCTGCAACGGTTACAAGGACCGCGAGTTCATTCGCCTGGCGCTGATGGGCCAGAAACTGGGCCATAACGTCTTCATCGTGATCGAGAAAGAATCCGAAGTCGGCCTGGTGATCGAAGAAGCCGCATCGCTCAAGGTCAAGCCACAGGTCGGCCTGCGGGTGCGCTTGTCGTCCCTGGCGTCGAGCAAGTGGGCCGATACCGGTGGCGAAAAGTCCAAGTTCGGCTTGTCTGCCGCGCAGCTACTGTCGGTGGTCGAGCGCTTCCGCGCCGCTGGCCTGGATCAGGGCATCCGCCTGCTGCATTTCCACATGGGGTCGCAGATCGCCAACCTGGCGGACTACCAGCATGGTTTCAAAGAAGCGATCCGCTACTACGGTGAGCTGCGCAACCTCGGCCTGCCGGTGGATCACATCGATGTCGGCGGTGGCCTGGGCGTGGACTACGACGGTACGCACTCGCGCAATGCCAGTTCGATCAACTACGACATGGACGATTACGCCGGTGTCGTGGTCGGCATGCTCAAGGAGTTCTGCGATGCCCAGAGCCTGCCGCATCCGCACATCTTCTCGGAAAGTGGTCGCTCCCTGACCGCCCACCACGCGATGCTGGTGGTGCAGGTGACCGACGTCGAGAAACACCACGACGACGTGCCGGTGATCGAAAACAAGGAAAGCCTGCCGGAGACCGTGCAATGGCTGGTTGACCTGCTGGGCCCGACCGATATCGAGATGGTCACCGAGACCTACTGGCGCGCCACCCACTACATGAGCGACGTGGCCGCCCAGTACGCCGACGGCAAGCTGACCCTGGCGGAAAAGGCCCTGGCCGAGCAGTGCTACTTCGCCGTGTGCCGTCGCCTGCATAACTCGTTGAAGGCTCGCCAGCGTTCCCACCGCCAGGTGCTGGATGAACTCAACGACAAGCTCGCCGACAAGTACATCTGCAACTTCTCGGTGTTCCAGAGCCTGCCGGACACCTGGGCCATCGGTCAGGTGCTGCCGATCCTGCCGCTGCATCGTCTCGATGAAGAGCCACTGCGCCGCGCCGTGCTGCAAGACCTGACCTGTGACTCCGACGGCAAGATCAAGCAGTACGTCGACGAGCAGAGCATCGAAACCAGCCTGCCGGTGCATTCCCTCAACCCGGGCGAAGACTACCTGCTGGGCATCTTCCTGGTGGGTGCCTACCAGGAAATCCTCGGCGATATGCACAACCTGTTCGGTGACACCGATTCGGTGAACATCTACCAGAACGCCGACGGCAGTGTGTACCACGCCGGTATCGAAACCCACGACACCATCGAAGACATGCTGCGCTACGTGCACCTGTCGCCGGAGGAGTTGATGACGCACTACCGCGACAAATGCGCCAGCGCCCGTATCAGTGCCGCCGAGCGCACCCAGTTCCTGGATGCCCTGCGCCTGGGGCTGACGCGTTCGTCCTACCTGTCTTCCTGATGGGGTGATGAGCGCTTGCTGTGGGAGCAAGCTTTGCTCCCACAGCAGGGATAAAAGATCGCATCTGGCTCGACCACTTGACTGATCGACATCGCCCTCCGGGACTGTCAGAAAATACATCGCGTGCTGCGGGTTTTTTCGGATAGTCCCGAAGGGCGTTTTTATTTTTACTGGCTGTTATTTCCGCACATCGGTTCATTTAACCGGTGCTGTCCTTATTTCATGTAGTCCCTTTCCTAACTTGTACTTGGGCTCTCTACTCGGCCATGGCTCTCAGCGAGAATCCACGGCCGCCCCTCCTGTAGAGAAACGCCGATGTCCGATCCAGCCAGCGAGCCGTCATTTCGTCTGGAGATAGCCGGTCTGCCCGAATCATTTGTTGTCGTGGCCTTCACGGGCAGAGAAGCCATCAGCGAACCCTTCGTCTTTGAAGTGGAGCTGTTGATCGGCGACACGCCCCTGGACTTGGCGAGCCTGCTGTACCGCAGCGTCTGGTTGAGTTTCGGGGCTTCGGGGCGGGGTATCCATGGGCAGCTTCACGAGCTGGTACAGCGTCGTCATGGCGCTGGCTGTCGGGTGCGCATCGGGCCGAAGCTGGCTTGCCTGGCGCAGCGCTTCACTCAACGGGTATTCAGTGCCCGCTCGGTGCCGCAGATCATCCGTCAGGTACTCAAGGCCCATGGCATTGCCGGGCGCCATGTGTGCCTGGACTTGAGCGGTGATTATCCGCCGCAGGACTTCTGTACCCAGTATCGGGAATCGGACCTGCAGTTTCTCCAGCGGGTGTGCCTACAGGCAGGTATCCACTTCCATTTCGAACAGGCTCGGGACGGGCATTGCCTGGTTTTCGCCGACAGTGCGGGCAGTTTTCCGCCCGTAGGCCAGGCCGCTTACGAGGCTGAAGGGCAGGCTCCAGCGGTGCGAGCCTTCAGCGTTCAAGCCGATGCGTCGGGGGAACAGGTTGCCCGGGGTCGCAGCGATCTGACGCACCTGCATTGTGGCCGGCTACTGTCGCTGACGGCCCATCCTCTTGACGGCTGGAACCAGCGCTGGCTGTTGACGAAGGTCGAGCATCGCGGCCAGGCCGGTGTTTATGGCAATCACTTTTACGCCATCTCTTGGGGGTTGCCGTTCGTGGCGACCGGGGTTCCTGCAAAGCCGCGCATGCTGAGCCAGCAGAGGGGCTGGGTGGTGGCGGTGGATGAGCCGGCGGTGCAGATGGCCGGGCGAGTGGCGGTGCAGTTCGACTGGACCTATCAAGGGGAAGGGGCCAACCCGAGTTACTGCTGGCTGCCATTGGCTCCTGAGCTGGCCGCCTGCAGGCCTGGAGTCATTCGTGACGGCACCGAGGTGTTGGTGAGTTTTATCGAAGGCGATCCGGACAGGCCGTTGATCAGCGCATTCTTCGACACGCCTGCATTGGCGGAAATATCGCAAGAGCCTTCCTTAAGCGAAACGCCCCCGCTGGGAGCCGACCCGGTCTTATTGGCGGCGATCCAGAGTGCCGAGCCGCTGGTCTTGCTATGCCTGTTGCCCGGAGGCGGCAGCTTCAGCCCCTGCGCCCAGCCGGTGTGTACCTGTCGCATGCTCACGCGGCTCGGCGTGGGCGCTGCGCTATGAGTGCCGCCGACATGTCTGGATCAGCGCCTCAATGGCTGCTGCTCGACGTGCCGGGTGTACCGGCGGCCGCGCAGCGTCTGCAGGAGCAATTCGCAGAGGCCCGCAGCTTTGCCTTGTTCGAAGGCACCGAGTTGCACGGGCTGAGGGAGCAGGGTCCGCTGCTGGTGGATCTGCAGCATTCGCCAGCGTTGACCAGTCTGTGTCATCTGGATGCCGCCTCCTGGCCAGGGCTGCTGTTGGTGAGTGCATCACCGGCCGCGCAATTGCTGGTGCATCTGCGGCGCATGTTGACGGTGACGTTGGGCCTGCATCACAAAGCCTTGTTGAACTACTACAACCCGCACACCGCCAGCTATTTTTTCGATGGTTGCGACCCCAGCGAGCTCAGTTGCTGGCTGGGTCCGATCAGCCTGTTGCGCTGGTTCGGCGGCACTTGGGCCGACCGGGCGATTGGCAGCCAGGGCTGGCAGCAACTGTCCAACCCGGGGCTGGCGGTGGCGGCGCTGGAAAATGAGCACAGCCTCAGTGATCGGCAGCAACGTCAGTTGCAGCAATGCCTGCTGGAGCGTCACGCCTGGCAATGGTCCCGTTCCATCGGGCGTGACTACCGCCTGCTCTGGAGCGACTTGCAGCAAGGATTGAAACTGGGGTTTACCGAACGGCCGGTGCTCGACGACTGGCTATGGCTGCGCCTGCAACACCCCCATGCCCGGTCGGTGCCGGAGCTGATAGGCGCCTCGCAGCGCGAGCGGCTCAATTATCTGCGACAACTGTGGCAAAACGATCAAGGTTGAAACGTTATAAGGCGCGGACGCCGAGCCAGCCGTCGCGCCGCTGCAAGTGCCAGGCAAAAGCGCCGAGGGTCAAGCTGCGCAATGCCATGAACAGCAGGAAAGTGATCCACAGCCCGTGGTTACCCAGCGCTTGCAGCACCCAGGCGAATGGCAACACCAGCAACAGAGTCAGGAGCATGCCGTTGCGCATTTCCCTGGCGCGGGTGGCGCCGATGAACAGACCATCGAGCAAATAACTCCAGACCGCGATCAACGGCAGCGCCGCCAGGTAAGGCAGGTAGCGGTAAGCGGTGTCGCGCACGTCGGGGATATCGGTCTGCATATCGATGAACAGGTGCCCGGCGAGCAGAAACAGCAGGGCAAACCCCACGCTTGCAATCAGTGACCAACCGCAGGCCACCACCAACGAGCGACGCAAGGCCAAGCGGTCGCGGGCGCCGATGGCGTGACCGCACAGCGCTTCGACGGCATGGGCCAAACCGTCCAGGGCGTGGGCTGTCAGCAGCAGACCGTTAAGTAGCAGGGCGTTGGCTGCCACGGTTGCATCCCCCAGGCGCGCCCCTTGTACTGTGATCAGGAAGAACACCGCTTGCAGCGCCAGGCTGCGAATGAAAATGTCCCGGTTCACCGCCAGCAGCGGGCGCCAGCTTTGCCACACCCCCAGGGCCGCCCAGGCGATCTGCCCTGGCCAGGCCCGCAGCGTCTTGTGCGCAAGGATCAGACCGACCAGGGCGCCGGTCCACTCGGCAATCACCGACGCCCGGGCCGAGCCGGTCACGCCCCAGTCCAGGCCGATCACGAACCACAGGTTCAGGGCGATGTTCACCAGGTTAGTCACCAGCAGGATCGCCAACGGCGCCCGGGCATTCTGTGCGCCGAGGAACCAACCCACCAGCGCATAACTGGCCAGCGCCGCCGGCAAGCCAAACAGGCGGGTGTGGAAAAAGTCCCGGGTCAACTGCTCAAGCTCGGCGGACGGTTGCATGAAATGCAACGCCACTCCACTCAACGGTACGCCGACCGCCCCCAGCACCAGCGCCAATCCCAACGCCAGCAGCAGGCCTTGCACCAACACCTGCCGCAGCGCGGCCCCATCACCACGGCCGGCCGCCTGGGCGGCGAACCCGGTAGAGCCCATGCGCAAGAAACCCATGGCCCAGGCCAGCACCGTATACAAGCTCGCCCCGACCGCCACCGCGCCCAATTGATGGGCGTGGGGCAGGTGGCCGATGACCGTGCTGTCCACCAGCGCCACCAGCGGTACGGAAATGTTCGAGAGAATCATCGGCGCGGCCAGCGCCCATACCCGGCGGTGGGTAAGACGGTCGCGCCAGTCGGTGATCAGGTTGGACATGCGAGCTCCTTGACGGAGCGCGATTGTAGCGGGTTCTCGCATGATCGTTCTCATGCTCCGCGTGGGAATGCCTCTGAAACTCTGTGGGAGCAAGGCTTGCCCGCGATGAAGATGACGCGGTCTTTCAGGGAGCCGAGGCGCCTGTATCGCGAGCAAGCTTTACTCCCACACAGGCCACTAGTGAATGATCCAGCTCAACAGCCACAACCCCAGCACCAACCAGATAATGCCCAGGATGATCGATGCCCGCATGAATGCGCGGATCGCCGAGTACAGCAGCATGAGCCCGAGGATCAGCGCAATGATGCTGATGATCGAGGTGTCCATGCCCAGTGTGCGCGACAGGCCATCGACAAAGTTGCCGCCGGCATTGGCCAGGGTGTTGAACAGGCCGCTGAGCAGGTCGACGATAAACCTGATCACCGAGCCGAGCGCCTGGCCGAGCCATTCGAAAAAGCTTTCTACCTGCATGTGTACGTCCTGATGAGAGGGAATCGGAATCGAGCCTTGGGCTTCTGGTTGTAAGAGCGGCTGAAGGCCAAGATCGTTCGATTATGGGGCAAAACACCGCTTCGTACCGAGACGCTTGCCTTCGCTCGTCATCCCCCCGAAGCTATGCGCATTCAGGAGACCTTGATGAACCTTGTTGAACTGACCGAACGCCTGCACGCCATTCGTGACCGTAACGATTGGCGGCAATTTCACAGCCCGAAAAACCTCGCCATGGCCGCCAGCGTGGAAATGGCCGAACTGGTGGAGATTTTCCAGTGGTTGACCGAGGACCAGTCGCGCCAGTTGCCGGCGGACAAACTGGCCCACGCCGGACAGGAAGTCGGTGACATCGTGTTGTACCTGTTGCTGCTGTGCAGTGAGCTGGGGTTGGACATGGATGCCGTGGTGCGCAGCAAGCTGGCCGACAGTGAGCGGCGGTTCGGCCAATGAGTGATCGTCATTTCGATCAGCTCGCCACACGCTTTGCTGAAAAAATCTACGGCGGGGCCAAAGGTGCGATCCGTCTGGCGGTGCTCCAGGCCGATCTGCTGGAAACGCTGCCCGATCGCCCATTGCGCGTGCTGGATATCGGTGCCGGTCTGGGCCACATGTCGTTGTGGCTGGCCGAGCGCGGCCATCAAGTGACCCTGGCCGAGCCGGCCGAGCCCATGCTCGAAGGTGCTCGCCAGCGGTTTGCCGATGCCGGTCAGCGCGCAACGTTCATCCAGGCGCCGTGGCAGGCGCTGCCTGCGCAGCTTTCTGAGCCTTACGACCTGGTGCTGTGTCACGCGGTGTTGGAATGGCTGGCCGAACCTCACGCGATCCTGCCGGTGCTGCATCAACTCACGGCCCCGGGCGGCTGGTTGTCCCTGGCGTTCTACAACCGTGACGCGCTGGTCTATCGCAACCTGCTCAAGGGGCATTTTCGCAAGTTGCGCAAAAACGATATGGCCGGGGAAAAACAGAGCCTGACTCCGCAACAACCCCTTGATCCACGGGAATTGGCGGCGCAACTTGAGGGCTTGTGGCAGGTCGAAACTCAAAGTGGCGTGCGGGTTTTCCATGACTACATGCCGGTGGAGTTCCAGGGCCGCGTGGAGCTTGCGCAGTTGCTGGAGATGGAGTTGGCCCACCGTCGCCATCCTGCGTTTGCCGGGTTGGGGCGTTATCTGCACTGGGTTTGCCGTCCCCTCTGATCTGAAAGAGCAATCGGAGCGCGAAATGAAAGGTCGTTCAGGGTTGTTGGTGTTGTGCTTGGGACTGGCTGCCTGCCAGGGCAGCAACCCGTATGTCGCCACGTCTAATCCGCTGCCACCGGCGCCACCGGAGGCCGCCACGGTGTTTGACCGCAGTGCTTACCCTGCGCCACCCCGTGACTACGGGCGCTATCGCAGTTGGGCCTGGCTCAACGGGCGACTGCCACCGGGGACCGCTTGGGCGGACTCGGCCCAAGTGGCTGAAGCGGTGAGCAATGCTCTGGATCAACGCGGCCTTCGCCCCTTGCATGACAACCGCCCGGCCGACCTGTTCGTCAGCGCGGACCTGCGCCTGGAAACGCGCGTGCGCCAGGTTCGCGACGACTATGACGCCGGTTACTACGGCGGCTACAACCGTTATGACCGCTACGGTCCCGGCTATGGCATGTACCACTCGGTGCCGGTGGTACGCACTTATCGGGAGCAGGTTGTGGTGGTGCGAGTAGACTTGTTCGATGCCCGTAATGGGCAGCCGGTGTGGAGCGCCAGCGCCGAGACCAGCCAGCGCGGCAGTCAGAGCGCGCGCACCGACGCCATTCGCGAAGCGGTGGAAAAAGCCCTGTCGGCTTATCCACCCAGTTGATCACGCAACGGAGAAAAACCATGTTTCGCCGTCTCGCTCTACTGGCTTTTGCCTTGCTGCTCAGCGCTTGCGCGGGTAAGTCGGTCAACCACGACTTTGACATCAGCCGGGATTTCTCGGCTTATCGCAGCTGGAGCTGGAAAGAGCCGGCGCTGCAATATCGCCCCGATGATCCGCGTATCAAGAGCGACCTGACCGAACAGCGGATCCGCCAGGCGGTTGCCGATCAGCTCGATCAACGCGGCCTGCGCCCGGCTCAGGCGGGCGGGCGAGGGGATGTGATGGTCCAGGCCTACCTGATCGTCGAGGATCGCCAGCAACAGGTCACGACCAACTATGGCGGCGGTTGGGGCGGCCCCTGGAATGGCTATTGGGGCGGGCCGATGTATAACGAAACCCGCAACATCAGCTACAAGGTCGCCACGGTGCAGATTGATCTGCTCGATGGCAAGGACGGCAAGCTGGTGTGGCGTGGCAGCGATGAACAACTGCTCAGCCATTCGCCCAACCCGACTGATCGCAGCACGGCGGTACGTGAGACGGTTGCGCGGATCCTGGCGAACTATCCGCCGCAGTAGGCGGATCCAGTATCGAAGAACTGACCCAGCGCTTTCGCGAGCAGGCTCGCTCCCACAGGGATTTGTGCCGGACGCGGGATCCATGAGCACCCGGGAACCCTTGTGGGAGCGAGCCTGCTCGCGATGGCGGTGGGTCAGCTTGCACCAATGCCGGCTGTGCCACCGTCATCGCGGGCAAGCCTTGCTCCCACAGTTTTCCGAGTCGTTCGCAGATCCCTATCCACCACAAATCCACGGTGGGAGCCGGCTCGCGATGACGGCGGCACATTCAACATCGATTCAGGTCTTAGCCAACCGGCCGCCAGCTCCCCACCATATGCTCCAACTCCCCGGACCCGATCAATCGCAAATCCCCACTGGACCCCGCCGCACTCGCCAGCAGTTTCACTTCGCTGGGCAGGCGCACCGGTTTCTTGAAGGTCACCTCGATCTCGATGTTGGCATCGGGCAAGTGTTCGTCCAGCGCCGCCAGAGTCCTGGCCTTGTTCCACAGGCCGTGGGCGATGGCGGTAGGGAAGCCGAATAGTCGGGCGCTGAGGCCGCTCAGGTGGATCGGGTTGTAATCGCCGGACACCTTGGCATATTGCCGGCCAATGTCTGCCGGCGCGGTCCAGTGCGCCACTTCAGTCAACGCCTGGATCTCCTGCAGCGGCTCCTCCACCAGCGCGCCGTCAAGCTGGACGCCCTTGCAGAGCATCTGGCTCTCGGCCTCCCACAACGGCCCCAGTTGATCGTCGATGCGAGTCACGATGTCGAACACCGCGCCCTTGGGGTGGGCTTGCAGGTTCTGGGCATTGACGCGGGCCTGCACTTGGCTGACCCCGCCCATCGGCCGCAGTACACGGATGCGATTGCTCAGGTGGATCAACCCCAGCAACGGGAACGGAAAATCCCGGCCGGTGAGCAATTGCATCTGCAGGGCAAACGCCAGCACGTGGGGATAGGTCGGCGGCAGCAGCCCGTTTTCGGCAAAACCGCAGACCTTGCGATAAGCCGCCAGGCGTTGCGGATCGACCTGTATCACTTGGCGCAATCCGTCCTCGGGCAAGGTTTTTCCGCTGACCTTGCGCCGTGTCGCGGCTTTCATGTACAGCGCGGACATACCGGGCGCGGCGTTTACTTCATGCCATTGAATCGTCATGGTCATGCTCCCAGGAGGCTTTGCCCGCACACCCGCAGCGTCTGGCCGGTAACGGCGCCCGTACCCGGCTGGGCGAGCCAGGCCACGGCTTCGGCGACATCCTGTGGCAGGCCGCCCTGGCCCAGGGAACTCATGCGCCGCCCGGCTTCGCGCAGGGCGAAAGGGATGTCGGCGGTCATACGGGTTTCGATGAAACCCGGGGCCACGGCATTGATGCTGATCCCCCGAGGTTGCAGGACCGGCGCCCAGGCCTGGGCCAGGCCGATCAACCCGGCCTTGCTCGCCGCATAGTTAGTCTGGCCGCGATTGCCGGCGATACCGCTGATGGATGCCAGCAGAATCACTCGGCCGTCGTCCCGCAGGGCGCCACTGTCGAGCAGGGCCTTGGTCAGCACCTGCGGCGCGTGGAGGTTGACCGCCAGCACCGCGTCCCAAAATTCCGGGGTCATGTTGGCGAGCGTTTTGTCCCGGGTAATGCCGGCGTTATGTACCACGATGTCGACGCCGTCGGGCAGGTGTTCAGTCAATTGCGTAGCGGCGTCTTCAGCGCAGATGTCCAGCGTCACGCTACGCCCGCTGAGGCGCGCAGCCAGGGCTTCGAGGTCGGCCTTGGCTTGCGGGACGTCCAGCAGGATCACATCGGCGCCATCACGGGACAGGGTTTCGGCAATGGAGGCGCCGATCCCGCGGGCCGCGCCGGTGACCAGCGCCTTGAGGCCCGTGAGCGGACGCGTCCAGTCCTGGACCTGGGCCTGGCAGGCGTCGAGGCGAATGACTTGCCCCGAAACATAGGCGCTCTTGGGCGACAGGAAAAACCGCAGCGCACCTTCCAGTTGGGCTTCTGCGCCGTCACCCACATACAGCAGTTGCAGCGTCCCGCCGTGGCGCAACTCTTTGGCCAGCGAACGGCTGAAGCCCTCCAGGGCCCGCTGCGTGCTGGCGGCGAACGGGTCGCCAAGGCTTTCTGGAGCGCGGCCGAGGATGACGACATGGGCGCTGTGGTCGAGGTTCTTCATCAGGGGTTGGAAAAACTCGCGCAGTTGCTTGAGCTGATCGGCCTGTGCCAGATGACTGGCGTCGTACACCACGGCCTTGATTTTCGGACCGTGGCCGGGGATCCACTCGGTGGCCAGTGTCGGTTCGCCCCCGTAGATGAAGATCGCATCGGTCAGGCGCTTGGCAAATGCGCCGATCTGTTCGGTCAACGGTCCGCCGCCCAGCAGCAACGCGCCTTCGATCGGCCGCAGCCGCCCGGCCTGCCAGCGCTCCAGGCGTACCGGCGATGGCAGGCCCAGCGCACCGACCAGGCGCAGGCCAAGGGGCGAATTGGCGAAGTCGATATAACGGTCTGACATGGAACACACTCCGGCTGATGAGGTTCAAAGTGTGGACCATGATTGGCAATCGGTCGTTCGATCGGCCAGATAAAGCCTAAGCTTGTGCGGGAGCCGGGTTCCCGCAGGCCCATTGGCATCCGGATATACACAGGGAGTTCTTCATGACACAGCTACGCCGCGTCGCGATCATCGGTGGTAATCGCATCCCCTTCGCCCGCTCCAATGGGGCCTATGCCACCGCCAGCAACCAGGCGATGCTGACCGCCGCGCTCGAGGGGCTGATCGAGCGCTACAACCTGCATGGTTTGCACATCGGTGAGGTGGCTGCCGGTGCGGTGCTCAAGCATTCCCGGGATCTGAACTTGACCCGCGAATGCGTGCTCGGTTCGCGCCTGTCGCCCACCACACCGGCCTATGACCTGCAACAGGCTTGCGGCACCGGGCTGGAAACCGTGCTGTTGACGGCCAACAAGATTGCCCTCGGGCAGATCGACAGTGCCATTGCCGGCGGCGTGGACACCACCTCGGATGCGCCGATTGGCGTCAACGAAGGGCTGCGCAGGATCCTGCTGCAAGCCAATCGCGCCAAAACCACCGCTGAGAAAATCAAGACCTTCCTGCAACTGCGTCCCCAGCACCTCGTTCCCGAACTGCCTCGCAATGGCGAGCCACGAACCGGCCTGTCCATGGGCCAGCATTGCGAATTGATGGCGCAGACCTGGCAGATTCCCAGAGAGGAGCAGGACCAACTGGCCCTGGAGAGTCATCAGAAAATGGCCGCGTCCTACGCCGAGGGCTGGCAGACCGACTTGATGACGCCGTTTCTCGGCCTGACGCGGGACAACAACCTGCGCCCGGACCTGACCCTGGAAAAACTCACCGCGCTCAAGCCGGCCTTCGAAAAAAGCGCCAAGGGCACGATGACGGCGGGCAATTCCACGCCGTTGACCGATGGTGCCTCACTGGTGTTGCTGGGCAGCGAAGAGTGGGCCAAGTCCAGGGGGCTGCCGATCCTGGCCTACGTGCGCGACGGCGAAACGGCAGCGGTGGATTTCGTCAACGGGGCGGAAGGGTTGCTGATGGCGCCGGTCTACGCGGTGCCTCGGTTGCTGGCGCGCAACGGCCTGACGTTGCAGGACTTTGATTACTACGAGATCCACGAAGCATTCGCCGCTCAGGTGTTATGCACGCTCAAAGCCTGGGAAGACCCGGATTATTGCAAGACGCGCCTGGGCCTCGACGCTCCGCTGGGCAGCATAGACCGCAGCCGGTTGAACGTGAAGGGCAGCTCCCTGGCCGCCGGACACCCATTTGCCGCCACGGGTGGACGAATCGTCGCCAACCTCGCCAAGTTGCTGGATGCGGCGGGGCGGGGCCGTGGTCTGATTTCCATCTGCGCGGCCGGTGGTCAGGGTGTGACGGCAATTATCGAGCGTTGAGAATCGCCTCGCGCTGTTGGCTGATCAGTTCGCGCTGACGGTTGGCGTAGCGTTCGGCCAGGATCGAACAGACGATCAACTGCAGTGGGTGATAAATCATGATCGGCAACAGGATCAGCCCCAGGCCGGGGTTGTTGCCGAAAATCAACGCGGCCATCGGTACCCCGGCCGCCAGGGATTTCTTGCTGGCACAAAATACCGCCGCAATCTCATCGGCGTTGCTGAACCGCAGGGCCCGGGCGGTGCGGGTGGTCATCCACAAAATGATTGCCAGCAACACGGCACTGCCAAGCAGTGCACTGAGCAGCACGGTGTTGCCTTGTTGTTGCCAGATGCCGGACACCATCGAATTGCAGAACGCCGCGTAGACCAGCAACAGGATCACCAGTTTGTCGATAATGCTGGTGTAGCGTTTATACCGCCCGAAAAAACCGGCCAGCCAGCGTCGCAGTAACTGCCCGAGCACCAGCGGCAGCAGCAACATCAGGCAAAGGTCGAGCAAGGTCGCACCCAGGTCGATACCCCCGGCGCCGCTGCCGACGACGAAACTGACCAGCAGCGGTGTCAGGAAAATCCCCAGCACACTGGACAGGCTCGCGTTGAGAATCGCTGCCGGCACGTTACCGCCGGCGCTGCCGGTCAGGGCCACCGAGGAGGAAATGGTCGAGGGCAAGACGCACAGGTAAAAGAACCCCAGCATCAGCAGTGACGGCAAATGGCGGCCCAGAGCCCAGTCGCTGACCAGCCAGATCAATGGGAACACGCCGAAGGTAAAACCCTGCACCATCAAGTGCAGCCGGATGTTTTTCAGACCGTGGCGGATCTGCTCGCTGGACAGGTTTATCCCATGCAGGAAGAACACCACAAAGATGCCGATATTGACCACCCACTCGGCATGCATGGCGCCGCCGGCTGCGCCGAACCTGGGAAACAGATACGCCAGCAATGTGGCGAGCAACATGCCGCAAAGAAACCAGTCGGTGGCCAGGCGTTTGAGGTGTCTGAAAATGTGCATACCGCACCGCAAGTTGTCAGAGAAGTCGACTTAGCCTAACGTCGACACTTGTAGCCGTCTTGCGACATAGGGCCAATCAATGCCGACTAACGGACACCAGCAACTTGAAAGACGCATTCCCGACCTTACTGAGTTGCCCAGGCCGCTTTATGCCCGTGTCGAAAGTTTGAGCGCCGGTTCCTGGACGCAGGCCCATCGTCATGATTGGGTGCAGTTTTCCTACGCCATCAGTGGGGTACTCGGCGTACATACCGCCGAAGGCAGCTTTTTCGCCCCGCCTCAATGGGGCATCTGGATTCCTGCCGACCTGGAGCATCATGTGGTGACTTCCACCCGAGCGGAAATGCGCAGCCTTTATGTCCACCGCGAGGCTTGCCCGTGGGCCGATGAGCGTTGCCGGGTGCTGGAGGTCACGCCACTGGCTCGGGAGCTGATCAAGGCTTTTTGTCAGATGCCGGCTGACTACTCACTGGGCGATACCCAGGAAGCACGACTGGTGCAGGTGTTGCTGGATCAATTGGCAGCACTGCCGGAAGTGGGTTTTTGCCTGCCGTTGCCCCGACATGCTCGTCTGCTGGCGCTGTGCAATGAACTGATCGAACAGCCCGAACAGAACGTAACCTTGCAAGCCTGGGCCGAGCGCTTGGGCACATCGGAAAAAACCCTGATGCGCCTGTTTCAGCGCGAAACCGGCCTGAGCTTTCGCGCCTGGCGTCAGCGCTCGCGGTTGTTGTCGTCCCTGGGGGCGTTGGAAAAAGGCGATAGCGTGACCGGCGCGGCGTTGTCCTGTGGCTATGACTCCACGTCCGCTTTTATCGCGGCGTTCAAGGGGATGTTTGGATTTACACCGGGGGAGCTGTTTAAACATTGAATCGGGTCAAGGACATGGCTGTCAGTTCTTGTGGCAAATACCTTCGCATTCAGTTGCCAACGCTATGCCCGGTCTCGGCTATGATTCGGCTCGGTCGATTTAATCCGGCACATTGTGTGCATCACCAGGGTTCATAAGTCGGTAACCCCTCCCCGTGGAGTGAGGATTGCCGTATAACGACAGTCATTCGCGTGTTCGGTAATAAAGGACCCCCAATAAAAGCTGATGAAGACTCCAAAACGCATTGAACCCCTGATCGAGGACGGTCTGGTCGACGAGGTGCTGCGCCCACTCATGAGTGGTAAAGAAGCAGCTGTTTATGTGGTGCGCTGCGGCAACGAGCTACGTTGCGCCAAAGTCTACAAGGAGGCGAATAAGCGAAGTTTTCGTCAGGCGGCCGAATACCAGGAAGGCCGCAAGGTGCGTAACAGCCGCCAGGCCCGGGCCATGGCCAAGGGCTCCAAGTTCGGGCGCAAGGAAACCGAAGACGCCTGGCAGAACGCCGAAGTGGCGGCGTTGTTCCGGTTAGCCGGCGCGGGGGTGCGAGTGCCCAAGCCGTACGACTTCCTCGAAGGTGTGCTGCTGATGGAGTTGGTGGCCGACGAGTATGGCGACGCGGCGCCGCGTCTGAACGACGTGGTACTGGAGCCGGACCAGGCCCGTGAGTATCACGCTTTCCTGATTTCCCAGATCGTGCTGATGCTGTGTACCGGGCTGGTGCACGGTGACCTGTCGGAGTTCAACGTGCTGCTTACGCCGACGGGCCCGGTGATCATCGATCTACCGCAAGCGGTGGATGCCGCGGGCAACAACCACGCCTTCAGCATGCTGGAGCGGGACGTGGGCAACATGGCGTCCTACTTCGGCCGGTTTGCCCCGGAGCTCAAGCGCACCCGGTACGCGAAGGAAATGTGGGCGTTGTATGAGGCCGGCATCTTGCACCCTGCCAGCGTGCTGACCGGCGAGTTCGACGAGCCGGAAGAACTGGCGGATGTCGGCGGGATCATGCGCGAGATCGAGGCTGCCCGCCTGGACGAGGAACGCCGCCAGGCCGTACGCGCCGCTGACGACGCTCCACCCGGCAAAACCGAAGAACCGCCTCCGCCTTGGATGCAGTGATCGCTTGACCAGAAACCCGGCCCAGGCCGGGTTTTTTGTGGCTGCCCAAAAAGCTCCCACAGTGTTTTTGTATGGCCTCAAAACCTGCGTTCACCGCCAATCCCCTGTGGGAGCGGGCTTGCTCGCGAAAGCGGTGTATCAGTTTGCATGGATGTTGGAGGTGCCGGCGTCATCGCGAGCAGGCTCGCTCCCACACTGTTCTTTGTGTGGCCTCAAAACCTGCGTTCAACGTCAATCCCCTGTGGGAGCGGGCTTGCTCGCGAAAGCGGTGTATCAGTTTGCATGGATGTTGGAGGTGCCG
>NZ_JAKNQY010000034.1 GCF_024494355.1 Pseudomonas sp. Q11 | reverse complement strand
TGGCCCAGCGCGGCTACCTCGGCATCCATGCCGAGGTGCCCACTACGCAATACCTGCGTTCGGCCAGCGTGGTTAACGGGGCGCCCCAGATCAAAATCAAAAGCGAGGCGGCCTGACAGCCGGCCTGTTTCTTGCGGGTGTACACCCATCAGACCTGTTTGGGTTGGACCTGTGGGAGCAAAGCTTGCTCGCGAGGCGGCCTGACAGCCGGCCTGTTTCTTGCTGATGTACACCCATCGGACCTGTGAGCGGACCTGTGGGAGCAAAGCTTGCTCGCGAAGGCGGCCTTATAGCCGACCTGCTCTGCGGGTGTACTCCAATTCTATTGTGGGAGCGGGCTTGCCCGCGAAGGCGGCACATTCAGTATTGATGCAAACAGAGTCACCGCTATCGCGAGCAGGCTCGCTCCCACAGGAGAAACGCGTTCGCCCAAAACCAGGCCGGCTGTCAGGCCGCCTCGCGGAGGACGTTGATCTCGGCGCCCCGTTAACCACACTGGCCGAACGCAGGCATTGCGCAGTGGGCATCCCGGCATGGATGCCGGGATAGCCGCGCTGGGCCATGGATGGCCCTTCGCGGCGGGCCCACGGAGCAATGCCGGAGTGAGGGCACACCGAGCCTAGGCGAGGTGCCGAGTGGTGGGGCATGAGCGCTTTGGTTACTTTCGCGCTTTTCGAAAGTGACCCGCCGTAAGGGCGGAACCCTAAGTAGCCGTTACCGCAGAAATGGATATACACACTCACAATAGCGCCTTCACAGCCAATCAGAATTTGTGGGAATGGTCGGACAAAGCCCCTAATTCGAGCCGGGTTTTCCGACGAGTTCTGTCGGTTGCCGGGTGGGAAGGTCTCTCGTTAACCTTTTCCCGTCGCTGCCAATTCAGCGACCGGGCGTCGCGGCCCGCAAAACTTGGTAATCCATTCCTTCCTTTGGAGTACCGCAATGTGTGACAAATCTCCATCCGCTTCAGAAACCAATAACGAGTCCCCATACTCCAGCCTTAACCCAAAACAGCTCGATGAAGCCGCCCAGCGCGCCCTCGACTATTACCTCGGCCCAAAGCCTGAAGCTAAAAAGAAACCCGCCTCAAACCAGCTTTTCACCGTCGTGGACGGCATCGACACCGAATGCCTGCTCGCCAACCTCAGCGAAACCCTGGCCTCAGCCAACGCAACCGTCAGCGACCTGGCCTTCGAACTCGAAGGCTCGCGACGGCATATCGCCTTGGGGGTACAGCAGTTGATTGAACTGAGTGAATTACTGGCCAATCGTGTTCTGGACGAACGGGTACCAGTGCCGGAGGGCTAGAGAAGGGGTGTAAATCAACCAAGGCGAACGCCGAACCTGTGGCGAGGGAGCTTGCTCCCGCTGGGCTGCGCAGCAGCCCCAAAAGTAGCGACCCGATCAGCCTGATACACCGGGATGTCAGGTTCGGGTCTGCTTCGCAGCCCAGCGGGAGCAAGCACCCTCGCCACAGGTTAAGTAGGGGGCTTCAGGACCGCGCCTCAATCCAACCCCAACTTCTTCAACCGATACCGCATCGACCGAAACGACAATTTCAACCGCTGGGCCGCCGCCGTGCGGTTCCAGCGGGTTTCCTCCAACGCCTGGAGGATGAGTTTGCGTTCGACGTCCTCCAGATAGTCTTCCAGGTTATCGACCCGCATCAGATCGGGGCTGCCTGCGTCGGTGGTGCTAATGCCCTCGGCCAGGCGCAGGTCATGGGCTTCGATCAGCTGGTGCTCGCAAAGGGTGTAGGCGCGTTCGAGCATGTTTTCCAGTTCCCGAACATTGCCTGGGAAGCGATAGTTTCGAAGGGCGTCCAGGGCTTGGGGATGGAGCGTTACCGCGGGACTGCCGGAGTTGGCGGCCAGGCGCTGGAGGGTGTGATTGGCGAGCGGTTCGATGTCTTCGCGGCGTTCGCGCAAGGGCGGGACACGCAGTTCGATGACGTTGAGTCGATAGTATAGATCCTGGCGAAAGCGCCCGGCGGTGACTTCGGCGTCCAGATCCTTGTGGGTGGCGCAGAGGATGCGAACATCCACCACCTCTTCCTGCTGGCCACCAACGGCGCGCACGGCCTTTTCCTGGATGGCCCGTAGCAATTTGACTTGCATCGCCAGAGGCAAGTCGGCCACTTCATCAAGGAACAAAGTTCCGCCGTGGGCAGCCTGGAACAGTCCGGGTTTGTCTTCGATGGCGCCGCTGAAGCTGCCTTTTCGATGGCCGAAAAACTCGCTTTCCATCAGCTCAGTGGGAATCGCCCCACAGTTGACCGGCACAAAACCCTGGCCGGAACGCGGGCCTTGCTCATGGATCAACCGGGCGACCAGCTCCTTGCCGCAACCCGATTCCCCGCTGATGTAGACCGGCGCCTGACTGCGAGCGAGTTTTTCGATCTGTTTGCGCACGTTGTGCATCGGCGGGGAGTCGCCCAGCAGACAGCGCTCAATGGAGGCTGTCGGGATGGCGACCGGCGGCAGGCGTAACGCGCTGGTGACCAGCTCCCGCAGCCGTCCCAGGTCGACCGGTTTGGTCAGGAAGTCGAAGGCGCCGGCCTTGAGGGCGTCGATGGCGGTTTCCAGGCTGCCGTAGGCGGTGATCATTGCCACGGGCAGTTGCGGGTAGCGTTGCTGGATGTGTTGCACCAGTTCCAGGCCGGTGCCGTCGGGCAGGCGCATGTCGGTCAGGCACAGGTCAAAGGAGTCTTCAGCCAGCAGGGCCTGGGCCTGGGCAAGGTTCTGGGCGCTGCGGGTGTCGAGTTTCATCCGTCCCAGGGTGATGTCCAGGAGTTCGCGGATGTCCGGTTCGTCATCGACGATCAGGATTCGTTGCCGTGAGCGTGTAGTCAAATCTGTTTCCGTCCGTGAGCAAAGGTGATGCGAAAGCAGCCGCCGCCTTGGCGTGGTTTGAAGTCTAGGCGGGCCTGGTTGCTTTCGCACAGCTCACGGGACAGATAGAGCCCAAGGCCGGTGCCCTGGCTGCTGGTTGTGAAGAAGGGTTCGAACAGATGCGCTTGTTGGTCCGGCGTCACGCCGGGGCCGTTGTCGCTAATGTCCAGCGTGGACAATTGGCTATGGGGATCGATGAACAGCTTCAGCCAGACCTCGGCCTGTTCATGGACCATCGCGCTGTGCCGCCAGGCGTTGCGCAGCAAGTTGTCGAGCACTTGGGTCAACTGGTCGGGGTCCATCAGCGTGGTGTAGTCGCCAGGGTCGATGCTCAGGTGCAATTGCTGCTGCTCGGTCGCGCTTTCCCGGGCCTGGCGGACGAATTGGTCTAGCCAGATCCGCAGGTCCAGCCGTTGCGCTGTGGTTTGCTGGCGACGGGACAGTTGCAGGACGTTTTCAATGACGCGGTTCATTCGTTGGGAGTGATCCTGGATGATCTGCGTCAGACGCCGATCCGCACTGTTCAGTTCCTCGGACTCGCGCAGCAATTGCGCCGCATGGCTGATTGCCCCCAACGGGTTGCGGATTTCATGGGCAATACCGGCGGTGAGCCGTCCCAGGGACGCGAGTTTCAACTGTTGGGCGTGCTGGGCCACTTGGGCCAGGTCTTCGAGGAAGACCAGGATTTGGTGCTGATCGTGATGCCCCAGGGCGATGAAGTTCGGTTGCAGGGTCAGGCCTGTGCCGGTGATGGTCAGGCTTTGCGGACGCAGGCTGGGGTTGTTCAACCACAGTTGGAGGCGTTCGACCAGGGTGCTGGAGCAGTCGTCGAGCCGCTGGCCGACCAGATCGTGCATACCCAGCAGGTTCAACGCGCTTTCATTGGCCAATTGCACCCGGCGCTGGCGATCGAGCACCAGGATGCCGGTGCGCATGCGTTGCAGAATCAGCGCGTTGAGCGCTTCGAGGCCGATCACTTCGCTGGCCCGTTGTTCGGCCAGGGTTTCGCTGGCTTCCAGTCGCCGAGTCAGGCCTTGCACCAGGAGTGCGGCGGCAAAACACAAAGCCCCCAGGGTGCCGGCTTGCAGGTAACTGCTGGGACGGCTCGAGTCGCTGAGGTCGAGGAACAAGGTTGATCCGACGATGCCAAGTGTGGCGACAGCGGCGATCAACAACCCGATCCGGCCTCGCAACAGCGTATTGCCGATGGCCACCGAGACAATGAGCAGGTTGCCGATGGCGCTGGGGGCGCCACCGGCGGCGAAGAACAGCCACGACAGCAACAGTACGTCGGTCAGTGCCAGGCCGAACAGTCGGGCAGGGCGGCGCGTGTTCTCAAGAAACACGACCAGCAGGATATTCAGTATCAGGTATAGCCAACTGCCGCTGCGCAGCCAATCGTCGTTGGCGAACTCCAGCAGGCGGTTGTCCATGTTGCTGGAGATCAGCAGCACCAGGGTGATGCCGATGCTTAAGCGGTACAGGTGATAAAGACGCAGCAGGCGCTGCGTCTGTTTGACGCGAGGGCTTGAGGCTTGCTCAGCGATCACGAGTGCCCGGGCCTTGCTCCAGATGAGCCTGGCTGCAATACCACTGTTGTTCGAGAGCCAATGCCCGGTCACGCGGCAGGTGCACGCCGCAATGGGCGCAACGGACCATGGGCGGTGCGTCCCGTTCCCGAGGGGCGTTTGGTGCGGCAGAGGTGCTCTTGAACTTGCGCCACAACCATATCGCGGCGGCAATCAGGGCGATCCAGAATAGTAAACGAAGCATGATGGGCGGCTTTTTGACTAATGATCAGGCAGTTTAGCCAAGGACAGGAACGGCGCACAGCGCTATAAAATCCAGGCACAAAAAAGGGAGACCCGTGGGTCTCCCTTTTTGGCTGACGCCTGGCCTCAGTCGAACAGGCCGAAAGTCATGTAGCTGAACCAGGAACGATCGCTGGATTCGCTCTCAGGCTCTTCCTCTTCGAGCACGTCGCCATTTTCGTCCTTGGGCTTGAGTTCGGCGGGAATGGCTTCCTTGGCATCCTGGAACTGGCGCTGCACGTCCTGGTTGGCGCGGGTTTCGCCCGGCGGCAGGGGCGGGCGGGATTCGATCAGGCCCAGGGTCGCCTTGCTCAGCCACGAACGGTTGTCGGCTTCGTCAACCCGTGGGGTGAACTGGCCATCCTCCAGGGACGGGTGATCCGGGTAGTTCAGCTTGAGGGTTTCCAGGCTGGTGGCCGCCAGATCGTCCAGGTGCAGGCGCTGGTACGCTTCGGTCATCACCGCCAGGCCGTCGCCCACCGATGGGGTTTCCTGGAAGTTTTCCACCACATAGCGGCCACGGTTGGCGGCGGCGACGTAGGCCTGACGGGTCAGGTAGTAGTCAGCCACGTGGATTTCGTAGGCAGCCAGCAGGTTGCGCAGGTAGATCATGCGCTGCTTGGCGTCAGGCGAATAACGGCTGTTGGGGAAGCGGCTGGTCAGTTGGGCGAACTCGTTGTAGGAGTCGCGCGCGGCGCCCGGGTCACGCTTGGTCATGTCCAGCGGCAGGAAGCGCGCCAGCAGGCCGACGTCCTGGTCGAAGGAAGTCAGGCCCTTGAGGTAATAAGCGTAATCGACGTTCGGGTGCTGCGGGTGCAGACGAATGAAGCGCTCGGCGGCGGATTTCGCAGCTTCCGGCTCGGCGTTCTTGTAGTTGGCGTAGATCAGCTCCAGCTGGGCCTGATCGGCGTAGCGACCGAACGGATACCGCGACTCCAGGGCCTTGAGCTTGGCCGTGGCGCTGGTATAGCTGTTGTTGTCCAGGTCGGTCTGCGCCTGTTGGTACAGTTCGACTTCGCTCAGGTTTTCGTCTACGACTTCCTTCGACGAGCAAGCAGCAGTCAATGCGAGGATGGCGATCAGCAGCAGGTGTTTCACTTGCATGGCGGCTTGCGTCCCTATGACGGCCGCTGTCTTGGGCGGGGCCGTCCTGTTATGATGAGCGCCCCGTTGAAAAGCCTCGGGGCAAAAGACGCCGTATTTAACCACAAGCGCGCAGCCGAAACCAAAGGCTGTGCCGACGCCCAGTCCGAGCATGTCCGATAAAATAGAACTTCGCGCAGAGGTGCCGTCCGAATTGGGCGGCCAACGCCTCGATCAAGTCGCCGCACAACTCTTCGCCGAGCACTCGCGCTCGCGCCTTTCCGCCTGGATCAAGGACGGCCACCTGACTGTGGATGGGGCGGTGATCCGCCCGCGCGACATCGTCCATGGCGGCGCCATCCTCGAACTGACTGCCGAGCAGGAGGCCCAGGGAGAATGGGTCGCCCAGGACATTGCCCTGGACATCGTCTATGAAGATGACGACATCCTGGTGATCAACAAGCCTGCGGGCCTGGTGGTGCATCCCGCCGCCGGTCATGCCGATGGCACCCTGCTCAACGCCTTGTTGCACCACGTGCCGGACATCGTCAATGTGCCCCGCGCCGGCATCGTGCACCGCCTGGACAAGGACACCACCGGTCTGATGGTGGTGGCCAAGACCATTCAGGCGCAGACACAACTGGTCACACAGCTGCAAAGTCGCAGCGTCAGCCGCATTTATGAATGCATCGTGATCGGTGTGGTCACTGCCGGTGGCAAGATCAACGCCCCCATCGGCCGTCACGGCCAGCAGCGCCAGCGCATGGCGGTGATGGAAGGCGGCAAGCAGGCGGTCAGCCACTATCGCGTGCTGGAGCGTTTCCGTTCCCACACCCATGTGCGAGTGAAGCTGGAGACCGGTCGTACCCACCAGATCCGCGTGCACATGGCTCATATCAACTTCCCGTTGGTGGGCGACCCGGCCTATGGCGGACGTTTCCGCATTCCGCCGGCCGCGAGCATCACCATGGTCGAGTCATTGAAAAGCTTCCCGCGCCAGGCGCTGCACGCGCGTTTCCTGGAGCTGGATCATCCGACCACCGGCAAACGCATGAGCTGGGAGTCGCCACTGCCGGATGACTTCGTCTGGCTGCTGACGTTGCTCAAGCAGGACCGCGAGGCGTTCATCGGATGAATGACTGGCTGATACCCGACTGGCCCGCGCCGGCCTGGGTAAAGGCCTGCGTCACTACCCGTACCGGCGGCGTCAGCCTGGCGCCGTTCGACAGCCTCAATCTGGGCGACCATGTGGGCGATGAGCCTATGGCTGTCGCTGAGAATCGTCGCCGCCTCACCGATCGATTTGCCATCCGTCCGGCCTGGTTGCAGCAGGTCCACGGTATTACCGTGGTCGAGGCTGATCCGGCTCAGGTGGCCACCGCCGATGCGAGCTGGACCGCCACGCCGGGTATCGCCTGCACAGCGATGACGGCGGACTGCCTGCCGGTGCTGTTCTGCAACCGTGCCGGCAGCCGCGTCGCGGCAGCCCATGCCGGTTGGCGCGGGCTGGCGAACGGCGTGCTGGAAGCCACCCTCGACAGCCTTGCCGTGCCCGCGGATGAAACCCTGGCCTGGCTCGGCCCGGCCATCGGCCCGCAAGCGTTCGAAGTCGGGCCGGAAGTGCGTGAAGCCTTCGTCGTGCAACTGCCTGAAGCAGGAAAAGCCTTTGCCGCGAGCCCCAATCCCGGCAAGTTCCTCGCCAACATCTATCAGTTGGCCCGCTTGCGGCTGGCCGCGCGCGGTGTCACTGCGGTGTACGGTGGTGGCCTCTGCACCGTGAGCGATCCACGTTTCTTTTCCTACCGGCGCAACCCGCGTACCGGTCGCTTCGCTTCCCTGATCTGGCTCGAACGCTAGACTTCTCTGATCTGTATCAATAGCGCATTGCTTGAATCTTCCAGAATCGTCCACATCTATAGCGGTATCTGGCAGGTTTCTTCATTCAGGATGTTTTTTAGGTCCGGCCTGCTCAAAAGGAAGGTGACCCATGCGTATTGACCGTTTAACCAGTAAATTACAGTTGGCCCTGTCCGATGCCCAGTCCCTGGCCGTCGGCCTGGACCATCCCGGCATCGAACCGGCGCATTTGATGCAAGCCATGCTCGAACAGCAGGGCGGCTCCATCAAACCACTGCTGATGCAGGTGGGCTTTGACGTGAGCAGCCTGCGCAAAGAACTGGCCAAGGAGCTCGACCAGCTACCCAAGATCCAGAATCCGACAGGGGACGTGAACATGTCCCAGGATCTGGCGCGGCTGCTCAACCAGGCCGACCGCCTGGCCCAGCAGAAGGGCGATCAGTTCATCTCCAGCGAACTGGTGTTGCTCGCCGCCATGGACGAGAACAGCAAGCTCGGCAAGCTGTTGCTTGGCCAGGGCGTGAGCAAGAAAGCCCTGGAAAATGCCATCAACAACCTGCGTGGCGGCGAAGCGGTAAACGACGCCAACCACGAGGAATCCCGCCAGGCGCTGGACAAATACACCGTCGACCTGACCAAGCGCGCCGAGGAAGGCAAGCTTGACCCAGTGATCGGCCGCGACGACGAAATCCGCCGCACGATCCAGGTGCTGCAACGCCGCACCAAGAACAACCCGGTGCTGATCGGTGAGCCTGGCGTGGGTAAAACCGCCATCGCCGAAGGCTTGGCCCAGCGCATTATCAATGGCGAAGTACCGGACGGCCTCAAGGGCAAGCGGCTGTTGTCCCTGGACATGGGCTCGCTGATCGCTGGGGCCAAGTACCGCGGCGAGTTCGAAGAGCGCCTCAAATCCCTGCTCAATGAGCTGTCCAAGCAGGAAGGGCAGATCATTTTGTTCATCGACGAATTGCACACCATGGTCGGTGCTGGCAAGGGCGAAGGCTCGATGGACGCCGGTAACATGCTCAAGCCTGCGTTGGCCCGTGGCGAGTTGCATTGCGTCGGTGCGACCACGCTCAACGAGTACCGTCAGTACATAGAGAAGGATGCGGCCCTTGAGCGGCGTTTCCAGAAAGTGCTGGTGGAGGAGCCGAGCGAAGAAGACACCATCGCCATCCTGCGCGGCCTCAAAGAGCGGTATGAGGTCCACCATAAGGTGGCGATCACCGACGGCGCGATCATCGCCGCGGCCAAGCTCAGCCACCGCTACATCACCGACCGTCAATTGCCGGACAAGGCCATCGACCTGATCGACGAAGCCGCCAGCCGCATCCGCATGGAAATCGACTCCAAGCCTGAAGTGCTGGATCGGTTGGAGCGGCGCCTGATTCAACTCAAGGTCGAATCCCAGGCGTTGAAGAAAGAAAGCGACGAAGCGGCGAAGAAACGCCTGGAAAAATTGCAGGAAGAAATCGTTCGCCACGAGCGCGAATATTCCGATCTCGAGGAAATCTGGAATTCGGAGAAAGCTGAAGTCCAGGGCTCGGCGCAGATTCAGCAAAAGATCGAACAGTCCCGCCAGGAACTGGAAGCGGCTCGCCGTAAAGGCGACCTCAACCGCATGGCGGAGCTGCAGTATGGGGTGATCCCGGATCTGGAGCGCAGCCTGCAAATGGTCGACCAGCACGGCAAGAGCGAAAACCAGTTGCTGCGCAGCAAGGTCACCGAAGAAGAAATTGCTGAAGTAGTGTCCAAGTGGACCGGTATTCCGGTGTCGAAGATGCTCGAAGGCGAGCGCGACAAGTTGCTGAAGATGGAAAGCCTGCTGCACCAGCGGGTGATCGGTCAGGAAGAAGCGGTGGTGGCGGTTTCCAACGCCGTGCGCCGGTCTCGAGCCGGGCTGTCGGACCCGAATCGTCCGAGCGGCTCGTTCATGTTCCTCGGCCCGACCGGTGTCGGTAAAACCGAGCTGTGCAAAGCGCTGGCCGAGTTTCTCTTCGACACCGAAGAGGCCATGGTACGCATCGACATGTCCGAGTTCATGGAGAAACATTCGGTGGCGCGGCTGATCGGTGCGCCGCCGGGCTATGTCGGCTATGAAGAGGGCGGTTACCTGACCGAGGCTGTGCGGCGCAAGCCGTACTCGGTGATCCTGCTTGATGAGGTCGAGAAGGCCCACCCGGATGTGTTCAACATCTTGCTGCAGGTATTGGAAGATGGTCGTCTGACCGACAGCCACGGACGCACGGTGGATTTCCGCAACACCGTGATCGTGATGACCTCCAACCTGGGCTCGGCGCAGATCCAGGAACTGGTGGGCGACCGCGAGGCGCAACGCGCCGCCGTGATGGACGCGATCTCCACCCACTTCCGGCCGGAGTTCATCAACCGGGTGGACGAAGTGGTGATCTTCGAGCCGCTGGCCCGTGATCAGATCGCTGGCATCACCGAGATCCAGTTGGGACGTCTGCGCAGCCGCCTCACCGAGCGCGAGCTGAAGCTGCAATTGAGTGGCGAGGCGCTGGATAAGCTGATCGCGGTGGGTTACGACCCGGTCTATGGCGCACGGCCACTCAAACGGGCGATCCAGCGCTGGATCGAAAACCCGTTGGCGCAGTTGATTCTGTCCGGGCGCTTCATGCCGGGCGAAACCGTGACCGGCACTGTGGAGAACGACGAAATCGTCTTCAACTGAAGGCCCATGTATCGGGTGATTGGAATGGCCTCGCAGCGCGAGGCCATTTTTTTCATCAGGCCGTTGAACTCAAAGGAAAAGGCTTGTAAAGTGCGCCCCGCAGTACGTCACCCCCAAGGGTCACTTCTCCCTGAGAAGCAATCCAAAATAAGTTGCAAATCATTGTCTTGAAAGCAATTTAAGGGGTTGACAGAGGTTTTTAAGATTGTAGAATAGCGCGCCTCAGACACACGAACGCAGCGATGCGAACGGGTAAAAGAGGTGAAGCTAGCTTCAACGTTGTAGCTTCAAATAGTAGTAACTTGAAATATCAGTTCCGTGATAGCTCAGTCGGTAGAGCAAATGACTGTTAATCATTGGGTCCCAGGTTCGAGTCCTGGTCACGGAGCCATTTCAATCGGGGTATAGCGCAGTCCGGTAGCGCGCCTGCTTTGGGAGCAGGATGTCAGGAGTTCGAATCCCCTTACCCCGACCATATTTGGGTCGTTAGCTCAGTTGGTAGAGCAGTTGGCTTTTAACCAATTGGTCGTAGGTTCGAATCCCACACGACCCACCATTTTTGAAACCAGCTCGCTGGAATCGAATCTTAAGATCAGAGGCCAAAAGCGCTGATCGAGGAAGGCGACTTGCGAAGGTCGCCTTTTTTTTACCGGGGTATAGCGCAGTCCGGTAGCGCGCCTGCTTTGGGAGCAGGATGTCAGGAGTTCGAATCCCCTTACCCCGACCATATTAAAAATCCTCGTATCGAAAGATACGGGGATTTTTTTTGCCTGCGATAAAGTGGATAGGACTTAAGACATCGTACAACCTGCCGATAACACGCCGACAGGGGCCTGGCCCCACTTCAGGCCAACAATAAAAAGGCATTCCCTATGGTTCTTCGTCAGTTGAATATCGCCCCTCGTGCCGCGTTGGGTTTTGCCTTGATCGCCGTGCTGGTGGCATTGCTCGGGGTGTTTGCGCTGGGACAAATGTCGAGCATTCGTGACAGCGAAGTTGCAGTGGAAACCCAATGGCTGCCCAGCATTCGCGAGGGGGGCGAGATCCGCGAGTGGATGCTGCGGATCCGCACCATTTCCCTGCGCATGGCCCTGGACCAAGACCCGAAGAACATCCCGGTGTACCGTGGGCAAATGGACACGCGCGACAAGGAGCTGAGCGAAAAAATCGCCGCCTACGAAAAACTTGTCGTGACGCCTGAAGGCAAGGCCCTCTACGAGCAGTTCAAGCAGACATTCGCCGCTTACCGTACCGGTATCGCGCAATCCTTCACCCTGGCGGAGCAGGGGCGTCGGGACGAGCTGATCAAGCTGCTGCTGGTGGACATGAAGACCGTGGTGGACGGTTCCGGCAAGCAGCTCAACGATCTGGCAGTGTTGTTCTCCAAGCAGGTGTCCATCGAGAGCCAGAAGTCCCAGGAGCACTACGCCAATTCCCGCATGATCGTCAGTCTGTTCATTGTGCTCGCCGCCCTGGCCACGGTGGCCCTGGCCATGCTGCTCACGCGCAGTATTGTCAAACCCTTGGGGGAGGCGCTGAACGCTGCGGAGAACGTCGCTCGGGGTGACCTGACTCGGCCCATCGAGACCCATGGCAATGACGAAGTGAGCCGCTTGCTCAAGGCGTTGGCGGCCATGCAGCAGAATCTGCGTGAGACGTTGCAGGGCATCAGCGGTTCGGCCGCGCAACTGGCCACCGCGGCCGATGAGCTGAACGCCGTCACGCTCGACAGCACCCACAGCCTGCAACAACAGAACAACGAAATTGAACAGGCGGCCACCGCCGTCACCGAAATGACCACTGCCGTGGAGGAGGTGGCGCGCAATGCGGTTTCCACCTCCGATGCCACGCGTCAGTCCAGTGAGTCGGCATCCCTTGGGCAGCAGCGGGTCAGCGCCACGGTCGATGCCATCGGCGCCCTCGCCAGCGATGTGCGAGTGACCGGAGGCCTGGTGCAATCTTTGGCCAACCAGTCGCAGGATATCGGCAAGGTGCTGGACGTGATTCGGGCCATCGCCGAGCAGACCAACCTGCTGGCCCTCAACGCGGCCATTGAAGCGGCCCGGGCGGGTGAGAGCGGACGTGGGTTTGCGGTGGTGGCGGATGAAGTGCGGGCGTTGGCTTATCGCACGCAGCAATCGACCCAGGAAATCGAGCAAATGGTCCAGGGCATGCGCAGCGGTGCCACCCAGGCACTCGACTCCATGCAGGCCAGCTCCAGTCGCGCCGCCAGTACCCTGGCCATGGCCGAGCGGGCGGGGGACGCGTTGCAGACCATCACGGCGTCGGTCAATGAAATCCACGAACGCAACCTGGTGATCGCGAGCGCCGCAGAGGAGCAGGCGCAGGTCGCCCGTGAGGTGGATCGCAACCTGGTGAACATTCGCGATTTGTCGGTGCGCTCGGCTTCCGGCGCGGGCCAGACCAGCGCGTCCAGCCATGAGTTGTCGCAGCTGGCGAATTCGCTGCGCACGATGGTGCAGCGGTTTCAGGTTTGATCGGTGGCTACGCAGATCGAGTTTTATCGTTTAGATAAATATTGACTGCACTGCCGTCTTCGCGAGCAGGCTCGCTCCCACAGGATGACGCAATCAACTGTGGGAGCGAGCCTGCTCGCGAAGCGATGGATCATTCAACCTCTGTTCTGCTGACTCAGTGCAACTTAAGCCGAGGCTCGGTCCCGCGTCCGATCTTGCTGCCCAGCATCAGCATCGCCGTGCGGAACATGCCGTACAGCGCCATCTGGTGCATGCGGTAGAGCGATACATAGAACATCCGCGCCAGCCAGCCTTCGAGCATCACGCTGCCGGTGAGGTTGCCCATGAGGTTGCCCACCGCCGAGAAACGCGACAGCGAGATCAGCGAGCCGTAATCGGTGTATTTATAATGCGGCAGCGCCTTGCCTTCGATCCTCAGCTTGAGGGATTTGGCCAGCAGCGACGCCTGCTGGTGCGCTGCCTGGGCGCGGGGTGGGACGTTGCGGTCGGTGCCCGGTTGCGGGCAGGCGGCGCAGTCGCCGAAGGCGAAGATGTCCTCGTCACGGGTGGTTTGCAGGGTCGGCAGCACTTGCAACTGGTTGATGCGATTGGTCTCCAGACCGTCGATTTCCTTGAGGAAATCCGGTGCGCGAATCCCGGCGGCCCAGACTTTCAGGCTCGCGTCGATGACCTTGCCATCGACGGTGATCAGGCTGTCGGCTGTCACCCGGTCAACAGCGGCGTTGGTCATGACATCGACCCCGAGTTTCTCCAGGGTTTTGTGCACCGGTCCGCCGATGCGCTCTGGCAATGCCGGCAGGACCCGCGGCCCGGCTTCGATCAGGGTGATGTGCATGTTCTCCGGTTTGATCCGGTCCAAGCCATAGGCTGCCAGCTCATGGGCGGCGTTATGCAGTTCGGCGGCCAGTTCAACGCCCGTCGCACCGGCGCCGACGATGGCGACGCTGATGCGCTCGACCACGTCGGTTTGCCCGGCATGTGCGCGCAAGTAATGGTTGAGTAATTGCTGATGGAAACGCTCGGCCTGTTTGCGGGTGTCGAGGAACAGGCAATGCTGCGCCGCGCCTTCGGTGCCAAAGTCGTTGGTGGTGCTGCCGACGGCGATTACCAGAGTGTCGTAACCCAGTTCCCGGGCCGGCAACAGCTCCAGGCCCGTCTCGTCATAGGTGGCGGCCAGCTGGATGCTCTTGCGCTCACGATCCAGGCCACTCATGCGCCCGAGCTGGAACTGGAAGTGGTTCCATTTCGCCTGGGCGACGTAGTTGAGTTCGTCTTCGGAGGAGTTCAGGGAACCGGCCGCCACTTCGTGCAACAGCGGTTTCCAGATATGGGTCAGGTTCGCGTCGACCAGCATCACACTGGCCGTGCCGCGCTTGCCCAGCGTCTTACCCAGACGGGTAGCCAACTCCAGGCCGCCGGCGCCGCCGCCAACGATGACAATACGATGAGTCATGGGGATATCTCGCAAGGCTAAAGGAAATCGGTGCCGTTACCCGAGCGAGTGCCACGCAACTCATAGCGTCAGGTAACTGATCATTCGGCTCAACAGGCCCAGGCCGATGGTGATGGCCAGTACCACCACCAGGAGCATCCACGGCCGGAAAGGCCGGCGCTCGACTCGGTGCTGGGACAGTTGCAGGTACTCTTCGACATGCTTCTGGTCTTCCGGGTTCAGGCGGCTGGTCATAAAGGCCTCGGCAGGTAGACGTTGCGAAAGGTATAGACGCTACAGCGTCTGGCTATCCGGCATTGAAAGCAGCGTAGCCGCTGGCCGGAACAGGTTCGACACTCAAACTGTCGTCCAGGCGAATGATTCCACTTTTTAACACCCGTGCGGTGATTCCGCCATGGCCGCGCACGGCCTGGAACGTCCCTTCGCCGAGATTGCGCTCCAGTCGCGCACACGGCTGGCACCAGCCGGTGGTTTCGAAGATGGCCTGGCCGATGCGAAAGCGTCGGCCCTTGAGGCTGAACAGATTGATGCCGCTGACTACAAGGTTGCGTCGCAGCTCTTGCGGCAGCACCGGTTGATCCGCCGGGCGGCCCATCAGCGAACCGATCACGGCCAGGTGTTCCCACTGAATCAAGGTGACTTGTCGTGCATTACGCACGCCGGGACGGGCATGGTCGCCCGTCAGGCCGGCTTCCAGGCGTGCCTCCACGACGTCCAGTTCAATCATTGGCGCATGGCCCTGGGGTCGCACCCCTATCCAGCGCACGCGGCCTTGCTGAGGCACCGCGGCAATCAGCTCCTGCAGTGGGCTCACAGGCTGATCCCGACATCGAACACGATGCTGCGCCCCAGATTGCTGCGCAGGAAATCCGGCGCATCGGGATGGGCGAACAGCACCCGGGCAAACGTCGGCCCTACCAACGACAGCGAACGCCAACCCTGGCGCAGGTATTCGGTAGGCGGCGGAAAATGGCTGTTGAGGTCCAGCACTTCACGCTTGAGGCTGGCGAAGGCGATGATGTCCAGCTCCCCCAGATCCATGCCGCGTTCGGTGTAGTTGTGGGCTTTCTTGCGCAGGGTCGGGGCCAGCCGCAGCAGGAACTCATTGGCCGGGATGCGTCGGGGCTTGGCTTCGCGGCGTACCAGTTGGCTCAGGGAGAAAGCGCTACGGCGGCGTTGCAGCTCGTCGCGCCATTCGTCATTGAGGCGACGGCCTTCGTCGAGGACAAAAAACACCTCGAAGTTGGCATCGCGAAACAATACGTCCGGCGGCTCTCCCGCGGGGGCGAACTCGTCGGCGCGATAGGGCACGTTCAGCCCTTGTAACAGCCGCTGGCAGACCCAACGCTCGCGCTCCCATTTGCGGGCATTGGAGAGAAAGGCGTTGGCTTGCTCGGCCGCGATGGTCAGCAGGCGTAAATAATCTGAATCATCCATGAGCCCAAGCTTAGCGTTCAATTGCAACAAGCTGAAAGCGCTGCGTTGATTTATGGGCTTTCAGGGCGGGGTGTAGACTGCCGGCTTGAGTCTTGAGGTGATCATGGAGTCTTTGATGCAAGGGCAAGCCAGAGGAGTAACGCCATGATCGGTGCCGAACTGCTGTCCTCGCAGACGCTGACGGCCGGCTGGCTGATTTATGTGCCGGTGCTGGCCTGGGCCGTAGCGCGGGCGCCATGGGTGGAGCTGTTCACCGACAGCCGTCGTCAGCACTTGCTGTTCGGTACGGTCCTGGCCCTGTTCATGTTGTGGCTGGTGCGACGGGATTTCGATACCGGCGTCTCGTATCACTTCATCGGCATGACTGCCGTGACACTGCTGCTGGACTGGCCACTGGCGATTCTCGGCGGCCTTTGCGCCCAGCTTGCCCTGGTGCTGCTGGGGCGGCAGGACATGGCGGCGGTGGGTATCAACGGTGCGTTGCTGATTTTGCTGCCGGTGTTGGTTACCGAGTGCTGCGCGATCCTGGTGGAGCGCGCCCAGCCGCGCAATCTGTTTGTGTATATCTTCTGTTCGGGATTTCTCGCCGCCGCGCTTTCGGCGTTGTTGTGCCTTCTGGTGGGGCTTGGTCTGCTGTGGTACGACGGGGTGTTCGCCATGCCTTACTGGCTGGAAGATTTCATCGGCTACCTCTGGCTGATCATCTTTCCCGAGGCGTTTATCAACGGCATGGTGGTCAGTGCGTTGGTGGTGTTCAGCCCCGAATGGCTGGAGACCTTCAACCGTACGCGCTATTTGTCGGCCCCCTGGAAGGATGACGACAAGCCTTGATTCACATCAAGGCTGACCAGCCGGGCGCGCTTCATGCTCTGGAAAACTTCCAGGAGCACAGCCATGAGTGTTTATGAGTGGGCGAGACAAGAGATCAGGCGCAGCCACGATGCGGCGGTGGAGATCGGCTTTGACCCGGGCTTGAGCTTGCGTGCCTTGCTCAGTGCGATCGTGCAGCAGAGCAAGGCGGTGCGCAGCCCTGAAGACCTGGCCGATGAGTTGAGTTTCCTCGCGGAAAACCTCGACGATGAACAGGACTACGGTTTCATGCGGCCTTAGTGGGTGAATGCTGCCCACAATGATTCAGACCGCTTCTGAGTGAACGATGTGGCCTTAATGGCGAGGCTCGAAATCCTCGCTGAACAGGTCGTCCTCGGCATCGGGGCTGACCGGGATCTTGTGTTCTTCCGACGCCCAGGCGCCCAGGTCGATCAGTTTGCAGCGGTCGGAGCAGAAGGGCCGGAAGGTATTTTCCGGGCTCCATTCCACGGGGGCGCCACAGGTTGGGCAATCAACGGTTGGGGTTTGGCTCATGACTGGCCTCCACGCAAAGTAAGGTAAAAGTGATGCAGACGTTCAACCTCGCTGTGCAGCCAGGCGAGGTCGCGGTCATTGACCACCACGTCGTCGGCATGGCTCAAGCGATCCTGACGGCTGGACTGGGCCTTGAGGATCGCCTGGACCTGTTGCTCGCTGGTCTTGTCGCGTTGCAAGGTGCGTTCGATCTGTAGTTGTTCCGGCACATCGATCACCAGGATCCGCTGGGTCATGGCGTACTGTCCCGACTCGATCAACAGCGGCGACACCAGAATCGCGTAGGGCGATTGTGCCTGGGCCAGATGATGAGCGATTTCCTCGGCGATCAACGGATGCAGGAGCGCCTCGAGCCAGCGGCGTTGCTCGGCATTTTCGAAGATCAGTTGGCGCAGCGCCGCTCGGTCCAGTGTGCCGTCGGCCTGCAATACCCCGGGGCCAAAGTGTTCGGCGATTTTAGCCAGCGCCGGGCGTCCGCGCTCAACCACCCAGCGCGCCGCGTGATCGGCGTCGACGACATGCACGCCCAGGTCGATAAAGTGCTGGGCCGCCGCGCTTTTGCCGCTGCCGATACCGCCAGTCAGGCCGAGAATCCAGGGTTTTTCTGCGGGGCTATTCATTAGAATCGACATTAGGAACCGACAGATTGCCAATAGAAGTCGGTTATTTGACCACCCCAGAGCAAGGCAATCCAGCCGGCAATGGCCAGATAGGGCCCAAAGGGGATTTGCGTCGACGTCGGTGCATCACGCAGGCGCAGCACAATGACCCCGATAACGGCGCCCACCAGCGATGACAACAGCAACGTCAGTGGCAGGATCTGCCAGCCACCCCAAGCGCCCAGCATCGCCAGCAGCTTGAAATCCCCGTAGCCCATGCCTTCCTTGCCAGTGATCAATTTGAACACCCAGAACACCGTCCACAGCGTCAGATAGCCGGCCACGGCGCCCCACATCGCCTGACTCAAGGAGACGAACAACCCGAAGCTGTTGACGATCAAGCCCAGCCACAACAACGGCAGCACCAGGGTATCGGGCAACAATTGATGCTCGGCATCGATCAGGCTCATGCCCAGCAGGCCCCAACTGAGCACCATCACCATTGCGGCCTGCCAGCCAAAGCCGAAATGCCAGGCGACGAACGCCGACAGGATGCCGCAGGCCAGCTCGGTCAAGGGATAACGTCGGCCGATGGGCGCGGCACAACTGGAGCAACGACCGCGCAACGCCAGGTAACTCAATAGCGGAATATTTTCCCAGGCCCGGATGCGGTGGCCGCAGTGCGGGCATTGGGAGTGGGGCAGCATCAGGTTGTAGACCGGACCAGGGGCTTCGGCGGGCAGGCCCAGCAAGTCATGGGCTTGCAGCCGCCATTCGCGCGAGAGCATCTTGGGCAGGCGCCACACCAGGACGTTGAGGAAACTGCCGATGATCAGTCCGAGCAATAACGCGGCGAGCACGAAGGCCAGGGGGTAAAGCGCGAAAAAGTCAGTCAGGGGCATGTCAGATCGCAGAGCCGAGTTGAAAGATGGGCAAGTACATGGCGACCACCAGGCCGCCGACAACCACCCCCAGGACCACCATGATGAAGGGTTCCATCAGGCTGGTGAGGTTGTCTACCAGATTGTCCACCTCGGCTTCATAAAAGCTCGCCACTTTGTCGAGCATGTCGTCCAGCGCGCCGGACTCCTCGCCGATGGCGGTCATCTGGATCGCCATGTTCGGGAATATGCCTGAAGCTCGCATGGAAAAATTCAACTGCATCCCGGTCGAGACATCCTGCCGGATGCGCTGTACTGCACGTTTGAACACCACGTTGCCGGTGGCGCCAGAGACCGAGTCCAGGGCTTCCACCAGCGGCACGCCGGCAGCGAAAGTCGTGGAAAGGGTCCGGGCATAGCGGGCCACGGCGGATTTGTACATCAAGGTGCCGATCAGCGGCAGTTTAAGCAGCCATTTATCGCGCCAGTCACGCAAGCCCTGGGAGCGCTTGAGTGCGTGTTTGACACCGAAGAACGCAGCCACCGCGCCACCTAGCAGCATCCACCACCACTGTTGCATGAATTCCGACAGGCCGATGACCATCACCGTGAAGGCCGGCAGTTGGGCGCCGAACCCGGAGAACACCGATTCGAACTGTGGCACGACCTTGACCAGCAGAATCCCCGTGACCACGGCGGCGACCAGCACCACGGCTGCCGGGTAGGTCATGGCCTTCTTGATCTTGGCCTTGAGGGCTTCGCTTTTTTCCTTGTAGGTCGCGACCCGCTCCAGCAGCGTATCCAGGGCGCCAGCCTGTTCACCGGCGTCCACCAGATTGCAATACAGCTCGTCGAAGTATTGCGGGCATTTGCGCAACGACGCGGCAAAGCTGTTGCCGGCGGCGACTTCCTGTTTCACCTCGTCCACCAGCTTGCGCATGTTGGCGTTGTCGAAGCCTTCACCGATGATGTCGAACGCCTGCAACAAGGGCACTCCGGCCTTGAGCATGGTTGCCATCTGACGGGTGAACAGGGCGATATCCAGCGGTTTGATGCGCTTGCCCTTGCTGAATATCGAGGTGGACTTCTTGCGTACCTTGCCTGGATTGATGCCCTGTTTACGCAACTGGGCCTTGACCAGGGACGGGCTCTGACCGGTCAGTTCGCCGGTCATTTTCGTGCCTTTGCGGTCTTTGCCTTCCCACGTGTAAACGTCGGTTTTTATTGCCTTGACCGCCATGTTCAATCCTTGGTGACCCGGTTGATTTCTTCGAGACTGGTGATGCCTTGCATCACTTTGAGCAGTCCCGACGCGCGCAGGTCATTAAAACCGTCCTTGCGCATTTGCAGGTCGATTTCCAACGAGTTGCCCTCGGCCATGATCAGCCGTTGCAGCTCGGGCGTATTCCTGACCACTTCGTAAACCCCCACGCGCCCCTTGTAGCCGTTGTTGCACTGTTCGCAACCGACCGGCTCATAGATCGTGAACGAGCCGATGCGTTCCCGGGGGAAGCCTTCCTTGAGCAGGGTTTCCTCGGGAATCTCGATGGCCCTTTTGCAATGGGGACACAGCTTGCGCGCCAGCCGCTGGGCGATGATCAGGTGGACCGCGGTGGCGATGTTGAAGCCGGGAATGCCCATGTTGTGCAGACGGATCAGGGTTTCGGCGGCGCTGTTGGTGTGCAGGGTGGAGAGCACCATGTGTCCGGTCTGGGCGGCCTTGATGGCAATTTCGGCGGTTTCCAGGTCGCGGATCTCGCCCACCATGATCACGTCCGGGTCCTGGCGCAGGAACGAGCGCAGGGCCTGGGCGAAATCCAGGCCCTGGCGTGGATTTACGTTGACCTGGTTGATGCCTTCCATGTTGATCTCCACGGGGTCCTCAGCGGTGGAAATATTGATGTCCACGGTGTTGAGGATATTCAGCCCGGTATAGAGCGACACGGTTTTGCCGGAGCCGGTGGGCCCGGTCACCAGGATCAACCCTTGTGGTTGTTTGAGAGCGGCCATGTACAGCTCTTTCTGGTCCGGCTCGTAGCCCAGGGCATCGATACCCATCTGCGCACTGGAGGGGTCGAGGATCCGGATCACCACTTTTTCACCCCAGAGCGTGGGCAGTGTGTTGACCCGGAAGTCGATGGACTTGTTTTTCGACAGGCGCATTTTCAGGCGCCCGTCCTGGGGTTTGCGCCGCTCGGAAATATCGAGGCTGGCCATGACCTTCAGGCGCGCGGCGATGCGGGTGGCCAACTGGATCGGCGGGCGGGCCACTTCCCGCAGTATGCCGTCGGTACGCACCCGCACCCGGTAGATTTTTTCATAGGGTTCAAAGTGCAGGTCGGAGGAGCCGCCCTTGATCGCGTCCAGCAGCATCTTGTTGACGAACCGCACCACGGGCGCGTCGTCGGTATCCTGGCCGGCGATGGAGTCCTGCTTGTGATCATCGATCGACTCGATGTCCAGGCCGTCGAGGTCGACATCGCCCATGCCTTCCAGGCCGGTGCTGGTGGATTCGAAAAACTTCTCGATGGCATCGCTGAGCTTGTCATCCTCCACCAGGATCGCTTCGGTGGTCAGGCCGGTGCTGAACTGAATGTCATTGATGGCCTGGTGGTTGGTGGGGTCGGAGATGCCCACGAACAGCTTGTTGCCACGCCGCCACAGCGGCAGGGCGTGATGCTGACGTACCAGTTTTTCGCTGACAAGGCCGGTGGGTTGGGTTTCCTTGTCCAGGCTGTTGAGATCCAGCAACGCCACGCCGAAATGCTCCGAGGCAATTTCCGCCACCTGGCGGCTCTGGACCAGTTTGTTCTGCACCAGGTAACTGACCAGGGGCATGCGACTGCTTTGGGCTTGTTGGTACGCCTGCTGCGCACTTTGCTCGGTGATCAGTTCGGCCAGCACCAATTGCTTGGCCAGACCGCTTAAGGCGATGTCATTCATGGGAATCCCGGACGCGGACAGTTCATGACTTATAGCCTAGTCAAGCATCCAGACCAAACCAGCGGGGCGGGGTGACAAAAAACGTCAGATAGTGCGGTTGTTGGGGTAGGACACGGGGCCGGTGCGCAGTGAAGTCCCTTGCCAGCGGGCGCGTCAGGCTTGGCACATGCCATGCAATGGTCTGTTCAGGTCATGAGATTCCACCTCATGCTTTGGAGATTCTCTATGAATAAGCAAAACGGTTTTACCTTGATCGAGTTGCTGATCGTTGTGGCGATCATCGGCATCCTGGCGACGTTTGCGTTGCCGCAGTATTCCAAGTATCAGGCGCGGGCGAAGGCTACGGCGGGGCTTGCGGAAGTCTCCGCATTGAAAGTGCCGTTCGAGGACGTCATGAACCAGGGAACCAACCCGACGTTAGCCAACATCGGTGGAACATCGCCCACCAGCAATTGCACCTTGACCGCTTCAGGTACTGCAGCGGACGGAACCGGAACCATTGCCTGCACCCTGTTGAACGCGCCAGCTCCCGTTCTTGGCAAGGCGATCACCCTTTCCCGTTCAGCAGCAGGTGTTTGGACGTGTGGCTCGACGGCGGTCCAGGAATTCTTGCCCGCCGGTTGCACGGGTGCAGCTGCTGCACCCTGATTTCGGGTCTGGCTGAGCATGTGGCGAGGGCGCTTTCCCCTTGCCACGGAAAACCTTAACAATTCATAAACTTAGCGAGCGCCGAAAACCCGCAACTTGCATGTCCCAAATCAGCAAGCCATGCATTTTGCATGATTGTGAAAATCACCGTTTCGCTTAACATGTTGATTTAAAACGAATTAATTCATCGGCGAAAACTGGCACAGCCTTCGCACTACTCCTGATAACCCTGCCGGGAAACACCTCCGGCAGTTTTTGAGAAAAACAGGAGTTACTCGTATGAAGAAGTTCGCTATCACTGCCGCAGCTGCCACCGCCCTGACTCTGACCATGGCTAGCGCTTTCGCCGAGACCACTCAAGCAACTCAGGCTCCGATGATGCTGGCTGCTGGTGAAGTGACAGAAGCCAAGGAAGACGTTTCTGATACCTGGATCACCACCAAGGTCAAAGCCGATCTGGTCACTGAAGACGGCATTCCAGGTTCCGATATCAAGGTAGAAACCAATAAAGGCGTAGTGTCGCTGTCGTCGACTACCGTCCTGACCGACGCGCAAAAAGATACCGCCGTGGCGATCACCAAGAAAATCAAAGGCGTCAGAGACGTTTCGGCTGACGGCCTGAAATCCGAGTAAGACTCAAGGCTTCTCGCCTGGACCGGGAGAAGGCACGGCAAGCGGGCTGAGACATACGTTTGCCGTTGCTTTGGAGTTCATGCGAAAGGCCACACGGACGTGGCCATTACAGGCCCCCGGCATTCGTGCCGGGGGCCTGTTCTATTGCGCGATGGAAAAGTATTCAGGGATCGGCCTGGGAAATCGAGTTGCCCTTTTCGCGAGCAAGCCCGCTCCCACAATGGACGAGTTTCTTCGGCAAGATGCGTTCGAATGTGGGAGCGAGCCTGCTCGCGATTAGCGGCGGCACATCCCACGCCGTGCCAACGGAATGAGCAGGGGACCGCTCAGCGCCCCCGCTTGCTGGTGATCTGCACCAACCGGTTACCTTCGAAGCGCAAGTACTGGTACATGCCGCTGTTGGGGCCGTAGGTCCATTCTTCCACCGGGTATTCTTCCCGGCGATTGACACTGCGTTTGTAGCCCAGGTCATCCCGCGCTGCGGGTTGCCCGCATTTTTGCAGGACTTCGCTGGAACGGTCACCGACGCTGATCAATTGGCTGCCACAACGCAATGTGTCGGCCGCCGCCTGGCCGCTGGCGAGCAGCAAGACCAGGCTGAGCCCGCACAGACGCTTCATCTTATTCGGCATCCAGATGCATGGCGGTGATCACGCGCCCGTCGCTTTCGGCCTGGCCGAGGCTGGCGTCGATGAAATACACACGGTCATCGGCCAATTGCCCTTTGTCCACCAGGAAGTCCTTGATGCTGCTGGCGCGCTCCTGCCCCAGCTGGCGCAACAGCACTTCGTTGCCACTCCAGAAGGTGATCACGCCTTCGCGCAGTTTTTCCGTGCGCGCCTTTTTATCCAGTTGCGTCCATTCGACCGGTGGCTGGGTCTTGAGGCGGGTGCGATAGATGCCTTCGAGCAGCGGTGCCTTTTCATCCTCGGGCACCTCCAGCAGCGCGGCCTTGGCAGGGACCTTGTCGCCCCGACGCTGCAGCATCTTGTAGTAGTTGTACTGGTATTCGCGTTCCAGACGCTGGGCGGCGAGCAACGGACCATCGCTGCTTTGGGCGGCGGTGCCTTCAATCTCCAGGCGCAACTCCGGACGTTTACCAAGGGCCTCGGACAACTTGAGTAGCGTGCCTTCGTTTTCCGGATTCAGTTCGCTTGAGCCCGGGGCGAATGACACGCTGCCCAAGTCTTGCGAGGCACCACCGGCCACCAGCCCGCCGATGAGTTTGAATGGCGCCTGGGCCGCCCGTACTACCAGGTTGCGCAGGGTTTGCCAGACAATCGGCATCACGCTGAATTGCGGGTCATTGAGGTCGCCGGAAACCGGAAGCTCGATGGAAATCCTGCCTTCGGAGTCCTTCAGCAGCGCGACGGCCAGCTTGAGCGGCAGGCTCACGGCGTCCGGGCTGTCGACCTTTTCCCCCAGCTGCAGTTGCTCGACCACCACTTTGTTGTCGGCCTGCAACTGGCCTTTGGTGATCCGGTAATGCAGGTCGAGATTGAGTCGGCCCTTGCGGATGCGATAGCCGGCGAATTTGCCGGAATAGGGCGTCAGAGTCGTCAGCTCGACCCGTTTGAAGCTGGTGGCGATGTCGAGGCTGGCCATCGGGTCGAAGGGGTTGAGCGCCCCCTTGATGGTGACAGGCGCGTAGCGGTCGACCTTGCCGTTGATGTCCACGGTGGCCGGCTTGGCCTGGCGGCTGTCGATGGTGCCGATCTGGCCGTTGAGCTGCTGGACGGCCGTGGCGAAATTCGGCGTCAGGCTGAAGTCGGCGAAGTTGGCCGAACCGTCGTTGATGGCAATGCCGCCGACGTGGATGCCCAGCGGTTTGTCCTGGGATGCCGGTTTTGCCGGGCTGTTGTTCGCACCACTGTCGGGCGGTTGCGGGATCAGCAGGTCATCGACGTTGGTGGTGCGGTCCCTGTTGATCATGAATCGTGCGTAAGGCTGGTACAGGTTGACCTTGTCGATCGACAGGCTGTCGCCGTGCTGATAGTTGAGCCCTTCGAGCACCAACTGCTTCCACTTGATGAAATCCCGGGTCCTGAGGGTATCGAGGGTGTGCAGTTGATCGACCTGGGCGCGTCCGGTGACGGCGAACGCCAGCGGCTCGGTGCTCTTGAGGTCCACCGCCAGGTCGCTGCCGAGCATCCCGGAGCGCAGTTCCAGGCGAATGAACGGGTTGATGTACGCCTGGGCGACCCGCAAGTCGATGTCTTGGGTCTTGACCTTGAGGCGGGCGGTGACCGGGTTCAGGTTGACCTCGCCGTCAGCCAGGATCTTGCCCTGTTTGCCCACCCCGGTATCCAGCTTGAGGGTAAAGGGTGAGCCGTTGAGGGTGTCGTAGTTCTGCAGGTCGAGGTTCAGCGGGCCGACCTCCAGGGCCACGGTAGGTTGCGCCTGACGGTCGGCCAGATGCACCTGGTAATTGCGCAGTTGCACGTCCTTCAACAGCACCTGCCAGGGCTTGCTCGGTGCCTGGGGTTCAGGCTCGGGCGAATCGGCGGCTGCCGGGGCCGACGCCGGTTCGACCTTGACCTGCGGTTTGGCCGGCTGGCTGGCGAAGAGTTTTTGCCAGTCCAGTTGCCCATCCGCCTCGCGAGCGGCCCAGGTTTCCAGCTTCTGGCTGCGGATCTTGCCGACGATGACTTGTTGCTTGGCCAGGTCGACGGTTGTTTCACTCACATCCAGGCGTTCGAGTTTCGCCAATGGCCGGCCATCGGGCGCCTTGATGGAGAAGGGGGCCACGCTCACGGCCACGTTGTTGAGCAGCAGTTCGGTGCCCTTGGCGAGGTTGAGCTTGTAGTCGGTACTGAGGTTCAGCACGCCGTTTTCCAGCACCAGCGGTACCGCGTCGCGTACATACGGCCACCAGACTTTCATCTGGCCGTCGGTGACTTTGATCTTGCCCTCGGAGGCGATCGGCGTGAGGCTGAAGTTGCCGGTCCAGTCGACCCGGCCTCCTTGAGGGCTGACGGCCACCAGGGTCATGTCGGCGTTGTCGTCGGGCAGTGTGCTGAGGTTCTTCAGCTCGAAATCAAGGGTGTCGTACAGAAATTCGATGGGCTCGCTGGGGCGCAGGTCCTGAAAGTGTACGTAACCGCCGGCCAGTTTGATCCGGTCGACTCGCAGGGGAAACGGCTTGGCGTCAGGGTCGGCCGGGGTGGGTTCGCTGGCCGGCAGCTTGAACAGGCCCAGCAGGTTCAGCTGACCGTCCTTGGCGAACAGGATCTCGGTCTTGGGCTTGTCCAGCTCGATATCGGTCAGGTGCAGGGCGCCGGACCAGAGGCTGTCGAGCTGCAGGTTGGTGTACAGCCGTTCGAAGGCGACCTGCTCCTTGCCCGGTTCGCCGACATTCAGGCCCCAAAGGGTGACTTCAAGGCTGAAGGGGTTGAGTTCGATACGCTGGATCCGGGCCGGCACGGTTGCATGCTCGGCCAGTTGTTGATTGGCGATCCGCAAGGCGACGCCGGGCAATATCAGAAAACCCAGCAGGCTGTAGAGGGCCAGTATGGTCAACAGGGCGCCGAAAGCGCGAATCAATCCTTTGGGCATGTGCGGCTTCATCTGGTGTGAATTCGGAATGCCTTGGAGTATGGCATGCGTTTACGGTTCCGAAGCCACTGTGATTTATCAGATTTGTCCGTTTTCAGTGTAGGAGTTAACCGCTGGTTCAGAGCTGGAGGATCAACGTCTTGAGTGGCGGCTGCTGGTCCAGCGAGGGAAAATCGCTGCCGGGTGTCAGTGTTTTCCATTCGCGCACCGGGCGCCCGGCCTTTTCCGCGCAGCGCAGCACCTGCTCGCGCCAGTCGTCCATGGAGACTTTTGCCAGGTTGTTGCAGCAGATCAGCACGCCATTTTCAGCGGTGGTGAGCAGCGCCGGCTTGAGCAGGCTCTGGTAATCGCGCAACAGGTCGACAGTGCCGAACGCGCTCTTGGCCCAGGCGGGCGGGTCGAGCAGCACCAGGTCGTACTGGCGTTGCTCCAGACGTACATAACCTGGCAGTTTCTGCCCGCGTCGCTGACTGATGGGCAGGCCGGCCAGTTGGCGGATGGCCGGGAAGTAATCCGATTGCACGAAATCCATGGGTGCTAAGTCGGGGTTGAGCAGACCGTTCTCGCGACCCACCGCCAGGTTGCCTTCGGCAAAGTCCAGGTTGCACACCTCTCGCGCGCCACCGGCCGCGGCGCTCAGGCCGACGCCGCAGGTGTAGGCGAACAGGTTCAGCACGCTTTTGTGACGGCTGTGTTCCTTGACCCAGCCCCGGGCGTTGCGCAGGTCGAGAAACAGCAAAGGATCCTGCCCGGCATGGCGCCCGCGAACGCGATAGTTCAGGCCCCATTCATGGCCGACGAGGTCTTGCAGGGCGGCATCGTCAGCCTGGTAAACAGTGTCCTGGCGGTCGATGCGCGAATTGCCCCGGGCGCGATCGTTGTAGACCAGCAGGGTGTCCAGGCCCAGGCGATTGTTGACGCTGCCGTGCAACTGCAACAAGGCATCGCGTTCCAGTGACTGGTGGAAACTCTGCACCAGCAATTGTGGGCCGTAACGGTCGACCGTCAGGCCGGGGGCGCCTTCCTGGCTGCCATGGAACAGGCGATAGCAGTCGGTGCCTTGCTGGTGCAATTGGGCGAGCAGGTCCTGACGCTGATCGAGGGCGGCGCGCAGCGCCTGATTCAAGGAAGACATGCCGGGCGCGCCTTAAGGAAATGAGGCGCGGGAGTTTAGCAGTTTCCATGGCGAAGGGCCTTGTGGGAGCAAGGCTTGCCCGCGATGCAGGCGATGCGGTCTTTCAGAAATCGAGGTGCCTGTTTCGCGAGCAAGCTTATCCCACAGTCCAGCGGCGCAAGGACTCGATCCCTCAGGGGAACCGAGTCGTTTGGCTCAGCGATTCAGGCGCTTGTCGATCAGCCCCTCCACCACGCTCGGATCGGCCAGGGTCGAGGTGTCGCCGAGGCTGTCGAGCTCGTTGCAGGCGATCTTGCGCAGGATGCGCCGCATGATCTTGCCTGACCGGGTCTTGGGCAGTGCCGGCGCCCACTGGATCAGTTCCGGTTTGGCGAAGCTGCCGATTTCCTTGCTGACGTGGTCCAGCAATTCCTTCTTCAATGCGTCGTTGGCCTCGATTCCATCCATCGGCGTGACGAAAGCGTAGATGCCCTGGCCCTTGAGGTCATGGGGGTAACCGACCACTGCCGCTTCGGCGATGTTGTCGTGCAGCACCAGGGCGCTCTCCACCTCGGCGGTGCCAATGCGGTGCCCGGAGACGTTGATCACGTCGTCGATGCGCCCGGTGATCCAGTAATCGCCATCTTCGTCTCGACGGGCGCCGTCGCCGGTGAAGTAATAGCCGGGATAGGGCTTGAAGTAGGTGTCGACCATGCGTGGGTGGTCGCCATAAACGCTGCGAATCTGCCCCGGCCAGCTTGCCTTGATCGCCAGCACACCGCTGCCCGCACCGTGGATTTCCTTGCCGGTTTCATCCAGCAATACCGGTTGCACGCCGAACATCGGTCGGGTGGCGCAGCCCGGCTTGAGCCGCGGCGCACTCACCAGCGGGCTGAGCATGATGCCGCCGGTTTCGGTCTGCCACCAGGTGTCGACAATCGGGCAGCGCTGTTCGCCCACCACGTTGAAGTACCATTCCCACGCCTCCGGGTTGATCGGCTCACCGACGCTGCCGAGCAATCGCAGGCTTTTGCGCGACGTTTCCCGCAACGGTCCGGCACCTTCGCGCATCAGCGCCCGCAGGGCGGTCGGGGCCGTGTAGAAAATATTGACTTGATGCTTGTCGATCACCTGCCAGAAACGCGAACTGCTGGGGTAGCTCGGCACGCCTTCGAAGATCAGCGTGGTGGCGCCGTTGGCCAGCGGTCCGTAGACGATGTAGCTGTGGCCGGTGACCCAGCCGACATCGGCGGTGCACCAGAACACTTCGTTGTCGCGGTAGTCCAGTACGTATTTGAACGTCATCGCCGCTTGCAGCAGATAACCACCAGTGGTGTGCAGCACACCCTTGGGTTTACCGGTGCTGCCGGAGGTGTAGAGGATGAACAGCGGGTCTTCGGCGTCCATCGGTTCCGGCGGGCAGTCGTCGCTCATGTCATGCATGGCCTGGTGGTACCACAGGTCGCGACCTTCGACCCAGGCCACTTCGCCCTGGGTGCGCTCGACCACCAGCACGGTGCTGACGTCCGGGCAACTTTCCAGGGCCTTGTCGACGTTGCGCTTGAGCGGTATGAATCGTCCTCCGCGCACGCCTTCGTCGGCTGTGATCACGGTGCGGCAATCAGCGTCGAGAATCCGGTCGCGCAGCGAATCCGGCGAAAAGCCGCCGAACACCACCGAATGCACCGCGCCAATGCGGGTGCAGGCAAGCATGGCGTAGGCTGCCTCCGGGATCATCGGCATGTAGATGCAGACCCGGTCACCTTTCTTCACGCCGCGGCTTTTCAGCACGTTGGCCAGGCGGCAAACATGGTGATGAAGTTTCTTGTAGGTAATTTCTGCCGATTCGGCGGGATTGTCGCCTTCCCAGATGATCGCCGTCTGGTCTCCACGTGTCTGCAGATGGCGGTCGATGCAATTGGCGCTGACGTTCAGCTTGCCCCCGGCGAACCAGCTGGCGTCGCCGATCTTGAGGTCATAGCGCTGGACGGTTTGCCAGGGCGTCATCCAGTCGAGAAAGCGCGTGGCCTGCTCGGCCCAGAAAGCGCTCGGGTGTTCGATGGATTCTTTGTAGAGCCGCGTGTACTCGTCCTGACTCAGTTGCGCAGCCCGGCGGACGGCATCGGCTTGGGGGTACTGGCTGATATCGAACATGACGGTTCCTTATTCTTGTTTTTGCGACAAGAGGGGAGCTGCACGACCCTCGTAGGAGCTGCCGAAGGCTGCGATCTTTTTTCTCAATGCCACTTGAGCGTCAAGTGAAAGATCAAGATCAAAAGATCGCAGCCTTCGGCAGCTCCTACAGTACCGTGTACTCCACGGTTTGCGGGCGACCCGAGCCGTAGGAACTGTCCTGAACGAAAGGTGACAGGGCGGGTGAGCCGCCCTGTCAGACTATCACCCGCGATGACGCCCGCGGAAGTAGTTGATCAAACCCTGGGTCGAAGGGTCTTCGGCCGCACTTTCTTCGCTGCCCACCAGGCGGTTGTAGACGCCCTTGCCCAGTTCCTTGCCCAGCTCCACGCCCCATTGGTCAAAAGCGTTGATGCCCCAGACCACGCTTTGCACGAACACTTTATGTTCATACAGCGCTACCAATGCGCCAAGGCGACGCGGGCTGATGCGTTCGACCACCAGGGTGTTGCTCGGACGGTTGCCCGGGATCACTTTGTGGGAGGCCAGCTTCTGCACATCTTCTTCGCTCGCGCCTTTGTCACGCAGTTCCGCTTCGGCTTCTGCGCGGGTCTTGCCCAGCATCAGCGCCTGGCTCTGGGACAGGCAGTTGGCGTACAGCCACTGGTGGTGATCGGCAACCGGGTTGAAGCTGACGATCGGCACGATGAAGTCCGCCGGGATCAGTTGGGTGCCCTGATGCAGCAACTGGTGATAGGCGTGCTGGCCATTGCAACCGACGCCGCCCCAGATCACAGGACCTGTGTCGGTAGACACCGGCGTGCCGTCCTGGCGCACGCTCTTGCCGTTGGATTCCATGTCCAGTTGCTGCAAGTGCTTGGTGATGTTGCGCAGGTAGTGGTCGTACGGCAGGATCGCGTGGCTCTGCGCGCCCCAGAAGTTGCCGTACCACACGCCCAGCAGCGCCAGCAGAACCGGCATGTTCTGTTCGAACGGCGCGCTCTGGAAATGCTGGTCCATGGAGTAGGCGCCGGAGAGCAATTCCTTGAAGTTCGACATGCCGATGGCCAGGGCGATCGGCAAGCCGATGGCCGACCACAGCGAGTAGCGTCCGCCGACCCAATCCCACATCGGGAAGATGTTTTCTTCGCGGATGCCGAAGGCCACGGCGGCTGCGTTGTTGCTCGATACGGCGATGAAGTGGCGGTACAGCTCCGCTTCGGAACCGCCCTGGGCCAGGTACCAGGCACGGGCAGCCTGGGCGTTCTTCAGGGTTTCGAGGGTGTTGAAGGATTTCGACGAGACGATGAACAGCGTGGTCTCGGCGCGCAACTTCATGGTCAGTTCATGGAACTCGCTGCCGTCGATGTTCGCCAGGTAGTGACAGCGCACGCCTTTTTGCGCGTAAGACAACAGCGCTTCGGAGACCAGTTCCGGGCCGAGGAAAGAGCCGCCGATGCCGATGTTCACCACGTCGGTAATCGGTTTCTCGGTGTAGCCGCGCCACAGACCGTCATGAATGCGACCTACCAGATCGGTGATCTGGTTCAGCACCTTGTGTACGTCCGGCATCACGTCGACGCCGCTCACCAGCAATTTGTCGCCCACCGGCCGGCGGAGTGCGGTGTGCAGGGCCGGGCGGTTCTCGGAGGCATTGACGATTTCGCCTTCGAACAGCGCCTTGATCGCACCCTTGAGGTCGACTTCATTGGCCAGGCACACCAGTAGGTCACGGGTCTGGGCGTTGATCAGGTTTTTTGAGTAGTCGAGAAACAGGCCGCAACTCGACAGGGTGAATTGATTGAAACGCTGCGGATCGGCATGGAACGCTTCGCGCATGCTGAAATCCTGCATGGCTTTGCGGTGGTCATTCAGCGCTTGCCAGGCAGGCAGAGCGGTCACGTCGTGAGGGGTTCGGTAATACGCCATCGCTGCGGGTTTCCTTTTTACTTGAACGACCTTTTGTACACTAAAAATTCCGGCATGGCCTCAGGAGGCGTCCGGACAACTACGTCGACACGATCTATGGGCACAGGGCGACTACAGTAAACCTCGCGTTGCGATCTGTCTTGACTTTGTCAGACCGTTTCCCGGTACTTTTTTATACAACAGGGGCGGGATTGGTCCGACAGACGGACTGTGGGAGCCAAGCTTGCTCGGGACTGCAATGGACCCGTTGCATGGATGTCGCCTGGCATACTGCTATCGCGAGCAAGCTTTGCTCCCACAGGCTCGCACGCTGGCCGGGGTTCGGTCAGGCGATCTGAACCGGGATGGCGTTGCTGGTGTGGCTCAGTTCGTTGCCTGGGGCCATGTACAACATGCGGGGTTTGAAGTTGGCCAGTTCGGCTTCGCTGTAATGGGCGTAGGCACAGATGATCACCCGGTCACCCACCTTGGCCTTGTGCGCCGCAGCGCCGTTGACCGAAATCATTCGCGAGCCTTCTTCGCCACGGATCGCGTAGGTGGTGAAGCGTTCCCCGTTGTCGACGTTGTAGATCTGGATCTGTTCGTATTCACGGATACCCGACAGGTCCAGCCACTCACCATCAATGGCGCAGGAGCCTTCGTAGTCGAGCACGGCGTGAGTGACTTCGGCGCGGTGCAGCTTGGCCTTGAGCATGATGGCGTGCATGAATGTTTCCTATGGTCGGGTCCGAACGGCGGGCAGTTTGCCCGAAGGCTCTGGAGGCGGCAATATGCAAGGGATGTGAGAATGCAGTCAGTAAAAAACACCGTCTATCCCTTGTGGGAGCGAGGCTGTGCTCCCACAGGTTTGCTCCTACAAGGCCCATCCCCAGACTGGGACGGGTGTTGGTTCAGGCGCTTGCGTCGAGGTCCAGGTGCAGGTTATCGATCAACCGAGTGGTGCCCAGGAAAGCGGCAACCAGAATCACCAGGTCGCGGTCCTCGGCGGTGGCCGGCTGCAAGGTACGGGCGTGGCGAACCTCCAGATAATCAGGACGCAGGCCGGCAGTTTCCAGTTGCTTGATCTGCTCGGCCACCAGCGCCGGAAAATCTCGCCGCCCCAGCCTGATCGCCTCGGCAATTTGGCTCAGGCTGCGATAGACCACGGGCGCCACTGCGCGTTGTTCAGGGCTGAGGAAGCCGTTGCGCGACGACAGCGCCAGGCCGTCTTCGGCGCGAACGGTCGGCTCGCCGATGATCTGGATCGGCATGTTCAGGTCATGGACCAGCGCGCGGATCACTGCCAGTTGCTGGAAGTCCTTCTGGCCGAACACCGCTAGGTCAGGCTGGACCATGTTGAACAGTTTGCTGACCACCGTCGCCACGCCCTCGAAATGCCCCGGACGGCTGGCGCCGCACAGGCCTTCGGACAATTGCTGGACGCTGACCCGGGTCTGCCCGGACATGCCGTCGGGGTACATTTCTTCGACGGTTGGCGCGAACAGCAGATGGCAACCGGCCTGGAGCAGCTTTTCCTGGTCGGCCGCCAGAGTGCGCGGGTATTTGTCCAGGTCTTCGCCGACACCGAATTGCAGCGGGTTGACGAAAATGCTCGCCACCACGAAGTCGGCCCGCTGCGCCGCTTTGGTGACCAGCGCCATATGGCCGCTGTGCAGGTTACCCATGGTCGGCACGAAAGCGATGCGTTTGCCTTCGCTGCGAGCGCGGGCCACGGCGGCCCGCAGTTCGCGTACGGTTTTGACGGTGTTCATGCAGAAAATCCGTGCTCGACGCCAGGGAAGGTCGCCGCCTTGACTTCGGCAACGTAGGCGCCCAGGGCGGCCTGAATGTTCGCTTGCCCGGCCATGAAGTTCTTCACGAATTTGGGCACGCGACCGGTGATCGACAAGCCGAGCATGTCGTGCAGCACCAGTACCTGGCCGTCGGTGGCGCTGCCGGCGCCGATGCCGATGACCGGAATCTTCACCGCCTGGGTGATTTCCTCCGCCAGTTCGCTGGGCACGCATTCGAGCAGCAACATCGCGGCGCCAGCTTGCTCCAGCGCAATCGCATCGGCGCGCATTTGACGGGCCTGGTTTTCATTGCGGCCCTGGACCTTGTAACCGCCGAGGATATTCACCGCTTGGGGCGTCAAACCCAGGTGTGCGCACACCGGGATACCGCGCTCGGCCAGCAGGCGAATGGAATCGGCCAGCCACAACGCGCCTTCGATTTTCACCATATGAGCGCCGGCCTGCATCAGTTGGGCGCTGTTGGTCATGGTCTGTTCGAGGGTGGCATAGGCCATGAATGGCAGGTCGGCGAGGATCAGGGCATCGGTGTTACCGCGTTTGACCGCGGCCACGTGATAGGCCATGTCGGCGGTGCTTACCGGCAGCGTGCTGTCGTGGCCTTGCAACACCATGCCGAGGGAGTCGCCCACCAGCAGCACTTCGACACCGGCCTCATTGCAGACGTGGGCGAAGGTTGCGTCATAGCAGGTCAGCATGGTGATTTTTTCACCTTTTTGCTTGAGACCTTGCAGCGTGGTCAGGGTAATAGCTGGCATGAAAAAGTCCTCATTAGGCGCTCGTGAACTACTGCGAGTAACGCGCATGATTCGTCATTTATACAGGCGCACCTTCTACGCGTGGTGCTTGTAAGGCCTGGATTGCGCCCTTTAGCGCCGCGTGGGCGGCAACGGGACGCCTATAGTCGTGAGGAGTACCCGGGAAGTCAATTGGATGTGTTACCGCCGGGTGTTACCGGGGTTACTGATGCGTTTCAGCGTGGGGGGAGAGTCTCGAAAGTGACTGCCGGGTCCGAATCCTGTGGGAGCGAGCCTGCTCGCGATAGCGGCGGGTCAGTCGACATTTACATTGGCTGAATCACCGCTATCGCGAGCAGGCTCGCTCCCACAGAATCGCTACGTCAATTCGGGGGCAAGCGTTCCAGGCCGACAAACGGGCACGCTGCAAGCAGGTCCGTGAGCAAGCGTCCATCGCTCAGGCGCAGATTGGCGGGTGCCAGTTCCGCCAGAGGGTAGAGCACGAAGGCCCGGGCCTGGATATGGTAGTGGGGGACTTTCAGGCGAGGTTCGTCGATCAGGCGATCGCCGAACAGCAGGATATCCAAGTCCAGGGTGCGCGGACCCCAGTGCTCCAGGCGTTCGCGACCTTGTCCGGTTTCGATGGCTTGCAGTGCATCGAGCAGGTCCAGCGGCGCCAGGCGAGTGTCCAGCGCCGCGACCGCATTGGTGTAGCGTGGCTGGCCGGGCAGCAGGGAGTCGCTTTGGTAGAACGCTGACACGCCCGTCAGTTGCGTGTCGGGCAGTTGCGCCAGCGCCTGGACAGCGCTGCGCAATTGTTCGGCGGGCTCGGCGAGGTTGCTGCCCATGCCGATGTAGATGCGTTCCATCGTTACTCGTCCGAAGCGCTCGGGACACCGGCACGTTTGCGCTTGGCACCGCTGCTGCGACGACGCTTGCGCGGGCCGCTGGCGCCGTCGTCCTTGCCGCTGAGCTCGCGGATCATGTCGCGGCGCTCGCTGTCGTTGGCGTCCTGGTAGTCGGTCCACCATTCACCAAGGCCATCGGTTTGTTCGCCGGCGCTTTCACGCAGCAGCAGGAAGTCGTAACCGGCGCGGAAACGCGGGTTGTCCAGCAGCAGGTCGGCACGTTTGCCGCTGCGCCGTGGAAGGCGTTCCTGCATGTCCCAGATTTCGCGGATCGGCATCGTGAAGCGTTTTGGAATCGCGATGCGCTGGCACTGTTCGCTGATCAGCTCGTGGGCGGCTTCCTGCATGGCGGGGATCGGCGGCATGCCGCGCTCCTGCAGACGCAGGACCCGCGCCGGGAGGGCAGGCCAGAGCAATGCAGCAAACAGGAAGGCCGGGGTCACCGGTTTGTTCTGCTTGATGCGCAAATCGGTGTTGATCAGCGCTTCGCTGATCAGGGTGTGGGTGTAGGTCGGGTTGTACTCCAGCGCTTCGGCGCTGGCCGGGAACAGCGGATCGAACAGCTGCAGGTCCACCAGCATTTCGAAGGTGTCCGCTGCGTTGCCCGACAGGAACAGCTTGAGCACCTCCTCGAACAAACGCGCCGACGGGATCTCCCGCAGCATCGGAGCCAGTTCGCGGATCGGTGTGGCGCTGTGTTTTTCGATGCCGAAATCCAGTTTGGCGGCGAAACGCACGGCCCGAAGCATGCGCACCGGGTCTTCCTGGTAACGCTGCTTGGGGTCGCCGATCAGGCGGATCAGGCGGTTACGGATGTCATGTACGCCGTTGGCGTAGTCGAGGATGCGTTCGCTGACCGGGTCGTAATACAGGGCGTTGATGGTGAAGTCGCGGCGTTGCGCGTCTTCTTCCAGCGTGCCGTAGACGTTATCGCGCAGGATGCGCCCGCTCTCGTTGCGCGAAGACTGGTTGCTGTCTTCTTCTTCATCGTTTTGCGGGTGGTTGGCGCGGAAGGTTGCCACTTCGATGATTTCGCGGCCGAAGTGGATGTGGACCAGCTTGAAGCGCCGGCCAATGATCCGTGCGTTGCGAAATTCGGCGCGGATCTGTTCCGGCGTGGCACTGGTGGCGACATCGAAATCCTTGGGCGTGATATTGAGCAGCATGTCACGCACACACCCGCCCACCAGATAAGCCTGGTAACCGGCGTTCTGCAGGCGTTCGACGATGTTCACCGCGTAACGGCTGAACTGGGCCTTTTGCAATGAATGCTGGCCACTGTTGAGCACTTCAGGCGTGCTGCGAATGTGTTGCGTACGACGCAAGGGAGAACGGAATGACTGGAACAGCTTCTTCAGCATGGGATGCACTGTTTGAAGGAATATTCGGCCAAAAACGAAGAGTGACCGCATGATGGGCGGGGATTCTAGCATTTAGTCGAGGGATGGTGTAGGACGCAGGCGTTTTGAGCTGCAAGCTTCAAGCGACAAGCCTTGTAGGCTGCGGGGAGGCGGAACGACAGAAACCACAGGGGGAGCCGAAGCTCCCCCAGAATTAGTTGCGTGCTCTATTTTTATTATTGGTTTCGGGCTTCTTGTTTTTGTTGAGTGCCCGCGCCACGAGGTTTTCCCTTCGTGACACTCCCATCCGGGAGTCAAGAGCAAACGGATTGCTTTGGTCGCTGTGCTGCAGTGATCAATCGATCCAACCAGTTCAGGCACCTGTCTTGAGACAGTTTTATTGTTCTCGGCCTGGTCGTGGGGCAAGCCCCAAATACAACGCCTCTCCAAAAGAATCAGTTAGCTGCGCCTCTCGCCGTCTTGTTTTTATTGTGCGTGAGTCGATTCGTCTTATTTTTATTATCGTTTACATGGCTTGTTATTGTTCTTGTACCAAAGCTATAGCAGGGTGCGTGCCAACTTTTGCGAACCCCAGCAAAACCGGGGGGATTATGGGTTTTTCGGTTTTCTCGGGGCGAAAAAAAGCCGGGGTTTCGTTACCGTAAACCCCGGCTTTTGTTACGTGAAAAAGCTGAGGTAACAGTTTTTTCACATTTGGCGGTGTTACCCGCGCGCCTTAGCTTTCGCTGGCGACCCCGGTCTTGCGGCGTGGGATACCCAGGCGCTGCCGGCGTTCCCACAGGCATTTGCGGCTAACCCCCAGCTTGCGCGCCAGTTCGGTCTCGGTCATGTGGTCCTGATGTTCGAGGACGAAATGCTGGAAGTAATCTTCCAGGGACAAATCTTCGGTGGGCTCGTGGCTGGAGTTATTGGCACCACCCTGTTGTGGGGCCAGGCCGATGAACTCTTCATCGTCCAGGTCACTCAACTCGATGTCGATACCCAGCAGGTCGGCCGAGATTTCCGGGCTCTCGCACAGAATCACTGCTCGCTCTACCGCGTTTTCCAGCTCCCGAACGTTACCTGGCCAAGCGTAGTGGCGAATGGCCTGTTCAGCATCCGGGGCGAACGTGAGATCGGTGCGGTTGACCCGCGCGCTCTGGCGGGCAAGGAAAGCATTGGCGATTTCGTTGACGTCGGCGCCACGCTCGCGCAGGGCCGGCAACTTCAAGGCGATGACGTGCAAACGGTAATACAAGTCTTCACGGAACTGGCCGATCTTCGCCAGGCTCTTGAGATCGCGGTGCGTGGCTGCGATCAGGCGCACATCGACTTTCTGCGACTGCACCGACCCGACACGACGGATCTCGCCTTCCTGAAGCACCCGCAGCAAACGGGCCTGGGCTTCAAGGGGCAGTTCACCGATTTCATCGAGGAACAGCGTCCCACCATCCGCCGCTTCCACCAGCCCTGCGCGACCGGCGCTGGCACCGGTGAACGCACCCTTTTCGTGACCGAACAGTTCGGACTCGATCAGGCTTTCCGGAATCGCCGCGCAGTTCACCGAAATCATCGGGGCCTTGGCCCGCCGGGACAGGTTATGCAGCGCCCGGGCGACCAGCTCCTTGCCGGTGCCGGATTCGCCCTGGACCAGGACATTGGAGTCGGTGGGCGCCACTTTGCGGATCTTGCTGTACAAGTCCTGCATGGGCGGGCAGGAACCGATGATGCCGATTTCGCCGTTGTGGTTGCCGGCGCCGCCTTTGGCGGAGGCTGTCGTCTTGCTCGCCGGTTCCGGCGCATTGCTGGTTGCTGTCTGTCGGTCGCGCAGGATGCGGGCTACGGCCTGGAGCATCTCGTCGTGGTCAAACGGCTTGGCGATGTAGTCCACCGCGCCCATTTTCATGGAGTCGACCGCCGAGCGCAGGCTGGCGTAACTGGTCATGATCAGCACTGGCGTGCCCTGGCCGAGCTTGATCAGCTCCGTCCCGGGGGCGCCTGGCAAGCGCAGGTCGCTGACGATCAGGTCAAACGTGGGGATGCTGAAACGTTCTTGTGCTTCCTGCACTGAACCGGCTTCGCTGACCTGGTACTGATTGCGTTCCAGCAGACGGCGCAAGGCGGAGCGGATAATTGTTTCGTCTTCGACGATCAAAATGTGCGGCATTGATTCGATTCTCTCGACGGTCTCAGTTCACAGCGGACGTCGCTTCGACATGACGCGGCAAGGTCACCCGTATACGGGTGCCGCGTTGGCTTTGTACATCGGCCGGGCTGTCGATGGTGATTTGTCCATAATGCTCTTCAACGATGGAATAGACCAGTGCAAGGCCCAGACCGGTGCCTTCGCCCGGGTCCTTGGTGGTGAAGAAAGGTTCGAACAATCGGTCCATGATGTTCTGTGGAATACCGCTGCCTTCGTCTTCGACGATCAGGTCGATCGTGTGTTCGCTGGCTTCGCTCTTGACCCGCACCGCGCTGCCCGCAGGTGAGGCGTCGCGGGCGTTGGACAGCAGGTTGATCAGTACTTGGGCGAGCCGCTGGGGGTCGCCGTCGACCCAATGGTCCGGGTCGCACAGGTTGAAGAATTGCACCTCGAAATTGCGCCGGTTAAGGGCCAGCAGACCAATGGCGTCCTGGGCCACTTCGGCCAGACAGACGGGTTCGTCGTTGTGCTGGTGGCCACCGGCATGGGCGAAGCTCATCAGCGACTGGACGATACGCGACACACGCTTGGTCTGTTCGAGGATCTGGCCGCTGATTTCCGTCAGCTCACCATCGTCCTCGCGCTCTTCGCGCAGGTTTTGCGCCAGGCAGGCGATACCGGTGATCGGGTTGCCGATTTCGTGGGCCACCCCGGCGGCCAGCCGACCGATGCTGGCCAGCCGTTCGGAGTGAACCAGCTTGTCTTCGAGCATCTGAGTGTCGGTGAGGTCTTCCACCAGCAACACCAGGCCGCTGTTACCCGGTGCCAGCGGCTCGTCGATCGCCGCCTTGTGCAGGTTAAGCCAGCGAGTCTGGCCGTCGAGGGCCAGGTGCTGCTTGTGCAAATGCTCATCCGGCAGGTCGATGAAGCCTTGCAGCAGGCCTTTCCACGGCTCACTCAGGGTACTCAGGCGTGAACCGACCACACGCTGGGCGGCGATTCCGGTGAGTTCTTCCATGGCCTTGTTCCACATCAGGATTTCCTGGTCCTTGGCCAGGGAGCACACGCCCATCGGCAGTTCCTGCAAGGTCTGGCGGTGGTAGCGGCGCAAGGCGTCGAGTTCAGCGGCAAGGCCGGTGAGGCGCGAGTGGTAGTCTTCCAGACGGCTCTCGATGAAGTGGATGTCTTCAGTGACATAGTTCTCGCCGCCGGCCTTATAGGGCAGGAACGTCTCGACCATGTCCTGGGCAACGCTGGGGCCCATCAGGCCGGACAGGTTGGCTTCGATCCGGTCCCGCAGGCGACGCAGGGCATATGGACGGCGTTCATCGAAGGGCAGGTAGAGGTCGCGCAGAGCCTGTTCGACTTCTTTTTGCGCGGCCTTGGCGCCCAAGGGTTTGGCCAGTTGCGTGGCGAACTCCTGGGGCGAGGCAGCGTGCAATTCCCGACGCTGCGGACGGCGGACGTTGTCCACCGCGCAGGCTTCGGCGGCGCTGGCCTCTTCGCTGCTGGCGTTGGTGAACAGTGAAATCAGGGTGAACATCAGCACGTTCGCCGCCAGGGAAGCGATGGCCGCCATGTGCCAACTGGTGTCATCGAGCACGTAGATCATGTTCAGCAGCGGAATATAGAACCCTTGCATGTTGCCCAGCAGTGGCAACAGCATGGCGACCAGCCACACCAGGATCCCCGCCAGCAGACCGGCGATAAAGCCACGGCGGTTGGCGGTTGGCCAATACAGCACCGACAGTACGCCGGGCAGGAACTGCAAGGTGGCGACGAACGCGACAATGCCGAGGTTGGCCAGGTCCTGTCCTTCTCCCAGCATCAGGTAAAAGCCGTAGCCGGCCATGATGATGGCGACGATCAGTGCCCGGCGGGTCCATTTCAGCCAGCGGTAGATATTGCCCTCGGCCGGCGGCTGGTAGAGCGGCAGCACCAGATGGTTGAGGGCCATGCCTGACAGCGCCAGCGTGGTGACGATGATCAGGCCGCTGGCCGCCGACAGGCCACCGATGTAGGCCAGCAACGCCAGGGCCTTGCTGTTGGCGGCGATGCCGATGCCGAGGGTGAAATACTCAGGATTGGTGCTGGCCCCCAGCTTTAGCCCGGCCCACAGGATCAGCGGCACCGCCAGACTCATCAGCAGCAGGAACAGCGGCAGGCCCCAGCTCGCGCTCACCAGCGAGCGTGGATTGAGGTTTTCGGTAAAGGTCATGTGGTACATGTGCGGCATGACGATCGCTGACGCGAAGAACACCAGCAACAGCGTGCGCCACGGGCCTTCCTGCAGAGGTGTGTGCAGGGCGGCAAGGGCGGTCTGGTTCTGCAGCAGCCACAACTCCAGTTGTTGCGGGCCATCGAATACGCCGTACAGGGCATAGAGGCCGACGCCGCCGATGGCGATCAGTTTGATCACCGATTCGAAGGCAATGGCGAACACCAGGCCTTCGTGTTTCTCCCGGGTGGCGATGTGGCGGGAACCGAAGAAAATCGTGAAGAGGATGATCAGCGCGCAGAAACTCAGCGCCACCCGATGTTGCACCGGTTCGCGGGTGAGGATGCTGATGGAGTCGGCCACTGCCTGGATCTGCAGGGCCAGCAACGGCAGTACGCCCACCAGCATGAAAATCGTGGTCAGCGCGCCGGCCCAGGTGCTGCGAAAGCGAAAGGCGAACAGGTCGGCCAGGGATGATAGCTGGTAGGTGCGGGTGATTTTCAGGATCGGGTAGAGCAACACCGGCGCCAGCAGGAAGGCCCCCGATACACCCAGATAGCTGGACAGAAAGCCGTAGCCGTACTGATAGGCCAGCCCGACCGTGCCATAGAACGCCCATGCGCTGGCGTAGACCCCCAGCGACAGGGTGTAGGTCAGCGGGTGGCGGATGATCGCCCGGGGGATCATGCCCCGTTCGCTGATCCAGGCTACACCGAACAGCACCGCCAGGTAGGCGGCGCTGATCAGGATCATCTGGGTCAGGCTAAAGCTCATCGGCATCTTTTTGGCTCTGCAGGATGAAGGTCACGACGATCAGGATCAGCCAAAGCAGATACGGCCGATACCAGGCACCCGTGGCGTCGATCCACCAATCCATGATGGCCGGGGAGAACAGATAAATCCCCACTACCAGGAGCAGGACCAAGCGATAGATGTACATCCCGGCCTCTCTTTTTTAAGCGCGTGCCCGAAAACGTGCGGCGATGGTAACGGATGAGCGCCAAGCTGCAAGCGCCGTCAACGGATTTGCGCCTCTGGCAGGGTCAATGTGCGCGGGATCTTGCCCGCATCCCAGTGGCGAATGCCCCAGTCCAGCAGCTCCTGGGGGCTGACGTCGACCCGTTCGGGGCCCGGCTGTTGTCCCAGCGCGCGCAACGCCCGCAACAACAGCGGCGTGGCCTGGTCGGGCGTCAGCGGAGGCGAGCGGTAGGATTTGCCGAGCTTGTGCCCGTCCGGCTGAGTGATCAGCGGTACATGCAGGTAGCGCGGTTGTGGCAAACCGAGCAGCTCTTGCAGGTAGAGCTGGCGTGGCGTGGAGTCCAGTAGGTCGGCGCCGCGCACGATATCGGTCACCCCTTGCCAGGCGTCATCCAGCACCACCGCCAGTTGATAAGCATAGAGTCCGTCGCGACGGCGAATCACGAAATCGCCGACTTCCCGGCCCAGGTGTTGGCGGAACTGGCCTTGTACGCGATCGCTGAAGTGATACGCCAGCTCAGGGACGCGCAGGCGGATGGCCGCGTCTTTGGCGTCGTGGCCGGCGTTGCGGCACAGTCCCGGATAAATGCCCTGATACGGTTCCAGTTGTTTGCGCGAGCAGGTGCAGGCATAGGCCAGACCCTGGCTGAGCAGGCGATTGATGACCTGGTCGTAGGCCTCATGGCGCTCACTCTGGCGGACCATCTCGCCGTCCCATTCAAACCCGTAGCTTTGCAGTGCCTTCAAGATTGCCGCTTGTGCGCCAGGCTCTTCCCGTGGCGGGTCGAGGTCCTCCATGCGCAACAACCAGCGCCCGCCCACGGCCCGGGCATCCAGATAGGACGCCAGCGCGGCGACCAGTGAGCCGAAGTGCAGGTGGCCGCTGGGCGTGGGGGCGAAGCGGCCGATGTAGGGGGGGCTGGGGATCATAAGGTAAATGTTACTGGGTCTACGCGGTGGGAATACATATCTTGATGACCACTCTCACCCCTCTGTGGGAGCGAGCCTGCTCGCGATAGCGTCTCATCAGTCGGCATTGCTGTGACTGACCCACCGCGATCGCGAGCAGGCTCGCTCCCACAAGGGAACCAGGCGTGTGGGACGTAATCAGAAACAAAAAACGGAGCGTGTGAACGCTCCGTTTTCGGTTACAGCCCCGACAATTTATTTGCCGACCTGTTTTTCCTTGATTTCCGCCAGCGTCTTGCAGTCGACACACATGTCGGCGGTCGGACGTGCTTCCAGTCGTTTGACGCCGATCTCGACGCCGCAGGACTCGCACCAACCGTATTCTTCATCTTCGATCAGTTGCAATGTCTTGTCGATTTTCTTGATGAGCTTACGCTCACGGTCGCGGGCGCGCAGTTCGAGGCTGAATTCTTCTTCCTGACTGGCTCGGTCGGCCGGGTCGGGGAAGTTGGCGGCATCGTCTTTCATATGATCAACGGTGCGGTCGACTTCCTGCATCAAGTCCTGTTTCCACTTGTTCAGGATCTTGGTGAAGTGCGCGCGCATGGGGGCGCCCATGTACTCTTCGCCGGCTTGCGGGACATATGGCTCAAACCCGCTGAGCGACTGATTTTGATTCTGCTTTGCTTGGGTGGGCATGAATGGACCGCCTCTACTCTTGTAATCCACTACGCAGGATTGCTCCATCACCGACACCTGCCGGCCCTGCGGCTGCAAGCGGGCGAACTTACCAGATCAAATCGGGCCGCGCTACTCCCGGTTGTCGAGCCTGCGGTGGCCGGGGCTTGCGACGGGTGGTCGGGTTCGGTCCGGTGGGGCAGCAAACCTGCTCAATGCTTGATTCTAGTCAAGCCTGGGCCAATCGCCGGAGTCATTTCCTGCAACGCCGCCGGTCCCCTGAGTTCGGGCGCGTTCCCGCAGTTGTTTCTGTGTTGGCCAGAGAGTTGGGTAGAATCGGTTCTTTTTGTGAGAAGCAAGGCTAATGGCTCAGCCCTACAGTGCGCGTAGCCGCGCCATTGAACCGTTCCATGTGATGGCGCTACTGGCCCGTGCCAATGAACTGCAGGCCGCCGGACACGACGTCATCCATCTGGAGATCGGCGAGCCGGACTTCACCACGGCGCAGCCGATCATCCAGGCCGGCCAGGCCGCGTTGGCGGCGGGAAAGACCCGTTACACGGCGGCCCGTGGCATCCCCGAGTTGCGCGAAGCCATCGCGGGTTTTTATGGGCATCGCTACGGCGTGGAAATTGACCCAAGGCGCATCCTGGTCACGCCGGGTGGATCCGGCGCGTTGCTGCTGGCCAGTGCTTTGCTGGTCGACCCGGGCAAGCACTGGCTGTTGGCTGATCCCGGTTACCCCTGCAACCGTCACTTCTTGCGGCTGGTGGAAGGTGCGGCGCAACTGGTGCCGGTAGGCCCCGACGTTCGTTACCAATTGACCCCGGACCTGGTAAACCGCCACTGGGACCAGAACAGCGTAGGCGCGCTGGTGGCGTCGCCGGCCAACCCGACCGGGACGATTCTCAGTCGGGACGAGTTGGCCGGGCTGTCCAAAGCCATCAAAAGCCACAACGGTCACCTGGTGGTGGATGAGATCTATCACGGCCTGACTTATGGCACCGATGCTGCGAGCGTGCTGGAAGTCGACGACGAGGCTTTTGTCCTTAATAGTTTTTCCAAGTATTTCGGCATGACCGGTTGGCGGCTTGGCTGGCTGGTGGCCCCTTCGGCGGCTGTCGGTGAGCTGGAAAAACTGGCGCAGAACCTCTACATCAGTGCGCCGAGCATGGCCCAGTATGCGGCGCTGGCCTGTTTCGAACCGGCGACCATCGAGATATTCGAGCAACGTCGGGCCGAGTTCGCGCTACGTCGCGACTTTCTACTGCCGGCCTTGCGTGAGTTGGGTTTCGGCATTGCGGTGGAACCAGAAGGCGCGTTTTACCTGTATGCCGACATTCGTGCATTCGGCGGCGACGCTTTTGCGTTCTGCCAGCACTTTCTGGAAACCGAACACGTGGCGTTCACACCGGGGCTGGATTTCGGTCGCCACCAGGCTGGGCACCATGTGCGTTTCGCCTACACCCAGAGCCTGCCGCGGCTCCAGGAGGCGGTGGAACGAATCGAGCGCGGACTGCGGAGCTGGCAAGGCTGATGGATTTTTCACCTGCGCTGGAAGAAGGTCGGCTGATTCGACGTTATAAGCGTTTTCTCGCCGATATCGAGACCGTTCAAGGCGAACTGTTGACTATTCACTGCCCTAACACCGGCTCAATGCTCAATTGCATGGCCGAAGGCGCGCGAGTCTGGTTCAGTCGTTCCAGCGACCCCAAGCGCAAATTGCCAGGCACCTGGGAAATAGGCGAAACCCCGCAGGGGCGGCTGGCCTGCATCAATACCGCGCGAGCCAACCCGTTGATCGAGGAGGCCCTGCGTGCCGGGGTCATCAGCGAACTGAACGGTTTTACCGGGCTCAAGCGTGAAGTGGCTTACGGTCAGGAAAACAGTCGTATCGATTTTCGCCTGGACTATGACGACGGCTCTGCCTGGGTCGAAGTCAAAAGTGTCACGTTGGGTTTTGACGACACGACCGTGGCGGCGTTTCCCGATGCGGTGACCTTGCGTGGAGCCAGGCATCTGCGCGAGCTCGCTCACTTGGCCCGGGACGGCGTGCGGGCGGTGCAGTTGTATTGTGTCAACCTTAGCGGCATCGACGCAGTGCGTCCGGCACAGGAAATCGACCCGGTGTACGCGGCGGCGTTGCGCGACGCTGTGGCTGCTGGCGTGGAAGTGCTGGCCTACGGGGTGAGGCTGACGCCTGAGCAGATGTGGGTGGACCGTCCGTTACCGGTGTTGCTCGAGCCGCTCCAACTCGACCCAGACGCCTTGTTCGTCCTCCCGGCTATCTAGCGCAGCGAGGAACTGCCCGGCGCAGGGGCCGGCGACGCATTCACCGTTTTCGATCAGAAATAGTGCGCCATGGGTGGCGCACTGGATCAGGCTGGCGCTGGGGTCGAGAAATTCATGGGGGCGCCATTCCAGCGGCACACCGCGGTGCGGGCAGCGGTTGAGATAAACATAAACCTGACCTGCGCGACGCACCGCCAGTAGCTTGCGCCCATCGATGTCGAAACCGCGACTGCTGCTGTCGGGCAATTCCGCGCTGGTACAAAGAAACTTCATGTGGGTCCCATAGGGTTATGAGTGAGCGAGTTTATGTGGGAGCGAGTCTGCTCGCGATAGCGGTCGATCAGTCAGCAGCGGTGGGGTCGACACACCGCTAATCGCGAGCAGGCTCGCTCCCACAGAGGGCACACTCCAAAGGTTCACGCTTGACGTCCAAATGAAAACAATTATCAAATGGCGCTTCCTTCGCTGAGGGCTGAGGATACTTTGCCTGACGGGTTGTTGCCCGGCCCTGTGAATATTTCTTTGAGGAAACTGCCCTATGCGCCTGAATATCCGTGTTGTCACGCTCTGTGTCGTCATGTTGGCCAGTCAGGGCGTGGCGGCGGCTGAACTACCGCAACGCTGGGTCAGTGCCGGCGGAGCAGTGTCCGAGTGGGTCAGCGCGCTGGGCGGTGAGTCGAAACTGGTGGGTGTGGACACCACCAGTCAGCATCCCGAAGCCTTGCGGGATTTGCCCAGCATCGGTTATCAGCGACAGCTGTCGGCCGAGGGGGTATTGAGTCTGCGTCCGCAGATCCTTGTGGGTACCGAGGAAATGGGGCCGCCACCGGTGCTGTCGCAGATCCGCAGCGCCGGGGTACAGGTTGAACTGTTCTCGGCCACGCCCGACCTGCCGACCCTCCAGGGCAATCTGCGGCACCTGGGGCAACTGCTGGGCGCCGAGGCCCAGGCCGCGCAGTTGTTCGACAGTTATCAACAGCAGCTCAGCCAGCAAAAAGCCCGGGTGAGTAAAATCCAGCTCAAGCAAAAGGCGCCCGGCGTGTTACTGCTGGTGGGGAGCGCTGGCGGCAAGCCACTGGTCGCAGGCCTCGGCACTTCCGCCGATTGGCTGTTGCAGCAGGCCGGCGGTCACAACCTGGCGACCCATAATGGTTACAAGTCATTTTCGGTGGAGACCCTGGCCGGCTTGAATCCCGAAGTGCTGGTGTTCGCCGATCGCGCGTTAAGTGGCGAAGAAGCACGTGCGGCGTTGTTCAGGGAAAACCCGATTCTCTCCTCCACCCGGGCCGCCAGGGCCGGGCGTGTTATCGAGCTTGACCCGACATTGCTGGTCGGCGGGCTAGGCCCGCGGTTGCCACAAAGCCTGGTGAAGCTGACGGCCGGTTTTTACCCGACCGAGCCGGCCAAGACACCATGACCTCGTTGGTCAAGCCGCGCACCTTGTTCATTGGCCTGGGCCTGTTGTGTCTGCTGGCGATCTGGCTGTCCCTGGCCCTGGGGCCGGTGAGTTTGCCACTGTTCGATACCTTGCGCGCCGCGTTGCGCCTGATGGGGTTGCCGGTGGCCGCCGATGGTCTGGAGCAGGCCGAACTGATCCTCGGCCAGATCCGTCTGCCGCGCACGCTGCTGGGGTTGGCGGTGGGCGGGGTATTGGCGTTATCCGGGGTGGCGATGCAGGGGCTGTTCCGCAACCCGCTGGCCGACCCAGGGCTGGTGGGGGTGTCCAGCGGTGCGGCACTGGGCGCGGCGTTCGCCATTGTTGGCGGCTCAGCGCTGGGTGGCTTGCCCGAAGCGTTCGGTCCCTACCTGTTGTCGTTCTGTGCATTTCTCGGCGGGCTTGGGGTCACGGCACTGGTTTATCGCCTCGGCCGGCGCAATGGCCAGACCCATGTCGCGACCATGCTCCTGGCGGGTATCGCCCTGACCGCGCTGTCCGGTTCGGCGGTGGGTCTGTTCACCTACCTGGCTGACGACGCGACCCTGCGCACCTTGACGTTCTGGAACCTGGGGAGCCTGAACGGGGCCAGTTATGCGCGGTTGTGGCCGCTGTTGCTGGTCAGCGCTGGCGTAGCACTCTGGCTGCCACGTCGGGCCCGGGCGCTCAATGCTCTGTTGCTGGGTGAGTCCGAGGCCGCCCATTTGGGCGTTAATGTCGAAGGGCTCAAGCGTGAGCTGGTGTTTTGCACGGCCCTGGGGGTTGGCGCGGCAGTGGCGGCGGCGGGCCTGATCGGGTTTGTCGGACTGGTGGTACCGCATCTGGTACGGTTGATGGCCGGTCCCGATCATCGAGTTCTGTTGCCAGCTTCGGTGCTGGCGGGGGCGAGCCTGCTGCTGTTCGCCGACCTGGTGGCGCGCCTGGCACTGGCTCCGGCGGAATTGCCGATCGGCATCGTCACGGCATTCATCGGGGCGCCGTTCTTCCTCTATCTATTGCTGCGAGGGCGCGCCTGATGTTACGAGCGCAGAACTTGCACATTCAACGTGGCCGCAAGACGGTGTTGGCGGGTGTTGATCTTGAGCTCAGCCCCGGCCAAGTGTTGGGTGTACTCGGTCCCAACGGTGCAGGTAAAAGTACGTTGCTGGCGGGCCTGTGCGGTGAATTGCGACCGGCCCAGGGGCAAGTCTGGCTCGATGATCGGCCATTGATTCAGTGGGAGGGCTCCGAGCGTGCCCGTCGCCTGGCGGTATTGCCGCAGTCATCGACCCTGGATTTTGCCTTCCGCGTCGAAGAAGTGGTCGGCATGGGACGCCTGCCTCATCAGAGTGGTCGAGTGCGTGACGAGCAAATCGTTGCCTTGGCATTGCACGCCTCAGACGCGGCGCATCTGCACGGTCGCAGTTACCTGGCGCTGTCCGGGGGCGAGCGCCAGCGAGTGCATCTGGCGCGGGTGTTGGCGCAGTTGTGGCCAGGGGAGGCGGGGCAGACCTTGTTGCTGGACGAACCGACCTCGATGCTTGATCCGCTGCATCAGCACACCATCCTGCAGGCGGTGCGTGAGTTTGCCGATCACGGCGCTGCCGTGTTGGTGATCCTGCATGACCTGAACCTGGCTGCGCGTTATTGTGATCGCCTGCTGTTGCTTGCGTCTGGTCGGCCGGTGGCCCTGGACACCCCGCAGCAAGTGCTGCGCCCGGAACCGCTCAAAGCGGTATTTGGCCTGGAAGTGTTGGTGCAACCTCATCCGGAGCGCGGACATCCATTGATCATCGCCCGCTGAGGGTTCCTTGAGGATGTAGACGTGCGCCTGATTCTGATTCTGGCATTGAGTGTGCTGACGGCCTGTCAGAGCACCGTGCCGCCGCCGGTCGACGGGCAGATCCGTGATTTGCACAATGGCCGGGCCATCACGCCCCAAGCGTTGGTCGAGCGCCTGGCGCGGGCGCCGCGAGTGGTGGTGGGCGAACAGCATGACAATCGCGATCACCACACGCTGCAGCTATGGCTGCTTAAAGCCTTGGCCGCACAACGGGCCCAAGGCAGCCTGCTGCTGGAAATGCTGACGCCCCACCAGCAGCCTCGGGTTGACGTGGTCCGCCAGCTACCTGCCGTGCCAGCCGATCTGCCCGGTGCCCTGGATTGGTCGCCGGGATGGGACTGGAGTCTGTATGGTCCGGTCGTCGAGTTCGCCTTGGCGCAAGACTATCCATTATTGGCCGCCAATCTGGACACCGCCGAGATCCAGCGCGTCTACCGGCAAGCGCCGGACTTGCAAGGCGCTCGTGCGAAGGCGGCCAGTGTGAAGGATCAGTTGCTGGAGCAGATCCGCCAATCCCATTGCGGCCTGCTACCCGAATCACAGATGCCGGCGATGCTCGCCGTCCAGCAACAACGTGACCGACGCATGGCCGAACGTTTGTTGGGTGCGCCATTACCTGCATTGTTGTTCGCCGGTGCCTGGCATGGGCGAAAGGATGTCGGTGTGCCGCTGCATGTGCTGGATCTGGGCGCCAGTGAGGCGCCGACAGTCCTGATGCTGGCCGAGGAGGGCAGCGACGTTACCGCGGCCATGGCGGATTACGTGTGGTACACCAAGGCCGCGCCGCCTCAGGATTACTGCGCGCAGATGCGTGAACATTCCAAGGGCTGACGAGCAGACAAAAAAAGACCCGGCAAAAGCCGGGTCAAATAACCGTGATTAGCCTGATGAGGAGATATCTGAGAGTCCGAACCAAGGGCTTTTCAAATATCGACCAGTCTCGCGACCGGATGTGGTAATCATAGCGATTCTCATTACCAAGTCAAACATTGTTTTTTGGTTTTGCTGAAATAACTATCAGGCTAAGCCGCGCGGCGCCAAACAAGGGGAATCGTCAGGCTTTGTGGCGCGTCGAAACGGCGTCCAATTGTTTGTTCAAGGCTTCCTTGCGCTCGGCTGGGATGTCATTCCAGTGCACATCCATCAACGCGCCCTCTATGGCATAGAGCAATACCTTCGAAGCCCGGAAACCGCGGGTGCGTACCGCGCGATAGGCATCAACCGCTCCGAGGCGGCGCAAATCCGAGGCGCTGTGGATGCCTACGGCATGCAGCCACTGGGCTGATGTCTTGCCCAGGTTTTTCAGATGTTGCAGTTCATCATTCATCGAGCCTCCTTGCGACGGCCGACTGGTGCAGTGGGGCAAGCTTCTCAGCAGTGTAGCGGTCAGTAGGAAAAGTGTGATTCTTTGGTGGGATTTGAAGCAAAAGCTTCTAATGCATTACGCACGATAGGCGCGAGCGCGCGGCAAGCTGCATCGTCCAGCGCAGGCGGGGGCGCTGGAGATCTATTCGGTTTGCGACAGGCCTGGCTTGGCTCAGCGAGTGCGGTAACGCAGCCGGGTGCCGAAGTTCATCGACATCAAAATCTCGTCGGCAGACAGTTCCGCTGGGAAATAGGCGCCCGATATCTGCGCATGGGCCAGGCTCGCGCCTTCCAGGGACGACTTGCGAAAATCGATGCCGCGCAAATCTGCGGAGCGGAAGTAAGCGTCGGTGAAATCCACGTCGTCGGCATCGAGCTCTCGCAGATCAAGTCCGCGAAAATCGCCACCACGCATATCAACTGGGCCTTGAGGCCGTTCATTGTTGAAACCGGCAATGTCGTCTTCGCGCAGCAAAGCATACAGCGGGGTACCGAGAAGCTTGGGTTGGCTCATTTCATATTACCTGTTGGTTTTATGACGCCAGTATACTGCCACCATTTGGCGGCCGTGAAGGCTGGGAAGACCTCACGGCCGAAATAGTTTTTTACAAGCCAGGCAAGCGCTGGCGAATCTGCGCGACCACGATGTCGAGCGTGCCGCTTTCATTGGTCTGGACCCGTTTGCTGCACAGGATCTCTGCAGGAGTGAGTGCTTCGCGGCTGGCCTGTTGTGCAGCGATGACGGCCAGGTTTGCGTCGGACGGATCTGTTTGATCGGCCTGGCGTTGCGCAAGCCTGCTTTCGATAACCGCTTGTGGCGCATTGCAATCGAGGATCAGGAACGGAGCGCCTGTGGCTTCGGCAACCTGCGCCGCGGTAGCGCGCTGATCGTGCTTGAGGTAAGTGGCGTCGATCACTGCTGGGAACCCGGCATGCAGGATGACACCGGCGATTTCATGCAGGCGGGCATAAGTGGCAGCGCTGGCGTCGCTGCTATAGATGCCGGCTTGTGGATCGTTGGGTATTTGCTGCTCACCAAACAGACGCTTGCGTTCAACGTCCGAGCGCAAGCGGATGGCTCCCAGGGCTTCTACCAGGCGCATCGCGACATGGCTCTTGCCAACGGCCGAAACGCCAAGGGTAATGGCCAGGAAGCGCGAGGGAATGGTGCTGTAGCTTTCGGCCAGGTTCGCGTAGTTGCGGTACTGGCGCAGGGTCGTGGCGCGCTGCACCGGGTCGGCTTCGGCCGGCATGCTGAACAGCGCGACCTTGGCCCGGACCAGGGCGCGGTAGGCTTTGTAGAAGTTCAGCAGTTCCAGGCCCCGATAGTCGCCGGTCAGTTCCAGGTATTGACTGACGAAACGTCGCGCCAACGACTTGAGACCACGGTCTTCCAGGTCCATCGCCAGGAAAGCAGTGTCGGCATAGACATCGGTGAAACGGAACGGCTCGTTGAATTCGATGCAATCGAAAATCACCACCTTGCCATCGATCACCGTGGCGTTACCCAAGTGGATGTCACCGTGGCATTCGCGGATGAAACCTTCGGTTTTACGTTCACTGAGCAGTGGTTTGAGGCGTTCGAAGCTGCTTTCGGCCCAGGCTTGCAGGGCTTGGAGTTGCAGCAGGTCAGCCTTGTCGCTGAGGAACGGACGAATCTGTTCGAAGTTCTGCCGTACCGGTGCCATTACGCTGTCCGGGGTGCCGGCGTCGTTTTCGGCGGGCACTGTGGGCGTGGAGAGATGGAAACGGGCGATCTGCGCGGCCATTTCGTCGACGTGCGCCGTGGTCAGTTCGCCATTGGCCTGGAGTGTGCTGAGCAGTTGGCTCTGGGGAAACTGGCGCATCTTCAGGGCGTATTCGATAGCCGGGCCTTCGCCACCCAGTTGCGGCGCTTCTAGGGTACCGGTAATCGGCATGACCTCCAGATACAGGTCCTGGGTCAGGCGCTGGTTCAAACGCAGTTCTTCCCCACAGAAATACTTGCGTGCGTCGAGGCTGGTGAAATCAAGGAAACCGAAATTCACCGGCTTTTTGAATTTGTAGGCATACGGCCCAGTGAGCAATACCCAGGAAATGTGGGTCTCGATGACCTGGAACCCTTCGACGGGATGCGGATAGAGGGCCGGGTTTTGCAGGGCAGCGATCAGGGACTGGCTCACGGGCGATCCTTCAGAGACTGGAAAAATTCAAGGCCGTCATTATGGCGGCAAGCCGCGTTAACGCAAACAGGAGGGCCCGTTGTGTGGTCATGTTGAACCGCGGCAAAGTGCGTATAATCCGCCGCCATGACTCGTACCCGATCCCCCCGTACCCCCAAGAAACCACCCGCCAGTCGCCTGCGGCCCTGGCTGGGCTGGGCCCTTAAACTCAGCCTCGTGGGCCTCGTCGTGCTCGCTGGCTTTGCGGTCTACCTCGATGCCGTGGTCCAGGAGAAGTTCTCCGGCAAGCGCTGGACCATTCCGGCCAAGGTCTACGCCAGGCCTCTGGAGCTGTTCGTCGGACAAAAGCTGAGTCGGGATGATTTCCTGACCGAGCTCGATGCCCTGGGCTATCGTCGTGAAAGCGTTGCCAATGGCCCGGGTGCCGCGTCCGTCAATGGCAATACCGTTGATCTCAATACCCGTGGTTTCCAGTTTTATGAAGGCATGGAGCAGGCGCAGGCGGTGCGCGTGCGTTTCTCCGGCGACTACGTGGCAGCGCTGACCGGTGCCAGCAATGCGAAGCTGTCGGTGGTGCGCCTCGAACCGCTGTTGATCGGTGGCCTATATCCCAAGAACCTCGAGGACCGGATCCTGATCAAGATCGACCAGGTGCCGCCGTTCCTGCTCGATACGCTGATCGCCGTCGAGGACCGCGATTTCTACCATCACTTCGGCGTCTCGCCCAAGTCGATTGCCCGAGCCATTTGGGTCAACACATCCTCGGGCCGTATGCGCCAGGGCGGCAGTACCCTGACCCAACAATTGGTCAAGAACTTCTATTTGACCAATGAGCGCAGCCTCAGCCGCAAGCTTACCGAAGCCATGATGGCGCTGTTGCTGGAGCTGCACTACGACAAGCGGGAGATTCTTGAGGCGTACCTCAATGAAGTCTTCGTCGGCCAGGACGGTCAGCGAGCGGTGCACGGTTTCGGCCTGGCCAGCCAGTTCTTCTTCAGCCAGCCGCTGTCCGAGCTCAAGCTGCATCAGGTGGCGTTGCTGGTGGGTATGGTTAAAGGGCCGTCCTCCTACAACCCGCGTCGTCATCCGGAGCGCGCCCTTGAGCGGCGCAACCTGGTGCTCGACTTGCTGCAACAGCAAGGCGTGGCGACGGCCGAGCAAGTCGAAGCGGCGAAAAAAATGCCTTTGGGCGTGACCAAGCGCGGCAGTCTGGCAGACAGCTCGTTTCCTGGATTCATGGACCTGGTCAAGCGTCAACTGCGTGAGGACTACCGCGACGAAGACTTGACCGAAGAAGGCCTGCGGATCTTCACCAGCTTCGACCCGATCCTGCAGATGAAGGCCGAAGCCTCAGTCAATGACACCTTCAAGCGGTTGGCTGGGCGTAAGGGCTCTGATGAAGTTGAAGCTGCGATGGTGGTGACCAACCCGGAAACCGGCGAAGTCCAGGCCATGATCGGCAGTCGACAGGCCAATTATGCCGGTTTCAACCGGGCGCTGGATGCGGTGCGCCCGATCGGCTCCCTGATCAAGCCGGCGGTCTACCTCACCGCCCTGGAAAAGCCGAGCCAGTACACGCTGACCAGTTGGCTGTCCGACGAGGCGTTCTCGGTCAAGGGCGCGGACGGCCAGGTGTGGAAGCCGCAGAATTATGATCGCAGGTCTCACGGGACGGTGTTCCTGTATCAGGGGCTTGCGCATTCCTACAACCTGTCGACAGCTCGTCTCGGGCTTGAGATCGGCGTGCCGAACGTGCTCAAGACCCTGGCCCGCCTGGGCGTCAGTCGTGAATTCCCGGCGTTCCCGTCGATGCTGCTGGGAGCCGGTGGCCTCACGCCGATTGAAGTGGCTGCCATGTACCAGACCTTGGCCAACGGCGGCTTCAACACGCCGATGCGCGGGATTCGCAGCGTGCTCACCGCCGACGGCGAGCCGCTCAAGCGCTACCCATTCCAGATCCAGCAGCGTTTCGACCCGGCGTCCATTTATCTGATCCAGAGCGCCATGCAACGGGTCATGCGTGAAGGCACCGGCAGTTCGGTTTATAACGTACTGCCGCGCAACCTGACGCTGGCGGGCAAGACCGGTACCAGCAACGACTCGCGCGACAGCTGGTTTGCCGGTTTCAGCCAGGACCTGCTGGCAGTGGTCTGGCTCGGCCGTGACGACAATGGCAAGACCCCGTTCACTGGCGCCACCGGTGCATTGCAGGTCTGGACCAGTTTCATGCGCAAGGCCGATCCGTTGCCGCTGGACATGCCGCAACCGGACAACATCGTTCAGGCCTGGGTGGATTCGCGCACCGGCCAAGGGTCCGACGCCAGTTGCCCGGGTGCGGTGCAGATGCCGTATATTCGCGGCAGCGAACCACCACCCGGTGCAGCCTGTGGCATTCCAAATCCCGCCGAATCGGTCATGGATTGGGTCAAGGACTGGATGAATTAAGCAAAGAGGGTTTCAAGTGAACAAGTGGTTGATTCCAGCGGTAACTGCCGTGGCTTTGCTCAGCGGATGTTCTACCGTACAACGCGGTTCGATTCCGGTTGTCGATTCCGGTACTGCCGTTTCCAACAGCGAGCGGGTCTCGGCCAATGGTGGTTTCCGTCAAACGACGGTGCAGCGGCCGGTACAGGGTCAGGCGATCCCCCAGGGTGACACCGGGGTTGTGGTGATGGTGCCCGGTGGCGGCGCCACGACGTCGGCACCGATCAGCAGCACTCCCATCACGCCGGGGCCGATCACGCCAGGGCCTATCGATACTTCGCCAATCGACCAGGGCAGCTACAGCATACCTTCGGCACCGGGCAGCATCCCGTCGACCAGCTCGGGCGGTCTGTCCGCCGATGAGCAATTGGACGGTCCAGTACTGGCGCTGCTCACTACCGCACAACAACAGCAGGCCGGTGGTGACCTCAACGGTGCCTCCTCCAGCCTGGAGCGTGCCCAACGTGTTGCGCCGCGCGAACCCCAGGTTCTTTATCGCCTGGCCCAGGTGCGCATGGCCCAGGGCGATGCGCCGCAAGCCGAGCAATTGGCCCGTCGTGGCCTGACATTCGCCAACGGTCGTCCGGCGCTTCAGGCCAGCTTGTGGGAATTGATCGCTCAGGCCCGTGAGAAACAAGGCGACTCCGCCGGCGCGGCATTGGCCCGTCAGAAGGCCAAGGTTTCACTCTGATGGATACGCGCTTTCCCAAGATCGCCGATCAGTTGCTGCTGATCGAGCGGGAACTGCGGGTCCAGGGCTGGTGGAGCAGCGTTTCGCCGTCGGCCGAAGCGTTGGCCAGTGTCGAGCCGTTCGCGGTCGACACACTGGACTTCGAGCAATGGCTGCAATGGATTTTCCTGCCGCGCATGAAAGCCATTCTGGAAAATGACCTGCCGCTGCCCAACGCCTCGGGCATCCTTGCGATGGCTGAAATGGTCTATGCGCAGCGGCCGGGGCAAGGCATCGAGTTGCAGCGACTGTTGGCGCAGTTCGACCAGTTGATCAGCGACGTCAACTGACAGCCACTTATTGGCAGTGCTCCTCGATCTGCTTGCGGGTTTCGTCGATGCGCTGGCGCCGCTCCTCTTCTGTGAGGCGGCGCATTTCCCCTTCCACATCCTCGCGGACCCTCGGGTTGTTCTGCAGTTGCGCGAGGTTGGTTCGGGTCTGTTCGCAGAAGGCCTTGAGCTGAGCTTGCTGTTCGGCAATCTGCTGCTTCACCTGTTGGTCAATCGTCTTCTGGTCGCCAATGACCCCGGCAGGCGGGGGGGCTTCTGGCCTGGCGGCGGAAGGGGACGATTTGATCACCGTCGTGGCCTGTCCTCCTGGCGGCGGCTGGGAGCCAAAGTGGGTAACCCCTTGGGCGTCCACCCATTTGTAGACCTGACCGGCCATGCACATCGGGCTCAGGCCAACCAGCAGGCTGGCAGTCAAGAAGAACATTCGCATGCTGTTTCCTTGTCATGGGTTGCGCAATTGAAGCTAACACAGTTGCTGTTTAAAGGTTTTTTCTTGCGTTCTCATGCGCTTACTTCGAATAAAGCACATTCACGGCTTGACTTGCAGAGGGCGAAACAGAAGAATCCAAAGTCCGCTGTAGAGGGACTGCCAGAAGCAGGCCCACTCAGCAGATCATGAGGCGCACATCCGCGCCGACCTGTTACACCCGCAACGCGTTACCTCGCGCTGGGTGGGAAAGGCCCGCAACACTTGGGACGATCCCAATACTTGCTCAGTCAGTGCTGACGTAGTCGGCGACCACCGTCGCTCATGCTCTGCCGAGAAGTAAACCTATTAAGACCCGTCCCTTTTTGTGGGCCGGTATTCTGGCGTTTTAGAGGTGAACAACGTGGAGCTTTTATCTGGCGGTGAGATGCTCGTCCGCTTTTTGCGTGACGAAGGCGTCAAATATATCTACGGGTACCCCGGTGGTGCTCTTCTTCATGTCTATGATGCCCTGTTCAAAGAGCCGGAAGTGACCCACATCCTGGTTCGTCATGAGCAAGCGGCGACCCATATGGCTGACGGCTATGCCCGTGCCACCGGTAAAGCCGGCGTGGTCCTGGTGACATCCGGCCCTGGCGCCACGAACGCCATCACCGGTATCGCCACGGCGTACATGGATTCCATCCCGATGGTGATCATCTCCGGTCAGGTGCCCAGCACCATGGTCGGCACCGACGCGTTCCAGGAAACCGACATGATCGGTATCTCCCGGCCAATCGTGAAGCACAGCTTCATGATCAAGCACGCTTCGGAAATCCCGGAGGTCATGAAGAAAGCCTTCTACCTGGCTGAATCCGGTCGTCCGGGCCCGGTAGTGGTCGATGTCCCGAAAGACATGACCAACCCGGCCGAGAAGTTCGAATACATTTTCCCCAAGAAAGCCAAGCTGCGCTCCTACAGCCCGGCTGTGCGCGGGCACTCCGGGCAAATCCGCAAGGCCGCCGAAATGCTGCTGGCGGCCAAGCGTCCGGTGCTGTACTCGGGTGGCGGCGTTATCCTCGGTGGTGGCTCCGCGCCGCTGACCGAATTGGCGAAAATGCTCAACCTGCCGGTAACCAATACGCTGATGGGGTTGGGCGCCTACCCGGGCACTGACCGTCAGTTCATCGGCATGCTCGGCATGCACGGCAGCTACACCGCGAACCTGGCGATGCACCATGCCGATGTGATCCTGGCGGTTGGCGCGCGTTTCGACGACCGTGTTATCAACGGCCCTGCAAAGTTTTGCCCGAACGCCAAGATCATCCACATCGACATCGACCCGGCATCCATCTCCAAGACCATCAAGGCAGACGTGCCGATTGTCGGTCCTGTGGAGAGCGTGCTGAGCGAAATGGTCGCGATCCTCAAGGAAATCGGCGAGACCCCGAACAAGGAGTCCGTAGCCAGTTGGTGGAAGCAGGTCGATGAGTGGCGCGGTGATCGTGGCCTGTTCCCTTTCGACAAGGGCGACGGCAGCGTGATCAAGCCGCAGACCGTGATCGAAACCCTGTGCGAAGTGACCAAGGGCGATGCCTTTGTGACATCCGACGTTGGTCAGCACCAGATGTTCGCCGCGCAGTACTACAAGTTCAACAAGCCTAACCGCTGGATCAACTCCGGTGGCCTGGGCACCATGGGCTTCGGTTTCCCGGCGGCCATGGGTGTCAAGTTGAGCTTCCCTGATGATGACGTTGCCTGCGTAACGGGCGAGGGCAGCATCCAGATGAACATTCAGGAGCTGTCCACCTGTCTGCAATACGGGTTGCCGGTGAAAATCGTCAACTTGAACAATGGCGTACTGGGCATGGTTCGCCAGTGGCAGGACATGAGCTATGGCAGCCGTCACTCGCACTCCTACATGGAGTCGCTGCCGGACTTCGTCAAGCTGGTCGAAGCCTATGGTCACGTGGGCATCCGCATCACTGACTTGAAGGACTTGAAGTCGGGGCTTGAAGAAGCTTTCGCCATGAAAGATCGCCTGGTGTTCCTCGATATCAAGGTCGATACCAGCGAACACGTCTACCCGATGCAGATCAAAGACGGTTCCATGCGCGATATGTGGCTGAGCAAGACGGAGCGTACCTAATCATGCGACATATTATTTCCCTGCTTCTGGAAAACGAACCGGGTGCTCTGTCTCGCGTAGTGGGCCTGTTCTCGCAGCGCAACTACAACATCGAAAGCCTGACCGTGGCGCCAACCGAAGACCCGACCCTGTCGCGTCTGACGCTGACCACCGTGGGCCACGATGAAGTCATCGAGCAGATCACCAAAAACCTGAACAAGCTGATCGAGGTGGTCAAGCTGGTGGACCTGTCGGAAAGCGCGCATATCGAACGCGAGCTGATGCTGGTCAAGGTCAAGGCCACCGGTGCCCAGCGCGCCGAGATCAAACGCACTACCGATATTTATCGTGGGCAGATCGTCGATGTCAGCGCCAGCGTCTATACCGTTCAGTTGACCGGTACCAGCGACAAGCTCGACAGCTTCATTCAATCGATCGGCACTGCCTCGATTCTGGAAACCGTACGCAGTGGCGTCACCGGGATTGCCCGTGGCGACAAAGTACTGAGCATCTAAACCAAATTAGCGAATGGCCTGAACGGCCGGATATAGGGGAAATTCATGAAAGTTTTCTACGATAAAGACTGCGACCTGTCGATCATCCAGGGCAAGAAAGTCGCCATCATCGGTTACGGTTCCCAAGGCCACGCCCAAGCGTGCAACCTGAAGGACTCCGGTGTTGACGTGACCGTCGGCCTGCGTAAAGGCTCGGCCACCGTTGCCAAGGCCGAGGCCCACGGCCTGAAAGTCACCGACGTGGCTTCTGCCGTTGCCGCCGCCGACCTGGTCATGATCCTGACCCCGGACGAGTTCCAATCGGCGCTGTACAAGAACGAAATCGAGCCGAACATCAAGCAAGGCGCCACCCTGGCCTTCTCCCACGGCTTCGCGATCCACTACAACCAGGTAGTGCCACGCGCTGACCTCGACGTGATCATGATCGCGCCGAAGGCTCCAGGTCACACCGTTCGTTCCGAATTCGTGAAGGGCGGCGGTATCCCTGACCTGATCGCGATCTATCAGGACGCCTCCGGCAACGCCAAGAACGTTGCTCTGTCCTACGCTGCGGGTGTTGGCGGCGGTCGTACCGGCATCATCGAAACCACCTTCAAGGACGAAACTGAAACCGACCTGTTCGGCGAACAAGCCGTGCTGTGCGGTGGTACTGTCGAACTGGTCAAAGCCGGTTTCGAAACCCTGGTTGAAGCTGGCTACGCGCCGGAAATGGCCTACTTCGAGTGCCTGCACGAACTGAAGTTGATCGTTGACCTCATGTACGAAGGCGGTATCGCCAACATGAACTACTCGATCTCCAACAACGCTGAATACGGCGAGTACGTGACGGGTCCGGAAGTGATCAACGCCGAGTCCCGCCAGGCCATGCGCAACGCCCTGAAACGTATTCAGGACGGCGAATACGCCAAGATGTTCATCAGCGAAGGCGCTACCGGCTATCCTTCGATGACCGCCAAGCGTCGCAACAACGCCGCCCACGGTATCGAAATCATTGGCGAGCAGCTGCGCTCGATGATGCCGTGGATCGGTGCCAACAAGATCGTCGACAAAGCCAAGAACTAAGTCGCGAGCTTGATCGAAAAACGCGGCCCTGGCCGCGTTTTTTCGTTTGGGCGGTGGCTTCTGGTATAAAGCTGCATCGTTTGCGGTCGAACCCTCGTCCCAGACACCTGTCGAATTTTTCACACCGTTGCAAGGTACTGTCCATGAGCGAACGCCCCGACGAGCCAAACCAGGCTCCTGACGCCGAAAGCCTGCTGCCCATCGATGAGCACGTCGAAGAAGGACATGACGCTGAAGGTCGTAAGGTCCGGCACCGTGGCATCTATCTGCTGCCGAATCTGTTCACCACCGCGAACCTGTTCGCCGGTTTCTATTCCATCATCAGTTCCATGAGCGCCCAGGCTGCCTTGAGTGCTGGCGATGGTGCCGGGGCGAGTCGTTACTTTGCCTTCGCTGCCATTGCGATCTTTGTCGCCATGGTGCTCGACGGCCTGGACGGGCGCGTGGCCCGAATGACCAATACCCAGAGCGCGTTCGGCGCCGAATATGATTCGCTGTCGGACATGGTCGCTTTTGGCGTGGCGCCGGCTCTGCTGGCGTTTGGTTGGGCGCTGGGGGACATGGGCAAGGTCGGCTGGATGGTCGCCTTCATTTATGTCGCCGGTGCCGCGTTGCGTCTGGCGCGTTTCAACACTCAGGTCGGTACGGCCGACAAGCGCTACTTCATCGGCTTGGCAAGTCCCGCGGCGGCAGGTGTCGTGGCCGGCGTTGTCTGGGCTTTCAGCGACTATGGTATCCAGGGTTCGAAGATGTCGTTCCTTGTGGCGCTGTTAGTTGCGGCGGCCGGGATGCTGATGGTCAGTAACATCAAGTACAACAGCTTCAAGGAGCTGGATCTCAAGGGGCGCGTGCCGTTCGTTGCGATTCTGGCAGTGGTGCTGGTGTTCGCGGTGGTCTTCAGTGATCCACCGCGTATCTTGTTGCTGGTGTTTCTCGCCTATGCCGCTTCCGGTCCGATTCAATACCTGTTGCGCCTGCGCCGGCACAAAAAAGCCGAGTGATGTAATTTCCCTCATACTCCGCAGTCTATTGGTACATCTGCCCTCCAATACTGCGGAGTTGTCATGCTGATCAAGATCCCTAAGTCGTCTGACTGCCTCGAGTCGGACGTCACGCCAGAATCCCTTTATCTATCCCGTCGTCAAATGCTGGGGGCCGCCGTGGCAGGTCTTGCCGTGAGTGGTCTTCCGCGTTGGGCCAGTGCTGCCGATGCTGCGCGTTATGCGGATGTCGAGCCTGGCAAGGCGCCGTCCTGGTTCGCCGAGAAACTGCCGTCCACCCAATGGGGGGCGGTTACGGTCAAGGACGAGTCCATAACGCCGTTCAAGGATGCCACCCATTACAACAATTTCTATGAGTTCGGAACCGGCAAAGGGGACCCGGCGGCCAATGCCGGATCTTTGAAAACCGAGCCCTGGAGTGTTGTGGTGGACGGGGAAGTGGGCAAGCCGGGGCGCTATGCTCTGGAAGACTTCATGAAGCCTTATCAGTTGGAGGAGCGAATCTATCGCCTGCGCTGCGTGGAGGCCTGGTCCATGGTTATTCCGTGGATTGGCTTTCCTATCTCCGCGTTGCTCAAGCAGGTCGAGCCGACCTCCAAGGCCAAGTACATCCGTTTTGAAACCCTGCAGGATCCCAAGACCATGCCTGGGCAGCGTTCGGGGTTCGCTTTGATCGACTGGCCCTATGTTGAGGGCTTGCGACTGGATGAAGCGATGAATCCGCTGGCAATCATGGCAGTAGGGATGTACGGACGAGAATTGCCCAACCAGAACGGTGCACCGTTGCGCTTGGTGGTGCCGTGGAAGTACGGTTTCAAAAGTGTTAAGTCCATTGTGCGCATCAGCCTGGTCAGCGAGCAGCCCAAGACGACCTGGCAAAGTATTGCGTCGGACGAGTACGGCTTCTACGCCAACGTCAACCCGACCGTCGATCACCCGCGTTGGACCCAGGCGCGGGAGCGCCGTCTGCCGAGCGGGCTGTTCAGTCCCAATGTTCGCGATACCTTAATGTTTAACGGCTATCAGGATGAAGTCGCTTCTTTATATGCAGGGATGGACTTGAGGAAGGATTACTGATGCGCTTTCCAGTCTGGCGAATCGGCGTGTTTGTCACGGCGGCGGTTTGGCCGTTGCTCTGGCTCTACGAGGCGTTGATGAATAAGTTGGGGCCTGACCCGGGCAAGGTGCTGGTGGATCGGCTTGGGCTGGGCACGCTGATTTTGCTGTTGATCACCTTGAGCATGACGCCGTTGCAGAAACTCACGGGGTGGGCGGGGTGGATCGCGGTCAGGCGCCAGTTGGGTTTGTGGTGTTTTACTTATGTGGTGCTGCATTTGAGTGGGTATACGGCGTTCATCTTGGGGTTCGATTGGTCGCAACTGGGTGTTGAGTTGAGCAAGCGGCCTTACATTATCGTCGGGGCACTTGGGTTTCTCGGTCTGTTGGCGCTGGCGGCTACCTCCAATCGCTATAGTCAGCGGCGACTCGGTGCGCGTTGGAAGAAATTGCATCGTCTGGTTTATCCGATCCTGGGGCTTGGGTTGCTGCATATGTTGTGGATCGTGCGGGCGGATCTGAAGGAATGGTCGATTTACGCTTCTATAGGGGCCCTGCTGCTGATGTTGAGAGTTCCGCCGGTTATGCGCCGGATTCCACGCTTAATGGGTCGCAAAGCACCTTCTGCAACAAAAGCGTAATTAACGCTTGACGGCAAATTCTGGACGTCTATAATTCGCCCCACTTCCGGCGCAGTCGAAACGAAAAACTCCTTGAGTTTCAATGAGTTAAACGACTTTAGGCAGCGCAGGGCTTCAGGTCATCGAAGCTTGGGAAGCAGTTGGTGGGGCGGTTGTAGTGCTCTATTAACGATTCGGTCTTCTCGATCGAAAGCGGTCAAAAAGAGGTGTTGACAGCAGC
>NZ_JAKNQY010000033.1 GCF_024494355.1 Pseudomonas sp. Q11 | reverse complement strand
ATCGCCGATGGTAGTGTGGGGTTTCCCCATGTGAGAGTAGGTCATCGTCAAGATTGAATCCCAGAACCCCTGTCTGCTGATGCAGACAGGGGTTTTGTCGTTTTTGGGCCGGTAATCGGATCGCCCCTCATGATTGCTGTCCGCACGCGGCAAACCTTGAGGCCGTTGCTATGCTGAGATAGTCGGGGTACTTGAAAAATGGCCCGCGACGTCAATGGTCATGGGGATTCCAATAATGAAAAACCCTTATGCTCCTGGCTTCTGGTGCGCCCTTGCGGCGTTGGTGCTGCTTTCGGCCACTTATTTCTATGGCGTCATGCTGACTCACCAGATCGACAAAGCGCTGATCTTCCTTGATAGTGCGGCTGCGCTTATCGGTGTGATATCCATCGCAATCGTGGCCTGGGCATCGCTTCAGGGCCAACGCATCAAAAAAAAGCATCTTGAGCAGGGCAAAACCCTGGTGCTGATCTGGGACACCAAGGTTGCGCTGCGCCGGGTCGAAACGGTCTTCGACCGCTACTTCTGGGGCAGTTACTGGCAGCCTGGCCGCACATTCCAGGAAGTCATGGGTGAACTCACCGGTACTCCATTGGAAAAAAGTCTCGAGGCCTTAAAGACCCAATGTGCAGAATTGGACAAGCAAGTCGCCGAAGACGACTGGCACTGGCTCAACAACGCTCGTGAGCTCTGCGACGTCGCTAACGCTATGGCCCGTGAGCGCTATCAACTGGACTTCTGCGATCCTCGCGCAGAGTCATCGGGTGCGACGGTGATCAATCGCGATTTCGAAGTGTTGGTGTACACCTGGACGGCGCGGCTGAAGACATTCGACCATCAACTTGATGAGATTGAAGTTCAATATTCGTAGACCCTCTCTCAAGAAAACGCTTTCCCCCCCTTTAAACATTGGGCCCGCTGACACGCCTGATGGTAATCTCCCTCCACTTCGCGGCGTCGAGCCACACCCTTAGCGGTGTCAGGGAAGACGACGGCTTTTCAACCATGGATATTGCTCGGGTCACTCATGAATAAATCAGCAAGCGTACTTTTGGGAATCGTTGTGGTTGTCGGTGCAATCAGCGCAGGTGGCGCCTGGTACACCGGCACGAAGCTCGAAGGAGTGCTGCAAACCGCTATTGCCGACAGCAACAAGCAAATGCAAACGGCCCTGGCCGGGTCCAATGGTACCGCTTCGATCGAGCTGGTTTCATTAGATCGTGGGACTTTCAGCAGCACCGCCCACTACCGCCTCAAGGGCGAAGGCGAGATGTTTGGTGATGAGCCGGTTGAATTGCTGTTCGTCGACAACATCGAACATGGCCCGCTCCCGTTCTCGCGCCTGATGACGCTCAAATGGTTGCCGGTCATGGCCACCAGCCACACCGAGCTTGAGCGCACTCCGCTGACAGAGAAATGGTTCGTCGCCGCCAAGGACAAGTCGCCGCTCAAAGGTGTGGTCAATCTGGGGTACGACCAGTCGACCCACGGCACATTCGAGTTGCTGCCCCTGGACACCAAGCTGGATGAACAATCCCAGCTCAGTTTCTCTGGCCTGAAGATCGACCTGGCCTCTAGCGCCCAGGCAGAGAAGATCAAGGCTGACGGTTACATGGACAGCTTCAAGTTGACCACCGTCGCTGAGGACCAGACTCCGGTACAAGTCGAGCTCAACGGCCTGACGCTCGCCAGCAACCTGAGCAAGAGCACTTATGGTTATTACATGGGTGATAACGTTCTGATGCTCAGTAACAGCAAGACTACTTTTGGCGAGCAGAAGTCGGTCTTGGGCCTGAAGAACTTCGAGATGAAGAACAACAGTACCGAAAATGGCACTAGCGCATCTGGGCGTGCCGATTACAAGGTCGGCGAGTTGTCGTTCAACGATAAGGCCATCGGTTCTGCGCAGATGGCGGTCAGCCTGAAGAACCTGGACATCCCGGCCACCATGTCGCTCATGCAGGTCTATCAGACCAAGCTGCAACCCTACGAACAAGCGGCTGCTGAGGCTGCTGCAGCCGGCGAGCCAGCACCGGAGTTGGTCCTGACCGAGGCCGAGGAGGCGCAGGTCAAGACCGACCTGGAGAAACTCCTGGCCGGCGGCCCGCAAGTGGCACTGGAAAACCTGTCGTTCACTACAGCCAATGGCGAAAGCCGCGCAACGCTGGTCATTGACCTTACCAAACCGCAATCCATGGACCTGCCGCCCGATCAACTGGGTCGTCAGTTGCTCGCCTTGCTGGATTTCAATTTGAAAGTGTCCAAGCCGATGCTGGTGGATCTGTTGACCGTGCAGGCGCAAATGGAAGGCCAGACCGACGCAAAGTTGATCGCCGATCAGGCCACAGCCACCAGCGACATGTTCAGCGCGATGGCGGTGGGCACGGAGCTGGCAACGCTTGAAGGCAACGATGTGGTCACCAAGCTGCACTACGCCAACAATCAGGTTGATTTCAACGGTCAGAAGATGACAGTCGAACAATTCACCGCGTTTGTGATGAACAAGCTTGGCGGCGGTGTAACCATTCAGTAGTCCGCTCCAACAACACCCAAAAAACCGGCCCGTGCATTGCGCACGGGCCGGTTTTTTTATGGCTGTAGCCTGAACGTCGAAGGCACCACAAAGCCAATGCGTGACCCTGAAGCCTGGTGCGCTCCGAAGGCCGCTTGTTATTTGTGGCGAGGGGATTTATCCCCGCTCGGCGGCAGAGCCGTCGTAAAGCATCGGATGCTGCTGGTCAGCCCCGCCCTCTACGGACCCAACAAGAAAACGACCCTGAACTAACGCCCGTATACCTTCTGCAACTGTGCCTCTGTCAGCGCATCCTCGAACGGCACCGGCACGGATTTCACCGCGCCGTAGAGGTTGCGATAACGCCAGTAGTTGCCATTGTGGGCCAATTGATAACCGCGCTCGACCACGCGCTGACCATCAAGCACATAGCGCAAGGGAAAATCCCGTACTCGATTTTCCTCGCAAAAAAAGTAAGCCTGCAAGTAGGCCTACCTAGATTTACTCTTTGATCAGAGCACCCCAATTAATGTCGTCGCGTTCTTCAACCACGATATTTATGCCGCAGAAGAGTTTCTCCCCTGAACGAATGTAATTGAACAGCCGGGACTTCACTACTCCCTGCCCCCCCAGAGTGGCCTTCCATTTCAGGGATGTGGACAACATCACCGACGTTCGGAATCAAGGCAAAGCCTGACTCACTTTCGAAACTCACACCGACAACATCGCCGTCGACTGTAGGGCGTTCGCGACCTTTATGTAACTGCTGAAAATCGATGCTGTAGCGCATTTTGTTTCTCCATATGGGGTATGGAAATCATATCCCTCTACGACCGCTGCCCCTGCTTATGCGGCCAAGGCTCGGGCGGAGCTGAACTGAGCAACAATTCCTAGATTAATTGGATGACGCTAGCCCAGAGAAATACCCGTGTAATGTTCGAGCTGTTTTTTTGCAAAACCCTTGGCGAGCTGACCTAACAAATCCATAGAGAAAGCCCCAGCTTTAAGCGCACCATCCTTGGTTAAGGACCAAATTTTGTCGTCCCGAACGGAGTCCGCGAAATCGTGCCCATCCGATGTAAGGCTTCGGAACGTAAAACTTCGAGAGTTGATGCTACGGCCAGCGGTATCGACCCAGCCTTTTTCGGTAATCAACTGGTAGTGGTACAAAATCTCCTCGGCAGTGTAACCTTCGATGGGGAAGTCTTTTTCGATATCCTGCACTATGAATATGCCACTGGATGATTTGTCCCATGCTTCTAACTTCAGAACGATGGCCCGGATCAGGTCCATATCTCTACGCATATACTCATTCCTTACCTTATGGTTCATCTTAGCTAGTGGCGCTTGGGGCTATTAGGTCATTCAGTTCGTCAGCCGATATTGGTTTTTTCCACACTTGCCCGGCCACCGCCGTATAAGATGAAGCTCTCTTAGCTATTTCATCTTTACCGAATTCAGGCAAAGCGGAGAAAGTTATCAACGAGTTCTCTGTCAGATACTTGCCCATATTCGGATTGTTGGCATAAAAGCTATTGCAAAGAGATTGTGTTAGTATATTTTCCGTCGAATATGCTGACAGCTTTTCGGAATATGTTTTATCTTGTAGGGAGCGATTTCTGGAGCGTGGAAGGAGTGCAAGAGCTCCTATTCGATTTCTTTGTTCAGCGTAATCTTTTGCATCCACAAATCCATGTTCGGTAGGAAGTGTGGTTATATCGAAAGCTGCTTTCAAGATGTGTTCAATGTCAAACGTTTTCATGTTTCTGTCGCGCTGCCAGTAGATTGGAAAGCCGACAGTGTTCGTTAGTTTTATGCTGGATTCCAAGTGGCTTGCTATTCTAGCCAAAATGAAAAGTATGTCCGATCGCTCGTTTTTTGTGTAAGTGAGGTTTTCCAGTCGGTTTATGCTGTTGTAATACTTGTCCCATTCATTTTGTATGTGGTTAAGCAGTTGTTCGTAAGTTTTATTTCTAAGATCTTTGGTTAAAGAAAAAGCGATATCTTTCAGATTGTCGTAATTGTTGGTTTTTCCGTCAATGGTTCGCGAGGTTAATATAAGATCTATGTACGATGATATTAAAGATATTTTCTTTTTCCAGATTTTGCTCGTGTCTTTTTCGTCTATTGCTGACATTATGATCATTGCTTGCGAGTTCAGTCGACGAGTCGCATTATAGAATAGACATTCAAAGTCATTAGTAAATTCGCTTTCGCACTTTCGAATGAATGTGTAGATCTCAACGAATTTAGGTATGGTGGTCTGAGCGAATGAACTGTAATCGTCCGCTGTAGAGAGTGTAAGTCGCGTGGTATTAACCTCAAACCAACGGTGGTAGGCATCGCCAATCACATCAAAATCGCCAGCTGCGTCGCCTTTTGTCTTTCCGCGGATTGTTTCCGCCCACTTTGCACGGAAAAAATTTCGGAAGAATAATGAGTCTTCTTCTGGGTCGATATCTTTTAATTTTCTGATAGCATCAACCCAGGCCTTGTGGCATGCATGACCAGCCTGAGTATCTGTAATTTTTGATAGGATAAGTCCTTTTAAAAGATCAATAGGGCCTAGCCGCAAGCCCCTATCGTTCATAGTGACAAATACGCGGTGGGCTTCCGATTCACTTTCGACTGCGATATCTATGAGTAAAACTCTCTCTCGCACATAATCTATGAAGTACGCGATATGCTCTCTGGCTACATCATCAAATAGATCGTCTGTCGTGCGTAAAGCCTCGATTATCTTTTTATCGCCATCATCGAGGTGTTTAATGTCTTCAGCTTGGGTAAGTGCTTCGCTTACTGGAATTTCTTTGTTGAGATAAAGGTCAAATACCCTTTTTCGGCTGGCCGAAAATTCAATGGAATACTCCATTGTTCCGTAGCTCATGTTTCCGAGTAATCCGCGTATATCGGCAGCATTTTGAATGTCGTTGTCGCAGCGATAGCGTTCTAGAAATGCTAAAAGTAAGAATGTGGACGTTAGCCTTTGCTGACCGTCTACTAAGGGTTTCTTACCACCATCATCTTTGGACGTGATTATTGAGCCAAGGAAGTATGGTAGATAATTCGATACTTCTTTTCTGCCGTGCGCTGGGTCAAAGTCTTGGAGAAATGTGTTCTGAATGTCGTTAAATAACTCAGAGAAATGGCGAGTTTCCCATTTGTATTCTCGTTGAAAATACGGAAGTGAGTAGTGGTTTTGGAAGCAAGCTTTTATATTTTGGGTGGAAGGGGTTACATAGGCCATGCGACTTCGTTCCTTGATTTCCGCTCGTTTGATTTGGATGTGGCTGATTGATATCAAGCTACCACGCGGATTTGCGGGTCGCTATAGCTAAGGGCCAGGGGAGCGTCAGATGTAGGGTAAGAGGCCGGCTGGCAATGCTCCCTGTATGGGTGCAGAGCGGGCTCGAGTGGGGCGTATCTGATAGCATTTCTGTTACTGATCGATATTTTGGCGAACGGCAGGGTGCGATTCAACTGAATTGCCCCTAAATTCGCAGGCACCTTGGAGTGGCAACTTCTGGCCGGATAGCGACGGTCTGAGCCAGGCCGTCGCTGGCCCTATCTAGGCTTCAGTCTGTTCAGCCATTTCCAGCACATCATCCACCTCAATGCCCAGATACCTGACGGTGCTTTCAAGCTTCGTATGGCCTAGTAGCAACTGGACCGCTCTGAGGTTCTTCGTTCGGCGATAAATCAGCGAAGCTTAGGTGCGTCGTAGCGTGTGAGTGCCATACGTCGAGGGATCCAGATCAATTGAGGTTACCCAGGCGTTGACGATGCGCGCGTATTGCCGCGTGGACAGGTGATCTGAGCTGCTCAGCCGGCTTGGAACAAGAAGTCCTCGTTTCTGAGCTGGGTGCGCTGAATCCACGTTTCCAAGGCAGTGCGAGTCTGTTCGGTGATCTCGAACTGCACGGGTCGCACGATGGCTCGCGGTCCCCGTGGACTACATCCCGGACGCGTAGCTTGATCAGATCACAGGCCCGTAGCTTGCTGTCGATTGCCAAATCGAAGAACGCCAAGTCTCGGGCTTTCTGGGCAATCTGCGGCCTGACCCGGATGGCCGAAATATCTCTGAGCCGGAGCGGAGCTTTCTGTCCGAGCAGTTTCCCTTTGTTCCAGGGCTGCCGGCTAGCGGTGATTGAAGTGTTCATGGCATGACCCCCACATTAGGGGGGCTAGCGTGGATCAGCCTTGGAACGCTTTGTTTAGAAGCCAACAGACGATCGCTATCTGACCAATACGGACGGTCTGCCCTATAAATTATATCCGGGCGGCTTTTCGCTTCGCTTGTGCCCAGGCCCCGGACAAGAAGCCGCCAGGCCATCTGGTACGGCATCCATGCCTCACCAGCTCTAACCTAGCGGCCTAGAAGCGCATCCAAGGGAGGATTCAACATCCGAAGAAAACCTTATGACAAGGGTACCACCCGTCTACTGCAGCCCCTATATACGTGGGCGTGTGGAGATAATTGGCTAAATTTTCAATCGGCGTGCTAGTGTTAACTACGTCGCACAGCGATCATCACTGCTGTTTCGCATGAGGCGCAAATGACCACACCAGGGAATCAACAGCTGCCCAGCTTTAAAAAACCGCCGATAAACGAGGTGGTGCTTGGGTGCCAGTTTGAACAGTTGAAAGAGTTCAAAGTAACCCACTTCGGAGATCTTTGGGCAAGACTGAGAAAAGATTTCCCAAAGGTCGAACATGCTCCTCCTATAGCAAGTGCATCCGGCTTCCTGCCCGAGGATCAAGGAACTGGACTTCCTTGGCCACGCTCATGGTTCATAAACAACACAGATAGCAGGCTTATACAGTTCCAGCCAGACCGGTTTTATTACAATTGGCGCAAGAGGGAAAAAGAGCAGATTTACCCACGCTACCCAGAAATATTTTCCTGTTTCGAAAATTACTTTAAGGTTTTTGGGAAGTTTGTTTCTGAAAACAGCCTCGGCCCACTTAAACCGACTACCTGGGAGCTGACGTACACAAATCAGATACCAGTCGGCGAAGTTTCTTCATCAAAAATAGAGGTTTTCAGGGATGTTCATTGGATGCATGACCCAAACCGATTTTTACCGGAGCCGACAAACCCAGCCTGGGCAGCAACTTTCCATTTACCCAATGACGCGGGTGTCTTAGTTGCAAAACTCATCACAGGAAAGATGCCGCATGAAGATACAAAAATTCAGATCCTCGAACTAGCTGTGCGCGGCCCAGCAAAAGATCGCACTGAAACAGCGATGAAAGAATGGTTTGACTTGGCCCGAGAGTGGATAGTGAGAGGATTCACCGATCTTACTACCAATGAAGCACATGGAATGTGGGAGCGTGAAAAATGAGAGACGCACTAACAGCATTTTCTATTTGCGACGTAGGCGAAGACTCTTCTTTGAGCATCCGTACAACAGCTCCGTATGGAAAATCCGCTAGATCTCAGAGTTACATAAATATTCCCAGATCAGCAGCCAGAGAAGGAAGTTCGTCGTCAACCGCGGCTGATTTTATATCAATTGATAACTTACTTGATGATACACAATCATCCGTTGCGTTCATTGAGCTTGATCGCCGGCGGGCAGATACTACAGAGGCAGAATCGCTTCTTGAATCTCTGCGGACCCAGACAGCAATCAGAAACGCCAACAAGATAGCAGATCGAATAGGGAATCTAATAGAGCTATACAAGGAAGATTACGAAGGCAGAGCCTTATCTGCATCCTCAATTTTTACATTCCTAGACTTCCTAAATACCCATCGCAACTCTAAGTTTCCTGCGATCACAGCAACCCCAAACGGTGAGCTATATGTGCAGTGGAAACGAGACAATGACCAGCGACTTGGGGTTCAGTTCTTAGTTGGAAGTGTGATTAAATGGGTTCTCCTCAAGAGAAACCCAGAACACGACGAACGCATAGATTATTTTGCCGGCCAAACGGTGGCTGACTCTTTTGGAGAGACAGCAACTGCGCTAGGTATTCGCGAATGGATTGAGGAATGAAGGGAGACATTTTAGCCGATACAGATAACGTGGCGCGCCTCTGTGGCGGATCCCATATAGATCCAGACACTGGGGCTCCCGGGCCAGGCGCTTTTATGCTTCGCGAAGGTGAGTCGTATCTTTCTGTAAACTGGCTAGAGTATTTCGAGCAACTTAATCATGAAGAACGGCTCAGGGAAATCAAGCAAGCACTAGCGAGCAAGAGAACGGTGGGAAGGACAGCTCTTTTGGCGCTACTCAATGTCGGAAGCACCACTCGACATGTTGGTGAAGATCCATTGTTGGCTTTCACGCATGAGCCCATTGGAGATGCTGAACTCCCACCTGATGCCTCTCACTCCGGCATTAATAACTTTCAAGGACTTGAGAATTTAGTAGCAGAGAAATTGAGCCAGGCAGTTTATGAGCAATGCCCAGCCAGAACGGACGACTGAAAAGTAGCAAGATAAAGTACACAGGATACTCGACTAGCTATCCACCCTCCCCTCTTTAGTTCAATTTGATTTGATAATATAAAGCGGCCCTGATTCCTTAGGCAACGTGGACCGTCCGCTCCTGGCCCAGACTAAGAACGTTCTAGAGCAAGTTTGACGGTCAAAACTAGGACGAAAATCGCGTTCCTACGCAAATTTCGGATCTGCTGACTAGCTAAGCGCTGGCAGATTTCACGTAGTAACGCGGACTTCCAAACGGTGTCTGCGTTTTTACAGACTCTGGGCCGATGGCAGACGAGGGTCAATAGTCAGTATTTGGGCCGTTTGCTTGAGGTCGGTACGTGATGCATCGAAACGAAAGCGCAGTCCCGAGTTATTGCCGTATGCGCATGGAGTATCAGAGATAAGCTAGCTGGGAGAGCGCAGCCCAGTGATGAAATGAAACAGTCTCGCTAGGAAAGCTGTGGTCAGATGCAAATACATCAAACCCGACGTAAGACGTCGGGGTTGATGTCGGATGGGTTGTTATCGCGGATCGACGTTATCCAGCACCCGATTCGCCAGCAATGAACTCAGTTCGATCAGTTGCTGGACGCCGAGGGCGATGTGGCGGCGGGGGCCTTCGAGGTCGAAAGCCAGATTGCTGATCATCGCGTCGGCGGATGCCAGGTTTTCGCTGAGGTTGGCGAGCAGGCATTCGTTGTCGGCGTGTTTTGCCACGGTGAAGAGCTGGCCCGGTTTGGATGCCTCTTCAGACTTTTCCGGTTTCGGTAGCAGGTAGTGATCCAAGGCGCGTTTGGCGGCTTCGTCGTGCTTTTTATTTTTGCTACTGGAATGAGTAGAGGTTGCGTCTGTTTCTGGAGGGTTCGGAGTTATCTTGAACATATGCATTTTTCCTTCTAGTAGGCCGCAACCATCTCGCTACTAAACGAAGGGGGTGGCAGCTGTGCGCAAGTTAGTAGACCGGTGGAAAATACATAAAAGCCCGGCGCGCCCGAAGGCGCCATGCGCACAGCCACCATCAAATGCAGGCTACGCCTGACTGATGAGACTCATGCAACCATTATGTATTTCCAACCAGGGCTACTAAACCCGACCACTGATGGGCAGTGGCAGGGAAACGATAGAGCCCATGGGCAAGGCGCACAAGCGGGCGGATTCTGGCGTAGTTGTAGGCAAAGGCGCAAGGATGCGTAGCTTGGTGGAAAAGCGGTGCCAAATAGGTGGGGAGGGTAGCCATGCCACGAATTCCGCCTTCGCCAATGCGTCTCCTTCGATGACATCGGACGAGCGTCGAGGAGGGTGTGCGTTTGTTGTGAGATTGATCAAAACGCAACCACTAAGAAATTCTTAGTGGTTCGCTGCCTACTCTTGTTTCAAACACGCTCGCGCAAAAAATCGACAAAGGCACGGGTTCGAGCCGAGCGGCGGCGGTCATGGCTGAACACGGCGCTGATGGGCAGCGCCAGCGGCTGGTAATCGGCAAGCAGGGTGGAGACGGTTCCCTGGCGAACATCGGCAGCGAACAACCACTGCGGTGACAGCGAAACACCCAGACCCGAAAGCACCATTTCCCGGATCGCTTCGCTGCTGTTACTGGTGACGTTACCCTTGATCGTCACGCAGTGTTGCTTGCCCTCCTGGTCGAATCGCCAGACGTCATAGTGTTCCAGCAGCGTGAAACCCAAGCAGTTATGGCGGGCTAAATCAGCCGGCTCGAGCGGCGTGCCATGCTGTTGCAGATAATCAGGGGAGGCGTACGCCCGGCGCGGGCTGTCGCCGAGGGAAACCGCGACCAGCCCTTCGTTTTTCACCACGCCGATACGAATGGCGACGTCGATGTTTTCCTTAAGCACGTCTTCGTTTTGGTCGCTCAGTCTCAGGTCGATTTGAACCTGTGGATGGCGCGCCAAAAACTCTCTCATCAAGGGCGCAATGCACAGCCGCCCAAAACTCACCGGCGCGGCCACACGCAGAGGGCCGGCGATCTGCTCCTGGCCACGGGTGAAGCTGAGCCGGGCCGTGTCGAGGCTAGCGAATATTTCCTTGCTGTGGATATAGAAGCGTTGGCCTTGGTCGGTCAGCGCGAGATGGCGAGTGCTGCGGGCAAACAACGCACCGCCAAGATGTTGTTCCAGCGCGCGGATCTGCTTGCTGACGGCCGGTTGACCCCGGTTCAGCTCCCGGGCGACAGCCGAGAACGAACCGCGCTCTACCACTCGCACGAACATTTGCATCGCGTCGAATAGATCCATCGGGATTTGGCCTCTGATTGGAATAAGTCCTATCCATAGTTGCTTACTTATCGGAATGCCTCGACGGCCGCAACATGTACTCACTCACTCATTGGAGGTTTACCGTCATGAACAACACCATGTTCGCCGCCATTGCCCAAACCGCTCAGGCTCCGCTGGTCGTTCGCCACATCCCCCGACCTGTTCCCGGCAAAGGACAGGTATTGATCAGGGTCCACGCCGCAGGGATCAATCCTCTGGATACCAAGATCGCGGCAGGTGGCGGCGCTCATGCCCGCCAGCCGCTGCCCGCCGTACTGGGTATCGATCTGGCCGGGACGGTCGTTGAACTGGGGGAGGGTGTGCACGATTTCGCTCCCGGCGATGACGTGTTCGGCATGGCTGGGGGGATCGGCGGCGTCCAGGGTGCGCTGGCCGAATACATTGCCGTCGATGCTCACCTGATTGCGCTCAAGCCCCGTTCATTGAGCATGCGCGAAGCAGCAGCCTTGCCGTTGGTCTTCATCACTGCCTGGGAAGGGTTGGTAGACCGGGCCAATGTTCGGGCCGGCCAACAAGTGCTGATCCACGGCGGCGCGGGCGGCGTCGGTCAAATGGCCGTACAAATCGCCAAGGCCCGCGGCGCCGAGGTCTACGCCACCGGCTCGGCCACCAGCCTGGATTTCATCCTCGAACTGGGCGCAACCCCTATCGACCACCGGGCGCAGGACACCGACAGTTACGTGCGCCAGCACACCGACGGCGAAGGCTTCGACATCGTCTACGACACCGTCGGGGGGTCGACACTGGATGCGTCGTTCAACGCGGTGAAGACCTATACCGGCCACGTACTCAGCTGTCTCGGCTGGGGACAACACAGCCTGGCACCCTTGTCGTTCAAGGGGGCGAGTTATTCCGGGGTGTTTACCTTGATGCCGCTGCTGACCGGCAAGGGGCGCGAGCACCATGGTCGGATATTGCGCGAAGCGGCGGCTTTGGTTGAGGCCGGGGTACTGCGCATCAAGGTAGACCCACATCGGTTTGGCCTGGGAGACGTGAATGAGGCGTTTGCGCAAGTAGCGCAGGGGCGTGGGCAAGGGAAGACGGTGGTAGAGATGGCGGGGGAGTGACGCTGGTCTGTAACTGTCATCCGGAAGCTGCACCCATAAAATAGCCCCGGTCTGCAAAGGCCGGGGTTTTATCGCCATCCGCTACCGCTAAAACTTGAGAACCCTTCCAAACTCCGTAGAATGCTGCTGCCATTATGCCACTACCTTTCAGGGACGAGTTCAGACATGCGAGTTTTTACCCTCTTCCTGGCCCTCTGCCTTATGGCGGGCTGCGCCTCCAAACCCGATTACTACATTTCCCCCACGCCGGTAACGATTCCCACAACCGCCACCTATTGGATCGACACTTTCGATGTTGAAGTCGTAGGTAAAAACGAACGCTTTTTGCCTGACGAAAAAGTCCGTGAGCAATTGCACACCGACCTGATCGGCCGCCTGCTTGAGGACAATCGTTATGCCTCCAGCAAGGAAACCGCCGACTATCTGCTGGACGTCAACAGCGTCTACGCACGACGTATTCAAGACACCCAAGGTGGCTTCATGAGCAAGATCGTCGCCGATGGGACGTTCCTCGCCAGTGTTGATTTCAGCTATGAGGTCAAGGTGAAGAAGGCCGGCACCGAGGTTTTGCATTTTGCCCAGGCCCGTCAGGGGCTGATGCCGGGCGGTGCGGTCGGGCAATTTCAGAACATGAGAAGCATGGTGGGTGCTCTGACCAACAGAGGTAACTCTGATGTCGAAGGCTTTTACACCGGCCACTTGAGCGGCTTTATCGCCGACGACCTGCGGGCCATTCCGTCCCGCTAGTCATGACTGTCGCCGGTTGCTGACTCACGCATAAAAAAAATCTCGTGGTCGTTAACCCGAACCACGAGTGCCTCGCGTCTGACCTTGTGAACGGATCATTCATTCACGAGGTTCAGCCCATGTCCCGTCCTCCTTCATTTCTACGTCCTGCTGCCCAGGGCTTCGCCGTGACCTTGCTGGTGGCATTGGCCGGTTGTGAGTTGTCTTCGCCCCGGGAGGTTGCCAAGCCGGCCGAACCGGCGTCTGCGTCCCCCGGCCCTGTGCGGCAAAGCGAAATCGCTTACGTGCACGAGCCTCTGGCCAAGCGCATGGCCGGCCCGGCTTCGATGCCTTCGCCAAGGGTGCGCAGCGATGCTATCGCGGGGGATTACCGCGCCGAGCCCCGCGAGCAGTATGAAAAACTGCCGGACAACCCCATCCACAGCGTCGCCGAAACGCCAGTCTCGACCTTCAGCGTCGATGTCGACACCGGCAGCTATGCCAATGTGCGACGTTTGCTCAATCAAGGTAGCCTGCCGCCCGAAGGCGCTGTGCGACTGGAGGAAATGGTCAACTATTTCCCTTACGACTATGCCTTGCCCACTGACGGTTCCCCCTTCGGCGTGACCACTGAAGTGGCCCCGTCGCCCTGGAACCCTAACACCCGCCTGTTGCGCATTGGCATCAAGGCGAGCGATCGCGCCGTAGCGGATCTGGCGCCGGCCAACCTGGTTTTTCTGGTGGACGTTTCCAGTTCCATGGCCCGGCGCGAAGGCTTGCCGCTGGTCAAAAGCACCCTGAAACTGCTGGTGGATCAATTGCGCGAGCAGGACCGGGTCTCTCTGGTGGTGTACGCCGGCGAATCCCGGGTGGTGCTTAAGCCGACCTCGGGCCGCGACAAGGTCAAGATCCGCAACGCCATCGATCAGTTGGACGCTGGCGGTTCCACGGCAGGTGCGTCGGGTATCGAGCTGGCCTATCAGATGGCTCAGGAAAGCTTTATCGACAAAGGTATCAACCGCATCCTGCTGGCCACCGATGGCGACTTTAACGTCGGCATCAGCGATTTCGACAGCCTCAAGCAGATGGCGGTGGACCGGCGTAAAAGCGGCGTATCCCTGACCACGCTGGGCTTCGGTGTGGATAACTACAACGAACACCTGATGGAGCAACTGGCCGACGCCGGTGACGGCAACTATGCCTACATCGACAACCTGCTTGAAGCGCGCAAGGTATTGGTGGACCAGCTCAGCTCAACCCTGGCAGTGGTGGCGCGGGATGTGAAATTGCAGGTGGAGTTCAACCCCGCCCAGGTCAGTGAGTATCGTCTGTTGGGTTATGAGAACCGTGCGCTCAAGCGTGAAGATTTCAACAACGACAAGGTGGATGCGGGCGAAATCGGCGCTGGGCATACGGTGACCGCGTTGTATGAAATTGTTCCGAAGGGCGAGCAGGGCTGGTTGGAACCGTTGCGTTATGCGAGCACGCCCGCGCTGGGCGGCAAGGCAGGGGAGCTGGCGATGCTGCGCGTGCGCTACAAGCCCGCTGAAGGCGGGAGCAGCCGATTGATCGAGCACCCTGTCGCCAGCACGCAAAAAAATGACAAGGCCAGCGATGACCTGCGCTTCTCGGCCGCTGTGGCCGCTTTCGCCCAACAGCTCAAGGGGGATGGCCGCTACACTGGAACGATGAGTTTGCAGGACACCGCGCAATTGGCCCGCTCCGCCCGAGGTGATGATCCGTTTGGACTGCGCTCGGAGTTTGTGCAATTGGTGGAGCTCGCGCAGAGCCTCGAGCCTGCAGCCAAGCGCTGATCCTGACCACAACGAGGATCAAATGTGGGAGCGAGCCTGCTCGCGATAGCGGTGGATCGATCACTCTCATCATTGACTGATCCGACGCCATCGCGAGCAGGCTCGCTCCCACAGTATTCTCTTGTCGCCTGCCAGAGCTGTGTTGACCGCAAAGGAGTTCGTCACCGACATGCCCGCGCCCCATGATTGCCCCAGCGACGAATCGCTGCTGGCCCGTTATCGCAATGGCGACGGGGCTTGCTTCGAAGCCCTGTACGCCCGCCATCGACAGGGGCTATATCGTTTTCTGGTGTCCTTGAGCAACAAAACCGAACTGGCCGAGGAAGTCTTCCAGGACACCTGGCTTAGCCTGATCCGCAGCAGCACCCAGCCACAAGGGCGGGCGAGTTTTCGTACCTGGTTGTTCCAGATTGCCCGCAACCGCTTGATCGATCACTGGCGCAAACACGGTGTCCACAACCCGCTGCACGACAGTTACGATGAACAGCTCCACGTCCAGCCCGACGACACCGCCGGTCCCGAACAACAGCTGAGCCTGAGTCGCGATCAGGCCCGCCTGGACGCCGCGTTACAAGCGTTGCCTGAGGACCAGCGGGAAGTCTTCCTGCTGCGTCTACACGGTGACCTGGAATTACCGCAAATTGCCGCCCTGACCGGCGCCCCGCTGGAAACGGTAAAAAGCCGCTTGCGTTACGCCCAGCAGAAATTGCATCGACTGCTGGCCGAGGAGGTACCCGCATGATTGATTCCAAACAGACCCCGGATTCCGACGACGAAAGGCTCATCGAGCATTTTCGCCAGCACGCCAGCGGCGAGCCGCCCGCGTCCCTGGACGCCTTCATTCTGGCCGCCGCCCGTCGTGAAGCCCCGACGCCTGCGCTCAGTCTGTGGAAGCGCTGGCTGCAGGCCTGCCAACGGCCGCGCTGGCAGGTGGCATTTGCCACGGTTGCCGGTGTGGCGCTGATGATCGGCCTGGTGGTGCGTTCGCCAGTGCCCCACGACGAGCTGTCCTCACCCGCCTCGATGGAGTTTTCCGCCAATCGGCAGGAGTCCGCCGTCGCCGCTGCACCGCCGCCCGCCATGCCTGCTCCCGCGCCGACAGCCCGGATGGCGCCCCAGGGCGAAAGGGCCCGAGCCCAGGCAAACACTGACCAGGCCTTTGCGGATAGACCCGCGGCGAGAATGAGTAAAAGCGCGCCCGTTGCACTGCCGTCGCTGGAGCAGGAGCTGCTGGAAATCCTGCGCTTGCGCGAGGCGGGTGAGAGCAAGGCGGCTGATGAGAAGTTGCTGGCGTTGTATGAGCGCTTTCCCAAGGAGGATTTGCCGGCACGGTTGGAGGCGTTGCAAAAGCGTTGAGTAAAAAACCGGGATTCGCCCCTTCGATTTCTGACCACTAGCCTGCGATCAGGGTACGAAGTTCAGTGATCATGAGGATTGATAATTTTTTGTTTTGCTCGTGATCAAAACATATAGTTTTTTATGAATCCTCAATCTGTTTGCCAAGTAGAGGCGAAAGGAGCGAACTCATGCAAACGCTCAAAGTTGCAATCGCCGGATTCGGCGGCGTCGGACGTGCCACAGCCGACCTGCTGCTGTCCCGACGCGAGCGCTATCGCGAGGTTTACGGCGTGGACGTTCGCCTGGTCGCGGTGTGCGGATCACGTGCAGGCCTGGCTGACGCGAACGGTCTGCAAGCGAACCAGTTGGATGCCCTGCAGGCGGGTCTGTCAGGGCCGGATTTCGTGATGGCGAGCGGCGCAGACGTTCTTATCGAGGCTGGGCCGAGCGATTTTCGCAGCGGCGAGCCGGGTCTTGCCTACCTTCGTACGGCGCTGGCGGCCGGCCAGGACTGCATCGTGATATCGAAGGGCGCCCTGGTCCACAGCGGGCGACAATTGCGCGAACTCGCGCAGGCCTCGGGGGCGATGCTCAAACTCAGTGGTGCGGCGGCGGCCGCCCTGCCGACACTCGACCTGCTCGACCACAGCCTGGCCGGCTGCAAGGTGCTCGCCATCGAGGGCATCCTCAACGCCACCACCAACTACCTGCTTGACGCCATGAGCACGCAGGGCCTCGGCTTCGATGCGGCATTGCGTGAAGCGCAGGCGGGCGGCTTCGCCGAAGCTGACCCGCGCAACGACACGCAAGGCTGGGATACCGCCTGCAAGCTCCTGCTGCTCGCCAACTTCGGTCTGGGTGCCGACCTGACGATGGATGACCTGGTGGTCGACGGTATTCAGTCGGTCACGGCAGAGCGCATCGAGGCCTGGCGCGAGAAGGGTCTTGTTCCCAAACTGATCGGCAGCCTCACCCGCGCAGACGGTGCGATCCGCGCCAGCGTCGGTATCAAGACCTATCCACTGTCCGACCCGTTCGCCCACGTGAGCGGAAAGAACAAGGCGATCCGTATCAGCAGCGACGCAATGGGCGAGACGCTGGCGATCGGCTGCGGTGTGGAGCCGATCGCCACCGCAGCGGCCGCCCTGAAGGACCTCGAACACATTCTCATGGCCAGGGCCGCGCGGTCCTCCTCTGTTTCGGAATGCTCATCATGACCCTGCGCACCTTGCAAGCCATCCGCCACGTCGGTTTCGAAGATCTTGGCAGCTTTGAGGCGCCCCTGCGCAAAGCCGGCTACGCCATCGAGTACGTCGAAGCGGCAGAGCGCGATCTCGGGCTGCTCGACCCGCTTGATGCAGACCTTCTGGTGGTCCTTGGCGGCCCGATTGGCGTCTACGATCACGCCAGTTATCCGCTCCTCACCAACGAGCTAGAGCTATTGCGAGCACGCCTGGCGGCCGACCGACCGACGCTCGGTATTTGCCTCGGCGCGCAGTTGATGGCGGCCGCTCTCGGTGCGCGCGTCTATCCTGGGCCGGCCAAGGAGATCGGCTGGGCGGCCCTTGACCTGACGCCCGCCCTTGAACGTCAGCCCCTCGCCGCGCTGCGCAATGTGCCCGTTCTGCACTGGCATGGCGACACCTTCGACCTGCCGGAAGGCTGTAGCCTGCTTGCGTCCACCCCGCTCTGTCGCAGTCAGGCCTTCTCCCGCGGGCCAAACGTACTCGGTCTGCAGTTCCATCCCGAAGTCAGTGGCGCACGATTCGAGCATTGGTTACTGGGGCATGCAAGTGAGCTGGCCACGTCAGGTATCGACCCCGTTGCCTTGCGCCGCGATGCAAAGCGCTATGCAAACGATCTCGAGAAAGCCGGGGCCATCTTGCTGGACCAATGGTTGGCGGGCATAGATCAATAGTCGCCGACGCACGTGAATGCTGACCCTCCCAGCCTCAAGCAATCCATTGACCGCATAAATGTTCCAGAACCGTATACCTGTCCAATTTTCAGGCGGCCACTCTGGAGATAGTAGTGATGCCTTTCAGAAGGATTGAGGGACTGAGGGCCTACTCAAAACTGGCCTCTCTCTAAGACGTCGCCATGGTTGCAGCCCTGTGCTTAAGCCATGGCGATCATCAGCATTCACGCGCGAACAACATCAGGTGATCGAAATGACCAATCCAAAACTCGAAGTGCTGACACCCAGCAATTGCCAAGTGATTTTCATCGATCAACAGCCGCAAATGGCATTTGGGGTACAAAGCATTGATCGGCAGACCTTGAAGAACAACACCGTGGGCCTGGCCAAGGCCGCGAAGATTTTCTCGATTCCAACCATCATCACCACGGTCGAAACAGAAAGCTTTTCGGGCCATACCTATCCGGAATTGCTGGCTGTTTTCCCTGAAGCACCGATCCTTGAGCGTACCTCGATGAACTCCTGGGACGACCAGAAAGTACGCGATGCGCTGAAAAAAAATGGCCGTAACAAAGTGATCGTCTCTGGCTTGTGGACCGAAGTCTGCAATACAACCTTCGCGCTGTCAGCGATGCATGATGCCGGCTATGAAATTTATATGGTGGCCGACGCCTCGGGTGGCACCAGCCAAGCTGCGCATGATTACTCCATGCAACGCATGATTCAGGCTGGCGTTGTCCCGGTTACCTGGCAGCAAGTGCTGCTGGAGTGGCAGCGTGACTGGAAGAACCGCGACACCTACGACGCGGTCATGACATTGGTCAAAGAGCATTCTGGCGCATATGGAATGGGCGTCGACTACGCCTACACCATGGTGCACAAGGCGCCAGAGCGCGTAACGCACGGACCGACGCTGGAGCCTGTCGCGGCGAATATCTGACCGCTGCCGGGTCGATCCAGCAGGTCGACCCGACTGCAAATCAATGGACTCCGGTAGCGGGTACACCATGGGTATACGCCGTTTTTTGCTCTGCGGAGTACTGCCATTAGCCCCCCTGCTAAACCCTGCCTGGCTCACACAGCAGCAGTGCCGTCCCAAAACCACACATTCATACAATTTGCGCTCCGAGTCCTGCGCCAACATAACCCCGTAACGTGGTCAACCAGGCGCCTGCCGTACGCGCAGCCATGCTCCCGGCAGGCACCGCGCTCAAAAAAGACCACCTGCAATAAACCTTCGGGATGTGAGCCCCTTCATACGAAGTGCCACAAGGCGCTCATCCACTACAGGAGTCCATCATGGACGCAGATACCGTCAATGAGGCGGCCACGCTAGTTGTCAGGCACAGGGTTAAGGCCGGACATGAGCAGCAATACGAAGCATGGCTGCGGCGCACCATCGATACGGCAAGCCGTTATGTCGGGCATATGGGTATTGATGTCGTCCGCAGCCACAGCGACGGACTGCCGCTGTTCACCTGCGTGTTGCACTTTTCCTGCACGCTGCACTTGCAGAGCTGGCTGGATTCGAGTGATCGCCAGGCGTTGATTGTCCAGGTAAAGCCTTTGCTCACCGACGGCGATCAGATCGAAGTGTCGAGCGCCCGTGAGTTCTGGTTCGTACCTGCCTCAGAACATCAGCCCCCGCCACGCTGGAAGCAGGCCTGTGTGACCTTCCTGGTCATTATGCCGCTCAGTTTGATAGTGCCCCAACTGTGGCAGCCCCTCTTCACACGCATTACCTGGCTAGGCAGTCATCCCGTCAGTGCGGTGCTGGTCACGCTGAGTATCGTGCTGCTGGTGGTTTATTTGTTCATGCCAATGATGACCCGTTGGTTAGCGGCCTGGCTCAACCCACAACGCCGCGAGGAATGATCATGAGTGAAGATCCGTCAGACAAAAGCCGTCGCCAGTTTCTCGCTACCAGCTCAGTGCTCGGGGCCGCGGGAGCACTCTGGTCTGCCCTGCCTTTTGCCGGCTCCGCCGGCACCTCTTTCGCCAACTCTCCGGGAGGTTCCATGAAAGCCGATTTGATCCTTTACAACGGCCGTCTGCACACCGTGGATCGTGAAAAGCCGCAAGCGACAGCTGTGGCCATCAAGGACGGAAAATTCATTGCCGTGGGCAGCGACGTAGAGGTCATGGCGGTCCGGGCAGATACGACACAGGTTATAGATCTGCAAAAGCGCACGGTGATCCCAGGTCTCAATGACTCGCACCTGCACCTGATTCGTGGGGGGCTGAACTACAACCTGGAACTGCGCTGGGAAGGTGTTCCATCTCTCGCCGATGCGTTACGGATGCTCAAGGATCAGGCCGATCGCACACCTGCTCCGCAATGGGTGCGGGTGGTGGGGGGCTGGAATGAATTCCAGTTTGCCGAGCGTCGCCTGCCTACCCTGGACGAATTGAACAAGGCCGCACCAGATACACCGGTATTCGTCCTGCACCTTTATGACCGCGCCCTCCTCAATCGGGCGGCACTGCGCGTTGTCGGCTATACCCGCGACACGCCGAACCCGCCGGGCGGAGAGATTGTCCGCGACAGCAATGGTGAACCCACCGGCATGCTGGTGGCTAAACCCAATGCGATGATTCTCTACTCGACCCTGGCCAAGGGGCCAACGCTGCCGCTGGAATACCAGGTCAACTCGACACGCCAGTTTATGCGCGAACTCAACCGCCTCGGCGTAACCAGTGCCATCGATGCGGGTGGTGGTTTCCAGAACTATCCGGACGACTATGAAGTGGTCCGCGAGCTGGCCAAGCACAATCAGTTGAGCGTGCGCATCGCCTACAACCTGTTCACCCAGAAACCCAAGGAAGAGCTGACCGACTTCAAGAACTGGAGCAGCATGGTCAAGCCTGGCGATGGCGATGACTTCTTCCGGCACAACGGGGCCGGCGAAATGCTGGTGTTCTCTGCCGCTGACTTCGAAGACTTCCTTGAACCTCGCCCAGACCTTGCGCCGACTATGGAGCAGGACCTGGAACCGGTGGTCCGTCACTTGGTCGAGCAGCGCTGGCCGTTCCGGCTGCACGCGACCTACGACGAATCCATTTCACGGATGCTCGATGTGTTCGAGCGGGTCAATCGCGACATTCCGTTCAATGGCCTGCCATGGTTCTTCGATCACGCTGAAACCATTAGCCCGAAGAATATCGAGCGGGTACGCGCCCTTGGCGGTGGCATTGCCATTCAGGACCGCATGGCCTTCCAAGGCGAGTATTTCGTCGACCGTTACGGCAGCAAGGCCGCCGAGCAGACCCCGCCCATTCAACGCATGCTGGCCGAGGGCGTACCCGTTGGTGCGGGGACTGATGCAACCCGCGTCTCCAGTTACAACCCCTGGACCTCGCTTTATTGGCTGGTCAGCGGCCGAACCGTTGGCGGGCTGGAGCTTTACCCCAACGGTCTTTCACGTGACACCGCCCTGCAGCTCTTTACCCATGGCAGTGCCTGGTTCTCGTCAGAGCAAGGCAAGAAGGGCCAGATCAAGGTCGGGCAACTGGCCGATCTCACGGCCCTGTCGGCGGACTTCTTCAGTGTCGAGGAAGAGGCGATCAAGTGGATCGAATCAGTGCTGACCATAGTCGACGGCAAAGTGGTCTATGGTGCTGCGGAGTTCGACCAGCTGTCGCCCCCCAGCCTTCCGGTCATGCCGGACTGGTCACCGGTTGCCAAGATACCCGGCCACTGGCGTCCCGCTTCACCGCTGTTGACTCAGGTGCATCAATGCTCAGGCCCTTGCGCGGTGCATGCGCACAGCCATGACAGGGTGCGCCGGTCATCCGTACCTATCAGTGACTACCAAGGCTTCTGGGGCGCCTTCGGCTGCTCCTGCTTCGCTTTCTGACCATGGACACGACTATCGAAAAGCGCTCCCCCTGGAGCGCACTGCGCCATAGCACTTTCCGCTGGCTATGGCTGGCCAGCATCGCCTCCAACATCGGCACCTGGATGCACGAGGTAGGGGCCGGCTGGTTGATGACGACGCTGTCAGCCAGCCCCATGCACGTTGCCTTGGTGCAGGTTGCAGGCTCCGCGCCGATGTTCTTTCTTGCTCTTCCAGCGGGTGCCATGGCCGACATCGTCGACAAGCGTCGCTACCTGCTTATGGTGCAAGTGTGGATGGCCGCGGTGGCGATGTTCCTGGCGCTGCTCACGCTAAGCGGCATGATGACCGTCTCGCTGCTGCTCCTTCTGACCCTGGGCATGGGCGTGGGGACTGCATTGATGATGCCCGCATGGTCAGCGTTGACGCCCGAACTGGTCGACAAGCGCGACCTCGGCTCGGCCATCGCCCTGTCCAGCCTCGGCATCAACGTCGCCCGCGCCATCGGGCCGGCGATTGCTGGGGTGTTGGTCAGCATGAGCGGCCCCTGGGCCACCTTCGCGCTGAACGCCGTGTCGTTCTTCGCGGTGATGGCGGTGCTGTACACCTGGAAACGCGAACAGACACCGGCGCTGTTCCCGGCGGAACGGCTGCTCGGGGCCATGCGCGCAGGCTGGCGCTACAGCCGCAGCTCCCAGCCGTTGCAAGCGGTGCTGGTGCGGTCGGCGGCATTCTTCGTCGGCGCCAGTGCTGGCATGTCGCTGCTGCCGCTGATCGTGCGCGGTGAGCTGAACGGCAGCGCCAGCGATTTCGGCCTGCTGCTCGGCAGCGTCGGCATCGGTGCAGTGCTCGGCGCTACTTTACTGCCGCGCATCCGTGATGCGGTGAAACCCGATCACCTGGTAGCCGGCTCCAGCCTGCTCTACGCCTTGGTGCTTGCCGCGCTGGCCGGGGTGCGCAACTTGTACTGGCTGATACCGGTGATGATGATCAGTGGCGCGGCCTGGATCGCCGTGTTGTCGAGCCTGCAAATGGCGGCGCAGACCTCCGTACCCAACTGGGTGCGGGCGCGGGCGCTGTCGGTATACATCCTGGTGTTCTTCGGCAGCATGGCGGCCGGCGGCGCGCTGTGGGGCTTCGTCGCCAGTAACCTGTCGATCAGCCTAACCCTGCTGATCGCTGGCGGGGTCCTGCTAGCGGGCATCCTGTTGACCCTGCGCTTCCACCTGCCGGTGACCGAAGCCGAAGACCTGGCACCGTCCCTGCACTGGCCTGCCCCGGTCCTTGCCGATGACCAGGATCAGGAACGCGGTCCAGTAATGGTCACCCTTGAGTATCAGGTCGACCCGTCGCAGGCAGAACTATTTCGCCTTGCCATGCAGGATGTACGCAGCATGCGAATGCGCAATGGTGCCTTTTCCTGGGGACTGGTCCAGGACAGTGGGCATCCGCAACGTTGGCTGGAGTTTTTCTTTGACGAGTCCTGGCTTGAACATCTGCGCCACCACGGTCGGGTGACCCGCGCCGAACAACGCACCGAGGCTGCGGCTCGCCAGTTCCAGGCTGGCGGAGTCGCCATCCGCATTCACCACTACCTGGCACCCACTAAGCCCCACACTTGAGCGCATTAACCACAACATGCCAGCGCACGGAGACCTCGGTATTCAATGCTTTGGCACCCAGAGCGCTTGTGATCAACCTAAGCTCATGGGATCAGGGATGAATATAACCGTACTGTTCATACATGGCGAATGGCTGTCTGCCGCCGCCTGGGATAATTTCTCCAGCCGCTATCGGGCATGTGGCTACACCTGCATCGCACCACCCTGGCCCTTATCGGAGGGACCGCCAGAGAGGCTGCGCGAGGCGCCACATACCGACTTCCCGAGGCTTGGGATCACACAAATAATTGAGCACTATGCCGCGCTGATCCGGCGCATGCCTCAGCCCCCTTTGCTGATTGGTCACTCGCTGGGTGGCCTGCTCGTACAGATACTTCTGGATCGTGGTCTTGGCTGTGCCGGGATATCGATTACAGCGATGCCCCCTCGTGGGTTAATGCCTCGCTTGAGCATCCTCTACAAGGCGATCCCCATGCGCATGGCTTGGGGCAGTTGGAAGCGAGTCATGTATTTTCCGCTACGAGAATTTGCCCAACTTACTCGGGTTTTGGCGATCCAGGATCTTTCGCTGTTACATGCAAGCCATATCGTGCCAGCGCCGGGGCGGATTTTCTTTGAAGCGGCTTTCGGTATTGGCACACATGTCGACTTTGCCAATGACCACAGAGCACCGCTGCTGTTGATCGCCGCCGAGAACGATCACAGCATACGGCCATGCCTGGTGACGTCGAACTATCGGCAATACAATCGCTCGGCGGCCAGTACCTCGTTCAAGTGCTTTGCCGGGCACAGCCACTGGCTCATCGCCGAACCCGGTTGGGAGCAAATAGCTGACTACACAATTGAATGGGCGCAAACTCAACTGGGTCGCTTTTGATTAATTTCAGGTTCGCGCGGTGATTAGCGTATTGGGCTTTTCCCCAGCCAAACAGCAGAAGCCAACCCCAGGAAATCGCTGGCGCACATGCACGGCGCTGGCAATCTATATGCTGTTGGTTAGCCTGCCATGTTTTAGTCCGGCCGCAGCGGCCGCCGACTACTTACTGGACAAGCTGGAGCACCACCGCTGGACCGTCGCTGATGAAGGCCCCAATCAGGTCGGGGCCTTGGCTCAGACCCGAGACGGTTATCTCTGGCTTGGAACCAACGATTCGCTCTATCGCTTTGATGGCCTGGACTTCGAGCGATACATACCGCCAGACGGCAATCCGCTGGGCATCATTTCCGTACTCAAGGCGGAGGATGAAGGCTTGTGGGCGGGTCTGCGTGCAGGAGGCATTAGCCTGATCACTGACACAGGCATAACCCATTACCCAGTCAGTGCTGGGTTGCCTGGCGGGGTGATCTATAGCATCGCCAAGGATCGCAGTGGCGCAGTCTGGATCGCCGCCAACGATGGTTTGGCGCGTTTTGACGGTAACGCGTGGCAACGTATCGGTACCGAGTGGAACTTTCCGGGACGAAATGCCCGCGCTGTACTCGTCGACCGCGATGGCACGCTATGGGCAGCCAATGAAGATCGCCTTTTCTACCTGCCGTCAGGTGCCAAAGCGTTTATCGATGCAGGCATTGCGGTGGGTTGGGTGAGTCATATGGCCCAGGCTCCAGATGGGTCCATCTGGATGGCAGAACGATATGGCGGTTCGCTGCGCCGAATCGTGCCAAACGAAGGCGATGCGGCTACCCAGGTGACCGTAATCGATGGTGCCAGTGGTTTGTTATTCGACAGCACTGGGGCGCTATGGGTGGGAACCAGCGGTAAGGGCGTTCGCTATGTACACGCCTCTGCCAGCCTCAGTGCTCTATCGATAACTGACGTACGCAGTCACCAAGAAAAGTTCATGGCCAAGGATGGCTTGAGTGCAGATATCGTTCTTCCATTACTCGAAGATGTCGACGGCAATATTTGGGTGGGGACTAGTGCCGGGCTAGACCGTTTTCGGCCAAGCGCTATGGTCTCGGCCGCATTTCCACACAACGCCCAGAATTTGGCATTGGTTGCCGGTACGGCAGGCAGTGTCTGGGCAGGTACCAGCAACCTACCGGCAATGCGTCTGAGCAGCACAGGGTTAGCCTCTCTGGATATACCGGCACCGATCAGTAATGCCTTCAGTGATGCTAACGGTGATATCTGGATGGCTGGCAGCAAGGGTGTCTGGCGTGCGCAAGGCGACGAAATCGAGCGAGTCGCGTCATTGCCAACCCAGGATGGGCTTGACTCAGCCGTCCGCGCGATGACTCTCGATCAGGCGGGCAACCTGTGGGTTTCGATCAACCGCAAGGGGCTTTTCGTTCTTCGAAGCGGGCGTTGGTCAATGGTTGCGCCGCCTAATGCTGATCCAAGCCAGTTAATGCCTGTCACCGCTACCACCGATCCTCTTGGTAGACTCTGGTTCGGCTACCGCAATAATCTGATTGTGACCCACGACGACAAGGTCCAACGACACTGGGGGGCAGACGAAGGCTTAAAGGTGGGTCATGTCACGGCGATGCTGCATCAGGGCCGCCTCACCTGGGTTGGTGGCCAGCGTGGAGTGGCCTTCTTCGATGGTGAGCGCTTCCACAGCCTTCACCTACCGGACAATGGGCTGTTCGACAATATCTACGCGATTCTGGCCGTACCTCCCAGAGAACCAGAAGGTGATGGGAGCTATGATCTCTGGCTCCATGGCAAAGCCGGGGTTTATCAGTTGACCGCTCGTGAGGTAAAGCGCGCCATCGCTGACCCGCAATACCAAATACGTTACCGCAGCTATGAGGTGATTGGTGGCCTGGCCAATGACCCGCACCAAGTACTCCCATTACCTACTGCAGTGCGCAGTACGGATGGACGTCTATGGTTCAGCACCAGTAAGGGCGTGACTTGGATTGATCCGACTCGCTATGTGCAGAGTAAAGCGGCGCCCAAGGTAGTCATCCAATCGCTCAATGTCGATGGTAAGGAGCCCCGGCCAAGTGAGTTGTCACAACTGGGCGCAGAGCCAAAGAGAATCGAAATCTCTTATGCAGCGCTTAGTCTCTCAGGCATGCAAGGTTTGCACTTTCGCTATCTGTTGGAGGGGGTCGACACGGACTGGCAGCAGGCGGGTTCAAAACGTAGTGCCATTTATACGGGGCTCGGCCCCGGGGATTATCGGTTCCGCGTATTGGCCTCCAATCAGGATGGAATACTGAGCACCGAGGAGGCCGTGCTCAGCTTCAGTATTCGACCCGTTTTCTACCGCACCCCACTATTTATAGTGTTGAGCGGTCTGGCAGTGGCGATTATTTTGTGGATGCTGCATCGGTTCAATATTCGCCGTTCAGCCCAGCATCTGCGTGACCGTCTTGAGGAACGACATGCCGAGCGCGAGCGAATTGCCCGTGAGCTGCATGACACCCTACTCCAGGGTGTGCAGGGGCTTGTGTTGAGTTTCCAGGCGGCCACTGAGCAAATCCCCAGTACTCATCCGGCACGATCCAAAATGGAGAGAGCGCTAGACCGCGCAGATCAGGTTTTGGTGGAGGCACGAGAGCGGGTGAGTAATCTGCGTGATCTGAACGAGCCTGCTCTGAATCTGATCGATGCATTTGCCGCTGTCACGAGTGAGCTGCAGCAAGAAGGCAGTACGCGCTTTACCGTGAACAGCCACGGCACGCCACTGCCACTGCACCCTATAGTCGGAGAAGAAAGCTACCGGATAGGCTGTGAAGCGATCATGAACGCCTTTCGACATGCCAATGCGCAGAACGTGGAAATCCGGATCGTCTACACCAGGCACGCATTTCAGCTAAGCGTTGGCGATAATGGTAGCGGCATCGACCCACAGTATCTGCCGCCCAATATCCGCCCCGATCACTGGGGCTTGCATGGCATGCTGGAGCGGGCCCAAAAAATAGGCGGCCGGCTGTCTATTCAAAGAGGAGCCCACAATGGCACTGAAATTCAACTGACTGTACCCGCATTAACGGCCTACCGACGTGTCCCGCGACGTCTCAGCCAGTGGCTACGTGTATTGACTCAATTGAGGCCCTAGCGTGCACCCGGAGAATGAACAGATACGCGTGCTGGTCGTCGATGACCACCCTCTGCTGCGCGAGGGTATCGCTGCCGTCCTTGAAGCCCAATCAGACATAGTGCTGGTCGGCGAAGCGACCAATGGCTGCGAAGCGCTTCAGCTATTTCGCTCGCTGCGTCCGGACGTCACCCTGATGGATCTACAAATGCCCGAGATGGATGGCATCGAGGCGATTCATGCCATTCGCGCTGAGTTTCCTCTCGCCCGCATTGCCATCCTGACCACCTATCGGGGTGATGTACGGGCATTGCATGCAATCAAGGCGGGAGCTCTCGGCTACTTGTTGAAAAGTAGTCTGCGCAAGGAACTGCTGGATGCCATCCGCTCCATTGCTGCCGGCAAGCGCCATATCCCGGCAGAGATAGCCGTTGAGCTGGCTGATCACTTAAGCCACGACTCCCTGACCGCTCGTGAAATCCAGGTCCTGCAATGTGTCGCTATGGGTAAACCCAACAAGCAAATCGCGACGGAACTCATGATCGCGGAGGACACCATCAAGGGGCATTTAAGAAGCATCATGGACAAGTTGGGTGCCAGCAATCGCACCCATGCGGTCACCCTCGGCATTCAGCGCGGCATCATCACTGTGTGATACCCCACTTTTGAGGGGGGCGCGCGCCCCCCATTGTTGTCTTATGCGCGATCAGTGCACGGCATAGCATGGTGCCAGGACCCAAAAGATCCACAGTGGAGCACAGCCATGCGTGCCACCTTGCATGCCGTTACCCCGGCAACCGCAGTAGACCGCCCGAATCAGCGCTGTATTTCCGACGAAACGTATGATGGCGTCATGCGATTGCTTAGCGAGGCTCAAGCGCACCTGAGCATCGATCGTGACTCAGCCTGCCTATGCCTGACCCGTGCCCTGGTCATGATGCAAAAGAGCGATAGCCAGCTAAAAAGCCGCCATGGCTGTCTATCCAGTTGGCAAACTAAACGGGTGGTTGACTACATCGACGCTAACCTCGACTCATCAATACGCACAAATCAGATGGCTGCTGTTCTAAGCCTGAGTGTCAGCTACTTCTCGCATGCTTTCAAAAATACCTTTGGCGTAACGCCGCTGGTTTACGTCGCACGTCGGCGCATCGAATCTGCTCGACAGATCATGCTCACGACCGACTCCTCGCTGACCGACATCGCCCATAGTCACGGATTCTGTGACCAATCCCATTTCATCCGTACCTTCCGCCGCCAGATCGGGATTACACCTCAGGCTTGGCGACGGTTGTGCGATGCCGGGTTATACGAGGAACAGACCCGTTCCGCCCCCATGACATTGGCCACTTCCAGACCATCAGTGTGCAGCGCTATCGCCGCCGGACATCGAAGCTCAGGGGCTTGCGCCAGCACTCATTCAAACCGCTGAATTCGATGTGTTGTGTGATATAGGCGAAGCATATGCACGCAACCTGGACACCGCCGTGACGATTACTAGTTCGTGCTACAACGACAAGACTCACGACTGCGGGATGCTCAATCCACCGGCACATCTACCTGCGATGCACGCAGCTATGCGCCAGACTGGTAGAGGGGCACAGAATGGACACATTTGAGACACATGAAAAACAAAAGGGCCTAGGTTTTCACCTAGGCCCTTGTTTTATATGGTGCACCAGGCGGGATTCGAACCCACGACCCCTGCCTTCGGAGGGCAGTACTCTATCCAGCTGAGCTACTGGTGCGACGCGGGCGCCATGATACTCATATGCAATGCGGGCGTCCATGCTGCTGATTTGCCGGTGTTTTCATAAGCATAGGCGGGCATGGGCTACGCTGATCAGAAAAAGCGGGCAAATTCAGCTTTTTCGTTCTTTTTTTCGAACACCCTATTGTCCTTCACCCCCATCGGCCCTAGGATTCGTTTGAGATTTCAAACGCTCTTGTCTGAGTGCTGAACCGCACGTCTGTGCTTATGTGCGTTATTTCTGTGCTTCAGCCCGGTGGATGATTTCCCTGACGGCAGCCCATAAGGCGCCTTTCTACAAATCTAATTCGCTGCGCGTGTGCGCGGTGCTGTTAAGGAAAGCCGACATGCAGCTTAAAGACACCCAGTTGTTCCGCCAGCAAGCCTTCATCGATGGCGCTTGGGTCGATGCGGACAATGGTCAGACGATCAAGGTTACCAACCCGGCAACGGGCGAAGTGTTGGGCACTGTGCCGAAGATGGGCGCTGCCGAAACCCGTCGGGCGATTGAAGCCGCCGACAAGGCGTTGCCAGCCTGGCGCGCCCTCACCGCCAAAGAGCGCGCTAACAAGCTGCGCCGCTGGTACGAATTGCTGATCGAAAACCAGGATGACCTTGGTCGCCTGATGACCCTGGAACAAGGCAAGCCGCTGGCCGAAGCCAAGGGCGAAATTGTTTACGCAGCCTCGTTTATCGAATGGTTCGCCGAAGAAGCCAAGCGCATCTACGGTGATGTGATTCCCGGCCACCAGCCCGACAAGCGCCTGATCGTGATCAAGCAGCCGATCGGTGTGACTGCTGCGATTACCCCGTGGAATTTCCCGGCCGCGATGATCACCCGCAAGGCCGGGCCGGCCCTGGCCGCTGGCTGCACCATGGTCATCAAGCCGGCTTCGCAAACCCCGTTCTCGGCCCTGGCCCTGGTTGAGCTGGCCCACCGTGCCGGCATTCCGCAAGGGGTGCTGAGCGTGGTCACCGGCAGTGCCGGTGACATCGGCGGCGAGCTGACCAGCAACCCGATCGTGCGCAAACTGTCGTTCACCGGCTCGACCGAGATCGGTCGCCAGTTGATGGCCGAATGCGCCAAGGACATCAAGAAAGTCTCCCTGGAGCTGGGCGGTAATGCGCCGTTCATCGTGTTCGACGACGCGGACCTGGATAAGGCCGTCGAGGGCGCGATCATTTCCAAATACCGCAACAACGGCCAGACCTGCGTCTGCGCCAACCGTCTGTACATCCAGGATTCGGTGTACGACGCCTTCGCTGAAAAACTCAAAGTGGCGGTAGCCAAGCTCAAGATCGGCAATGGTCTGGAAGATGGCACTACCACCGGTCCGTTGATCGACGAGAAAGCGGTTGCCAAGGTGCAAGAGCACATCGCCGATGCGGTCAGCAAAGGCGCGACCGTGCTGGCTGGCGGCAAGGCTATGGAAGGCAACTTCTTCGAGCCGACCATCCTGACCAACGTGCCATCGAGCGCCGCCGTGGCGAAGGAAGAAACCTTCGGTCCGTTGGCGCCGCTGTTCCGCTTCAAAGACGAAGCCGAAGTGATCGCGATGTCCAACGACACCGAGTTCGGCCTGGCCTCGTACTTCTATGCCCGCGACCTGGGCCGTGTGTTCCGCGTGGCCGAAGCCCTGGAATACGGCATGGTCGGTGTCAACACCGGTTTGATCTCCAACGAAGTCGCGCCGTTCGGCGGCATCAAGGCGTCGGGCCTGGGCCGTGAAGGCTCCAAGTACGGCATCGAGGATTACCTGGAAATCAAATACCTCTGCCTCGGTATCTGATTCTGTTGCAAGCGCAAAGGGCACGAGAGCGCTGTCCCTTTGCGCGTTTCACCCGTTCAGTTTCTTGTGGCCGGAACGCTGTGACAGTCGATCATCGCATGCTGTCGCAGTTGCCTCCCTGCCATGTACGCCTTGGACCACGCCGCCGATGAGCGGCGAATGAGGACATTTTCAATGAGCAACAAGACCAACGCTTCCCTGATGAAACGCCGCGAAGCTGCTGTACCGCGCGGCGTGGGCCAGATTCACCCGATCTTCGCCGAGTCGGCGAAGAACGCCACGGTAACCGACGTTGAAGGCCGTGAATTCATCGACTTCGCCGGTGGCATCGCGGTGCTGAACACCGGCCACGTCCACCCGAAAATCATCGCCGCCGTGACCGAACAGTTGAACAAGCTGACCCACACCTGCTTCCAGGTCCTGGCTTACGAGCCGTATGTGGAACTGTGCGAAAAACTCAACGCCAAGGTACCGGGTGATTTCGCCAAGAAAACCCTGCTGGTGACCACAGGTTCCGAAGCGGTGGAGAACGCCGTAAAAATCGCCCGCGCCGCGACTGGTCGCGCGGGTGTCATCGCTTTTACTGGCGCCTACCACGGCCGCACCATGATGACCCTGGGCCTGACCGGTAAAGTCGTGCCGTATTCGGCCGGCATGGGCCTGATGCCCGGCGGCATCTTCCGCGCGCTGTACCCGAACGAACTGCACGGCGTGAGCATTGACGATTCCATCGCCAGCATCGAGCGCATCTTCAAGAACGACGCCGAACCACGTGACATCGCGGCAATCATCATCGAGCCGGTACAGGGCGAGGGTGGTTTCTACGTGGCGCCCAAGGAGTTCATGAAGCGTCTGCGCGCCCTCTGTGATCAGCATGGCATTCTGCTGATCGCTGACGAAGTACAGACCGGTGCCGGTCGTACTGGCACTTTCTTCGCCATGGAGCAGATGGGCGTTGCCGCCGACCTGACTACTTTCGCCAAATCCATCGCCGGTGGCTTCCCGTTGGCCGGTGTCTGCGGCAAGGCCGAGTACATGGACGCTATCGCCCCTGGTGGCCTGGGCGGCACCTACGCCGGCAGCCCGATTGCCTGCGCTGCTGCGCTGGCGGTGATGGAAGTGTTTGAGGAAGAACAACTGCTTGATCGCTGCAAAGCGGTGGGCGAGCGCCTGGTGACTGGCCTCAAGGCCATCCAGAAGAAATACCCGATCATCGGTGACGTGCGCGCTCTGGGCGCGATGATCGCCGTGGAGCTGTTCGAAAATGGCGATACCCACAAGCCGAACGCGGCGGCAGTGGCTCAGGTTGTGGCCAAGGCTCGCGACAAGGGCTTGATCCTGCTGTCCTGCGGCACCTACGGCAACGTCCTGCGGGTGCTGGTGCCATTGACCTCGCCAGACGAGCAATTGGACAAAGGCTTGGCAATCATCGAAGAGTGCTTCTCCGAGCTCTGATATTTACGAGCGCTGAGCTGTGCGTTGATCCACAAAAAACCCGCTTTGCAGCGGGTTTTTTCATTTTCGCGAACATATTCCCGGGGGTAGAGCTGTCTGCAACGGCCACCATTGACTAAGGTGCAAGTATTGCGAGGGGAGCGATACTGCATGACTGCTGTGGATTTACCCGCTGTACCGCGTGTGTTGATCGCCGAGGCCGATCCGGCGTCTCGGGAGCTGCTTGAGCAAGTGTTATCGGGCATACGTTGCGATGCCCAGGTGGATACGTGCGGTGAGGGCCAGCAAGCCCTGAACCTGCTGGCGCACAATGCGTACGATCTGGTGATCGCCGATTGGGAGCTGCCGGGCGTCGATGGTCTGAGTATTCTGCGCGGCCTTCGTCAGCAACATCGCAATCAGGTATTACCCTTCATTCTGATGAGCCGGCGCAACGATAGCGCCAGCGTACGTGAGGTCTTGCCGCTGGCGCCAGCGGCCTATCTGACCAAGCCCTTGAACCGGGAAGACTTGACCCAGCGTTTGCAAGGGCTGTTGTTGAGCGGCGGTGAAGATTGCACTACTGACGTGTCAGTCCCGGGGCAGACCCTGAAAGCCTTCTTGGAGCGTCGACGTGATTCTGCCGAAGGCGCGCCGTTGATGACCGATGTGCAAGTGGCTGTAAAGCGCAGCCTCAACCCCGGCGGTCTGGATTTGAAACTGCTGGAAGAGGAAATCCGCACTGACCCGCAAATCACCGCCGTATTGATCGCCGCGGCCAACAGCGCTGCGCAACACCAAGGTGGCGGCCGGGTGCAGACGGTGGCTCAGTCGCTGCAGCAGTTAGGCACCGGGCAGAGCATGAACCTGATTCTCGGCTTGACCCTCAAGCGCTGTGCCCGCCTGAGTGTCCCGTGCCTGGCGGACTATGCCGAGCGTTACTGGGAATTGTCGCTGCACACCGCCGAGCACGCCCGGATGCTGGCGCGGCTGCTGGATCTGGAGCAGGAGCGCTGTTATTGCGCCGGGCTGTTGCATCGTCTGGGGGACTTGGCGTTGTTGCGCTGCCTGGAAGAATGGAGGCAGGCCGGTGGGGAGTTGGACGATCTGGAAGAAGTGGGCAACGCACTCGATCAGTACGGTGCCAGCTTCGGTTCGGCATTGCGGACGCGCTGGCGCTTGCCATTGGAGCTGCGAGAGCTGATTGCGGCAGCTTATGGCCTGGGGGGCGGGGTTTACTCGCGGGAGGCGCTGGTGATGAACATGGCGTCGCAGATGGCCCATCTGACCGAGCATGAAGGACTTGAAGAACTGGCCCAGGGGCGCACGGCGCGCTTATTGAAGATCGGCTTGCCGGAATTGATGCGGTTGCGCCGCAAGTAGCACCAGCACCTAACCCCTGTGGGAGCGGGCTTTGTGGGAGCAAAGCTTGCTCGCGATGCAGGCAACTCGGGTTCAAGTGGACACCGAGGCGCTGCTATCGCGGGCAAGCCTTGCTTCCACAGGGGTTCAGTGGCGGGACAACTCACTCAAGCCGCAATGATGCGATTCTTGCCTTGGCGCTTGGCTTCGTACATGGCCGCGTCGGCGCGGGAGAACAGAGTATCCAGGGACTGGTCTTCGGCGGTGATGCTGGTCAAGCCTTGGCTGACGGTGATGCCGAAGTTTTGCTCCCCGCTACGGAAAGCCAGACGCTGAATCTCCCGCTGCAAACGCTCGGCGACTTGCAGTGCCATGTCCGGGGCACAGCCAGGAAATACTGCGGCGAACTCTTCACCACCGATTCGTCCGAACAGGTCGCCGCGCCTGAGCACGGAGCGTCCGCTTTCGGCGATTTTCTGCAGCACGGTGTCGCCTTCCTGATGACCATAGGTGTCGTTGATTACTTTGAAATCATCAATGTCCAGCAACAGGAACGCCATGGGTGTTCCTTGCAGCCGCGCCTGTGCGAATTCGCGGTGGGCACATTCGAAGAAGTGGCGGCGATTGCTGCTCTGGGTCAGCACGTCGGTAGTCGCCAGTCGTTGCAGTTCGCTTTCCAGCAGCTTCTTTTCAGTGATGTCTTCGGCGATGCCCACCACGATCACCGGTTGCCCCGACTCGGCCTTGCGGTTGATGAAGCACTTGTCGCTCAGCCAGCGGATTTGGCCATTGGCAGCGATGATGCGGTATTCGCGATCTTCCACGGCACCTTTGACCAGCACTTCGGCCAGGCTGCGTTCGGCGTATTCCAGATCGTCGGGGTAGATTGCGTCGCGCCATTCGTTGAAATCGGCCAGCACCAAGCCCGCCGGTCGACCGAAAATTCGTTCATAGGCGGGGCTGACGTACAGGACTTGTCGGGTTTCCCAGTTGAACGCCCAAAGCACCGCGTTGACGCTGACCAGTAATGAACTGAATAGCTGCTCACGCTCGCTCAGGCGCGCGACTTCGCCCTGGGCGTGCATCAGCGCCATGAGCGTCTGGGCCGCTTCGGGCCAATGAGGGTGGGACGAATCCTGTAGGTTCTTGTCGACCATCGGCACAAATCTCAAAGAACGTGCACTGCTGTGGATTGGCACGCGCTTGCTCCAAAGCCCGCCAGTATGGCGAAGTGCTCTTTGAGATAAGGGATTCGGGGCGAAGTTCCTTTTCAGGCGACGAAGGGCGGGGGATTTAGCGAGTCAAATTTATCGGGGCTGAACCTGTGGTGAGGGGTTTACCCCCTCGCCACAGGAACCCTTCACCACAGTGATCTTGTCAGGCCGTTGCAGGTCGCAACGAGTAAGTCTTGAGCTGGTCAGCGAAGTCGCGCAGGGACTGGATGCCGCTGGCCTCGGCTTCGTGGATCCACTCCTTGATGGCTGCGAGCATGTCATGGCCGTTGCTGCTGGTCTTGACCCAGATCTGCTGCAAAGCCAGGCGTTTTTCGTAGATCACCTTCAATGCATGGCTGTGTTCCAGCATGCTCTGGATGCGCGCGTGGTGACGCTCATCCAGCAGGCTGGTTTCCCGCGACAGCAGGCGTTTGGCCCGGTGGAACTGGTGGCGGACCGAGTGATCGACCTTTTCCAGTTCCTGCTTGACCAGCGGTGCGATAACCAGCCTGCGGTACTGGGCCATGATCTGGAAACGGTTGTTGAGGATCGCCATGGCGGTATCCATGTCCAGGTGGCCCTTGCCTTCGACCCGGTGTGCGATCGGCGCGACGCGCTGGACCTTGGCCAGGCGCAGGAAGCTGAACACCTGGATCCAGGCCCAGCCCAGGTCGAACTCCCATTTACGTACCGACAGTTTGGCCGAATTGGGATAGGTGTGATGGTTGTTGTGCAGTTCTTCGCCACCGATCAGGATGCCCCAGGGCACAAGGTTGGTCGCTGCGTCGCGGCATTCGAAGTTGCGGTAGCCCACGGCATGGCCCAGGCCATTGACGACGCCGGCGGCCCAGACCGGAATCCACATCATCTGGATGGCCCAGATGGTGATGCCGATCGTGCCGAACAGCAGCAGGTCGATGACGCCCATGATCACCACGCCCAGTATCGGGAAGCGGCTATAAAGGTTGCGCTCGATCCAGTCATCAGGGCAGTTCTTGCCGTAGATGCGCAGGGTTTCGGGGTTTTCCGCTTCGGCGCGATACAGCTCGGCGCCTTTGCGCAGCACGGTGGACAGGCCCTTGATCACCGGGCTGTGGGGGTCGTCGACGGTTTCGCATTTGGCATGGTGCTTGCGGTGGATGGCGGTCCACTCGCGGGTGTTCTGCGCCGTGGTCAACCACAGCCAGAAGCGGAAGAAATGTTTGAGGCCGGCGTTGAGCTCCAGGGAGCGATGAGCCGAGTAACGGTGCAGATAGACCGTGACGCCAATGATCGTGACATGGGTCATCAGCAGGGTGATTGCCACCAGTGACCAGGGCGACAAGCCAAGAAAACCTTCGTACCACATAGGCTATAGGGCCCTCGATAAAGATAGAAACAGCCGTAGCATTATCACCTGCCACACAGATAAAACCAGTCGGCCTTTCAGATAACAGTGGCAGGATGTTTCTTACTCTATAATTCCCGCCTTTGTGGGGACATGGACGACCTAATGACCATTTATCACCGTAGCGCCATGCGTGGAGCACTGCTTTATCTCCTGTTGTCGATCGTCTGGCTGCAGCTGGTTGGTTATTTATTGAGCAGTTTCTTCGATCAATCTGCCGACCGGCTTCGCTGGCAGTTGATCAACGGTTACGCCTGGGTCCTGGTCAGCGCCGGATTGGTTTTCCTGGCGGGTGTGCGCATGTCCCGGCTTTTCGGAAAAGGCGTACACCGTGCCGACGGCGAGCGTTTGCGCCAGGCCGCCGCTGTCTTCGATTGCACGCGCGAAGGCGTGTTGGTGACGGATCCCAAGGGCCTGATCGTGCACGTCAATCGGGCCTTCATGGCGATCACAGGTTACGGCCGGGATGAGGTGCTGGGCCGTCGGCCCAACCTGTTCAAGTCGGGCCGTCATGGGGCGGATTTCTACCGGGATATGTTTGCTTCCCTGGCCAGTCTTGGCGAATGGAGTGGCGAGATCTGGAATCGACGCAAGAGCGGAGAGATCTACCCACAGTGGCAGACGATTCGCGTCGTTCACGACGATAGCGGCCAGGTCAGTCATTACGTCGCGGTGTTTTCGGACATCAGCGCGATCAAGAATTCGGAGCACGAACTGGCGTACCTGGCTCACCACGATCCGCTGACCGGTCTGCCCAATCGCCTGCTGTTTTCCGATCGCGCCGAGCAGGCCCTGGCGTCGTCGCAGTTGCACAAACGCGGCTGCGCCTTGTTGCTGGTGGACCTGGACCACTTCAAGAACATCAACGACAGCCTGGGGCATCATGTTGGCGATCAATTGCTCAAAAGCGTGGCAGAGCGGTTCCGCGGACTGTTTGCGCCTGGCGTGACCCTGGCCCGGCTGGGGGGCGACGAGTTTGCGGTGCTGGTGGAAAACTGCTCGCAGCCGGCGCAGGCGGCGGTTCTGGCCCAGCGCATTATCGATGCCCTGAAAGAACCGTTGCACCTCGACAGCCAGCTCTTGTTCATCAACGCCAGCGTGGGCATCAGCCTGTTTCCCGGCGACGCTCTCAGTGCGGGGCAGTTGCTGCGCAATGCCGACTCGGCGCTGTTCAAGGCCAAAAGCGCCGGGCGCGACGGCTATGCCTTGTACACCGAAGAACTCACAGCCCATGCCCAACAGCGCGTCGAGATCGCCTTTGAACTGCGTCGCGCCCTCCAGCAGCAGGAACTGCGGGTTCATTACCAACCGGTGCATGACCTGGCGACCAGCCGTCTGATCGGTGTCGAGGCATTGGTTCGCTGGGAACATCCCGAGCGAGGGCTGGTTTCGCCAGCCGAATTCATTCCCATTGCCGAGCGCACCGGGCTGATTGCCCAGATCGATGCCTGGGTCATGGAACAGGCCTGTCGGCAGATGTGCCAGTGGCAGCAGGCCGGAGTGGTGCTGTCGTTCGTCGCGGTCAATGTTTCCAGCCGGTTGTTCGCCCGTCGCGAGTTGTACGAACAGGTCGCCCGGGTGCTGCACGACACGGGCCTGGAGCCGGCTTGTCTGGAGCTGGAGGTGACCGAAAGCGCGGTGATGGACGACCCGGAAGTGGCGTTGGAGCAAATGCATCGTCTGCGGGAGCTGGGTGTGCGCCTGGCTATCGATGATTTTGGCACCGGTTATTCGTCGTTGCTGCGGCTCAAACGCCTGCCGGTACAGAAGCTCAAGATCGATCAGGGTTTTGTCGCCGGTTTGCCGTGGGATGAAGACGACGTGGCGATTGTCCGGGTAATCATCGCTCTGGCCCGCAGCATGGGTATGCAGGTGCATGCCGAAGGCATCGAGCAGCGCGAGCAAGCGGCGTTCCTGCTTGAACATGCCTGTGGGCTGGGACAGGGCTACTGGTTCGGGCGGCCCGTGGCGGCTCAGCAGTTGGATTGGGACCGGGCGCCGGTTATTGCTTGATCGTCAGTGGTATTGATGTTGGTCGAGTAACACCCCTCAGATCTGTTTGAGCAGGACCTGTGGGAGCAAAGCTTGCTCGCGAGGCGGCCTGACAGCCGACCTGGTTCTCCGGTTTTACCCCAATCCAACTGTGGGAGCGGGCTTGCTCGCGAAGGCGTCTGTTTAGCTTGCATCGATAGGGACTGAGGCACCGCTATCGCGAGCAGGCTCGCTCCCACAATGGATTGGCGTTGAACTTGAGATTCGGTTCGACACACAGAACCCTGTGGGAGCGAGCCTGCTCGCAATGACGCCGGCTCAGCTTGCCTCAATGTAAGCGCTACCCCTTGGCCCCAGGCGCCGCCATCTCCTTGGTTTCCAATGATCCAACGCCCGCTCGACCAACAACTGCACCCCATCGGCCATGCGGCTGATCGCCAGGGCGACGCAGCGGCGTGAGTCATCCACGTCGTCAGCCAGGTCGGCGGCGATGGTGCTGATGGAGAGCAGGTCTTCGGAGGCGTTGGCGAGCAGGGTTTCGGTGTCGATGTGGGGAGAAACGATGAAGAGTTGGTTTTTGTCGGGTTCGGGCGGTGAGGCGGGCTTGGGGTTGAGGTAGTAGTCGAGGGCGCGGGTGGCGGCGTCTTCGAGCTTTTTTTCTTCCTGCGCTTGGACGCGGGATTTATGGCTGCTTTGCGGCGGATTCGGTGAATGCTTGACCATATTTTATGTACCAGAGTTGGGGTCGATATCCTTTCGCTTGCATTCGAAGAGGTGGCAACTGTACGTAGGTGTGCAAGACCGGTCCGGTACCGCCGGCAGACCCGAAGGTCTCCCACGCACAATTGCCATAACGGACGCGAGCATAAAAAAATGCTCGGTCAATAGCCATAACCAATTGCGTACCAGTCCGGACTTGCACGTCCGTGTCACCGTTTTTTGCGATGACGAACCAAGGTTAGCGGTGCAAAACCAGGGTGCCTAGTTCATGAACAGCCCGGCGTTTTGAAGGAAATACCCGAGGGTTTGGCAGGGGAAAAGCCTCCGATCCCACTGCCGTAGGACGTCGGCTACTTTCTGTGATTTTGGTTATATAAAAATTCTTAAATAGTCTTTTTAAGAATATCAACGCCTCTCTAGTATTGCTCCTACGCCGCAGGCAGTGCCGTCCATTGTCAGGCGATTCTTCAAGGAGCATCAGCATGAGCGCACCTCTACGGACCGTTGACGGCCAGGACCAAGCAACCCTCTTGCGCGAGATCCAGAGTGCCTTACGGGACCTGCGTTTTGGCGCGGTGGAAATCACGGTGCACAACGCCCAAGTGGTCCAGATCGAGCGCAAGGAAAAATTCCGGCTGCAGCAGCCGAGTCATAAGTCGTCTTGAAAAGCCAAAAAATCGCAGCCTTCGGCAGCTCCTACAGGGGAGCTTGGCGTAGGAGCTGCCGAAGGCTGCGATCTTTTCAGGGCCACAACGATTTCGAAGCCATAAAAACCAGAATTCCAGGAGCTTTCACCATGTCGTCCATTCGCCGTTATGCCCTGGCCGCCTTGGCCAGCGCTGTTTTTGCAGGGGCCGCTTTTGCCAAGGATTACGAGTTGCTCAACGTGTCCTACGACCCGACCCGTGAGCTTTATCAGGATTACAACGCCGAATTCGCCAGTTTCTGGAAGCAAGCGCACCCGGACGACAGCGTGAAGATCCAACAGTCCCACGGTGGCTCGGGCAAGCAAGGCCGGGCGGTGATCGATGGTTTGCGGGCCGACGTGGTGACCCTGGCCTTGGCCGGCGACATCGATGAAATCGCCAGGCTGGGCAGGTCCTTGCCGGTGGACTGGCAAAAGCGTCTTCCCGAGGCGAGCACGCCATACACCTCGACCATCGTGTTCCTGGTGCGCAAGGGCAATCCCAAGGGCATCAAGGACTGGGGGGACCTGATCAAGAATGACGTGTCGGTCATCACGCCGAACCCGAAGACTTCCGGTGGCGCTCGGTGGAACTTCCTCGCCGCCTGGGCCTATGGCCTCAAGGCCAACGGCGGTGACGAGGCCAAGGCCAAGGAGTATGTGCAAGCGCTGTTCAAGCATGTGCCAATCCTCGACACCGGCGCCCGTGGTTCGACCATTACCTTCGTCAACAACGGTCAGGGCGACGTACTGCTGGCCTGGGAAAACGAAGCTTTCCTGGCACTGAAGGAAGACGGGGGCGCCGACAAGTTCGACATCATCGTGCCGTCGCTGTCGATCCTCGCCGAACCGCCGGTGGCGGTGGTGGACAAGAACGCCGGGAAAAAGGGCAACGCCGAGATCGCCGAAGCCTACCTCAAACACTTGTACAGCCCGGCTGGGCAAGAAATCGCGGCGAAAAACTTTTATCGCCCACGGGACAAAGACGTTGCCGCCAAGTATTCCCGGCAGTTCCCGGAACTGGAACTGGTGACCATCGACAAGGACTTCGGTGGCTGGAAAACCGCCCAGCCGAAGTTCTTCAACGATGGCGGCGTGTTCGATCAGATTTATCAGGCGCAGTGAGCTGGACGGGCCTGAATGAGCTGATTACAGGCTAAAGCCGGACACTGAATCTGTGGCAAGGGGGGGTTGTGGGGCAAGCCATGCTCCCACCCGGTTTTTGCTCCCACAGTGTGTTCTCAACCAAGGACTTTTATGTCGCGTCGCATCTCACCGGTCATACCCGGCTTCGGGCTGACGCTGGGCTACACCCTGGTGTACCTCAGTCTGATTGTGCTCATACCGCTGGCGGCGATGTTCGTGCATGCCGCCCAGCTCACCTGGGCACAGTTTTGGGCAATCATCTCGGCACCACGGGTGCTCGCGGCCCTGCAGCTCAGCTTCGGAACCGCGCTGTGCGCCGCGATCATCAACGGCATGATCGGCACCCTGCTGGCCTGGGTGCTGGTGCGTTACACCTTCCCCGGTCGCAAGATCATCGATGCGATGATCGACCTGCCGTTCGCCCTGCCCACCGCCGTGGCGGGCATCGCGCTGACGGCGTTGTATGCGCCGACAGGCCTGGTGGGCCAGTTTGCCGCCGACCTGGGTTTCAAGATCGCCTACACCCCACTGGGCATTACCCTGGCGCTGACTTTCGTAACGCTGCCATTCGTGATGCGCACGATGCAACCGGTGCTGGCCGATATTCCCCGTGAAGTCGAAGAAGCCGCGGCCTGCCTCGGCGCCCGGCCATGGCAAGTGGTTCGTCACATCCTGGTGCCGGCGTTGCTGCCGGCCTGGCTGACCGGTTTCGCCCTGGCGTTTGCCCGTGGCGTGGGCGAGTACGGTTCGGTGATTTTCATCGCCGGCAACATGCCGATGAAAACCGAGATCCTGCCGCTGCTGATCATGGTCAAGCTCGACCAATACGACTACACCGGCGCCACTTCCATCGGCGTGCTGATGCTGGTGGTTTCCTTTGTCCTGTTGCTGCTGATCAACCTGCTGCAGCGGCGCATCGAAACCCCATAAGGAGGCACGAAGATGTCCCAATCGTCTATTTATGCGGCCTCCACCAACGCCGCCCGCCGTGGCAGTGCGGCGTCGCGGCGAGTCCTGCTTGGCCTTGGCTGGTTGATCTTTGCGCTGTTCCTGCTGCTGCCGCTGTTCATTGTGGTCTCCCAGGGACTGAAGCTGGGTGTGGGGGCGTTCTTTGCCGCGATCTTCGAACCCGACGCCCTGTCGGCGCTCAAGCTCACGGTGATCGCGGTGCTGATCTCGGTGCCGCTGAACCTGGTGTTCGGGGTCAGCGCCGCGTGGTGCGTGAGCAAGTATTCGTTTCGTGGCAAAAGCCTGCTGGTGACCTTGATCGACCTGCCGTTCTCGGTCTCCCCGGTGATCGCAGGCCTGGTCTATGTGCTGATGTTCGGCGCCCAGGGGGTGTTCGGGCCGTGGCTTTCGGATCACGACATCCAGATTGTGTTTGCGCTACCGGGCATCGTCCTGGCGACGATTTTTGTCACCGTGCCGTTCGTGGCCCGCGAATTGATCCCGCTGATGCAGGAGCAAGGCACCCAGGAAGAGGAAGCCGCGCGCCTGCTGGGCGCCAATGGCTGGCAAATGTTCTGGCATGTCACCGTGCCAAACATCAAGTGGGGCCTGATCTATGGCGTGGTGCTGTGTACGGCCCGGGCCATGGGCGAGTTCGGTGCGGTGTCGGTGGTGTCAGGGCATATCCGCGGGGTGACCAATACGCTGCCGTTGCACGTCGAGATCCTCTACAACGAATACAACCACGTGGCGGCGTTCGCCGTGGCGAGCCTGTTGCTGATCCTGGCGCTCTTGATCCTGCTGCTCAAGCAGTGGAGCGAAAACCGAACCAACCGTCTGCGCAACAGCAGCGCGGAGGAATAAGTCATGTCGATTGAAGCCCGCAACGTCAGCAAGAACTTCAACACCTTCAAGGCCCTGGACAACATCAACCTGGGCATCCAGAGCGGTGAGCTGGTGGCGCTGCTCGGCCCGTCGGGCTGCGGCAAGACCACGCTGCTGCGGATCATCGCCGGCCTTGAAACCCCGGACCAAGGCAACATCGTGTTTCACGGTGAGGACGTGTCCGGCCACGATGTGCGTGATCGCAACGTTGGTTTCGTGTTCCAGCACTACGCCTTGTTCCGTCACATGACCGTGTTCGACAACGTCGCCTTCGGCCTGCGCATGAAGCCCAGGAACCAGCGCCCGAACGAAAGCCAGATCGCAACCAAGGTCCACGAACTGTTGAACATGGTGCAACTGGACTGGCTTGCCGATCGCTATCCCGAACAGCTTTCCGGCGGCCAGCGCCAGCGCATTGCCCTGGCCCGGGCACTGGCAGTTGAGCCCAAGGTGTTGCTGCTGGACGAACCCTTTGGCGCGCTCGACGCCAAGGTTCGCAAGGAACTTCGGCGCTGGCTGGCGCGGTTGCACGAGGACATCAACCTGACCTCGGTGTTCGTGACTCACGATCAGGAAGAGGCGATGGAAGTCGCTGATCGGATCGTGGTGATGAACAAGGGTGTGATCGAGCAGATCGGCTCACCGGGCGATGTCTACGAAAACCCGGCCAGCGACTTTGTGTATCACTTCCTCGGCGACTCGAACCGCCTGCACGTGGGTGAGGATCGGCATGTGCTGTTCCGCCCCCATGAGGTCTCGCTGTCGCGTTCGGAATTGGAGGATCACCACGCCGCCGAGGTGCGCGACATCCGCCCGCTGGGCGCCACCACCCGGGTGACTTTGAAGGTTGAGGGCCAAAGCGAACTGATCGAAGCCGAGGTGGTGAAGGACCACGACAGCCTGGTGGGTCTGGCGAAGGGCGAGACGCTGTTCTTCAAGCCGAAGGTCTGGCAGAAGGTTGCGAACCTTTAAGATCAAAAGCATCGCGAGCAGGCTCGCTCCCACAGTGGAATGGGGTTGACCACAAGTCTGTGGGCAACCCCCAAAAACTGTGGGAGCGGGCTTGCTCGCGAAGGCGTAGACACATTCACCCTCGATGCAATCTGACCCGCCGCTTTCGCGAGCAAGCCCGCTCCCACAAGTGGATCGGTGTCGGCCACAACATCTGCGGCCCAGCCCCAGTCCCCTGTGGGAGCGAGCCTGCTCGCGATAGCGTCTCCAGTCACGACCCGGTCCCATTCTGAATAACAGCGCTTGTGTTTGCTTCGATCGGTTCTACTTTTGCACCTGTCCTTGAACCAAACCCTACCTAGACTCTGACTTGCCAGGAGGCTGTGAGAGTCCATGACGGACCGGTGTTATCTCCTGGCGCCCTGATGCCAAGGAGATAAAGCATGAGAATGGAAGTCAGTCGGCATGGCCCGTTTGGCTGTGCCTTGCTAAGCGTTTTATTGAGCCCATCCGTCAGCGCCACCCCCTCGTTGTCACCGCAGATACCCTTCGATGTCACGGTTACCGAGGAACATCCCACTCTGGTCAGCCTTCAGCGCGATTTCGATGACCTGTCATGGCAGACCTTCATTGCCCTGAACTGGCCGGCGCTGGACAACGGCCATCCCAATACCGGCACCCCCATTGGCAAGCAGGATGGGGCGACGGTGTGGGAAAGCTGGAAAGAGAGCTACCAGATCTTCCGGGCCAAGGGGCAGGCGCCGTTGGCCTGGGACGCACCGGCGACGCTTCCCGAAGCGTGCAAGTCGCTCAAGCCCGGCCGCCTGTTGCAGCAGATGGGTAAGGTGCCCGATGTGCTGGATGAGTTTATCCAGCCTTTCGAGAGCGGCCCGCTGGTGGATCAGAACGGTGCCTATACGCGCAACGAAATCGTGGTCAACCGATCGATGTTCGATTCAATTGTCGACAATGGCCTGTACAGCATCGAAGGCCAGCAGAAGTTTTTTGCTGCAAACCCGACCAACACCGTGGCTTTCAGCTGCGGCTCGGCCAAGACAAAGGACGTCGGCGCGGTGATGGTGAAAGCGTCGTGGAAAGTGCTGGGCACCCATGATCGCCCGCAGGATTTCCACACCGTCGATGCGCTGGTTTATACACCGGGAAACAGCGACCCGAGCAAAGGACCCATTGTCGGGGAGTCATGCAAGTCCGAACCGGTGGGCCTGGTGGGACTGCACATGGTTCACAAGACCGACAGCGCCGCGCAGTGGGTCTGGTCGACCTTTGAACATGTAAAAAACGTACCCGAAAAGACCACGCCCCCGGCCCAGCGGGTGGGACCTTATCTGTTCTACAACGCTGCCAGCCAAAGCGACATCAACCAGCCGCCGCCCCGGCCATGGAATCCGGCGGTCAAGGCGACACCCTCGCAGATCGTGCGTGAGATACCGCTGACCGAGGCCACCAAAACCCTGAACGCCACCTATCAAGCCCTGTTGCGTACAGTCAATCCGCAGAGTGTCTGGGCCAACTACCAACTGATCAGCACCCAGTGGCCGTCAGATCCACCCGACACCTGCCAGGTATCGGCCGCCAATCCGTTGGGCAATCCCGCGCCCTCGTTCCTGGCCAACGCCACGCTGGAAACCTACATCCAAGGCACCGTGCCCCAGGCGTCGTCCAGTTGCATGGCGTGCCATGGCAATGCGGCCACCCATGTCACCGAATCGCCGCGCACCAGCTTCGCGGATTTCACCTATTTGCTCGAACGCGCACAGTCCACCGGCGCGACAAGGAGTCAGCCATGAGCAGTGATCTGGACAAATTCGTGGGTCTTTCATCGGCCCTGACCGGCATTCCCGTGAACCGGTTGGCGCCGCAGATTGACCCGGTCGGTTTACCGCCGATATTTCTCGACTACGTGACCCCGCGCATTACCCCTGAGGTGCTCAATGCGTTGCTGGCCCAATACACCGCGCAGGCAGCGCAAAAGCTACACCCGGACCTGATCGCGCAGAAGGTGCTGGTGGGCACCGGGCCACAACCGGTGATCCCGCAAACCGTGCTGGCCGCGCGGTCGATCATGAAGTTGTGGTTGCTGGGCGTCTGGTACCAACCGTATGACGCCGGGAATTTCAAAGTGGGTGAGTCGACGGTGGTCTCAGACCAGGCCTACATCTACAGCTGGGCCTGGAAAATCGCCCAGGCTCATCCGATGGGCTACAGCGAATCTTTCTTCGGTTATTGGAACGCTGAGCCATCGAGCCTTGAGGACTTGACCGGCGTACCTGCCAACGGACAGCAAGGAGCCTTGTCATGAGTACCGAACAAGCCGAGGTGGTCATCGTTGGCGCAGGACTGGCCGGCAGCATCATTGCTTACCAATTGGGCATGGCCGGGGTGGATGTGCTGGTGCTTGAGTCCGGCCCCGAGATCCCGGCCAACCGCACGCAATACCTGGAGCGGTTCTACACAGCAACGCTTAAAACCCCGGAATCGCCTTACCCACCCGTGACGAGCCTGGACACCCCGCGTAATCCGGCCGAACAGAACGCCCCACGGGCGACCATTGCCGATCTGATCCTTGGCTGGGATAAGCCTCAGGTCAGCTATTTGGTGCAGAAAGGTCCGCTCCCCTTCACCAGTACCTATGAGCGCGTGGGTGGCGGGACGACCTGGCATTGGGTCGGGACATGCCTGCGCATGGTGCCGAACGATTTTCGCTTGAAGTCAAAATATGGTGTTGGGGTCGACTGGCCGATCAGCTACGACGATCTGCAAAGTGCCTATTGCCGGGCGGAGGCGGAAATCGGCGTGTCGGCCAATGTCGCCGACCAGGCGTATCTGGGCATGACGTTTCCCGAAGGCTATGAGTTTCCGATGCACAGCATCCCGCTGTCCCTGGTCGACGGCAGTTTTGTCACGGCCGTGACGGGGCAGTCTTTTGACGGTTTGCCGCTGGTCGTCAGCCCGACGCCGGCCGGGCGCAATTCCCAACCTTACGCCGGGCGCCGGGTGTGCGCCGGCAATACCAACTGCACACCGATCTGTCCGATCCAGGCCAAGTACGATGCCACCGTGACGATGAACAAGGCACTGGCCACCGGCAAGGTCCGGATACTGTACAAAACCGTGGCCAGCAAGGTGACTGTGGGGGCGGACAAAAACATCAATGGTGTGGAGTTCATCCAGTATCAGTTGGGTGACGGCCCGGCCACTGGCACTGGCGTGGCCGTCGGGCAGCGTTATGTGATCGCCGCCCATGCCATCGAAACGCCCAAGCTGTTGCTCAATTCCGTCAGCTCAGCCTGGCCCAAAGGCGTAGCCAACAGCAGCGGGCAGGTGGGGCGCAGCCTCGCCGACCACCCGATCTACCTGGCCTGGGGGCTGATGCCGGAAGGCAAGGCGGTATTTCCGTACCGTGGCCCTGTGTCCACGGCGGGTATCGAGAGCTTGCGTGACGGAGACTTTCGCAAGCAACGCGCGGCGTGGCGTATCGAAATTGGCAACGAGGGCTGGAACTGGCCGGCCACCGACCCATACAAAACCGTGGCTGACTTCATCGATGGCAGTAACGACGGTGGTGCCAATCCGTTGCCGCCGGCCAAAGAACCCCAGCAAGTGCTGTACGGGACAGCGCTGGTCCAGAAGCTCAACGACATATTCATCCGCCAGTTCCGGATCGGATTTCTGGTGGAGCAGGTCGAGGACGATCCTGATCACGCCAATTGCTACATCGTGCCGTCCACCGAGTACAAGGACCGGCTCGGCATTCCCCGGCCGGAAATTCACTATGACCTGTCCGATTACACCAAGGAGGGATTCCGGCAGGCGAAGTTGTTGGCAACTCACATCATCGAGGACTTGCTCGGCGCGGTGGAGCTGACCAAACCCCTTCCGCCCGGGTTGTTCACCTACCAAGGGGTGCCTTACAGCTTCCAGGGCGCCGGGCACCTGATGGGGACCTATCGCATGGGTGATGATCCGAACAAATCGGTGGTCGACAAATACCAACGCAGTTGGGATCACCAGAACCTGTTCCTGGTGGGCGATGGCGTCTTCCCCAGCACCGGGACCTCGAACCCGAGCCTGACCATCGCGGCGCTGTCGTTCCAGGCCGGGGACACGCTGGCGAATGACTTGCGGGCGGTGACGATGCAGGTCCAATCCAACATCGCGTGGCAGGGCACCGGCGTGCAGGTCAACGGCCTGGTACCGCGCCTGGTTCGCTACGTCAGCGGGCGATGGTGTGCCAGTCCGCAGGGCGGCAATGTCGATGGAAATGGCGGTTCGAGGCACATCGACTACAGCAGCTATGCCTTGCCCGGTGCCGCCGAAGGCGCCTTGATAGGTCGCGTGGGCAATGGTGGCAAGCCGTTTCTGGTGGGTGATCTGGGGCAGGTTCCGGGCGATCAGCAAGGGGAACTGCAACTGTGCATCAACGATGACCTGACCGGGCAGCACGGGTCTGGCTTGAAAGATAACACCGGCGCGCTGACGATTCGGGTCGAGTTCGGTGCGCTGTAAGGTTTGAGCGGTAATGGTCCAACTCCTGTGGGAGCGAGCTTGTGGGAGCAAGGCTTGCCCGCGATGCAAACACCTCGGTGTAACTGATAGACCGAGGCGATGCCATCGCGGGCAAGCCTTGCTTCCACAGATTCAGACGGCCGAGCGCTGGTTGCGCAAGGCTACGGGGCCGACGCGTTCCTCGATGGCCCGCTTCAGTTCGCCGCGAAGCCCCAGCAGGAAGCCCGCCTCCACCACCACGAACAGCGGCCCGACAATCAGCCCGGTGAGGTCATCGACGAACGCCGGTTTGCGGCCTTCGTAATAGTGACCGACGAACTGGATCACCCAGCCCAGCACAAACATTCCCAAGCCACTGCCCAGCCATACCAAGGTGCTTTGCGCGGCGAGCACCTGGCCCAGCCATAGCGCCAGGGCCAGCAGTACCGTCATCAGCACGCCCAGTCGCAGTTCCAGGCGCAGATAAAACCAGGCACTGGCTACCGCTACCAGCAGCGCCGGCGACACTAGCAGTGCGCCCGCCGGCCAACCCGGCCGTGACAGCAGCACGGCAACGGCGACGAAAATCAGCGGAATGCCGATGAAGTGCGTGGCGATGTTGCGTGGGTCGCGGTGGTAGGCGGCGTATTGACTGAGATGATCAACGAGGCTTTTCATTGTTGTTCCTCCTGAGGTGATGCCTGCATGATGCCCGGGTTCCATGAGGCGTTCTGTCAGTTAGCCGACACTTGTCCCGGAGTTTCCATGAATACGCATCCCTGGCACTCGCACCTGTTGGCCGGTCACTGGTACAGCCACTTGCCCGCTGAGTTACAGAATAGTCTGTTGGGCATGGCGCGGGTGCGCCGCCTGGTGCCGGGGCATCGGCTGTTCCAGCGCGGTGACCCGCCCTGCGGGATGTACGCCGTATTGGAAGGCGCGGTACGGATTGGCGCAGTGAACGAACAGGGCAAGGAAGCGCTGCTCAGCGTGGTGGAGGCGCCCCACTGGTTTGGTGAAATCTGTCTGTTCGATGGCCAGCCGCGCACCCATGACGCGGTGGGCGTTGGCCAGTGCACCTTGCTGCACTTGCCTCAGGCGCCGTTGATGGCGTTTCTGCAAGAGCATCCGGTCTATTGGCGAGATATCGCGCGGCTGATGAGCCACAAACTGCGCCTGACCTTCATTAATCTCGAACACCTGAGCCTGATGCCCGCCCCGATACGTGTTGCCCATCGCCTGCTGATGATCGCCGAAGGCTACGGCGAAATCGAACCGGCGCGGCGGGTCTTGCAACTGCCCCAGGAGCAACTGGCGCTCATGCTCTCACTGTCGCGCCAGACCACCAACCAGATCCTCAAGGACTTGCAGGGCCAGGGCATTGTGCGACTGGCTTACGGTGAGATTGAAATCTTGGATATCGAGCGGTTGCGGGCCCTGACCACAATCTGAGTCCGGCCCAGCATCTGTGGGAGCGGGCTTGCTCGCGAAAGCGGTGGGTCTGTTGGCTGTGATGTTGACTGTGCTGCCGTCTTCGCGAGCAAGCCCGCTCCCACAAGGTTTGTGTGCACCACAGATCAAATGTGGGAGCGAGCCTGCTCGCGATAGGGCCGGCCCAGGCAACGCAAACCCCTAGCGCAAACCCTCACGAAACTGCCCAGGCGTCATTCCGGTCCAGCGCTTGAACGCCCGGCTGAAGCTGCTGGCATCGGCAAAGCCCAGCAGATAACCGACTTCACTCAGTGAGCACTGCGGATCGCGCAGGTGCAGCAGCGCCAGGTTTTCCCGACATTCGTTAAGCAGCGCGTCGAAGCGGCAGCCTTCATCGGCCAAATGCCGTTGCAGGCTGCGCAGGCTCAGGTGCATGGCCTGGGCGATGCGCTCGGCGCTGGGTTCGCCTTCGGGCAGTTGGGCTTCGATAGCGGCCCGCACCTTGCGCTCCCAGGTCAGCGGCTGGAGCTGGGCGAGAGTACGCTTGAGTACCGTCTCGTTGTGTTCGGCCAGCTCCGGGTTGGCGTCGTCCAGGTGGCTGTCGAAATCGGCGAGGTTGAATTCCAGGCAATCTTGCCCGGCGCCGAAATACACAGGCGAACGAAACACTTTATGCCAGGGGCCGGGGTCCGTCGGTTCCGGGCGCCGCAAGTACACCGCCAGCGGTGCGTAATCGCGGCCCAGTCGGTTGCGACACGTGCGCACGTAAATCGCAGCGAATGCATCGATGGCTTCAAAGGCCGGCGTCGCCCGGCCCTGGGGCACGTCGAGCGTGAAGCGGTAACGGTCTTCGCAGCGGCTCAAGTGCAGTGTCAACGCATCGCTGACCACCGGGTGATAACGCACGATCCGCTCAAACACTTCTCGCAAGCTGCCGCTGGCCACCAGGGCGTAACCCAACGCGTGGAACGTGGTGGGACTGACGAAGCGCGAAACCCGCAGGCCGATCGCCGGATCGCCGCTGGCCTGCACGGCCAACTCCCACAGGCGCGTGGTGGCCGAGAGCGGATAACGGGCATTCGGGTCGTCCATCCATTGCGGATCGAGCCCGGCCTCCAGACACAGGGCATGGCTGTCCAGGCCCAACGCATCAAGCTGTTTGCGCAGGGCGCGGGTCCAACTGGCGAGGGAGGTGGGTTCAGTCATGGCGATTGGCGCTTGCGGTCAACAGGTTGGCGTTTACGGCTACCACCCTAGGGGGCATCGCCCGGCAGGATGAGCACATCGATAGAAGAGGATGTAAGCCATGCACGGCACTTGCGCAAGCCCCGAGCGATTGAATGCACAACAGCGATCGGCCCATATTCGCCAGGTGGTCCTGGCCCGGGGCGAGGAGTTGCGCCAGCGCTACCCGATCCTGCGCCACCAGGATGCGTTGGGCGCGGGCATCCTGGCGTTTGCTCTGGCCGGGATGGTCGGCTCGGGGCTGCTCTACATCAACGGTCACCTGGCCGGCTGGGCGTGCCTGCTGCTCAACGCTTTTTTCGCGTCCCTGACCCACGAGCTGGAACACGACCTGATCCACAGCATGTATTTTCGCAAGCAACGCGTACCTCACAACCTGATGATGGGCCTGGTGTGGCTGGCGCGGCCCAGCACCATCAACCCGTGGATCCGCCGCCACTTGCACCTCAATCATCACAAGGTGTCCGGCAGCGAGGCTGACATGGAAGAGCGGGCCATCACCAACGGCGAGCCCTGGGGGCTGGCGCGGCTGCTGATGGTGGGCGACAACGTGATGTCGGCGTTCATCCGCCTGCTGCGGGCAAAGACCTGGGCGCACAAGCGCAGCATCCTCAAGCGCACGCTGAAGGTGTATTTCCCGCTGGCGCTGTTGCACTGGGGCGCGTGGTACGTGTTTCTCGGTTTCCATGGGGCCAACGCTGTCGCCTATCTGCTTGGTACGTCGATTGATTGGTCGGCGACCACGCTGGCAGTGATGCATGTGATCGATATCGCAGCGGTGGTGATCATCGGCCCGAACGTGCTGCGCACCTTTTGCCTGCATTTCATCAGCTCGAACATGCATTACTACGGCGACATTGAGCCGGGCAATGTCATCCAGCAAACCCAGGTGCTCAACCCGTGGTGGCTGTGGCCGTTGCAGGCGTTCTGCTTCAACTTCGGCAGCAGCCACGGGATCCATCATTTCGTGGTCAAGGAGCCGTTCTACATCCGCCAGATGACGGTGCCGGTGGCCCACAAAGTGATGCGCGAGATGGGCGTGCGGTTCAATGATTTCGGCACGTTTGGGCGGGCGAACCGGTTTGTGCGGGAAGAGGGTGCGGTGCGGGAGAAGGCTCCCGCCGGGCCTGCAGAAGCTGTGTAGGAGCTGACGAGTGCAACGAGGCTGCGATCTTTCCACAGCCAATTGAGTCCAGAGCGAAAGATCAAGATCAAAAGATCGCAGGCTTCGCCAGCTCCTACAGAGCCCAGCGGGAGCAAGCTCCCTCGCCACAGAGAATGAGTTACCACAGAGAGCGGGTCAGAACTGGTAACTCACCGTCGCCGCCACGTTGCGTTCTTCGCCCAGGTAGCAATAGCTCAGGCTGGCGCAGGAGGCGACGTAGGTTTCGTTGGTCAGGTTGTTTGCGTTCAGGCGCACGTCCACGCCTTTCAAGCCGACCTTGCCCAGGTCATACCCCACCGACGCATCGAACAACGTATAGGACGGCACCTTCATGGTGTTTTCCGCATCGGCCCAGCTGTAGCCGACATAACGTACGCCACCGCCCAGTCGCAGGCCATCGAGCGCGCCGCTGTCGAACTTGTAGTCCGCCCACACCGAAGCCATGTGGCGTGGGGCCTGGGTCGGTGAGTTGCCCTTGTTTTCGATGATGTCGGTGGCGGTGCTCAACGTGCTGATCATCGATTTCGAATACTCGATATCGGTGAAGGTGTAGCTGCCCAGCACTTTGAGCTGCTCGGTCAGTTGCAGGTGCGCTTCCAGTTCCAGGCCTTGGGAGCGAACGGCACCGACGGCGCGGTAGAAGTTTTCCTGGGGCAGTTTGGTCGCCAGGTTCTCTTGGTCGATGCGAAACAGCGAGGCGGTGTACAGATCATCCGTGCCCGGCGGCTGATACTTCAGGCCCAGCTCCCATTGCTTGCCATCGGTCGGCGGCAGCGGGTTGCCGGCGCTGTCGGCGTAGGAGTTGGGGTTGAACGACTCGGAGTAGCTGATGTATGGCGCCAGGCCGTTGTCAAACAGGTACAGCGCGCCGGCGCGGCCAGTGAGCTTGCTGCGCTTGTCGTTGATCTCGGTGCCTTCCGGGCGGCCGAACTCAGCGATGCGGTTTTCATCCGAGGTTTGCACCCAGTCCTGACGCAGGCCCAGGGAGAAACGCCATTTATCCATCTCGATCAGGTCTTGCAGGTAGACGCCGGTCTGCTCCAGGCGCCGCAGGTAGCTGGTGGGGCTGAAGTAGGTGATGGCCGAGTTGCCATAAACCGGATCGAAGGCGTTGATCGGGGCCAGGCTGCCGCTGGTCCAGTCCACCACGGTTTTGCGCCGCTGATAGTCAGCGCCCATTAGCACGGTGTGCTTAGTCGCCCCAGTGAAGAATTCAGCCTGCAGCATGTTGTCGACGATGAACGAATGCAGTTTTTCTTCGGCACCGGTGTAGTAGCGGTTCAACTCGTTGCTGGTCGGCGTGGTCCAGCCGTAGGCGTAGACCTGATCATTGGTGACCTGGGAGTCCAGGTAACGGAAGTTCTGGCGGGCGGTGAAGACATCGTTGAAGCGGTGTTCGAACTGGTAGCCGAACGACTGCTGATCACGCTCATAACCATCGACGCCCGGCTCGCCTTCGAAGAAGTTTTCCGAGATACGCTTGCCGTTGTGCTGATGCAAGGTGCCGTCGGCCGGCATGCCGCCGTGATAACCACCGTCGGGGTCGTGCTGCAGATAGGCCTGAAGTGTCAGCGATGTGTCTTCGGTAAAGTCGATGCTCAGCGTGGGGGCGAGGGCAAAGCGCTTTTCCTTGTTGTGGTCGAACTGCGTGTCGGACGTATCCGCCAGGCCCACCAGGCGATAGGCGATGCGTTTGTCATCATCCACCGGTCCTGTGAAGTCGAAGCCCGTGCCGCGTTGGCCTTGGGTGCCGACCGTGGCCTGGATCTGGTGATAGGCCTCGTACAGCGGCTTTTTGCTGGTGAGCGCCACCAGGCCACCGGGGGAGCTGCGACCATAGAGCACCGAGGACGGGCCTTTGAGAATGTCGACCCGCTCCAGGAAGTACGGATCGACTTGCATGGAGCTGTAGGTGCCGCTGTCGCCCATGGACTTGAGGCCGTCGAGGTAAATGTTGTCCACCGAGCCATCGTTGAAGCCGCGCATCGCCACGTAGTCGTAGCGATGCGTCGCGCCGTAGGGGTTGGTCAACACGCCTGGGGTGTAGCGCATGGTCTGGGACACGGTTTGCGCGCCTTGGTCGTCCATTTGCTCGCGGGTCACCACGGAAACGCTTTGCGAGGTTTCCCGCAGGGCGGTACTGGTCTTGGTGGCGATCTGGCTGTGGGTGGCGTTGTAGCCCTCCATGCTGCCCAAGGCGTTACCCAGGGCAAACCCCTTGATGTCGGTGGTCGGCAGCGCCAAAGTGCCGCCCGAAGCCTCGGTTTGCAGCACATAGCTGCTGCCATCCTGGCTGACGGCGGTCAGGCCCGAACCGCTGAGCAGGTGGCTCAGCGCCTGGTCCGCCGAATACTCGCCGTGCAGTCCCGGGGACTGGACCCCGCTTGTTTGCTGCGGGGTGCTTGCCAGGGTGATACCCGCCTGGCGGGCGAACTGGTTCAGCACGTCGCTCAGTGGGCCGGCGGCAATGTTGTAGCTCTGGCGCGCGGTGGTGACACCGTCTTGCGCCGCGACGGCGAACATCGGTACGGCGCCCGCACCCAACACCGTGCAGAACAGTGCCGCGCGGATGGCATGGCGCAACAGGCCTGTTTGCGTGGAGCAGCCAAAGGGGGGCTTGAGGTTTACGCGCTCAGTCATTGTGGGTTTCCGTTGGAGTCGCTAAGGGCAGATAAGCGTTGCTTACTGTCCTAGCCGGACTTGCGCGCAAAACCCGCCAAAAAAATCAGACCGATTCTTGCACCGTGACCCACCAGCGGGTTCGATAGTGTAATTGCACGGGGAGCGTGCGCGGCAGCACAGCCAGCAACTTGTCGGTGTCTTCCAGGCGGAAAACGCCTGACAAACGCAGGTCTGCAATCGACGCGGCGCATTTCAGATAGCCCTGGCGATAACGTCCCACCTCGTTGAGGAAGTCCTCCAGGCGCATGTTGCGCGTGACGATCAACCCATCCGCCCAGGCGCCGACGTCCATATCCAGAGGCGGCACCAGGGTCGCTGTCGATGAGCTGAGCAGATAACTCTGCCCGGCGCTCACCTGTAGCGCGGCACCATCGGCACCTCGGTGCGAACGGATCGCGACCCTGCCACGGGTGACGCTCAGGCGTGTGCAGGCATCGTCCTGTCGCACCACGAAGCGCCCGTCCAACCCTTCGAACAGGCCATGTCGGCTACGCACTAACAGCGCCCGCTCCGGATCGTGACCGCAGGTGAGCATGATCTCACCCCGCGTCAGGCTGATCAGGCGATGCTCGGTCGTGTAGTCCAGGTCGGCCGCGCTGTCAGTGTTCAGTTCTAGTCGCGTACCGTCCGGCAACTGGAAGCCTCGGTGTTCACCGGTGGCAGTGGTGAAATCCGTGTTCCACGGCTGCCAGTCCAGATCCTTGCCCAGCCAGGCGGCGGAGCCTAGCAGCGCCACCCCCGACAACAGTTTCAAGGCCTGACGCCGGCCGAGTCGCTGGGCGCTATTTTCCAGGGTGTCGAGAGCGACGTGGGTGCCGGGGACCGCCCTCAGGTTCGAGGTCAATTCACTGTGCAGCGATTGCACCCGCTGCCAGGCCAGTTCGTGTTCGTGATGGGCGGCGCGCCAGACCTCGCATTGTTGGCGCAAGGCCGGATTGGCAGCATGGTTGCGCAGGCGCAGCACCCAGTTGATCGCTTGCCTGACCACCTGTTGTGACGGGCCGCTGCGCCGATTCAACACGTTATCCACAGGCTCAGCTTTCATAACGCAACACATAGCAGTGATACAGCGCATCGGCGACGTAACGCTCCACCGAGCGCAAGGAAATGCCCATCTGTTCGGCAATCTGCTTGTACGGCAGGCCTTCGCACTGGGCCAGCAGAAATGCCCTGCGCACTTTCGGCTTCAGGCCTTCCAGCATTCTGGCGATGGCTTCCAGCAACTCCAGGATCAAGGCCTGGGCTTCGGCCTCGGGGGCTTGGGCTGGCGGCAGGTGGGCGATGGTTTCGAGGTAGGCGCGTTCGATTTCTTCCCGGCGCCAATGATCGATCACCAGGCCTTGGGCGATGGTGCGTAGAAAGGCGCGGGGCGACTTGAGCTCCAGGCGTTCGGTGCGTTGTAGCAGGCGCACGAAGGTGTCCTGGGCCAGGTCCGCTGCGTCGGCAGCATTGCCCAAGCGGCTGCGCAGCCAAGTGTGAAGCCAGCCGTGATGGTTGCTGTAGAGCGCCTGTACTGCAAACTCGGGAGATGACATGAACGCGAAGGCCTGGATATCACAAATGATAATAGGTCGCATTGTCATCAGCGGTCAGTGAATTTGCAACCACCGTTCGACACACTGTGTCCTTCCGTCGTCCATTTGTTCAAAGGGCTAATATTTTTTTAACTTTTGCCGACAGCGTTGTATGCGTGCACCAAAGTGGAGCAGACCAAAAGTCCGCCCGCGCTGTGACATGAATGCTGCAACCGGAATGCACCCCACTCCCTGCATAAGAAGCCTGTCGATGAATCTGAAGTTCAGCCATAAAATCCTGCTGGCCGCCTCTGGTGTGGTCGTTCTGGCTTTTGCCCTGTTCACGCTCTACAACGATTATCTGCAACGAAACACCATTGGCAGCAGTCTCGAATCCTCCATCCAACAGTCTGGCGACCTGACGGCCAGCAGTGTCCAGAACTGGATGAGCGGCCGGGTGCTGGTGCTGGAAAACCTGGCGCAGAATATTGCGCACCAGGGCGCGGGTGCCGATCTGCCGGGGCTGGTGGATCAGCCGGCGTTGACGTCGAATTTCCAGTTCACTTACGTGGGCCAGGCCAACGGCGTCTTCACCCAGCGCCCTGACGCCAAAATGCCCGACGGCTACGACCCGCGTCAGCGTCCCTGGTACAAACAGGCGGTCACCGCCGATCAAACCATGCTGACCCCGCCCTACATGGCAGCGGTCGGTGGCCTGGTGGTGACCATCGCCCTGCCGGTGAAGCACAACGGTGAACTGCTCGGTGTGGTGGGCGGCGATCTGAGCCTGGAAACCCTGGTGAAAATCATCAACTCGGTAGATTTCGGCGGCATCGGCCATGGGTTTCTGGTCAGCGGCGACGGGCAGGTCATCGTCAGCCCGGACAAGGACCAGGTGATGAAGAACCTCAAGGATATCTATCCCGGTACGCCGGTGCGCATCGAGAAAGGCATCCAGGAAGTTGAGTTCAATGGGCAGGATCGTATTCTTTCGTTTACTCCGGTCACGGGCCTGCCGAATGCCCAGTGGTACATCGGTCTGTCGATCGACAAGGACAAAGCCTACGCACCCCTGAGCCATTTCCGCACATCGGCGCTGATTGCGATGTTTGTGGCGGTGGCGGCCATTGCGTTGTTGCTGAGCCTGTTGATCCAGGTGTTGATGCGTCCTTTGACCACCATGGGGCGCGCCATGCAGGACATCGCCCAAGGTGAAGGCGACCTGACCCGGCGTCTGGTGGTACAGGGCAAGGATGAGTTCGGTGAGCTGGGGAGTTCATTCAACCAGTTCGTGGAACGGATTCACGCGTCGATCTCGGAAGTGTCTTCCGCCACTCGACAGGTGCATGACCTGTCGCAGCGGGTGATGACTTCGTCCAATGCCTCGCTCATCGGCTCCGACGAACAAAGCGCCCGCACCAACAGCGTGGCAGCGGCCATCAACCAGCTGGGCGCCGCGACCCAGGAAATCGCCCGCAATGCCGCCGACGCCTCGCAACAGGCCAGCGGCGCCAGCGAGCAGGCCGATGACGGACGCCAGGTGGTGGAAAAAACCATTCAGGCGATGACCGAGCTGTCGCAAAAGATCAGTCTCTCGTGCACCCAGATCGAAACCCTGAACGCCAGCACCGACAACATCGGGCATATCCTGGACGTGATCAAAGGCATCTCTCAGCAAACCAACCTGCTGGCGCTGAACGCCGCCATCGAAGCGGCCCGTGCCGGTGAAGCCGGGCGCGGGTTTGCGGTGGTGGCCGATGAAGTGCGCAACCTGGCGCACCGCACCCAGGAGTCGGCGGAAGAAATCCACAAGATGATCACCTCGCTCCAGGTCGGCTCCCGTGAAGCGGTGACCACGATGAACGCCAGCCAGCTTTCCAGCGAAGAAAGCGTGGAAGTGGCCAACCAGGCCGGCCTGCGGCTGGTCAGCGTGACGCAGCGCATCGGCGAAATCGACGGCATGAACCAGTCGGTGGCCGCGGCTACCGAAGAACAGACCGCCGTGGTGGAAACCCTCAACATGGACGTCAGCCACATCAACCTGCTGAACCAGCAAAGCGTCGCCAACCTCAATGAAACCCTGAGGGATTGCGATGCCTTGTCGCAACAGGCCAATCGCCTGAAGCAGTTGGTGGACAGCTTCAAGATCTGACCTCAGCCGACATCACCGCCAACCGTGCTGCCGTCTTCGCGAGCAAGCCCGCTCCCACAGGGGATTTGTGGTGGATGGGGATCTGCGAACGACTCGGAAAATTGTGGGAGCAAGTCTTACCCGCGATGACGGTGGCACAGCCGGCAGTGATGCAAGCTGACCCATCGCTATCGCGAGCAGGCTCGCTCCCACAAGGGAGTGGTGTTTACTTGAAGATCACTTGCACATTCCCCATAGCCTCATCGGCAAACCCTTGCAGGAAATCCCGGAAGCCGGACGGGGTATGTGCATCGGTGTGGTCGGCGATGATGGTCCAGGTGGCGCGGCAGCGGTTATCCGCCAGGGGCTCGACGCGCATTGCCGCCCACAGGTTGTCGATGCCCAGGGTGTTGTAGATCAGCGTCCAGGTCATGTGCATGGCCTGGTCATCACGGCTGTTGAGTTGTTCCACCACCAGATTTTTCCCGTCGCGGAAAAACTTTTTGCGCAGGGACCTCACGCCCTCACCGGTCATTTCGATGTGATCAAGTGCCGGGATGAATTGATCGAACCCCGCAAAATTGCCCACCACAGCCCAGACGTTCGCCGCGTCGGCGGGGACTTCCACTGACGTTTCGACGTGGCAGGCGTGGGGGTTCTTGATCAAGGTGTCGGGTTGAAATGCATTCATGGTCTTGCTCCTTTTTTACCGTTGAGGGTGCTTCAGATGAAATCGATGGCCTTGAGGTAATCGGCGCCGCGACGCAGCAGGGCCGGGGACTTTTCCGGGTAGCGGGCACCCATCTGCCGTACGCCGGCCCGGGCATTGGCGTGGTTGATCAACGAGATGTCGCCGATGTCTTCCTCGAAGCCGTTGAGGTAGAAACCCAGTACGCCGAACAGCGCATTGTCGGCATCGACCCGGCCCAGTTGCCGTTGCCAGTCAGCAATGCTGACCAGCGAGAACTCCCGGCCACTGTCACGAAACGACGCCACATAAGCGTCCCAGCTCAAAGGCTCGGGGTTGTGCAGGTTGAACACCGCCTGCATCGGCTGATAGCGACTGGCGTGGAAGGCGATGAAACGCGCCAGGAAGTCCACCGGCATCAGGTCGAAATTGAGCGACAGTTCCGGCACCTGACCAAGCTGGATCGAGCCCTTTAGCATCAGCATCAGCCGGTTTTTGTGGGGCTGGCAGACCCCGGTCAGGCTGTTGAAACTGATGTTGCCGGGGCGAAACAGATTGACCCACACCCCGCGATCCCGAGCGCGCTGCAGGATCCGCTCTCCGACCCATTTGGACAGGTTGTAGCCGTTCTTGATGTAGATCGGTGGCGTCTTGGCGGCGGGCTGCTCCAGGACCTGGCCGTCGGCATCCAGGGCACTGGACGCCGACAACGTGGAGACGAAGTTGAAGATCTTCTTGCTGCGCCCTTCACACAGGCGCAGGCATTCGAAGATCGGCTCCACGTTGTCGCGCGCCAAAGACTCGTAGTCGAGCACATGATTGACGTGGGCGGCGTTGTGGACCAATGCGCCGAAGGTGCGGTCGATGCGGGCATAGACATCGTCTGGCAAGCCCAATTGCGGTTGGGTGATGTCGGCGGCGTAGACACTGACGCGGCTCAGGTCCAGGTGGTTCAGGCGATTGTCCCGCAAGGCCTGGGCGAAACGTTCGGCCGCGCTTTGTCCACCGGACTCGCGCACCAGGCACGCAACTTCTGTGGCACCCCAGGCCAGCAAGGCTTCGACAATGTGTACCCCGAGAAAACTGTTGGCGCCGGTCACCACCACCTTGTGCACATCACCGCACTGGCTGACAGGCAGCGGCTCGAGATTGAGTTGCGCTTCGGCATCGATCAAGGCCTGGGGGCTGAGGGTCGATGCGCTGGTTTGCTCAGGATCGTCGAGCAACTTGGCCAGGGTCATCAGCGTGGGCGCTTCGATGAAACGATTGATCGACAGGCTGCGCCCGAAGGCCTCGCGAATCCCCAGCAGCAGTTGCGACAACAGGATCGAATGGCCACCGAGATTGAAAAAACTCTCATCGGTGGCGATGTCGTCGACCGGCAGCTCCAGCAACTCGGCCCACAGTTGCCGCAACTGCGTTTCCAGAACGTTCTGCGGTTGGCGTCGCTGGGTACCGACCTGCACTTGCACCGCCGTGGCGAGCAGGGCCCGGCGATCGACCTTACCGTTGCTGGTGTAGGGCAGGCTGGGCAATTGCACGTAGGCCACCGGGTGCATGTAGCTGGGCAGCGCGTTTTGTACGTGCTCGCGCAAAGCCTGGAGGGCGGCGCCGGTTTGCTCTTCCCGGGGGTGAACCAGAAACGCCAGGATCCGCCGCCGCTCATCGACCCCCACCGCTACTTGGCGAAACAACTGGCTGTCGCGCAGGCAATGCTCGATTTCCTCGGGTTCGACCCGAAAGCCACGGATCTTCACCTGGTTATCGCGCCGGCCACCCAGTTCGATGCCGTTGTCGGTCCATTGGGCGATATCGCCAGTGCGATAAACCCGCAGTGTTGGCCCGCCGGGCAGCGTCAGGTTGAGGTAGCGGCTCGCGGTCAGCACCGGGTCGTTCAGGTAACCGAGGCCGACCCCAGGCCCGGCGATGTACAGCTCGCCCGGTGTGCCTTGGGGCACCGGTTGCAGTTGTTCATCCAGAATCAGCACCCGACCATTGGCGATGGGCACGCCGAGGTTGCGGTTGTTGTCACCGACAGCGAATTGCCGAGTGGTAGCCAGCACCGTGGTTTCGGTCGGGCCGTAGATGTTGTGGAAACGGCACTGTGGTGCGAGCTGTTCGATCACGAACGGCTCACAGACATCGCCGCCGGTAATCAGGTGCGCCAGCCCCAACGGTGCATCCAGCGGCATCACGCTCAGCAGGGCGGGCGGCAGGAAAGCGTGAGTGGCGCGCTGTTGCTTAATCAACGCCACCAGTTGCTGCGGATCGCGACGCTGGTCTTCGCTGGGCACCACCAGCGTCGCGCCCTGGATGAAGGTCGGCAGGATATCCAGCAGCGACGCGTCAAAGTTGATGGTAGAGAACTGCAACGCCCGGCTGTCACGTTGCAATCGGACGTAGTCGCTATACCAGGCGCAGAAATGGCTGAGGTTGCGATGACTGAGCAACACGCCTTTGGGCTGGCCGGTGGTGCCGGAGGTGTAGATCGCCACGGCCGGTTCGTCGCTGTCCACCGTGCGGCGGATCAACGAGGCCGGGATGCCTGGCGTGGGCGAAGGCAGCCGATGGACATTCAGCGTTGGCAGCGACAGGTCGTCCAGGTCGCTGTCGCCGTCGTGCAGCAGCAGGTCCGCCTGGGCATTTTCCAGGATGAAGCGTCGACGTTGTGTCGGATGCTGCGGGTCCAGCGGCAGGTACACCGCCCCGCAACCCAGCACCGCCAGGATCGCCGCGTACAGGTGCGCGGACTTGGGCAGGCACACACCGATCACCTTGTGGGAGGAAGGCCTGTGGGAGGAAGGCTTGCCCTCGATGAACGATGATGCGGTTTGCTTGAGAGCATCGGTGTCTTCATCGCGGGCAAGCCTTGCTCCCACAGATTCCTTTACAGGTCCTTTCCCAGATTCCCATCCAGGTCCGGCGCTCTTCAGCATTTGCAGCATCGGCTGTTGCAACCTCAGCGCCAGGCGGCGCAAGGATTGGTAGTCGATGAGTTGTCCGTCGACCCACAGGGCCGGTTGCGTCGCGTCGTCGAGCATGCGCTGTTCGATGCTGTGCATCACCGGCACCTCGGCGGCGGCCAGCAGCCAGGGCACCGGCGGCCGATTGAGGCGGTGCTCGAACGCCAGCGGCTCCAGCGCATCGAGTCCGAGCAGCGGTTGGTCGACAGCGTCAGCCTGCACGGTCGGCCAGTGATCGAAGCAGGTGTCATCCCGGGATAACTGGCTGACCAGCCGTGCGCCGGTCTCGACCAGTGTCGCCAGCGTACGCTGGCGCAAGGACTGACCATTGCCATCGCGTTGCGGCGCGATCACTTCCTGGCGCAACAACCGCTGCGCACTGTCGCGGAATATCACCACCGGTTGTGGCAATACCTCGCCGGGTAGCGTGCGCAGCGCCACGCGCACCTGGAGGCATGAGCGGGCTTCAATGGCCCGCGATGTCGTACCGTCGTCGATCAACAGGTCGACCGCGCCGTGGCTGGCCGGCGATTGCCGGTCCACCACACCGTGGCCGTGCAGTTCGAGCTCCCGGGCCAGGTCGATCATGGCCTGGCTTGTGCCAGACACTGCAATTTCGAGGCGTCTCATGGGTGGATCCTCATGGGGTCAGATAGTCGGCCAGGGCGTCGCGCACGCAGGGGGACGCCAGCATCGAGCTGCTGCGAAAAAAGCGCGTGATATTGCCCACCAACGGGTGAAAACGATTGATGGGATACGCCAGCGCACTGGCCTCTTCACGCATTGACTGGCGCACCGATTCGTCGACGGGCAGGTGTGCGATCAGCTGGAAATCGAACGCCTGTTGCAGGTCGCTCGCCAGGTACTGGCTGATGAAGCCGGGCATCAATCGCGCAATCGCATCGCGGTCGGCTTCGGGCGCGCTGCGCCAGTAGATTTGTACCAGTCGCGTCCAGAAACCGGAGTGCCGACCCTCGTCCAGCAAGTGGTCGGCCATCAGGCCCTTGATCGAAGCCTTGACCGAGTCATCCCGGGCGAATGCCGCCACCTCGTTGGTCACGGTGTTCTCGGCAATGGCGATGCAGATCAGCTCCACGGCGCTGCGCAGATGCTCCGGCGCCTGGGCCAGCGTCGCCGGTATGGCGCGGCTGAGCTCGATCTGATCGGGCAAGGGGATCGGCGCGATGCCAGTCATGTCGATGGTCTGCTGCATGAAGTCCATCGCCACCAGTGCGTGATAATCCTCGTCCACCACCACCGTCATTGCGTCGTAGCGACAGGCGAACGGGAACTCGATGCCGAAGCTGTTCTTGGCGATGCGCCGGGCGGTGTGGTCCACCAGCTCAGTCTCGAAGATCACCACATCGTTGATGAACTTGTAGAGGCTCTGTACCAGCACAAAATCGCGCAGTTGCGGGCAGTGGCTGAGGAAGGTCTGGCTGTGCACCAGGGGTTGACGGCTCATGGGGAAGATCAACTTGTTGTCGTCTTCGACCCGGCGCCGTGGCCGGGTGCGGATGGTGGCGCGGCTTTCCCAGGCGTCGGCGAAGGATTGGTATTCGACGGCGTTCATGGCGCCACCTGCGCAAGCGGTTGGACCATGCTCTGGCGTAACCCGTCCCACAGCGCGGTGCGGCTTTGGACGGCGGCGAGTGCGGCGGCCAACACCTCGGTTTCGCGTTGCGGGTCGCCATCGATCAGCCGGGCCAAGAGTTTTTCCGCTGCCGGGCCGTGGTCTTCGGAATCGACTTCGATGTGCCGCTGCAGGTAGTAACGAAACGTCGGCGCCTGATCCAGGCCGATGCCCCAGGCGTCCAGCATGCGCTGGAACATCTGCGGGATGACGCTCTCGCGACCATGCACGAAGGCGGCGGCCACGCTGTGGGCCGGTGCATGCAGCGCCGTTTGCAGCGTCTGGCGGACGAACCGGGCCGCCGCCGGCTCCACTTCGACGCTCTCCAGCGCCGTCTCGGGGCTGACGCCTTCCTGTTGCAGGGTGATGAACTGCTCAATGGCGCGGGTATCGGCGCCAACCTCCCGCATGGCGTCCAGATACAGTTCGAAGTGGCTGCAATAGCCGGCTCCGGGGCGATCATCCGATTCCTCGCCCAGGACGATTTCGTTGATCAAGCGTGCAGCGTGTGGGTCGGCTGGCGGCAACCAGGGCAGGTGGACACAGGTCAGCTCCCGTTGCAGCCGTTTGGTCAGTGACATGAAATCCCACACGGCAAAGACATGGCTTTGCATAAAGCGGCGTAACAGATCGATTGATGTTATTTCGGAAAAAACCGGGTGTTGGCCAAGGGCGTGTTTTTTCAGAGATAGTTGTTCTTTGGTTGGCAGCATCGGAACGTCCTCATCAATGATGTTTATTCGGAAAAGATACCCGGGCTTTAATAAAAGCGAGCGGGCGCCTGAACCGGAGTCCATAAGTTTCGAAAGTATTGAAGTGCTCGTCTTAACTACGCATTTATGGCATGTGAGCAAGGTTTTTCAGGCCTTGGCCATAAACGTAAGCGGTCGATAACGACTCGACGGATAAAAAACTAATACACGAAACAAGTAAGCGGCAAGTGATTTTTTAATTATTTAAAGAGGGGTTTTTATTGGGCGCGAAGAGGGGTGTTAAAACTTTCAATATAAGTTTTATTCAGGCGAAGCCGCTCCTTCCGATTGAAAAGTATCAGAATCGAAGAAGTTGAGTGAATGCCTCACTCGGAGCACTTCGGGGGACTGGGAAATAAGGAGTTTTTATTTTATGGGGGGGACATCGGTCGGACTTCCGATCATCCCGCCGGTTGGACGGTGCTCCTTGCGTATTGGCTTCGATTCGTCTGGCTGCGGCCAGGCGCTGACTTCTTCAGGTCTGTTTTTTAATCGACAAACGCAAGAGTGAGCCCAAATCGATGGCAGTGCCATTGAACTGATGGGGCGACAGGGCGAGGCAACGCTGCGGCCTCGTCGGGCGGGCGAGAAACCGTGTAGGAGGGATGTGTAAGAAAGTGATGCGCCCCTCAGGGCGCGGGTGTCAGGTCAACGGCTTGCTTGTTGTTCCAGATAGCGGCGGATGGTGACGCAGGCTTTTTCCAGATGCAGCTCCAGCAGGGCAACCGCTCTGTCGATGTCCTGGGCCGCAGCGGCTTCAAGCAGCGCACGATGATCGTCCTGGGTCAGTTTGCCCAAGCCCATGGACGACAGATGAAAGCGCAAGAAGCGTTCCTCCTCATTGAGCTCGCGCTCAATCAGGTCAAGCAGTTTGCTGTTGGGCGCCTTGTGATAAAGCGACATGTGAAACAGCCGGTTGAGCCGGCCGATTTCAGCGTGGTCGGTTTGGGCTTCCAGTTGCTCGATGTAATGGCCGGTCAGGGCCAGGTCCTCGGCATCGAGGAGGGGAATGGACAGGCGCAATGCGAAAGATTCAAGGACCGAACGCAGGGCGTAGGTCTCGATCGCATTGTTGGTGATCAACGGGGCTACCACGGCGCCTTTGTGCTGAACCACGTTGAGCAGTGATTGTGCTTCAAGCTGGCGCAGTGCCTCGCGTACTGGCATGCGGCTGACGCCGAACAGGTCCGCCAGTTCCTGCTGGCGCAGGGCGGTGCCGCAGGGCAAGCGCCCGTCGAGAATGGCCTCGCGCAGGGACTCTTCGATGATTGCGCGTGCCTGGGCAGCGGGAATGGGTCCGTTGACCTGGATAGTGCTTAGCGGTTTGGGCTTCTGTGTCACGACAACGCACCCTGACTGGTAGTAACAAAAATTGGATCCAAGCCAACGTTAGTTACAGATTGCCAAGCCGTCAAAATCTCGCGGCCTTGGTTCCTGAACTAAAGTTTAGTCTGCTTGCGGTGATCGCACCTTGCCATTGTCTTTTACCCGGCCAGGCTTCACCATCCAACGCATTTCCAACGGCTCTTTTTGGACGTATTTCCCTTGGCTGCACCTTTCCCTGTTACCAGGTCCTTGCGCTGGCTGTGTTCGGCATTGTTGCTGGCCGGCCTCATGCTGGGCGGCCTGCGGGCCGACTGGGACTTTGCGCAGATCAGCCGACGGGCGCAAGCGTTATATGGGCCGTTGGGCGAAGGGCAGCAACGGATCGATGCCTGGCAGCAATTGTTGGCGACCCAGAAGCAGACGCCGGAGCTTGAGCAGCTCAAGGTGGTGAACCTGTTTTTCAACAAACGGGTGCGCTACGTCGAAGACATCGACCTGTGGCGTCAGGTCGATTACTGGGAGACCCCGATCCAGGCCCTGTGGAAAGGCGCCGGGGATTGCGAGGACTATGCCATTGCCAAGTATTTCAGCCTGCGTCGTCTCGGGGTGTCCAGTGACAAGCTGCGCATCACCTACGTCAAGGCTTTGCGGCAGAACCGTGCGCACATGGTGCTCACCTACTACGCGACCCCCGACGCCATGCCGCTGGTACTCGACAGCCTGATCGACGGCATCCAGCCGGCCAGCCAGCGAACCGATCTGTTGCCGGTCTACTCTTTCAATGCCGAGGGGCTGTGGCTGCCGGGCGCCAAGGGCAACAAGAAAGTGGGTGACACCAAGCGCCTGTCCCGGTGGCAGGATGTGTTGAAAAAAATGCAGGCCGAAGGTTTTCCGGTCGAGACGACTAACTAGGAGCGCGCGCTCAGATGTCCTTGTTCAAACAGCTGTTGATCGCTATCTGTCTGTTCCTGGTGGTTGCCTTCAGCGGCAGCTTCATGGTCAGCCTGGAAAGCTCGCGGGCCCAGTACGTCAACCAGTTGCGCTCCCACGCCCAGGACGCGGCAACGGCGCTGGCGCTGTCCCTGACGCCGAACATCGACGACCCGGCGATGGTGGAGCTGATGGTCAGTTCGATCTTCGACAGCGGTTATTACGCGACCATTCGGGTGGTCGATGTCGCCACCGACAAAACCCTCGTCGAGCGCACCGGCACACCCGACGCCGGCAGCGTGCCGCAATGGTTCATCAACCTCATCGGCCTGGAGCCGGCCGGTGGCGATGCGATTGTCAGCCGTGGCTGGGAGCAGGCGGCGCGGGTCGAGGTGGTCAGCCACCCGATGTTCGCCCTCGCCAAGCTGTGGCAGAGCGCATTGGGCAGCCTGGGCTGGTTGCTGCTGTGCGGCGCGGTGAGCGCGGTGCTGGGGGCTTTGCTGCTGCGTCGTCAGCTCAAGCCGCTGGATTACATGGTGCACCAGTCCCATGCCATCGCCCGTCGCGAGTTCCTGAGCCTGCCGGAGCTGCCGCGTACCCCGGAACTGCGCCGCGTGGTGCAGGCGATGAACCAGATGGTCGAAAAGCTCAAGGCGTTGTTCCAGGAGCAGGCCGAGCGCAGCGAAAAACTGCGGGTCGAATCGTACCAGGACAACCTCACGGGCCTGGCCAACCGGCGGTATTTCGAAATGCAGCTCCACGCCCGGGTGAGCAACCCCGAGCAGGCCAGTTCCGGTTATCTGCTGTTGCTGCGGGTCAAGGACCTGGCCGGGTTGAACCAGCGGCTGGGGGGGCAGCGCACCGACCAGTTGCTCAAGGCTGTGGGCGAACAATTGCTGCGTGAATGCGCCCGCTATCCTGAAACCCACAACCTGGTGACGCGCATCCGCGGCGGGGAGTTCGCCGTACTGGCGCCGGGACTGGTGCGCGAGGAAGCGCTGCAACTGGCGCAGAACCTCGAAAGCGCGCTGGCGAGCCTGAGTGCCACCGGGGCGACTGACGTGGCTTCGGTGGCTTCCATCGGACTTGCACCCTTCGTCCATGGCGACTCGCCGCAAGCTGTGCTCCAGCTCGGCGACCAGGCCCTTGCCCAGGCCGAAAGCCAGGGCGAACCGGGTTGGGCCTGCCTGGACCACAGCGCTTCGGCCAGCGTCGGTGACGATCACCATGCCTGGCACACTTTGCTCGACCAGGCCTTGAGCCATCAGCGCTTCGAGCTTTACTTCCAGCCGGTGGTGGCCGCCCAGGACACCCAAGTGGTGCTGCATTACAAAGTGCTGTCGCGGCTGCTGGACGAGCAGGGCCAGGCCATCCCCGCCGGGCGCTTCCTGCCGTGGCTGGAGCGCTTTGGCTGGACCGCGCGCCTGGACCGTTTGATGCTCGAACAGGTGCTCAAGCAAATGGCCGGGCACGAACAAGCCCTGGCGCTGAACCTGTCCTCCGCGACCCTGGCTGATCCTCAGGCACTGAACAAAATCTTTGAGGTCCTGCGGGCCCACGCCAACCTCGGGCCGCGCCTGACCCTGGAAATAGGCGAAGAGCAGTTGCCGGAGCAGGCCGTGCTCGAACAATTGACCCGGCAACTGCGCGAGCTTGGTTTTTCCTTGAGCCTGCAGCGTTTTGGTGGGCGGTTCAGCATGATCGGCAACTTGTCGCGGTTGGGGTTGGCTTATCTGAAGATCGATGGCAGCTATATCCGCGCGATTGACCAGGAAAGTGATAAGCGCCTGTTCATTGAAGCGATCCAGCGTGCTGCTCACAGTATTGACCTGCCGTTGATTGCTGAGCGGGTTGAGACGGAAGGGGAGTTGGCGGTGATTCGTGAGATGGGGTTGTTTGGGGTGCAGGGGCAGTTGGTTGGGGAGCCTCGGCGTTGGGGGTGAGGTTTGTTGACCTTATGACCGAGTACATATCCATTGCTGCGGTAACGGCGGGTTATGGTTCCGCCCTTACGGCGGGTCACTTTTGGCAAACGCCCCAAAAGTAACCAAAAGGTCTTGCCCCACCACTCGGTGCCTCGCCTAGGCTCGGCATGCCCGAACGCAGGCATTGCTCCGTGGGCCCGCCGCGAAGGGCCATCCATGGCCC